>CAVSZI010000018.1:0-448465 GCA_963732345.1 uncultured Actinomycetes bacterium | reverse complement strand
CCAGCCGCACCAGTTCCTCGAGCGGCAGGGCCACCGCGTGCCGGGTGGCGGCCAGGGCACTTGACGGCATGCCGGGGTACGCGGCCTCGGCCGGCTCCTGGACCAGGACGCGGCCGCCGCACCGTTCCACCGTGGCGCAGCCCCGTGCCGCATCGTCGAGCGTGCCGCTCAGCACCACAGCCACCACACGCGGGCCGCCGTACCGCGCGGCGCTGCGGAACAGCGGGTCAGCGGCGGGACGGACCCCATTCTGGCGCGGCTCCTGCGACAGCCGGATCGTGCCGTTGACGATGAGCACATGATGGTCGGCCGGCGCCACGTAGACGCGGCCGTGCAACAGTTTTTCGCCGTCCACGGCGAGCCTGGCCGCCAGGGGGCCGGAACGGTCGAGGATGCCCGGCAGCGCCTGGCCGCCGGTCGCCGGGATGTGCAGCACCGTCACGACGGAGGCGGGAAGGTCGGCCGGCAGCCCCGCCAGGAGGGCTCGCAGCGGCATCAGCCCGCCGGCCGAGGCCGCCACCACGATGATGTCCTTACCGCGATGGCCCGACATGTTCTCAGTATCGCCCCCCGGCCCTCGGCGCGCGCAATTGCATAGTCTCCCGGTTCAGGCGAAGACGATGGTCTTGTTCTGGTGGACGATGACCCGGTCGTCCAGATGCCAGGCAACCGCGCGGGCCAGCACGGACCGTTCCACGTGCCGTCCGAGTTTCCGCAGCTCTTCCACGGTGTAGCGGTGATCGACGCGGACGATGTCCTGCTCGATGATCGGCCCGGCGTCCAGTTCGGCGGTCACATAGTGGGCGGTGGCGCCGATGAGCTTCACGCCCCGGTCGGCCGCGGCCTGGTACGGGTTGGCGCCGGCGAACGCCGGCAGGAAGCTGTGGTGGATGTTGATGACCGGCCCCGGGCACTCGGCGAGGAAGCGGGGGGACAGGATCTGCATGTACCGGGCGAGCACGACCACATCCACCGCCTCGCCGGCGAGCAGCTTCAGCTGGGCCGTCTCGGCCTCGTCCCTGGTCTGCCGGGACACCGGGACGTGGTGGAACGGGATGTCCCAGCCGCCGACCGCTTCCGCCAGATCGGGGTGGTTCGAGATCACCATCCTGATATCGGCGTTGAGCTCGCCGGAATGAGCGCGCCAGAGCAGTTCCTGCAGTGCGTGGTCAGCCTTGGAGGCGAACACCGCGACCCGCTTGAGCTCCGCGGCCTGGGTCATCTTCCAGCGCATGGAGAACGAGCCGGCCAGCCGGGAGAACTGCTCCGTCAGGTCGGCGAACCGCCCGGCCAGGCCGGGCCGGTGAAACTCGACCAGCAGGTAGAACATCCCGCCCGACGGGTCCGTCGAGTGCTGCTGGGACTCCACGATGTTGGCTCCCGCGTCGAACAGGAAACCCGATACCGCCGCGACGATCCCCGGCCGGTCCGGGCAGGCGATCAGCAGCCGCCCGATGTCGCGTTGGGCGGTGTCCGTGTCGGGCGGGGCGGACGCGCCCGCGGGGTGCCGCCGGACCGCCCGGTTGTCAATGGGCACGGTTAACAGTGTGCGGCATCGGTGACGGCCCGTGGTCCTCAACCGCGCCAGGCATCAGGCCTCGGCGATCGCGTCCGCGACGCATCAGGCCTCGGCGATTGCGTCCGCGACCGTGCCGTAGACCGGGATCAGCTGATCAGCCCTGGTCAGCTGGAGGACCCGCGCCACCGACACCTGCGGTGACGCCAGCGCGAGCACACCGCCCCGCTGGTCGAGTTCCCGGCTGGACCGCAGCAGCATGCGCAGTCCGGTCGAATCCATGAAGGTCAGCGCGGACAAGTCCACGACCAGCAGGCGGGGGAGCTGCAGCACGACCGATTCCAGCACGTCGTAAAGCTCGTCGCTGTTCGTGGCGTCGACCTCGCCGGTCAGCTCCACGACGGTGTACGCCGCCCCGGTCGACTCCGGGATCGTCACCGACGCTCGCAGCAGGCCCACAGAGTTCCTTATACACCCGCCGGGCGCCCTCCGCGCCGCCGGCTCCAGGCGGTGCAGGTGACGTTCCGGCAGCAAGGTCACGGTTCGCCCACAGTCTCGTGAGCACTATCGTGTCCGTCATGAGCGGTGGCGGAGACTGGGCCGGCCCGGACCGCGAGCCGGCGGCGGGCCCGGGCCAGGAGGCTCCCGCGCTCCCGGCCATCCCGGTGTCGGCCGGGGCGCTGATCTTCGACCGCGAAAGGCGCCTGCTCATCCTCAAGCCGACCTACAAGACGGGGTGGACGATCCCGGGCGGCGTGATGGAGGCGGACGGGGAGACACCGTGGGAGGCGTGCCGGCGCGAGGTGCGCGAGGAGTGCGGGCTCGAGGTGAGCCGTGGCAGGCTGGCCTGCATGGACTTCCGCCGCCCGCGCCCCGGCCGGGCGGGTGGCGTCCGGTTCCTGTTCGACTGCGGCGCGCTCGGCCGCAAGCGCCTGAACGCCATCGTGCTGCAGCCGGAAGAGATTGCCGAGTACCGGCTGGCGGAACTGGCCGAGGCCCTCCCCCTGCTCCGGCGCCCGATCCGGCGGCGCGTCCGTGCGTCGTGCGCGGGCCGCGGGCTGGTCTACCTGGAGGACGGGCGGCGTCCCCTGACTGTGCCGTTAGCTGGCCGTCGCCCGCGGGTCCACCTGGGCGGCGTGGTCAGGCACGTACGCCTGCATGTCCCGGGCCGGGCGGACATAACCCTTGGACGGCGGCCGGGCCGGAAGGCGCAGCGGCGTGAGCTTCACGTCGCGGTACGGGATCGTGCTGAGCAGGTGCGCGATCATATTGATCCGGGCCCGCCGTTTGTCGTCACTTTCCACGACGTTCCACGGCGCCTCCGGGATGTCGGTGTGCACGAACATCTCGTCCTTGGCGCGCGAATAGTCCTCCCACCGGGTGACGGACTCAAAATCCATCGGGGACAGCTTCCACCGGCGCATCGGATCGTTCAGCCGTGACTTGAACCGGCGCTGCTGCTCATCGTCGCTGACCGAGAACCAGTATTTGCGGAGCAGAATGCCCTCCTCGACCAGCAGCCGCTCGAAGATGGGGCACTGGTGCAGGAAGCGGCTGTACTCCTCCTTGGCGCAAAAGCCCATGACGTGCTCGACGCCTGCGCGGTTGTACCAGCTCCGGTCGAAAAGGGCCAGTTCGCCGGCGGCGGGCAGGTGGCTGACGTAACGCTGGAAGTACCACTCCGACCGCTCCCGTTCGGTCGGCGCCGGCAGCGCCACGATGCGGGCGACGCGGGGGTTGAGGTACTCGGCGACCCGCTTGATCGTGCTGCCCTTGCCGGCCGCGTCGCGGCCCTCGAAGATGACCACGATGCGGGCGCCTTCGACGCGCATCCACTCCTGCATCTTGACCAGCTCGGCCTGCAGCCGGTACAGCTCCTTTTCGTACACGTCACGAGGGAGCCGTGCCGCCTTCCTGGACGGTCGCGTGCCGTTAGTCTTCGCCATTGCCACTCCTCCTGCCCCGGCGGACCGCCGTGTCGGTGCGCGGCTGCCCATCCCGCATTACTGGCAGCGTAACGGCGCGGGCCCCGGTTTCCGATGGCTAGCGGAGCGCGAATTCGCGCGCGGCCATCCGGCAGGAGCACGGCCGCGATGTCCCGTCCGACGATGAGCTCCTCGCGGGCCTCAAGGCCGAGCAGTGGGTCCTCCACGCGATCACCCCCGATGGCTCGCCGTCAGCGTGGACGGCGCGCGGATTCAGCCGAGCCGGGGCGCTGCCGATCCGGTCGGGCGGCCCGCCCACGAGAGGACCCCGCCCGCTTACCGGCTGAGCAAATCCCGGATCTCCCGGCTCCCGGGGTGGCACGCCAGGTCAGCCGGGGCAGCAGTGGGCGGGCGGTGCGGTGCCGCACGCAGCCCCGCCAGACGCCGAGGCTGTACGCCACGTCATCGAGCAGCCGGGCGGAGACGTAGCGGAACGGATCCATCGGCGGGCGCCGTTCCCGCCAGCCGAGCACGGGCGGGGCGAGGACCAGGGCGGCCAGCGGCAGCCTCAGCCGCGGGACCGCGATCGCGGCGGGGAGTGCCACCGGCCACCACGCCCGCGAGAGTGTGCTGCCCAGCAGCCGGCCCGCGGCTACCGTGCCGCCCGCCGCCAGCCGGGCCGCCACCGGCCAGGGTTCGCCGGTGACCGGGGCCAGGCGCCGGGCCAGCAGGACCGTCGCGGCCGCGGTGATCCCGGCGCCGGCAGCCGGGTGGCCGAGCGCGGCGGCGGCCCACGCGGTGGCGCTCCACCCGGACATGGCCACCGCCGGGAGCGTGCCCGGGTGCCGCAGTTCCAGCGGCGCGGCCGAGGTCCCATAGTCCACCCGGCGCGCGAACCAGCTGCCCAGCTGGACCCGGTGCTGGTGGGCGACCGTGGCCACCGGCTCGTACCGGACATGCCAGCCGCCCGCGGCCAGCCGCCAGACGAAGTCGACGTCCTCCCCCACCGGCATGTGCTCGGCGAACCCGCCCGCGTGCTTGTCCCCGGCCGCCTCCACGCGGAGGACGAGGGCCGCCCCTGGCACGTACGGCACCTTGGAGCCGGGCCGCACGATGCTCGGCACCGGCCCCATGTCGAGGGTCGAGCTGACGCCTTCGTACTGGGCCAGCCAGCCCACTGGCCCGTCTCTCCCGGGGGCGTCTCTCCCGGGGGCGTCTCTCCCGGGGGCGTCTCTCCCGGGGGCGGGTCCCATCTGAGCCGGACACGTATACGGCACGATCCTCGGGGCCACCGCCGCCACCACCGGGTCGCGGAAGTGCGGCAGTAGCGGGCCGAGCCAGCCGGGTACCGGAACGCAGTCCGAGTCGAGGAAGGCCGCCAGCGGGGTCTGCACCGCGGCCAAGCCGGTGTTCCGCGCGGCCGCAGGGCCGCCGTTGACGGCCCGGTGCACGCAGCGCGCCCCCGCAGCCGCGGCGACCGCGGCCACCGCGCCCGGATCGAGGGAGCCGTCGTCCACCACGATCACCTGGTACTCCCCCAGCCCGCTGAGGCATAGGGCCAGCTCGGCCGTGCGGTCGCGGACCGGGATAACCACTGTGACATCACCGGGACCGGGACCGGGACCGGGGCCGTCCTCCGGGACGGGATGGGCGATCCCGGTCCACAGCAGCCGGCGCGCCAGCGCCTGCGCCCCGGGGGGCCCGGCCACGGGCTCGCCGTCCCACCAGCCGGCGACGTGGCGGGCCCCGGCCGGACCGAGCCGCAGCATCCGGTACGGCGCACCGCCGAGCAAGACCGTTCCGCCATCCAGCGAGCGCAGCCCCGGGTCCGGGCGCAGGCGCAGTCCTTCGGTGGCCCCGGCGGGTGCCGAGGGCAGGCCGGGTACCGTCGTGGGTGCCATAACTGCCACCATAGGAGCATGACCAGTGAGGAAGCCGTGTCTTCCGCAGACGCCGGGACCTCAGTGGACGCCGGGGCTTCGCGGGCACCGTTCGACGCGGCGCGGCCCTACGAGAAGCACCCGCAGGTGGCGATCAGGCCGGAGAGCTTCGGCGCGCTCGCCTACCACTACGGCAACCGCCGCCTGGTCTTCCTCAAAGCGCCGGCGCTGGTCACGGTGGTCGAAACGCTCAGTGACTTCCCCAGCGCCGCCGCCGCGGTCGCGGCGCACGTCCCGGACGGGCAGCGCGAAACGTACACCCGCGCGCTGTCCGGCCTGCTCGCCTCGGACGTGATCCGGGCCCGATTACGGTGCTGGCCCGGGGTGCGGCCGCCCGGAACCCGCTGTGCTGGCCAGGGGGGGCGCCCCCCGGGGCCCCCCGCTGCGGCGGCCCGGGTCGCCGCGCCGTCCCGGGCCGCCAGCGCGGCCATCCGGGGCCGGAGCGGGACGTCGAACGCCTGGGCCGCCGTGGCCCAGGCCCGGGAGTGAGCCGCGCCCATAAACGCCTAACCCACCATCCCGATACCGAGTTCTGGCGTGTCCGGCTGGCTAGACCGTGCGGGCATAAGGATCCCACTCCTCGGGCAGCGGCGGCGGCACCACGAAACCCGAATCTACCGGCTCGAACGCGGTCCCGCTCAGCGACGTCTCAACGGCCACCATGAGCTCCAGGACGTGCAGCGCCAGCTCGCCCGAGGCGCGGTGCGGCTGACCGGCCCACAGGCCGCGCGCCATGTCCAGCACCCCGAGGCCGCGCCCGGCCGAAGCGCCGACGGGCTGCTGCGTCTCCCAGCCGTCGCCGCCGCGACGGTAAATCCGGATGTCCCCGGTGAACCTGTTCGGGTCGGGGAAGGCCATCGTCGCCTCGGTCCCGGTGATCTCGACGAAACCGTGCCGGGGCAGCGGGGAGTCGAAGCTGAACAGCAGCGAGGCGGCGGCACCGCCGGTGTACTCGACCAGCGCGCCGACGTGCGTGGGCACCTCGACCGCGAACGTGGTGCCGGCCTTCGGCCCGGACCCGATGACCCGCCTGGTTAGCGCCTGCCGCCCGACCGCCGCCACCCGGGAGGCCGGCCCGAACACGGTGGCCAGCGCGGAGAAATAGTACGGCCCGAGGTCGAACAATGGCCCGGCGCCGCGCTGGAACAGGAACTCCGGGCTGGGATGCCAGCTTTCCGGGCCGGGACTCTGCATCAGGGCCAGCGCGGTCTGCGGCGTCCCGATCGCGCCGGCCTGGATGAGCCGCCGGGCCGTCTGCAGGCCCGCGCCGAGGACCGTGTCCGGAGCGCAGCCGACCCGTACCCCGGCCCGTTCGGCCTGCCGGAGTAGGCCCCGGCCGGTAGCGGCGTCGGTGGTCAGCGGCTTCTCGTTCCACACGTGCTTGCCGGCCGCGATCGCGGCGGCGGCTACCTCCGCATGCGACCCCGGCAGGGTCAGATTCACCACCAGCTGCACGCCGTCGTGCTCGAGGGCTTGCGCCAGGGTGCCCGCGGCGGGGACACCGTACGCAGCGGCTTGCCCCTTGGCGCGCTCCCGGTCCAGGTCGGCGCAGAACAGGACCCGCAGGTCGGGAAAGGCGGTCAGGTTGCGCAGGTACTCGTCGCTGATCGTGCCGCAGCCGACCACGGCCACGCCGAGCGGCGCGGGCACCGTCAGCTCCCGTTCCCGGCCAGGCTAGCCGGGCCGGGATTCGCCGGGGTGGGGCTCGCCGGGGCCGCGGGGCCGGCCGGCCTGAGGGTGTCTGGCGAGGCGGACCGGCCGGCCAGGCCGTGGTTGGTGAGCCAGGTGATGCTGTCCCCGACCGCTTCCATCATGTCCGTGTCGCAGGCGTCCAATTCGACCACGTTCCACTCCACGGACGGGCTGGCGGCCAGGATCTCCGCGACCGGCATCTTCCCGCTGCCGACCGCCGTCATAGGGTCGTCCTTGGTGACCGGGCCGTCCTTGACGTGCAGGTAACGGACGCGATCGCCGAGGCGCCCCAGCAGTTCGGGCACGGCCTGGCCGCCGACCGCCGCCCAGTACGTGTCCACCTCCAGCAGCACGGCTGGGTCCAGCTGATCGGCCAGCACCTCCAGCGCCGGGCGCCCGCCGATCAGCGACGACAGCTCGAAGTCATGATTGTGATAGCCGAGACGCAAGCCGCGGTCGGCCGCCTGCGCCGCGATCTCGTTGAGCTCCCGGGCCACCGCGCGGACGCCATCGGAGCCGGCGAACCGCTCCGGCGGCAGGTGCGGGACGATCACCGTGTCCGCCCCGACGGCCCGGGTGCCGCGGAACGCGGCATCCGCCTGCTCTCCGAACGGGCGGGCGTGCACGCTGCACACGGCCAGGCCGGCCGCGTCCAGGTCCGCGCGCAGGCCATCCGGGTCACAGATCACGTCGAATGGCTCGACCGCCCCGTAGCCGAACCTGGCCAGGCGGCGAAGGACCCCGGCCCGGTCGGCGGCCAGTTCCTGCCGCACGGTGTACAGCTGCAGCGCCAGCGGATTACTCATGCTTACCGTCCCGTCTTCCAGTGCCGTCTTCCAGTGCCGTCTTTCCGGGCCGTCTTTACGGGGCCGGCCGCCCCGGGCCGTCAGCATCCATCCTGGCTGCCCAGTAGGCGGTGGAGAACACTTTTCGAAAAGTTATCGGCCGTATCTATGCTTAACGTACGGCGGGTGGTTTGCTGGGTCAATGCCTTAGCTGACCGCGTTCCCGGCACCCGCCCGGGGCACCGCGCCGAACGTGCCGACGGCGGCAGGTGAGTCACCGGCCCGGGACTTTTCGAAAGGAATCGCCGATGCGCCGCGCCCCTGGCCGCAGCACGCTGACCGGAATCGCGGCGGAGGCGGGCGTCTCAATTTCCACCGTCTCGAAGGTTCTCAACGGCCGCACCGACGTCGCGCCGCGGACCCGCGACCGGGTGGGCCAGATCCTGCGCGGCCACGGCTACCAGGTCGCCTCCGGCCTGCGGGCCGGGGTGGTGGACCTGCTGATCGGCAGCCTGCAGGGTCCCTGGGCCGAAGAGCTCATCCGTGGGGCGCTAGAGGCAGCGCGTGAGGACGCCCACAGCATCGTCGTCACGACGATGAGCACCCCGGCGGAGTTCGGGCCCTGGCTGGACCATGCCACCGGGCGCGGTACCGACGGCGTGCTCAGCGTGCTCTACCTGCCCAGCATGGCCGAACGCCGGCGGCTGGCGGCGGCGAGCATTCCGCTGGTCGTCATCGACCCGCCCACCGAACCGGGCCGCGACGTCCGTTCGGTCGGGACGACCAACTGGCAGGGCGGCATGGCCGCGACCCGCCACCTGGCCGACCTCGGCCACCGCAGGATCGCCGCGATCGGCGGCCCCGGGCGCTTCTGGTCGGCGAACGCCCGGCTCGACGGCTACCGTACGGCGCTGATGCGATCCGGCCTGCCCGTCGATGAGGCGCTGGTCGTCCGGGGCGAGTTCGCGGTCCCTGACGGCCGCCGCGGGGCGCTCCGCCTGCTCGCCCTGCCGGAACCGCCCACCGCGATCGTGGCCGGCAACGATAACCAGGCGTTCGGCGTGCTGCAGGCCCTCGGCGAGCGTGGCCTGCGCGCCCCCGGCGACCTGAGCGTGGTCGGATTCGACGACGTCATCGCGGCCTGGGCGGCGCCGCCGCTGACCACCATCCGGCAGCCGCTGGCCGCGATGACCGCCGCCGGCTTCCGGATGCTGCGGATGGGAGGTGAGGGCGGCGCCGCCCAGCCCCAGCACATCGATCTGGCCACCGGCCTGGTCCTGCGCGAGAGCACCGCCCCGCCGCGTCGGCGGTAGCCAGCGTGTCCGTGCGCCCATCCGCCCATCCGCCCGTGCACCCGGCACACTCAATGCGTAGAGTCTGCTATAGGTGACGCAGAGTAAAATATGCAGGATCAGAGGAAATAAGGATCAGAGGAAATAAGGATGGGCACTTGCCAACCCGCGTCCCCGCGCCGCCGCTTTATTTTGAGCGCCGGTGCGGCAGCCGCAGTGGCCGTCATCAGCCAACCTGGCGGGTCAGAAGCGGCGGCGGCCGAGATGACGCCGACCGGGCCGCTCGACAAAAGGGGCAATTCGGTCATGGACGACTCATCCCACCCGGATGTTGTTCATTTCGAGCCTGACGGTGGCATCAACCACGCGTTCCTGGCCAGCCAGCTAGCCGGCAATGGTCAGTCCATCGACAGCCTCGCTTTCATCACCTCCAGCCCCAGCGGCAACCTCCAACTGCTCGCCCGGGGCGGTCCCGGAACGTTCGTGAAGCTCAACTACCTGGATAAGGGCGGGAGCGAGCGGACCGGTGTCGCCGTGACGACCGGGACGGACCACCCCATCATCTCCATCGCTCCCGAGGCCAACGGCGGCGCATCGCTGGACCTGGAAAACAATGAGCTGACCGGCGTTGAGACGGTCGTGCCATCGCCTGACAGCAAGAATCAGATGACCCTTGACGGACTGCTGGCCCTCACGCCGCAGCCGCAGCCGGCCGCCCCCCGGAAGGGTGGCGTCCTGTACGTAGACGCCGCGGACGGCGCGCTGAAATTTGTGAGCAGCTCCGGCCTGGTCACCACCATCGCTGCCGCGGAGCCGGGAACCGGGGGAGGCCTGGTTTAGCGATGGCAGGTGATCGGCAACGCCGCAGCCGGGCGCGCGCGGTGGCCTCTTCCAGGGCGCCGCATGGTGGTTCGTTCCCCGGTAGAACGGGGCCCTAGAGTCTGGCGGCCAAGTCGGGGCTGATGTAGCAGCGGAACGAAAAATCACGGTAGAGGCCCGGTTGAAGGCGGGCTTACCGTGACTGGCCGTCCCAGAACTAGGGCAATGGTAGGGTGCGATGAGTGCCGGTTTGGTTACTTTCAGCTAGTTACCGGCGATTCAGGCGTATCTTTCGGGACATGCCGGTGGAGTTCCTGACGGATGACGAGGCCGCCTACGGCCGTTATGCGGGCGTGCCGTCCCGGGAAGAGCTAGACCGAATGGCGCGCGGGCGCCCAGTGGATGCTGCGCTGACGGGCTGACCGCATACCTGGCAAGACCTGGCCGGGCCAGCTACGGGCGTTTCGTCACACGACAGGTCGGCAGACCCGGCCGTTGCGTTACCAGGGGGCAACCGGTGGCCCTTCGGCGTACGCCGTGGCGACGGGCTCGTAGGTGATCTCCCCGTTCTGGACGTTGAGTCCTCGTCCGAAGCCGGGATCGTCGGCCAGTGCCGCGTCGATGCCCTGTTCGGCGAGGCGGCGGACGTAGGGCATCGTGGCGTTCGTTAGCGCTCTGGTCGAGGTGACCGGGACCGCGCCGGGCATGTTAGCGACGCAGTAGTGAAGGATGTCCTCCACTACGAACACGGGGTCGGTATGCGTGGTGGGGTGCGAGGTTTCGAAGCAGCCGCCCTGGTCGATGGCCACGTCGACAATCACCGAGCGGGGCTTCATCCAGCTCAGCATCTCGCGGGTGACCAGCCGGGGGGCGAGGGCACCGGGCACGAGCACGGCACCGATGACGACGTCGGCTTCCTGCAGCGCCTCCTCCAGGACGATGGCGTCTGACATGAGGATTCGGGCCCGGGATCCGAAGTACTGGTCGAGTTCGTGAAGGCGCTCAAGGGAACGTTCGAGGATCGTCACTTCGGCCTCGAGACCCAGGGCAATCCGCGCGGCCTCGGTGCCGACGACTCCGCCGCCGATAACGACTACGCGGGCCGGTGCCACCCCGGTGACGCCGCCGATGAGCAGCCCGGGGCCGCCCAGCGGGCCCTGCAGGAAGTAGGCGCCGGCCTGGGCGGCGAGACGCCCGGCGATCTCGCTCATCGGTGCGAGCAGTGGCAGGTGACCGCCGTTCTTCTCTACGGTTTCGTAGGCGATCCCGGTCGCCTTCGACGTCAGCAACGCCTCGGTGAGCGGCCGGTTGGGTGCCAAGTGCAGGTAGGTGAACAGGGTGAGGTCGGCGTGCAGCAGCGGGTATTCGGCCTCGACCGGCTCCTTGACCTTCAGCAGCAGCTCGCTGTCCCTCCATACCTCCTCAGCGCCCAGGATCCTCGCCCCGATCGAGCTGTAGGCGTCGTCAGGGCAGCCGGATCCGGCGCCGGCGTTCGCTTCGACGAGCACGTCGTGGCCGAGTGTCACCAGCTCCCGTGCGCCGGCCGGGGTGAGCGCCACCCGCCGCTCCGCGGGCTTGATCTCCTTGACTACGCCAATCCGCATTTTGTCCGCCTCCGTAGGTCGCGGTTGTCTGTTTCGCTGCGGTGCGCTCAGATCGTCGGCTCGGTGCCGGGGTTGACGGCCGGCGCGTGCAGGTACGTGCCTTCCGGGGCCAGCGGCGGAGCGGCGGGAAGATGCTGGGAGCGCGAGGCGATATAGGCGACCAGCATGATCGCGGCCCAGACCGGCGCGGCGTACAGGGCGATCCTGGTGTCCTTGCTGAACCCCAGCAGGACCAGCACGAGCATCAGGAAGGCCAGCACGAACCAGTTGGTGACCGGGGCTCCGGGGAGCCGGTACCCGCTCGGGGGCAGCCGCCCGCTGTTGACGTAGCGCCGGTAGCACAGGTGCGCGAACACGGTCATCCCCCAGACGAACAGGCCGCAGACCGTCGCGACGCTTGTGATGTAGATGAACGCCTGCGCGGGGATGACGTAGTTGATGACCACCCCGAGCAGCATGACCGCGAAGGACACCGTCATACCCAGCGCCGGGACCTTCTGCCGGCTCACCTTTCGCAGCGGAGCGGGGGCCTGCCGGTAGCCGGCGAGGGTGTAGAGCATCCGTCCGGTGCTGAAGATGCCGCTGTTGCAGGAGGACAGCGCGGCGGTCAGCACCACAAAGTTCACGATGCCGGCCGCAGCAGGGATGCCGACCTTGGCGAAGACCAGGACGAACGGGCTGGTCTTGACGCTCAGCTGGTCCCAGGCAACGAGTGACATGATGACCGCCAGCGCCCCGATGTAAAACAGCAGGATCCGATAGATCACTTTGTTGATCGCCGATGGGATCGTTTTCTCCGGGTTCTGCGCCTCACCCGCCGTCACGCCGAGCAACTCCACGCCGAGGAAAGCGAACATGACGATCTGCAGCGCCAGGAACGGCCCGTCCAGGCCCTTGGGGAAAAACCCGCCGTGTGACCACAGATTCGTAAACGATGCGCCCTTTCTGAGCCCGAAGATGATGATCGCCAGGCCAAGAAGGATCATCGCGATGATCGTGACTACCTTGATCATCGCGAACCAGAACTCGAACTCGCCGAACAGCCCGACCGCGATCAGATTCACCCCGAACAGCACCATCAGGGCGATCAGCGCCGGGAGCCACTGCGGCACGCTGGGAAACCAGAACTGGACGTAGATACCGACCGCGGTGATCTCCGCCATGGCGATCACCACCCACATCAGCCAGTACGTCCAGGCCGTGACGAAACCCGCCCAGGGACCGACGAACTCCTCCGCATACGTGGCGAACGCGCCCGACACCGGCCGGTAAAGCAACAGCTCACCCAGCGCGCGCATGATCAGGAAGATCACCACGCCGGCCACCGCATACGACAGCAGCAGCGACGGGCCGGCCTTCTGGATCGCCGATGCCGAACCGAGGAACAGGCCCACCCCGATCGCCCCGCCGATGGCGATCATCTGGATGTGCCGCTCTTTCAGGCCCCGGTGCAACTCCTCGGCCCCGACCGTCCCGGCAGGCTCGACAGGCTGAAGATGCCCCTCATTGGGCTGAGCCGCCACCAGGCACCTCCGGTCGCACCGAAATGCCGGAAATCACCGCAAATCCGTTCGTGACCGTATCCCGGTGCTTGGCAAGTAGTCAACACCGGGTCGGCCCGGCAGGCGGGAGCAGCGGGGAAGGCCATCCACCTCACAGTGGGGAGGCGGGGCGCGATGGAACGCAAGCAGGGCCCGTGGGGCAGGGCGGGCGTCGCGGCAACGCTGGCGACCGGCGCCGGGTGGTTACGGGCTACAGGCGGGCCGCGGACTACGGCCAGCTCGACGCCGTCGCCCGGCACGCCTCGACGACGAGGACAACATCGAGCGGCTGACGGAATGGTTCACTGGCGAGTGGAGCGACCGCGCCGCCGCGACCTTCAACCGGCACCTGGACGCATTGCGCTCCACCGCGGAGTTCTGGGCAGACCAGGGCTGGCTGACCGCCGACCCGACCCGCCGGCTGGCCAGCGGCCGCGCCGTTCGCACCGTCAGCGGCCAAGCCGTTCGCACCGTCAGCGGCCAAGCCGTTCGCATGGCAAATAGTTGTGATCAAACAACTGTCTGGGGCTATGCTTGGGAGACGTGCGGAAATCGGCGGAACAAGGACACGCGACGGCGGGCGACGGGCACCGGACCGGTGCCGGGCATACGGGTAGCGCCGGGCAAGTACCCAGGCAAGCAGGCGGGCGGCCGGCGAGACAGACAGCCGCGGCCGCATGAAGAGCGGCGCCTACAAGTGGATCACGCTGTCCAACACCACGCTCAGCATGACGATGGCCACCATCGACGCCTCGATCGTGATCATCGCGATGCCCGCCATCTTCCGCGGTATTCACCTCAACCCGCTCTCGCCGGGCAACATCAGCTACCTGCTGTGGATGATCATCGGGTACCTGCTGGTCCAGGCGGTCCTGGTGGTGACGCTGGGCCGGCTGGGCGACATGTTCGGCCGGGTCAAGATCTACAACCTGGGCTTCGTCGTGTTCACGATCGCGTCCATCGCGCTGTCCCTGGACCCGTTGCTCGGCGGCGGCGGCGCGCTGTGGCTGATCGGCTTCCGTATCGTCCAGGCGTTCGGCGGCGCGATGCTGATGGCGAACTCGGCCGCCATCCTGACCGACGCGTTCCCGGCCAACAAGCGCGGCATGGCGCTCGGCATCAACCAGATCGCCGGCATCTCGGGCCAGTTCGTCGGGCTGCTGCTCGGCGGGCTGCTGGCCGCCTGGGACTGGCGCGCAGTGTTCTGGATCAACGTGCCCATCGGCGTGTTCGGCACGGTGTGGGCGTACCTCAGCCTGCATGAGATCGCCACCACGCGGCGCGCCAGGATCGACTGGCTGGGCAACGCCACGTTCGCCCTGGGGGCCGGGCTGCTGCTCGTCGCGATTACCTACGGCATCCAGCCCTACGGCGGGAGTGCCACCGGCTGGACGAACCCGTGGGTCCTGGGCGGCCTCGCCCTCGGCGTCGTTCTGCTCGTGCTTTTCTGCTACATCGAGAACGGGATCCCCGAGCCGATGTTCGACATGCGGCTCTTCCGGATCCGGGCCTTCGCGGCCGGCAACGTGGCCTCCCTGCTCGGCGCGATCGCCCGCGGCGGCCTGCAGTTCATGCTGGTCATCTGGCTCGCGGGCATCTGGCTGCCGCTGCACGGCTACAACTATGCCGACACCCCCCTGTGGGCGGGCATCTACATGCTGCCGCTGACCGCGGGCTTCCTGATCGCGGGGCCCATCTCCGGGTGGCTGTCCGACCGCTACGGCCAGCGCCTGTTCGCGACGACGGGGCTGCTGGTAGCCACCTGCGCGTTCATCGGCCTGATGCTGCTGCCGATCGTCTTCCCCTACTGGGTCTTCGGCACGCTGATCTTCCTCAACGGCGTCGGCTCCGGACTGTTCGCCTCGCCGAACACATCCGCGATCATGAGCAGCGTGCCGGCCTACCGCCGTGGCTCCGCCTCCGGCATGCGGTCCACCTTCCAGAACTCCGGGATGGCGCTGTCGATCGGCATCTTCTTCTCACTGATGGTGGCCGGCCTCGCGAACACCCTGCCCCGGACGCTGACCGCCGGGCTGCACAGCCAGGGCGTGCCGCTGGCCATCGCGTCCAAGGTGGCCCACCTGCCCCCGGTCAGCACGCTGTTCGCGGCACTGCTCGGCTACAACCCGATCCACAACCTGCTCGACCCGACCGGGGTGCTGAGCAAACTGTCCGCCAAGCAGGTGGGCGCACTCACCGGCAAGCAGTTCTTCCCGGACGTCATCTCGGCGCCGTTCCACCATGGCCTGGTGATCGTCTTCACCGCCGCCGCCATCATGTCGTTCATCGGCGCCATGGTCTCCCTGCTGCGTGGCAAGCAGTTCTACTACGAGGAGCCCAGCTCCGCGAGGGCACCCACGGCCGCCGGAGCGCCGGCTGCCGGACCGCCGGCCGCCGCGGCTCCGGCCACGCATGGGAATGGCGCCTCAGCCCGCGCGCACGGCGTCCAGGCAAGCGGGCGCGCTGGCTTGCCTAACGGACATGATGCGGAGCCTAACGGGTTCGGCGCCGAAACGAACGGGAGCGCCGGGGCGGTCCCGGGACCCGGCCACGCCACAGACCCGGCGGCGCCACCCCCACGGCCGGCGCGGATAACTCGCGGATAGCTTAGGCTGGCGTTATGCCGCGCTATGAGTATCGCTGCCGCGCCTGCGGTTCCACGTTCGAGATGACCCGCCCGATGAGCGATTCCTCGGCACCGTGTTCCTGCCCGGCCGGGCACGACGACACGGTCAAGCTTCTGTCCACCGTGGCCGTGGGCGGCCGGAGCGCCAGCGCGGGACCCGCCTCACCGGGCGCCTTCGGCGGCGGGGGCGGCTGCTGCGGCGGCGCCTGCGGCTGCGGCTAGTCCGGCCCGCGGGCGCTGGTCCGGCCCGCGGCGCTGGTCCGGCCTGCGGGCGACCACCTCGGCTAGTTCCGCCTCGGATATCCCGCGCCCCCCGGCTGGGCAAACACCGCAGTCAGCTGCCCGGCGACGAAACGCCGGCGAAACAGTTCTGCTATCCCCCGTAATGAACGCGGAACATCCGAACAGTACGTTGGGGGGCGTGGCGGACATCTTCGACGGGTATCAGCCCGCGGAGGCCTGGGACGAAATGTTCTCGGGACCCGGGCGGCCGCGCGCGGCTTACGACGGGCTGATCAGTGCCCTGCAGCCGATGGACCCGTCGGAGCTGCGCTTCCGCGCCGATCAGCTCGCGCGGGTGTTCACCGACCGCGGCGTCACCTTCGACCTGGGCGGGGAGGAACGGCCGTTCCCGCTCGACCTCGTCCCCCGGGTCATCGACGCCATGGAATGGGACCTGATCGTGCGCGGCGTCCGGCAGCGGGTCCGCGCGCTGGAGGCGTTCCTCGCCGACGTCTACTCCGGCCGGCAGGTTTTCGCCGACGGAATCGTCCCCTGGCGGGTGCTGTTCACCTCCTCCGGCTTCCACCGCGAAGTGACCGGGCTGGTCCCCCCGAACGGCGTCCGGGTGCAGGTGGCGGGCATCGACCTAATCCGTGACGAATACGGGGCGCTGCGGGTCCTGGAGGACAACGTCCGGGTCCCGTCCGGGGTCAGCTACGTGATCGAGAACCGGCTGGCCATGACGCGGACCTTCCCCGGGCTGTTCGCCGAGCAGCGGGTGACCCCGGTGGACGAATACCCGGCGCGGCTGCTCGCCGCGCTCCGCGCGGCCGCCCCGGAAAGTGCCCACGATCCCGTGATCGTCGTCCTCACCCCCGGCGTCAACAACGCGGCCTACTTCGAGCACGCCCTGCTAGCCCGGCTCATGGGGGCCGAACTGGTCGAGGGACGCGACCTGTTCTGCACGGGCAACCGGGTGTACCTGCGCACCACGCACGGGCGGCGCCTGGTCGACGTGATCTACCGCCGCATCGACGACAACTTCCTGGACCCGGTTCTGTTCCGGCCTGACTCGGTCATCGGCTGCGCCGGCCTCATCAACGCCGCGCGGTCCGGGCACGTGACGATCGCCAACGGGGTCGGCAACGGCGTGGCCGACGACAAGCTCATCTACACCTACGTGCCCGACCTGATCCGCTACTACTTCAGCGAGGAGCCGGTGCTGCCCAACGTCGAGTCCTACCGGCTGGACGACCCGGACGTGCGCACCTGGGTCCTGGGCGAGCTGGGGAATCTCGTGCTCAAGCCGGTGGACGGGGCGGGCGGCAAGGGCATCGTTATCGGGCCGCACGCCAACGAGCGGACCCTTACCGAGCTGCGCGGCATGGTGGCGGCCAACCCCCGCGGCTGGATCGCGCAGCGGCCGGTGAGCCTGTCCACGTCACCGGTGCTGATCGGGGAACGGCTCGAGCCCCGCCACATCGACCTGCGGCCGTTCGCCGTGAACGACGGCAACGATGTCTGGCTGCTGCCCGGCGGCCTGACCCGGGTGGCGCTGCCCCAGGGAGCGCTCGTGGTCAACTCCAGCCAGGGCGGCGGCTCCAAGGACACCTGGGTAATGTCCGACGGACAGACCGCCGAACGGACCGACGCGCCCGGCTTCACTCCCGCCGCCATCGCCCCCAGCGGCATGCTTCTCGACCGCCAGAGCGACCCATACCAAGACCAGGACCAATGAGTGACGACGGGCTGCTCAGCCGGATCGCGGAGACGCTGTACTGGACCGGCCGCTACGTGGAGCGGGCCGACGACACGGCGCGCACCCTGGACGTGTACGTGCACCACATGCTCGAAGACCCCGAGGTGGACGAGGACTCCGACTGCCGCGCCATGCTGGCCATCCTCGGTGTGCCCGCGACCGACGACGGCGCAATGGACATCGGCATGGCGCTGTCCCGGCTGGCCTACGACCCGAAGAACCCGAGCGCGATCGCGGGCGCGATCCTGGCCGCGCGGGCGGGCATGCGCAGCGTGCGGGACGTCGTCTCGAGCGAGATGTGGGAATGCCTGAACGTCACCGGTCTCGGCCTGAACTCGCACCGGCGATCCGCTGAGCGGCTCGGCCCGCACATCTACTTCCGGTTCGTCCGCGAGCGCGCGGCGCTGTTCTTCGGCCTGGCCGACTCCACCATGAGCCACGACGAGGCATGGCGGTTCCTCATCCTGGGCCGGAGCCTGGAGCGGGTCGACATGACCGCGCGCCTGCTGCTGGCGCGAATGTCCGGGTCGCGGCACCAGCTCGGCTGGCTCACGGTACTGCGGGCCTGCGGGGCGCACGAATCGTTCATCCGGACCCACGGATGGGCCAGCGAGCCGGCCGACGTCGCCGAGTTCCTGATGCTCGACCGGCTGTTCCCGCGCTCGGTACTGCACGCCCTGTCCACCGCCGAGCAGTGCCTGCTGGCGCTGGATCCCGACGATGCGGTCCGTTCCGGCATGGGTGACCCGGCCCGGCGGCCGATCGGGCAGCTGCGGACGCGGCTCGAGTACACCGACCCCAAGCAGCTCGAGGCCGATATGCCGGAGCTGGTCAGCTCGCTGCAGGCCGCGTGCGTGCAGGCCAACAGGGCGATCGCCAAGCGCTACTTCTCCTACTCCGCCCCGGTGGCATGGGCGCAGGAGGGCTTATGACGGGCTGGCGGATCGGGATCGTGCACACCACGCGGGTCAGCTACAGCGGCACGGCGCGCGCCTCCTACAACGAGGCCCGGATGACCCCGCCGGACATGGCCCGGCAGACCGCGCTCGCGACCACGGTCCGCACCGGGTCGAACGCGCCGATCTGGACCTACCGCGACTACTGGGGCACGACCGTCAGCTCCTTCGACATCCAGGAGCCGCACCACGAGCTGCTGGTGCAGGCCAGCGCGACCGTCCAGACCAGTGCTCCGCAGGAGGCCAAGCCGGCGCTGCCCTGGGCCGAGCTCCGCGAGCAGGCAGCCGACAGCTGCGTCCTCGAATTCCTGGCCGAGACCCCGCGCACCACGATCAAGCCCAAGGTGGCCGCCGAGGTCAGCGGGTGGGTCGTCGGCGCGGAACCGGACGAGGCCGCCCGCGAGATCATCAAGCTGGTCAACAACCGGGTCTCCTACCAGCCTGGCTCGACCGGGGTGCAGACGAGCGCACAGGAGGTGTGGGACGCCCGGTCGGGCGTCTGCCAGGACATGGCGCATGTCAGTGTGGCGCTGCTGCGGGCCGCGGGGCTCCCGGCGCGGTACGTCTCCGGGTACCTGCACCCCGACCCCAAGGCGGAGCCGGGGCACGCGGTCGCCGGTCAGAGCCACGCCTGGGCCGAGTACTGGACCGGTGAATGGGTCCCGTGCGATCCGACCAGCCTGGCGCCGGTCGGCGAGCGGCACGTAGTCCTCGGCCGCGGGCGTGACTACGCCGACGTTTCCCCGCTCAAGGGCATTTACAGCGGCGCGCCCAGCTCCGCGATGGAAGTGACCGTCGAGGTCACCCGCCTGGGCTGAGCCCGGCCGGTCAGGAGCTCGCGCTCGTCCCGGCGAACGCCGCCTGGCTGGGATGGGGGATGCCGATCGCCACCCCGAGCCGCCGCCACACGACGTTCGACGTGGTGATGTGGCGCGCCGCACCCAGGCCGTGCACCAGCTCACACCCGGCCGCGTTCAGCGTGACGGGGGCGAAGCGGTGCGTGCCGGCCGCGAACGTGAGCTTGTAGGTGATACCGAAGTCGGCGGGACAGGCGATCTGCATGTGCGAGACGGGCTGCAGCGCGCACAGGCCCTGCGCGACCGACCGCGCTTCAGGCGCGTTGTTCACCTGCTCCGTGGCCGGGAAGGTGAACCGTGGGTGGTTGCCCGGCAAAGCGTTCGTCCGCTGCACGGTCAGGCTGTCGACCTGCGTGGCCGCCCCGCACAGCCCCGGGCCGCCGGCGGCCACATTCCCGCTGCCCGCCGATGAACTGGGCGAGGCGGTGTGGCCCGCAGACGCAGCGGAACCACCGCTCCCGCAGGCCACGACCGCGGCGACGGTGGCCGCGGCCAGGGCTGCGGCGGGGACGCTGGTAGCGGCCCGGCGCACCATTCGCCGCCCGTCCCCGGGTGACGTGCGCCTGCGCGGCACGAGCATTGTGTCTTCTCCCTTTCCCGGCCATGGGGCACTTACGGAGGTTCCCCCTAACTGGCCGTGCTGGGAATTGGACGCCGGTCCCCTGCCTGCGGTTCCGGCCGCCCCGACATCGATGGCTCGCCCGGCGGCGTTTCTCCGGGCCGGCTGCCCCGCCCCGGTACCCGCCCCGGACCTTGTGCCGGTCCTTGCCCCGTCCTTGCGTCAGATGAGACAGCCGCGCCGTCTCGAATGCAGCAGCGCGGGCCGCCTGGATCCCGTTGGCTGGATACGTCCGGCAATGACGATGGAGGCGGTCAGTATGACGACGCTCCTGGACGGGGGATCGCCCGGCACACGGCCCGGCGGCCAGCCTGGACCGGCCGCCGAACGGGCCGACTGGTCCGCACACGAACTCCTGGATGAGATGGCGGGCCTGCTCCGGGACAGCAGGCCCGGGCTGCTGGCCGGGATGGCCGCGCTGGCGGCGATGACGGTGGGCCTGGCGATAGAAGTCACGGCCTTTTCCGTTGTTTCCCGGCCCGCCGCCGCGGTGTGGGCGTGTGCTGGCCTGTTCGCGCTCGTGACCGTGTGCTGGCTGCGCGCGGCCGCCCTGTTCATGCTGTCCGGTGCGCCGCTGGGGCACGAGCTGGGCCGGCTGCGGGCGCACACGGGCGCGCCGCTGGACCCCCGGGCGCCGTGGGCCGGCCTCCCACCGGGAACAGCCGGGGGGTGGACCTGGGCCCACGCGCACCTGATGGTCGGCCAGGCCCGTGTCCGGTACGAGCGCATCCAGCACGCGATGAACTGGACGCTGCTCACTGGCGTCGCCTTCCTGGCCTGTTCGGCCGCCCTCCTGTTCACCCGGTGACCCGGCTCCGCCGCCGGTCACGGCGCGCGGAACACCCGCGAGCTTCCCAAGACCCACGATCTCCGGCTAGCCGAACGGACATGGGTGATTGTTAACCGCGATGCGGTGGGTCATCGTGGAAGGCAGGAACTCGCCACGCGGCCCGGCTGCGGCGAGACGGACGGGCTAGCGATTACGGGCACATGGCGACAGCGGGCAGGGCGGCAGGGGGATTCTGGGGCCAGCTCCCGGAGCGGGAAAAGGAACTGCTCCAGACAGCGGGCCGCACCTGCCTGTTCCCGCCCGGGGCCACCGTGTGCGCGCAGGGAGACCCGGCAACACACGTGTTCGTCCTGGTCAGCGGGTGGGTCAAAGTCGTCGCGGTGGCCGGCGGAGGCCAGCAGACGGTCCTGGCCCTGCGCGGCAACGGGGACGTCGTGGGCGAAGTGGCGGGCGAGGTAACCGGCTACCGCACGGCCACCGTCAAAGCCATCGGCCGGGTGCGGTCGATCGTCCTCCCGCACACGCGGTTCGCGGCGTTCCTGGATGCGAATCCCGCCGCGGCGCGCGCCTACCGGCATGCGCTCACCCAGCGCTGGAACGACACCGCCGAAAGCCTGCGCATCCAGTCCATCTCCAGCGGGGCCGAGCGGCTGGCCCGGCTGCTGCTCGAGCTCGCCGAGGGACACGGCCAGGGCGATGAGCACCACACGACGATTGAGCTGCCGTTGTCTCAGGAGGAACTCGCGAGCCTGGTGTTCACGTCGCGGGCCACGGTGACGCGGGCGCTGCGGGACTGGCGGCAGCGCCGCCTGGTCGAGACGTCCCCGCGGCACATCACAATCATCGACCATGCCGCCCTGGCCCGGATCGCGGACTTGCGGCCCTGACCGGCCCGCTCCTCACCGGCGAGTCCCAACCGGCCCAGGCTCCACCCGGCCCAGGCTCGACGGCGCAGTTCAGGTCTCGGTGTCCAGGAGGGTGCCGAGGATGCGGCCCAGCGTCTCGAGGTCGGTGGCGGGAAGCTCCCGGACCGGCCGGGGTGGGTCGTTCAGGATCCGTTCGGCTAGATGGGCTTGCGCGGCACCGTCCGGGGTGATCGAGACGATCTTCGAGCGCCGGTCACCGGGCCGGACGGTCCGTGTCACCAGTCCCCTGCGTTCCAGGTCATCCACCACCACCGTGGTGTACGGCGGGTCGGTGCCCAGGGCCGCGGCGAGCTCGCGCATCGTCATCGGGCCGTCGACGATGCGGCGAAGCGCCTTGGCGCGGATGAAACTCATGCCGAGCGCGTCGCACACCTTCTTGCGGCGGTCGTAGCGATCGAGCACCAGGGCGCGCATGCCCTGCCAGGCCCGCGCCGCCAGCTCGCCGGTGGCCTCGCTCGTGGCCTCGCTCGTGGCCTCGCTCGTGGCCTCGGTGGTGGCCTCGTCGGGCGGTGCGGCGGAGGACGCGGGCGAGGACACGGTCATGGCACGCTCACCGGTGACCTTTCGTCGGCGGGCGACAGGCGTTCGGCGGTCCGGGTCGCCGTCCGCAGCGCCCAGGGTCCGGTCGTGACGAAGCCGAGAATAAGCGTCACGGCTCCGCAGGCGGCCACGATCCACCAGCCCGGGCGGCTGGCGTCCACGAAGCCCGCCCGCATCCCTCCGCGCAGGTTACCGCTGAGCACCGACCCCATCACGGCCACGCCGAGCGACGTGCCGACCTGGCGGCTGGTGGAGGCGACCCCGGCGGCCACCCCGGCCTGTTGCCGCGGCATCCCGGACACCGCGGAGTTGGTGATCGGCGCGTTGACCAGGCCGATCCCAATGCCGAAGATCACGTAGCTGGGCAGCAGGAGGCCGGGGCTGGAATGATCGGTGATCATCGAGAGCAGGATACCGCCCGCGATGAAGCCCAGGCCGGAGACGACCAGCGGTATGCGGGCGCCGCGCGCGGCCACGAGCCGGCCCGACAGTACCGCGCAGGCCGCCATCGTCGCCGCCATCGGCAGCAGGTACAGCCCGGCGGTGAGCGCGCTGAAGCCCCGCACGTCCTGCAGGTAAATGGTATTCAGGAAGAGGAACCCCCCCAACGCGGCGAACGCGATGACCGCGATCACGGTCGCGCCTGCGAACGGGGCGCTGCCGAAGAACCGCGGGTTGAGCAGCGGCTCGGTCCGCCGGAGCTCGTACGGCACGAACACCGCCAGGGCCACCGCAGCCAGCCCGAACAGGCCCGCGATCAGTGGCGAGCCCCAGCCCCTCGAGGGGCCCTCGATGATCGCATAGGTCAGCGGCGCCAGCAGCACGATGAGCAGTGCCTGCCCGACCGGGTCCGGCAGGCGCGCCCGGTCCGCCTTCGACTCCGGCACGAACAGCGCGCAGAGCACGATCGCCGCGATGCCGATCGGGATGTTGACCCAGAAGATGCCGCGCCAGCCCACCGAATCGACCAGCGCGCCCCCGGCCACCGGGCCCAGGGCCATGCTCAAGCCGAACACCGCGCCCCATACCCCGATGGCCCGGGCCCGCTCGCGCTGGTCGGTGAACGTGTTGGTGATGATCGACATGGCCACCGGGTTGAGCATCGACCCGCCCACGGCCTGCACCATCCGGAAGGCGATCAGCCAGCCCAGGCCGGGCGCCAGGCTGCACAGCAGCGAGCCCGCCGTGAACACGCCCAGGCCGGCCTGGAAGGTCCTCCGGCGCCCGACGCGGTCGGCGGTCGACCCGGAGAACATCAGCAGGCTGGCCAGCACCAGCGTGTACGCGTCAATCGTCCACTGCAGGCCGGACACCGACGAGTGCAGCTCACGCCCGATCGACGGCAGCGCGACGTTCACGATCGTGCTGTCGAGGCCGACGATGAACAGGCTCATGCAGCAGATAGCCAGAACGAGCATTCGGCGCTGGCGGCTGAGTCCGGGCAGGGCGGTTCACCTCGGCCTTCGGCGTCCGGGAGAAGGCTTCCAGGGACAGAGCCGCCGCCCCGGAAGCTTGTAGCAACACAACGATTGTTAGTCTACAACTAAGTTAGCGGTGACAGCCTGGGCGGGAGCGGCTGGAGAGGAAAGGAGAGGAGGCGTTGGTCACGATTGAGCGAAGTCCACCCGCCCTGGATGTGCGGTATCGCCCGGCGGGATGGGAGCCGGGACCTGGTGGCCGGTGTTCGTTCTGGCCAGAATCTGGCCGGGCATCCCGTTCGCCTGCGATCAGACGCACCGAAGGTCTACATTTATGCCACTAAACAGGCGCTCGGGGACTCCGCCACCGCGGAGCAGCGGGACCGCGGGCTCTAGGTGCCGTGGGGGGACGATGAACCGGAGGCTTCTTCAGCTGGTGATGCCGGTGTTCCCGGACCGGCGCATGTTCCGCCTTCACGACGCGGCCGTCGACCCCAATGCCCCTGGTGCCCCTCTTCCCCCGGTGGGATCGCTGATCAGCGTCAATCGCGAGCAGTTGTGGGTCGGGAGCCTGCAGGAGCAGCTCGACGTCCGGGTGGTCATCGAAGAATGGGACGGAGCGCCCCCGCCGTTCGGCGACACCTGGCAGGAGGAGGCGAAATGCCGCCTGTACCTGCGCGGGTACCTCAGCATCGACGAGGGCTCGGCGGGCAAGGCCATTCACGGCCTGCGGCTGGCCAGCGGCGTGGGCAACTACGCCGTCCGGGTCTACGCGAGCAATCGCGAGGAGGCGGCGCGCCGCTACGCCGAGCTCTACCACGCGCACCGCAACCCGCTCGCCGACGAGTTCCAGCAGGCCAAGAAACAGCTGGAAGGACTCGAGCGGTACCTCATACAGCTCTGGCGCGAGTTTTTATTCACCGCGTGATCCGCGTATCCGACGGGCTCATCCGGGTGTCCCGCGGGCCGCTCCGCCGCGCATTCCCCCGCCCAGGAAGGCTCCCCCGCTTAGGGTCCGGGAATCGGGCCTGAGACCGTGAATCAAGCTGCGCCCGGGATGCGGGCCTGCTGCGTACCAGGCCTGCGGATTAGTACCAGGCCCGCGGATTGGGGGCACTGTCCCGCGTTAGGGGCCGTATCCCCCGGCCGAGGCGGGATGAACGGTGGTCCCGGCCGGGCCGGCCGCCTGCTGCACCCCCGCGCCGGAAGCGTGAGAGGCGGGGCTCTGATGGGCCGTGCTGCCGGCGGCGGCTCCGGCCGCGGTGGTCTTGCCCGTGTTCTTGCCCGTGTTCTTGCCTGCGTTCTTCGCCGCTTTCGTGCCGGGACCGGCACCGATCTTCGGCTGGCCGGTGCCCGTACTGGAGACGGTCGTCGTTACCGGGTGGCCAGTTGTCCGCGAACCGGAGCGAAAGGGCAAGATCGCGTACACCATCAGGGAGACCATCGCGACGACGGCGACGGTGAGCAGGGAACCGATGATGCGGGCCCGCGCGGAGCGGAAGACACTGATCCGGCCCGGCCGGCGGAAAGCCGACAGGTGAACGGCCAGCCTTGGATCCTCCGCGGCAAGCCGCCGCTCAATTTCTGCGAGCATGCGCTGCTCGTCCATAGACAGCGCCATAGCGCCACCTCCGCGTCGCACGCCGGTGAATACCCTCCTACTATCCCCCACCACAAGATCTTTATCCAATTGTTCTGGCATTGCCATCACTCGTTTTCCGGACCGGTTCCCCTGGAACATATGTTTGCCATAGTCGAATAAGAGTTCTACGCTCGCGGATATGCGATGGGATCACCTGCGGCTGGACGGGACACCCGAGGCCCGCCCGGATGAGAGCCCGCAGGCCGACCCGGGCCGCACCGGGCCCGCTGGAGCGCTGTTCGAGCGGGGCGCGGTCACGCGCGCGTTCGGCACACCCGGGTTCCGCGGCATGACCTTCTACGAGATCCAGGCCAAGTCCATCGTCAACCGGGTCCCGGCCATCTCCCGGATGGCCTTCAGCTGGACGATCAACCCCTACCGGGGCTGCCAGCACGCGTGCTACTACTGCTTCGCCCGTAATACGCACACCTATCTCGACCTGGACGCCGGGCAGGATTTCAACTCCAAGGTCGTCGTCAAGGTCAACGCCCCGGAGTTGCTGCGCAAGACGCTCGCGTCATCGCGGTGGGCGGGCGAGCACATCGCGATGGGCACCAACGTCGACTGCTATCAGCGCGCCGAGGGCCGCTACCAGCTGATGCGCGGCATCATCTCCGCGCTGCGTGATCACGCCAACCCGTTCTCGATCCTGACCAAGGGCACCCTGATCCTGCGTGACCTGGACCTGCTGACCCAGGCGGCCGAGGTCACCGACGTGGGCCTGAACGTCTCCGCTGGCTTTATCGACAAAGCGCTATGGCGATCTCTGGAGCCCGGCACGCCGAGCCCGGAGCGGCGGCTGGACGTGTGTGCCACGCTGACCGGCGCCGGCCTGCCCTGCGGCGTGCTCATGGGCCCGGTGGTTCCGTTCCTGTCCGACTCCCCCGCGCACCTCGAGGCGGCCGTGCGCCGGATCGCCGAGGCCGGCGCCGCGCACGTCACCCCGATCGTCCTGCACCTGCGGCCCGGGACGCGGGACTGGTACCTGCGGTGGCTGAACGAGAACCATCCCGCGCTCCTCCCCCGCTACCGCGCCCTGTACGGGCGGGGCTCCTATGCGCCGAAGGATTACCAGGCGGAGATCAGCGGGCGGGTCCGCGAACTCGCCCGGCGCTACGGCGTCGGCGCGGCCACGCCCGCCGGGGCCCGATCGGTCGGCGCCCGCCGGGGCATGGGCCCCATCCGGCGCCCCGCCCCGGGAGCCCAGCCGGCCCGGGAGGCGACGGCGCACGAGGCCGCGAAGGAGGCGCCCATGCAGCTCAGCCTCCTGTGACGGGAGACCAGACCGCCGCAAGGGCTCCGCCCGGGTGACCGGATGCCGCAGGGAGAGGAAGCGCACACCATCTTCGCACTGCCGTAAAATCGACTGCCGTGACACCCGACGGGAATGACGCGACGCCCGGCGAGCCGAACCCGGGACCCGGGCGGCCCGCACCGGAGCCCGGAGGCCTCACGGCCCGCACCGTGCCCATCGCCGACCCTGGCGACCTGCTGGCCCGCATTCCGCCCGCGTCGTCGCCCGCGTCCCTGCCCGCCTCGGCGCTGGCCTGGGTGCGGCAGGGATCCGGGCTGGTGGGCTGGGGGGAAGTCGCGCGGATCACGCTGCCCGCCGGTGAGGACCGCTTCACCGCCGGGGAGAAATGGCTGCGCACCCTGTTCGAGGGGGTCGTGACCGAGGACCAGGTCCGGCGGCCCGGCACCGGCCCGGTGGCGTTCGGCAGCTTCACCTTCGACCCGGCCTCCGATGGCTCCGTGCTGATCGTGCCGCGGACCATCCTCGGCCGCGACCCGTCCGGGCAGGCCTGGCTCACCACCATCTCCGACGGCCGCGAGCCCGGCAGCAGTGGTGAGCGCCGAGACGGCGATGAGTCGCGCGGCCACTGGCTCGGCGGCAGCCATGATGCGGCGGTGCCGGCCTACCCGGGCGCGCCGGCTGGCTTCGGTGCGCCGGCTAATCCAGGCGATCTGGCCGACGCGGGCGCCGCCTCGCCCGCGGGCGCCGCCTCGCCTGGCCTGCGCTGGCATGACGGAAGCCTGACCGCACTGGAGTGGGCGCACGCCGTCGCGGTCGCGGTCAGCCGGATCTGCGCCGGGGCCCTGCGGAAGGTCGTGCTGGCCCGCGACGTGTTCGCGACCGCGGCCGGCCCGATCGACGCGCGCGTCCTGCTGCGCCGGCTGGCCGCCCGGTACCCGGACTGCTTCACGTTCGCGTGCGCGAACCTGGTCGGCGCTACCCCCGAACTTCTGGTCCGGCGGCAGGGCAGCGAGATCACGGCGCTGATCCTGGGCGGGACCTCGCCCCGGGGCGCCCAGCCCGCCGAAGACGCGGCGCTCGGGGCCGCCCTGCTCGCCTCGGCCAAGAACACCGAGGAGCACGCCTACGCGGTCGCCTCGGTGCGGGACGCGCTCGCGCCGCTGTGCGCCGAGCTCGACATTCCGTCCCGCCCCTCGCTGCTCAAGCTGGCCAACGTGCACCATCTGGGCACCCCCGTCCGGGGCACTCTCGCCCGGGACCGTTCGGTGCTATCGCTGGCCGGAGCGCTGCACCCACCCGCCGCGGTGTGCGGGACGCCGGCCGAGACGGCGCTGGAACTGATCCGCGAACTGGAGCACATGGAACGGGGCCGGTACGCCGGGCCGGTCGGCTGGGTGGACGCGCACGGCAACGGGGAGTTCGGGATCGCGCTGCGCTGCGCCGAACTGGACGGCCGCCGGGCCCGGCTGTTCGCCGGCTGCGGCATCGTGGCGGGCTCGGACCCGGTCGCCGAGGTGGCCGAGACCGAGGTCAAGTTCCTCCCGATGCGCCAGTCACTCCAGGGCTTAGCGTCCCGGGGCATCCGGTTTCACCGGCTGCCGCGGCGGGACGGTGCCCGCTCGCGGGCACGCCCTTGCTCCGGGGCCGGGCCCTGGCGTCAGCGCGGTGTCAGGCGGATGGCCCGGGCGCCTGCGGCCCAGGCCAGGTGCAGGTCGGCGGGGTCCGGCGGTGCCGGCCGGGTCGAAGCCGATCTTGTTGAATTTTGCGAAGCTGTGGTTGTCGCGCGCCATGACGGCGTACAGCTCGACGACGCCGGCCTCGTCGGTGCGGACCTGAACCCCGGCCGGTCGCCGCTTGCCCCTGAGCCGGATGTCCACCGGCTCGCCGGTGCGCAGGTTGCGTCCCCACGCAAACGGCGTACCGATCAGCAGGCTCCCGTCGTGACGGGTGTAGGCGACCGGGATGGTGTAGTGCCGCCCGGACTTGCGGCCCACCAGGTACACCGTGATCAGCCGCTTGCCCGCGAGGCGGCACACCAGCGGTGTCCGCAGGAGACCCCGCACGATCCGGTTCGCCAGCCCTTGCCAGGCCAGAGTCTGCGCCCTGACGGCCGGAGCCGGCTGCCCGTCCGCGCCCAGCGGGACCTTCGTTGAGTTGGTCATCCGTGCTTGCATGAGCTGTGCTCCTCTGGATCTGTTACCTCGGCCGCGTTCGGTCCGACATTCATATGACGGGCGGCGGCGAAGGAAGGTAACAATGGGCGAGAACGAGTGGCTGGCCCGCAGCTTCGAGGCGCACCGCGCCCATCTGCGGGCGGTGGCTTACCGCATGCTCGGCTCGCTGGCCGACGCCGACGACGCCGTGCAGGAGACGTGGCTGCGGCTGGCCCGGTCGGACATAAGCGGCGTGCGGAACCTGGGCGGGTGGCTGACGACGGTCGCGGCCCGGGTCTGCCTGGACATGCTGCGCGCCCGGGCGGCGCGCCGCGAGGACCCGCTGCACGTGCCGGACCCGATCATCAGCCCCGCCGCCGGCCCGGGCCCGAACAGGAGGCCCTGCTGGCCGACTCGGTCGGGCTCGCGCTGCTCGTGGTGCTCGACACCCTTTCCCCCACCGAGCGGCTCGCGTTCGTGCTGCGCGACGTCTTCGCGGTGCCGTTCGAGGAGATCGCGCGAATCCTGGACCGTTCGCCGGCCGCGGCCAAGCAGCTGGCCAGCCGCGCCCGCCGGCGGCTGGGCGGCGCCGCGCCCGCTCCGGACGCCGACCTCGCCCGCCAACGGGAGATCGTCGATGCCTTCCTTGCGGCGGCACGCGAGGGGGACTTCGGCGCCCTGCTCGCCGTGCTCGACCCCGATGTGGTGCTGCGCGCCGACGCCGGTGCCGGGCCGTTGGGCCCGTCGCGGCTGGTGCACGGCTCGCGGGCGGTGGCCGGGCAGACGCTTGGCTTCGCCCGGTTCGCGCGGTTCGCACGGCCGGTGCTGGTCAACGGCACACCCGGACTCATCGCCGCCCCGGACGGACAGCCGATATCGGTGCTGGGCATGACGATCCGGGGCGACAAGATCGTCGAGATCGACGTCCTCGCCGACCCCGACCGCCTCCGCCGGCTGGATCTGACCGTCCTGGACGGCTGATCTGAAGGGACGGTTTTCGGAGGGGGCGGTAGCCACGCAGGGGTACCCGAGGCGGGTTAGCGCGCGGTGCGGGTGGCTTCCGGGGCGGCCGCGGCGGAGGCGGGGGCGGAGGCGGCCGCTGCGGCGGCGGCTTGCTGCAGGCGGGTCCGCAGAGCCGCGCCGGCCTCCCGGTCGGTACGGGCCTCCACTACACGGAGCCCGGATCCGGTCAGGGCCGCGGGCAGGTCATGGATGCGCTGCAGGCGGGTGTACGGCAGTCCGGCCGCCACGGCCAGCTGCCCCAGATCGGCTCCGTGCGGCGTGCCGAACACGCGCTCGAACGGCCCGGCCGGCCCGGAGAAGGCCGCCTGCTCCAGCAGGGAGAAAATTCCGCCGCCGTCGTTGTTGACCACGATCAGGCACAGATCGGGGAAGGGCTCACCCGGGCCGAGGATCAGGCCGGGCGCGTCGTGCAGGAACGCCAGGTCCCCCAGGAGGGCGAAGGCCGGTCCGCCGCCGGCCGCCTGGTGGGCCAGGGCCGCGCCGATCGCCGCCGAGGTGGTGCCGTCGATGCCGCTGGCGCCGCGGCTCGCCAGGACGCGGATCCCGGCGCGGGGCGTCATGTGGTGGTCCAGGTCGCGGATGGGCAGGCTGGACGCCGCCCACAGCAGGGCGCCGTCCGGGAGCGCGGCCCCGAGGTCCCGGGCCAGCCGCGGTTCGCTCAGGGCGCCGGCGGCGTCCAGGATCTCGTCGGCGGCGCGGCGGGCCGCCGCATCCGCCCGCAGCCACGATTCCAGCCAGCCGGTGCCCGGCCCGCTCCGTCCGCCGCGCCCGTTGGGTTCCGCGCGGTCGGCCAGGCGGATAGCCGGGGCCACGTCCGAGGCGGTGCGCGACGGATCGTCCCACCGGCCGGGCTGCCGGCTGATGACGATGTGGCGCGACGGCGGGAGTTTGAACAGGCTGGTCTGCTGGCGGGACAGGCCGGGGCGCCCCGCGGAAACGATGACGTCCGGCCGGTGCGCGCTGATGAATTCGGGCGAGCCGAGCAGGTACTCGTAGGCGGACAGCGCGTTGCGGCCGCGGCGGGCGCCGGAGGACGGTTCGGCCAGGATGGGCCAGCCCGCGGCCTCGGCCAGTTCACCAAGCGATCCGGTGTCGTCGTCACCGTCACCGCAGACGACCAGGCCGCGCTCGATCCACGGCAACTCCAGCGGCGCTGCGGTCCGCGCCCCGCCGAACGTGGTCCACGCTGCGCCGCCGGGGCGGCCCGCCAGCGGTTCGGGCCACCCCCCGCTGTCGCGGTTGCCGCCGTTGCCGCCGGGCACCGGCCGGTCCGGGACGAGCGGGTCGCGGAACGCCAGGTTCAGGTGGACGGGACCGGCCGGGCCACCCGCGGTGCCCGCCGCGAGACCCCAGGCCCGGCAGCCCAGTGACCGCCAGTACCCCGCCATGCCCGGCTGCGCTTCCGGCACGCCAACCTCGCAGAACCAGCGGACCGCGTCGCCGTACAGCTTGATCTGGTCGATGGCCTGGTTAGCGCCGGTCCCGCGCAGTTCGGGCGGCCGGTCCGCGGTGAGCACCAGCAGCGGCACGCACGACTCGCTGGCCTCGATCACCGCGGGATGGAAGCTGGCCGCCGCCGTCCCGGAGGTGCAGACCATGCACACGGGCCGGTGGCTGGCCTTGGCCAGGCCCAGGGCGAGGTACGCCGCCGAGCGCTCGTCGATGCGGACGTGCAGCCGCACGTCCCCCCGCTGCGCCCGGGCGAACAGTTCCATCGCCAGTGGTGCGCTCCGGGACCCCGGCGCGAGCACCGCGTCGGTCATTCCGCAGCGGATCAGCTCGTCGGCCAGGGTGACGGCCAGCGCCGTCGACGGGTTCACCACGCGCCCCAGGGAGTGACCTCACCGAGGAACTTCGCGGCGGCCGCCGCGCGGTCCCGCCACGGCCCCGGGTCCACCTCCCACCGCACCAGCTCCGCGGGCGAGACGGGCGGGCGCCGCACCGGAAGGCAGCCCTCCACCGGGACCAGCGGGGCAGCGGTGACATCCCCCGTTAGCAGGCTCATGGTGCCCAGCCCGCAGGCGTACGGAAGTTCCGGCAGTGCCGCGGCCAGCGCCAGCCCGGCGGCCAGGCCGACGGAGCTGTCGACCGCGCTGGACACGACGACCGGGAGGCCGCACGCCTCGGCGATCCGCAGCGCGGCCCGCACCCCGCCGAGCGGCTGCACCTTGAGGACCACGATGTCGGCGGCGCCGGCCGCCCGGACCCGCAGCGGGTCTTCGGCGCGGCGGATCGACTCGTCAGCGGCGAGCGGCACCCGCACGGCGTGGCGCAACTCGGCCATTTCGCCCAGCGTCGCGCACGGCTGTTCCGCGTATTCGAGGCCGAAACGGTCCAGTTCGGCCAGCATGCGCGTGGCGTGGGCGACGTCCCACCGGCCGTTCACATCGATCCTTACCTTGCCGTCCGGCCCGAGGGCGTCCCGGACGGCTTCGACCCGCGCGATGTCGTCTGCGTCCGGCTGGCCCCGTTCGGCCACCTTGACCTTGGCCGTACGGCAGCCGGACGACGCGGCGATCTCGTGCGCCCGCCCGGCGGGAACGGCGGGCACCGTCACGTTGACCGGAACCAGGTCGCGGACGGGGGCGGGCCAGCCGGCCGTCGCGGCCTCCAGCGCACTGGCCAGCCAGCGGGCGCTTTCCCGCGGGCCGTACTCGGCGAACGGCGAGAACTCGCCCCACCCGGCCGGGCCCTGAATCAGCGCGCCTTCGCGGACGGTGATGCCACGGAACTTCGTGGTCATCGGGATCGCGAACGCGCGCAGCGACCCGAGGACGGTCTCCCGGTCCGGCGGTGTCACAGACTGGGCCGTCACGGCTGGCGTGGGAAGCGCCCGGGATCGGGGGAATCCTGGCCCGCCTGCTGCCTTGCGACCACGCGCGCACCCTCCACCATGTGAACCCGTCACGGTGAGAGCTTCGTCACCGTGTGGTCCCGCTCACCGGGATCGCCCTCACCGGGAGACTGGGGCCGTTCCAGCAGGATCTAACCTTACGTCCGTGGTAGAACGTCCTTTGCATGCGGTTGTCCTCCCCCCGGCGGCGGGCGGGCGGATGCTGGAACGGCTCGCGGCGGCCCTGGACGGCAGCGGGCCGGCGATTCTGCCGCTGGAGGCCGACCTTCCGCCGGAGCGGCTGGCCCGCATCCTGGACGCGTTCGCACCGTCCGCCGTGGAGACCCCGGACGGTCTCAGCCGCCGGCCTCAGCGGGCCCGCGGGATTCCGGTCAGCGAACAGGCCGCTGTGGTCATGGCCACATCCGGCTCTACCGGCCAGCCCAAGGGCGTGGAACTCAGCGCGTCCGCCCTGACGCACTCGGCGCGCGCGTCGCTGGCCCGGGTCGGCGCGGCGCCGGGTGACCGGTGGCTGCTCTGCCTGCCCGCCACGCACATCGCCGGCATCCAGGTGCTGGTGCGCTCGCTCGTCGCGGGCACGGAGCCGGTGATCGCCGGCCGGCTGGACACGGCGGCCCTGGAAGACTCCGGCTGCGCCCACGTCTCCATCGTCCCGACCCAGCTGCGGCGCCTGCTCGCCGGCCCGGGCAGGGACGCGGGCGCGCACGCGGGCAGGGACGCCACCTGGGCCGATACCTTCAAATCGGTGCTGCTGGGCGGCGCAGCCGCGTCCGGGGAACTGATCGGCCGGGCCCGGGAGACCGGCATTCCCGTCGTCACGACGTACGGGATGACCGAGACCTGCGGCGGCTGCGTCTACGACGGCCTCCCGCTGGACGGGGTATCGGTGACGACCGGGGATAACGGCCGGATCCGGATCAGCGGACCGGTGCTGTTCTCCGGCTACCGGCTGCGCCCGGACCTGTCCGCGGCCGCACTGGACGGCGGCTGGTTCGTCACCTCCGACCTGGGCACCGTCGACGCGGCCGGGCATCTCACGGTGCGCGGGCGCGCGGATGACGTGATCAACACGGGCGGGGAAAAGGTGGTTGCCGGGGAGGTCGCGTCGGTGCTTGAGACATGCCCTGGAGTGCGGGAAGCTGTGGTCATCGGCCGGCCTGACGCGGAATGGGGCGAGCGGGTGACTGCGGTGATCGTCCCGGACAATTCCGCCCAGCCGCCGACTCTGGATCTGCTGTCTCGGCATGTGCGCGAGCGCCTGCCACGTTACGCTGCTCCCCGAGAACTGGTTCTGCTGGACGCAATGCCGATGCTGCCGAGCGGCAAACCTGATCTCGAAGTTCTCCGGCGGGAACAATCCCCGGCCGAAAACGTTACTAGATAGTGCCCGGGCGCACGCCGCAGCGCAGCGCCGGGTCCCCTAGACGAGGATGCCTCGGGCGTCTGTGAACGGCACGCCTGTCGTGCCCGTGTCAAGAGGAGAAGGAGGGAGGTGTCGCATGCCGCGGACCGCAATCGCCGCACCGGTCGGGGACGGTGAGGTAAGCACTATGCGCGTGGACGACCTGATCCAGCGAGGGCGCAGCCAGGGTCACCTGTCCCTCTCCGAGCTTCGGACCGCCTTCGAGCGGGCGGGCGTTGCCCCGGCCGAGGGACGTTCCATCCTGCGCGAGCTCGCCGATGCAGGCGTGCGCCTGGCCAATGAGCGCCAGGAGCCCGCCAAGGGCAAGCGCACGGAGAAGGCCGCTACGGTCAAGGCCAGCACCGCCAGGGCCAGCCGCGCCAAGACCGGCGCGGCTAAGACCGCTGCAGACGCTGCCGCTCCCACAGGGAGCCATGGCGCCAAGGAGGCCGATGGCGCAGAGGACGCTGTGGCAGTGGCAGACGGTGGGGCCATCGAAGCCGAGGCGGTGGCGCTGGCCGAGGTTGATCTCGACGACCAGACGCCCGCGATGGGCGACTCGGTGCACACGTACCTCAAGTCGATCGGCCGGACCAGCCTGCTCACCGCCGAGCAGGAAGTCGACCTGGCCAAGCGGATCGAGGCCGGCCTGTTCGCCGAGCACAAGCTGGATACCGAGCCGGGCCTGAGCGAGGACTTCCGGCGGGATCTGGAGGCGGTGGCCGAGGACGGCCGGCGCGCCAAGGCCCATATGCTGGAGGCCAACCTGCGGCTGGTCGTGTCGGTGGCGAAGAAGTACACCGACCGTGGCCTTTCGCTGCTCGACGTGGTGCAGGAGGGCAACCTCGGCCTGATCCGGGCCGTCGAGAAGTTTGACTACACCAAGGGCTACAAGTTCTCCACCTACGCCATGTGGTGGATCCGCCAGGCCATTCAGCGCGGCTTCGCGGATTCGGCCCGGACCATCCGGCTGCCGGTGCACGTGCTCGAGATGCTCAGCAAGCTGAGCCGCGTCGAGCGCGACATGCACCAGCGCCTCGGCCGGGAGCCGACGCCGGAGGAGCTGGCCGTCGAACTGGACCGCACCCCGGACCAGATCGAGGAACTGCTCCGGACCAGCCGCCAGCCGATCAGCCTGGACTCCACGATCGGCGAGGACGGGGAGACCAGCATCGGTGACCTCATCGAGGACGTCGACGCCCCGGAAGCTTCCGAGATGGTCGACCGTCAGCTGATGGCCGAGCAGCTCCGCAGCGCGCTCGACGCGCTGACGCCACGCGAGGCCACGATCATGTCGATGCGGTTCGGGCTGTACGACGGTAACCCGCACACGCTCGACGAGATCGGCCGGGCCCTGGGCCTTACCCGGGAGCGGATCCGTCAGCTGGAGAAGCAGTCGCTATCCAAGCTGCGCCACCCCAGCCGCGCCCAGCCGCTGCTGGACTTCGCCAGCTAGATCAGCACCACAGAACGTCCGCAGTCCCGCCCGGGGCTGCGGACGTTCTTTATCCCGAACGGACCTACGAGGACGGGCCCCCGCCCTGCGCGTACCCGGCGCAGGTTTACCGCGAGGCGCTCATACCGGCCGCTCACCGGGCCTTAAGGCCCGGTGAGCGGCCGGTGTGTCGGCGAGTTACCGCAGCGGGGCGCGAAGCGCAGCGGGGGGTTCCAGGGGGGTCGCCCCCCGGGCCAGCGCAGCGGGGGGTTCCAGGGGGGTCGCCCCCCCGGGCCAGCGCAGCGGGGGGTTCCAGGGGGGTCGCCCCCCGGGCCAGCGCAGCGGGGGGTTCCAGGGGGGTCGCCCCCCCCGGGCTAGCATCGAAACGTGGCGACCAGGACCGAACGGCGGCGGGTACTGCGGATTTCACTGCCCGGGTCGTCCGGGCACCGGGCAGACCTGGTCGCGGTCGAGGAGCCGCTGGAGATCCGGATCGGCGGGACGCCGCTGACCGTGACCATGCGCACCCCCGGCGATGATATCGACCTGGCCGCCGGCTTCCTGTTCGGTGAGGGTCTGCTCCAGCCCGCGGTTGACCTCCGGCAGATCCGGATGTGCGACGAGAACGTCGCGGACGTCACACTCGAGCCTGCCGCGCTCCCCCTGGCCCAGGACGTGGAGCGGGCCACCGACGCCCGCCGTTCGCAGCGGAACTTCCTTACCACCAGCGCCTGCGGGGTCTGCGGGAAGGAAAGCATTGAGGCGATCCGCGTCACCTCGCGCTATGACATTGCCGCCGACGCCGTGCAGGTCTCCCCCGGGGTGCTCGCGTCGCTGCCGGACCGCTTGCGGGACGCCCAGCGGATCTTCGCCAGTACCGGCGGGCTGCACGCGGCCGGACTGTTTACCCCGGACGGCACGCTGCTGGTGCTGCGCGAGGACGTGGGCCGGCACAACGCGGTGGATAAAGTCGTCGGCTGGGCGCTGCGCGAGGGGCGCCTCCCGCTGGCCGGTCACATCTTGCTAGTCAGCGGGCGCGCCTCCTTCGAACTCGTGCAGAAGGCCTGCATGGCCGGCATCCCGGTCCTGGCCGCGGTATCCGCGCCCTCGTCGCTGGCCGCCGGCCTGGCCGAGGAGGCAGGCCTGACCCTGGTCGGCTTCCTGCGCGGCACCTCGATGAACGGCTACACCGGCACCCACCGCCTCACCGCGGTCGCCGCCCCGGCGTAGCCGGATCAGGCAGCGCCGGATCAGGCAGCGCCGGATCAGGCAGCGCCGGATCGTAACGCGGTGACCGCCATCGTGGCGGTCGCAGCGCCGGATCAGGCAGCGCCGGATCGTGCCGCGGTGACCGCCATCGTGGCGTAGCGCATCGTGGAGTTCCCCCCCATCGCGTCGATAGCGGCCCCCACGCTCTCCAGTACCTCGGCCAGCTTGTCCGGCGGGAGCCAGGTGAGAGTGCCCTGGGTAGGGATCAGGTCCAGCAACTCGTCCCGGGTATAGGACTGCTCCCAGTCGAATCGCCACTGCCCGGGGTCGCTGAACCCGCCCACCTCCCGGATCCCATCGGCGGCCCCGGTCAACAGCCCCTGGTACCCATCCGGGGCTGGCCTCGCCGACTGGAAGTTGAAGGGCGAGTCGGGCACCACCCGCTGGTACACCGCGGCGAAGGCTTTCGCCACCTCGGGCGGAAGCTGGAACACGTGCCAGAACGCGGCCAGCCGCCCACCAGGCCGCAGCACCTGTGCCGCCTTGGCCGCTCCCGCGACCGGGTCCACCCAGTGCCAGGCTGTCCCGGCGACGACCGCGTTGAATTCGCGGCCGGCGCCGTCCCAGGCTTCGAACGTCGCCACCTCGACCTCAACCCCGCTGCGCCGCGCGAAGTCAGCCATCCGCGCGTCCGGCTCGACGCCGAGCACGTTGCAGCCGGCCGCCTGGAACTGCCGGGCTTCTATGCCGGTGCCGCAGCCGACGTCGAGCACGTCGGGCCCGGGGCTGGCGGCGACGATGCGCTGCACCAGGGCGCTGGGATAGCGGGGCCGGGCCCGGTCGTAGCGTTCGGCGTCCCAGCCGAACGATTCCGCTATCTGCCGGCACTGATGAGGCTCACGCCCGGAAAGACGCGCTTGCCCCGGCGGCAGAGTGGGCATGCGCCCACTCTAGTGGGCATGCGCGACTCGTCAACGGGTGCCCGGGGCTGAGAGCAGCACCATCTGCGCCCGCTGCCATGTCACTACCGACCCGCTGCCCCGGCGCACCATCCGTACTCCGCAGGCATCCGTGATGTCAGCGGTGCGGGTGCTGATGCCGTGGCGCGAGATTAGAATGACCCTGCATGCCTGGTCCTGCATGCAGGGAGACACGGCACCGATATTCGCTCCGGCCCGGCCGGGACCACGGGTAACATCGTGTGAGCTTCCGTATGGAAAGTTCAGCCAATCACCCGGTTCAACTCACCGTGAGAGAGAAGCCGTGTCCCAGATCCGCGTCCTCATGCTCGACCGTCAGGCTCAGCGAATCGAGCGTGAGGTGACGGCTGGGACGACCGCCGCTGAGCTGTACGCCGATGATCCTGATGTGATCGTTGCCCGGGTGAACGGCGAGCTGCGGGACCTGGCATGGGTAATGGCCGACGGCGACATCGTGCAGCCGGTCGCGACCGATTCCGATGAGGGGAGGGCCGTCGTGCGTCACTCGGCTGCGCACGTCATGGCCCAAGCGGTTCAGCAGATCTTCCCCGAAGCCAGGCTGGGTATCGGGCCGCCGATCGAGAACGGTTTCTATTACGACTTCGACGTGCCGCAGCCGTTCACTCCCGATGATCTCAAGGCGATCGAGGCGCGGATGCGCGAGATCGTCAAGCAGGGCCAGCGGTTTGCCCGGCGCGAGGTCAGCGACGAGCAGGCCAGGACAGAGCTTGCCAGAGAGCCGTACAAGCTGGCGCTGATCGGTATCAAGAGCGAGGCGGCCGCCGACCAGGAGGCTTCCGCCGAGGTCGGCGCAGGCGTGCTGACCATCTATGACAATCTCGACGCGAAGTCCGGCGAGCTGTGCTGGAAGGATCTGTGCCGCGGCCCGCACGTGCCGACCACTCGGCGGATCCCGGCGTTCAAGCTCATGCGTAATGCCGGGGCGTACTGGCGGGGCAGCGAGAAGAATCCGCAGCTCCAGCGGATCTACGGCACGGCGTGGGAATCACGGGCGGCGCTCGATGCCTACCTGAAGCTGCTGGCCGAAGCCGAGCGACGCGACCACCGCCGCCTGGGTGCCGAGCTGGACCTGTTCTCCTTCCCCGCGGAGATCGGGTCGGGGCTCGCGGTGTTTCACCCCAAGGGCGGGATTGTCCGTAAGACGATGGAGGACTACTCGCGCCGAAGGCATCAGGAAGCCGGGTACGAGTTCGTCTATACCCCGCACATCACCAAGTCGGACCTGTTCGAGACGTCCGGGCACCTGGGGTGGTTCAAAGACGACATGTTCCCCCCGATGGAGCTGGAGGGCGCGGACTACTACCTCAAGCCGATGAACTGCCCGATGCACGTCCTGATCTACCGGTCGCGTGGCCGGTCCTACCGGGAGCTGCCGCTGCGGCTGTTCGAGTTCGGCACCGTGTACCGAAACGAGCGATCCGGGGTGATCCACGGGCTGACCCGGGTCCGCGGCCTCACCCAGGACGACTCGCATATCTTCTGCACCCGCGAGCAGATGAGCGCCGAACTGCGGAACCTGCTGACCTTCGTCCTGGACCTGTTGCGGGATTACGGGCTGACCGACTTCTATCTTGAGCTGTCCACCCGGGACGACTCCGACAAGTTCGTCGGCGGCCTCGAAGACTGGGCTGAAGCCACTGCCGCGCTGCGCCAGGCCGCGGAGGACTCCGGGCTGGACCTGGTGGACGACCCGGGCGGCGCGGCTTTCTACGGGCCGAAGATCTCGGTCCAGGCCAGGGATGCCATCGGCCGGACCTGGCAGCTGTCCACCATCCAGCTTGACTTCCAGGAACCGCAGCGCTTCGGCCTGGAGTACACCGCTGCCGACGGCTCGCGGCAGGTTCCGGTGATGATCCACCGAGCCCTGTTCGGCGCGATCGAACGGTTCATGGGCGTGCTCCTGGAGCACTACGCTGGCGCGCTGCCGCCCTGGCTGGCGCCCGTCCAGGTTGAGGGCATCCCGATCAGCGACGTGCACGTGCCGTACTTGGAGCAGGTCGCGGAGAGGCTGCGGGCCGAGGGTATTCGCGTCGAAGTTGATGCCAGCGACGACCGGATGCAGAAGAAGATCCGCAACGCGCAACGGCAGAAGATCCCCTTCATGCTCCTCGCTGGTGACGATGACGTCGATCAGGATGCGGTCTCGTTCCGCTACCGTAACGGTGCGCAGAAGAACGGAGTACCGATCGCCGAGGCAGTCAGCGAGATCGTGGCCGCCGTGGACAGTCACAGCCAGGTCTGACAGGCAATCCCGCTAGCATAGGGCTGCGCCAGCTCGGTTCAGTGGCCGACATTCGGGTGCCGATGGAGCGTAATCGTCTGCGCTCGCTGCCGTTGTGCAGGACGGGGAAGATCTGCTCAGCGCTGCTCGCTTTCCGCTTCACCTCCTTGGTTGGAGTATTTGGCCGAGAACGGCCGAGAGCTTCGAGACGGTCGCGCCCGCACGGGGGATGATCAGGTGATAGGCAACCCCACCGGCTGCGCTTGACAGCCAGATATGGATCTCGTCAGCTTGGCGGTGGGAGGGAGCGGCTGATCGTCGTCCCGGCCTTCGCGCATTCTGAAAAAATCCCGGCCCGGATCAGATCCCGAGGTAGGACACGACCTGGTCGCCCTCGGGGACGATAATCCGGGAGCCGGAGCCGGAGCCGGACAGGCTGGGAAAGTCGGTGACGACCGGTGCTGAGACGCAGGACACTGCCGGAGTCGCCGACCTGGTCGTAGGGCGCGCCGTTGCCGGTGGCCACGTACAAACTCCCGTTCGCCACCGATTCGCCGGCCGGCGCCCAGATCCCGGCCTGGCGTTCGTTCGGTGTGGTGAAGCTGACCAGTGGTCCCGAGCCGGACACGGGCGCTCCGACGACGCGGCCCTTGTAGTCGGAGCAGTCCCCGTACAGGCCGCCGAACGGCACGTAGATCCGGGAGCCGAGCAAAACGAGTGCCCCGCGCTCCTGCTGTGCTCGCGGATCGCTGCCGCTGACGTCGATTGGGCGCTGCGCCACTGTCCGCCCGGTGGCCACATCGAGCTCCCACAGGGTGTGCCGGTAGGCCGGCTGAGGTGGCCTTCGGTCATCTGGCGTCTCCCCTAGCCGGCGAACGTGCCGAGGGGCAGGCCGCGGACGCCGGGGGTGACGTGGAACACCGCGCCGGCCTGGGGATCCGCACCGGGCGGGAGGTTCTCGCCGGACGTGGTGATGTAGAGGTCGTCCAGGTCGTCGCCGCCGAACGCACAGGCAGTGACCTGGCCAGGAGGAAGCTCGATCACCGCGTCCAGCTTCCCTTCGGGCGTGTAGCGGTGCACAGCGTGGCCGCCGTGGATCGCCACCCACATCCCGCCCTCGGCGTCCAGCGCCATCCCGTCCGGGACACCGTGATCGGGATCGACGTAGATCACCGGCCTGCGCGCCGAGGGCATCCCGGCGGCCGCGTCGTAGTCGAAAACGTCGACGCGGTGAGTGGGAGAGTCGATGTAGAACATCTGCTCGCCGCCGGCGCTCCAGGCGACACCGTTGGAGATCGTCACGCACCCGAAGACGTGGGATATGGCGCCGCTGGGGTCGTACCGGTAGAAGGCACCGCGCGGGCTGGTCTGGTCGTAGCTCATCGACCCGCAGAAGAACCGGCCTTGCCGGTCCACACCGCCTTCGTTCATCCGCAGCGCGGGATCGGTGAACGCGACCTGCTCCGGGCCGATCTGCCCGGCGCCGTCGATCAGTACGATGCCGCGCTCGACGGCCACCACCAGCCCGCCCGCCGCCCGGGGCCGCATCGCGGCCGCGACGGTGCCGACGTGCAGCCGGTCGATGTCCCCGGCCGGGGTGAGGGTGAGGATGTCACCGTTGAGCATGTCGACCCAGCGCAGGACGCCGGCTGGCGCGTCCCACATGGGGCCTTCACCGTGGTAGGTGCAGACGTCCGTTAGCTGTTCGGCCTTCATAAATGTTCTATCGTACGGAGCCCCCCGTCAGGCCGGCTGGCGGGCCGTGGCGGACAGGATGGCGGCGACCCGGTCCCGGACGGCGCAGTTGTCGAAACAGAACGAATCGGCCAGCGCGAGTCCGGTCTGCTCGCCGGTGATGCCGTCGAAGCACCGGCCGAAGTCCTCCACCATCGGCTCGGCCAGCACGCGGCCGGACCCCTAGCGGGCCGCTCCGGTGCCCAGCCGCCAGCCCCGCCCGGTGGACGGGGACGTGGACGCCGACAACCCGCGGCGCCGGCGGATCGATTCGTTCAGTCTGTTGAACAGGATGTCGACCGTTATCCCGAGCACGAAGATCACGATCATGATCGAGATCACGCCCGCCATGTCGGTCTGGTCCTGGTCGGAGGAGAGCAGCACGCCGATGGACGGCGAGTTGGGCACGATGACGAGCAGTTCACCGGCGAACAGGCCGTGCCACGCGAACGCCCAGCCCTGCTTCAGCCCGGCAACGTAGGGGGGCAGCGCCGCCGGCAGGACCAGGTCGCGGTACAGCCCGAACCGGCGCAATCCCATGCTCTTGCCCGCGCGCACCAGCAGCGGCGGCGTGAAGTCGACCCCGGCGATGAGCCCGTTGGCGATCGACGGGGCCGCGGTGATGATGACCATGAACAAGATGGCGGGCGTGTTGTTGCCGAACAGGATGATCGCGAAGGGGATCCAGACCACCGACGGGATGGTCTGCAAACCGGTGATCATCGATCCGGCCGCGGCGCGCACCGGGGGGACCCGCGCGACGAGCAGGCCGACGAGGGTCCCGATGACGAGGGCCAGCGCGAAACCCATGACCGCGCGGCGCAACGTCGTCCCGATGGCGTGCCAGAGCTGCCCGTGGCTGAGCTGGCTCCACAGGTCCGGGAACACCTGGCCCGGCCCGGGCAGGATGTCGTGTGGCTTCACCTTCGCCGCGTAGACGAGCTGCCACAGGGCGAGCACGATCGCGACCGCGAGCACCTTGGGCCACAGCGCGCGCCAGATTCTGCCGCCCACCTCGCCCGGGCTTCGCTTCGCGGGGCCGGCCGGGCCGCTTTCCAGGTTGTCGAGGCCGGTGAGCGCGGCCGCCTGCTCAGTGTCCGCCGACATGGCGCATCACTTCCTCGTTCAGCTGGGCCTTGATCTGCATGGCCCGCTCGACGGTCTGGCCGGAGTCGATGCCCCGGGGCCGCTCGATGCCGATGTCGAACTCTTCCAGAACGCGCCCGGGGCGGCTGCTCAGCAGCACGACCCGGTCACCGAGGCGGACGGCTTCGCGTACCTCGTGCGTCACGAACAGCACGCTGAAGCCCTGCCGCCGCCAGATGCCCTCGAGCAGTTCGTGCAGCAGGTCGCGGGTCATCGCGTCCAGGGCACCGAACGGCTCGTCCATCAGCAGCACCCCGGCGTCCTGGGCCAGCGCGCGGGCCAGGGCCACGCGCTGGCGCATTCCGCCGGACAGCTCGTGCGGCCGCTTGTCGGCGAACCCGCCCAGATGCACGGACGCCAGCAGGTCCCGGACCCGTTCCCGCCGCTCGCGGCGGCCCACGCCGTTGGCCTTCAGCGGGAGCGCGACGTTCTGCGCTGCCGTGAACCACGGGAACAGCGCGGGCTCCTGGAACATGAAGGCGACCCGGCGGCCGCCGCTGGACACCGTGCCGCTCGTTGGCGCCTCCAGGCCCGCGACCAGCGACAGCAGGGTGCTCTTCCCGCAGCCGGACGCGCCGATCAGGCAGACGAACTCACCCGGGGCGACCGACAGCGACACCCCGTCGAGGGCCACCGTCGCGGACCGTCCCCTGCCGAACGCCTTGGTGACGTCGGTGATCTGGATCGCGGCCTCGGCGGTGCCCTCCCGGCCGGGCCGGAGGTCTTCCGCGCCACCCGCGGGACCCGTGGCGCCCGTGGCGCCGGCCGGAGCGGGCGATGTGCGCGGCCCCTGCCCGTTGAGCGTGATGGACTGGTCGGTCGGGCTCATCGGTTCACCTCAAGAATTGACTTGCGACTCGCCGGCCGCCTGCAGCAACTGGTTGAGCGGCCCGAGGTCGAATATGCCGGTGAGGTTGGTTGACTTCAGCAGACCGACTGCCTTGGCCTGCTGCGCGTCCGTCGACAGTGACGACGCGTCGGGATTGACGGTGAAGGTGATCTCCTTGAAGGCCGCCGGCAGCACGCTGGACTTGAGGCCCTTGCCGGTCAGCGCGGTCAGCTCGGTGTTGGCCGCGGCCTGCGCGGCGCTCGGGTCCTTGGCGATGTAATCGTTGGCCTCGATCTGCCCCTTGAGCAGGTCGCTGACGATCGCTGGGTGAGCCTTGAGGAACGGCTGCGTCACCACCAGGACGGTCGTGACGCCCGGCTCGGTGAACAGGACCTTGCCGCCGTCCTGGACCACCTCCACGTCGTAGGGCGACGGCTCGGAGGCCCCGGCGATCTGACCGGACTGGAACTGCAGCACCGCGGCCGAGTTGGGGTTGGTCGGCTTGATGGTGACGTCTCCCCCGCCGGTCGTCGTGGTGGCCAGGCCGTTCTGCATCAGCCAGTAACGCACCGCCACGTCCTGGGTGTTGCCCAGCGATGGCGTGTCGACGACCTTTCCCCTGAGGCCGGAAGCGCCGGTAATCCCGGGCTTCACGACGACCGACGCGCCTCCGGTCGCCGCCCCCGAAACGATCTTTATGGCGGTGCCGCCGGACTTCTGGAACGCGTTGATCGCGGGGTTCGGGCCGACGTAGGCGGCGTCGAGCTGCCCGGCGAGGATGGCCGTGGTCTCCTGGGTCCCGCTGTTGTACACCGTCGTGGTCAGCTTGCCGGCGCTGCCGAGGTTCTTGCTGAAAAAGCCCTGCTGAATGCCGACGAGCGCGGGCGCATGCGTGATATTGGCCAGCAATCCGAGCCGGACGGTCACGGGCGCGCTGCCGGAGCCGGAGCTAGCGGAACCGCTCGAACTCGCGGAGCTAGACGAGCCGGACGATCCGCAGCCCGCCAGAATAAGCGCCCCCACCACGACCGCGCCAATAGTGGCGCCAAAAACTGGTCTCCGCATTAGTCTCTTTTTCTATCTGGTTACTAGGTATTGCGTGGATAGTACTACACGAGTTCCCCGGCACAGGGAGAGCGGGAGGCGCGCGGCCCGTCCGGATGCACGTGCACCGGATGCGGTGCTCAGTCGCCGCCCTGCTGCTCCACGTTGACGCCCTGCACGGACCGGAACTGCGACAGGCACCCCTCGAGCCGCGCGATGTCCGCATCGGACGCGTGGTCGATGCGGAACCGCACGTCATAGACCCCGCTCGTGGCATTGGCGCTGCGCGGCATCGGCTCCGGGGCGGCGTTGGGCACGTTCGAGCACGCGGACCGCGCCATCATCATCGCGGCCTGGGACGTACCGGGCCGGAACGCCACCACCAGTTCCTGCTTCCCCAGCGCGGCGTCGAACTTGGCGCATCCGGCGGAGGCCAGCACCGCCGCCGCGATCACGGCGCCGGCGGTAACCGCCCGCACGCCGGCTGGCCCGCGCACTTGCCCGCGTACTACCCCGCGTACTACCCCGCGTAGTGCCCGCATGGACCCAGCCTATGCGGCTACGCCGCTTCCCGTATGCGCCCCCGGGACGGTAACCACATGAGAGGCTGACCAGAAGCAATCCGCAGGCCGCCCGCCCCTTCGCCCGTCCAAAGCGCACCCGACACCGAGGATCACGCCACGCGCCATCGCCGCGCCGCAGGCTTTCGGCGGTGATTTCTCAGACTGGTAGCACGATGCGATCAGCACGCCACATTCTCATCGTCAACGGCCGCAAAGTGCAGCAGCCGGTGTTCATCATCGGCGCGCCGCACTCCGGCACGCGCCTGCTGGCCCGCGCCCTGAAGCGGGCCGACGGGGTGCACCTGACGATCGGCCAGTCCAGCGTGCTCCGCGTGATCTACGCCTTCGCCCGCCGGCCCTCGATCCACGACGGCCGAGGTGAGGCGGCTGCGTCCGTGCTGCGGGACGCGTTCGGCCAGGGCTGGCGGATCACCCCGCACGGCTGCATGGAGTGCGTGCCGGAGTGCCGGGAGGCAGCCGGGCTCAGGGCCGGCATCGGGCCGTGCGCGACCGAGCGTGGCCTGCGCCTGTACGGCGACGCGAGCCCCGACCTGAGTTACTGCGCCGGGGCGCTGACCGGCGCCTTTCCGGACGCGCGGATCGTGCAGTTCATCCGGGACGGCCGCGACGTGGCCGCGTGCATGCTGCGGGATCCGGCCATCCTGTCCTGGTTCAAGCCGAGCTTCGCCAACATCGACTCCGAGTTCCCCAACCCGTTCTTCGGCGTCGAGACCGAAGGGGACCGGGACATCTGGGCCGGCCTGTCGCCCGCCGGCAAGTGCGCGATGCGCTGGCGGGGGGCGGTCCGGCTGGCGGCCCGGCTCCGGCGCAGCCTGCCCGCCGAACAGCTGATCACGGTGCGCTACGAGACGCTGATCGAGCGGCCCGCCGCCACCGCGTCGGCGATCTCCGATTTCGTCGGCCTCTCGCTGCCGCCCGGGCAGATGCGCGAGCCGGCGGAGACGCCGTCCATCACCGCGGGCGGCTGGCGGCGGGCGCTATCGCCCGATCAGGCCGCCGACGTGGAAAAGATCGCCGGCGAGGAACTCCGCCGCGTCGGCTACGCCCTGTCCGGCGTCCGCTGACCGCCCCGCCCCGCGCCCGGCTGAACCGCCCCCGGCTGAACCGCCCCCGGCTGAACCGGCTGAACCGCCCCCGGTCCAGCGGACGCTCCGCATCCGGTGAACAGCCCCGGGATGTCCGTTCGGCCGCGCATTTGTCCCGAACGGACGTGGCCGGGTGCCGTCCCGTGTGCTGAGCCTAGGGCGCTGCGGGCGCTGCGCGCTCCTGGGCGGCGAACTGCGTGTGGTAAAGCTCGGCGTACAGGCCGTCCGCGGCCAGCAGCTCCTCGTGGCTGCCGCGTTCGGTGACCCTGCCCGCGTCGATGACCAGGATCTGGTCGGCGTCCCTGATGGTGGACAGCCGGTGCGCGATGACCAGGGAGGTCCGGCCCGCCAGCGCGGTCTTCAGCGCCCGCTGCACGGCGGCCTCCGACTCGGAGTCCAGGTGCGCGGTCGCCTCGTCCAGGACGACCACGGTCGGCGCCTTGAGCAGCAGCCGGGCCAGCGCGACCCGCTGCTTCTCCCCGCCGGACAGCCGGTGACCACGGTCGCCGACCACCGTGTCCAGCCCGTCCGGCAGCGAGGCGATCAGGTCCCAGATCTGCGCGGCGCGGCACGCCTCGATCACCTCGGCTTCGGCCGCCGCGGGCCGCGCGTACAGCAGGTTGGCGCGCAGGGTGTCGTGGAACAGGTGCGCGTCCTGCGTGACGACCCCCACCGCGTCGTGCAGGGACTCCTGTGTGACGTCCCGCAGGTCGTAGCCGCCGATCCTGACCGCGCCGGCGTCGGGGTCGTACAGCCGGGCCGCCAGGTTCGTGATCGTCGTCTTCCCGGCGCCCGACGGCCCGACCAGCGCGGTCAGCTGGCCGGACGGCGCGGTGAAGCTCACGCCGTTGAGCACGTTCGGGGTGGCGCCGGTCCGCTCCGGGACGGGCCGCGCGATCGACTCCAGTGACGCCAGGGAGACCTCGCTGGCGCTCGGGTAGCGGAACGAAACGTGGTCGAACTCGATGTCCGGGGCAGCGCCGTTCGGGGCCGTCGTCCGGGGCATGGCGACTGCGCCGGGCTTCTCCTCGATCAGCGGCTTCAGGTCGAGCACCTCGAAGACCCGGTCGAAGCTGACCAGCGCCGTCATGACGTTGACCTGAACGTTGGACAGTCCGGTGATCGGGCCGTACACCCGGCCGAGCAGCGCCGTAAGGGCGACGAGCGTGCCGAGCTGGAAGACGCCGCGGATGATCAAGGTGCCGCCGAGCCCGTACACCACGGCGGTGGCCAGCGCCGCGAGCAGGGTCAGCGCGACGAAGAACGCCTGGCCGTACATGGCGGTGGTGACGCCGATGTCGCGGACCCGGGCGGCGCGCCCGGCGAAGACATCGGCCTCCTCTTCCGGGCGGCCGAACAGCTTGACCAGCATCGCGCCCGCCACGTTGAAGCGCTCGGTCATGGTCGAGCCCATCTCCGCGTCGAGCTGCATCGACTCACGGGTGAGCCGCTGCATCCGGCGGCCGATCCGGCGGGCCGGCAGGATGAACAACGGGATCAGCGCCAGCGCGATGACGCTGACCAGCCAGGAGAGGTAGAACATGGTGATCAGGATGGCGATCAGGGACAGGACGTTCGCCACCACCGAGGACATGGTGGACGTGATGGCCTGCTGGGCCCCGATCACGTCGCTGTTGAGCCTGCTGACCAGCGAGCCGGTCTGGGCCCGGGTGAAGAACGCGATCGGCTGCCGCTGCACGTGCCGGAACACCTGCGTCCGCAGGTCGTAGATGAGGCTCTCGCCGATCCGGGCCGAGAACCACCGGTTGGCCACGCCGAGAAAGGCGTCGAACAGCGCGACGGCGGCGAGCGCCCCGGCGAGCCCGATCACGATCGCCTCGTTCCTGGCCAGGATGCCCTTGTCGATGATGTCCCGCAGCAGCAGCGGGGAAACCACCGTGATCAGCGCGTCCAGCGAGGTGGTCACCATGAAGGCGACCAGCGCGCCCCGGTAGGGCCGCGCGTAGGAGATGATCCGGCGGACCGTCCCCTTCTTGAGCTTCTGATGCGTCACGGAGGGGTCCTGACGGAAGGACCTCATCATCGACATGCTCGCCCGCGCACCGTACATGCGTGCGGAAACCTCCGTCCGGCCGAAAATTCTTCCCGTCGGCGGCCCCGCACGCCGTCCGCCCGCAGCGAACCGTGCCGTCGGGCATGGTGCCGTCGGGCGCGCCCGGGCTGCCGGTCATGCTGAACCTCCCGCCGCCGCGCAGGCCCTGCTCAGCGCTTGGAGGTGGTTTTGCCGCGGGTGGCGCCGCCGCGGCCGCGCAGCTTGACGCCCGACTCGCTGAGCATCCGGTGGACGAAGCCGTATGACCGGCCGGTCGAGGCCGCGAGAGAACGAATGCTCGCCCCCGCGTCGTATCTGCTCTTGAGGTCGGCCGCCAGCTTGGATCGGTCCGCGCCCGTCACCCGGGTGCCCTTCTTCAGGGTCTCGGCCACATGTACCTCCCGTTAGCTAGAGTCACCGCTGCGTAACATCGCCCCTCGCCATGATCAGGCACCGCCGCCGGAATAGCCACCCGTACCGAGGTAAACGATCAGTATTTTCACAAGCGGTGCCCGATGACGACAAGCTCACGCAAGCGACACCAGATCCTCGAAATCTTCATTCCAGGCGTCCTCTACCCCGTCCGGAAGCAAAATGACTCTCTCGGGTGAAAGGGCTTCAACCGCCTCTTCATCGTGGGTGACCAAAACGATCGCGCCCTTGTATCCGCGCAGGGCGGCGAGGATCTCCGCCCGGCTGGCCGGGTCCAGGTTGTTGGTCGGCTCGTCGAGCAGCAGCACGTTGGCGCCGGACACCACGAGGAGAGCCAGCGCCAGCCTGGTTTTCTCGCCGCCGGACAGCACCCCGGCCGGCTTGGCCACGTCATCCCCCGAGAACAGGAACGATCCCAGCACCGTTCGCTGTTCGGACTCGGTGAGGCCCGGCGCGGCCGAGCGCATGTTCTCCATCACGGTGCGCTCCACGGCCAGCGTCTCGTGCTCCTGCGCGTAATACCCGAGGCGGAGGCCGTGCCCGGGCGTCACGGTGCCGGTGTCGGGCGCCTCGATCCCGGCCAGCAGCCGCAGCAGGGTCGTCTTGCCCGCGCCGTTGAGGCCGAGGATGACGACCCGGCTGCCCCGGTCCACCGCGACGTCCACGTCAGTGAAGACCTCCAGGCTGCCGTACGACTTGGCCAGGCCGGTCGCCGCCAATGGCGTCCGGCCGCACGGCGCCGGGACGGGGAATCGCAGCTTGGCCACGCGGTCGGCGGCCCGTTCGTCGGCCAGGCCGGACAGCAGCCGTTCGGCCCGGCGCTGCATCCCCTGGGCCGCCCGGGCCTTGGTGGCCTTGGCCCGCATCCGGTCGGCCTGCGAGCTCAGCGCCGCGGCCTGCCGTTCGGCGTTGGCCCGCTCCCGCTTGCGGCGCCGCTCGTCCGTCTCGCGCTGCTGCAGGTAGGCCCGCCAGCCCAGGTTGTAGTAGTCGAGCACGGACCGCTGCGCGTCGAGGTAGAAGACCTTGTTCACGACGGCTTCCAGCAGCCCCGCGTCGTGGCTGACCACCATCAGGCCGCCGCGGTAGGTGCGCAGGTGATCGCGCAGCCAGGCGATCGAGTCCGCGTCCAGGTGGTTGGTCGGCTCGTCCAGGAGCAGCGCCTGCGAGTCGCCGAAGAGAATCCGGGCCAGCTCGATGCGGCGCCGCTGCCCGCCGGACAGCGTGCCGAGCGGCTGGTGCATCACCCGGTCGGGCAGCCCGAGGCTGGAGGCGAGCGCCGCCGCCGCCGCCTCCGCGGCGTAGCCGCCCAGCACGGACATGCGCTCCTCGAGGCGGGCGTAGGTGCCGATGGCCGCGTCGGCGCGATTCCGGTCCGGATCCGACATCTGGATCTCGGCGCGGCGCAGCCCGGCGCGCAATTCGTCGAGCCCCCGGGAGGACAGCACCCGGTCCACGGCCATGACGTCCAGATCACCGGTGCGGGGGTCCTGCGGGAGGTAGCCGATGGCGCCGCCGCGGCGGACCGCCCCGGCCGCGGGCAGGGCGTCCCCGGCCAGCACCTTGAGCAGGGTTGTCTTGCCCGCCCCGTTCCGGCCCACGAGGCCAACGCGATCACCGGGGGCGACCTGGAAGCTGCCGTCTTCGAGCAGCAGGCGCGCCCCCGCGCGCAGTTCGATGCCACTGGCCACAATCAAAGAAATCCACTCCCATTATTCAGTCAACGAGGGCCATCAGTCCGCAGCGGCCGCCCTGGTCTGTCGCCGCCTGCGGACTGTCCCTAAGGAAGGAGTGGAGACACGGCCGCAAGTCTACCGTGTTAGCCCGGGGGGCGACCCCCCGGAACCCCCCGAATGCGCTCCGCGCCCCGCGGTGGCACTTCGCCGACACACCAGCCGCTCACCGGGCCGGAGGCCCGGTTCGCTGGGCCGGTATGAGCGCCTCGCCGGAACCCCCCGAATGCGCTCCGCGCCCCGCGGTGGCACTTCGCCGACACACCAGCCGCTCACCGGGCCGGAGGCCCGGTTCGCTGGGCCGGTATGAGCGCCTCGCGGGAACCCGCGATGGCGTTCGGGTGGCACCTGCTGGGGCGCACTCGGGGCTTCGGTAAACCTAATGCGGATCGCGCGGAACAGCCGCGGGCTGTCCCGCAGGATTGCCAGCCGCGGGTCCGGGACGGTCAGGAACCGGTCGGTCGCGAGGGTCAGGTAGGGCCGGACGCGCGGGTCATCGCGCAGGCTGGCTACGGTCCGCCGGTCCCCGCCCAGCACGACCGCATCAAGTTCGCCCTGGTAGGGGCCGAACACCCGGACCGCGGCAGCCGCGGCGGCATCCAGCGCCTCCGCGGCCTGCTTCTCCCGGCGGCGGGCGAAGCGATGCTGCGACCAGCCCCCCGCCGCGCTGCGCCCGTGGACCAGCCGGCTGCCGGTTTTGGACGCGACAAGTTCCGGCGGTGATCCGGCGAAAACTCCCGCCGCGTAACCGCCGAGCCGGACGAGCAGAACGGCCGCGGTGCGGGGAGCGGTGGCGTGCGCGGCGACGCCGGCGATGAGCGTTCCGGCGCAGACGGCTTCGCCGGAGCCAGGCGCCTGCTCCGGGCCGGGCGGCTCCCCCGGGCCGGGCGGCTCCCCCGGCACCCCTGCGGCCGGCCGGCACGGCGCCACGAGGGATGTCATCGGCGGGAACGGAACGTGACATTCAGCGATCGAACCGTCGGCGGCGGTCAGCGTGAGGACGGCCGGGCTAGCCTTCGCGGCCAGCTGACCATGGCGTTCGCCGAAATTGCCAACCCACGTGGCGAAGCGCTCGGGGGCGACCTCGACCCACCGGCCACCGCCCGCCGCCGGATTCCCCACTACGCACCGCCTCTAGAATTTGCTATCCGTAGTATGAAGCCCCGGCATTGGGGCTAGCGCGGCGCTGGCCCGGGGGACGACATCCGGGGTCGCTGGGCCAGTATCGTCGCCTGGCATGAGTGCAGCCGCGGGCCGGCCGGACCGCCGCATCATTGCCGCTACCACCCGGCTGACCAGGGTGCCCTATGTACCCGAGATCCGGCTGCAGCAGGCCGATGACCCGTTCACCGTCTGGGAGCAGCTGGAGAAGGAGGCCGGGCAGGTGAGCCTGCCCCCGCCGTTCTGGGCGTTCCCGTGGGCCGGCGGCCAGGCGCTGGCCCGATACCTGCTCGATCATCCGGCCCTGGTGACCGGGATGAGGGTGCTTGACGTCGCCTCCGGCTCGGGCCTGGTCGCGATCGCGGCGGCCCGCAGCGGGGCGCTCAGCGTGGTAGCCGCGGACGTGGACGAGATCGCGGTCCGCGCGATCTCGGTCAACGCGGCGGCCAACGGCGTGCGCGTCACGCCGGTCCTCGCCGACCTGCTGGACGGAGACGCGGACGGCGCCGACGTCGTGGTGTGCGCCGACGCCTTCTACGAGAAGGATCTGGCGAGGAGGATCCTGGCGTTCCTGCGGCGTGCCCACGCGGGTGGCACCCGGGTGCTCGTCGGTGATCCGGGCCGCGCGTTCCTGCGCACCGCCGGGCTCAGCCCGATCGCGAGCTTTGAGATTCCGGTCACGGTGGCGCTGGAGGGGATGACCGTGAAACGGGCGACCGTCTACGAGATGACGGCCGGCTCCTGACGGCGGCATCCGGGACACTGCTTTCTTGTCCGACGAGGTCAGGGCGCCGTGGCGACAGGTCATGGGTTCCGTGTCGGGCACGCAGGCGGCCGCGCCCACGGTGAGTTCCTCCTGGCGCTGGTGCAGGCGGGAAATCACCGGCCCAAGCGCCGAAATGCTCACCAGGAAAACCGCCGCCAGGGCCAGCCAGCGCCGCCACCGGGGGTGCGGGAAGGAATCACCGATCCAGGGAATACCGCTAGGCCCGGCTCACCCGCGAAGAGCTGCCTGCTCCTACCGCACCTCAGCCGCGCCGGCACTTTCCCCGGGCAGCTGCTCCATGAGGGCTTCCAGCGTGGCGCGGCCCCCCAGGGAGTGCAGCGAGTTGAGGGTGGAGATGTAAGTGCCCGTGAACCTCTCGTCATCGACAAGGTCGCCGAACACGTCGCGGTTGGCGATGAAGGCCACCGGGTCCTCACGCTGGCGGCGTGCGCTGGCGGTCAGTGGCTCCTTGAGCTGGTCGACGATCTCGATCGGCTCGCCCTGGTCGTCCACACCCTCGGCGTAGCGCGCCCAGCTCGCCACCACCGCGGCGGACAGGGTGATGTGACCACCGCGAGCCAGGTTTTCGCGGATGACGGGCAGCAGAAATTTGGGTATGCGGTCGGAAGCTTCGGCGCAGAGCCGCGCCACCGTGTCGCGAACGGCCGGGCTAGAGAAGCGCTGGATCAGGTTGTGCTTGTAGTGGTCGAGGTCGATACCCGGGACCGGTTTCAGGGTGGGTGTGGCCTCGCGGTCCATGTAGGCAAGCAGGAACCGGGCGAACAGCGGGTCTTGGCATACGTCGTGCACGAGGCGGTAGCCGGCCAGATAGCCGAAGTAGCACAGTGCCTGGTGGCTGGCGTTGAGCAGCCGCAGCTTCATCAGCTCGTACGGCTCCACGTCACTGACGACCTGTACGCCGACCACCTCCAGAGGAGGCCGGTCGCCGGCGAAGCTGTCCTGGAGTACCCACTGCATGAACGGCTCACACACCACCGGCCACCGGTCCTCGATCCCGAATTTCTCGGTCAGCTGGGCGCGGTCGTCGTCGGTGGTGACCGGAGTGATGCGGTCGACCATCGAGTTGGGAAAGTGAATCTCCTTCCTGACGAAGGCGCCCAGCTCGGGGCTGCGCAGGGTGGCGAACGCTGCGAAGCTGCGCCGGGCGGCGTCCCCGTTGCCCGGGATGTTGTCACACGACATGATCGTGAACGGCGCAATCCCGCGCTGCCGGCGACGGTCGAGTGCTTCGGTGATGAGACCGAACGAGGTCTTCGGTGCGGCTCCGGGCTGCAGGTCGTGACGGACGTCGGGGTTGGCCTGGTCGAACTGTCCGCTGAGCGCGTTGAAGTTGTACCCGCCCTCGGTGACCGTCAGGGAAGCGATCTGGACCTTCGGGTCGGCCATCCTTTCGATGACAGCCCCGGGGTCGTCGGAGGCGAGGAGGTACTCGATGATCGAGCCGATGACGGTCGGTTCGATGGTGCCGTCCGGGTTCTTCACCACGAGGGTGTACAAGCCGTCCTGCGCACTCAGCGCCTCCTTCATCCGCTGGTCGGCCGGCATGACCCCCACCCCGCAGATACCCCAGCTAAGTGCCTGTCCCTGGTTCATCAACCGGTCGAGGTACATCGCCTGGTGAGCCCGGTGGAACCCGCCAACCCCGACGTGCACGATGCCGACACTGACCCGGCCGCGGTCATACGCCGGCCCCGGGACCCCTTTTGGCAGGGAGGCCAGGGTGGCGTTGCTGAGCGGGGTCGGATGCTCGGCACTTGCGCTCACTTCACTGCTCCCAGGGGTGTTCTGGACCTTTTTGTCCTGAGCGGCAACGTAGCGGAATCGTAGACGTAGCGGCATGCCTCGACCCGCGCCCGGCGCGACCAGCGCAGCCCATTAGGGCCGTCTGCGTCGAAGACGGGTGCGAGCTCCGTCACCTCAGCGGGGCGTTCTCCCCGCATGCGGGGCGGTCAGGTCGGCTGGGGGTCAGTGTGGCGGCCAGGCCGTCCAGCAGGATGTCGAGGCCGCGTTCGAGTTCGGCGGCGCCGTCGTAGGCGGCCAGGACCGGGGCCAGGCTGCGCAGCAGGGGGAAATCTGTGATCGGGAGCCGGTGCAGGCCAAGCCGCAGCAGGTCGTCGGTCTCGTCCGGGTTGTCGACGAGTTCCTGCAGCTCGTCGAGGACATGGCCGTGCAGGAAGCCGAACAGGGCCCGGTAGATGTGCAGGGCGTCGGGCCCGCTGAAGCCGGCCCGGGTCAGCAGGGACAGGACGTCCTCGAGCGGGCGCAGCGTGCCGCGGGGCCGCAGCGCGAGCGGGGTAGCTAGCGGCCGGGTGACCAGCAGCGGCACCACGTGCGGGTGGGCCAGCGCCAGCTGGCGGTAGCCGCGGGCGACGGCACGCAGCTGGCCGGCCCAGTCCGGATCGGCCGGGTTGACCGTGAGCTGGGCGAGCACGGTCGCGGCGACCCCGTTCGAGCACGGCCGCCTTGTTCGCCGCATGCCGGTACAGGATCATCGGATCCCGGTTCAGGGCAGCCGCGAGGCGGCGCATCGACAGAGAGTCCACGCCGGCGCGGTCGATCAGCTCCAGCGCGGCGGCCAGCACCACATCCCGGGTGATCTTGCCGTTCCGGTTCGCGGCGTCACCGGCGGGAAGGTCGTCCGGCGATGGGGTCATTGTCCTAGCACCTTTCTCCTGTGGCCGGGGGTCTGTGCGTCGTTAACACTGTAGGTCAACTATGTTGACAGCATTCCATAAGAGGCGTTAACTGTAGGACTACAGCGTAGTTTCTGGGAGTATCTCATGATCATCATCGTCGGGCTTGTCATCCTGGTCGCCGCCGTGGTCGCGGGCGTGGCCGGCGTGCTAGCCAACGGCGGCCACGCGCATGCGCTGACGCACGGATTCGCCGTGTTCGGCTACCACGTGACCGGGTTGACCGGGACGCTGTTCCTGTACGGCCTAGTGATCGGCGCGCTCGGAATGCTCGGGCTGAGCCTGCTGCTGGCCGGGGCCCGCCGCACCTCCCGCCGCGGCCGCGAGGCCCGCCGCGGGCTCCAGCAATCCCGCCGCGAGACGGCCGCGGTCAGCTCGGACCGTGACAACCTGCTTGGCCAGCGCGACACCGCCCGCACCTACACCGCGAGCGCGCTCGGCAGCGACACTGCGGGCGGCGGCTCGCGCAATGGCGGCCGGCCGGGCTGGTCCCGCCTGTCCTGGCGCCGGAGCGCCACCCGGCAAGCCGCAGCCCCCCAGCCCCAGCCGCCGACCGGCCCCGAGGCTCCCGCCAGCGTGCCCGCCCCGGCAGGACCAGCCACCAACGAAAGCCGGCCATGAGCATCGCCGTGCCGTTAACGCCCGGCCCGGGCTTTGCCCGGCGCGCGCACACCGTTCTCACCGGCAGCCCCGTCGGCCCCTGGATCTGACATAACCACCGAATGTGTCACCCGCGTTGCCTCAGCAGAGGCGTCCGGTATCACCAGCGAAAGAAAGAGGCAGCAGGATGAGTGCAGAGGACAAGGTCAAGAACACCGCCGAGCAGGCTAAGGGCAAAGTGAAGGAAGGACTCGGGAAAGCCACCGGCGATGAGTCCCTCGAAGCCGAAGGCCGCGGCGATCAGGCCAAAGGCAGCCTCAAGCAGGCCGGCGAGAAAGTCAAGGACGCTTTCAAGAAGTAGCCAGCGCGTCTGTCCTGGGACACGCCGGCAACGCGTCCCGGGACAGACCATCGTCCTGCCCCCGAGCCGAACCCCGTGCCCGGCAATCCGGTTTAGGGCAACTCCGTCTTGCGAGGCGGCGTAAGCCGCCGCGATCCGAGCTGACCATCCGGGCCACGCCACCGGGCGCTCGCGCCCAGGAGGTGTGGCGCCCACTGCCCGCCCTCATCGAGGACCGCTCGGACGGCAGCTGACTCCGGCGGCGGCTGAGCGGGGCCGTCAGCCGAGCGGGCCGGTCCGCGCGCGCCGGGGGCGTGCCCGGCTAGGCTCTCGGTGTGCTCCATGGCGACGATCCGGTGAACGATCGCTCCTCGCGTGCGGCCCGGGCCAGAGCGTTCGGCGACGCGGCCGCGCTGTACGAGCGCGGGCGGCCGCCGTACCCGCCCGCGGCGCTGGACTGGCTGCTGCCGCCCACGGCCCGCCGCGTCCTGGACCTGGGGGCGGGGACCGGAAAGCTGACCCGGCGGCTGGTGGCCCGCGGCCTGGACGTGGTGGCGGTGGAGCCGTCGCCCGGCATGCGCGCAGAGCTGGCCCGGGTGCTGCCCGGAACCCGGGTTCTGGACGGTTCGGCCGAGCAGATCCCGCTCGACCACGGATCGGTGGACGCCGCGCTGTGCGCGCAGGCCTGGCACTGGGTGGACCCGGCGCGCGCGGTGCCCGAGGTCGCCCGGGTGCTGTCGCCCGGCGGGACGCTGGGCCTGGTGTGGAGCGAGCGGGACGAGCGCGTGGGCTGGGTGGCCGAGCTGGGCCGGATCATCGGCGAGACCCGCGACCAGGACAACGAGCCCGGCCAGAACGCGAGCGATCACCCGCGGGTGGGGCCGCCGTTCTCACCGCTGGAGCGGCACGACGTGCCGTGGATCCACCATCTCAGCGTCGCGGAGCTGCTGGACATGGTGGCCTCGCGCAGTTATGTCATCCTGCTGCCGCCGGACGAGCGCCAGGTTCTGCTGGACCGGGTGAGACTGCTGGCGGAGACGGATCCGGCGCTGGCCGGGCGGCCGGAGATCAGCCTGCCGTACGTGACCCACTGCTGGCGGTGTCACCGGCCCTGACGCAGAGCGGGCGGCGTCCTCAGAGGTTGAAGCCGAGGGCGCGGAGCTGCTCGCGGCCGTCCTCGGTGATGTGCTCCGGGCCCCACGGGGGCAGCCAGACCCAGTTGATCCGGAAGTCGGAGACGACCCCTTCGAGCGCCTCGCGGGCCTGGTCCTCGATCACGTCGGTGAGCGGGCACGCCGCGCTGGTCAGCGTCATGTCGATCGACGCGTTCCGCTCCGCGTCCAGGGTGACCCCGTAGACCAGGCCCAGGTCCACGACGTTGATCCCGAGTTCCGGGTCCACCACGTCACGGAGCGCCTCAAGCACGTCCTCGGTTTCCTGGGTGGTGGCCGGGGGACCGGCCGCCGCGGCGTTTTCCTGGGCGGCGCTTTCCTCCGCCCGGCCGTCCGGCGCAGTCTCCCCTGCTGTCTCCACTGGGGTCGCCCCGGCGGTCGCGCTCTCGTGCTGAGTGGTCATGTTCTCGGTCATGATCCTTGTCCTGTCATCTCGTCCAGCGCCCGCCCGGTGGCGTCTTTCCAGGCCATCCAGCCGAGCAGCGCGCACTTGATCCGGGCCGGGTACTTGGAGACGCCGGCGAAAGCCACGGCGTCCTCCAGCGTGTTCTCGTCCGGCTCGGCCGTGCCCTTCGACTGCATGAGATCGAGGAACTCCTGCGAGATCCGTATCGCCTCGCTGATCGGCTTGCCGATGACCAGATCGGACATCACCGACGCACTGGCCTGGCTGATCGAGCAGCCGAGCGCGTCGTACGACACGTCGGTCACCACCGGATCGCCGTCGACGTCCTTGAGCGTGACCCGCAGGGTCACCTCGTCCCCGCACGTCGGGTTGACGTGGTGGACCTCGGCGTCGAACGGCTCCCGCAGCCCTTTGTGGTGCGGGTTGCGGTAGTGATCCAGGATGATCTCCTGGTACAGCGACTGGATCTGCATATGTGCCCTAGTCACATCTGGAGTTCGTTATTCCCGATTCGGTCGTATCGCGGCTAGCTCACGCCGAAGAACTTCTGCGCCTGGCGGATACCGTCGGCCAGCGCAGCCACTTCCTCGTGCGTGTTGTACAGGTAGAACGACGCGCGGCTGCTGGCCTGTACACCGAGCGCCCGGTGCAGCGGCCATGCGCAGTGGTGCCCCGCGCGCACGGCGATGCCCAGCTCGTCCAGCACCTGGCTCACGTCGTGCGGGTGCACGCCGTCCACCTCGAAGGAGATCGCGGTGCCGCGGTCTTCCGGTTCGGCCGGCCCCAGGATGCGCAGCCCGTCGATCCCGGCCAGCTGGGCGAGCGCGTCTGTGAGCAGGGCCTGCTCGTGCGCGTGGATGGACTCCCGGCCCGCCTCGTTCAGGTAGTCAATCGCCGCGCTCAGGCCGGCCGCCTCGGCGATGGGCATCGTGCCCGCCTCGAATTTGTGCGGCGGTGCGGCGAACGTCGAGTGATCCATCCAGACGGTCTCGATCATCTCGCCGCCACCGAGGAACGGCGGCATCTCCTCCAGCAGTTCCCGGCGCGCCCACAGCACCCCGATGCCGGTCGGGCCGCACATCTTGTGGCCGGTGAAGCCGACGAAGTCGGCCCCGAGGTCCTGCACGTCCACCGGCATGTGCGGGACCGACTGGGCGGCGTCGGCCAGCACCAGCGCCCCCACGGCGTGCGCGCGGTCGGCGATCAGGCGGACCGGGTTGATGGTGCCGAGCACGTTCGACTGATGCACCAGCGCCACCAGCTTGGTGCGCTCGCTGACCAGCTCGTCGAGGTTGGTCAGGTCGAGCCGTCCCTCCGGCGTCACGCTGAACCAGCGCAGGGTGGCCCCGGTGCGCTGGCAGAGCAGCTGCCACGGAACGAGATCGGAATGGTGTTCCATCTCGGTGACGACGATCTCGTCGCCAGGGCCCAGCCGGAAGCGGTCCGGGGACGCCGGGCCGGGTGCGCCCGCCGACGCGTTGCCCATCGAGTAAGCCACCAGGTTGATCGCCTCGGAGACGTTCTTGGTGAAGATGATCTCCGACTCGTCCCGGGCGCCGACGAAGCCGGCCACCTTGATCCGGGCCCCCTCGTAGGCCGCAGTCGCCTCCTCGCTGAGCTCGTGAGTGGCGCGGTGGATGTTGGCGTTGTGCCGCTCGTAGAAGCCGCTGATCGCGTCGATCACCTGCCGAGGTTTCTGCGAGGTGTTCGCGCTGTCCAGGTAGATCAGCGGACGGCCGCCGCGCACCTGCCGATCCAGGATCGGGAAGTCCTTACGGATGCGCCCGACGTCCAGGGTCATGCCGCCGCCTCCGCGGTGATGAACTTCTCGTAGCCGTCGCGCTCGAGCTCTTCGGCCAGCTCCGGGCCGCCCTGGCGGACGATCCGGCCGGCCACGAACACGTGCACGAAGTCCGGCTGCACGTACCGCAGGATCCGGGTGTAGTGCGTGATGAGCAGGACGCCGTGGGAGGGATCGGCGCGGAACCGGTTGATGCCCTCGGACACGACCTTCAGCGCGTCGATGTCCAGCCCGGAGTCGGTTTCGTCGAGCACCGCGATGGTCGGGTTCAGCAGCTCCATCTGCAGGACCTCGTGCCGCTTCTTCTCCCCACCGGAGAAACCCTCGTTCAGGTTCCGTTCGGCAAAAGCAGGATCGATCGACAGGGCGGACATCGCGGCGCGCATGTTCTTCATGAAGTCGCGCAGCTTCGGCGCCTCGCCCTGGACCGCGGTGACCGCGGTCCGCAGGAAGTTCGACACCGAGACGCCCGGGACCTCGACCGGGTACTGCATCGCGAGGAAAAGGCCCGCGCGGGCGCGCTGGTCGACGCTCATGGACAGCACGTCCTCGCCGTCCAGCGTCACCGAGCCCCGGGTCACGTGGTACTTCGGGTGCCCGGCGATCGCGTAGGCGAGAGTGGACTTGCCGGAGCCGTTGGGCCCCATGATCGCGTGCGTCTCCCCGGCGTTGACGTCGAGGTCGACGCCGCGCAGGATCTCGCGCTGGGTACCGGCCGCCTCCTCCACACTGACGTGCAGGTCGCGGATCTCAAGGGTCGCCATGTCTAAGGTCTCCAGATAAACGTCAGTTGTGGTCTGGCGGGAGCGCGACGTACACCTCGTCGCCCTCGGTTTTCACCGGGTAGACCGGCACCGGCTCGGTGGCCGGGGGACCGGTCGGCGCGCCGGTCCGCACGTCGAAGCAGGACCCGTGCAGCCAGCACTCCAGCGTGTGGTCGTACACCTCGCCCTCGGACAGCGGGACCTCGGCGTGTGAGCACACGTCGCGCAGCGCGTAGACCCCATCGCTGGTGCGGACGATCGCCACCGGTGTGCCCTCGATGTCCGCGCCGAGCGCCCCGTCCTCGGGCACATCCTTCAGCGAGCAGACGAACACGAACTTCTGGCCCGCGTTCTGGCCCGCGTCGCCGGTCGTTGCTCTTTCCGGTTCGGCCTGCGTCAACCCAGCTCCGCTTCGACCGCGGCCGCGACCCGCTCCCGAAGGTCCGGCACCCGGATCTTGTCCAGCAGTTCGCCGAAGAAGCCCTGGATGACCAGGCGGCGCGCCTGCTCATAGGGGATGCCGCGGGCCATCAGGTAGAACAGGTGGGTGTCCTCCAGGCGGCCGTTCGCGCTGGCGTGACCCGCACCGCGCACTTCGCCGGTAAGGATCTCCAGGTTCGGGACGGAATCGGCGCGGGCCCCGTCGGTCAGCACCAGGTTCCGGTTGTACTCGTAGGTGTCGGTGCCGGTCGCCTCGGCGCCGATCAGGACGTCCCCGATCCAGACGGTGTGTGCGCCGTCGCCCTTCAGCGCCCCCTTGTACAGCACGCGGCTACGGCAATCGGGCATCGTGTGGTTGACGAACAGCCGGTGCTCCAGGTGCTGCCCCGCGTCGGCGAAGTACAGCCCGTTCAGCTCGGCGTCGCCGCCGCGGCCCGCGTAGCTGACGGACGGGACGATGCGGACCACGTCGCCGCCGAAGGAGACGATGGTGTGCGAGATCCGCGCGTCCTTGCCCAGCCGCGCGTGGTGGTGCGACAGGTGCACGGCGTCATCGGCCCAGTCCTGCAGGCTGATCACGTCCAGACCCGCGCCGTCCCCCACCAGCAGTTCGACGTTGTCGGCGTAGGTGGCGCTGCCCCGATGGTCGAGGACCAGCGTGGCGCGGGCCATCGGGCCGACGTCCACGACCGTGTGCCCGAACGAGGCGCCCTCGGTGCCGTGCCCGCGCACGGTGACGATGGTCGGGGCGGACGTGACCGCCTCGGCGGGCACGCTGATCACGGTGGCCGTGGTGAACGAGGCGAACGCGCGGGCGCTGACCCGGTCCGACGGCACGTAGGACGCGCCGGCGCGCGGGTCGCCGCGCTCCGCCTTCTCCGCCTTGACCTCGGGCGCCGGCTCGGTATCCACGGTCACCGTGCCCGCGGGCAGCCGGTCCGCGCCGTGCAGGCCGCGCAGCCGGCGCAGCGGCGTGAACCGCCACTCCTCCTCGCGGCCGGTCGGGACCGGGAAGTCCGCCGGGTCGAACGACTGCTGCTCGTGCAGCCTTGATACGGGCGCCGACGTTTCCAGCGCCGCCTGAAGTCCCGCCATCAGCCGACCGCCCCCTCCATCTGGAGCACGATCAGCCGGTTCAGCTCGAGCGCGTATTCCATGGGCAGCTCACGCGCGATCGGCTCAACGAAGCCGCGCACGATGGTGGCCATCGCCTCGTCCTCGGTCATCCCCCGGCTCATCAGGTAGAACAGCTGGTCCTCGGAGATCTTGGAGACCGAGGCCTCGTGGCCCATCTCCACGTCGTCCTCCCGCACGTCCACGTACGGGTAGGTGTCCGAGCGGCTGATCGCGTCCACGAGCAGCGCGTCGCACTTGACCGTCGACCGGGAGTGCTCGGCGCCCTCCTGCACGTTGACCAGGCCCCGGTAAGAGGTCCGGCCCCCGCCGCGCGCCACGGACTTGGACACGATGGTCGAGGAGGTGTTCGGCGCGCAGTGGACCATCTTGGCCCCGGCGTCCTGGTGCTGGCCTTCCCCGGCGAAAGCGACGGACAGGGTCTCGCCCTTGGCGTGCTCACCCATCAGGTAGACCGCCGGGTACTTCATCGTCACCTTGGAGCCGATGTTCCCGTCGATCCACTCCATCGTCGCGCCCTGCTCAGCGATGGCGCGCTTGGTGACCAGGTTGTAGACGTTGTTCGACCAGTTCTGGATCGTGGTGTAGCGGCAGCGCGCGTCCTTCTTCACGATGATCTCGACCACCGCGGAGTGCAGCGAGTCGGACTTGTAGATCGGCGCGGTGCAGCCTTCCACGTAGTGCACGTAGGCGCCCTCGTCCACGATGATCAGCGTCCGCTCGAACTGGCCCATGTTCTCCGTGTTGATCCGGAAGTAGGCCTGCAGCGGGATGTCGACGCGCACGCCCTTCGGCACGTAGATGAACGAGCCACCGGACCACACGGCCGTGTTCAGCGCGGCGAACTTGTTGTCGCCCGGCGGGATCACCGTGCCGAAGTACTCCTGGAACAGCTCCGGGTGCTCGCGCAGCGCGGTATCGGTGTCGAGGAAGATGACACCTTTCTCCTCAAGGTCCTCACGGATCTTGTGGTACACCACTTCGCTCTCGTACTGCGCCGCGACACCGGCGATGAGGCGCTGCTTCTCGGCCTCGGGGATGCCGAGCCTGTCGTAGGTGCTCTTGATGTCGTCGGGCAGCTCGTCCCAGCTCGCCGCCTGCTTCTCGGTCGACCGGACGAAGTACTTGATGTTCTCGAAGTCGATGCCGGAAAGGTCAGCGCCCCACGCCGGCATCGGCTTGCGCCCGAACATGCGCAGCCCCCTCAGGCGCAGGTCCAGCATCCACTCGGGCTCGTTCTTCTTGCCCGAAATATCGCGAACCACGTCCTCGGACAGGCCACGGCGCGCGGCCGCGCCGGCCACGTCGGAGTCGGCCCAGCCGAACTTGTACGTGCCGAGGCCGTCAAGCCTGTCGTTCGTGGTGGTCGTCATATGAAGAGGTCCCTCGTTTTGTCAGCGGCTGGTGATAGCTTCCCCTGCGTCTGGCTTGCATCAAGCCGGATCCGCCTCAGGGCATGAGGTGGCAGCGCGGGGAGACTTCTAGGGGTTGCCCGAGTCTGTGAGCCGCGAACCAACAGCGTGACCAAGTCACGGCTGGAATCCTGGCCTGTCCAGGGCTTGGAGGATGCCAAATGAAGAGCCCTCCGGGGCTCGGGCTCGCAGCAATTCAACATGGCTGACCGCCACAGCATTCCGCGCTTGCCTGAGCGCTTATGCCCTGGCGGTCAGCCAGGGAGCGGCCGGTGACGTGCGTGGTGCAGATTCCGTCGCCGTGGGCGATCGTAGCCAGTCGCTGCACGGGCCGGCCCAGCAGCCGGCCGAAGGCCTCGGTCTCCGCCTCGCAGAGCTGCGGGAACTCCGCGGCCACGTGCGCCACCGGGCAGTGGTGCTGGCACAGCTGCTCGCCCGCGGTCGCCGGGCCCACAGCGCCCGCTGGGACGGCCGGCGCGGCCTCGCCGGCGGCGGGGGCCGCGTAGGCCGAGGCAGCGTACCCGTCCGCGGACAGGGCGTCGGCCAGGGCGCGCACGCGGTCCGCGGGCGCCGCGTCCGCCAGCACCGCGCCATACCGGCGCTCCAGTTCGGAGACCTGGTGCCGCGCGAACTTCTCCACCGCGGCCGGGCCGGCCTCCTGGACCAGGAAGCGGAGCGCGCTGCTGGCCAAGTCGTCGTAGGTGTGCTCGAAGGCACTGCGTCCGGCATCGGTGATCGCGAAGAGCCGGGCGGGGCGCCCCCGCCCGCGGCTGGCGTAGGTCCGGGCCGTCCGCGTCTCGATGAGGCCCTCGGTGAGCAGGTTGTCCAGGTGCCGGCGGATGGCCGCCGGGGTCAGGCCGAGCCGCCCGCCGATGACGGACGCCGTTGACGGCCCCAGCTCCAGGATCAGCCGGGCGACCCGGGCCCGGGTGCTCCGCTCGGCGCGCCCCTGCGCGGACAGCTCGACCCCCGGCCGCGGCGCCGCCACGGGGCTCGTGGGACCCGTTGGACCCGCAGCGCCCGGGCGGTCTGGGCGCACGGCGCCACTGGCCACGGCATCGTGTGCCGCCGCCCCGCGCTCCGTGTCCACTGTCCGCATGTTTTTCACAACATCAGTATGCCGTAAATAAGTCCGTTCCGGCAAGGTTTACCGAACGGGGATGTGACGTAAATCGCGGGGCCGGCCGTGTCACGTCCCGTGAACCACCGGACACCCCGTAACGTCATATGTCGTGCGGTCCTGCGCCGGCGCGGAAGCGGGCCCGGTTCGCACCGGAGGTCAAGGCCCCTCCGTGCCCTCGGCGGGGCCCCTTTTCGCCGCCGGCCGATCAGGGAAGGATGGACCTGTCATGGCCTCCCCCAAACCCGACGTCGCCGATCTGCTCGATGTCCCCGTGCCGGCCGGCGCCGCGGTGCTCGCCATCAGCGACCTGCACCTGCCGCCGCAGCGGACCGACGTGTCGGCGCGCTCGTGCGAGGTCCTGGCCGGCCGCCTGTCCGCGGAGACGGGCCCGGTCACGGTGGTCCTCGCCGGCGACGTCATCGAGCTGCTCGGCTTCCCGCAGGCCAACGCGGCGGAGATCCTGCGGGAGCACGAGGTGCTCTGCGCCGCGCTCAGCGCCGTGACCGAACGCGGTGGGCAGGTCATCTGGGCGGTCGGCAACCACGACAGCGATCTGGCCTGGGACGTCAAGACCGCCGACGCGGTACGGGAGATGACCGGGGCCCGGATCTGCCTCGCGGCCGACCTGGTACTGCCCGGCGGCCGCCGGGTGCGGGTGGAACACGGTCACCAGCTCGACCCCTACAACTGCTTCCACGACCAGCGGAACAGCCTGGACACACCGCTCGGCCATCACATCGTCCGGCAGGTTCTGCCGCGGATCGAGTGGCTGGGCCGGGACTGGCTCACCGGAGCGCACGAGATGGCCGACCCGACCGACTTCCCGGCCTTCGTGGGGTCCCGCCTCTTCTACCGCAAGCTGGTCCGGCACGCGTGGTGGCTGGTCGCGCTGCCGGTCGCGATCCTGCTAGCCCTGCGGATATCGGAGTTCTTCGAGCTCCAGTCCCGTTATCCGGATACCACCCGCTGGGTGCACGGCGCCGAAATCCTCGGCTACGGCGCCGTCGCCGATCTGATCGTCGTGGCCTTGATCATCGCGATCGTGTCGCGGCGCGCGTGGACAGCCATCAGCGCGCTGGCCCTGGACGAGCGGGGCTACGGGCAGAATCGCGCGGCCCGGCAGCGGGCCGCGGACCTGACCGGCGACGGTTACCGCGGCTTCCTGTCCGGCCACACGCACCACCCCGAGCTGCTCGAGGCCGGCCAGGGTTTCTACGCCAATGCCGGGTCGTGCACCACGGTGGTGGAGGCGATCCCGACCCGCTTTGGCATGCCGCCCGCCTACCTGCGGGCTCAGCAGATCACCTGGGTGGAGATCACCGACGACCAGGCCCAGCTCATGGCCGCGCGGATTCAGCTGCCCGGGGCGACCCGGCTGGAGCGCTTTGCCGCCCACGGCCACGACCACTTCACCGCGACGCCGGTGAGGGTGGGCTCGTGGCCGGTAATTCCGGCCCGGTCTGGTACCGGCCGCCGGGCGGCAGGCAAGCGCCCATAGACTCGCGAGCGTGAGCAGCGTTCCCGCCGTCGAAGTCGTGAGCCTGATCAAGCGGTACCGGCACACGGTGGCCGTGGACGGGCTGACGCTGACCGCCGCGCGCGGCGAGGTGACCTCGATCCTCGGTCCCAACGGGGCGGGCAAGACCACCACGGTCGAGATCTGCGAGGGGTACCGCCAGGCTGACGGCGGAACGGTGCGGGTCCTCGGGCTGGACCCGGCGCACGACGGCCGGGCCCTGCGCCCGCGTGTCGGGGTCATGCTGCAGGCCGGCGGGGTGCCGCCGGCCGTCCCGGCCGGGGAGTATCTCCGGCTGCTGTCCCGCTTCCACGCCCACCCCCTCGACCCCGCCGAACTGCTCGCCCGGGTCGGGCTGACGGCCGCGGCGCGGACGCCCTACAAGCGGCTGTCGGGCGGCCAGCAGCAGCGGCTGGCGCTGGCCGCCGCCGTGATCGGCCGGCCCGAGCTGGTGTTCCTGGACGAGCCGACGGCCGGGATGGACCCGCAGGCCCGGCACGCGACCTGGGATCTCATCGGGGAAATGCGCGCGTCGGGCGCGACCGTGATTCTGACCACGCACTTCATGGAGGAGGCCGAGCGGCTGTCGGACCAGGTGGCGATCATCGACCACGGCCAGCTCGTCGCCGGCGGCACCCCGGCCGAGCTGTGCGGCGGGGCCGGCCAGCTCCGGTTCCGGGCCGAGGCCGGCCTGGACACCGACGGCCTGCTGTCCGCGCTGCCCGACGGCAGCCTGGCCAAGGAATCCCCGGCCGGGCATTACGTCATCGAGGTGCCGGACGGGATCAGCCCGCAGCTGCTCGCCTCGGTGACCGCCTGGTGCGCCGAGCATGGTGTCCTGCCGACCAGCCTCCGGATCGAGAGCCGGACGCTGGAAGACGTCTTCCTGGAACTGACCGGAAAGGAGCTGCGCCCGTGACCGCGGCCGCCGCGACCCCGGCGGCGGAAGCCGCGTTCACGCCGGCCCCGGGGGCGGCGCCGCTGCCCCGGATGATCGCCGCGCAGACCGCGATGGAGACGCGCTCGCTGCTGCGGAACGGCGAGCAGCTCACGGTCACGTTGGTCATCCCGCTCGGGCTGCTGGCCATGTTCAGCCTCGAGCCCCTGGTGAACCTGGGCGACGGCAGCCGGGTCGACTTCCTGGCCCCGGGCATCATCGCCCTCGCCGTCATGTCGACCGCGTTCACCAGCCAGGCGATCGGCACCGGCTTTGAGCGCCGGTACGGCGTGCTCAAGCGGCTCGGCGCGACGCCCCTGTCGCGGGGCGGCCTGATCTCGGCCAAGACAGCGACCGTCATCATCATCGAGCTGCTCCAGGCGGCGATCATCACGGCCGTGGCGACCGGGCTGGGCTGGCGCCCGCACGCCACGCCGCTGGCGTTGCTCACCGTGCCGCTGCTCGTCCTGGTGGGCACCGCCGCGTTCAGCGGGCTGGCCCTGCTGATGGCCGGCACCCTGCGCGCCGAGGCGACCCTGGCCCTGGCCAACCTGATCTATATCGTCCTGCTCGGCCTGGGCGGCGTGGTGTTCCCGCTCACCAAGTTCCCCGCCGGGGCCCGGCCGTTCCTGACCCTGCTGCCGACCGGCGCGCTGGCCACCGGGCTGCGGGCCGTCCTCGCGAACGCCGCGGGCTTCCCCGTGCGTGACCTGCTCGTGCTCGCGGTCTGGGCCGTGGCGGGGATCGGCCTGGCCGCGCGCACGTTCCGCTGGGAGTGACCGCCCGCCACGGAGCCGCCCGGCACGGACCCGCGCAGAACGGAGCCGCCCGGCACGGAGCCGCCCGGCACGGACCCGCCCGGCACGGACCCGCCCGGCACGGACCCGCCCGGCAGGGAACCGGCACGGATAGCCGGCCGGAGGCGGGCGCGCGGCCCGGACGGGGGCCGCAGGCGGTGGCCGGCCCGACTGCGCTGGTCCTGACCGGGATCGTGTCCGTCCAGCTCGGGGCGGGTCTTGCCACCCGCCTGTTCCACGAGATGCCGCCCGCCGCCGTGACCGGGCTGCGGCTGTGGAGCGCCGCGGTCTTCCTCCTCATCATCGGCGGCCGCCGGGCCAGGGGCACCGTGGCCGGCCTGGTGGAGCGCCGCGCCTGGCGTGATGCGGCCATCGCGCTGTCGTTCGGTATCTGCCTGGGCGGCATGAATTTCGTCTTCTACCAGGCCATCGCGCGGGTACCGCTGGGTGTGGCGGTGACCATCGAATTCCTGGGCCCGCTGGCCGTCGCCGTGGCGGGCTCCCGCCGCCTGCTCGACCTGCTCTGGGTGGCGCTGGCGGGCACCGGGGTGGTTCTGCTCACCGGGGGCGGTCCTGCTCACCTGAGCGTTCCCGGGGTCGTCTTCGCCGCTCTATCCGCCGTGGGCTGGGCCGCCTACATCGTGCTCAGCGCCGCGACCGGCCGACGCTTCCCGGGGTCGTCGGGGCTGGTCATCGCCATGCTGATCGCCGCGGTGGTGGTGACCCCGGGCGCCCTGGCCACCGCCAACGGCTCGCTCCGGAGGCCGTCTGTCCTCGCGACCGGGGCGGGCATAGGCCTGCTGTCCTCGGCGATTCCCTACGCCGTCGAACTTCGGGCGCTGCGGCGGCTGTCGACCAGGGTGTTCGGCATCTGGATGAGCCTCGAGCCGGTGGCGGCGGCACTCATCGGGCTGGCCCTGCTGGGCCAGCACCTTTCGGTCAGCGAATGGGCCGCCGTCGGCTGCGTGGTCATCGCCTGCATCGGCGCCGCCCGCTCCGCGCTCCCGTCCCCGGCGCCGTCCCCCATCTCCGCCCCCGAGCCGTCCCCGGGCCCCACGGCGTCCCCGGATCACAGCCAGGAAACACGAGCCCCACAGCTCCCTCCAGCCTGCCCTTGAACCGGCCGCAGGCCTGCGGGACTCCCTGAGGGCACCGAAATGCAGCGGACGCCCCTGGCATTCTGATTACATACAGTAAGGACTTGTTACTTTTAGTGGGGAGGCTGGGTACGCTGGGCCCGGCCATTTCACCATGACCACGGCAGCGGACAGGGGAAGAGGTCATGCGCGTACGGGTGGGTGGTCGGGGCGCCACGGGGTTTCGTGGGTGGTTGTCCGCGCGTGGGTGGTGCGCCGCCGTAGTGGCGGTGGTGGTGGTGGGGGGGATGCCGCTCGTGACGGCGGCGCACGCTCCGGCGGCGGTTTGTTACCGGGTGACCCGCACCATCCCGGTGGGCTCCGGCCCGGCCGGGGTGGCGGTGGATCCCGCTGCCCGCACCGTCTACGTCACCAACACCGGCGATGGCACGGTGTCGGTGATCAACGCGGCCACCAGGACCGTGACCCGCACCATCCCCGTCGGCTACAGCCCGGGGGGGGTGGCGGTGGATCCCGCTGCCCGCACCGTCTACGTGACCAACGCCGGCAGTGGCACGGTGTCGGTGATCAACGCGGCCACCAGCGCCGTGACCGGCACCATCCCCGTGGGCTCATACCCGTACGCGGTGGCGGTGGGTCCCGCCACCCGCACCGTCTACGTGACCAACGCCGGCGATGACACGGTGTCGGTGATCAACGCGGCCACCAGGACCGTGACCCGCACCATCCCCGTCGGCTCCGGCCCGGTGGCGGTGGCGGTGGATCCCGCTGCCCGCACCGTCTACGTGACCAACCAAAGCGATGACACGGTGTCGGTGATCGACGCGGCCACCAGCAGGGTAACGGCCACCATCCGTGTGGGGCGCCTCCCGGCCGCGGTGGCGGTGGATCCCGCTGCCCGCACCGTCTACGTGACCAACCAACGCGATAACACGGTATCGGTGATCGACGCGGCCACCAGGACCGTGATCCGCACCATCCCCGTGGGGCGCCTCCCGGCCGGGGTGGCGGTGGATCCCGCTGCCCGCACCGTCTACGTGGCCAACGCCGGTGGCACGGTGTCGGTGATCGACGCGGCCACCGGCAGGGTAACGGCCACCATCCGTGTGGGCTCAAGACCGCAGGGGGTGGCGGTGGACCCCTATACCCACGCGGCCTACGAGGCCAACGAATCCGGTAACACGGTGTCGGTGATCAGCCGGTGCAGGTGACGGGCGGTGCCCGCGGCCGCACCGCGGCGGGTCAGGGTTCGGGCGGCGGGGCCGGGGACAGTCTCCTACGATAGATAGTGTGTCCGCCGATGCCGCCCCCGCGCCCGAAACGTCCGGGCCCGCCTCAGGCTCCGGGCCCGCCTCAGGCTCCGGGCCCGCCTCAGGCTCCGGGCCCGCCTCAGGCTCCGGGCCCGCCTCCGCCGCTGGGGCCGCCCCGCCACTGCGCCGCGCGGTGAACCGGATCGCGGCCAACCGGATCGCGGGGACGGTGCTGCGGCCGACGGCGGCGTCGATGCGGGGGCTCGCGCTCGCCTCGGTGATCGCCAACGCGGTCATCATGTCGACCGGCGAGGCGGTCCGGCTCAGCAAGTCGGGGCTCGGCTGCCCGGACTGGCCCAGATGCACGGCGCACAGCCTGGTCGCGGCGAGCACGGCCGGGCAATCCACCCTGAACACCTGGATCGAGTTCGGCAACCGCCTGCTGAACTTCCCGCTCGTGCTCATCGCCGGCCTCGCGTTCATCGCCGCGTGGCAGTACCGGCCGCCGGGCAGCAATCGGCGGCGGCGCGACCTGGTATGGCTGGCCGCGGCGCTGCCGGGTGGGGTGATCGCCCAGGCCGTGGTGGGCGGGATCGTCGTGCTGACCAAGCTGAATCCGGCCTGGGTAGCCTTCCACTTCCTGCTCTCGACCGCGATCCTGGGCGCGGCGGTCATACTGCACGTCCGCTGCGGGGAGGGCACCGGACCCGCGACACCCGTGGTCCGGCGGGACCTGCGGCTTATGGGCGCGGTCCTCGTGCCGGTGGTGGCCGTGATGTTCGCGGCTGGCACCGTGGTCACCGGCACCGGCAAGCTGGCCGGCAACGCCACGGCACCCCGCTTCCACCTGCCGTTCATCGGCGTCACCCAGTTCCATGCGGACATCGGCTGGCTGCTCACCGGCCTGTCCGCCGCGCTGATTCTCGGCCTGACGGTGTCGGGCGCGCCGCGCCGGGCGGTTCGGCGGGGCTGGACGCTCGGCGCGCTGATCCTGGCCCAGGGTGCGATCGGGTACGCGCAGTACTTCAGCGGGCTGCCCGCCGGTCTGGTCTGGGTGCACGTCACGGTCGCGGTGGTGATCTGGATCGTCACCATCCGGCTCTTTCTGGCCCTGCGTGACCGGGGCCCCGTCGAGACCGCCCCGGCCAGCGAGACGCTTCCGGCCAGCGAGAGGGTTACGGCCAGCGAGAGGGTTACGGCCAGCGAGAGGGTTACGGCCGTGTCGCTGGAGCCTGACGCGCAGCCGGACACCAGCGCGCCGGTCCCTGGGAGCTAACGCGCCGGTCCTTGCGGCATGAACGGGTGCGGTACTGGGGCCGAGTGAGATGACGGCCGGGTGAATCCCGACGGTCTGCCCGGCGGGTCGTCACGACGGGCCGGCCGGGCCCCTCGCGCTCAGGCTGGCGCGGCCAGCGGGATAGGCTCGACCATGGTCATTGCCCCCGGGTTTTGCGCGGGGCTTTTTGGCTGCCTGGACGAGGGTAGGTGGGGCTGCAGGCTGCATCACGGCAGAGTCCGCGAGTGCCGCAGCCACAGCCTTCATCAGCAGAGAGGAGCCGTGACCAAGCGGTGAGTAGCCAGCCAAAGAACAAGCTCGAGTGGTCTGACGTCGACGAGCGCACCGTGAACCTGATCCGGGTCCTGGCCATGGACGCCGTAGAAAACGAGGGGTCGGGGCACCCCGGCACGGCCATGAGCCTGGCCCCGGCCGCGTACCTGCTGTTCCAGCGGATTCTCCGGCACGACCCGGCCGACCCGGCGTGGACCGGGCGGGACCGTTTCGTGCTGTCCTGCGGGCACTCCAGCCTGACCCTGTACATCCAGCTCTACCTGTCCGGGTACGGGCTGAGCCTGGAGGACCTCAAGCAGTACCGGTCGTGGGGCAGCCTTACTCCCGGGCACCCGGAGCGCGGGCTGACGCCCGGGGTGGAGACGACGACCGGCCCGCTCGGGCAGGGCCTCGCGAACGCCGTGGGCATGGCCATGGCCGCCCGGCGCGAGCGCGGCCTGTTCGACCCGGACGCGAAGGCGGGCGCCAGCCCGTTCGACCACCACGTGTACGTGATCGCCTCGGACGGCGACATCGAGGAGGGCATCACCCACGAGGCGTCCTCCCTGGCCGCCCACCAGGAGCTCGGCAACCTGACCCTGATCTACGACGACAACCACATCTCCATCGAGGACGACACGCAGATCGCCAAGTCCGAGGACGTCGCGGCGCGGTACGAGGCCTACGGGTGGCACGTGCAGCACGTCGACTGGGCGCAGCCGGACGGCACCTACACCGAGAACGTCCAGGCCCTCTACGACGCGCTGATCGCGGCCAAGAGCGAGACCGGGCGGCCGTCCATGATCAACCTGCGCACGATCATCGGCTGGCCGGCCCCGCACAAGAAGGGCACCGGCGCGGCGCACGGCTCGGCCCTGGGCGCGGAGGAGGTCGCGGAGACCAAGGAGATCCTCGGCTTCGACCCGGCCATCTCCTTCCCCGAGGCCCCCGACCTGGTCGCGCACGCGCGCGGGGTCATCGAGCGCGGCAAGGCCACGCGCGCCGAGTGGGACGACACCTTCGCGGCGTGGGCCAAGGCCGACGGCAGCCGCAAGGAACTGTTCGACCGGCTGGCCAAGCGCGAGCTGCCCGCCGGCTGGGACGGGGCGCTGCCCACGTTCCCGCCGGACAAGAAGGGCATGGCCACCCGGAAGGCGTCCGGTGAGGTGCTCAACGCGCTTGCGCCGGTGCTGCCCGAGCTGTGGGGCGGATCCGCCGACCTGGCCGAGAGCAACCTCACCACCATGAAGGGCGAGCCGTCCTTCATCCCGCGCGACCACCAGACCAAGATGTTCCCTGGTGACAAGTACGGCCGCACGCTGCACTTCGGCATCCGCGAGCACGCCATGGGCGCGATCCTCAACGGCATCGCGCTGCACGGGGGAACAAGGCCGTACGGCGGCACGTTCCTGGTCTTCAGCGACTACATGCGGGGGTCCGTGCGGCTCGCGGCGCTGATGAAGCTGCCGGTGACGTACGTATGGACGCACGACTCCATCGGGCTGGGCGAGGACGGGCCGACGCACCAGCCGGTGGAGCACCTGTGGGCGCTGCGCGCCATCCCGAACCTGGAGGTCGTCCGGCCCGGCGACGCGAACGAGACGGTCGTGGCCTGGAAGACCATCCTGGAGCGGAACAGCAACCCGTCCGCGCTGTGCCTGAGCAGGCAGAACCTGCCGGTACTGGAGCGCTCCGCGGGCCGCGCGGGACCGGAGGGCCTGGCCAGCGCCGAGGGCACCGCCCGCGGCGGGTACGTGCTGGCCGAGGCGGACGGCGATCCGCAGGTGATCCTCATCGCCACCGGCAGTGAGGTGCAGATCGCCCTGGCGGCCCGGGACGAGCTGCAGGCCGCGGGGACGCCGGCCCGCGTGGTGTCCATGCCCTGCGTGGAATGGTTCGCCGAGCAGCAAGCCTCCTACCGGGAACAGGTTCTGCCGAGCCGGATCCGGGCACGGGTCTCGGTCGAAGCAGGTGTCACGCTCGGCTGGCGGGAGTACGTCGGTGATCTCGGTGAGTCCGTCGGGGTAGAGCACTTCGGCGCCTCCGCCGCGTACCAGCGGCTCTACGCCGAGTTCGGGCTCACGTCGGAGCGGGTCGCCGCCGTGGCGCGGACGGCCCTGGAGCGGGCCAGCGCACCGTGAGGGTGACCGACATCGCCTCCTGAGGGTGAAGACAGGGACCTCAGCAGGATGAACGGCATAAGGGAAGGAACCAAAGCTCATGACCTCCCAGTCAGAAGACGTTCTCGCTCAGCTGACCGCCCTGGGGGTGGCGGTATGGCTGGATGACATCAGCCGTGACCGGCTCCGCACGGGGAACCTGGAACAGCTCATCCGCGACGACCACGTCATCGGCGTGACGTCGAATCCGACGATCTTCGCGGCCGCGCTGAGCAAGGGGTCGGCCTACGACGGCCAGTGCCACGACCTGGCGATCCGCAAGGTGCCGGTCGACGAGGCGGTCCGCGCCATCACCACATACGACATCCGCTGGGCGTGTGACGTGTTTCAGCACGTCTACGAGGAGACCGGCGGCCAGGACGGCCGGGTCTCCCTGGAAGTGGACCCGCGGCTGGCCAACGAGACCGAGCCGACGATCGCCGAGGCGCGCGCGCTGTGGTGGATGGTCGACCGGCCGAACCTGTTCATCAAGATCCCGGCCACGCTGGAGGGACTGCCGGCCATCACGCAGGCGATCTCCGAGGGCATCAGCGTCAACGTGACCCTGATCTTCTCGCTGGAGCGCTACGACGCGGTCATCGACGCCTACATGGCCGGACTGGAGAAGGCGGCCGAAGCCGGCCGCGACCTGTCCGGCATCGCGTCGGTCGCGTCGTTCTTCGTCAGCCGGGTGGACACCGAGGTCGACAAGCGGCTGGACAAGATCGGCACGGGCGAGGCGAAGGCCCTGCGCGGCAAGGCCGCCATTGCCAACGCGCGGCTGGCCTACGAGCTGTTCGAAAAGCGGATCGCGACGCCGCGGTGGGAGGCGCTGCGGGCCAAGGGCGCGCGGGCGCAGCGGCCGCTGTGGGCGTCCACCAGCACCAAGGACCCGTCGTTCCCCGACACCATGTACGTGGTGGATCTGGTGGCGCCGGACACCGTCAACACGATGCCGGAGCCGACCATCCACGCCGTGGCCGACCACGGCCAGCTGCGCGGGGACACGATCCACGGCACCTACGACGAGTCCCGGAAGGTCATCGCGGGCCTGGAGAATCTGGGTATCCCCTACGACGACGTGGTCAGGGTGCTGGAAGATGAGGGAGTGGCGAAGTTTGCCGCGTCCTGGAACGAGCTCATCGAGACGGTCAAGGGCCAGCTCGCGGAACAGTGATCAGCACTCGACAGCGGCCGGCGAGCCACCGCTCGCCGGCCGCCCGGCGCCACGATAGCGAGGGAACGGGAGAATCGTGAGCGAGTCAGTGACGGCGGGCCAGGGCACCCGCGGGCCCGCGCCGGCCAATCCCGCGGCCCTCCCGGACCTGCAGGTGCAGGAGAACCCGCTGCGGGATCCGCGGGACCGGCGCATTCCCCGGGTGGCCGGCCCGTGTGTGCTGGTCATGTTCGGCGTGACCGGTGACCTGGCGCGCAAGAAGCTGCTGCCCGCGATCTACGACCTGGCCAACCGCGGGCTGCTCCCGCCGGGGTTCTCCCTGGTCGGCTTCGCCCGGCGGGACTGGGAGGACGAGGACTTCGCCCAGCTCACCTACGAGGCGGTCAAGGAGCACGCGCGGACGCCGTTCCGGGACACGGTTCTGGCAGCAGGTCAGTGAGGGGATCCGGTTCGTCCAGGGGGAGTTCGACGACGACGCCGCCTTCGACAGCCTGGCCGAGACCGTCCGCGCCCTGGACGCCGAGCGGAGCACGGGCGGGAACTACGCGTTCTACCTGTCGATCCCGCCCAAGGCGTTCCCGGTCGTGGTGCAGCAGCTCAAGCGGTCCGGGCTGTCCGATCCGGACGACTACACGCCGCCCGAAGGCCAGCAGGCGGCGTGGGCGGGCCGCCGCCCCTGGCGCCGGGTGGTCATCGAGAAGCCGTTCGGTCATGATCTGAAGAGCGCCCGGGAGCTGAACGACATCCTGGCCGAGGTCTTCCCGCCCGAGTCGGTGTTCCGCATCGACCACTACCTGGGCAAGGAGACCGTCCAGAACATCCTGGCGCTGCGCTTCGCCAACGAAATGTACGAGCCGATCTGGAACCGCGGGTACGTCGACCACATCCAGATCACGATGGCCGAGGACATCGGCATCGGCGGCCGGGCGGGCTACTACGACGGGATCGGCGCCGCCCGCGACGTGATCCAGAACCACCTGCTGCAGTTGCTGGCCCTGACCGCGATGGAGGAGCCGGTCGCCTTCGACGCCGACTCGCTGCGAGCGGAGAAGGAGAAGGTGCTGTCGGCCGTCCGGCTGCCGCAGGACCCGGCCACCGGCACCGCGCGCGGCCAGCACACCGCGGGCTGGCAAGGCGGCCACGAGGTGCGCGGATACCTTGAGGAAGACGGGATCCCCCCGGACTCCCGGACCGAGACCTACGCCGCGGTACGGCTGGGGGTGGGCACCCGGCGGTGGGCCGGCGTCCCGTTCTACCTGCGGACCGGCAAACGGCTGCCGCGCCGGATGACGGAGATCGCGCTGATCTTCCAGCGCGCGCCGCACCTGCCGTTCTCCGCGACCGACACCCAGGAACTCGGGCAGAACGCGCTGGTGATCCGGGTGCAGCCGGACGAGGGCATAACGGTGCGGTTCGGTTCGAAGGTGCCCGGCTCGGCCATGGAAGTCCGCGACGTGAACATGGACTTCGCCTACGGGGAATCCTTCACCGAGTCCAGCCCCGAGGCGTACGAGCGGCTGCTGCTCGACGTGCTCATCGGCGACCCGCCGCTGTTCCCCCGGCAGGAAGAGGTCGAGCTGTCGTGGCGCATCCTCGATCCGATCGAGGACTTCTGGGCCGAATACACCAAGCCGGAACCATACCCGGCGGGCACCTCCGGCCCGGCCTCCGCGGACGCGCTGATGGCCCGCGACGGCCGTGCCTGGCGACGGCTCTAGGCGGCCGGCCGGACGAGACCCGGCGGGATCCGGGCCGACAAGAGGGGTACGACGATGACGATCGACCTGACCGACACCAGCGCGAGCGCGATCTACGAGGCGCTGACCGAGGCGCGGCGCCGTCTCGGCGGCGCCGCGCTGGGCATGGTGCTCACGCTGATCGTGGAGACCAGCGAGGCCGCGCAGTACGACGCGATGCGCGCCGCGAACCACGCGGCACGCGAGCACCCGTGCCGCGTGCTCGGCGTGATCACGCGCCGCCCGAACGCCGAGTCGCGCCTCGACGCGGAGATCCGGGTGGGCGAAACGGGCCCCGGTGAGACGATCCTGCTGCGGATGTACGGCCCGGTCGGGCAGCACGCCGACTCCGTGCTCGCGCCCCTGCTCGTGCCGGACGTGCCCGTGGTGACCTGGTGGCCCGGGCAGGTACCGGAGATGCCCTCCCAGAGCCCCCTCGGGGCGCTGGCCCAGCGCCGGGTGACCGACTCCGCGTCCGGGGACGGGGAGCCGGGGTCGCTGGCGCTGGCCGGGCTGGCCGGGGCGTACAAGCCCGGGGACACCGACTTCAGCTGGACCCGGCTCACCCCGTGGCGCACGCTGCTCGCGGCCACGTTCGACGTGCCGCATCCCCCCATCACGCGGGGGGAGGTGCTGGCCGAGCGAGACAACCCGAGCGGCGACATCCTCGCGGCCTGGCTCTCGCTGCGGCTGGGCGTCCCGGTGCGGCGCGCCGTGTCCGGCGGCCCGGGCATCACCGACGTCCGGTTCGAGACGGAGAACGGCCAGATCGAGATCTCCCGCCACGACGGCCGGACCGCCACGCTGTCGAAGACCGGTGAGCCGGACCGGCGGGTCGCACTGCACCGCCGGGACCAGGCCGAACTGCTCGCCGAGGAGCTGCGCCTGCTCGACCCCGACGACGTGTACGCGGAGTCGCTGGCCTGGCTGTTCAGCGACGCGCGGAGCAACGACGACCGGGAGGCCGACACGTTCACGCTGATCGGCGTGGCAACGTCCGCGTCCGTCCCGGCGCAGGCGGCCTACGGCGGCACCGCGGAGGCCCGCACTGCGGACGAGCGCCTCGCGGATTCGGTGCAGGAGAACGCGCCGGAACCTGGCCTGGTCGACTCGGCCGCCACGGAAGCCATGAACGCCAACGAAGGCGAGACGGGCGTGGAATCGGAGCAGGAGATCGCCGACCTATGAGCGCTCCGGAGGTCATCGTCCACCGGGACGCCCCGCTGCTGGCCAAGGCGGTCGCGGCGCGGCTGGTCACCCGGCTGGTGGACGCGGTCGCGGCCCGGGACACCGCCTCGCTGGTGCTCACCGGCGGCGGGATCGGCACCGCCGTGCTCACCGAGCTCGCGGCGATCCCGGCCCGGGACGCCGTGGACTGGCGGCACGTGGACATCTGGTGGGGGGACGAGCGGTTCCTGCCGTCCGGGGACAAGGAACGGAACGAGACGGGGGCTCGTGCCGCCCTGCTCGATCACGTCGATGTCGATCCGGCGCGGGTCCGCCCCATGCCGCCGTCCGACGGCCCGGACGGCGGCAACCCGGAGGCGGCGGCGGCCCGCTACGCGGCGTGGCTCTGCGAGGCGGCCCGGCCGGAAGACCATGGCGTGGTGCCCTCGTTTGACGTCCTGCTGCTGGGCATCGGCCCCGAGGGCCACATCGCGTCGCTGTTCCCGGGGATGCCGGCGCTGTACGACGACCGGCCGGTGGTCGCGGTCCGGGGAGCGCCGAAACCCCCGCCGACGCGGCTGACGATGACGCTGCCGTCGATCAACTCGGCCCGGGAAATCTGGATCCTGGCCGCCGGGGAGGAAAAGGCCGGCGCGGCCGCGCTGGCCCTGTCCGACGCCGGCCCGGTACAGGTCCCGGCCGCGGGCGCGCGGGGGCGGCGGCGCACGCTGTTCCTGCTCGACGCGGAGGCGGCCAGCCAGGTGCCGCCCGAGATCGGCCGCCCCGCCGCTCACTGAGCCCCGCCGCCGCCCGGATCAGGGAAGTGACGGAGCCGGGCCACGGCAGATCCTGGAACCCGGGCCGGCGATTCAGTCGGTCGCGGCGGTCGCGGTCTCGGCTTGGGCCGGGGCCGCCTTCCGCGCGGCGCGGGGCTCTCGCGACAGGGCCAGCCCGGCGGCGAGGCAGGCCACTGGCACGGCCGCCAGCACGTACCGGTAACTGAAGCCGGCCGTCATGGGCGGCAGGATGATGAGGAGCGCGGCGGTGGCCCACGGCAGCAGGGCCAGGCCGCCCCACCGCCGCCAGCGCGCGACGATGCCGGCCGCGCCGAGCAGCAGGATGACCCCCAGCATCGTGCCCCTGAGGTAGAAGACCTTCTGATAGGCCTGGATGACGCTGGAGAACGGTTTGGTCACCGTGGGCTGGGCCAGGCTCGGGCCGGCGTAACGCAGCAGCGCGGACTTGATCTGCGGGTAGTACAGCACCCACCACAGCGTCTTATCGGCCGTCACCGGCGCCACCACCGGCTCGAACTGGAACGATGGCCCGGAGCCGGTCAGGTCCGACTGGCTGCGGTCCCAGGTGAAGGTGTGCGCGGTGTCGCTGAACACGGCCCTGGCGTACGCCAGCGGCTCGGACTCGATCGCGGCCCGGGCGAATTTGCCCGCCATGCTGTCGGCAGCCGGCGAGAACTGGTTCCCCTTGCTCAGCTTGTACAGCGGCGTGCTGACCGACCACAGGTATTCCTGCGAGCCGGGCCGCTGCGCGGGCGGCGTGGGGTCACACAGGACCTTCAGGCTGGCGGGCAGGGTTATCTGGGAACATTTGGCGAAGGTGCTCACCCGGCTGTAGAGGAAGGTGCCGCTGGAGGCGTCGAGGGCGTACTGCCCGTAAAAGCCGTGGAACCAGACCATGTAGCCGGCGATCGGCAGCACGCCTGCCACCAGCAGCACCGCCGTCCGTTTCCAGTCCACCCGCCGCAGCAGCAGGCCGACAACGAGGACGACCAGCAGTGGCTCCCCCACCGTCCGGACGACACTCGCGTAGCCGATCATCAGTCCCGCGACCGCGCACAGCAGGAACGGCGGGCGGTCGGACCAGCACAGCGCGGCGAGGGCCACGGTGACGAGGAAGATGAACAGCACGTCGGACATGACCATGTGCTCGATCTGCATCTCGAACACGTCGAACAGCACGGGCAGGGCGGGCAGTGTCGCGCCCCACCACGGCAGCCCGCGCCGCCGCAAAACCGCGTAGATGGCGGCGCCCATGGCCAGGCCCATGAGAGCCTGCAGCGCGGCGATCAGGGTGAGGCTATGGAAGGGCAGCAGAAGATAGAGGAAGAGCGGATACCCATCCGAACGGACGATATCGGGGGTCTTCGCCACCGCATCGAAGATGTAGCTGTACGAGTCGCTGTACCACAGGATCGGCGGGTAACCCAGCATGACGACCACGCGCAGCGCCGCGGCGAGGGCGATCACGATGCCGAACTGCCGGTGGGCGCTCAGCAGGCGGCTGACCCTGCGGGGGGCCCGTTCGGTGGCAGCTGTCTCTCCGGCCGTATCCGGGGGGGTCACCGGGCTGGCCGGCGCGGCACCGGGCGGTTCTGCGGGCCCCTCCTGTACGTCCTGAGAAGCCGTGTCCGCCGACGTGCCCGCGCCGCCCGCGCGTCCGCCTTCAGCGGTTACATCAGCCAACAGGTCTCCCGAGTTCCTCGCCACGGTGGTTGCGCGCGCCGCGCCGCACAACCAAGGCGTACCGGCCTTCATCCCGCAGGCCGCGGGGCAATGGTCGGTCCAAACCTCGACGTTACTAGATTTCACGGCTGGCGACCGCCGCACGTTCGAATCTCCGGGACCGCCCAGCAGATCCGGGGGTGGATCCGGGGGATCTACCCCCGGCGCGGCGCTAGATGATGTCGTCCGCGCGCCGGCCCGGCCCGGGCCCTTGGCCCGGATCCCGGTCCTTCGGCGGGTGCCTGCGGCGCCAGCCGGCCATCCGCACCGACAGCAGGCACAGCAGCACGATGGGAATGACCACGGCGGACGCGTGCGCGGCGGCCGCGACGACCAGCCAGACCAGGGCGATCGGCAGCAGGGGGATAAACGGCGGCCGCCGGGACCCGTACTGCACCGGCACGTCGACCAGTGGCTTGGGCGCCGGCATCCGCAGGTCGGCGCCCAGGGCGGGCTCGGCGGGCAGATCGGACGTCAGGTCGCGCAGATCGCCCCAGGTCTTGGCCGCGTACGCGGCGGTCGTCCGCTCATCGAACTCGTCCAGGTTCAGGCGGCCCGCAGTGTACGCATCCCGAAGTACCTCGACCGCGCTTTCCCGGTCGTGGTCGGAAGCGCGAATCGCACCGTCTGATGTCATATAAGGGCCTTCCCGTGGCCTAGCCCTGATAACAGTTTGAGCATACCCGCTGCGCCAAGACGCGTCAGGGCGCACCCGGCCGCCGGGCCGCCCAAGCGGCGCGGCCGCTTTAGGACAGCCCGCCCCGAGCCAGGTCCGCGTGTCCGGGCTGGGCCAGACGCTGGCCAGGAACCGGAAGCCCGCTCCGTTAACCGCTTGACGGCGCGACGGGAAAACACCAGACCTGGGTATACCGAACCGAGGTCCGGAGCGTTACCCTCAGGGCAGGTCACATGTGGTTCTCTTGTTCCGCAAGTGATCGCTAAAAGGAACGCGGCACGGCTGTTGGGTTCGGCGTGAGCAGACGTGCCTTCCTTGACAGGAGGATCACCGTGAGCGTCAACGACGATCGCATCACTGGGGCAGGTGAGCGCGCGACGCCGGCGCAAGCCCCGTCCGCGCCTATCGCCGACCCGGCCCCCCTTGGCCTGGCCGCATTCGCCCTCACCACATTTCTGCTGTCCGCCGCCAACGCGGGATGGATGACCAAGGCGACGGGAACGGCCTGGCTGGGGTACGCCTTTGCCTACGGCGGCGTCGTCCAGTTGCTGGCCGCCATGTGGGAATTCCGCAACAAGAATGTCTTCGGCACCACCATATTCGGGAGCTACGGCGGCTTCTGGATCGGCCTCGGGCTGTGGGTCGTTCTGGTCGAGCGTAACGCGCCTGCGAGCGCCGTACTCAAGGCTCTCTACGCGTCGCAAAGCGTCAAGGACCTCGGCTGGATCCTGCTGGCCTGGACCATCTTCAACACCTACATGCTGCTGATCAGCACCCAGACCAACATGGCCATCTTCGCGACGTTGCTCCTCCTGGAGGCCACCGAGATCATCCTGTTCATCGGCTTCTTCACGGGTGGCACGGGAACGATCAAGGCCGGCGGTTACGTCGGCGTCGTCACCGCGCTCTTGGCCTGGTACACCTCGGCGGCCGGGGTGACCAATGGCCTTGGCGGCCGGATCAAAATGCCGGTCGGCAGGCCGCTCATCGGCTAGCCCGTCCAGCTCGTAACCTGTTCAGCTCGTAACCTGTTCAGTTTGGCGACCGGTCCCGGAGGCACAGACCTCCGGGACCGGTTCGCGTTTCCGGGGCCTGGCTCGTAGCACCCTTCCCCCCGCCGTGCCGATACCGTAGGCGAAAAGTCTCGGCGCCGCGGCCCGGGGGAGGGAGCAGGGGGTGGATCAGGGCCTCGCCGGTGTCCTGTGCCGTTAGTTCGCGGGCTTCCCCGCACCGATCGGCGCGGGCTGGTTACCAGCACGCTGGAAGGCGGCCTTGATGACTTCTATTGCCGTGGCACGGTCCTGCCAGCCCCGGACGTCGGTGTCCTTCCCCGGCTCCAGTTCCTTGTAGATGTCGAAGAAATGCCCGATCTCGGCGGTCACGTGCGGGGGAACGTCGCCCAGATCCTGCAGCCCGGCGTACCGGGGGTCCTGGGCCGGAACGGTCAGCACTTTTGCGTCCGGGCCGTGCTCGTCATGCATCCAGAACAGGCCGATGGGACGGGCGGTTACCAGGCAGCCGGGAAAGGTCGGTTCTTCCAGCATCACCATCGCGTCCAGCGGATCGCCGTCCTCGGCCAGCGTCTCCGGGATGAAGCCGTAATCGTGCGGATAGCGGGTTGAGGTGAACAGCATCCGGTCCAGCCGGATCCGGCCGGTCTCGTGATCCATCTCGTACTTGTTCCGTGAGCCCTGCGGGATCTCGACGATCACCTCAACTTCCACCATGCCTCCTCAGCTGGCCGGACGTAGCGCGTTAACAATCAGGATGCGGTTCCGGGTGGTCACATCGGTGTGCACACATGCCTCCACCGGTCGCCTATCCGGTAGAAGCCATCAGCCACTGCGGCGGTTGAGGCGGGCTTCATCGCCTGGACAGGATTTTACCCCGGAACGGACCAGAAGATCAGGGGTCAGAGCCGCTGCTATTTCACCTGAAAGCGGGATGCGCGTATTTCACCTGAAAGCGGGATGCGCAAAATACGAGCCGCGGGTTACGCTGACCGCAGCGGCGCGTCACAGTTGAACCAGGCGATGAGGCTCGCCAAAACCGCAGCAGCCCGTTCCGGTCGGGCTACTGCTGACGGCCTCTCCCGCGTGTCTCCAAGACGTGGCGAGGAGACCCCATCGTGTTCACGACCATGCCTGCCCGAGCGGGCGAGATCATCCGGCCGACGGAACTGCACGCCCTCGGCATGGTCCGCGGTGAGCTATCGCGGACACAGGCGCTCCTCGGTGATCTGGACCCGGCCGAATGGCTGCGCCCGACCGATTGCGCCGGCTGGAGCGTCCGCGATGTGGTGGCGCACATGATCAGCGAGAACGAGGAGCTGTCCCGGCCCACCCGGCTGGTCCGCCGGATCCACGCGGCCCGGCGGCTGGCCGGCCCGGACGGGGATGGCCGCAGCGCGGCACAGATCCGTGACCGTGCCGAGCGCTCCACCGAGCAGCTGATGGCCGAACTGGCCTACTGGGGCCGCAAGGCGACCCTGGCTGCGGAGCGCATTCCCGGGCCGCTGCACCGCATGCGCGGGAGCATTTACTTCCCGGCGGCACGCGGGGCGCCGGAAAACACCATCGATTACTTCATCCGCGTGCTGATGCCCCGCGAGGCGTGGATGCACCGCACGGATATCGCGATCGCCGCACAGCGGCCGGTGGGCGTGGGTGCCCAGGACGGCGAAGTCGCGCGGCAGGTAATCCGTGACCTTGCGTGCGCATGGTCACGGCCCGCAGTGATCCTGGACTTCAGCGGGCCCATGGGCGGCCGGTGGTCGCTCGGTGCGGGCCAGCCGGTCGCTGAGGTGCATTCCGATCCGGTCAGTTTTGTGCGGCTGGCGGCGGGCCGGCCGGGGCACCAGCCTGTGATCTCCGGAGACGGCGGAACGGCGGCTGAATTGCTCGCCACTCGTGTCGTGTCGTGCCCACCGCTGCGCAGAGCATCACCTGCGTGATCCCCGGGCCTCAGGCCAGTGCGGTGACCACGGCGATCACGGCGATGAGCGCGATGAGCATGTACAGCAGGTAGGCATCAAGGCGGCCGGACTGAAGCCGTTTCGCCGCCGTGACGGTCACCGCGACGAGGCGGAACGCGGGACGGTACAGGTAGGTCTCCACGACCTCGATCACGTCAGACGTGTAGCCGAGATGCGGCCCCCCGGCCGCCGCACCCGGCTCTTCGGCACCACCCCCCGGCTCCGCGCCGCCGCCTGGCCCGGCGGCCCCCCGCATGACGTTGGGGCCACCATCGGCTTCCAGTGCTCCGCCCGTGTCGTCCGCGGGCGCGGCGTCCCGCTCGGCCGTCAGCACCCGCACCTCGGACCGGGTGTGCAGGACGTTGGCGAGCACCCGGCGGGTCGGATTGGCGTAGCCGAACGCGGTGTAGGAATCCGGCCCCTCGACGCCGATCGTCGCCGAACGCCACGCGGGAACCCGTCGCACCCGCAGCATCCGCCGACCGGACACGGCCCAGGTGAAGAGCCCTACCAGCACGGCGAGGGTGGGGATATCAATCCACAGCCAGGACGGTGACAGGATCGAAAAGCCGGCGAACACCGGCTGCAGGACCCACGGGGATTTCAGCGCCCCCAACGTGACAGCGCCCGGCACGACGGGCGACAGCCCGGCCGCGATGACCCGGATCTCCAGCGGGGTCACCGCGGCGAGCGCCAGCGGGCACGCGGCGAGCACGGCGACGGCCGCCCGCCCGGCCCAGCCGTAGTCGCGGCGGCAGGAGTCGCCGGACGGCCCCGCCGGCCGGCGAGGGCCGAGGACCACGAGCCCGACCAGGCGGACGAACGTGACCCCGGCGAAACCCACGGTCAGCGCGACCGCGGCCCCGGCCAGCGCGAGCACCAGCCGGTAACCGAGCCCGGGCACCCGGAACTGCTGCATCAGCGATTCGAGCAGGAACCATTCCGATACGAACCCCGCGGTCGGTGGCAGCCCGGCCAGGGTCAGCGAGCCAATGGCCAGCCCAGTGCCGCTGCACGGCGCCCGCCGCCCCATGCCGCGGAGCATCTCCAGGTCGTCGCCGCCCGCCACCGCCTCGATGCCGGCACTGGACGTGAACAGCAGCGACTTGGCCGCGGTGTGCGCGATCATCTGCAAGGTGGCGGCCAGCAGGCCCGCCGCGACCAGCCGCTCGTCCCGCACGGCGGCGCCGGTCAGGGCAACGCCGAAGCCGACGATGATGAGCCCGCTGTTCTCCACGCTGGAATAGGCGATGACCGTTGGCAGCCGGTTCTGCACCGCGGCGTGGGCGATGCCGAGCAGCGCGGTGAACCCGCCCAGCAGGAGCAGCACCCCAGCCAGCCAGCCAGGCGGGTGCCCGAGCAGGGCAAACGTCCGCCACATCCCGTAGAACGCGACGTTGATGCAGACTCCGGCCATGACCGCCCGGGCCGGTCCGGGCGCGGCGGCGTAACCGCGCGGCAGCCACACCTGGAACGGCACCAGGCCGGCCTTGACCGCGAACCCGCCGAGCAGCAGCACCAGCGCGGTGGTCCGGGCCGCGCCGCCGGGCGCATGGGCGAACGAGGCCAGCGCGATCGAGTGCGATTCGCTGGCCAGGAGCAGCAGCCCGGCCAGCAGCGCGGCCCCGCTGATCTGGCCGAACGCGAGCGTTATCTGCGCCGCCCCCGCCCGGCCCGCCCGGCCGCGCTCGAACCCGGCGAGCAGGTAGAACGCGACGGTCAGCGACTCCCATCCGAACAGCGCGGTGAACGCGTCGGTGGCCGTCACGAACACCGCGACCGAGCCAACCGCCAGCGCGTAGCCAGCGCCCAGGCCCCTCCGGCCGACTGCGCCGGGCCGTGCCGCCCAGCTGGCGAACGCGACCGAGACGGGCACGGCGGCGCCGAGCGCCATGACGAGGAACATCCCGGACAGCCGGTCGGCGGACAGCCCGAGCGCCTGCTGCCCGGGAAGGACCTGGCCAAGCAGCCGGCCGGTGCCCAGGCGGACCGTGTTCCCGGCGAGCGCGGCTCCCCCGGCCGCGGCCAGGCATCCGCAGCCGGCGGCGCCGAGCAGGTACGGCAGTCCGCTCACGCGCCCCCGCCCGGGGCGCGGCACACCGAGCAGGTCCGCCGCCGCGGCGACGGCCAGCAGGATCAGCCCGGCTCCGAACAGCCAGCTCACCGCGTCCCCTTTCCGTTGCTGCCGAGCCGGCCCACGGCGATCAGCAGGGCATGGAGGATGCCGAACGGAGACGGCGGAGACCCTGGCACCCACACGTCCACCGGGACGCTGGCGGAAACCCCGCCCCTGGTGACGTCGCTCTCACGGAGCAGTCCGCCGCTGACCGCGTCGGTTCCGGCGGCGATGACGACCCGGGGATCGGGCATCGCCTCATACGTGGCCCGCAGCGGCCCGGCCATCCCGGCCGCGCCGGCGCCAGTGACCAGCAGAATGTCCGCGTGGCGCGGGCTGGCGGTGAAGAAGACGCCGAGCCGGTGCACGTCGTAGACGGGGCCGAGCAGCGCGAGGATCTCCCATTCCTCGCTACCGTCCGATCCGGCGTCGACGTGGCGCACGTGCACGCTGCGGCGCAGCGCGACGGTGCGCTCGCGCAGCCGCGCGCGGGCCGCTTCGACCGCCGCATCGGTTTCCGTGACCTCCGGGACGACGAGCCCGTCCCGGGTCAGCGCGGCGGCACCGGGCCCGATCGCGCCCGCGGACCAGGCGAACACGTCGGGACGCGCGTCGACGCACCGGCCGCAGAGGATGCACCGGCCCTGGTCGAGGCGCACGGCACCGGGCTGGCCGGTGACGGAGATGGCGCCGGTCGGGCACAGCTCACCGAGCCCGGCGGTGCCGGCCGCGTAGGGGTCATGCACGGTCGCCGGGCCGCGCCAGCCGTCCGCGTATCCGTCGGGCCGCTTGGGCCACCGGGTGGTGACCACGCCGTCACGCAGTCCCCGCAGCACCCACAGGCTCATGCCGCCCCGCCCTCCAGGAGTCCCGCCGGGCCCGTCACAGCGCCACTCCCGCGACCGACAGGCCGAAGCTCGCCTCGATGAACGGGAAGTCGGTGAGGATGTCCCCGGCGAACACCTCGTGCATGAGCACGAGGTTATGGAAGGACGCCGACCGGGGATGGCAGCGGCTGATCCGGCCGTCCTGCAGCGTCACGTCGTAGAGCACCTCGCCCTGCGGCGCCTCGGCCCACCCGGCCGCCCGCCCGGCGATCGGCTCACACGGGGCTGCCGCTGGCCCGGCGCTGCCGTCCAGCCCGGCCAGCTCGTCGGCGACCTGGCGCAGCAAGTGGAAGGACGCAGCGACCTCATCCCAGCGCACCGCCAGCCGGGCCAGCGCATCCCCCGACTCATGCGCGCGGCCGGGCAGCATCCCGAGCGACGGATAGGCATCATAGAACCGCTCGACCCGGGCGTCGTCGGAGAACCCGGAGGCTTTCCCGATCGGGCCCAGCGCCCCGTGCTCCCGCGCCCGCGCCGGGGGCAGCGGGCCGGTGGAGCGCAGCCGGTCCAGGAACGAGGAGGTGGCCATCAGCGAGTCGGCGTCCGCCATCACGGCCTTCTCCAGCCGGCCGAATTCGGCCAGCAGGGCGTCAGGGCTCATCCGGGGCAGCGCGCTGACACCGCCCGGCATGACGACGCCGCGGCCGAACCGGCTGCCGCATAGCCCGCTGACCAGCCGTAGCACCCGTTCCTTGTGGACGGCGAACCGGGCCGCGGCCACCGCCAGGCCGGCCGCGTCGGCCAGCCTGGCGGCGACATCGACATGGTTGGCGATCCGCTCCAGCTCCGCGTGCAGCACCCGCACCAGGCCGGCCGATTCCGGCGGGACGCATCCGGCGATGCGCTCGATCGCGTGGCAGTAGGCCAGCGCGTGCGCGACGGTGGCGATGCCCTCGGCCCGCTCGGCGAGCAGCACGCCATCGGCGGCGGTCATGCCCTCGAATCGCTTCTCGATGCCGCGGTGCTTGTAGAAGACGCGCATGTTCAGGTGCGGGATCGCCTCGCCCGGAGTCTCGACCAGGTACTCGATGGACTCCATCACCCCCGAGCGGACCGGGCCGTGCGGGATCGTGAACATCCCGTACCCGGCCACGTGCCGGGGCAGCGCGTGGTCTTCCGGCGAGCCGTGCAGCACCAGCGGCGCCAGCCGGGGATGCCCGCGCGGAACCACGCCGAACTGGTCGTGGATCACCCGCTCATACCAGAACGCCGCGCCCACCAGCGGGGTCAGCGCGGGATAGCTGGCCGCGCCCGGCGGCAGCGCCACCTCCATGGTGTCGATCCCGCCCCCGGCCGCCACCTGCGCGGACAGGACCAGCGCGGCCTCCGCGCCGGCGTCGCTGGAGTGCCGGGGGCGGACGGCGGCGAACAGGCCGGCGAACCGGTCCCCGGCGGCGACCCGCGCGGCCAGCTTCTCCCACAGCTCCGCGACACCCGCTTCGGTCGCCGAGAACGTCATGCGGCCCCCCCGAGCTGGGCCACAGCTCGCGAGATGAGCTGGGTCAGTTCGCCGGGCGGGTGCAATCCGAGGACGAGCAGCACAGCGATCCCCGCCAGCACCGGCACGACCATCCATGCACTGGGCTCACTGCGGGCGAGCGCCCGGCCCGTTCCAGTCCGCTCCAGCACCGTGACCCCCGCCGTACCGGCGGGCTCCGGTGAGCCAGGGCCGCGCGGGCGCGGGCTGTCCCCCGGCGATGGAGACACGGCAGGCGCGGCGGGCGCGGCAGCCGGCGCCGCGCGTCCCCCGGCGGGCCGGCGGGACCTGAAGAGCATGCTGGTAGTAGACGCTGTGAGGCCGAAGAACGCCACAGTGACGAGAACGACCAGAGCCGCTGCCGCGGCATAACTATGTGAGCTGAAGCCCCCGGCGACGATCTGGAACTCGCTGCGGAAGATGCCAAACGGTGGCATCGCGGACAGCGCGAGCACCGCGAGCAGGAACAGCGGGCCGCTCCACGGCAGCAGGTCCAGCGCACCCCGCTGCGCGGAGATCTGCTTGCTGCCGAACTTGATCACCAGCACCCCGGCGCCCATGAACGCGTTGCCCTTGGCCGCCGCGTGCGCCAGCACGTGCAGCATCACCCCGGCCAGCGCGACCGGCGCGCCGAAACTGACCCCGATGGCCAAGATGCCCATGTGCTCGATGCTGGAGTAGGCCAGCAGCCGTTTCAGGTCCCGCTGGTCCAGCAGGTACAGCGCCGCGAGCAACAGCGAGGCGGCCCCGAAGGCCAGCAGCACCTCCCGCGGGAAGGCACTGCCGAGCGTGGCCGTGGCGATCTGGTAGTAACGCAGGATCGCGTAGAAGCTGACCGCGAGCAGCGATCCGGACAGCAGCGCGGAGACCGGTGTCGGCGCTTCGGAGTGCGCGTCAGGTAGCCAGGTGTGCACCGGGAACAAGCCCACCTTCGTGCCGTAGCCCAGCACCGCCAGCATGAACGCAAGCCGCACCGGCGTATGCGGGAGCCGCCCGCCGACGGGCAAGATCGAATTCAGCGCGAGGTCGTAGTGCTGGCCAAGTACCTGCGCGCCGGCGAAGTAGGCGAAGATCGTGGCCAGCAGCGCCAGGCCCAGCCCCGCCGAGGCGATGAGCACGTACTTCCACGCCGCTTCCACGGCCGCGTCGCTGTTCTCCAGCGCAACGAGCAGCGCCGAGACAACGGTCGTCACCTCGACGGCGATCCACAGCAGCGCCAGGCTGTTCATCATCGGCGCGACCAGCATCGACCAGCCGAACACGTTGAACAGGGCGTAGAAGCGGCGCGCGTAACGGCGCGCGGCGGCGGTTTCCTCCCCCTCGGTCTCCTTCCGTACGTAACCGGCCGAGTACACGGCGACAGCCGCGTACAGGAACCCGGTGGCCAGCATGAAGATGACGCTGATGGCATCGACCCGGACGTACGGCCCGTAGCCGAGAGTGCGGTGAGCCGCCGCCGGGACCAGCGCGAGCACCAGGCCGAAGCTCGCGATGCCCGACGTCATGGTGACCGCCGCTGCCGTGCGGGGCGAGGCGGTCAGCGACGTGATCCCCGCCGCGAGCGGGACGACAACCAGGGCGAGGATGACGGCGAGCATGCCCTACCCCCGCAGCTGGGTGAGGTCGGCCGTGGATAGCGACTCGGCGCGGGCATGGTGGGCCCGCATCAGCATGGCGAAGACCACCACGGCGACCAGCAGGTCGAACAGGAACGCGGTCTCCAGGATCAGCGGCAGCCCGGCCGCGAGCACCAGCGCGGCCAGCGAGATGGCGTTCTCCAGTGAGAAGAACCCGATGGCCTGGGACGCGACGTCGCGCCGGACGATCATCAGGCCGAACGCGACGAGCACCATCGCCCCGGCGATGGCCAGCGCGGCCGCCGGGGCCACCGGTGAGTGGATGCCGAGCGCGCCGAAGCAGAAGAACCCGAACGCGGCCAGGCCGATCGAGCCCAGCACGGTGTTGGCCACGCCGAGGGTGTAGCTTCCGGCGACGCCCGGCGCCTCGTCGTGGCCCGTACGGCCGAGCAGGCGCCGCACGACCAGCGGGACGGCCACCACCTTCAGCGCGGCCGACAGCGCCGCGAGCGCGTACAGGTCGGGCAGGCCCCGGTCGGCGGCGATGACGATGGCCAGCACCGAGATCAGCGCGGATTGCGCCGCATACAGGCGGATCTGGTCCCGGATCAGCGCCTGCCGCAGCATGCCGAACTCCAGCAGCAGCATGAGCGCCGCGATCACGTTGGCGGCGCCCTGGTAGACACCCGGAGCCTGGACGGGATCCATCACCCACCCCCCAGATACAGCGTGAACACGCCGAGCACGGCGAGCAGGAACGCCCCGGCCACGAATTCGGTGATCTTGAACAGTCTCAGCTTGGCGAACGAGTTGTCGATCACCGCGACCACGGCGCCGATCGCCGTGGCCTTCGCCAGCAGGGCCACGATGGCCAGCAGCACCGAACCGGCCTGCTGGGTGGACGCCAGCCCCCAGGGGGCGAGGAAGACGTTGGCGAGGATCGTGTACAAGATGAGCTGCTTCAGCTCCGATCCCCACTTCAGCAGCGCGAAATAGGGGCCGGAATGCTCGAAGGCCCGCGCCTCGTCGATCATCCCGAACTCATTGGTCCCCGTGTGCGTCTCCACCGGGATCCGGCCCGTCTCGCTCAGAATCACCATGAACAGCGCGGCGGAAGCGAGCAGATGGGCCGGCCGCACGATCTGCCCGGCCGAGGACCGCACCGTCGCCGCGAGCGCGTACGGCAGATCGGTCCCGGTCAGCAACGCCACCGTGAACACGACGAACAGCACCACCGGCTCGGTGATCGCCGAGAACGTCTTCGCCCGGCTCGAGCCGAGCTGCGCGTACGGGCCGCCCGACTCCAGCGCCGCCGTCGCGACCAGGAAGCTGGCCAGCGACAGCATGAACCCGCCACCCAGGATGTCGCCCATGTAGCCCAGCGGCAGCCCATAGGTGGTCAGCACCGGGATCAGCAGCGGCACGGTCAGGTAGGCCGCCACCGCCACCACCGGCGCGGCCAGGAAGAACCAGGTCGCTCCCGCTGGGGCCAGCGCCTCCTTGCGGAACAGCTTGGCCAGGTCGTAGTAGGGCTGCAGCACGCGCGGCCCGGTGCGGCCCTGCAGCCGCGCCTCCATCCGCGCGATCACGCCCGTCAGCCCGGGCGCTGCGACCGCCACCGTCAGGACCTGCAGCAGCTGGATAACCGGGATCGGTAGGGCCGCGCTCACCGCGCGGCCCCCAGATCATTACCGGGACGTTCGGCGGCGTCCTCCATCACTATGGCCTCCTACACCCAGACGGCACCAACGCGCGAACGGGGGGTAGAGGCCATCAGCGCAGCCGGCGCTGCGCGGTTATGGCGAGCCTCATCGCCAGGCGCCTATTGTCGCTTAGGAGCTCCGCGGCCCGCAACCCGCCGCGTCGCGGCTTGCGTTCACCGACTCCGCCGGCCTTGCCCGCCGCGCGGGTGATGACGTGCCCGCCCGCGGGCCGGCCGCGGCGGCTTCGGGCTCGGCGCCTGGCTCGGCGCCGAATATCTGCCGGTAGAGGTCTGGCCCGTAGCTGGTCGGCAGGGGCTCGCCCGCAAGCAGCCGGAATGTCCGCGTCCCGTCGTCGCGCCGCTCGGGCCGCAGGAACAGCGCCGAATCCGCCTTTTCGGCGTGGAAGCTGTGCGCCAGGTCAAAGAGGTGGGTGACGAAGAAGACCCGGACGCCGGATTCGAGCAGGGCGCGGACGATCTGCCGGGCGATCTCGGATCCTTCCCGCTCATTGGTGGAGGCGAAGGACTCGTTGCACAGCAGCAGGCAGCCGCCGGTCATATCGCCGGCGATGCCGCTCATCCGGCTCAGTTCCTCGTCCAGCTTGCCCTTCTCCATCGTGGCGTCTTCCTCGCGCTTGAAGTGCGTGAAAATGCCGTCGCTGACGCTTGCCGTGAAGGATTCCGCGGCGACGAACATCCCGGCCTGCATCATGAGCTGCGCGAGGCCGATGCTGCGCAGGAAGGTGGACTTTCCGCCCTGGTTCGCGCCGGTGATCATGACGAGCCGCTTGCGGTCCGCCGCCACGTCATTGCCGACCGCCCGCCCGCCGAGCCGGAGACTCAGCGACGGGTCGTACAGTCCCCGCGCGGCCAGCGCGAGCTTGGCCGCCGGCAACGGGACGGGGACGCACAGCGGCTCCCCTGCGCCCGCGAGCGATTCGCGCAGGTTCAGGCAGCCGATGTAGAACGCCAGCTCGGCGCGGAGCATCGTGAAGAAGGCCAGGATGTGGTCGTTGGACTGGGCGAGCGCGTTGGCGGCGCCGTTGAGCCCGCGGGACCGCAAGTCGGAGAGGGCCCGGTGGCCGTTGTCATCACGGTCGGGGATGGAGAAGCTGTACCCCTGCCTGTTCCCGATCGGGATACGGTCCCGCCAGCCCTGCTCCCCAGCCTTGCGCAGCGCGTAGTTCAGGCCCTTGTTGCCCCGCCCCAGGCCCGCACTGATCAGCGTTCCCCGCCGGAAGCCCAGCTCCTTCAGGTGGCCCTCGACGACCTGGAGGTATTCGTCGTCCAGTTCCGAGCTGAGCATGCCGAAGAACCGCGTGAAGCCCTCGGACCGGAAGCTCGCGGCGTGGGAGCCGGCGACGGCCCTCAGCCGCTTCAGCGTTCCGGTGAACATCTCCAGCACCCGCACCGACCGGAACAGGACCGAATCCGGGGAAGTACTCAGGAGGCCGAAAAAGGCCCTCTTCTCGCTCATGATCGCGGTGACGGCGATGTCGTAGATCTCCCGGATCACGTCCGGCTGGGCGATGGCGTCGGCGAGGACCTGCTGCCGGTAGACGATCGCCTCCGGATCGGCCAGGCTCGACAGTACCGCCCGCCTCGCTACGCCCCAGAGGAACTCATCCTCCGCCGCCATGGCCGCCAGCAGCGTGTCAAGCTCCAGATCCTGGATAACGGCCTCCGCGCCCAGCGGTAGTTCGCTCTTGAGGTCGACGTCACGGTCCCGCTGCATCAGGAAGGCTTTCATGATGCGATCCGGTCCTTCAGCCGCTGGTAGGTGAGACCGTGCTGGCCGGCGATCGCGGCCGCGTACGCCAGGCCGTCGGCGGGTCTCCGCACGACCTTGAAGGTCCGATCGGCCGGGTTGCCCGGGACGATCGCGGCGACCATGCTGACGCACGCGTCGTTCAGCGAGGCGAGTTCGTCGATGAAGGTCACGTACACGCCGAGCAGGTCCAGATCGGTGATCCGGCGCAGGATCTCCGAGCCCAGGAAAAGCGCGTCCTCTGCCGTCGTGGAGCCGAAGCTCTCGTTCATGACGATGACGCTGCGGCTGGTCGCGCCGGCCAGGATCTCGCGGATCCTGATGAGCTCGTCCTGCAGTTTCCCGCGCAGATTCTGGAGGTCTTCCTCCTTCCCGAAATGGGTGAAGATCCGGTCGGGCAGGAACAGCCGGGCCTCCCGGCCCGGAACCGGCAAGCCAAGGCTGGCGAGATAGTGCAACTGGCCGAACATCCGGGCGAAGGTTGTCTTGCCGCCCTGATTCGGGCCGGTCACGACGAGGACGCGTTCCGGGCCGTCCAGCCAGAAGCTATTGCCGACGACGGCGGAGCGGTCACGGGCCAGCTTGGCCGCCAGGGCGATGTCGAAGGCGTTACCGGCCGTAAGCCCCTTGGAGGTTGCACTGACCTGGGGATAACAGAAGTCCAGGCCCACTGCTTTAAGCGGCTGGATGTAGTCCAGATAGGCCAGGTAGAACTGGACTTCCCGGTCGAAGGCCCCGAGCGTGTCATCCACGTAGTGCGCATGCCGGGCGCAGAAGTCATCGAGTGCGGCGAAGGTTTCCGGATACAGCTTGCCGACAAGATCCAGTACCTGCGCCTCGACATAGTCCATGTCGGCCACGGCACGGAAACCGACGCGGTAGTCCTTGACCGCGCCCTGCTTGAACTTCGCGAACGTCTTCTCCACGTCCGCGCCATAATCTTCCTCTCCCGCATACTTGCTGACCCGGACCCTGCCCCCCCTGATATGAAGGCAATACCGTACTTCGGCGAGCCGGGCCAGCAGTTCCCGGGCCTCGTCGGCCAGCCGGGCGAAATCCCCAGAGGCAACGTAGCGGTTCAGGTGTTCACGGAAACCGGTGAAGCCGCGTGATCGAAGTTCAAGTCGGCCAATCCGCTCGGCGAGGGACTTCGTCGCCCGGCCGTAAATATCCACCGCATCAAGAAACCAGCGTGCCCGCTGATGCTGGTAATGCAGCTTGCCGATCACGGCCAGATACTTGCGCATCTCGCCCAGGTCCCGCGCGTACGCGGTGACCGCGCCGCGCACGTCCTTGTCTTCGAGGTCACGCAGCACCTGATGCCGGTACTCAACAGCGGACACCGTAGGTAGCGGGGCCAGGAAATAAGGGGTGAGGTTGTATTCGTCCCGGCCGAACGCCATGGAGGCCATGACCTGATCAAGATTCAGGTCGGCGAGGAAGGAGGGCGCTTCCCGCTGGTCACCGTCCGCGAAATCCTCTGGCCGCTCAAAGAGTATGCTCTGAAAAGGCATACTTCACCTGCCTCCACCGGTCTTACGCCCGGTAGAAGCCATCAGCCCCGGCGGCGGTTCAGGCGGGCTTCATCGCCTGGGCCTACCTTACCGTGCCAGATCGGGCAGAGGAGGTCCGAGACGGCTAGCAGCAGGCCGGCCAGGCTGGTCTCGGTGCGGGCCGGGAACCCGGCGGTCACAGGCTCCGCACCGTCTCCCGGGAATCGAGGCTAAGGGATGACACAAACCTCCAGAAGCCTGCGACCAAAGATCGCCAGACGACGGCGGTTACGGAGTCAGGGCGTGTTATCGCCGGCTTGTTCTTCCAAAGCCCGGTGGGCGATGTCTCGCACATTGAAGGGAGGAACGCGGCTGAGCTCAGCCAACCAGGGGCGCAGCGGCTCAACACCCTCGATCGAGATGAGGCTCCGGAGGGCCTCTGCTCGCAGGTAAATGTCGTTCCCAGCCTCCACTGCCTGACGGAGCGCCGGAACACTCTCGCGCGCCCGCAACTTGCCGAGAGTTCCCGCTGCCAGTAGTGCTCGATCCCCGTCGGGGTGACGCAATGCCCAGATCAGGCCGTCAACCAGGAAAGGCAGGCCGGCGCCTCGACCGGTTCGCCGCAGACGTCGCACGGCCCACTCGGGTGATCGTTGACGGCGTAGCAATTGAAGCACCAGAACACGGAACTAGTCTCCCCGGACCGCCGGGCCTTCGCCTACGGCCTGTTCACGGGCATCTACGGCAACCGCCTGGGTGGCGGCAGCATCGTGATCGGTGTCCTGGCCGACGTCTCACTGGGCGGGCTCGTCCCGTTCTGCATCGTCACCGAGCTGGCCGCCATCCCCCTTATCCTGATGGTCCGCAGGCAGATGACCACCGCGCTCGGCCGGAGCTCTTTCATTCACCCCACGTCTCGTCGGTTTGGGGCGGAGCCCGTGCTAGCCGATTACTGCGCGCTTGCCAGCCGACGGGCCCGAGCCCTAGCCGAGCTGAGAAGGTCGTGGCTGCATGAACGGCTTGTGAGGCCGTGGGGCCTGTGGTGGCCAAGTAGGTCTTCGTCCAAGTGCTCTCGGCAAAGAGCAACGGCGCAGTGGTGGCAGCTCGCGACTGCTGGAGTTGTGCGTCCGGTCTGGTCACACACGTAGCAGTTCATTGCATCTTTCTCCCTTTGGGATTTGATGAATACAAGCTGATCGGAACGATCCGCAATCACCGATACGGTCAGATGGCAAAGCGAAGGCACAGCGCGACAAGAGAGATCCATGGGCGTTTCCACCACACGATGACGAGGCGCGCCAGAACGGTCGCGGGCGCTGGCGGTATCGAGACCAGCCAACGAGGTCATGAAGCCAGCCAGGGCAGCAACTCCTGCATGCAGCCCGGGCGCCAGCAAGCGTCACCACGCCCGGCAGGATGCGCACAATGATTGCAAGCACAAAAAAGGCCCCTAACCTATCAGCGACGTTTATCACGTCCGATCGGGTAGAGGCCATTAGCCAAAGTGTCCGGCGTTAAGCGAGCCTCATCGCTTAGATAACTTCAGGATACACAGCGCTATGGTGCCGCGGTAGTCCAATGCCGTGAAGAAGCGCGTGATCGGCGTCACATGGCATGGTCGCGGCGGGCGGCGGTGACTTGCGAGATGTCATGGAGGTTTTCCCAACGAGGCTGAGCTGGACATACGCCGCTTTAACGATCATCTGGGTAGACACGCAGACATATGCGGAGATCGCCGGGGGAGACACGGAGCCCCCGGGTAGAAGAGATCTCGCTGAAGATCACCCGCCGACCGCTACCGGACACGAGTCTGCCTCCGGTCGACCCCGGTAGCTCCCATTAGACTCCGCATGGTCTCCTATCGTGTCATGCCCGGCGTCCCCGGGGAACTGGTCCGGTTCGTTTCCGGCCTGCTGGCCGCGCACCGCCGCGAGATCGGGACCCGGAAGGGAACCCGCAGGCTGGGCTGCTACAGGCAGGCGCTGTTCGCGCTGGCCTGGTTCCGGGACAAAGGCGATATCCCGCGGCTTGGTCGCGGGAAGGCCCGCCAGGCGCTCATCGAGGCTGCCCGGGCCGGGGAGGACCTGGATGAGCATATGGCTGTCAGTAGCTGTCCCGCTCAGGTACTTGGCGGCTTGCGCGAGAAGGCCACGGGTGCAACGGAGTTACAAGCACTCCGTTCGGGACGCTGTCAGCCCCGGCGCGCCGTGGCACTAGCCTGGACGGCGTGCTCCGCTTCCGGGATGGCCGCACCGGCTCATATGTCAAACTCGCTGCGGACCCCTCAACCCCGCTGCGGGTGTGCATTCACGGGCCTTCCGCCGGTCCCGGGTTCGGTCTCGCCGACCTGCGGGTGCTCCTGGTGGCCGACGGCGGCGCTCGAACGGAACGCCAGCGCGCTTGGCATTCACCCGCCCGCCGCGCGCACCAGTCCCGGCGAAGCGGAAGCATGGCCGGGCGGGTCAGCCGATGTGCATGTGGCCGGGCACGCGGCCGGATTCGGCGACTGCGGGGATGGAGCGCTCGTCGGCGTCGGTTCGGCAGATGACGTGAAGCAGCAGGCGGCTGGCGGCGGTGCGCCAGATCCGGCAGCGTCCGCCGGGAATGGACGTGACCTGCTTGCGCTGCGTCTCGCGTTGTTGTCCCGCCGGCACGGCCAGCCGGTGGAGCTCACCCGGGCCGCGCTGGCCAGTGCCGGGGAGACGCTCAGCCGATGGTGGCGCAGGGTGGCCGAGTGGGCCGACGGGCCGTCAATGCCCACACCCCCCGAAGCCGCCCGGGAGATTCGCATCGCCTTCGATGATGACCTCGACACGGGCGAACCGGGAGGCCCTGACAGTCCGCCAGCCCGTTCATTCCTCCTCCGGGCTGGCAGGCCGGCTGCGGCTGCGGACGATCAGGATCAGCGGGATCGCCGCCAGCTCACTGACGACGCAGAACGCGACCAGGCCGCCCAGCGAGACGTTGATCAGCACGCCGATCACGATGCTGCCAGCCACCCAGGCGGTGCCGTAGATGCCGGTGAACAGGCCGTAGGCGGACGCCCGGCGGTCCGGGGAGACCATCGGCGCCACCGCCGCCGGGATCAGCGACTCCTGCACGCCCATCCCCAGCCCCCACAGCGACATCCCGACCAGGATGGCCCAGAACCCGCCCAGGAATACCAGGGGCGCGTAGGCCGCAGCAACGATGGTCAGCGGGATCAGCACGCCGATCCCGGCACGGTCGAAGATCCGGCCCAGGATCAGCGAGCCGGTACCGCTGACCGCCATCGCGACCGCGTAGAAGACCGGTGTCAGCGCGGGCGGCACCGTCCCGGCGTGCTGGAAGTGGTAGGCGATCAGCGGGAAGTCGGCGAACCCGGCGGCGGCCAGCGCGGCGCCGCCGACGTATACCCAGAACACCCGGGGCAGGCCCTGGGTGGTTACCGGGGCCGGTCCGGGCGCGAGGTCCTGCGGCCGCGGGTAGAGCAGCCGGGCCACGGCCAGCAGCGACAGCATGATGGCGGCCGGGACCGCCAGCGCGGCGAACGCGATCTTGTAGTCGTGGTGGTTCAGCACGAGGATCAGGGCGACCAGCAGCGGGCCGAACAGGGCACCGAACTGGTCGAGCGCCTCGTGCAGCCCGAACGCCCGCCCGTAGCCGATGTCCCTGGCCGCGTGGGAGAGCATCGCGTCCCGCGGCGGGTTGCGGATCCCCTTCCCGATCCGCTCGGCGATGATCAGCAGCGCGGCCACCTGCCAGTTCCCGGCGAGGGCGAGCAGCGGCACGACCGACATCTGCAGGATGTAGCCGCCGATGGTGATCGGCCAGTACCGGCCGGTCCGGTCCGCGCCGCGGCCGGAGAACGTCCGGATGTTGTAACCGAGGAACTCCCCGGCGCCGCTGATGACGCTGATCGCGAACGCACCGGCGCCGAGCATCCCGAGGTACGGGCCGGTGATGCTGCGCGACCCTTCGTAGGTGAAATCGGCGAAAAAGCTCATGATCCCGACCATGACCACGAACTTCAGCGCGGGCGACGCGTTCTTCGCGGCCTGGCGGGCACGCGTCAGGCTTGGCAGCATGCGACCTCTTCCTGGCTCTGAAGCCAGGGACCGTCAGCGCACCGCTTCCCGGCCCGCGATTCCAGGGTGAGCCCCATCACCCATGCCCTGACCATTGTGCCAGAGGAGCCCGGTGCCAGGCAGCAACGGCCCCATGCGCGGTAACGTGAGGAGAGGCGGAGGGGCTCGCCGGAAAACGCGCCAGTGCCAACGGTCCCTGCAGAGCAGCGTGCAGTGGCTGGAGCAGCACGGATGCAGGAAAACACCGAACCCGCCGACAGGATCCGGCTCTTCGGAATCGGTAGGGACGCGCGCATCGCCGCGATGCGGACGGCTGACGACCTGAGGTCTCGCGGTGTCGCGGCGGCCGCGCTGTTCAAGCCGCAGCTAGGCGGGTGGATCGTGCGGATTTACCCCGGCGGCATCAGGAAGCGAGCCTGACTCACCTCAGAGCCCGGCACCAGCGGGAGGCGGGCCAGGCCCTGGCTCCTGGCGAGCTGCTCGAGTGCCAGCTCTTCCCATATCCGCCACTGGGTGTGGTAGGCGGTACGCTCCGCCGCGCGGACCGCCTCGCTGCGTCGTCGCCGTTCATGGCCGCCCCCGCGCCGTTCACCGGGCCAGCTTGCGGTAGGTGACCCGGTGCGGGCGGGCGGCCTCCTCGCCCAGCCGCGCGGTCTTGTCCTGCTCATAGGCGGCGAAGTTGCCCTCGTACCAGCACCAGTCCGCGCCGCCTTCCCAGGCCAGGATGTGGGTCGCGACCCGGTCCAGGAACCACCGGTCGTGGCTGGTGATCACCGCGCAGCCGGGGAACTCGCCCAGCGCGTCCTCCAGCGACGCCAGGGTCTCCACGTCCAGGTCGTTGGCGGGCTCATCCAGCAGCAGCAGGTTGCCCCCCTGCCTGAGGGTCAGCGCCAGGTTGACCCGGCCGCGCTCACCGCCGGACATCAGCCCGGCCGGTTTCTGCTGGTCCGGTCCCTTGAACCCGAACGCGGCCACATAGGCGCGGCTGGGGATCTCGGTCCGCCCGGCCCGGATATGGGCCTGCCCGCCGGAGATGACCTCCCACACGGTCTTGCCCGGGTCGATCCAGGCACGGAGCTGATCCACATAGGAGATCCGCACCGTCTCACCGACCTTGATGGTCCCGGCGTCGGGCTGCTCTTCCCCGAGGATCATCTTCAGCAGGGTCGTCTTGCCGACCCCGTTCGGGCCGATGACCCCGACGATGCCGTTCGGCGGGAGGCTGAAGCTGAGCCCGTCGATAAGCATCCGGTCCCCGAACCCCTTGACCAGGCCATCGGCCTCGACCACCAGGCTGCCCAGCCGGGGGCCGGGCGGGATCTGGATCTGCTCGAAGTCCAGCTTCTGCCGGGACGCGGCCTCGGCGGCCATCTGCTCATACCGGTTCAGCCGGGCGCGGCTCTTGGCCTGGCGGGCGCGCGGGCTGGAGCGCACCCACTCCAGCTCTTCCTCCAGCCGCCTGCGCAGCTTGGCGTCCCGCTGGCCCTCGACCTTCATCCGGGCGGCCTTGATCTCCAGGTAGGTCGAGTAGTTCCCCGCATACGGGTAGGCGTGGCCGCGGTCCAGTTCCAGGATCCAGCCAGCCACGTTGTCCAGGAAGTACCGGTCGTGGGTGACCGCCACCACCGTGCCCGGGTACTTGGCCAGGTGCTGTTCCAGCCAGGCGACGCTCTCGGCGTCCAGGTGGTTGGTCGGCTCATCCAGCAGCAGCAGGTCCGGCTGGGACAGCAGCAGCCGGCACAGCGCGACCCGGCGCCGCTCCCCGCCGGACAGCATGCTGACGCCTGCGTCCGGCGGCGGGCAGCGCAGCGCGTCCATCGCCTGTTCGACCCGGCTGTCCAGGTCCCAGGCGTCCCGATGGTCCAGCTGCTCTTGCAGCCAGCCCATCTCCTCCAGCAGGTCATCGGAACACTCCGCGGCCATCTTCGCCGCGACCTGGTTGTACCGCTCGATGAGCTCCCTGGTCCCGACGACGCCTTCCTCCACGTTGCCGAGCACGGTCTTGGCCTCATCCAGCGCCGGCTCCTGCGGCAAGATCCCGATGCCGTAACCGGGCATGCGGCGGACCTCGCCGTTGGAAGGCGGCTCCAGCCCGGCCATCATCTTCAGCAGCGTGGACTTGCCCATGCCGTTCGGCCCGACCACACCGATCTTCGCACCCGGCGAGAACGCCAGCGTCACATCGTCCAGGACGACCTTGCCGTCATAGGACTTCCGGGCATGCATCAAAGCCAGAACCTGCTTCATGCCGCACGCACGCCTTTCCCTGCTGAGCAGGGACCGTTGGCACTGGCGCGATTGACGGCGGGCCCCTCCGCCGCTTCTAGATTACCAGGCGGCCCTCACCGGGCCCGGCGTTGAGGTCCGCGCGGGACGGGCGCCCCAGCCGGCTCATCCGGCTCCCGGCGCGTCCGGCGCCACGGCGGCGATCTGACCCGCCTGCCGCATCCGGCTGCTGCCGTCGAGTTCGCCATCCGGGGCGGCTCGCGCGGCAGCCGGGGTGACGGCTTTATCCTCATCCAGCCAGCCGCCGAGCCGGTAGTAGAGGTCTTCTCCGAAGCTTGTGGGGAGAGGTTCTTTCACGGCGAGCTTGTATTTCCGGCGCCCGTCGGGCTGGCGTTCAGCTCGCAGGAACAGGGTGGAGGCTGCGTGCTGGCGGTGAAAGCGCTCCGCGAAGCTGTACCGGTGGGTGACGAAGAACACCTTGACCTGTGCTTCAAGCAGGGCGCGGACGACCTGGTAGCCGATCTCGGACCCTTCGCGCTCGTTGGTGCCGGCGAAGGACTCGTTGAACAGCATGAGGCAGTGCGGCTCGATCTGGCCGGCGATGGCGCTCATCCGCCGGAGCTCGTCGTCTAGCCGCCCGCTGGTCATGCCGGCATCCTCCTCCCGGATGAAATGGGTGAAGATCCCGCGGGTCACATTGGCCCGGTAGGACCGCGCGGTGACGAACAGCCCGCACTGCATCATGAGCTGGGCCAGGCCGGCGCTGCGCAGGAACGTCGACTTCCCCCCCGAGTTGGCGCCGGTGATGATGACCAGCGACTTCCCGTCGGCCTGCACATCGTTGCCGGTGACCGGTTCCGGGGATTGCAGAGCCAGGCAGGTATCGCGCAGGTCGGTGCATGAGAACATGAGCGACGACGGCGGTACTGGATCGGGGACCGCGACCGGTACCTCCTTGGCCGCGAGCTGGTCGGCAAGGTTGAGGCAGCCGACGTAGAAGCCCAGCTCGGCCCGCAGCATAGTGAAGTAGCTGCCGATGTGGTCTGCGGACTGGGCGGCCGCGTTGGCGACCAGGTTGACTCCCCGGCTGGTGAGGTCCTCCAGGATCTGGCCTCCGGCCTGGTCGCGGGGCGCGATGGTGAACGAGTAGGTGGAACGCGGCCCGATCCCCAGCCGCTCGGTCCACCGTCGCCGGGCGTCACCGGGGGCGCGCAGCACGAAGCCGATCCCGCTGTTGTCCCGGTCAAGTTCGGCGCTGATCAGCACGCCGGCGCGGAAGCACAGCTGCTTCAGGTGGAAGCTGATCTCCTCGAAGTACTCGTCGTCCAGTTCGCGGTGCAGCGTGGCGAACAGCGTCCGCAGCCCGTCGGAGCGGAATTTCCCGGCATGGTCGTCGGCGATCCGCCGCAGCTGCCGCAGGCGGGCCACGTAGGCTTCGAGATAGCTGACCGCACCGGAGAGGTTGGACGAGGGACCCTGGTACGTGCCGCCGTACCCCCCCCACAGATGCCGGTTGTCCTGCAGCGCGCCGGCCGCTACGGCGTGCATCTCCCGGATGACCACGGGCTGCGCGAGGCAGTCAGCCAGGACCCGCTGGCGGTAGCGGATGGCCTCCGGATCATGGAGGCTGGTGAGCAGCACCTTCGCGGACACGTCGAAGACGAACTCGTCACCGGCGGCCATCGCCCGCAGCAGCGTGGTCAGCTCCAGGTCCTGGATCAGGTCCTCGTGGCCGGCAGGCAGGCCGGCGCCGAAGTCGAAGTCCTGGCCTTCGTACAGGAGATAGGCCTTCATGACGCGACCCTGCCGCGAAGCCGCTCGTAGGTGAGGTCGTGCTTCTCGGCGAGGGCGAGCGCATAGGCCAGGCCGTCAGCTGGCCTCCTGACCACCTTGTACGTGCGCTCGGCCGGGTTGTCCGGGACGATCGTGCTCATCATGCTGACGACCGGCTCCCCGACCGAGGCCAGCTCGTCCACGAAGGTGACGTAGACGCACAAAGCGTCCAGCCGCATGATCTTCGTCAGCAGCTTCGTTCCCAGGAAGAGGGCATCGTGCAGGGTGGTTGAGGTGAAGATCTCGTTCAGGATCACGATGCTGGCGGGCGTGGCTGCCCGCAGGATCTCCCCGATCCGCACCAGGTCATCCTCCAGCTTCCCGCTCATCTCGGCCAGGTCCTCCTCCCTCTCGAAATGAGTGAAGAGCCGGTCGGACAGGAACAGGCGGGCGGCGCTGCCCGGGACCGGGCAGCCGGCGCTGGCCAGGTGGTGGAGCTGGCCGAAGGTCCGGGCAAAGGTGGTCTTGCCTCCCTGGTTGGGGCCGGTCACGACGAAGACGCGTTCGCGGCCCTCCAGGCGGAACTCGTTAGTGACCACCGGCTTGCGCTCGGCGACGAGCTTGCGGGCCAGGGCCAGGTCGAAGGTGCCGGCGGCCCGGACATCCTTCGAGCTGGCGGAGACCTCGGGATAGCAGAAGCGCAGCCCGACGGCGCGAAGCGGCCTGATGTAGTCGAGGTAGGCGAGATAGAACTGGAGCTCCTGGTCGGCGCGCCGGATGCCCTCATCGAGGAACGCGGCGTGCTGGCGGCAGTACTCCTCCAGGGCGGTGAACTCCTCCGGGAACAGCCGGGCCACCAGCTCGAGGATCTGCGCGGCGACGTGGTTCATCCCCGGTCGCGTCCGGTAGCGGACCTGGTAGTCCTTCACCGCGCCCTGCTTGAAGCGCTCGAAGGTCTTGAGCACCATGGCGCTGTAGTCGGCTTCATCCTGGTCGCGGCTCACCTCGACCCGGCCGCCCCGGATGCGGGTGCAGTAGCGGATGTGCCCCAGGGCCTCCTTCCGGTTCCTCGTATCGCTCACCAGGGCGGTGAACCCGGCCGAGGCCGCATAGCCAGCCAGGTACTCCCGGAAGGCCAGCAGGCCGCGGGAGCTGATCTGCGCCGAGGCCAGGTGCCCGGCCAGGGACTGCACCGCGTCGCAGTAGATGGCCGCCGCGTCCAGCAGCCAGCCCTCCCGCTGGGGGCGGTACTGCATCTTCGCCAGCTGACGCAGGCGGGCGCGCACCTCCTGCATGAGCCCGGCGAAGCGCTGGACTTCATCGAACAGGGCAGGGTCCTCCAAGTCCTGGAAAACCTCCTGGCGGTAGCGCACGGCGCCGGCATCGCGCAGTTGGCCGAACAGAACCTCCGTGATGAGATCACGCTCCTCACGATCACCCGCGACCGCCGCCACGATCTGATCCAGGTTCAGATCCCGCGCGAAGGAGCGATCCTGGTCCTGCCTCCCCGCGCCCAGGGCCGCCGGCGCCTCTGGGCACAACAAGCTGGAGAAGTGACCACTACCTCCCGGGGGTGAAACGCCGGCCTGCGGCCGGCCGGAGGGCGCGCCTTCTAGGCTGTCAGGGCGGGCCGCACTGTTGCTGCTCGCCGGTGAGTCCCCGGCTGGCGGCGGCTGGGCTTGCCGCCCAGCAGCACGGTCATCGGCCGGCCTGGTCACTAGGGCTCAGCCCCAGTGGCGGTCAGCGCCTCAGCCCGGACCTTGGGCCGCTCGCGGGAGGCCCTCAGCGTCCCGCCCCGCGAGGCACCACTCACCAGTGCCGCCAGGCATCGAGCGGCCAAGCGGCCGACCGGGAAGCAGCACCAGACAGACCGCGCCGCAGGGCCGCAGCCTGACAGCACCGGGAAAAGATGTCTTTCGGACCCCGGCTCCTGGATGCTCGCTGCGCCATGACATGCCCTCCTGCGTTCCGGCCGCTAAGGCGGTCAACAGGAGCCATCAGCCACCAGGGCGAATCCGGCGAGCTCCATCACCGTGACCCTGATTCTACGGCCACGCTGGCCGCGATCGGCCTACCGGACAGCCGGGAGTGTTCTCACCGCTAACCATTACCCGGCTGTTCCGGGCCGGCCCGTCCCCATGTAGCCGCCAAGGGACACAGCTGCGGGGCCCGTACCACGCCGCCGGCGATGTCATCGCTGCGATCTTCGGTCGCGAAATTCTCCCCGACGAGCCGCCGCCGGTCAAGTAGCCCGCAACCGGTTCCGGGCGCACGTCACAGCGGCCAGCGCCGGCCGAATGCCCGCCGGCGGCGGCTCGCACCAGATCTGCGACCGCCCGGGCTGTCAGCCCGGGCGGTCAGTGCCAGCACGAATGCTGCCACGCCGCGCTTGCTGGCCGACCCGTTCTGATCCGCGGGAGCAAGGACAGTATCAGTCCAGGCAGTGGCCCCGTCAGCGTCTGACGCGGTGTAACAGGTGGCGCACATGACACGACGCGCGCCGCGCGACCGCGGAACCACGCCCACTGGCTGGGCGGCCCGGGCCACGATCCTCGCGTGGTCAAGGCAGATACCGGCTCCGCAGTGGACGCAGCAACCTATCGCGCCGCGGACCGTATACGTCGCCCGCATCATTGCCGTGCATTCCAGGCAATTCATGACGGCCCTTCCTGGATAAGAGGGCTACGTGCCCCGTTATCGCCGGCCGGACGCCACATATTGCCCAGGTAAGCCGCGGTGCGCGTAGCTCCGCTGGCGTTCAGGGCGCGCAGGTACCCGGCCAGCGGCGGCCGCATGCTGAGCTCAGGCAGCAATTCAAGTGGCACGAAGCGGGCTTCCCGGTCGGGTTCCTGCGAATCGGGCTCGCCCCGCGCAAGCGGGCTGGCCAGGAAAACGAGGTCGACCGTGCGCCGCGCCGAACCTGGCCTGAGCGCCTCCAGCACGAACGCCACCCGGGTCGGCTCGACCGTCAGCCCGGTCTCTTCGCGGGTCTCCCGCCTCGCGCACGCGGCCATGCTCTCGCCGGCATGCGGCGTTCCCCCGGGCAGTGTCCAGTCATCCGCGCCGTCCCGGACACGGTGGATGAGCAAGAGCGCGTCATCACGGAATACGACGGTTGAGCAGCGCACGTCGGTGCCTTCCGATGTGTCCATGGGCGTTACCTTCCTGTTCCTCACGGCTGGTTGGGCAGGGCATCGTTCGGGTGGCCAGGCACCCGCCGGCCGGCGGGCAGCCGGCAGGACGGGCGGTAAAGCCCACGGTTCAGGTCATCCTGGATCGGTGAGCCATAGCCAGCCCGCGGCGAACATCCAGCCCGTGAGCACGTCTGCCGGCCAGTGCACCCCCAGATACACGCGGCTGGCCCCCACGGCCGCCGCGGCCAGCGCCGGCGCCGCGTACCGAGGGCCCCGCGCACCGGCCGCCCGGACGCATGCACCAGCCGTGAGAGCGGCGATGGTGGTGTGCTTCGATGGCAGGCTGAAACCCTCAGGCTCGATGAGCCAGGCGGCGGCCGGCGGACGCGGCCGGGCGATCACCCGCGACAGGCGACGCCGGGCCGCCGCACCCGTCGCCACCACCAGGAGCGGAACGCAAGCCCGTCGCCAGCCCGCACGGCGGGAGGCGCCGATTCCCGCCACGATGGCCGCGGGATAGGTCACGCCCGGCTCGGCGAGGGCACTGATCCCGCGGGCGGCGATGACGCCGGCCTGGCTGCGCCGGGCCCGGACAGCGGCGAACGCCGCATGATCGGCGTCCGCCAGCGGGCCGCGCTCGCCGACCAGCGACGCGGCGATCGCGACACCAGCAAAGGCCGTCACAGCCCCGCACACGCGCCGCGCTGTCGTCATCGCCACGCCCGGTCACCGCGGCTGTCCAGCTCACGGGCGAGATGCGGCATCACGGCCAGCAGCACCGCCTCAGCGCGGCCGTAGGCGCTGGCCCCCACCCATAGCTGGCAGCTGCCCGGTTCGCGGTCCCGCCCGGAGCACCGCGGCCCGGCCCAACCGCCCGGAGCTGCATAGGCGGGCACCGACGCGGACCCAAGTGCGGCCAGAACAGACGATACCGCCGCCGCACTGATTTCCAGGACCGGGGCCCACGCATCGTCGTCGAGGCCATTGCCGCGCCCGCCCGCAGGCAGCCAGCACAGGCGGCCGAACCGGCGCAGCTCTTCAAAAGACCGCACCACAGATGCCGACATCGTCCTGCCTCCTCCGATTGGAGCACAGGACCCATTGGCCTTCCGGCAAGCATGCGCACAAGGCGCGCATGCGGCGGGGCCCACCGCCGGCGGCCTACGCCGCTCACCAATTGTACCGTTGCCCCGCCAGCGCCGCCGAGTCCTGTCATTCGGCCCTGTCGCGGCCGGGGCCGGTCCCGTTAGACTGGACATGCCGGATGGGGCTCCGGCAGAAGCAATCCGCTTCTGAACCGCCGATACGGCTGATGGCCTCTCAGGAACCAGCTTCCGGGAGGCGGCATGGCCGCGCGAAGGTTCGTTCTGGATACAAACGCTCCAGACATTGACGGCTGTAAGTTCACGCCGAAAGCGCGGCACGGACCGGGCTGCCGGGACACGACGATGAACAGCTTCGGCGTGCCATGGGCCGACGGCTCGTCCGGCAAGGCCAAATGTCCCTACCAAAACCGCTGGTATGACTGGATGATCTGCGAGGGTCAGGCTGGCCGCCCCGGATGGCCGGTTTCCCACTGGCAGGCGAGCAACCCTACGGGAGCAGATAATGGCTGATTTCGGTGTCACGGACGTATCGGCGCTGGAGATTCTTGATTCGCGCGGGCGCCCCACGCTCGCGGTGACCATCCGGCTGGCCGACGGCACGACGGCGCGGGCCGGGGTGCCGTCCGGGGCGTCGACGGGAACCCTGGAGGCGGTCGAGCGCCGGGACGGCGACAAGACCCGCTACGAAGGCAAGGGCGTCCTGGGCGCGGTCGGCGCGGTGAACACCGAGATCGCCGGCCTGCTGCGCGGGCGGTCCTGGACGTCGCTGGCCGAGGCCGACCAGGCGATGATCGAGCTGGACGGGACGGCGAACAAGGGCCGGCTCGGCGCCAACGCCACCGTGGGCACCTCGATGGCGCTCGCCCGCGCCCTGGCCGCCTCGGCAGAAATTCCGCTGTGGCGGTGGCTGGCGCCCGAGGGCGTGAGCCCGCGGATGCCGGTACCGCACTTCAACGTGCTCAACGGCGGCGCGCACGCGGCGAACGCGCTGGACTTCCAGGAATTCATGGTCGCGCCGCTGGGCGCCCCGTCGATGGCCGAAGCCGTCCGGGCCGGCGCCGAGGTCTACGCCGCGCTGCGGCGCGAGCTGACCGGCCGGAAGCTGTCGGTCGGCCTGGGCGACGAGGGCGGGTTCGCCCCCGAGATCGACGACCCCGAAGAAGTGCTGCGGCTCCTGGTCCAGGCCATCGGCGACGCCGGCTATAAGACCGGGCCCGGCGGAGTCTCCATCGCCCTGGACCTGGCGGCGTCGGAATTCCGCCAGCCGGACGGCCGGTACCGGGTGGCCGGTGAGCTGCTGAGCAGCGCCGACATGATCGACCGGCTGGCCGGCATCGTGGCGGACTTCCCGGTCCATCTCATCGAGGACGGCCTCGGCGAGGACGACGACGAGGGCTGGATCGCGCTGACCGCCCGCCTCGGGCAGACCGTGGAACTGGTCGGCGACGACAACTTCTGCACCAACCCCGCCATCATCACCAGCGCCATCGGCCGCGGCATCGCCAACGCCGCGCTGATCAAGCTCAACCAGATCGGCACCGTCACCGAGACGCTCCAGGCGATGGCCATCTGCCGCGACGCCGGATACCGGCAGTTCGTCTCGCACCGCTCCGGTGAGACCGAGGACACCTTCATCGCCGACCTCACCGTCGGCACCGGCAGCGGCCACCTCAAGTCCGGCGCGCCCGCCCGCGGCGAGCGCGTCGCCAAATACAACCGCCTCATCGAGATCGCCGCCAGCTCCCCGGAGATCCCCTACGGCATGCCCTGACCGCCAGGGCAATGGAGCCCCCGGAAACCGCGGCGTTGCCACTGACGGTCCCTGCCCACCACCAGGAGACGCCCCCGGACACCCGGGACGCCTGGTCGCTGATCGCGCTGCCCTTACGGAGCAACTCGGCCGGGTCCGAGTAAGACTGCAGCACGCTCGGGCCGCGTTTGGACCCGACATCAGGTCACCTGGCTTGGCGTTACGCGAGCCTCATCCTGGAGGGCGCCGCCGCGACGGGCTCACCGGCCGCTCAGCAGCAGCACGGGCAGCTTGCCTGCGGTGGCCGCCGTCTCGGCGACATGGCCGAGACGGCGGCGCAGCACCCCGCCGTCACCGTGACGGCCGAGGACGAGCAGGTCGAAACCGTGCTCAGCGGCGTAATCACACACGGCGCGTGCCGGGTCACTATCCTCGATGATCTGCAGGCTCACCCGGGCGCGCGCCGCAACTGGCACGCTATCTCTGGCCTTATCGAACAGCCGCTCGGTGTACCGCCGTCGTTCGGCCCGATCCCGCGCGCGGTCCTCGCTGCACTCCCCGTGCGGCACGGCATCAAGGACAGCGAGCGCGACTACATGCGCCGTCCCGTCCCCGGCAATCGACGCTGCGGTCTGCAGCGCCGCCGCGGCGCCGGCGGAGCAATCCCATCCGACGAGGACCCGCCGGAACGTTCTGGTCGTCATCGGCCCGGTCCTATCGCCCGGTCCCGCCCGGCATTCGCGATCATGCCGGCCTCCCCTTCTCCCGCAGCCAGCCATGCAGCTGGCAGAGGCCATCAGCGGGCGCATCATCCCGCGGTTTGGGCCAGCCTCATCGCCACGGTCATTGTGATCGCCGTCACCCGCTAGTGCAAGCGTCACATGGTCGAGGCTGCCTGAGGGAACGGCGGGCACCAGGGCCGGACCACCCGCACGATCGGGTACTGGTGCCGTAACCGGCAACCTTTGCCCGGCCCACAGGTGACTCATTCGGTAGGTATTGCCAACTGTGCGGCGTCATTACCGCCTCCGGCTCGGGCCTCGACGGCGACGGTTTGCCCGAGCGAGACCAGCGCATACCCCCCGCGGGGTCGCGGGTCAGTCTGAGCTAGGCGTGCGCCAGGACTTCGCCAACCACGATGCTCTCTCGATCGAGCGTCACGCCTGGCGAGTCCGGCGCGCTCTTCAAGAAGTCCGCGAAGCCCTGGGCAGCCTCCTCGGAATCGAACACGATCACCGCGAGGCCCTGATCCGTGGAGCGCGCCACCCAGTAGCCAGCGACAAAGCCGGGCATGCCGGAGACTTGAGGCACGACCTGATCGAGACCAGCCTCGGCCGCGGATCGGTCGGTAACGGTAACCGTATGGGGAACTGCGTACAGGATGCCCCTCCTCATCTTTGAACCCACAAGGAACGCGCTGTGCGGCAAATCTAATCGGGTAGCCCGTGACGACGCTAGCGTCCAGATGTGCCCGGCGCATTGGCGTCCATCCGCAAATGCCCGGGTCCCGCCCCCTCGGGGACCACAAACGCGCCGTCGGCAGGGTACCGCCCTCATGGCCGGTATCGCCTGATACCAGACCTAAGAACCGGGCAAACGTTGCCGGGCGCGGCACTAGTATCCAGCGCCTGAAATTCGTGCTAAATACGTTGCCAGTGAGTCCAGGATCTCGTCGGCGGTCTTGGTCCAGGCGAATGGCCGCGGGTTGGCGTTCCAGTGCTCAATCCAGGCGCGGATGTCGGATTCCAGGGCTTGCACGCTCTTGTGCACGCCGCGGCGGATCATCTGATCGGTCAAGAAGCCGAACCACCGCTCGACCTGGTTGATCCAGGACGAGCCGGTGGGCGTGAAGTGCAGGCGGAACCGCGGATGGCGGGCCAGCCAGGCCTGGATGACCGGGGTCTTGTGGGTGGCGAGGTTGTCGCAGACCACGTGCACCTCGAGCCCGGCCGGCATGGCCTTGTCGATCCGGGCCAGGAACTTCTTGAACTCCGCGGCCCGGTGGTGGCGCCACAGGGAGTGGATGACCGTGCCGTCGGCGATGTTGAACGCGGCGAACAGGTCGGTCGTCCCGTGCCGGACATAGTCGTGGCTGCGCCGCTCGGGCACGCCGGGCATCATCGGCAGCACCGGCTGGGAGCGGTCCAGCGCCTGGATACCGGACTTCTCATCCACGCACAGCACCACCGCCTTCTCCGGCGGGTGGTGATACAGGCCGACCACATCGACGACCTTCTCCACGAACAGCGGGTCGGTGGACAGCTTGAACGTGCCGGCTAAGTGCGGCTTGAGGTCGAACTTGCGCCAGATCCGCCCGATCGTGGACTTGCTCAGCCCGGCCCGCTCCGCCATCGAGGCCCTCGACCAGTGCGTGGCATCTTGCGGCATCTCCTCCAGCGTGGCGGTGATGACCTCTTCCACCTTGTCCAGCAGGATCGACGGCGGCCGGCCCGGCCGCGGCTCATCAGCCAGCCCGTCCAGCCGCTGCGCGGCGAACCTGCCGCGCCATTTGCTCACCGTCGCCGGATCGACCCGCAGATCCGCGGCGGCCTGCTTGTTCGTCGCCCCATCCGCGCATGCCAGCACGATTTTGGCCCGCAGCGCCAGCGCCTGGCTGGTCTTCGCCCGCCGCACCCACCGGGCCAGCTGATCCCGCTCCTCGCCGGTCAGCACCAGCTCAGCCACCGGACGCCCCGGCCGGTCATGATCGGCCAGCCCCGCCAGGCCCTCTTCGGTGAACCGCCGCCGCCACTTGCGCACCGTCATCCGCGTCGACCCCAGCTCCGCGGCCACCCGCGCCACGCCCGACCCCGGCTCCGCGCACGCCAGCACGATCCGCGCCCGCTCCGCCAGCCACGGCAGCCTGCCCTGCGACCAGCGGACAAGCTCAGCACGATCCTCCTCGGTCAGCACCAGCGGCACGGCAGCCTGAGTCTGCGACATACCACCAGGCTACAGACTTAACCCACTAATTTCAGGCGCGGGATACTAGCTAGGGCCTGTTTCGTAAGTTGATTTTGCTGGCGGGCATCCGTCCTGCTTCTTCCTGAACGAGTAGCTGGCGGGTGAGGGGCCGCGCGGCGCGCCTGGGCCGTGGGTGAAGATTTCGCGCGGCGCGCCTGGGCCGTGGGTGAAGATTTCGCGCGGCGTGACCCCTGCTGGGTCAAAGGGGCGGGCGCGGCCCGCGTGGTGGGTTAGGGGGCGCGGGGTTTGTTCTGGCTGGGCAGGGGGCTGTCGAGGGTGAGCCAGCCGTTGGGGTGGGTGAAGTGCAGGGTGCCGTTGGGGTCGCCGGTGACGGTCCAGCCGAGCAGGTGGATGTAGTAGTGGTGGTGGACAAAGCAGAACAGGGCGGTGTCGTTGAGGCTGGTGGTCCCGCCGTCTTTCCAGGGCCGCAGGTGGTGGGCGGTGGACCAGGGAGCGGGCAGGCCGCAGCCGGTGAAGCGGCAGCCGTGGTCGCGGGACTCGAGGGCGCGTCGGATGGCGGGGGTTTCGGTGCGGTAGCGGCGGCCGACGTCCAGCGGGATGCCGTCGCGGCAGCGGATGACCGACAGGTCGGCGCGGCAGGCCAGGGCGAGGACCTGGCGGGCGGTCAGCATGGCCCCGTAGCCGGTGCGGGCGGGCGGCGGCCCGGGCCGGGGCGGTGTGCCGGCCGGCGCGGGTTCCTTACCGGTCCCATTGGCGGGACCGGTCCCGGTGGTGCTGGGCCCGTCCGGCCCGGTGGTGCCGGGCCAGGTGGCCCCGGGGGGGCCGGTCCCGGGCGTGCTGGCTCCGGTAGCGGCCGGGGTGCCGGTCCCGGATGGGGCCGGGGTGCCTGTGCCCGCAGCGCCGCCGGCGAGGGTTTGCTCGTCGACCAGGATGCTCAGGTGCGGGGCGGCGCCGTGCCGGGTGCCGGCGACGCCGGAGTCCAGGGCGGCGGCGCAGGCGGCGGTCAGGCCGTCCATCCGCCGCTGCGCCGCTGTCCGCAGGTCCTCGGTTCCCAGGGGCGGGCCGAAGGCGTGCACGGCGGTTTTGATGATCTCCGCCGACACGCGATCCCCGCACGCCCCGGTGAGCGTGCCGGCGTCTTCCAGGGTGAACCCGAACGACAGGTGCCGGCGCTCGAACCGTTTCCGTTCCCGTTCCTCGGCCCCGGCCGGGTCGGTGCGGTAGATCAGTTCCTCGCCCAGGTGGCGCAGCTGGCCGGGATCAAGGGCCGGGGCCGCCCACGGCGGGCGCGCGGCGGGGCCAGGGGGCTGACTGGCCGCCTCGTCCAGGCCGGGATCCGTGCCGTCCGGGTCGGGCTGGCCGCCATCCGGTCCGGCGTCCGGTCGCCCCGGCTCCGGGAAGCGGCCGAAGGCCAGCAGCTGTTCCTCGGCTGCCGCCGCCATCGCGGGGTCGGGGATCTGGGTGGCGGTGCGGCAGATCACATGCGCGGAATCGAAGGAGATCTGCCCGGCCATTAATGCCTTCCCGGTCGCCTCCAGCGCGCGCAGGGCCCGGCCGGTGGCGACCAGTTCCCCGGCCCGGCCCGCCGACCGGCCGCAGGCATGCCGCAAGAACGCCGCTGTGGAGGAATACCCGGCCTCCGAAGCGCCGTCCACCGCGTCCAGGGCGCCGGCCAGCCGGGCCAGCTCCCCCTGCGCACGGTCAATGAACCCGGCCAGGTCACGGACCTGGCTCAGGAGCTCGACCGCGTCCGTGACCCCGGGGCCGGGGGGCGCCAGGCCGGCGAGCACCTCGTCCCGCGCGGTCCTTCCTGGGGAACACATAACCGCATCATCCCACAGGGTACTGACATTCTCAGGACATAGATTCGATAACGTCCGTTCGGATAAATCAGTGGATCCCGGCCCGGAGATACGGTGGCCAGCGGGACCTTCGCGGCGCCCGGGCTTACGCCTGAGCCTGGGCTCGCGCCCGGGCCTAAGTCACTACCTGATCGAGAAGGCTGAGCACTCGGCGCAACGCTCCTTCGCGTTCGGCCAGCGCTGTCTCCTTCCGCCCGGCCTCGGCGCCGCTCGCCTGGCGCAGGTCTGCTGCCGTGCGCAACGCGGCGGACATGCGTTCCGTGCCATCGGTATACCGCTGCTCGACCACGCGAACGAGGGCGCGGGTCGCCTCCGCCAGCCGGTACTGCAGGTCGGCCCGGGCCCGGCCAACCTGGCTGCCCACCAGTTCGGCGGCGGTACGGCGCAGGTATGCCCCTGCCCGCCGCCGGCCGGCTCCGCCAGGAAGACTTCGGCGGATCGCCCCGGCCAGCAGCTCCGTCTGGCCCGCATCCTCGCCCGTGGAAAAGAAGAAGGACCGGTCCTCGGCCAGCCGCCCGCCCGGCTCGGGCACGGCCAGGTCCAGGTCCAGCAACTCGGCCGCGGAGCCGCGCAGCACGTCAAGTTCGGCCTTCAGGTCGCCAGCGAGCCGCGCGTCCACGCGGGCCAGCCCCTCTTCGATCTGCTCCCTGCGCTCGTCCCGCCAGGTGCTGACCGAATCCAGGACCAGCGCGGCCAGCTGTTCGTGTCCCCTTCGCTCGATATCCGCTGGAGCCGCGGCCCGCAGTTCGCCGCCGAGCAGCTCATCAAGCTGCCGCCCGACGTCTTCCCGCAGTCGGCGCACCGCCTGATCCGCCGCGTCGTTGAGCGCGAACAGCAGCCGCCCTGACTCCGCGCTGACCACGGCCACCGCGTCCCGGCTGTGTACGGCCACCTCGGCCAGCCGCGCGCTGAACTCTTCCACCCGCCTCCCGGCGTCCCCGGCCCGCATCTGGGCCGCCCGCCGCGTCAGCGCCACCTCGTCCTGCAGCGACACGGCGATCCGCCGGGCCTGCCCGGCGGATGACAGGCGCAGATCGCTGAGCCGACTGGTCTTCAGGTAGGCGGCGAAATCAGCGGCGAACGCGGCGAACCCCGGATCACCGGCCGGGGTGAGCGCGTCGCGCGCCGACATCGGGTACACCGCGCCGGCCCCGTCCGCCAGGCCCGGTATCTCACCGAGCACCTGCCGCGAGAACCCGACCGCCTCGGCCAGGCCGGCTTCATCCAGGTAATCGGCCTTGTTCAGGACCACAAATGTCGTCACGGACAGCCCCGCGACCCTGCGGAGCAGGTCCTGCTCACCGGCCGAGACCGGCGGATCGGCGGTCAGCACGAACACCGCGGCGTCCATCGTCTCCAGCGCCTCATGAGCCGCCTCAGTGTCCCAGGCGAACACCGAACCGGTCCCGGGCGTGTCGACCAGCTCCACACCGTCCGCGAGGATCGGGGCGTCGACATAGACGGTGACACTGGCGATGCCGCGCCGGTTCGCCGGATTCCCCCGCTCGGTCACCAGGTCATCGAGCGCGGCGTAAGGATGCTTCTCCTCATGCCCATCAGCGAACCGCACCTCGGCATGCGGGTTATCTCCATACCGCACGGTGGTCGCGACCGCGGTCAGCGGCGTCACCCCGACCGGGAGCACCGGCTGGCCGAGGAAGGCGTTCACCAGCGTGCTCTTGCCCCGCTTGGCCTCACCGGCCACCAGCACCCGCAGCCGCGCCGACCTCAGCCGGTCGCGGATAGCCGCTACCCGGTCGCGGTCACGATCCGTCCCTAGCGCAGCCACGTCACTAAGGGCAACGGCCAGCGGATCGCCGCCCTCGATCATGCCCACCTGTCCTCCTACCCGCCAGGTAAGGGACCGTTGGCGACGGTACTGCGCCCTGCGACGCTGTCGCGGTTAACGGCGAGCCCCTCCGCCGTAACAAAATCAGGATAGCCGGGTGCCGCCGCCAGCTGCGTGGGTGACCGGGATGGCCGGGTGCAAGCCGCGTTCTTCAGGGTGGGGTGAGTCCGGAAGCTGTGTTAACCGGCCGCCTAATGTTGGATGTAATGCCGGATGATGTTCAGCGGCGCGCCGCCGCAGGACGCGGCGAAGTCGGACGGCGACCAGAAATGCCCGTGCATGATGTGCCGGTTCACGCGGCCGGTGAGAGAGACCCTCCGTGATAAGGACCGGATTTCCGTGATTAGGACCGGATTTCTCCCGCACCAGGGCCGCACACCACCCGCCGCCGGGCTAGCACAGTCGTCCGCCCGGGCCAGCACAGCCGAAAGGCCCAGCGGCTCGCGAGCTTTCGCTCACGAGCACACTGGGCCCACGACCTAAAGGCCGGTGCGGAGGTCGCCTCCTCGGCGAGTGGCACAACGCGGCTCCAGCCGAACGGTATTCCGCGAAGGCTTTTTTGGATGCGGCCCGGGGCACTCAGCCGCACCGACCGAATACTAGGAACGCAGTGCCCGCCCCCACTGTTCCCGACCTCAAGATTTTTTCCCGATTTCTCAAGGCTCCGGGGATGGGTCAGGAACGGCCGCGGGGCACTCGCGGTTCCGGCCGGTCCGGCGGCAGGGCGTACGGGTGCGAACCGGCCCGCACGTTGTCGGGGTGGGCGGGTCCGCGGGAGTCCTCCGGATACACCGACTGGAACGGGTCATCGGTATACCGCGGCCCGGTCGCCTCCCCGGGATACGAGGCCGGTTCGTCCCGGCAGGCGGGCGGGTACTGGTCGTCACGGAAGCTGGGGTAGCTGCCTGACCCCAGCGGATCGCCCCCGTACGGGTCGCTGTCCCGGTGGCCGGGCAGGGAGCCGGGGAAGGACCCGGGCAGGGAGCCGTCGCGGTAGCCGCCCGAGCCGAGCGGGTCGTCGCCGTAGGCCGGCGGCGGGGGGCTGTCGCGGTAGACCGGCGGGCCGTCATCGGCATAGCCGGGGAACGAGCCGCCCAGGCGGTCCCGGTCCCGGTAGCTGGGGTGGTTGCCCGACCCCAGCCGATCGTCCCCGTACGGGTCGCTGTCCCGGTGCCCGGGCAGGGAGCCGTCGCGGTAGCCGCCCGAGCCGGGCGGGCCGTCGCGGAAGCTGGAAGTCGCCGGCGGGTCGTCGCGGTAGCGGGGCGTCCCGAGGGGGTCGTCGCGGTAGGCCGGCGGCGGGGTGCTGTCATGATAGACCGGCGGGCTGTCATCGGCATAGCCGGGGAACGAGCCGCCCGGGCTGTCCTGGCCCCCGCCCCGGTCCTTGCCCCGGTTATTGTCCCGGCCGCGGTCCCGGTAGCTGGGGTAGCTGCCCGACCCCAGCGGATCGTCCCGGTAGGAGGGTTCGGCCGGACCCAGTGACCTGAATTCCCCCGTCACGGGCGCGATCTGGCCCGTCGCGTAGTCGGCCACCGCGGGCATCGCTTCGGTCGGCGCCGAAGTGAGGCCGCGGCGCTGCCGTTCGGCGCCGAGTCCGCGTTCTTGCCCGCGTTCTGGGTCACGCGACTCTCCGGCCGGCAGGGCCGCTCCGCGCGGCCCGCGATGCAGGGCCTCCACCATGCGCGGCAGATCGTCGATGGGCAGACGGAATGTTCCCGTGCAGGTGCCCCCCTGCCAGATGCTGAATACCGCCACGCCGGTGTCGGAGTACCAGCTGAGACGCATGCTGCGGGAGCTGCCGCGCACGTCGAAGAAGACTTCGCCGAGCCGGGGCAGTGGGGCTGCGTCGGACACTGACATGGAGCCCATCGTGGCGTGCAGCACTGCCTTTGTCCAGTTCGTTACCCGACTTGGTGCGGCCAGAAAAAACTGCTGGTCACGAGATGGGCTTAATTACCGACCCGGCTGCGCGGAAGAGATCAGTGGTGGCATGATTATCGCCTGGCTCGCATCCGGTCGGCGTCATGAGACATCGGGCAAGGACGGTGACGCTCGCGCTTGCCGTTCGGCCGATGACTGCGCCGCCTAGTAACGCCGTCCTCCCGGCACCGGGGATGCCCTGCGCCCCGGGAACATAACGGCGATAGTACGCGTTGCAAGGATCGACGGGCGGTTGGCCGCGCGCTGCGTGGTCCTTCCGCGTGTCCACGAGCTAGCTAAATGAACATGCCCTCAAGATGTCCGGCAAGAAGATGTCCTGCAAGCAAGTCTAGGAAACAATTAGAGGTGATTGGTCCCATGTCTCAGGTGCGTCGGCAGTCGGCTGTGCTTCCCCGGCCCAACTGGGGCTGGCAGGATGCTGCTGCGTGCCGCGAGGAGGATCTTATCCTCTTCTTCGGTCCCGACGGTGAGCGCCAGCCGGAGCGTGAGATCCGGGAGCGCAAGGCCAAGGCCGTATGCGCCGATTGCCCGGTCCGGGTGGAATGCCTGAACTACGCGCTGTCCCGGCCGGAGAAGTACGGCGTTTGGGGCGGCCTGAACGAGGAAGAGCGCGCCGCCGAGCGCCGGCGCAGGATGCGCCGCGCCAACGCCGCCTGACGGCCCGGCATCCCCCAGCCCAGCGACTCATATTCCATCCGTCCCCGCCGCGGCGTCCGGGCCGCGGCGGGGACTTTGCCGTAAGGCCCGGGTCCGGGCTCTTGCCCGGGCCAGCAGCGAGAGCACATCGGTGTCGCTGAGCTGGCCGAAGGACACGTACCACTCCCCGACCGACCGGAAGGCCGCCGGGCTGGCCAGCACCACCACGTCGTCCGCCTCCCGCATCATCTGGGCGGCCGCCGCCGGGGGAGCCACGGGCACGGCCAGGATGGTGCGCCCGGCGCCCCGGGCGCGAATGGCCCGCAGCGCGGCCCGCGCGGTTACGCCGGTGGCGATGCCGTCGTCGACCAGCACGATCAGCCGGCCGGTGACGTCCGGGGGTGGCTGCCCGCCCCGGTACACGCGCACGCGCCGGTTGAGCTCCTCGCGTTCCCGTTCGGCCGTGGCGAGCAGATCAGCCGGCTCGAGACCGATCTTGGCCAGGAGCCGGTGATCGTAGACGGGCTCGCCGCCCTCGGCGATCGCCCCCAGCCCGAGCTCCGGCCGCGGCGGGTAACCGATCTTGCGGGTGACGAGCACATCGAGAGGCGCCCCCAGGATGCGGGCCACCTCGGCGCCCACGGCGACGCCCCCACGGGGCAGGCCCAGGACCAGCCCGGGAAGTCCCCCACGGGCATCCGGGCCCGCGGCGCTCCCCTCCTGGACCGGGGCTCCCGGCCCCTGCTGGACCTGGATCAGCGGCTCCTGCCCGGCCTCGGCGCCAAGCTGCTCCCGGAGCTGGGCGCCGAGCAGCAGCCCGGCCGCTTGCCGGTCCGGAAACGGGAGCGGTCCGCGGCGTTGCGTCGTCCCCATCATGATCACCCGGATTTCTGTCCGTACGAGCCAAGAAGCGAGAAGATAACGGCATGATCTGCGTTCCGTGCCGGGAGCGCCACCACGAGGACTGCCCGGGTGGCACCTGGTGTGATTGCCAGCATCTTCCGCCCCGCGAGACCGAGCCGCCGATGGGCTGGATTCGTCAGGGCTGAGCTGGATTCGTCCGGACGGACCAGGCAGGGAATGTCTCAGGACGGTAAATCTTCGGTTGCGGCGGAATATCTCGTGCCAGCCGGCGCGTTGCGACGTGCGTGATGTCACACGAGCGTGCGACCCGGGCCGCGGCCCGGATATCGGGTGGCGCCTCGACAAGCGGTGCGGGCGCGTGTGATGCTATTAGCGTGAGCGCCGTGGATCCCTTGCTCGTCGAACGCAGGCATGTCGACCTGCTTCGCGTCCACAGCGCCATCTGTCTGCCCGCCCGCTGACCACTTGCCCGTGACGTAAACCGGGCGCGTGTCGCGGAACCGGGCGTGTATCCCGGACTGAGCCACCGCAACCGGCCGTGCCAGAGCCGGATGGGGGTAAGGCAGGCCAGTCCCGGGAAGGGTGTGCTTCTCCGGCACTTCCCGCCTCCGGCCCGGGCGCGCGCTCCTGAGAGCCGAAGGATACCAGCCGCATGCCACCGAGCACCGCTAAGCGCACTCCCCGTCGCGCGCGCGGCGAAGGTCAGTGGGCGCTCGGATACCGCGAGCCGCTCAACAAGAACGAAGAGAACAAGAAGAACGACGACGGGCTGAACGTCCGCCAGCGGATCATCGACATCTACTCCAAGCAGGGATTCGACTCGATCGACCCCGCCGACCTGCGCGGGCGGTTCCGCTGGTTCGGCCTGTACACGCAGCGCAAGCCGGGCATCGACGGGGGCAAGACCGCGGTCCTGGAGCCCGAGGAACTCGACGACCGCTTCTTCATGCTCCGGGTCCGGATCGACGGCGGTCAGCTCACCACCGAGCAGCTCCGGGTGATCGCCGATATTTCCCGCCGGTACGCCCGCGGCACCGCCGACGTCACCGACCGGCAGAACATCCAGCTGCACTGGATCGAGATCGAGAGTATCCCGGCCATCTGGGCGGCACTGGAGTCGGTGGGGCTGTCGACCATGGAAGCCTGCGGTGACACCCCGCGGGTCATCTTGGGCTGCCCGCTGGCCGGGATCGACGATGGCGAGCTCATCGAAGCGACGCCGCAGATCGAAGAGGTGCAGCGGCGCTACATCGGCGACGCGGCCTTCTCCAACCTGCCGCGCAAGTTCAAGTCGGTGATGAGCGGCTGCCCGGCGCAGTGCGCGGCGCACGAGATCAACGACGTGGCGTTCGTCGGCGTGCTGTCGGCGAGCGGGGAGGCCGGCTACGACCTGTGGGTCGGCGGCGGGCTGTCCACCAACCCGATGATCGGCAAGCGGCTGGGCGCGTTCGTGCGGCCCGAGCAGGTTGCCGAGGTGTGGGCGGGCGTCGTCTCGGCATTCCGCGACTACGGCTACCGGCGGCTACGGCACCGGGCCCGGATCAAGTTCCTGGTCGCCGACTGGGGACCGGAGCGGTTCCGTGAGGTCCTGGAGAAGGAGTACCTCGGGTACGCGCTCCCGGACGGGCCTGCGCCGGGCACGCCGCGCGGGGGGGTCCGGGACCACGTCGGCGTACACCCGCAGCGGGACGGCGCGAGCTACGTCGGGTTCGCCCCCCGGGTCGGCCGGCTGAACGCCGACGCGCTGGACGCCATCGCCGACCTGTCCGCCCGGTACGGAAGCGGCCGGGTGCGCACCACCACCGAGCAGAAGATGGTGATCCTCGACGTGCCCGCGGACCGGGTCGACGGCCTGGTCTCCGAGCTGGAGGCCGCTGACCTGCAGGTCAACCCCAGCGCCTTCCGGCGGCACACGATGGCGTGTACCGGGATCGAGTTCTGCAAGCTGGCGATCGTGGAAACCAAGCAGCGCGCCATGGACCTGATCAGCGAGCTGGAGCGGCGGCTGCCAGACTTCGCGGACCCGGTCACCATCAACGTCAACGGCTGCCCGAACTCCTGCGCCCGGATCCAGACGGCCGACATCGGGCTGAAGGGCTCGCTCGTCACCGGGCCGGACGGCCAGCAGGTGGAGGGATTTCAGGTCCACCTGGGCGGCAGCCTCGCCGGCGGTGACGGATCGGCGTCCGGGTTCGGGCGGAAGGTCAGGGGCCTGAAGAGCACGGCCGAAGACCTCCCCGACTACGTCGAACGTGTTCTCCGCCGCTTTGCAGCCGGCAAGGAGCAAGGCGAGACATTCGCCCAGTGGACCGGACGGGCCAGCGACGAGGAGCTGTCATGACCAGCCACACGGCCCGGGCCGTTCCCTTCTACTGCCCGTACTGCGGAGAGGAAGACCTCGAGCCGCAGGGAGCAGCGGACGGGGACTGGCACTGCCGTAGCTGCACCCGCAGCTTCCAGCTACGTTTCGCCGGAATAGGAGCGGCCCTGTGAGTTCCGCGGCAACAATTACCAGTGAGACCGTGGTCGATGAAGCTCTTCAGCAGGAGGAACCGCACCGTATGGAGCAGATCGTCGCGCGTGCCGCTGAGGACCTGGCCGACGCGTCCGCGGACGACATTCTCCGCTGGGCCACCGAAACCTTCAGGGAGCGCATCTGCGTCACGTCCTCGATGACCGACGCGGTGATCATCCACATGGCCTCGGCCATCGCGCCCGGGATCGACGTCGTCTTCCTCGACACCGGCTATCACTTCGCCGAGACCATCGGCACCCGGGACGCGGTGTCCGCCGTCTACCCGGTCAACCTGATCAACGTCACGCCGTCCCGCACCGTGGCCGAGCAGGACGCCGAGCTGGGCCCGCGGCTCTACGGGCGCAACCCGGACCTGTGCTGCTACCTGCGCAAGGTAGAGCCGCTGGAGCGGGCGCTAAGCCGCTACGACGCCTGGATCACCGGCGTGCGCCGCGACGAGACCGTGGAGCGCCGCGACGCCAGCGTGGTGGAGTGGGACGGCCGCCGCGAGATGGTCAAGGTCAACCCCATCGCCGGGTGGTCCCAGAAGCAGATCGACGACTACATCGCCGACAACGGCATCCTGGTCAATCCGCTCGTGTACGACGGTTACCCGTCGATCGGCTGTGCGACCTGCACGCGCCAGGTGGCCCCGGGCGAGAACCCGCGCAGCGGACGGTGGGCCGGGACCGGGAAAACCGAATGCGGCATTCACCTCTGAGCCCCCCGCCCGCGTTCCCGGCGTCGGTGCCGCCCGCGTTCCCGGCGTCGGTGCCGCCCGCGTTCCCGGCGTCGGTGCCGCCCGCGTTCCCGGCGTCGGTGCCGGCGGGGCTGGCGCCCGCGCCGCGGGTGTCCGCACCGCTAGGGTCCCGGCCCGCGTCCTCACGGGTGGCGCCGCCGCTGGTGGCCGTGGCGCACGGGAGCAGAGATCCGCGCGCGGCCGCCACCGTCGGCGCGCTGCTGGATCTGGTGTGCCGCCGCGCGGCCGGCGCCGGTTACCCGGGTCTCGACGTCCGGGCCGCCTACCTGGGCCACGCGGCGCCCACGCTGGGCCAGGCCCTTGGTGCCCTGGATGGCGAGGCCGTCGTCCTGCCACTGCTGCTGACGGCCGCGTACCACAGCAGGACCGACATCCCGAAGGCGCTGCACGAAGCGCGCAGCACGCAGCCCCGGCTGGACGTCACCTACGGCCGCCCGCTCGGCCCGCACCCGCTGCTGCTGCGCGCGCTGGACCGGCGGCTGGCCGAGGCGCTGCAGGACGCGGACGCCCAGAACGTGGGCCACAACGCGGCCCGGAACGCGGGCCCGAACGCGGGCCCGGAGGACACCAGCGCCGGCGAGGCGGTGCCGCCCGGCGAGTCCTCCGTGGTGCTGGCGGCGGCCGGCTCCAGCGACCCCGCCGCGAACGCCGTGATCAGCGATCTGGCCGCGCGCTGGCAGTCCGCGCGGGGCTGGCGCGCGGTCGTCCCCGCGTACGCGTCGGCGGCGTCGCCGACCCCGCCGGAAGCGGTGGCCGCGGCGCGGCGCGCCGGGGCCCGGCGCGTCCTCGTCGCCAGCTACCTCCTCTCCCCCGGAATCTTCGCCGATCAGATCCGCGGTGACTGCCTGGCCGCGGGCGCGACGGTGGTCTCCGGCGTGCTCGGCGCCGCGCCCGAGGTCGCGGACGTGGTCCTCGGCCGCTACGCCGAGTCGCTCGCGGACGGAGCCGCCGCCGCGGTATGAGCCGGCCCGGCCGGAGGCGCCCCGGCCGTCAGCTGTCCTCGTGTACGCTGCGATCCATCTGCAGCAGATCGTCGCCATGCGCGTGCACCGGTAGCCTTACGCGGGTATGAAGATGAACAAACCACCCGCGGCCTGATACGCCGGACCGACGCGAAGGAGGCGAATGCATCCCTGGCCCGGTGCACCATACCCCCTGGGTGCCACCTGGGACGGATGGGGCACGAATTTCGCGTTGTTCTCCGAGGTCGCGGACGGCGTCGAACTCTGCCTTTTCGCCGGAGTCGGCACGGAAGCGGACACCCCCCGGACCGAGACCAGGGTCCAGCTGACCGAGGCCGACGGGTTCGTCTGGCACGCCTACCTGCCGGGCGTCGGGCCCGGGCAGCGGTATGGGTACCGGGTGCACGGCCCCTATGATCCGGGCGCCGGGCTGCGGTGTGATCCCTCCAAGCTGCTACTGGACCCCTATGGCAAGGCCGTTCAGGGCAGCCTTCAATGGGACGAGTCGCTGTTCTCGTACCGGCACGCGGATCCGTACGTCCGGAACGTCACCGACAGCGCGCCCAGCATGCCGAAGAACGTGGTCATCAACCCCTTCTTCGACTGGGCCAACGACCGGCCGCCGCGCACGCCGTACCACGAGACGCTGATCTACGAGGCGCACGTCCGCGGGCTGACGCTGCGGCACCCGGCGGTCCCGCCCGCGCAGCGGGGCACCTACGCCGGCCTGGCCCACCCCGCGATCACCGAGCACCTGCACCGGCTCGGGGTCACCGCGGTCGAACTGATGCCGGTCCACCAGTTCGTGCCCGAGCAGGCCCTGGTGGCCCGCGGGCTGACCAACTACTGGGGCTACAACACGCTCGGCTTCCTGGCCCCGCACAACCGCTACTCCTCGGCCGGCGATCTCGGTGAGCAGGTGGGCGAGTTCAAGACCATGGTCAAGACGCTGCACGACGCGGGGATCGAGGTCATCCTCGACGTGGTCTACAACCACACCGCCGAGGGCAACGACCTGGGCCCGACCCTGTGCTTCCGCGGCATCGACAACGCCTCCTACTACCGGCTGAACGCACAGGATAAGTCGCGGTACATCGACTACACGGGCTGCGGCAACAGCCTGAACGTCAGGCACCCGCACTCCCTGCAGCTGATCATGGACTCGCTCCGCTACTGGGTCCTGGAGATGCACGTCGACGGGTTCCGGTTCGACCTGGCCTCCGCGCTGGCCCGTGAGCTGCACGACGTCGACCGGCTGTCCACGTTCTTCGACCTCGTGCAGCAGGACCCCATCGTCTCGCAGGTGAAGCTGATCGCCGAGCCCTGGGACGTCGGCGAGGGCGGCTACCAGGTCGGGAACTTCCCGCCGTTGTGGACCGAATGGAACGGGAAGTACCGCGACACGGCCCGCGACCTGTGGCGGTGCCAGCCTGGCACCCTGCCGGAGTTCGCCTCCCGGCTGAGCGGCTCCAGCGACCTGTACGAGACCAGCGGGCGCCGCCCGGTCGCCTCGATCAACTTCGTCACCTGCCACGACGGGTTCACGCTGAACGACCTGGTCAGCTACAACTACAAGCACAACGAAGCCAACGGCGAGGGCAACCGGGACGGCACCGACGACAACCGGTCCTGGAACTGCGGCGTCGAGGGCCCGACGGACGATCCGGAGATCAGCGAGCTGCGGGCCCGGCAGAAACGGAACTCCCTCACCACGCTCTTCTGCTCCCAGGGTGTCCCCATGATGCTCGGCGGGGACGAGATGGGCCGCACCCAGCGCGGCAACAACAACGCCTACTGCCAGGACAACGAGATTTCCTGGGTGGACTGGACCCTGATGGACCGCGAGCGGGATCTGGTGGACTTCACCCGCGCGCTGTCCGCGCTGCGCCGTGATCATCCGGTGTTCCGGCGGCGCCGGTTCTTCCGCGGGCACCAGCCCGGTGCAGGCCCGTCCGATGGGCCGGGCGACATCGTTCTGGCTGACGCCGGCCGGCAAGGAGGTCACCGACAGCGACTGGTATGCTCCCGGCGCCAAGTCGCTGGCCGTCTTCCTCAACGGCGACGCGATCACCGAGCCCGATCCACGGGGTGAGGGCATTACCGACGACCGGTTCCTGCTGCTGTTCAACGCGAACGACGTGGCGGTCTCGTTCTCCCTGCCGGGGGTGAGGTTCGGGCGCGAGTGGGAGATCGTGATCGATACGTGCGGTCCCCGGGTTCCCGTCCTGCACGGTGAGCTGCCGCTACTGAGCGCACGAGCGCACGCCAAGGTGGCCGCGCACGCGGTGATGGTACTGCGCTGCCCTAGCAGCCGGACCTGACGTGCGGCAGCTGTTTCCGGTCGGCGGTCCTCCCGGCGACGTCGATCGCGGGCAGCTCGCCTGGCTGTACGCCTATCCGCCTCATCGCCCGGCCAGGCTGACCGGGCGCCCGTGGGTGCGCGCGAACATGGTGGCCAGCGTGGACGGGGCGGCGTCGGTCGATGGCCGCTCCGGGGGCCTGTCCGGCCCCGCCGACCGGCAGATCTTCGGCCTGCTGCGCAGCCTCGCCGACGTGATCCTGGTCGGCGCGGGGACGGCCCGGGCCGAGCACTATCGCCCGGCCCAGCCGGCGTCGATCCGGCCAGAGCTGCGGGCGGGGCGGACCGCGACCCCCCCGATCGCGGTCATCTCCGGGCGGCTCGACCTGGATCCCGCCCTGGAGCTGCTGACCGCGGCGCCGCCGGACGCCCGCACGATCGTCATCACCACCGCTCGCGTCCCGGAGCGCCAGCGGGCCGCGGTCGCCGAGCACGCGGACGTGCTGATCGCGGGCACGGAGCAGGTCGACCTGAAGACCGCCCTCGCCGACCTGGCCGCGCGCGGCTACCAGCGGGTCCTCACCGAGGGCGGCCCGCACCTGCTCGGGGAGCTGGCCGCCAGCGGGCTGCTCGACGAGCTGTGCCTGACCGTCAGCCCGCTGCTGGCGGGCCACAACGCGGGCCACAACGCAGGCCAGGACGCGGGCCCCGGGCCGGACCGGATCGTCGATGGTGAAAAGATTCCCGGGGGCCTCCCGCTCACGCTCGGGCACCTGCTGGAGGACGATGGCTTCCTGCTCTGCCGGTACACGGTCGCGGCCGGCGAACGCCCGTAGCCCGGCCGTCCGCCGGCCGCGGCCGGCGGCGGCCAGCGCGGGCACTACGCGGGCACTACGCGGGCACTACGCGGGCACGTACCCCGGCACGTCCCCGGGCACCCCTACGCGGTGGCGCGCGGCAGCAGGTCCCTGCGGATCCAGGCCCAGCACGGTGATACGACCGTGATCCGGCTTGCGCAGCCCCACGACGCATTCCACGGTCGTGGTCTTCCCGGTGCCGTTCGGCCCGAGAATGCCGAAGATCTCGCCGGGCCTGGACGGTGAACGACACGCTGTCCACCGCGACCTTAGGCCCATACTCCTTGCGCAGATCGCTGACTTCGATGACCGACATGCCTGCATGTTCACTCACCGCAATCGGGGCGGGCATCGCCCGCAGGGCCATATTTCATGGCGGGCCGGCGGAGCGCGGCATCAGCCAAACGGTGGATGCCGCATCGGCCGGCCGCCCTCGGTAAAGTTCGCGGCTCCGGGGGAGCCGATAGCCTGGCCCGCGATGGCCGATCACCTCACCCAGGGAGCCGACGATGGCGCTGCACGGGCAAGTCGACGTGTCTCAGCAGGACTTGGAGGTCGATATCAACCCGGTCTACGTGCGGGAAGAGAGGATCCAGGTCCCCCGGTACCGGCTCCCCGATCACGGCCTGCTGCCGCGCACCGCCGCCCAGGCGGTGCAGGACGAGCTCATCCTGGACGGCAACGCCCGGCTCAACCTGGCGACCTTCGTCACCACCTGGATGGAGCCGGAGGCCACGCAACTGATGGCCGCGTGCTTCGACAAGAACCTGATCGACAAGGACGAGTACCCGCAAACCGCCGAGATCGAGCGCCGCTGCGTCAACATCCTGGCCCACCTGTGGCGCTCGCCGGTGGCGGGTAACGCGGCCGGATGCTCGACCACGGGATCGAGTGAGGCGTGCATGCTCGGCGGGATGGCGCTGCTGTGGCGCTGGCGCAAGGCGCGCCGCACGGCCGGCCAGGACGCGTCGGCGCCCAACTTGGTGATGGGTACGAACGTGCAGGTCTGCTGGGAGAAGTTCTGCCGGTACTGGGAAGTCGAGCCGCGGATGGTGCCGATGGAACCGGGCCGCCTGCACCTGACCGCGGCCGAGGCGGCGGCCCAGTGCGACGAGAACACGATCGGGGTCGTGGCCATCGTGGGCTCGACCATGGACGGCAGCTACGAGCCGGTCAAGGAGATCAGCGACGCGCTGGACCAGGTGCAGCAGACCAAGGGCCACGACGTCCCCATCCACGTCGACGGGGCCTCCGGCGGCTTCGTGGCGCCCTTCCTGCAGCCGTTCCTGGAGTGGGACTTCCGGGTGCCGCGGGTGGCGTCCATCAACGCCTCCGGGCACAAGTACGGCCTGGTCTACCCGGGGGTGGGCTGGGTGGTGTGGCGGGAGCCAGCCGCGCTGCCGGACGATCTCGTCTTCAAGGTCAACTACCTGGGCGGCCAGATGCCGACGTTCGCTCTGAACTTCTCCCGGCCGGGCTCCAACGTCATCGCGCAGTACTACAACTTCCTCCGCCTCGGGTTCAAGGGCTACCGCGACGTGCAGCAGGCCTGCCATGACGTCGCCGTCTACCTGGCGTCAGGGATCGCCAAAATCGGCCCGTTCGAGCTGCTCAGCGAGGGCAAAGAGCTTCCGGTCTTCGCGTTCAAGCTCAGGGACAGCGTCACCGGGTACTCGGTCTTCGACATCTCCGAGCGCCTGCGGGGGCGCGGCTGGCTGGTGCCGGCCTACACCTTCCCCGCCAACCTGCAGCAGACCGCGGTGCTGCGGATCGTGGTCAGGAACGGCTTCAGCATGGACCTGGCCAGTTGCCTGCTGGGCGACATCCACCAGCAGGTCAAGCTGCTGGAAGCCAATTCCCGGCCCCCCATCCCGCTGGTGGACGAAAAGGCCCGCGAGTCCTTCCGCCACTGAGCCCGGCGGCCAGGCCGGGGTCCAGGTGGCCAATATGCGATAGGACCCGCGCATAGCGCGGGTCCTATCGCACGATCACGATCACGGGGGTGACGGGGCGGGCCGGGTCAGGCGCCCTTGCGCAAGCGGTCGAGGGCCTCGGCGAGGATGGCGGCGCCGTCGGAGTCGCTGCGGCGCTCCTTCACGTAGGCGAGGTGCGTCTTATATGGCTCGACGCGCGGCGGGGCGGGCGGGTTCCGCTCGTCCTGCCCGGCCGGGTACCCGCACCGAGGGCACTCCCAGCTGTCCGGAACGGATGCGTCGGTCGCGAAGCTCGGGCGCGTTTCGTGCCGGTTCGCACACCAGAAAGACACCCAGACGCGAGGCGCGGCATCGCCGCGTTCGGCCTCGCCCATGGGACCTGCGCCCACCCTGCTGCCGCGGATGGCGTTGCCACTGCTCACAGATCACCCCTTGAATAGCGCATGCGTTACGTCCGGTGCGGAAGGATGTCGGTATAGACGATCGGTAAAGCCAGTAAAGCCGGTCAGTGCAGGATCAGCAGGTTGAGCCCGATAATGCTCACGAACCAGAGGATCCCGAAGAAGACCGTGATCCGGTCGAGGTTCCGCTCAACCACGGAGGAGGAACCGAGCGTCGAGGAGACGCCACCGCCGAACATGTCCGACAGGCCGCCGCCCTTGCCCTTGTGCAGCAGCACCAGCAGTACCATCACCAGGCTCGTGATGATCAGGATGATGGAAACACCGATGACCATCGCCGCTCGTTCCCTCTTCCCTGTCTCTCCACTAGCCAAAGCCACAACCCGGCCCCGGCATCCCTGCCCAGGCCGTACCAACGCCAGCGCCCCGGGGTGCGACCCCCAGGGGGTCCGGGGGTCGCCCCCCGGGGGGTCCCGGGGGTCGCCCCCCGGTCAATACTGCGGGCCTATGGAAGCTGACCGAAGGTCAGCCACCAGGCTGAGGCGCCTCGGCGACCTCCCGGAAACGGCAGATCCTGGCGAACTCAGCGGCGTCAAGGCTGGCCCCTCCAACGAGGGCACCGTTGACATCCGGCTGCGCCATGATCGGCGCGATGTTGTCGTGCTTAACCGACCCGCCATACAGGATACGCAGACTATTGGCTGTCTCGCGCCCGTGAACCGCAGAAACGTACTCTCTAATTGCCCCGCAGGCCTCCTGGGCATCGTCGGGCGTGGCCACTTCGCCGGTGCCGATCGCCCAGACCGGCTCGTAGGCGATCACCATCCCGGCCACCTGCTCGGCGGGGATGCCGGCCAGCGATCCGGTCACCTGGCTGACGCAGTGTTCCACCTGCCGCCCCTGCTGGCGGATCTCCAGGGCCTCGCCCACGCACATGATGGGCGTGATCTCGGCGCCCAGGGCCGCCTTCACCTTGGCGTTGACCAGCGCGTCGTCCTCGTGATGGTACTGGCGCCGCTCGGAGTGCCCGGCCAGCACGTAATCGCAGCCGAGCTTGGCCAGCATCGGCGCCGAGATCTCACCGGTATACGCGCCGGCGGGGTGCTGGGACACGTCCTGCGCCCCGTAGGCGATCCGCAGCCGGTCCCCTTCCACCAGCGTCTGCACGCTGCGCAGCGAGGTGAACGGCGGCAGCACCGCCACGTCCACCATGTCGAAGTCCTTATCGGACAGCGTGAAGGCCAGCTTCTGGACCAGTGCGATGGCCTCCAGGTGGTTGCCGTTCATCTTCCAGTTGCCGGCCATCAGCGGCAGGCCTGGCTTGCGGTCCCGCCGGCCGCTCATGCCCGGCCGCCAGTACCCGGGCCCGTACCCGGGCCCGTACCCGGGCCCGTGCTGGGATCGTCCGCCTCGAGCGCCGTCAGGCCGGGCAGCGTGCGTCCTTCGAGATACTCCAGGCTGGCGCCGCCGCCGGTGGAGATGTGGCCGAACGCATCCTCCGGCAGGCCAAACGACCGCACGGCCGCCGCCGAGTCGCCCCCGCCCACCACGGTGAACCCGTTGACGCGGGTGATCGCCTCGGCCACGTCCCGGGTACCGACGGCGAACGCGGGGAACTCGAACACGCCCATGGGGCCGTTCCAGAACACCGTCCCGGCGTCGGCCACCTTCTCGGCGAACAGCTCCCGGGTGGCCGGGCCGATGTCCACGCCCTCCCGGTCCGCCGGGAAGTCCTTGACCGAGACGACCTCGTGCTCGGCATCCGGTGCGAAATGCGTGGCGGCGACGGTGTCGACCGGCAGCACCAGCTCCACGCCGCGCTGCTCGGCGTCCGCCATGATCTCGGTGACCTGCGGGATCCTGTCCGCTTCGAGCAGCGAGTGACCGACCTCGTAGCCCTGCGCGGCCAGGAAGGTGTAGGCCATGCCGCCGCCGATGACCAGCCGGTCGGCGCGGTCGAGCAGGTTCGAGATCACCCCCAGCTTGTCCGACACCTTCGCGCCGCCGAGCACGACCACGTAGGGCCGTTCCGGCGCGGAGGTCAGCCTGCTGAGCACCTCGACCTCGGCTCGGACCAGGTCGCCGGCCGCGTGCGGCAGCCGCTGGGGCACGTCGTAGACGCTGGCGTGCTTGCGGTGCACGGCCCCGAACCCGTCGCCGACGTAGTACTCGCCGAACAGCGCGAGCTGGGCGGCGAACTCGCCCCGCACCGCGTCGTCCTTGCTCGTCTCGGCGGGCTCGAACCGGACGTTCTCCAGCAGCGCCACGTCGGAGTCGGCCAGCCCGGCCACGACCCGGGACGCGTCCGGCCCGACCACGTCGGTGGCGAACACGACCGGGCGGCCGAGCAGCTCACCGAGCCGGGCGGCCACCGGGCGCAGGGACGGCCCGCCGGCGGCCCGTTCGGCATAATCGGCGCCCTTGGGCCGGCCGAGGTGCGCCATGACGATCACCCGGGCGCCGCGCTCGGACAGCTTCCGTATGGTCGGCAGGCTGGCCCGGATCCGGCCGTCGTCGGTGATCCGCGGGCTCTCCGGGTCGGAGAGGTCCAGCGGCACGTTCAGGTCGGCCCGCAGCAGCACGCGCCGGCCGGAGACCGCGAGGTCTTCGATGGTTTTCATTTCCTTCGTCTTTTCGCTCGGCGCCGCACGGTGCGCGGCTAGGACAGCCGGGCGCCGACAAGCGCCGTCAGGTCGGCAAGCCGGGCGGAGTAGCCCCACTCGTTGTCGTACCAGCCGAGTATCTTGACCTGGTCGCCGAACGTCATGGTCAGCGAAGCGTCGAAGGTGCAGGAGGCCGGCGAGCCGACGATGTCGGACGAGACGATCGGGTCCTCGGTGTAGTACAGGACTCCCTTGAGCGGGCCCTCGGCGGCCGCACGGAAAGCCGCGTTGACCTCGTCCTTGGTCGCCTCGCGGTTGAGCTGGGCGACCAGGTTGACGAGCGAGCCGTCCGGCACCGGCACGCGCAGCGCCATGCCGTCGAGCTTGCCCTTGAGTTCCGGCAGCACCAGGGAGGTGGCCTTGGCGGCGCCCGTGGTGGTCGGGATGATGTTCACCGCGGCGGCCCGGGCCCGGCGCAGGTCCTTGTGCGGGAAGTCCAGGATGACCTGGTCGTTGGTGTAAGCGTGCACCGTCGTCATCAGGCCCTTGACGATGCCGAAGTTTTCCAGCAGCACCTTCGCCATCGGCGCGACGCAGTTGGTCGTGCAGGAGGCGTTGGAGATGATGTGATGTTTCGCCGGGTCATAGTCGCCGTCGTTCACGCCCAGGACGACCGTCAGGTCCTCTTCCTTGGCGGGCGCCGAGATGAGGACCTTCTTCGCGCCAGCGTCGAGGTGGTGGCGGGCGTCGGCCGCCTTGGTGAAGCGCCCGGTGGACTCGAGCACGACGTCGACGCCGAGGTCCTTCCAGGGCAGCTTGGCCGGGTCGCGCTCGGCCAGCACCTTGACCGACTGGCCGCCGACCCGGATGGAGTCCCCGGAGACGGACACGTCCAGCGGCAGCGTGCCGAGTACGGTGTCGTACTTCAGTAGATGCGCCAGCGTCGCCGAATCGGTCAGGTCGTTGGCGGCGACGATCTCGATCTCGCCCGCCCGGACCCGGCCAGCCATGCCGATCGCCTCAGCATTGGCGGCGCGCCAGTAGTTACGGCCGATCCGGCCAAATCCGTTAATGCCCACGCGGATGGTCACAGCACCGCTCTCCTCATTGTCGCTGTGTTGCTATTGAGGCCGATTTAAGACCGTCGGCCCCCGGCGCCCCAGAGCCTTTCGTCCCTGAAGACCCTATCGAAAGCCGCCCCGGGCGTCCCCCGGAGACGGCGCTCGATCCAGCGCTCCGCCTGTTCCGGGCAGGGACGCGGCAGGCGGCCCACGCCGCCTATGGTCTAGACCATATGAGAATTGGCTGCCCACGGCAACAGGCATGCCGTGAACACCGGCCCAGCGAGCCCGGGCCGTCAGGCCCGGCGAGCCCGGGCCGGTCAGGCCCGGCGAGTGGCCGGACCTATCGGCCGGAACCGCAGCGGGTTACGGCGAGGCGCTCATACCGGCCCAGCGAGTCCCGGGCTTTAGCCCGGGCGAGTGGCCGGTGTGCCGGCGAAGTACCGCAGCGGGGCGCGAAGCCCAGCGGGGGGCTCCGGGGGGTCGCCCCCGGCCAGCACAGCGTCCCGGGCTTTGGCCCGGGCGAGTGGCCGGTGTGCCGGCGAAGTACCGCAGCGGGGCGCGAAGCGCAGCGGGGGTACGGGGGGTCGTCCCCCCGGAAGATAACGGCATGAGCATCTCGGGGGTGAGGCTGGCCTCGGTGCTGGGCAGGCCCAGCTCGATGGCCCGGCGGTCGGCCATGGCCAGCAGGCGCCGGATCCGGCCGGCGATCGCGTCCTTGGTCAGCGGCGGGTTGGCCAGCTGACCCAGTTCCTCCAGGCTGGCCTGCCGGTTGGCGATCCGCAGCTGGCCGGCCATGGTCAGGTGCTCGGGCGCGTCGTCGCCGAGGATCTCCAGGGCCCGCTCGACCCGCGCGCCGGCCGCGACCGCGGCGCGCGCGCTGCGGCGCAGGTTGGCGTCGTCGAAGTTGGCGAGCCGGTTCGCCGTGGCCCGGACCTCCCGGCGCATCCGCCGCTCTTCCCAGGCCATCACGCTGTCGTGCGCGCCGAGCCGGGTCAGCATGGCACTGATCGCGTCGCCGTCCCTGATCACCACGCGGTCGACTCCGCGGACCTCACGCGCTTTGGCATGGATCTTCAGCCGCCGGGCCGCACCGGCCAGGGCGAGGGCCGCCTCCGACCCCGGGCAGGTCACCTCGAGCGCCATCGACCGGCCCGGTTCGGTCAGCGACCCGTGGGCGAGCACGGCCCCCCGCCACGCGGCCTCGCAGTCGCAGGTCGTGCCAGAGACGATTTGCCGCGGCAGCCCGCGCACCGGGCGCCCGTAGTTGTCCACCAGGCCGGTCTGGCGGGCGAGATTGTCGCCGCCCTTGAGCACGCGGACGACGTAGCGGTTACCTTTGCGCAGCCCGCTCGGCGCCAGCACGAGCAACTCGGACGCGTGGCCGAACACCTCGCCGATGCCGGCCCGCAGCCGGCGGGCGGCGGCCCCGGTGTCAAGCTCCGCCTCGATCACGATGTGCCCCGCGGCCAGGTGCAGCCCGCCCGCGAACCTCAGTATCGCCGACACCTCAGCCTTGCGGCAGCACGGCTTGACCACGCTCACCCGGCTGAGTTCGTCCTTGACCACACCCGTCATCGCCATCGCGTCCTCCTGTGCTGTGCTAGCCCGGGGGGGCGACCCCCCGGAACCCCCCGGTGCGCTTCGCGCCCCGCTGTGGTGCTCGCCCGGGGGGGCGACCCCCCGGAACCCCCCGGTGCGCTTCGCGCCCCGCTGTGGTGCTCGCCGTAGCACCGCCGCTCACCGGGCCCAGGGGCCCGGGTCGCTGGGCGGCCGGACCTGCGGTCCGTCCCCCGTCCGTGACCTGCCGAAGATATCCGGTCCATCGCCGCTCACCGGGCCGGGGGCCCGGATCGCTGGGCGGCCGGACCTGCGGTCCGTCCTTCGTCCGTCACCCGCTGCTGAGCTTCGCGACCCGCTCTCATGCTCGCGGTAACACGCTCCGGCGGCCGTCGAAGATGTCCGCATAGGCCCTCGATAGGAGCACCGGATCATGCCTGGGTGTTCCGTCGGCCACGGCGACGTCCGCGAGGACGAGCTGTGCCCCCAGGGCCCCGGCGGCCTTCTCCAGGTCCGCCACCGCGTCACCGCCCGTCTCGCCCGCTGAGGTGTCGGCGAGGACCACGTCGAACTCCAGTCCCGGCGAATGCCCGGCCAGGACCTCCAGGTGCTTGTGCGGGGAAAAACCGCCCGTCTCCCCAGGCTGCGGTGCCAGGTTGAGCGCCACCAGGCGGTGTGCCGGCGTCCCCCGCAGCGCCGAGGCCAGCTCGGGCACCTGCAGATGCGGTAGCACGCTGGTGAACCACGACCCCGGGCCGAGCACCACCCAGTCTGCCTCCATGACCGCGGCGACCGCGGCCGGAACGGCCGGCGGATCGTCCGGCAGCAGCGAAATGGACCGCACCCGGCCGGGGGTGGACGCGCATGCGTCCTGGCCGCGGACCCGGGAGATCTCGTCCGGGCGCGCCGGATCGGCGCCCTCCACCTCGGCCACGATGTCCAGCGGGACCGAGGCCATCGGCAGCACCCGGCCGCGCGTCCCCAGCAGGCGGCCCACCCAGTCCAGGCCCTCGACCGTGTCCCCGAGCAGTTCCCAGAGCGCGACGATCAGCAGGTTGCCCACCGCGTGACCGGAAAGCTCGCCGTCGCCGCCGAACCGGTGCTGGACGACCCGGCTCCACGTCGTCCCCCAGTCGTCGTCGCCGCACAGCGCGGCCAGGGCCATCCGCAGGTCGCCGGGCGGCAGCACGCCATACTGGCGGCGCAGCCGGCCGCTCGACCCGCCGTCGTCAGCCACCGTCACGATGGCGGTGAGATCGCTGCTGACCCGCCGCAGCGCGGACAGCGACGCGGCCAGCCCGTGCCCGCCGCCTAGCGCCACCACTTTGGGCGCCGTCACTCCAGCCTCAATCGTTTCGGGCCCCGTTGCCCCGGGCCCCGTTCCCCCGGCCGCCTCACCCACCCGCGGCCCTCATTCACGCCCGAGGTCCCGGTGGGTGACCCGGACGTCGGCCCCCTCGGCGCTCAGCTGTGCCGCGAGATACTCGGCGATGCACACGCTGCGGTGCTTTCCCCCGGTGCACCCGACCGCCAGGGTCACGAAGTGCTTGCCCTCGCGCTCGTCGCCGACCAGCAGCACCCGCAGCGCCGCGAAGTACGCCGTGAGGAACTCCTGCGCTCCCGGACGGCTCAGCACGTACTCCCGGACCGGCTGGTCCAGGCCGGTCATCGGAGCCAGCTCCGGGATCCAGTGCGGGTTCGGCAGGAACCGGCAGTCCACCACGAGGTCCGCATCCACCGGGAGCCCGTATTTGTAGCCGAACGACACGATGCTGACCCGCGGCCCCTGCGCCGAGCGCCCGCCGAAGAAGTCCCGCATCCGCCCGCGCAGCTCGTGCACGTTGAGCCGGGAGGTGTCGAGGATCAGGTCGGCGTCGCCCCGCACGTCGCGCAGCAGCTCCCGCTCCGCGGCGATCCCGTCCACCACCCGCCCGGTGGACTGCAGCGGATGCGGCCGGCGCACGCTGTCGAACCGCTGGACCAGGGTCGCGTCGGCCGCTTCCAGGAACACGATGCGGGAGGCCACGCCGCGCGCGCCGAGGCCGTCGATCGAGGACTTCAGATCCGTGGTGAACGCGCGGCTGCGCACGTCGACCACGGCGGCGATCTTCGGCACCGCGCCGTTGGACCGCTCGGCCAGGTCGACCATGGTGGGCAGCAGCCCAGGCGGCAGGTTGTCCACCACGAACCAGCCGAGGTCCTCCAGAGACTTGGCGGCCGTGCTGCGTCCCGCCCCGGACATGCCGGTGATGACGACGATCTCCGGCGCGACCGGATCGTCCGGAGCGGCGGCCGCGACCGCGGCCCCGCCGTGCTCCCGTACCGGCTCCCGTACCGCATTCACTGGGCCTCCCCCGTAGTGTGCAGCGCGGCGGCGATGGTCTCGGCCAGGCGCGGCCCGATTCCGGGCACCGCCGCAATCTCCTCCGGGGTCGCCGCGGACAGCTTGCGGACCGAGCCGAACCGCTTGAGCAGGACCGCCCGCCGGGCCGGCCCGAGGCCGGCGATGTCGTCGAGCGCGCTCGCGGTGAAGCGCTGGGACCGCTTCTGCCGATGGTAGGTGATCGCGAACCGGTGCGCCTCGTCCCGGACCCGCTGCAGCAGGTAGAGCCCCTCGCTGCCGCGCGGCAGGATGACCGGGAACTCCTCCCCCGGCAGCCAGACCTCTTCCAGGCGCTTGGCCAGCCCGCACACGGCGACGTCTTCGATGCTCAGATCGCTCAGGGCCCGCCAGGCCGCGTCCGCCTGCGCCGGGCCGCCGTCGACGACCACCAGGTTGGGCGGATACGCGAACTTGCGCTGGCGCATCGCCGCGTCCCGTTCGGCGGCACTGACCTCCGGATCCTGCTCGGGATCCCCCAGGATGTCCAGCTCCCCGGTTTCCTCGCGTTCGTCCAGGTAGCGCCGGAACCGGCGGGTGATCACCTCGTAGATGGAGGAGATGTCGTCGGTGCCATCGTCGCCGCGGATGCTGAACCGGCGGTACTCGCTCTTGCGCGCCAGGCCGTCCTCGAACACGACCATGGACGCTACGACGTTCGTGCCCTGCAGGTTGGACACGTCATAGCACTCGATCCGCAGCGGCGCGTCGTCCAGGCCGAGGGCTTCCTGAATCTCGTGCAGGGCGCGGCTCCGGGTGGTCAGGTCGCTGGCGCGCCGGGTCTTGTGCAGCGCCAGCGCCCCCATGGCGTTGCGCTCGACCGTGTCCAGCAGCGCCTTCTTGTCACCGCGCCGCGGCACCCGCAGGTTGACGGGGCCGCCGCGGCGGACGGCCAGCCATTCCGCGACCGTCTCCGGCTCGGGCGGCAGCACGGGCACCAGGATCTCGCGGGGGACGCCGCTGCCGGGACTGTCGGCGGCGCCGGGGCCACTGTCGGGCGCGTTCACCGGCGTCTCCCCGTACACCTGGCCGAGGAAGTTCTCGACCAGTTCGGCGGTCGTCACGTCCTCGACCTTTTCCAGCACCCAGCCGCGCTGGCCGCGCACCCGGCCGTCGCGGACGTAGAAGATCTGCACGGCCGCTTCGAGCTGGTCCTCGGCCAGGGCGATGACGTCGCAGTCGGTCCCGTCCCCCAGCACGACGGCCTGCTTTTCCAGGGCCCGCTCCAGCGCGCGCAGGTCGTCGCGGAGCCGCGCGGCGCGCTCGTACTCCTCGGCCGCGGCGGCCTGCCGCATCTCTGCCTCGATCCGGCGGATGAACCGCGCGGTCTGCCCGGCCAAGAAGTCGCAGAAATCCTCGGCCAGCTTGCGGTGCGCGGCCGCGCTCACCCGCTCCACGCACGGCGCCGAGCATTTGCCGATGTAGCCGAGCAGGCAGGGCCGGCCGATCTGCCCGGCCCGCTTGAACACCCCGGCCGAGCAGGTCCGGACCGGGAACACCCGGAGCAGGGTGTCCACCGTGTCCCGGATCGCCCAGGCGTGCGAGTAGGGCCCGAAGTACCGGGTGCCCTTGCGCTTGGCGCCCCGCATCACCATGACCCGGGGGTACTCCTCGCTCATGGTGACCGCGAGGTACGGGTAGCTCTTGTCGTCCCGGTATTTGACGTTGTAGCGGGGATCGAATTCCTTGATCCAGGAGTACTCGAGCTGGAGGGCCTCCACCTCGGTGCTGACGACGGTCCAGTCGACCGAGGCCGCCGACGTCAGCATGGCCTGAGTCCGCGGGTGCAGGCTGGCGAAGTCCGCGAAGTACGAGTTCAGCCGCTGCCGCAGGGACTTGGCCTTCCCCACGTAGATCACCCGGCCGCGCGCAGCACGGAACCTGTAGACCCCGGGCGACTCCGGAATGGAGCCCGGGGCCGGCCGGTAGGTTGCCGGATCTGCCACGCAGTAACTCTACGGCGGGCCGGCGACGGTCCGTGCCCCGCGATACCAGGGCGTGATGGAGACGGCCGGGGGATGTCTAGGCCGTCGCCGGATCACTGGTGCATTCCGGCATGGGGAGCTCTTCCGCCGGCCGGTGCCACACCCGCCGGCCCCACGGCAGGGCGGCAATCATGAACGCGATCAACCCGAGGCTGACGACCATCATGATCCTGTCGACGAACTGCCAGTGCGCCGAGGTCAGCATGGACATGGGCAGATACAGCATCGCGGCGTAAGCGCCGAGGACGATCTGCAGCGGGATCGCCAGCGGTGACGGGTAGGCGATACGCGTCGGGGCCTGCCAGAGCAGGTACTGAGTGCCGAAGGCGGGCGTGATGGCCAGCAGCGCGGTCGTGGTCGCGGTCGCGATATCGAGGGGGTGACCGCGCCGCCACCACCACACCGCGAGCAGGGCGCCGAGGACAGCGAGCTTCGCGCCGTACGAACCGACGTTGATCCACAACGGATCAACGGTGGTCGACAGCCTGGTCGGATGGAGGTCCACCCACACCCCGGCCCAGCCCCAGGTCCCGATCGGCGGGTGGTAGTAGGTCATTATCCTGGCCAGATAGGGGAGCTTGCCGACCGGAGTGCCCACGGTGAGCGGCATCGAGACGAACAGCAGCGCAATGAGCCCGCCGGTGGCGGCGGCGAACTGCCAGCGGCGGCGCATGGACGGCAGCCCGAGCCACAGGGCCGGGGCGAACAGCACGGGCCAGGTCTTTGCGCCGATACCCAGGCCGAGCAGGAGGCCGGCGGCGGCGGCGGCCCGGCCGGAAATCTGCGGGCCGGCCCGCAGCACGACGGCGAACGCGGCGAGCGAGAACAGCAGGCACGCCGGATCGACCTGGCCGTGGATGGCGCACACCAGAATGGACAGCGGGTTGCACGCGTACTGGAACCGGCGCAGTTCCGCCCGCTCACCCGCGGCACGGGCCACCGTGCCGACCAGCACGGTCACGCCGACGTCAGACGCGATGGCCGGGATCCGGGCGGTGATGAGCCAGGAGACGCCAAAGTGTATATGCGCCCAGTACGCAGCGGCCAGCACGAAGTCATAGACCGGCAGGTAGCTCCAGCGGACCACCGGCGTGGCCAGGATCGGGTCGTGGTGGTGCAAGGTCGCGTATCCCACGTTCTGGAAGTCATACGCGAGATCCCACGGGCGCACGCGATAGGCGAGGGCCAGCATCACCAGCCGCAGTACCACGGCGGTGTAGATCGCCAGCATCAGCGAGGGCCGCCAGTTGCGCCGCTGGGCGATCAGCATCAGGCCGGCACCCACGGCCAGCAGCAGCAGAGCCGCCACGCATTCACCGGGATTGAGCATGGAATAGTTCAACTGTGCACCTCGAGAAGGCTACGGCGCCGGATTGGCCGAATACGGCGGCCCGGGCTGGGTGACCGGGTTGACGGGGACGGGTGAGGGCCACCGTCGCAGCGCGGTGGCCAGCAGTACGGCGTAGGTGCAGGCAGCTGCGGCGGTCCCCACCAGGAAGCCGATCGTGGCCCGGTCGACGGCACTGCCCGGCAGCGTGGTAGCGGCCAGCAGCGCGGCCAATCCGATCAGCCATCCGGCCGTGGTCCACGCGTGCATGCCCCGCCCGAGCAAGGCTTGCGCGAGGATCATTGCCACCAGGCACAGGCCGACCGAGACGCCCATGGCCAGGAAGGTGACCGCGCCTACCCCGTCCCGGAAGCCGAACAGGAGCCGGATCAGCACCGGGCCCAGGGCCGCGGCCACGACCGTGCTGACGACCGTCAGCACCAGGCAGGTGGTGAGAACCCGCCTCGTCAGGGCGACGAAGTCCGCCTTCCGGTCCACGGCCGAGTGCGTGGCCATGGCAGGCAGGAAGCTCGGCTGAACGGCAGTGAAAAGGAACACCGGTATGCGCACCAGCACGAGAGCGGCGAGGAACGCCCCGGCCCGCGCGCGCTCGGCGGGCGTGGCGAGCAACTGAATGATCACGGGGCCCGCGTTGACCAGCAACTGGGCGGCGAGCGAACTGATCAGCAGCAGCCCGAGGGCCGCCCCGAGCGGGCCACCCCGGACGATGGACACCGGCGCCCCCGGCAGATGAGCTGTCCGCCCGGCGAATGACGCGGCGAGCGCGATCCATGGAGCGGCGGCGAAGAGCCAGCCGACCGCGGCCACGCTGTGCGCGCCGATGACCACCAGCCACAGCATGCCCGCCAGCCGGAAGCCGCCCTCCACGCCTAGCTGCAGCCCGTACCGCCAGAGTTCCCTGCTGCCCGCGAAAACGCCGCGCGACACGAAGCAGCACGCGTAGCCCGGCAGCGCTACGCATAGCGCGCCCAGCAGGTCCCAGCTCCCGCCCAGCAGCCGCAGCGACACCGAGCGGGCCGCGACAGCGATGAGGCAGATCGCGATCGCGGTCACCAGGCTGGCTCCGACCACGCGCCGGACCAGTCCGGGGTCGAAGGTCGCCGATCCGCGTTCGTAACCACGCCGGCGCGCGATCTCCTGCTCGACCGGCAGGAACAGCCCGGTCGCGAAACTGCTGATCAGGACGTACAGAACGGATATCCCCGCGAATGAGGCCGCGCCCAGCAGGCGGCCAGCGAGAACCAGCGTCACGTAGGAGGTACCGGCCAGGACACCAAGTCCGGCCACGAGAGGCATCGAACGCCGCACCGCGCCCGCGCCCGGCAAAATCCTCCCGCCCACCGGCTGGTCTCGGCTCCCGGCCAGCGTCATGGCCTGCGCCCGGCCGTCAGCACAGCTTCGAGCTCGTCGCGCCCGGCGACGGAGCCGATCTCATAGAATCGCCGGCTGACCTCGAACCCCGCCAGCAGGCCATCGTCGGCGAGTCCGCTGCACACCGGGGCGAGGTCCGCCGGGCCGACGGGCGGCACTCGTTCCCCGATGACCTCGCGGCGGAATGCGAGCAGCCCGTAGTCAATCCAGCGCATCTGCGGCGGGGGCGTGGCCAATCCCTTCGCGTAGCGGGCGATGCGCATGCCTTCGAGCACCACGTTGCTGCCGTCCCAGCGCCCATCGTTACGGAAGACCGTCATCAGCGCGGGCTCGCGGCGCTCACGTGCCGCCCGCAGCACCCGGGCCGGATCGATTTGCAGCCAGGAATCGCCATAGAGAATGAGGAAGTCCTGCTCCAGCGCCCCCTCGTCATAGGCGAGCCGCAGCGCACCCGCGGTACCGCGGAGATGATCGCCCTCGTCAACGTAGCGAACCGACAGCCCCCAGGACGCGCCGTCACCAACGTGATCGCGGATCATCTGACCCAGATATCCGACGCAGTACACGACCGAGTCGATCCCGGACCGCGCCAGCCACGACAGCTGCCACGCCGCGAACGGCGTTCCCGCTATGGGCAGCAGCGTCTTCGGGATGGTCCTGGCCTCGGGCCACATGCGGGTCCCGAGACCGCCGGCCAGAATCACGCATTGCATCGCCGGGCCTAGTTACGAGCGATGACGGTGCTGCCGTCGTGATCGAAGGCGAAACGGACTTCAGTGAGCCCCTCGGCCGCCATCGCCTGCCGGAGCGCGTGCTGGTCCCGGGTGTAGAAGAGCAGGAAGCCACCCGCCCCGGCGCCCACCAGCTTGCCGCCCAGCGCCCCGCTATCGCGGCCGAGCTGGTACCAGCGGTCGATATGGCCGTTCGACATCGACGTCGAACGTTTCTTCTTATGCTCCCAGTGCTCGTGCATGAGCAGCGCGAAACCCTCGGTGTCGCCCTGCTCAAGAGCGGCTTTGCTGCGCAGGCCGAGTTCCTTGACGAAGTGCAGGTTGTCGATCATCGAGGCGTCGCCGCCCTCCGACCGCACCTTCTGCTCAGCCAGGACCCTGTCCGCGTCGCGGGAATAGCCGGTGAAGAACATCAGCAGGTGTTCCTCAAGGTCATAAAGCGTCTCCGTGGAGATACCGAGCCGCGACGCCTCGACCTGACCATCGGGCCTGAAGCTGAAGCACTTGAGGCCACCGAATGCGGCCACGTACTGGTCCTGCTTGCCAACGGGCCTGCTGAGGCGGTCGATCTCGATGGCACAGGCCTCTTCGGCCAGGTCGCCTGCTCCCACGTGGTCACGGCGGAAAGCGTGGACGGCGCGGAGCAGTCCCACGGTGAAGGCCCCCGACGAACCCAGGCCGGTACCGGACGGGATGTCGGCCATGCTGACGATTTCGACGGACGGGCCGACGTCGTGGGCGAGCAGCACCTCGCGGACGATCGGGTGCTCGATCTGCTCAGGGCGCTCGACGCGCTCGAGCGCCGAGTACTTCAGGAAGTAGTCCGCCGTGAACGTCCGGTTGATCGCGATGAAGATGTATTTCGAGATGGCGGCGGACAGCACGAAACCGCCGAAGTCCTCATAGTACGACGGCAGATCGGTGCCTCCGCCGCCGAGGGTGATCCGGAGCGGAGCCCGGGTGATGATCACGTGAGGTCCGCCTCCCGGACGCGCGCGACGGCTGCCATCTGCCAGCCGAGCGGGAAGTCGTCGCGACTGTGCCTGAATCCCAGGTCGAAGAGACGCGCCGCGGTCAGCTCGGCTCTGGACGGCGCCGCGCCCGGCGGGCGGTCCTCGACGTCGGCAATGAGACGACGGCCCCGCGCGATAACGGCCAGCTTATAGAGGTTGAAGAAGGGAAACCCCGCGCGTTGCACACGCTCGACGGCAAGGCCCGCATCGGTGAGCACGCCGCGCAGGTCGGCGGCCGTGAAGTGCCGATGATGGCCGATGTGCCGGTCGAAGGCGGAGCGCGGGCCTCCCGGCACGGTGACGATCACCCGGCAGCCCGGTGCGAGCAGGCTCTTTGCGTTACGGAGCAACCGCACCGGGTCGGCCACATGCTCAAGAACCTCGGAACACACGGCGTACTCCGCCGCCGGCTGACCGGGGCCGAGCGTCACCGGCTGCAGCAGGTCAAGCTGGATGAAGCTGACCTCGGCTCCGCGCGCGGCGGCGGCAGCACGACTGCGTTCGACGCCGGCCGAACTGTACTCAACTCCCCATACCGCCAGGTCCGGGTACATCTCCCGCAGGTGGATGGCGAACTCGCCCTGCCCGCTGCCGATATCCAGCACCGCCGCTCCGGCGGGTGGCCTGCCCAGCAGGCGCAAGACCAGCTGACGGCGGTAGACGTTGGCCGGGCTGCCCTCGGCCGCCTCCCCGTAGGCATTCCAGTGATGGTCCCAGTCGCCCGGGTCCAGAGCTTGCGATCCGTCAGCGCGGATCGCCCGATCCGGGGCGCTCACAGGAAATAGCCCGCGGTCGCGGCGTCGTCGTGGAACATGCGCACCGTCTCCAGCGAGAAGGCGTCGAGGTCCCGGCCGAGCAAGGCCAGCTTCTTCAGCAGGTCGTGCGTCACGGTGATGATGTGGACGCCCAGGTCGTCCGCTTGCCGCACATTGAGGATCTCGCGCGGGCTGGCCCAGAGCAGTTCAAGCTCGGGATAGGGCGCGATCGTCTCAAGTGCCGCCCTCATCAGCGGGAGCGGATCACGCCCCGTGTCCGCGACGCGGCCGGCGAACACCGAGACGACCGCCGGGGAACCACCGGCGAGCGTGGACGTGACGGCCTCGACCTGGCTCAGTGTCATCAGCGCGGTCACATTCACCTGCACGCCCGAATCGGTCAGTGCCCTTACGACGGTGGCGGTGCTCTGCCCGCGCGTGTCGGTGACGGGGATCTTTACGTAGACGTTGCTGCCCCACGACGCGATCAGGCGAGCCTGGCGCAGCATCTCGCCGTGATCATCGGCGAAGACCTCGAACGAAATCGGCCGGTCGGTGATGTGCTCGAGCACCTTGCGGGCAAAGCCTTCGTAGTCACTGACGCCGCACTGGCGCATCAGCGTCGGATTCGTCGTAAACCCGGCGATGTGCGGCTGGTCGGCCAGTTCAAGCAGCGATTGGAGGTCGGCGCCGTCCGCAAAGATCTTCACGGTTTTGAGTCCCAGATCAGTCATCCCCGTGGCCCTCCGTCGCCCATTCTTGCCCCCGGATCCATGCTGCGGCCCCGGCCAGGTCTGCGACGGCCACGTCCGCACCGACCGGGGACGGCTCGTCATAGTGACGCTCGACGTAAATGGCCCGCACCCCGGCGCGCCGGGCCGCTTCAACGTCGCGCCATCGGTCTCCGACGCTGGCGCTGCGGCCCAGATCGAGGTTCAGCCGGTCCGCGGCGTCCAGAAGCATACCTGGCTGTGGCTTCCGGCACGCGCAGACGTCAGAGTCGTCGTGCATGCATACGCAGATCTCGTCCACCGGCACGCGGCTGCGCAGGCGTTCGTGCATCCGGCCGACCTCGGCGGCGGTCAGCGTGCCCCGGGCGACATCTGGCTGATTGGTCACCACCACGAGGACGAAGCCAGCCCGCTTCAGGTCCGAGCACGCCCTGGCCACACCGGGCAGAACGCGGAACTCTTCCAGCGATCGCGGCGGGGTTGGCACGCCGCCCCGGACGAACGCCTCGTTGAGCACGCCGTCCCGATCGAGGAAGACAGCCGGGCGGCCGCGAGCCGCGATCACCCGTCGAACCGTCCCGCACGCGCGTCGGCGAGCATGGATTCCATCGATGCCCGCAGAGCCTGCCGCCCGGTGCGCTGGTTCTTCCAGCCCAGCGCGCGGATGCGGTCGGTATTGATGCGGACGACCGGTACATCGCCCTTCCAGCCGCGGTCCCCGCCCGTGTACTCGAACTGCGTGCCCCCGGCGGGTAGTCCGACGACGTCCACGGCGATCTCGGCGATCTCGGTGACCGTGACGTAGTCACCGGTCGCCACGTTGAACACCGCGAAGGGCTCGTTAGCCACGCCCGCCGCGTGCAGGACGGCCTCGATGACGTCGTCCACGTGGATATAGGACTTACTTTGCCGGCCGTCACCCAGAATGCGCAGGCGGTCCGGATCGTCGAGCAGACGGCGGATGAAGTCGAAGCCCACGCCATGGGTCTGCCGCGGCCCGACCACGTTGCCGAAGCGGAACGCCCGCGCCGTGAGGCCGAACATCGCCGCGTAGGACGCCAGCAGGGCTTCACCCGCGAGCTTGCTCGCTCCATAGGTCGACACGGGAATCAGCGGCCCGTAATCCTCCGCCGCCTCGTGGTGGCCGAGGTCGCCGTACACGCCGCTGCCGGACGCGTAGAGCACCAGCTCGACGCGACCGCGGCGGGCGGCTTCGGCGACGTGATGGGTGAGCAGCGTTCCCTGATCGAAGTCGACCGCCGGGTCGGTCACCGCCCGCGCGATATCCGGATTCGACGCGAGGTGGATCACGGTGTCGTGCCCGTCAACCGCGGCCACGAGATGCTCCAGGTCCCGCACGTCGCCTTTGATCACCGTGAGCCGCGCATCGGCCCGGTGCGCGGCCAGGTGCCATTCGCGCCCGGACGAGAAGTTGTCGTACACGGTGAGCTTTTCGCATCCGTCGCTGGCGAGCAAGCGGTCGGCGAAATGGCCGCCGATGAATCCGGCGCCGCCGACGACACAGACCGCCCGGATGGATCGCTGACTCATCGCAGTGACTCCCATCGCGTCGCCGTCCGGGCCAGCGCCGGATGCGACACCAGCAGGTGCCACACCACCGCGCACAGGCCCTCGGTGTGCGGGGTGATGTGGTCGGCGTAGAGCGGCGGGATGACCACGCAGGCGTCGGCCAGCTGGGCCGTCGTGCCTCCATCGCGGCCCACGACGCCGAAGATCGGGGTTCCGCGCTCGCGGGCCAGCCGGAGCGCGGCGACCAGGTTGGTCGACACGCCCTTCTCCGCGTTGCCGCCACCGACGGAGAAGATAAGCAGCGCGTCGCGGCCGGAGAGCCGTGACCCCTTGAGCCACTCGGCGAAGGTGGTGTCCCAGCCCTCGTCGTTCGTCCGGGCGGTGAGTTCGGACACGTTGTCGGTCGGGGTGTATGCCTCGAAGTCGCAGATCTTGCGGAAGTCGTTGACGGCGTGCGACGCGTGGCCCGCTGAACCACCGACGCCCAGGATGAACAGGCGGCCGTCGCGTTCCCGCACGGCCGCCAGGCCCTCGGCCAGCTGCTCGACCATGTCAGTGTCGATGGACGTCAGAACGTCGACGGATTCCTCGACGAAGGACTTAGAGAATGTCATTCAGGTCCCTACCGGATCGACCTTACATGCGGCGAATGTGTTCAATCCGAACTTGTGCTTGAAGCAGCGAATCCCGTGCGGCATGAATCCGGCGGCCACCAGCAGCGGCCACAGGTCACGAGGATCGTAATACCTCTTGTGGTCGTCCATCTCGCTCGCCGGCGACAGACCCAGGCGGAACGCTGAGAACTCCAATGCCCGCTTGCCCCGCCAGGACGGTACGTTGACGGCGCACACGCCTCCGGGCCGCAGCAGCCGCCGGAAATGCGTCAGGGTCTGGCCGGGTTCCCACAAGTGCTCCAGCACGGACATGGACAAGATCACATCGAGTGACTGACCGGGCAGGTCCTGAAGGATACCGGGAAGCGTTCCCTCGATCGCCGTGACATTCGGCCGTGACTTCAGGTCGCCGGCCAGTGAGACGTCGACGAGTGTCGCCGACCTGACCTGGGCGAGCACCGTGCGCATGTAGCTCGCCTGGAAGCCGCAGCCGAAGTCGCCGACGTCCTTGCCCTCGATGCCGCCGACCGTCCGCCGGATCTGGTGGCCCGATAGCCAGACCCCGGCCCGATCGACGGCCGTGATCTTGCCCTCCTGGCCGAACGCCGTGTCCCGGGCGACGTCGGTGTCAGCCATCGTCCTTCTCTCCGTAGCGCACGTCGGTGGCGTGCAGAAGCAGGGTGAAACAGAACGTCGAAAAGCCGATGATCATGAACAGCAGCCCGATGATGCCAAGATGGTCGAGAGCGGAGGAAGGATTCGGCAGCGAGAAATCGTGGGTCACGTAATGCGCGAGCACGCCCCCGGCTAGCGCGAACCCGAGCGCGAACAGCAGTCCGCTGGTGACCACCGCGTTTGTGTAGCGGAATATCCGCCGCCACCGTCGCCGTGCCGCGCCAGTGTAATCGAGAAAAACATGAGCGAGGCAGCCGAAATAGATGCTCTGGAGGCCCAGCACCGACAGGGTCAGGCCGATCAGCATCCAGTAGAGGTTGAACGTCAGCGGGCCTATCGTGATCCCGCCGAAGCTCAGCGGCAGGGTGAGCAGCAGGCCCAGGGCGAAAAGCACGATGCCGGGCTTGAACAGGAAGAATTCCGCGCCGTGGATGAACATGGCCCGCAGATTGATCCACGCGGCGCGGAACGGGGAGAGCCAGCCCGAGCGCTTGTGATGCGAAAGGCGGCCGTCGCGGTCCTTGTAGAAGGTGACCGGCACCTCCGTGGTCCGCAGCTCCATGCGGACCGACTTCAGCACCATCTCGGAGGCGTACTCCCACGACTGGGCCGTAAGGCCCATGCGGCAGAGCGCGTCCCGGGTAATGCCCCGCATCCCGCAATGGATATCACTGAAGTGGCTGCCGTAGAGACGGTTGAGGATCCAGGTTGTGGCGGGCGTGCCCAGGTAGCGATGCAGAGCGGGCATCGCTCCTGGCTCGATCGAGCCTTTCCAGCGCGAGCCCATCGCGTACTCGGTGCCGCTGCGCATCACGTCGATGAAGGGCGCCAGCTTTCGGAAGTCGTATGTGCAGTCGGCGTCACCCATGATCACGTATTTGCCGCGCACGTACGGCAACGCGTCGATATAGGCGCGGCCAAGCCCTCGCCGGGGAGCCTTGAGGACGCGCGCCCCGCCCGCGAGAGCGAGCTCGGCGGTGCGATCCGACGAGCTGTCGACGATGAGGATCTCGCCCACCGCGCCGGCATCACGCAGACCTTCGTGGCACCACGCCACGAAGTCCGTGATGGTGAGTTCCTCGTTCGCCGCCGGGATAAGAATGGTCACCTCGGGCGATTCGGCGTCGTCCGCGGGCAGCAGGAGGCGGCAGTCCGAATCGTGAGCCAGACCGACGTTCACATCCGTCACACCGGCCCCCGTAGCCAGAGAGTGATCAGCCAAACCATTCTGAGTCGCATCGGAGCCTACTCTTCAGCGTCGGCCTATGTCCGCTAACGACTCTATGGACGTTTGGCGAGCCGAATGGCTGTGAGATCGTGGCCAGCCCCCTTTTTTTCCCGGCCCCCCCGGCTCGCAGGCGGCTGACCGGCCCGATCTCACGGGCGGCCCGGCCGGCTTTGGCCCTCGGGTGCTCAGCCCGGCGTCGTGTAGGCGCCGAGGCCGCCGGTCTGCCAGGTGGCACCGTCCGGGGCGATGCCGAGGGCCTCGTACCCCTCCAGGCTCTCGACCCACTCCCGGGCGGCCGGGCCCATCGCGAACGCGGCGGTCGCGTAGGCGTCGGCCGTGGCCACCCTCGGGCCGATCACGGTAACGCTGGCCAGTTCCGTGGCGGTCCGCCCGGTCCGGGGGTTGACGATGTGGGCGCCGCGTTCGGCCGTCCCGGAGGTGGCGACCGCGATATCACGCCCGGTGATGACGGCGGCCAGGGCGGACGGATGCAGCGGGTGCGCGATGCCGACGCGCCACGGCTGTCCGGGCTCCGGCTCGCCGGCGCACTGCATGTCACCGGCCCCGTTGACGCAGTGCCCGGTGAAGCCGGCGGCGCTCAGCATGATGGCCGCCCGCTCGATTGCCCACCCCTTGACCAGGCCTGACGGATCAAACCGGCCGCCGGGCCAGTCGGTGAAGTAGCCGTCGCTCAGCTCGCGGATCGCCGCGCACTCCCCGATGACCTCGGCGAGTTCCGGCGCGCACTGGGCCAGGGTGAGCTCGCCGCGGCCGAACCGGCTGACGTCACTATCGTCGCGGTAGGCCGAGAACGTGGCGTCCACCCAGTGCAGCCAGCGCACCACCTGCGGCAGCACCGGGGCGGCCGCAGGTGGGATGTCGAAGGAGAACACCGTGCCCATGACGTGCTCCGCGTGGCGGAGCCGCTCGGCCGGGCGGCCGATAGCGATCGCGGCCGGACTCACCGCGCCCGGGCCGGCCACGTTAGGGATGGTCACGCTCACGCCGGTCACTACGCGCGGGCCTTGTCCAGCGCGCTCTGCAGCGACTTGATGTAGCCGGCGCTGGTGTAGCTGGCCCCGGAAACGGCGTTGATCTTCGCGCTCTGCGCGGTCAGGGTCTCGTTGTCGAGCAGGGGGAGGGCGCGACCGTCGATCATCTGGCTGTTGACGCCGTCGTCGGTGTGCTGCAGCACGGTGACCTTGACGATCTTCCCGGCGTTGAGGGTCACCTGCACCTGGGTCGGACCGTAACCCGTCATGATGACGTTCCCGGTTACCGCGGTCCCCGTCCCTGAGCCCGCGCTGACGGGCGCCGGCGCGGCCGCGGCCGCGCCACCCGCCGCGCCACCCGCCGAGCCACCGGTCCCGGACGCCGACGTCCCCCCTGAGCCCGCCTTTCCCCCTGCGCCCGATACCCCCGCCACCGCGGTCGAGCCCATGTGGGTCCGGAACGACAGCAGCATGACCAGCCCGGCGATCGTACCGCCGAGGGCAAGCACTACCCGGCGCATCGGCTTCCTCCGTTCGTCGTTCGCAGGTCAGGTTGCTCCGGATGCGCCCGTGGACTGAATACAGGGCCCGGAATGCAGCGGTGCCTGTTCAGCGGGGCTCAGAATTCGAAGGACTCGTGGTGGATCTGCCCACGCGGCACTCCCGCCGCGGTCAGGGCGGCGATCGCCGATTCGGTCATGCCGGCCGGCCCGCACACGTAGACGTCGTAGCGGTGCAGCCCGGGAACGATCGACAGCAGCCGGTCGGCGGTGAGCGGATCCGCGCCGAGCCGGGACCGCGACCCGATCAGGTAGTGCACCGCCGCGCCGCGGTCCCGGGCGATGGCGTCCAGCTCGGGACCGAACACGACATCCTCCGGGCTGCTGGCCCGGTAGATGAGGGTGACCTCACCGGGGAGCGTCGCGAACATCGCGCGCAGCGGCGTGATGCCCACCCCGCCGGCCAGCAGCAGGACCCGGCGGCCGTCCCGGGCCGGGGCGAACGCCCCGTACGGTCCCGCCGCGATGACCCGGGTCCCGGGGCGGAGCCGGCGCACCGCGCCGCTGTGGTCGCCGCGGTCCTTGACGGTGATCCGCATGACGCCGGGACGAGGCGCCGCGGACAGCGAGTACGGATGCGAGGACCACCACATGCCGGGGGTGAGGAACCGCCAGCGGAAAAACTGCCCCGGATCGGCCTGGAGCTCATCCAGGTGCTGGCCGCCGATGTAGACGGACACCACGTCCGGTGACTCGCGGCGGAGGGCGACGACGTGGAACCGGTGACGGGCCGAGCTGCGCAGCGGGCTGATGACCCGGTACCAGACCAGCAGGGCGGCGACCGACGCGTACAGCAGCGACCAGACGAAGCGCGCCTTGAGGCTGCTGATGAAGGACGCGCCGTCGGCGAACTGATGGCTGAACGCCAGCGCGACCGCCAGGTACGTGTAGAAGTGCAGGTGATACCAGGTGTCGTAGGACAGGCGACGGCGCGCCGCGCGGGCGGACACCAGGCCGATACCCAGGAACAGGAACCCGGCTACGGTCGCCATCAGGACGTCCGGGTAGGAGGTCAGCAGGGTGCTCGTCTCGCTGACCAGTCCCCGGTGCGCGGTGACCGCATAGCCCCAGATGATGAGCAGGGCGTGCGCGACGACCACGCTGACGACGTAGCGGCCGCCCATCGCGTGCCAGCGGGCCAGCCGGTCGGTGCCGATCCCCCGTTCCAGCGGCGGCAGCCGGGCCATGAGCGCGACCAGCACGACCACCCCGTAGCCCGCGAGCAAGCCGAGGATGCGTCCCGCGTTGGTGAGCCAGTCGCCCAGGCCGTGGACCGATGGCGTGTCCGACCACCACAGCGCGATCACGGCCAGCGCGCCGGCGACGATCAGGGACAGGACCAGCCCGGGTCGCGCGCGAAGGTGTTCCCGTGCCTCGACGACCCGGCGTGACCGTCCCTGCGGGCGGCCGGCAACGGCCTGGCGTGCCCGGGACGGGGCCGTCCCGCGTGCACCCGGGGTGGGCGGGCTGGACGGGGTGGGCGGGCTGGACGGGGTGGGCGGGCTGGATGGGGTGGGCGGCCTGGACGGGGTGGGCGGCCCCGGCCGTGGTTCGACGCTCAGCACTGCATTGCCCTCCGGGATCCGTCGGCCTGCTGTTCCATCAGGCCAGCGAGATCCGGCCGGACTGGACCTTGAGGGGCTGGGCGGGCAGCGGGCCCGGGGCCGGGCCCGCAACGACATGCCCGTCGGTGACGCTGAATTGGCTGCCGTGGCAGGGGCAATCGATCGTCCCATCCGCGACCTGATCCACGATGCACTGCATGTGCGTGCAGACCGCGCTGAACCCCTTGAACTCGCCGGCCGTGGGCTGGGTCACCACGACCCGGACCGAGGTGAAGACCTTGCCCCCGCCCAGGGGAATCTCGCTCATACGGGTCAGTGTGGCGCCGCTGCCGCCCGCCTGGCCCATCCCACCGGCCGGGGCCGCGGCGCTGCTGGGGGCCGTCCCGCCCGCCGGGCCGGCGGAGGAGCCGCCGCACGCGGCCAGCGTGCCCGCCAGGCCAGCCAGGCTCACGCCAGCGAGCAGGCCGCGGCGCGTGGTCTCAGCGTTGCGCTGCTGGGTCACAGGTGATCCTCCGGCGTCGTTCGGGTCACAATTCGGCTACCACCCATTAATACGTGCGCGGAGGGCCACCTGTTCAGGAACCGCGACGTTCGTAATCGCCTGTTAAGAGGCGGCCATAAACCGCGGCGAAGGCCGGTCCGTGCCTGCGCACAATGGCACGAGGACCAGCAGAAAACTCCGCCGGCGCCAAGGCGCAAGAGGATGGCCGGCTAGGTGTCGGGCCAGTCGGGCGGGAGGACGTCGGAGCTGGCCCCCATGGCGACACGGAGCCGCCCGCGGAAGCTCCCGTGCAGATCGGGACCCCAGGCGTACTGGCTCGGCACCTGGATCGCGCTGAGCAGGATCTCCCGCAGGTCGCGGGCCCGCCCGCCGCCTTGCGCGAGCGGCAGGGCGGCGAGGGAGTACATCTGGTCCAGGGCCCCGAACAGCTCGTTGGCGAGCAGCGGCAGCGTCCCGTAGCAGACGGCGGCCTCCACGAACCCTTCCCACCAGGTGGACGGTTCGCCATCATGGTCGGCCGGCACCTCGTCGCCGCCGAACGCACGGCGCAGCCTCGTCCGCACGGCCCTCCGCACGGCCGGGTCGGGATCCTCGAGGCCGCGCTGCCAGACGAGGGCCGCGTCGGTGTCACGCTCGCGCAGCGGCAGCGTCCGCGCCAGCAGTTCGATGGCGAGCGGCACGATGTCACGGTCGGCTGACTCACAGCCCCGCGAGAACGCCTCGATGGCCTGGTCGAGATAGCCCATGCCCTCGGCGACGGAATCCGCCGGATCCCCGGCGGCCGGGCCCGGCTCCGGCGCTCTCCCCGTCGCGCCCAGCGGCCATTCGGCGGCAGTTCCCGCTGGCCCGGGGGGCCTGTCGGCCGGCCCCGCCAGCCTCTCGGCGGCCTCAACCGGCGTAGGAGTCTCGGCGGTCGTGCCGGGCGGCTCCGGCCCTTCGGCAGTCATGCGGGAAGACTAAAGGCGAACGCCGCGCCCCGGCTAGCCGACGGGCGTTGCACGGGTCAGGCGAACGCCTCCGGCGGCGGGCAGGCGCACATCAGGTTCCGGTCGCCGTAGGCCTGGTCGATCCGGCGGACCGGGGGCCAGTACTTGCCCTGGCGGGCACCGGGCACCGGGTACGCGGCCTCGGCGCGGTCGTAGGGGTGCTTCCACTCCCCCGCGATGAGCATTTCGGCGGTGTGCGGCGCGTTCTTGAGGGGATTGTCGTCGCGGTCTTCATCGCCGGAGCCCACCCGGTCGATTTCCCGCCGGATCGCGATCATCGCGTCGCAGAACCGGTCTATCTCGGTGAGGTCCTCGCTCTCGGTCGGCTCGATCATCAGCGTGCCCGCGACCGGGAACGACATGGTGGGCGCGTGGAACCCGTAGTCCACCAGCCGCTTGGCCACGTCCTCGTTGGTGATGCCGGTGCTCGCGGTAATCGGCCGCAGGTCGATGACGCACTCGTGCGCGACCAGGCCCGCACGGCCGGTGTAGAGGACCGGGTAATACGGCGCGAGCCGCTTGGCCACGTAGTTGGCGGCCAGCACCGCCACCTGGGTCGCCCGCCGCAGCCCGTCCGCGCCCATCATCGCGATATAGGCCCAGGAGATCGGCAGGATCCCAGCGGACCCGAACGGCGCGGCCGCCACTGGCCCGACCGGCCCCACAGGCCCGGCGGGCCCGCCGGGCCCGTCCGCCTCAGCGGATCCCGCGGTCCCCACGTCACGGCTGGGCAGGAACTCGGCCAGGTGCGAGCGAACCGCGACGGGGCCGACGCCAGGGCCGCCGCCGCCGTGCGGGATACAGAACGTCTTGTGCAGGTTCAGGTGGGAGACATCCGCTCCGAACGAAACCGGGGTGGCCAGTCCCACCAGCGCGTTGAGGTTCGCCCCGTCGATGTAGACCTGGCCGCCCGCCTGGTGCACCGCGTCGCTCACCTGGCCCACCGTGTCCTCGTAGACGCCGTTGGTGGACGGGTAGGTCAGCATGATCGCGGCGACCTGGCCCGCGTGCGCGTCCAGCTTGGCCCGGAGGTCGCCCAGGTCGATGGCGCCGTCGGAGCCGCACTTGACGACGACCACGCGCATCCCGGCCAGCACCGCGCTGGCCGCGTTCGTCCCGTGCGCCGACTCGGGGATCAGGCAGATCGTGCGGTCCGGTTCCTGCCGGGACCGGTGGTAGGCGCGGATGGCCAGCAGGCCGGCGAGTTCGCCCTGGGAGCCGGCGTTCGGCTGGAGGGACACCGCGTCGTACCCGGTGATCTCCGCCAGCGCCGCCTCCAGCCGGCTGATCAGCTCGAGGTACCCGCTGGCCTGCTCCGGCGGCGCGAACGGGTGCAGGGCCGCGAACCCGGGCCAGCTGATCGGCTCCATCTCGGCCGCCGCGTTCAGCTTCATCGTGCACGAGCCGAGCGGGATCATGGACCGGTCGAGGGCGATGTCGGAGTCGGCGAGGCGGCGCAGGTAGCGAAGCATCGACGTCTCGCTGCGGTGGGAGTGGAACACGGGGTGGGAAAGGAACTCACCGGACCGGCGCAAGCCCGCGGGCAGCCCCGCGTCCGTGCCCGCGTCCGTGCCCGCAGCCAGGTCCACGGCGGCGGGCGGGCGGCCGAGCAGCGCGGCGGCCACGTTCCGCAGGTCCTCGTCGGTGGTGGTCTCGTCACAGGCGATCTGGATCACGCCGTCGCCGGCCAGGTACAGGTTGTAGCCCGCGTCCCGCGCCCGGGCCACCGCGCCGGCCGCGCTCCCGGCACTCTCGGGGGGGATGACGCGGATCGTGTCGAAGAAGTCACTGGGGCCCGTTCGGCATCCGGAAGCGCTCAGCGTAGCGGCGAGGACGGCGGCGCTGCGGTGCGCGCCGGCGGCGATGGCGGCCAGGCCGTCCGGGCCGTGGTAGACCGCGTACATGGCAGCGAGCACGGCGGGCAGCACCTGCGCGGTGCAGATGTTGCTGGTCGCCTTCTCCCGGCGGATGTGCTGTTCCCGGGCCTGCAGCGCGAGCCGGTAGGCGGGCTTGCCGTCGGCGTCGACCGACACGCCGACGATGCGGCCGGGCAGCTGGCGGCGCAGCTTGTCGCGGACCGCGATGTAACCGGCGTGCGGGCCGCCGTAGCTCAGCGGCAGCCCGAACCGCTGGGTGGTGCCCACCCCGATGTCCGCGCCCATCTCCCCCGGCGGCCGCAGCAGGGTGAGCGCGAGCAGGTCCGAGGCGACCGCGGCCAGCGCGCCGCGCCCGTGCGCCGCCTCAATGACCGGGGCCAGGTCGCGCACGGCCCCGGACGCGCCGGGGTACTGGAGCAGCACGCCGAACAGCGCACCGTCCGGCTGCCGGGCGATCACCTCGGCGGTGACCTCGGTGACGACCAGCTCGATCCCGAGCGGTTCGGCGCGGGTGCGCAGCACGCTCAGGGTCTGCGGCAGGCAGTCGGCGTCCGCGAGGAAGACGTGGCCCCGGCCGGCGGCACGGCGCGCCAGCGTCATCGCCTCCGCGGCCGCGGTCGCCTCGTCCAGCAGCGATGCCCCGGCCACCGGCAGGGCCGTCAGGCCGGAAATCATCGTCTGGAAGTTCAGCAGCGCCTCCAGCCGCCCCTGCGAAATTTCCGGCTGGTAGGGGGTGTAGGCGGTGTACCAGCCCGGGTTCTCCAGGACGTTGCGGCGGATGACCGCCGGGGTGATGGTGCCGTAGTAGCCGAGCCCGATCATCGGGGTGAGCACCTGGTTGCGCCCGGCGAGACGGCGCAGTTCGGCGAGGGCGCCCGTCTCGGTCAGGGCCGGGGGCAGGCTGAGCGGCGCGGCGGATGCCGCCGCGAGCACGGACGCAGGCAGGGCGGCCTCGGTGAGCTGGTCCAGGGCGGAGTACCCAACGGCCGAGAGCATCTGCCGCTGCTCGTCGGGGGACGGCCCAATATGACGCCGAGCGAATTCCATCCAGGAGCCTCCTGAGCTGAGTGGTCAGTCGGCGGCATGTTCATGGCGGCGAAGCCGCCCTCTCCGGGGGTCCGGGGGTCGTCCCCCGGACTGGCACTGCGGGCCCCCGGCGAAGGTGGCAAGGCCACCGAGCAGCATCAGCCGCCTCGGCTCCCCCTCTGTCGCTACGCGCCGAGGTGCTGAGCGCTCACTTCAGAGATGCCTGTCCCGTCCGGTCCTGGCGCCTGAGAGGTTCCGGGGAACGTTGCCCCTTCGGCGCCCCGCGCTGGCCGCGCGAGGACTCTCCCGGACGGTGTCAATGGCAGCAAGAGTTTACCCGCAATGCTCGCCGTGCCAAGGGAGGCGCACGCCGGAAGCAGGCCAGCAGGCCTCAGCGACGTACGGCGAGGGAGCCACGCGGGGGTTCCGGGGGTCGCCCCCCGGGCTAGCACGATAAGAGCCCAGCCGCGAGCAGACGACCGCCTGCGCGCACAGTTGTCCCGGGGATTCTAAAGATCGCCCCGCCACGGGAGGCGCACGCCGGAAGCAGGCCAGCAGGCCTCAGCGACGTACGGCGAGGGAGCCACGCGGGGGTTCCGGGGGTCGCCCCCCGGGCTAGCACGATAAGAGCCCAGCCGCGAGCAGACGACCGCCTGCGCGCACAGTTGTCCCGGGGATTCTAAAGATCGCCCCGCCACGGGAGGCGCACGCCGGAAGCAGGCCAGCAGGCCTCAGCGACGTACGGCGAGGGAGCCACGCGGGGGTTCCGGGGGTCGCCCCCCGGGCTAGCACGATAAGAACCCAGCCGCGAGCAGACGACCGCCTGCGCGCACAGTTGTCCCGGGGATTCTTATGTCCCGGGGATTCTTATCATCCGGTGCGCCGGGCTCGTCGGCGGGACAGTTCGTCCTGGCCGACGGAGAGGAGGCCGTCTTCGGCCCGGACGGCGGGGAGCTCGGCGAGGTTGCCCTCTACCTCCTTCCAGACCCGCCCGAGCGCGATCCCGAACACGCCCTGGCCGCCCTGCAGCAGGTCGACCACCTCGTCGGCTGAGGTGCACTCGTAGACGCTGACCCCATCGCTCATCAGGGTGACCTCGGCCAGGTCGCTGGTGCCGTGATCGCGCAGGTGGTGCACGGCGGCGCGGATCTGCTGCAGCGAGATGCCCGTGTCGAGCAGCCGCTTGACGACCTTGAGAACAAGGATGTCGCGGAAGCCGTAGAGGCGCTGCGACCCGGAGCCGTGTGCCCCGCGGACGCTCGGCTCAACGAGGCCCGTGCGCGCCCAGTAGTCGAGCTGCCGGTAGGTAATGCCGGCCGCGGAGCACGCGGTCGGTCCCCGGTAACCGGTGTCCACCGCGTCGGCGTCGAAACCGGCACTGTCGCCGTCGGGGCCGGGCCCAGCGCTCAGGCCGCGGTCGCCGCCGGACTCCCCCCCGCCGCCCGGCTCGTCGCCCGCATCGTCGGCATCGAACAGCGTGCCTTGCTCCTCGGCGTACGGGACTCCCGCTCGGCGATTATCGCCCGGCTTGTCGTCTCTATCGGATGGGCCCGTGGATCCCGCGCCCCTGGTTCGCGTCACGCCCACCTCCATCGCGAGCTGACCACCCTGGGTACTCGCTTCGAACCGTAAGCCGACCAGCTCATGGCGTCAACGATCCCGCGCGGCGCGTCGCGACATTCCGTTTAAGTCAGGCATACCGGCCCGTGGCTTGCGCTCACCGGCCGTGTTTCCTGGCCCCGCTACCAGGGATAACAATGTCCCTCAAAGCGCCTGCATAAACGTGCAGCGACCAGTCAGGTCGCGCGGCCGAAGTCTTCCGGCGAGATGGTGTCCAGAAACTCCCGGAACTTCTCGACCTCGTCCTCTTGCTCGTCGGGGATGGCCACCCCGGCCTCGTCGAGGATCTCCTCGGCCGCGAAGATCGACGCCCCCGTACGCAGAGCCAGCGCGATCGAGTCCGACGGCCGGGCGCTGACCTCGGCCCCGTTGGAGAACACCAGGTCGGCGTAGAAGATCCCATCCCGCAGGGCGGTGATGTTCACCGTCCGCAGCTGGACGTTCAGCACGTCGAGCACGTCACGGAACAGATCGTGCGTCAGGGGCCGCGGGGACACCATGCCCTGCTGGGCGAACGCGATGGCCGTTGCCTCGACGGCGCCGATCCAGATGGGCAAGTACCGGTCGCCCTGCGTCTCCTTGAGCAAGACGATAGGGCTGTTCGATGGCATCTCGACCCGGACGCCGACGACCTCCATCTGCCGCACTGCAGCTCCATCCTCACGTGCCGCTGGCACACCTTCGTTGGCCGCCACTCCCTTTGTCAAGGTACACCCGCTATCGCCTCGACGCGGAGCGCCACCCACCCCCTACGTCATCGACGCGGGACGCCGGGGCGGTGACCGAGGGGGCCGGTACGGCTCCCGCCAGGCCCGCCTCGTCGAGGGCGGATTCGACGAGTGCGGCGTGCAGCCAGAGGGTCAGCGTGGCGATCTGCCAGGCGTCACGGGCCGCGGAGGCCCGCGCACCGGGGCCGCGCTGCCGCAGCTGCGGTGACACGAGCTGCTCGACCAGTGAGATATCCCGCTCGGCCGAGGCCTTGACCCCGCGCAGATGCCGGGCACCGACGCCGAACTTGGCCAGCGCCGCCGCGGCCCGGGCCACCTCGAGGGCGTCCCGCCCGTAGTGCCGCCCGGACCGGCGGATCAGCCCGTAGTCCTCCAGCTCGGCCAGGCTGTCGCCGTCGATGCCGGCCGTCTCGAGCAGCTCGGCCCGGGTCAGTGGCGTCCCGCCGCGGCCGGCCCCGCGCCGGGACGCCTCGTCGGACGCCACGGCCCCGGCCAGCGAGGACGCGAGCGTAGGGCGGGAATTCGTCTCGGCGGACGCGTCGATCGCGTCGAGGCGTTCCTTGATTACCCGCAGCGGCAGGTACTCGTCCCGCTGGGCGGTCAGGATGTACCGGAGGCGCTCGACGTCGGACAGGGCGAACTGCCGGTAACCCGACCGGGAGCGCGCCGGCTCGATCAGGCCCTCAGCCTCGAGAAACCGGATCTTGGAGGTGCTGACGTCCGGGAACTCAGCCCGCAGCCGGGCGAGAACCCCGCCGATCCCGAAGGAGGCAGGCTCGCGCGATGAGCTCATGCGTAATCCTGCGCGCCTCCGCCGCGGCGCTGTCCCTGCAGGCGGGGGTGCGTCATGAAGATGAGCCGGAACTTGCCGATCTGCACCTCGTCCCCGCTGAACAGCTCGGTTTCCTCAATCCGGTCGCGATTGACGTAGGTGCCGTTCAGGCTGCCGACGTCGCGGACGGTGAACCGGTTCCCGATCCGGTAGAACTCCGCGTGGCGGCGGGACACGGTCACGTCATCGAGGAAGATGTGGCTGTCGGGATGCCGCCCGGCGGTGGTCAGCTCGCTGTCAAGCAGGAACCGGCTGCCCGCGTTCGGGCCCCGGTGCACCACCAGCAGCGCCGTATCGGCGGGCAGCGCCTCCAGCATCGCCGGATCGGCGAGCGGCTCGTCGTTCAGCTCGGCGTCGAGGGCCTGGGCCCGGTCCAGGGAGATCGTCGAGGTCGTTTCGCCCGCCCCCTCGGCCGCTCCCCGCATCAGGGCAGTCCCGCAGTTCGAGCAGAAGCGTGCGTCATCCGGATTCGGACGACCGCACCGTGTGCAGTAGACGCTGGCCATCGCTCCGCCAGGCCTCCCCTCCGTGGGCCAGTCCCACTCCGCCGGAGCCTCGTCGCGGCCCGGTCCCGGCGCCTGCGACGCAGGCTCGTGGGATGAGGCTGACCAGGTTACCGGGGCGGGGCTGTTCCGGTCCATGCGCCACGCGAGCAGCCGCCGCCAGCCTCTACGCGGCGCCTGGCCGCTGCTGCCGGCGGATGCCCCGTCCGGGGACCGCTCCGGGTCTCCGTCGCGACGTCTGCGCCACACCGCCGCTCCACCTCCGCCACACGCCGCCCGGCCGTAGCCCGCCAGCCCGCGACTCGCCACCGGGACGCGAAAAGCCTCGCGGCGTCACGTGTCCCATAGTGTGCGTAATTGTCTCACGGCCAAAGGACTTCACGACATGGCGTACCTAGTCAGTCCACCACCATAGCGCGGCTTATGCCGCCGGATGACCAATCGTCAGGCTCGTCCGGGGCAATACCGAGGCAGCCGATTACCCGCCCGCTTAATCGTTCGTTACCGGCGGATTCCGCCGCCCGTCACAGGCCCGCTTGCTCGACCACGAGGGCCCACTCGTCCAGCAGCACCTGGGCGGTGTCGGCGTCGGTGCCTTCCGCCCACAGGTGCGTCACGGCGTCAGCCGGATCGGGCAGCACGAGGACCCAGCCCCGGTCGGGCGCTACCACTCGCACGCCGTCGGTGGTGTCCACCTCACGGGTGCCTGCCGCCTCCACCACTATCCGCATGACGCTCCCCTTGGCCGCCCAGGGAGTCGGCATGGACCGCCTGAGCAGGTGCGCGTCGGGGATCCGCGCGTCGATCTGGCTCAGCGTCAGCCGCGTCCGCGCCACGAGCCCGATCAGCCGGGCGAAGGTCGCGATGCCGTCCACCGTCCGGGCGAACTCCGGTACCACGAAACCGCCGCGCCCGTCCGCGGCGAAGATCACATCGTCGGCCGCGGCCGCCTGGGTCAGAGCGTCCATCGACGTCGGCGTCCAGTTCACCTCCACGCCGTGGAACCGGCAGACCTGCTCGGCGACCCGCGTCGTGGTCACCGGCAGCGCGACCCGGCCGGTCTTGCGCTCGGCGGCGACCAGGTCGAGCAGGACGAGCAGCGCCCGCTCGTCGCTGACCATCTCACCCTTCTCGTCCACGATCCGGATCCGCTCGCCGACCGGGTCGAACCGGACGCCGAACGAGGCGCGGGAGGAGGACACCACCTCCGACAGGCGCTGCAGCCCGGCGCGCAGCTGGGCGACGGTCTCAGTCGGGGTGTGCTCGTCCAGCCGGCCGTTGATGGTGAGCACGTCGAGGCCGATGCGGCCGAGCAGGCTCGGCATGACCAGCGAGGTGGTGCCGCCCGCGCAGTCGGCGACCACCTTCATCCCGCTCTCGCGGACCGCGGTCATGTCCACGCAACGCAGCAGTTCGCGGGTGTACCACTCGACGACGCGCGGCGGGTAGCTGAGGTCCGCGATCTCGCCCGGGAACGCCCGCCGGTACTCCTGCCGCGAGAAGACCCGCTCGAGCTTGCGCTGGGCCGCCTGGGACAGTTCGGCGCCGCGCTCGTCCAGGAAGGTGATGTCGATCGACTGCGCGTCCCCCGGCGTGGTCCGCAGCGCGATCCCGCCGCTGTAGTCGGCGCGCTCGGTCTCGAACCGGGCCACCGGCAGGGGCTGCGCCTCCAGGTCGACGACGTTGATCGCGCTGGCGTTCAGCGCGCCCTGAACGGCCCGCTTGAATGTGCGCGCGGCGCGGGACACGTCACGGGACGTCGTGACGGTCGAGCCCTTCTTCAGCGTGGTGGCGTACGCGCTGGCCAGCCGGACGCACAGTTCGGGCGTCACCTCGACGTTGACCAGGCCGGACACGCCGCGCTGGCCGAACAGGGTCCGGTTGCCGCGGGACTCCCAGATCACGCTGTTGTTGACGACCGCGCCGGCCTCGATCGTCTTGAACGGATAGACCTTCACCCCGGCCGACAGGTACGCCTCCGGCTCGATGACGCACTCGTCCCCGACGACGGCGCCCTCCTCGATCCGGGCCAGCCGCATGACGTCGGTGTTCTTGCCCACCACACAGCCGCGCAGGGTCGCGCCCTGGCCGACGTAGACGTTGTTGTGGACGACGGCGCGGTGCAGGAACGCGCCCTCCTTGACCACGACGTTACTGCCGATCACCGTGTACTCGCGCAGCTGCGCGCCGGCCTCGACCTTGGCGTAGTCCCCGATGCACAGCGGGCCGGTGAGCACCGCCTCCGGATCGACCTCGGCGCCTTCCGCGACCCACACGCCGGGTGAGACCTCGAAGCCGTCGATGTCGACGTTCACCCTCCGGGCGAGCACGTCGACCTGCGCTTTCATGTAGCTCTCGTGATTGCCGACGTCCTCCCAATAGCCGTCGGATATGTAGCCGAACAGCGGCGCCCCGCGCTTGAGCAGGCTCGGGAAGACGTCGCCGGACCAGTCCACCGACTCCTGCGGCGGCACCTCGGCCAGGACCTCCGGCTCCATGACGTAGATGCCGGCATTCACCGTGTCCGAGAACACCTGGCCCCAGGTCGGCTTCTCCAGGAACCGCTGGATCCGCCCGTCCTCGTCGGCGATGACGATGCCGAACTCCAGCGGGTCGGGCACCCGGGTCAGGCCCACGGTAACCAGTGCGCCCTGCTCCTTGTGAAAGCGGACCATGGCCGTCAGGTCGATGTCGGTGAGGGCGTCACCGGAGATGACGACGAAAGGGTCGTCGCGCAGGGCGTCTTCCGCGTTCCGCACGCTGCCCGCGGTGCCGAGGGGCATCTCCTCGGTCGCGTACTGCAGGTTCATACCGAAGTCTTCGCCGTCAGCGAAGTAGTTGCGGACCAGCGCGGCCAGGAACTGGACGGTCACGACGGTGTCGGTGAACCCGTGCCGCCTGAGCAGCCGCAGGACGTGCTCCATGATGGGCCGGTTGACGACAGGAAGCAGGGGCTTGGGCTGGTTGGCGGTCATAGGACGCAGCCGCGTCCCTTCCCCGCCTGCCATCACGACGGCCTTCAACGGTTACGCTGCTCCCTCCGGAATGCGCCTTCTACGTTAACCGGTGCCCGCGTTGCCGGTGTCCTCGTCATCGGGGCTGTGTCGTCGGGGCTGTGTCCGTGGGGACCTATGCCGCCGGATCTGGATCGGGGCCTACAGGTTCGGGCCGGGGGCCTATGGATTCGGGCCGGGGACGAGGCGCCCGGTCACGAGCGCGCGCGCCTGGACCAGGTAGAGGACCGCCGCCCACCAGTACAGTGCCGTGCCCCAGATCGCGAACGCCCACCCGATGACGCGGGCGATCTCGGCCCAGGTCCCGGCGTACGCCCCGAGGAGCAGCAGCGGGAACGCGTACAAGAGGCAAAGCGTAGCCGTTTTCCCCGCAAAGCTGACCTGCAGCGTACCGAGGCCGACCCGCAGGCGCAGCACACCCAGCGCCGCGGCCACGATGACCTCGCGCGCCGCGAGCAGCGCCACCAGCCACCACGGGATGATCCCGCGCACGGCCAGCCCGACCAGGGTGGCGGCGATGTAGAGCCGGTCAGCGGCCGGGTCGAGCGCCTCGCCAAGCCGGCTCTGCTGGTTGAGGGCCCGGGCGATCTTGCCGTCCAGCCAGTCGGTAAGGGCGGACGCGATGAGCAGGGCGACGGCCCAGGCGTCGGCCTTCGGCCCGAGGACGAGCCAGAGAAAGACGGGGACGCCCAGCAGGCGCGCGACGCTGAGCGCGTTCGGGATGGTGAGCACGCGGTCCCGGGGGTCGCTGCCGGAGGCCGGGGCGCCTCCGCTAGGGGCGGAACCGTCCCCCGTGCTCGCATCGCCCCCAGCGATCTGGCTCACGCCCGTGACCCTACCTGGCCGATACGGCCACTGCCGGCGCGCGGTGCGCCAAGATGGCGCCGGCTGGCCCGAAGTGCGGCCAAATTCGCTCATTTGCGGACGTCCGTTCTCACCGTGACGGGTCCGCCGGCATCCCGGCTCACCAGGGCCGACGGGCCATGGGCAGCGGATCACCGGGGCGATCACCGGGGACGGTAGAGGGAAACCCGGAAGGCCGCGGTCACGCTGACCGGCTCGGCCAGAAGGGCCAGGCGAGCGCCGGTCTCGTCCGGGCCGGCGTGCCGGGCGGACGGCCCCATCCCGGCGAGCGTTCCGGCCCCGGACCGGGTCAGCCGGAGCGTGAGGGCCAGTTCCTGCTGGCTCGCCAGGGAGAAGTGCTCGACGAGCGCGGCGGACAGCCGTTCGTCCTTGCGCCCGTCCACGGTCAGCAGGCCGGCGTGCCGGACCAGTTCGGCCAGGTGTCCGGGGCCCGGGGTGACGACGATGAGCGCACCGTCGTTGCGCAGGACCCGCCGGAATTCCGGCCCGTTGCGCGGGGCGAAGACGTTGAGCACGACTGACGCGACGCCGTCGCGCACCGGGAAGGGCTTCCAGACGTCCCACCCGATGGCACCGGCCGCGGGGTGGGCCCGTGCGGCCCAGCGGAGCGCCCGGACCGAGTTATCCATGGCCAGCCCTGTTGTCCCGGCGTAGCCCGGGAGCGTGCGGAGACGGTCGAGGACGGCCGCGAGGTAATAGGCCGGACCGGAGCCGGCGTCGAGCACACAGGGCGGGGCGGGCGGGAAGGACGCGGGCACCGCCACGGCGGCGAGGGCCGCCACCGCGTCTGCCAGCGGCGCGTAGTGCCCGGCGGCGAGGAAGGCCTGCCGGGCCGTCACCATCTCCGCCGTATCGGCCGAGCCCGGGCGCGCGTGGCCCGTCATCAGGTTGACGTAGCCGTGCCGCGCGATATCGAAGCTGTGGCCGTTCCCGCAGCGCAAGGCCGGCGGCAACACGGACGCGGACGGGGACGCGGGCGGGGACGCGGGCGCGAATCCGCGCCCGCACACCGGGCAGGCCAGCAGGCCGCAGATGTCGCTGAGCACGCTGAGTGCCGGGGGCCGGGGGGGCTGAGTGCCGGGGGCCGGAGGGTCAGTCGCCCCAGACGTCGCGGGCCACGTCCACGATCAGCCGCAGCTTCGCGACCTCTTCGTCGTAGGTCAGCGCGTTGCCTTCGACCGTGGAGGAGAAACCGCACTGCGGGGACAGGCAGAGCTGGTCGAGCGGGACGTACTGGGACGCCTCATCGATCCTGCGCTTCAGCTGGTCAGCGTCCTCAAGGGCGCCGTGCTTGGTCGTGACCAGCCCCAGAACGACCATTTTCCCCTTCGGAACGAACCTCAGTGGCTCGAATCCCCCGGACCGGGCGTCGTCGTACTCGAGGAAGAAACCGTCGTCCTCGACCGCCCGCAGGCCCTGAGCGGGCAGCTGGCCAGCCGCGAACTCCTCGCGCGCCCGCAGCAGGCGCTCGGGCCGCAGCAGGCTCCCGACATGATCGGCACGGAACGGCGGTGTGGCACGGCGCATGAGACCTTCCTCGCTCTCGGCAGCTCGGGGTATCCCCGCCGGGAGCATAACGCCCGCGACGGCTCGCTGGTGCCAGCGGGATCGGCTCCCGAACGGGCCCCGCCGGGAGCCCTAGCCTCACTGGCCCCGGGCAGCGAGCGCGTCCTCCGCGCCCGGACGGCGACGCGGACCGTAGCCGCGAGGATGACCACGAACAGGGCCAGGCCGCCGAGGATGAACGCGTTGCCGGTGACGAGCTGAAGGCCGTGCCAGTGGTACTCGACGAACCAGGGCTGGTCCCCGTGCTGGTAGTACGTGGCCGGGTCGGTGTTCGGCGGCTGCCAGAGGATGCCGAGCGAGAATGCGCCCAGGTCCGTGGGCTCACCCCACAGACTGCCCGGCCATGCGCCGTACACGGCCAGGATGGCCCCAGCCAAAGCCCACCAGGCCCACGCGCGGACCCGGGAGGAGCGCCAGGACCGGACCGCGTAGTGCCCGGCTACCGCCACGGCGGGCGCGGTCCAGACCCAGTGATGGTCCCAGCTGATCGGCGAGAGCAGCAGGCCGGTGAGCGCCGCGGCGAGCAGGCCCGCCACCTGATGCCCGGCTCGGTCCAGGATCGCCGCACAGGCGATGCCCGTGATCCCGATCAGCACGGCCGCGAGGATCCAGCTGGTCTGAGCGCCGGAGATGCTGCCCGCGAGCCGCGTGAGCAGGCCGCGCAGCGACTGGTTGCCCTCCCAGCCGGTGAAACCGGTCCGGCCGCCCTGGAAGAAGAGACCACCGAACCACCACTTGGACGAGTCGGGTCCCTGGATCACGAACCCGAGCAGCACGGTGCACACGAAAGCGGCGGAGGCCATGGCGGCCTGCCGGAACTTCCGCGCGAGCAGCAGGTACGGGATGAAGACGAGCGGCACCAGCTTGATGCCAGCCGCGATGCCGACCCCGGCCCCCTTCCACCAGCGCGAGGCCTTGGTGTCCGGCTGGCACAGATCCCAGAGGATAAGCGCCATCAGCACCAGGTTGACCTGGCCGAGGTACAGGGTCCGGACCACCGGCTCGGTCCAGAACACCGCGGCGGAGGCCAGCAGCGTCGCGCCCAGGCGCACCCGGGGCCGGTTGCGGTAGCCGAGGCCGCCGAAGGTGAACCACAGTGCCGCGACCAGGGCGGCGATGTTGACGCCCATCGAGAGCTTGGGCAGGACCGACCAGGGGATGAACGACACGACGGCGAAGACGATCGCCGCGAACGGCGTGTAGGTGAATTTCAGCCCGAGGCTGCCGTAGCCGCCCCAGTCGTACAGGGGCGCCTGCACCCGCGGGTCGAACACGGGCCGGATGTGCCGCACGATGAGGCCACCCGACCGGTAGACAGCCAGGTCAACAGGATCCAGCGTCCATTGGGTGGGGTGAATCGCGGCGTACACGGCGTACAGGGCGATGGCCGCACCGAACGCGGCCGCGCCGGCGACGAGCAGCCGGCGGCCCGGCACCCGGCGCGCGGGGCCGGCCGCCCCCCGGGGGACGAGGACCGATTTCACCTGCCAACCATATCGGCACGCGCCGTTACGTGCGTGCGACCGGGCGACGGCATGCGTGCGACCGGGCGACGGCATGCGTGCGACCGGGCAACGACATGCCATAGTAAATGGGGAACGACTTGGCGAGGAGGCGACCAGCCATCAGCGGGATCCAGCAGGTGGTCTTGTCCGGGCCGCTCATCCTGGCTGCCCCCATCGCCGCCGCGGCCGGCGCGATCACCTTCGTGTCGCCGTGCTGCCTGCCGCTGGTGCCCGGTTACCTGGCCTACGCGACCGGCATGTCCGGCACCGACGCGCAGGCCGCGAAGACCGCCCCCCAGGCCGGGGACCGCCGTGCCGCCGCGCCCGGCCAGGCGCAGGCCGGGACCGCGGCCGCCGCCGCGGCCGACGAGCGGGAAACTGGTGACGGCGGCACACGGCTAGCCGTGGACGACCGGCCAGCGGACCCGCCCGGCGCGAGCCCGCCGCCCGCCTCCCGCCCTCCCGGGCGCGGGCGCGCGATCGCCGGGACCATGCTCTTCGTGCTGGGCTTTTCCGCCCTGTTCGCGGTCTACGGCGCCGCCTCGGGCAGCCTCGGCGGTACGCTGCTCGCCCACCACCAGGGTGGCGTAACAGCGGTGCTCGGCTCCCTCACGATCGTGCTCGGCCTGCTGTTCGCGGGCGTCTTCGACCGGTTTCCCCTCGCGGGCCGGGTGGTCCGCCCGTCGGTGCGGCCGCGGGCCGGCCTGGCCGGGGCGCCCCTGCTCGGGGTGATGTTCGGGCTGGGGTGGACGCCGTGCATCGGCCCCACGCTCGCCACCGTGCTCGCACTGTCGACTACCACGGGGACCGCGGGGCGGGGCGCGTTCCTGGCCTTTATCTACGGCCTCGGCCTGGGTGTGCCGTTCCTGATCGTTTCGGTCGCCTTCCAGCGCAGCATGCGCGTTTTCGGCTACGCCCGCCGGCACGCCCGCCTGGTGACCCGGATCGGCGGGGCGCTGCTCGTCGCGGTGGGCGTGCTCGAGGTCACGGGGGCGTGGGCCTCGGCGATGCTCTGGCTGAAGATTCACTGGGTCGGCAGCTACCAGGCTCCCCTGTAGCCCGGCGCGCGGGAACCGGCGGAACGGTCAGATCCGGGCGCGCGCCTTGGCGGCCGCCCGGCCGGTCCGGCCACCCCGGCCGGCCGGCTGCTTGGGCGCCTTGTTCCCGGCCGCCCGGGCCGCGGCCCGGGCGGAGTCAGAAGACGCGCGTGAGGGCGCCATCGCGGACCGCAGCGGCATCGTCTCAGGCACGGACTGGTACGGGCGGGCATAAACCGGACAGACGCGTATAGGACACCGAGCCTGCGAAAGCAGGAATGGCTACATGTATTTATGCTGGAAACGGCCTAACCCGGCCTTATCGCCCAATCGCCGTCATCCCGCCTTTGGTTATCGCATCGGCCGTTGATCTGGCTATATACTGCGCACATTAAAAATCCGGCCTGCCGCTATCTGCTGCAGAAGAGACGCCGCGAGTGGGACACTAGAGAATCCAAGGACTAGGCAAGAACGCGGGCACGGGCACGGCCTCCGATGGCCGCCGTCCGCCATGAGAGCATCGGGGCCCGCCGGCTGAGGGGAACACGGAAATCGCTACGGGAAACCGGGAGGGGAAGCAGGCCGGCGAAGATCCGCTTCCGCGCAGGTCCGGGACGTGCTCGCCGGACGTCGCGGCTGATCCCGGTTCCGATCCGCTGGCTGAACTCTTCGCCGCAATTGATCCGGAATCCGACGCCGCTATGACCTATTTCTACAGTCATCTCTTCGCCAGCGAGCCGTCCGCGCGGGCGATGTTCCCGCCCGCCATGGACACCCAGCGAATACGGTTTTACCAGGCTCTGCGCCACGTCGTATCGGTCAGCGATAATGACGATCAGCTGGCCGCCTACCTCGAAGGCCTGGGGCGGGCGCACCGCAAATTCGGCGTCCAGAAGGAGCATTTCGACCCGGTCGGCCAGGCGCTCGCGGCCACCTGGCAGCGGTACGCGCCGGAGGCCTGGACGGACGCCGCGGCCGCCGCCTGGGAAGACCTGTTCAGCCGGGCCGCCCAGCTTATGATCGGCGCGGCCGAACGGGACGCCGAACAGGCGCCCCCGTGGTGGCTCGCGGAAATCGTCGCCCACGAGGCCCGTTCGGCCGACCTGGCCGTCCTGACGCTCCAGCCGAGCCAGCCGCTACCGTACCTGCCCGGGCAGCACGTGAGCATCCAGACGCCGCGGTGGCCGCGCCTGTGGCGCCACTACTCCATCGCGAACGCGCCCCGTGAGGACGGCACGCTGACCATTCACGTCCGCGCCGTCCCCGGCGGCCTGGTGAGCGCCACCCTGGTTCATCACGTGACCGTCGGCGACACCCTCCTGCTGGGGGCGGCCGCTGGGTCGATGACCGCGGACCTGACGTCCCAGCGCGACATCCTGTGCCTCGCCGGGGGCACTGGCCTGGCCCCGGTCAAGGCCATCATCGAGGCCGTCACCCGCGCGCCCGGCACGAGCCACCGGCGGGAGGTTGTGCTCTACCACGGCGCGCGCCACGCGTCCGGCCTGTACGACCAGCCCGATCTGCAGCGCCTGGCGGCGTCCTACCCGTGGCTGCGGGTCATCCCGGCTGTGTCCGAGGAGGCCGCGCTGGACGCGATCTACGGGACGATCCCCCGGGTGGCGGCCGTGGCCACCTGGAATAACCGCGACATCTACGTCAGCGGTCCGGACGAAATGATCGCGCAGACCGTGCGCGAACTGGAGGTCAGGGGCGCGCCGGAGGAACTCATCCGGTATGACTGCCCGCTGTTCTAGCTGAACTGACGCCGCCGGGGGTCAGACCTTGCGCCAGCCGGGTGTCCAGGCGCCGTCGCGCACCTCGTAGTCGCCGAACAGCGCCGGGGCCTCGGCGCGCATCAGCTCGCCGATCTTGCCGAATACCAGGCGGATCTCCTCCTCCGCCCCGGGATCGGTCCGCGACTCGATGGTGTGCCGCAGCGTACGGACGTTCGCCGACCACACCAGCCCGGTGGCCACCCCGTCGGGCGCGAACCGGCGCATGAACGAGGTCTTGTGCTTCTTCTCGTGGAAGGGCACGCCCTCCTCGTCGAGCCCGAAGTGGTCAGCCATCCAGCGCTGGAAGTTCTCCATCTCGGAGAGGAGCACCCCAGCTCGCTTCATCAGTTCTTCGTCTTCGCGAGCCCATTCCGGGAACCAGAACGGGATGTCCGCGAGCCGTACGAACCGCAGCGATTCCTGCGACACCGCCGTCCCAGGCCGGTGCCTGACAATCTCATGGGTCATCACGCGGCTTACGTTGTGCAGGACGAACGTGAAATTCACGTGCTCCAGGACCGAGCCGTGCGCGCTGGCCAGGATGTTCTCCAGGTACTTGGCCTGGTCGGTGCGGATGCGGGTGACGTTGGGGTTCAGCCCGGGGTCCCAGGACCGGTAGCAGAGCCGGCCCGCGAACTCGGCGAGATTCTGCGCGTCGTTATCCAGGTCGCCGCGGTCCAGCCGCTCTAGCCAGGCGTCGCCGCCGACCTCACGCAGATATTCCGTGACCGCCTCGTAGTCGAGCTGGGGCCGCGCCACCAGCAGGACTTCCGGCTCAACGCTCCTCATGTCACAGCACTCTAACGACACCGCCTGCCCGATCCGCCCCGTCTGGCCACAGAGCCCTGCGTGGCGCGCCCGAATACCGGCGGTGCCGCGGCGAGAAACACAGCGGGGTTACGGGGGGTGGCGGTGCGCAGCGCCGATCGCCGCGAGCCGGGGCCTTGTGCCTCGGCGAGCGACGATGCTAGGGCGAGGTACCCCAGCGGGGCGCGAAGCACACGTGGGGGTTCCCGGGGGGTCATCCCCCGGGCTAACACAGCGCGGGCGCGGCAGAGGCGGAGGACGTTGGCGATGACGTGGTGGCCGGCCCGGCCGGAGGCGGTCAGGATCGACTCCGGATGGAACTGGACGCCCCAGCGCCCGGCCAGGGGATCCTCGATGGCCATCACCACGCCGTCCGGGGTGGTCGCGGTCACCTCGAACCCGCCCTTGACCTGCTCGGGCCGCGCGTAGATGGAGTGGTACCGCGCACCGGTGAACTCCGCGGGCAGTCCGTTCAGCAGCTCGCCGCCCTGGACCTGGACCACACCCGGCTTGCCGTGCGCGGGCTCGGCCAGCAGGGACAGCTCACCCCCCGCGTGCTCGACCATGGCCTGCAGGCCCAGGCACACGCCGAACGCGGGCACCCCCCGGTCGTCGAGCTCGCTGAGCAGGCCATCGCATGCGAAGTCCGCGGGCCGGCCCGGGCCCGGGGACAGCACCACCAGATCGGGAGCGTAGGAATCCAGCAGCGCCGGCGGGAAACCGGCCCGCAGGGTGGTGACCTCCGCGCCCTGCTGACGGAAGTAATCAGCCAGCGTGTGCACGAACGAGTCCTGGTGGTCTACGAGCAGGACGCGCAGCCCGGACCCGGGACGGCCCTCCCCCGCCTCGGCGGCGGCGGGCCCGGCGTCTCCGGTGCCGGTGAGCGCTCCCGCCAACGTCCGTTCGGCATCCTTGAGGGTTTCGATCAGCGCGCGCGCCTTGATCTGCGTCTCGCGCTCCTCCGCCTCCGGGTCCGAATCGAACAGCAGGGTGGCGCCGGCCCGCACGGCCGCGATCCCGTCCCGGATGTGTGCGGTACGCAGGGTCAGTCCGGTGTTCATGCCGCCGTCGAAGCCGATGGCCCCGACGGCGCCCCCGTACCAGCGGCGCGGGGTGGCCTCGTGGTCCTCGATGAACTGCATGGCCCACGTCTTCGGCGCCCCGGTGATCGTCACCGCCCACATGTGGGTGAGGAACGCGTCGAGCGCGTCGAACCCGGGCCGCAGCTTGCCCTCCACGTGGTCGACGGTGTGGATCACCCGGCTGTACAGCTCGATCTGGCGGCGCCCGATGACCTGGACGCTGCCCGGCTCGCAGACGCGCGACTTGTCGTTGCGGTCCACGTCGGTGCACATGGTCAGCTCGGACTCCTCCTTCAGGGATCCGAGCAGCGTGCGGATGTTCGCCGCGTCCTCCAGCGGGCCCTCGCCGCGGGCGATCGTCCCCGCGATGGGGCACGTCTCCACCCGGTCCCCGGTGACCCGGACGTACATCTCCGGGGACGCGCCGACCAGGTACTCCCCCTCACCCAGGTTGAACATGAACTCATACGGCGCCGGGTTGCGCTGGCGCAGCCGCTCGTAGAACGCCGACGGGGTCGGGCAGCGCCCGTAGAAGACGTGACTTGGCACGACCTCGAACAGGTCGCCCCGCGCGAACCGCTCTCTCGCCTCCGCCACGACCTGGGCGTACGACCCCGGCTTGGGCTGTTCGGGCAGGTCCGGCAGGTCCGGCAGGTCCGGCAGGTCCGGGGCGGGCCGCGCCGCGCCGTGGCCGGTGCCCGCGGGGCTGGCGAGGGGGCTGGTGCGCCCGGTCAGGCGGGGCAGTCCGGCGGTGGAGGCCCCGTCCACCTCGAACTCGTAGGCGTAGCGGGTGGCCTGCTCACGCTTGCGGTCCAGCACGTAGATCTCATCGGGCAGGTGCAGCACGAGGTCGCGCTGGTCGGCCGGGCGTTCCAGGCTCAGCCGGACGGGCTCGAACTGGAACGCCAGGTCGTAGCCGAACGCCCCGTACAGGCCCAGGTGCGAGTCCTTGCCGCCGAACGCCGCGATGATCTCGCGGAGCGCGGTGAACACGGTGGGGCGCCGGCTCCGTTCCTCTTCGGTATAGGCGCGGTCCGGCTCCGGGATGACGACTTCCACGCCGTCGGCGGCACGGTCGCCCACGGGGGCGCCGGCCCGCAGGAGGGCCGCGCCGATGACCGGGAGCAGTACCCGGCCGCGGTCGTTCAGCGCCCGGGCCCCGATGCGGCGGCCGCGGGCCACGATCTCCACGCACGGGTCGGCGTAGGCGATGTGCCAGCGGCTGTAGCGTCCCGGATACTCCATGCCCGAGCTGAGCACGCCGCCGCGGCGCTCGTCGACGGCGCGCGACACGTCGGCCAGCAGGTCCGGGTCGAACGGCCCCGCGGTACGGGTGACCCGCACGCCGCCGGCGGTCTCGAAGGTGGTCAGCTCATTACGCGGTTCGGAGTCCACGTGGGCACCTTTGTCCGGGCCCAGGCCCGGCGGGAACGAAAAACGACCGCCGTTTCCCGGGCGGTCGTTTCATGATCTGCGCAGTACGCGAGCCATCACGCCGCCTATGGGCGGCGCCACCACGGCAGACTCGGCACGGCTCGCACACGGGTCAGCTTAGCGGGTCGGGCCGGCCACCGCCAGCGACCGGGAGTGCCCCGCCGCACACCCGGCGCGTTAATGTCGTCCTGTTGTCCGCGTGCGGCCCGCATCGCCCTGTTGTCCGCATGAGGGTCCGCGACCATGGAAGATATCTGCACATGAGCCGACAGCCCCGGTCGCCGGTCACGGCCTGGTCCCGGTCCAGCCGGAGGATGCTCGCCGCCGAGCTGAGCCAGGGCGGCTGGCTCAACTTCGGCGCGTTCCGGTGGTCGGATATCAACATCCCCCGCGCCCTGCGGGCCGGATTTGGGATGATCACCCCGCTCGCGCTCGGCCTGGCCACCGGGCACCTGGAGTACGGCGTCTACGCGTCCCTCGGGGCGCTGCCCGCCGGGATGGTGTCCTTCCAGGGCGCCTCACGGACGCGGGTGAGCGCGGTGGCCTTCGCGGCCTTCGGCATGGCGGTGGCCACGTTCGTGGGCGCCGTGGCCGCGCACACCAGCGGCTGGCTGCTGATCCCGGCCGTCATGATCTTCAGTTACCTGGCCGGGCTGATGGCCGCGCTCGGGCAGCGGTTCCTGGTGGTCGGCCTGCAGTGGGCCATTCAGCTGGTCATCGCCAGCGCCATCCCGCTGCCCCCGCGGGAGGCGGCGGTCCGCGCCCTGCTCGTGCTGGCCGGCGGCCTGTGGCAGGGCGCCCTCGTCGTCGTGTCCTGGGCCCTCACGCGCGGCAATCAGGAACGGCCTTCGCTCGCCTACGCGTACCGCGCGCTGCGCGAATACGCCGCGGAGGTGTGCCACCGCCCGGCCTCGTCCGATCCGGTCCCCCCGCCCGCGGTCTTCGGCTCCGACGCGGTCGCCGATCCCAACCCGCTGCTGCGCGCACAGGAACGGTACCGGTTCCTGCTCATGCTCGAGCAGGCGGAACGCATCCGGGTGAGCCTGGCCGCCGTGGCGAGCTACGGTCCCGGCTGCAGCGTCCTGGAGCCGGTCGCCGCGGTGCTCGACGGACTGGCCGACGCGCTGGAGGCGCGGCGCGGTCACCGGGAACGGGCGGACGCGCTGCGGGAGCGCCTCACGGCGATCGAGCTGCCCAGGGATGTCCAGTGGCGCTGGGCGGCCGCCGGGCTGCTCGGCGAGATTCGCGGCGCGGTACGGATCCTTGGGCGCCTGGACCAGCGGGACACCGAGCCGACCGCCGATCCCATCCCGCGCCCTGGCGTACGTCCTGGCCCGCGTCCTGGCCGGAGGCTGGGAACGTGGCGCTCGAACGTGACCGCGGCCCTGCTGGCGCTGCGCGACAATGCCGGGACTTCGACCGAGGTGGGACGGCACGCCCTGCGGCTGGCGGTGGTCGCATCCATCGGCGAGGTCGTGGCCCAGGCCTCCGGCCTGCCCCACGGCTACTGGATCGTGCTGACCATCCTCATCGTGCTGCGGCCCGACTACGCGTCGACGATCTACCGAGGCGTCCAGCGGGCCGGCGGCACCGTCATCGGCGCCGGGCTCGGGGTGGCCACGGCTCTGCTCCTGCACGTGGACACCGCGGCACTGGTGGCCGCGGTCGGCGTGACGATAACCATCGCCTACGCCGTTTTCGCGGTCAACTACCTGCTGTTCGCCGTGTTCCTCACCGACTTCGTGGTGACGCTGATGGCGCTGCTCGGTGAGACGGCCGACCAGACGGCGACCTTCCGGCTGGCCGGGACCGGGATCGGGGCGGTCCTGGCGCTCATCGGCTACCTGGCCTGGCCGTCCTGGGAGAGTGAGTCGGCGCAGCAGAAACTGGCCCGGCTGTTCGAGACGCAGGCGCACTACGCGGCCCTGGTGCTGCGCGCGTACGTCCGGCCCGGGCAGGCCGAGGGCGCCCCGCCGCTGTCCGAGCTGCAATCGGCGGGGCGTGCCGCGCGGCGGGCGCGTTCGGATGCCGAGGCGTCCGCGGACCGGCTGGCCGACGAGCCAGCCCGGCCCCCGATGACCGCACGGCTCGCCTATGCCCTGACCGGAATCGCCCGCCGGTTGGCCCACACCTCGCTCACGCTCCAGGCCGCCGTGGAGGGCGCGCAGGCGGGTGCGCACGCGGAGGCGCTGGCCGGCGCGCACGCGGAGGCGCAGGCGGGCGCGCACGCGGAGGCGCAGGCCGGCGCGCACGCGGAGGCGCAGGCCGGCGCGCACGCGGAGGCGCTGGCCGGCGCGCACGCGGAGGCGCAGGCCGGCGCGCACGCGGAGGCGCTGGCCGGCGCGCACGAACGCCCCGGCACCCGCGCTCAGTCCGGAAACTCAGGCCGGCCTGGCCCGTCGGGTCAGCGCGAAATTTCCGGGCGTCCCGCGGCCGCCGAGGTCTGCGGGCAAGCCGAGATCGTCAGCCGTCCCCCGCTAACCGGGACCATCGAGGCCCGTGGGGCCGACGCGGTGAACGGGAGCGGCGCGGGCGCGGCCGACGCGGTGAACGGGAGCGGCGCGGGCGCGGCCGCCGGGGCGGCCGACCGGTTTGCCGACGGCGTGGAAGACGCGGCCCGGGTCATCGCGGGGTCGCTGCGGAGCCTTCGGCCGCCGGGCGACATGCCCCCGCTGCGAGAGTGGCAGACGGCCATCTACGACCAGCTCACCGGACCTGCTGGGGTCCAGCTCGGGGCTGATGGGGCTAATGCGGTTGATGGGGTCCAGTCCGGAGCTAATGGGGACGGGGGTGGGCCGGCCGCGGTCCTGGCTGGGCCGGCCGACGTCCTGACCGGCGCAACCGACGAGTTCACCGACGCGCTCGACACCGCCGCAGACGTGCTCCGCCGCCGGCTGAGCGGTTAGAACCGTGGCTGACGTTCCTGCCCCCGGCGCAGATGTCCGCCCTGCTGAACGAACATGGCTTCGGGGACGTCACGCACGCCGGGGCGCGCCGGATGGTGGACCCCGGGCTCTCGCCACCGAAGGGACGAACTGGGAGATCTACCCGTCTCGGAGGGCACGCTGGCCGCCGAAGCCGCCTGGGTGGTAGGAAGTCCGTGGCCGGAACGCGGCACCGCCCGCGGACGGTCGGGTGGGAGGCGGGGCGGATGAAGACGGTGTCGGCGACGGCGTGGATCGACGCGTCACCGATGAAGGTCTGGGCCATTCTCACCGACCTGAGCCGCTACCAGGACTGGAACCCGCTCTTCCGGGAGGCGTCCGGCGAGATCGCCGTCGGGCGCCGGATCTTCCTGCGGAGCTACCCCGCCGGCGGGCGGCCGATGACGCTCAGACCCACGATCATCGCGGCGACCGCGGGAACCGAGCTGGGGTGGGCCACCCGGCTGCCCGGCATCATCGGCGGCGAGCACCGGTTCGAGCTGAGCGCCGGTAACGGCGGAACGCTGGTGGTGCAGAGTGAGACCTTCCGCGGCGCCCTGGTGCCGTTTTCCGGCCGGGCCCTGGCCCGGGCCGAGACGAGCTTCCGGGCGCTGAACGGCGCACTCAAGGTGCGGGCTGAGTCTCGTTCGGTGAAAGAATTACGGAAAGCTATTAGGCAATTCCTCTTAGTGATATTGCCGAATAGTTAGCCGGTGATGACAATACGTAAGGCGGATATTTTGCCCACAACCCGACTAAAATCGTTGACCAGCTCAGAACGCCGCAGTTAATGTGGACAACGCTCTGTGTCAATTCTGACGCGCGAGGTATCGCGATGTCATAGACAGCACATGAAGATCAAGATCTTCACTTGTGACGTACAGGGGCCGTCACGGTGGCAGATCGACCGCAGCGGTCGGTTACCGCTCAGCGCTCGGCTCCCGGGTCAGAAGGTAAAGCCCCGGGGCGGGCGTTGCGGTCCGCGATGAGGCCGGCCAGCGTGGCGACGGCGATCTCGGGCGGGGTCCGCGAGCCGATGTTCAGGCCTACCGGCCGGCGCACACGGTGTCCTGATCGTGCGTCATTCGGCCAGTCTCGCACTGCCGGGCCGGTCATGCCCAGCGGCGGTATTAACGTCCATCGGCACATTCCTGGGAGCTGCGGCCCGACGGGAGCGGCTGCCTGCTGACGTTCACCGACACCATAGACGCCCACGGCAAGGCGGCCCGTGACGGAGCCGGCTGGCACATCTGCCTTGAGGCGCTGACGGCCCGGCTGGACGGCGGCGAGCCGCCGCCGGCCTGCTGCTGGCAGCAGGTTCACTCCGGCTACGTCAGCCGGTTCGGCCCCGAGGCCGCGACCATCGGGCCGCCCGCCTGAGCGGCGCCTGCCGCGAAAAACAAGTGGCCGGCTGGCCCCGGAGGTGGCTAACCCGCTGAGATTGTCGTCCCTTCACGGCAAACTGCCTGTAGGACTGTTGAAGGGGACGCAATCATGACGAATACCAGCAGATGCCGCGCGCGGCGTGAATGGGGTACGCCGGCGGCTGGCCGACATGAACGGGACGAAGAGGGGGAGCGCTGACGATGAAGCTGGTCAAGCACGAAGTCACCGCCTGGACCGTCGGTCAGCTCCGTAAGGCTCTCGCCGACTTCCCCGATGACATGCCCGTCCGGGTGGCGCCGCTGGAAGAGCCGGGCGGCGACCTGGAGGCGCCGCTGCAGGTCGTCACGGGTACGGAGGTCCGGCCCTTCGCCGCCGGCGACGGCGCCGGGGGCCCGCTCGACGGGAGCCCGGATACGGCGGAGGAGTACGTGACGCTCGAGTGCGACTACCCGTCCGGGGAGTACGCGCCCTAGCTAGCGCTCAAAGGCGGTAAGTCTCGACGAGCTTGTCCATCACCGCGTCGAGCCGCTTGTCGGCCCGCTGCCGCGCGGGGTCCTCGTCGTACCAGGCCACGATCTCCCGGGCGCCCTGCTCGAACGGGATCTCGGCGCGGTAGCCGGGCACGACGCTGCGCAGTTTCGAGTTGTCGAACACCATCGAGTGCGCCTTGTCGCCGAGCAGCCCCGCGCCCCAGTTGGCGTCGGCCGCGGCGATCGCGTCGGAGGGGACGTGCACGATGCGCGCCTTGGTGCCGGCTGCGGCCGCCAGGGTCTGCGCGATCTGGTTCCAGGTCAGCACGTCGTCGGAGGTGATGTGGAACGCCTCCCCGATCGTCCGCGGATGGCCGAGCAGCGGGACGAAGCCGCGCGCGAAATCGACGTGGTGGGTCAGCGTCCACAGCGAGGTGCCGTCGCCGTGGACGACAACCTCCTGGCCGGCCCGCATCCGGGCCAGGGCCGTCCATTTGCCCTCGAAAGGGATGGCGGTCTTGTCATAGGTGTGCGACGGCCGGACGATCGTCGCGGGAAAGCCGTTCTCGCGGTAGGCCTCGACGAGCAGGTCCTCGCAGGCGATCTTGTCGCGGGAGTACTGCCAGTACGGGTTGCGCAGCGGCGTCGACTCGGTGACCGGCACCCGCGATGGCGGTGTCTGGTACGCCGACGCCGAGCTGATGAACACGTACTGGCCGGTCCGGCCGCGGAAAAGACCGATGTCGGCCAGGACTTGCTCGGGGGTGAAGGCTACCCAGTCGACCACCGCGTCGAACTCGCGATCCCCCAGAACCTCGCGGGCCGAGGCGGGGGCGCGGATGTCGCCCAGCAGGACTTCGGCTTCGGGCGGGAGCGGGCGCAGGTGCGTTGCCCCGCGGTTCAGCACCGTCAGCTCGATGCCGCGCTCCACCGCCAGCCGCGAGCAGGCCGAGCTGATGATTCCGCTCCCGCCGATGAAGAGGACCCTGAGATTAGCCAATGACCGCCTCCGCGAGCAGGCTGACATGATCGGGTTTCTGAGGGACGGGAACGAAGATGCCCAGGCGCCCCACATCGGCTAGTCAATCACAGGGGCGGCCGGGCGCCGGAACCGCGGACGATTTCGTGCAATCCCACCGGATTCACTTGCTTCAGGCAAATGTCACTCTCAATCCTGCTATGATCACCTTCGGTGAATTGGTGCTGGGGCAGGAGGTTTGTTCGCTTGACTGCCGTGACCACTTCGCCTGCTCCCGCCAGTCCCGAGACGGCACGGGACGCAGGCTGGTTAACGCTCCTGGCTGCCAGGCCGGGTGCCGTGACGAGAGCCCAGCACCCCGCCGCCCAGGTCACCGACCAAGGAGACATTCATCTTGATGTACCAGCCGTCTTCCGCTGCCGCAATTGATTACTCTCCGAATACAGAGCAAAACGGAGCACATCTACTGGCCTATCCGGACGGCGACGACTTAAGCGGCCCGGGCTCCGCGGACGACGATCCAGGTGTGGGACACCGGGCGCAGGGCGCCCAGCGAGCCCAGCCGGCCGAGCGAGCGGAGCAGCCCGGCATCTCCTGGGGCCGGGCCGGCCCAGCCCGGCTCAGCGGCCGGCCGAAGAGGCCAGCGAACGCTTTCGGGTTGAGGTGCGGGTCGTCCTCGTCGATCCACGCCGCCTCGAGGCCGAGGACGTCGGTGTCCCCGGGCAGCCGGTGCAAGCCGGCCATGGGCACGACCCGGTCCCCGAGCGCGGCCAGCCCGGCACCGACGCCGAGGATCCAGGCGTAATGCGAGCCCCGGGACGCTGCGACGCCGCGGTGCCCCGGGGCTTTGCATGAGGTCCGTTCGGCGGAATGATCCTGGGGTCAGCTGGCCGACGCCGCCATCCGGGCGATCGCCTGGTCGAGGATGTCGGCGCTGGTGGCAAAGTTCAGCCGGGTGTAACCGCTGCCGACCGCGCCGAACCGCAGCCCCGGTTCCAGGGCGACGCGGCCGCGCTCGAGGAAGCGGTCGCGGGCCTGGTTGTCCGGGCCTAGCGCGGAGCAGTCGAGCCAGGCCAGGAAGGTCGCCTCCGGCGGATGCCAGGCGACCGTGGGCAGGCGGTCCCATAGCAGGGTCGATAGCAGCGACCGGCGATGCTCGAGGGTGGCCAGCAGCCGGTCGAGCCAGGGCTCCCCCTCACTGAAGGCGGCGATAGCGGCCAGCACGCCGAAGTGGCCGATGCGCCACTTGGTATCGGGCGGGAACCGGTCGGTCAGGGCGGCCATCCGGGGCGTGGCCGTGACGACCGCGGCGCACTTCAGCGCGGCCAGGTTCCAGGCCTTACTGGCGGACAGCACGGTGACAGCGACGTCTGGGGCGCCCGGCACGCTCAGCAGCGGGGTAAAGGTGGCGCCGGGCAGCACCAGCGGGCCGTGGATCTCGTCGCTGACCAGCGTGACCCGGTAGATCCGGGCCAGCCGGACCAGCGCGGCCAGTTCGTCGGCGGTATGCACCCGTCCGACCGGGTTCTGCGGGTTGCACAGCACGTACACGGCCGGGTGGGTGGCGAAGGCGGCCTCCAGCGCGGCCAGGTCCAGGCGCCAGCCGTCGGACCCGTGAGCCAGCGGGACCTCCAGGATCCGGGCGCCCGCCTCGGGCACCCAGTCGAAGAACGGCGGATAGACCGGCGGACTGATCACGACCGCATCCCCCGGGCGGGTCAGTACCCGGAGCAGTTCGACCACACCGACCCCGACATCGGTCACCGCCGTTACCGCGGCCGGGTCCAGGTCCCAGTTCCAGCGGCGGGCCGCGAACCCCGCGATGGCCCGGCCGAGATCCGGGATGGCGTGGGCATACCCGGCGTCGGACCACTCGACGGCCCCGCGCAGGACGTCCGCGACGGGCGGGGCGAGGGCGAAGTCCATCTCGGCCACGGTCAGCGGCAGCACGTCGGGGGCGCAGGTCTGCCACTTCGCACTGCGCCGGCGCCGCAGCACGTCGAGCGGGTCGACCGGCAGCACCTCGGCTCCAGCATTCATGACGACCAGCCTGCCGCACCAGGCCAGGCCAGCGCCGGGAATCCCCCGGAGAAGGCCCCCGCCGCCATATCGGCGATCATGTCCACGCTGACCTGGTCCCGCTGGTCTTCGGGCAGGGCCAGCCAGTTCACGATCACGGCATCGACGTACCCCAGGTAGCCCCGGACCGCCAGCAGCGTCAGGACCTCCGCGGCCCCCTCATCCCGGCGTACCGCGGTGAGGTCGGCGAGGATCTGCCGGGCCAGCTCATCGCGGAACGCCTCGACCAGCGCGGCCGCCTCGGCCACGTCCTGCCCCCCGCGCAGCAGCGACAGGAATCCGGTCCGGTGCGTACGGGAGTAGTCGGCGTAGAACCGGACGCCGGCCCGGAGCCGGTCCAGCGACGGCGGCCCCGGCAGTTCGTTCAGGCCGGCCCGGATCGCGCCCGCGGCCGCCTCCAGGACGGCCAGGTACAGCGTCCGCTTGCTACCGAAGTGGAATACGATCAGCGGCGGGGAGACGCCGGCCGCCCGGGCGATGTCGGCCACCGGCACCTCGGCGTACGGCCGCTGGCTGAACAGGTCCCGCGCGGCCCGCAGGATGAGAGCGCGCCGCTCGTCGGGCATCATCCGCCGCACGGTCACGGCTGGAACTCCGGGCGGCCGGTCACGGCTGCACCGTCACGCGGTCGGTCACCGCTGGTCCGTCACGCGGTCGGTCACCGCTGGTCCGTCACGCGGTCGGTCAGGGCCGGAGTTCCAGGATGGCCCAGCCGTGCGGCTCGACGTATCCGGCCGCCGCTGCGTCGCCGCTGCCCAGAATCTGCGCGACGGTCGCGTCCTCGGCCTGGTCGCCGAGCGCAAGTGCCGCTTTGTCGTCAGACAGGTTCAGCAAGACGGCCAGGCGGAAGTCACCGGCGGCGCTGGTGGCCAGGTAGCCGAACGTCTCGTTCTGCAGGGTCAGCACCTTCGTGGCGGACCGGGCGAGCCACGGATGGCGGCGCCGGAGCCCGATCAGGTCCTGGTGCAGCCGGAAGATGGGCCAGCCGTCCGGGGCGAGCTCCTCCGGAGAGGCGGGGAACTCGGGGCGGATCTCGGCGTCACCATCGGCCCGCTCGTACTTGACGCCGCGGAACGCCTGCTCATCACCCGCGTAGACCGACGGCGAGCCCGCCACCGTGAACAGGATGGCCAGTGCGTGCGGCAGGTGACGCACGTCGTCGAGCCGGCTGGCGATCCGGGTGACGTCGTGGTTGCCGGCGAACGTCAGCGGCAGGAACGCGGCGGCGAAGTCGTTGTGCCGGTCCAGCGCCCAGGCCAGTTCGAAGAGGTTCCGGTCGTTCAGGGAACTCCAGATCGCCTTCCACAGCTCGTACTGCGTGACCGAATCCAGGCCCCCGTCCCGGACGGCCGCGACGTAATCACCGTGCAGCATCTCGCCCACCAGCCAGGCGTCCGGATGATCGCGGCGGACCCGGTCCGTCACCGTCCGCCAGAACGCCGACGGCACGGCGTACGCCGCGTCGAGACGCCAGCCGTCCGCGCCGCGAGCCAGCCAGTACCGCATCACGTCGGCGACGTAGTCCTGGACGGCGGGCTCGGCGTGGTTGAGCTCGACCAGGTTCCGGCTTCCCTCGAAATCCGCGTAGCCGAAGCCGTCGGGCCCGCCCGCGTCCTTGCCCGCGTCCGCATCGAAGTCGATCACGAACCACGACGCGTAGGCCGACGACCGGCCGTGGGCGAGCACGTCCTGGAAGGGCGGGAAGCCCCGGCCGACGTGGTTGAACACCCCGTCCAGCAGGAGCCGTACGCCGCGCTCGCGGCACTGCCCGACGAGGTGGTCGAAGTCCGCGCTGGTGCCCAGGCGGGGGTCGATGCGGTAGTGGTCGATGGTGTCGTAGCCATGTGACTCGCTAGCGAACACCGGCCCCAGGGACAGGCCGTTGCACCCTAGGTCGATGACGTAATCCAGCCACGCCTCGATCCTGGGCAATCGTCGCACGGGGGTCATGTCCGGCCGCGCCGTGGGCTCGGCGCCGGTGAAGCTGATCGGCTGGAGCTGCCACCAGATCGCATGGTCCGGCCAGGCGCTCATCCGGCACCACCCCTCCTTACTGAATGTTCGTTCAGCAAGGAGGGTAGCAGACCGGCGCCGGGAGCACCGGGCGCGGGCACCAGCCGAAACCGAAACGCCGATACTCACCGGCACCTCAGACCATTTAGGGTGCTGTCACACTGAAGTCATAAGAAAAATGTCTTGTTTCATCACGCAGCGAACAGGGCCGTATTCGCGCCGCTGCCGTTGCGATATGGGTTTACGTCTGGTCATGTTGCATTGTGTGGTAATGGGTACCGGCCGGGCGTCGTGGCCGCCGTGTTTAGCTGTCAGTCCGCACCCTGGCCCCGGACGTCGCCTGAGATACCCTGCACAAGGGGCCGAATCGATGAATAGCTGGTTTCAGCACGCAATCGTGACCGGTGGCCGGCTACGGCTGTTCTGCTTCTTTGTGTCCTTTATCGCGGCGTTCTTGTTTATCCGGTTCAGCGTCCGGATGATCCGTGCCCAAGTGAGGTGGTGGCCAGGCAACGTCACGCCCGGCGGGGTGCATTTCCACCACGCGATCTTCGGGGTCGTCTTCATGTGTGCCGGCGGGGTCGGCGGCCTGGCCGTGCAGAATCCCCGTTCGGGCTGGGCGGCCGCCGCCGCCGCGCTGCTGGGCATCGGGATGGCGTTGGTGCTGGACGAATTCGCCCTGGTGCTGTTCTTGAAGGATGTCTACTGGAGCGAGCGAGGACGGCTGTCGGTAGAGGTCGTCTTCATCGCCGTCGCCTTGTGCGGCCTGGCCCTGCTCGGATGGATCCCGCTGGGCATCACCCCCTCCTCAGGACGAGAAGCGCGCCTGGAGGCATTCCTCGGAATTGTTCTCGTCCTAGCGATCAACCTGGCCCTCACCGCCATCTGCCTGCTGAAGGGAAAGGTCTGGTCTGGCGTTATCGGGGTCTACATCAGCCTCTTCGCTCTGGTCGGCGCGATCCGAGTGGCCCGGCCCGGCTCCCCCTGGGCGCGCCGGCGCTATCCGGAAGGCTCCCGGAAACTGGCCAAGGCGATCGCACGCGAGAAACGGTACGGGCGGCCATTGACTCGCCTCCTGACCTGGTTCCAGGACGTGATCGCGGGCGGCCCGGATCACAATGGTGACTGATCACCTGCCAACCGTGCCCCGGATACAGATAACTGCCGATGCCCTCTTGGCCAGGCCGTTTCGGGCGGGGGCTCAGACGCCCAGACTACGGCCGACGATCTCCTTCATGATTTCGGTGCTACCGCCGTAGATGGTCTGGACGCGCGTGTCCAGGTAGGCCCGGGCCACCGGGAACTCCATCATGTAGCCGTAGCCGCCGTGCATCTGGAGGCAGGCGTCGATCACTCGCTTCTGCAGCTCGGTTGTCCACCACTTGGCCTTGGCCGCCTCGACCGCGGTGAGCTCGCCCGCGACCATGGCCTCCAGGCAGCGGTCCACGAAGACCTGGGCGAGGTCCAGTTCGGTGTCCAGCTCGGCGAGCACGAACCGGTTGTGCTGGAAGGAGCCAATCGGCCGGCCGAACGCCTGGCGGTTCTTCGCGTACTCCAGCGTCTCGGCGAAGATCGCCCGGGCCCCGGCGACGGCGCTGATGGCGATGGACATCCGCTCCGCCGGCAGGTTGTGCATCAGGTGGTAGAAGCCCTGCCCGGTCTGCCCGAGCACGTTGGCCGCGGGCACCGGCACCTGGTCGAAGAACAGCTCCGCGGTGTCCTGGGATTTCAGGCCGATCTTCTCCAGGTTCCGGCCGCGGCCGAAGCCGGGCATGCCCCGCTCCACGACCAGGAGGCTGAAGGCGCGGTGCCCGGCCGCGGGATCGGGGCTGGTCCGGGTGACCACGATCACCAGGTCGGAGTTGATCCCGGAGGAGATGAAGGTCTTGGCCCCGGACAGCATCCAGGTGTCCCCGTCGAGGATTGCCCGGGTCCGGATGCCGGCCAGGTCGCTGCCCGTGCCCGGCTCGGTCATGGCGATCGCCCCGATCAGGTCGCCGGAAGCGAAACCGGGCAGCCAGCGCTGCCGCTGCGCGGAGGTCGTGAGCGACGTGAAGTACGGGGCCATGACGTCGTTGTGCAGGCTGAACGCAGGAGTCCCGGGACCGGCCCGGGCGAGTTCCTCGGTCACCACCGCGTTGAACCGGAAGTCATCGACTCCCCCGCCGCCGAACTCCTCCGGGACGTTGAAGCCGATCACGCCGTGCTTGCCGGCCGCCCGGTACACCTCCCGGTCGACGATTCCGGCCTTCTCCCAGGCCCGCGCGCGCGGCGCGACCTCACGCGCCAGGAACTCCCGCACGACCTCGCGGAACTGCTCGTGCTCCGGGTCGTAAACGGTGCGCCGCATGCGCTGCTTCCCCCGCCTAAAGCAGTTCGAGGATGGTGGCGTTGGCCTGGCCGCCGCCCTCGCACATGGCCTGGAGCCCGTAGCGGGTCCCGTGGTCCCGCATGCGGTACGCGAGCGTGGTCATCGCGCGGGCCCCGCTGGCGCCCAGCGGGTGGCCCAGGGCGATGGCGCCGCCGTTCGGGTTCAGCACCTTGGGGTCAGCGCCCAGCTCAGCCAGCCAGGCCAGCGGCACCGGTGCGAACGCCTCGTTGATCTCGGCCGCCCCGATCTGGTCGATGGTCAGCCCGCTGCGCTGCAGGGCCTTCCTGGTGGCGGGGATCGGCGCGGTCAGCATGATCACCGGATCGGCGGCGGCCAGCACCGCGGTGTGTATCCGCGCCAGCGGGGTCAGCCCGAGCTCGGCGGCCTTCGCGCTGGTGGTGACGAGCAGCGCGGCCGAGCCGTCGCTGATCTGTGAGCTGTTCCCGGCCGTGATCACGCCGTCCGGCTTGAACGCCGGCTTGAGCTTCGCCAGGGTCTCCAGCGTGCCGCCGCGCCGGATGCCCTCGTCCTTGGTGACCACTGTGCCGTCGGGCGTGGTCACCGGCACGATCTGCTCGTCGTACCCGCCCTGGTCCTGCGCGGCGGCGGCCCTCTCGTGCGAGGCGAGGCTGTATTCGTCCAACTGGGTGCGGGACAGGTGCCACCGCTCGGCGACCATCTCCGCGCCGATGCCCTGGTTCGGCACCACGCCGTCGTACCGGGCCCGGAAGCTCTCGCCGAACGGCCACGCCTGGCCGATGGAGGAGCCCATCGGGACCCGGCTCATCGACTCCACGCCGCCGGCCACGGCCACGTCGTACTGGCCGGAGATCACCCCGGCCGCCGCGAAGTGCACCGCCTGCTGCGAGGAACCGCACTGCCGGTCGACGGTCACGCCCGGCACGGACTCGGGCCAGCCCGCTCCCAGCACCGCGTTCCGCGCGATGTCGAAGGTCTGCTCCCCGACCTGGCTTACGCAACCCCAGATCACATCGTCCACGACGGCCGGGTCGATCGCGGTCCGGTCGGCGAGCGCCCTGAGCACAAGCGCCGAGAGGTCGACCGGATGCACCCCCGAAAGTCCCCCGTTGCGCCTGCCTACCGGTGTCCGCACTGCCGCCACGATTACCGCGTCACGCACTGAGCCGTCCTCCAGGTCGCCGGGACCGGCCGCAATCCCGGGATATTCGGGTACCCCGCCAGGCTAACACGCTGATCACCATTGAATCTATAGAAACTATCTGATCTCGCGAAAGCAGCCGGCCGGGATTTACCTGCCCGCCCGGGCGGGCAGGACGTCCGACGCGGAGATTCCCCAGCGGGCTCCGGGTCATAGGAATTTAGATTCTTTGTCGGTAGTATGGAGCAACCGAAACCTGGCCCGGACGGAGATGGCGCCGTGACGAGACCGGTGGGCGCGCGCTCGTCGAGCATGACCGACTACCGCGTCCGGCCGCTGAAGATGGCCGACATGGTGGCGGCCCGTATCCGCCAGATGATCGCGCGCGGCGAGCTCACCGACGGCGAATGGCTGCCGACCGAGCCCGAGCTGATGGAACAGTTCGGGGTCTCCCGTCCCACGCTGCGGGAGGCGTTCCGGCTGCTGGAATCGGACTCACTCGTCACCATCCGGCGCGGGCCGCCGGGCGGTGCCCGGGTGACCGTGCCCGGGCCCGAGGCCGCCGCCGCCCAGTTCGGCATGCTGCTCACGCTGACCGGCACCACCCTGAAGGACGTGTACGAGGCGCGGACGATCATCGAGCCCGCCGCCGCCCGCCGTCTCGCCGAGGGGGGCACCGCCGCGGACCGCAAGCAGCTCGCGGCCGCCCTGGACCAGCTGCGCGACAGCGTCGGTGACCCGCTGACCTTCGGCCGGATGACCACGGCGTTCCACCACAGCGTGGTCGAGCTGTCCGCCAACAAGACGCTGACCGCGGTGGTCGGGATGCTCACAGAGATCATCAACCGGCACATCGAGCGGACCTTCAGCGAGACCACCCGGTCGCCGGAGGAGATCGAGGCGGATAACCGGCGCGCGCTGCGCTCCTGCGACAAGCTCGTGGAATTCGTCGGCGCACGCGACGGTGACGGCGCGGAGAAGCACTGGGCCAGCCATATGCGCGGCCTCCGCCAGTACCTGATCCCCGACGCCGACACCCGGGTCGTCGACCTCCTCTACTGACCTCGCTCGGGAGGAAAGCGTGAAAATAGCGGATACTGTTGCCCTGGTGACCGGTGGCGCTTCGGGCCTCGGCCTGGCCACCGTGCGGGAACTGCACGCTCAAGGGGCCCGGGTGGTCATCCTCGACCTCCCGGCGTCCCAGGGCAAGACGATCGCGGAGGACCTGGGCGAGCGGGCCGTGTTCGCGCCCGGCGACGTGACCTCGCCCGCGAGCGTGACCGCCGCCCTGGATGCGGCCGGCCAGCTGGGCATCCTGCGCATCACCGTGAACTGCGCCGGAATCGGCAACGGCATCCGGACGGTCGGCAAGAACGGGCCATTCCCCCTTGACGCCTTCACCAAGGTGATCAACGTCAACCTGGTCGGCACGTTCAACGTCATCCGGCTGGCCGCCGAGCGGACCAGCCAGGCTCCCGAGAGCGGCGAGGAGCGGGGTGTGATCGTCAACACCGCCTCGGTGGCCGCGTTCGACGGCCAGATCGGGCAGGCGGCCTACTCCGCGTCCAAGGGCGGCATCGTCGGCATGACCCTGCCCATCGCCCGTGACCTGGCCAGTCTGAAGATCCGCGTGGTCACCATCGCGCCTGGCCTGTTCCATACGCCGCTGTTCGCCGCGCTCTCCCCGGAGGCCATCGAATCCCTCGGCGCGCAGGTGCCGCACCCGTCCCGGCTCGGCGACCCGGCCGAATACGCCGCCCTGGTCCGGCACATCGTGGAGAACCCCATGCTCAACGGGGAGACCATCCGGCTCGATGGCGCCATCCGGATGAGCCCGCGGTGACGACCCGGAGCCGGAGAGCCATCGCTGAGAGGAGTTTGCATGTCCGGTCCGCTGCGGGAGCTGCGGGTGCTCGAACTCGCCGGGCTCGGCCCGGGACCGCACGCGGCGATGATCCTTGCCGACCTGGGCGCCGACGTGGTGCGGGTGGACCGGCCGGTGGCAGGATTCGGCCTGGCCGGGGACAATCCCGACTACCTGCTGCGCAACCGCCGTTCGGTGACCGCTGACCTCAAGGCGGACAGTGGCCGGGACCTGGCGCTGCGCCTGGCGGCCAAGGCCGACGTACTGCTGGAGGGCTTCCGGCCGGGTGTGGCCGAACGGCTCGGCGTGGGGCCGCAGCACTGCCGGGCGGTCAATCTCCGGCTCATCTACGGCCGGATGACCGGCTGGGGGCAGGACGGCCCGATGGCCTCACAGGCCGGGCACGACCTGAACTACATCTCGCTGACCGGCGCCCTGCACGCGATGGGTCCCGGCGACCGCCCGCCCACGGTCCCGCTGAACCTGGTCGGCGACTTCGGCGGCGGCTCCATGTTCCTGGTCGCCGGGGTGCTGGCCGCGCTGTGGGAGCGCGAGCGCTCCGGCGAGGGCCAGGTGGTGGACGCGGCCATGGTCGACGGCGCCAGCGTGCTGATGCAGATGATGTGGGCGTTCCGCGGCGCCGGCACCTGGAGCGACGAGCGGGGCGCGAACCTGCTGGACGGGGGCGCGCCGTTCTACAGCACCTACGCCTGCGCCGACGGCCGGTGGATCGCGGTGGGCGCCCTCGAACCCCAGTTCTACGCCCAGTTCCTCGCGGGGCTGGGCATCGCGGAGGAGGATCTGCCCGCGCAGGGTGACCGGTCCGGCTGGCCCCGGCTGCGGGCCCGGTTCACCGAAGTGCTCGCCAGCCGGCCGCGCGACGAGTGGACCGAGATCTTCGCCGGCACCGACGCGTGCGTGACCCCGGTGCTGTCGTTCGGCGAGGTGAGCTCGCACCCGCACATGGCGGCGCGGCAGTCGGTCATCACGCTCGACGGTATCGAGCAGGCGGCCCCAGCGCCCCGGTTCTCCCGGACGCCCGCGGCCCGCCCGACGGCTCCCCCGCCCCCCGGCGCGGACACCGAGGCGATCCTGGCCGACTGGAAGGCCTGACCCCCGGGAGAAAGGCTCCGCCCCACCGCGCTGGCTGCAACTCCGCCGCGCCGCATCCCTGCCGCGCCGCATTCCCGCCGCGCCGCATCCCCGCCGCGCCGCATCCCTGCCGCGCTGCATCCCCGCCGGTGCCGGATCAGGCAGGCGGAGTTGGGTGCGCCCCGGGCCCCGATTCACCTCGCACCCGGCTAGCCAGCGCCGTTCGGTACGGCTTCGAAATGCGCCACGAGGTAAGTCACCCCGAAGGGGGCGTCCGCGTACAGGACCTGCGTGGCGGGGTGCCCAGTACCCATCGCGCCGGCCAGGACCTGCCAGGCGGGGCGGCCGGTCGCCATCAGGTCACGGGCCAGGGCTTCGTCCACCGCGGCCAGCGCGGCCAGATCGCCATCCCTGATGGCCCGTTCGACCTGGGCGTCGAACGTGGCGGCGCGTTCGTCCAAGTGGCCCGGGGCGGTGAGGCTTCGGCGCGCACTGCCGTCCCCCAGCACGAGCAGGGCGGCGCGGCCCACGGATGCCGAGAGCTTGTCACCGAGCTCGGCGCAGCGCGCCGTCGGCTCGCGCTCGCCGACCGCCTGCAGGACCCGTGGCCCGGAGTAGCCGGCCTGGTTCAGAAGGAGCGCGCCCAGCCCGAGCGACAACGGCAGGCCCGGTGTGCCACCGGCCTCCAGTGCCGGGGCGAAAGCGGACAGGTCCACGAGGCTGGCGGAGTCCCAGGCTGAGGTCTCGGGGGCGGACCCGACGACAATGATGACGTCGGGGTCGGCGTCGACCAGGCCGGCGGTGACTTCGGCGCAGGCTTCGCGCAGGCCCGAAACGAGCGGGTCACGTCCGGTCAGCTCTCGCGCCAGCAGCGGCGGGGACGGGCATAGGGCGGCGCGGATGATCACTGCTGGGTCCCCGGACGCCGCGTGCGCTGCTGGGTCCCCGGACGCAGCATTGCTAGACCAGCCCCTTCAGGACCCCGGCGGGCTGAAAATCACCCTTGATGGCCGCGACCATGTCCAGCGCCTGGCGTGTCTGCTCCACGTGGTGTGCGCGGAACACTCTCGCTCCCAGCCAGGCCGCGACCGAGGTGACGGCCAGCGTGCCCGCCAGACGGTCCTCGACGCCCGCGCCCAGCGTCTCGCCGACAAAGTCCTTGTTCGACACGGAAACCAGCACCGGCCAGCCGGTGGCGGTCATGGCAGCCAGACGACGTGAGATCTCCAGCGAGTGCCAGGTGTTCTTTCCGAAGTCATGTGCCGGATCAATGAGAATCCGGGACGGGTCGACCCCGGCCCGCATCGCGCGCTGCGCCAAGCCCAGAGTCCGGTCCAGGACATCGGCCATGACGTCGGCGTACGCCGCGCGGAACACGCGGGTCCGCGGCTGCAGCCCGCCTGCGTGCGAGCACACCAGGCCGACGTCAAACTCCCCCGCCACCTCCGCCAGCTTCGGATCCCAGCCGCTCCAGGTGTCGTTGAGCAGATCCGCGCCTGCCCCACAGGCCGCCCGGCCGACCTCGTTGCGCCAGGTGTCGATGCTGATCACCAGGTTGGGGTAGGCCTCGCGCACCGCCTCGACGAACGGGATCGTTCGGCGGATCTCCTCATCCACCGTCACCTCAGCGCCTGGCTTGGCGGGCACTCCGCCGATATCGACGATGTCCGCGCCTTCGGCGACCACCGTGTGCAGGCGTTCCAGCGCGGCCGCCTCATCCCACGTGATGCCGGGCCGGTAAAAGGAGTCGGGCGTCCGGTTGACGATGGCCATGACCAGCAACCGGTCCGGGGGAAACTCCTGACGGCCGAGCCGGAGAAGCCCAGGCTCGCGGCTCGCGCCAGGCGGACCCGGCGAATCCAGCGGACCTAGCGAACCCGGACCACCGGTCGCGCGATCGTCCATACCCAGCGTCGGCTCCCTTCTGCTTCGACTCTATCCGTGCGCTCGCGGCACGCTGCACCGGTCCCGCATCGGTTCATGTTCGGCTCCGGAGCCCGCGCCCAGGGTCCGGGACTTGCGAAGGGATCGAGCGGGAAGCCTAGGGCGTGCCGTACACGGGAATGTGCGCGCCGTAGATGGCGTCGGAGGAGTCCTCGCACAGGAAACGGACGACGCGCGCGATGCGCGACGGCGCGACCCACGTCGAGTAGTCGGCATCGGGCTGCGCAGCCCGGTTGCCGGGTGTGTCGATCACGCTCGGCACGACCGTGTTGACCCGGATGTTGTTCTTCGCGTACTCCACGGCGAGCGTGTCGGCCAGGGCGAGGACGGCCGCCTTGCCGGTCACGTAGCCCGCCGCCCCGGGGAACGGGTGGGTGGCGGCGCGGCTGGACACGCACACCACCGCGCCCCCACCGCCGGATATCAGTTCCGGCAGCGCCGCCTGGGTGGTGAGGTACAGCGGGCGCAGATTCAGCCGGATCTGCTGCTCGAACTCCTCGATCGGCGTCTCGTGCACCCGGCCGCCCACCGCGAACCCGCCGACGAGGTTGACCACGGCACGCAGCGGGGCTCGGGGCGACCCGGCGGCCAGCGACGCCACCTCCTGCGCCGAGTCCGGATCAAACAGGTCGGCCTGCGCGGCGACCAGGTGCGGAAGGTCCGGCAGCCGCTTCAGTTCGCTTTCCTCGATCCACGGCACCACGACCCGCCAGCCCGCCGCGATGAACTCCTCGACCACCGCGGTCCCCAGGCCACCGGAGCCGCCGGTGATAATCGCCGTCGCGTCCATGAATCATCCCTTGTCTCGGAGAGTTCCTCGCAGAGCCCGCGCGATGACCATGCGCTGGATCTGGTTCGTGCCCTCGAAAATCTGCGGCACCTTCGCCTCCCGCATATACCGCTCGACGGGGAAGTCGCGGGTGTAGCCCGCGCCGCCGAGCACCTGCACCGCATCCGTGGTCACGCGCATGGCCATGTCGGTCGCCACCAGTTTGGCAATGGACGCCTGGCGGTGGAACGGCAGGCCCCGGTCACGGCGGCGCGCCGCCTCCAGATACGTCGCGCGCGCCGACTCCACCCCGGCCGCCATGTCGGCCAGCAGGAATTCCAGGCCCTGGAACTCGATGATCGGCCGGCCGAACTGCGTGCGCTGGGCCGCATACGCCACCGCCTCTTCCAGCGCCGCCTGGGCCAGGCCGACCGCGCACGCGGCGATGCCGAGCCGCCCGGAATCGAGCGCCTCCAGGGCCATCTTCAGGCCCTGGCCCTCGGCACCGAGCCGCCGCCGGGCCCGAACGCGAGCCCCATCAAAGAGAAGCTGCGCGGTCGGCGAGCCGGTCAGGCCCATCTTGTGCTCCAGCGCGCCGACGGCCAGGCCCGGCGTGCCCGCGTCGACCAGCAGGCAGCTGACCCCGCGTCCGCCCTCGTCGCTGGTGCGGACCATCACCGTGTAGAAGTCCGCCTGCCCGGCGTGCGTGACCCACGCCTTGGTCCCGCTGACCACGTAGTCGTCGCGGTCCCGGACGGCGCGGGCGGACAGCGCCGCCGCGTCCGAGCCCGCGTGCGGCTCCGACAGCGCGTACGCGCCGAGCAGGTCGCCGCCCAGCATCGCGGGCAGCCATTCCTCCCGCTGCTCATCGGTGCCGAGCCGGAAAAGCGGATAACAGGACATGGTATGCACGGACAGGCCGACTCCGACCGTCATCCACGCCGCGGCCAGTTCCTCCAGCACCTGGAGGTAGACCTCGTAGCTGACGTCGCCACCGCCCCAGCGCTCCGGGTAGGGCAGCCCCAGCAGTCCGCTCTTGCCCAGCAGGCGGAACTTCTCCCGCGGGAACCGGTCCTCCGCCTCATACTGGCTGGCGATGGGCTTCAGCTCGGACACGGCGATGTCGCGCGCCAGGCCCACCAGTTCCTCGGCCTCGGCGCTGGGCAGCAAGCGTTCGACCGGCATAGCGTCACCCTAGCTGGGCGCCGCGCGACGCTTACGCAGGCGGCCCGACTACCGCCCGGACCCGGCGCACGGCCTCATCGGCGCCCAGCACCGCGGCGACGGCGGCGAGGTCGGGGCTGCGGGTCGTCCCGGTTAGCAGCACCCGGATGACCTGCGACGCGTCCCGGATCGAGCCCCGGTAACTCTCCGGATCCTGCTTGTAGGCCTTCTGGTTCGGCGCGAACCCCAGCCGCGCGGCGAGGTCGCGGATCTGGCCGAACCACTCGATGTCCGGCGCCGGCGGCTGGTACCCCTCAGCGAAGTCCTCCGCCACCGAACGAACTATCCCAGGGGCCAGCCCGCCGAACCGGGGATCGGCGGCATCGGTCACCGGCTCGAAGATCTCCGGGAAGAAGTACCCGTACACGGCGCGGAAGTCGGCCCACCGGCGCAGGTCCTTGCGCGGGTTGGGGACACCCTCGCGCTCGATGGCCAGCGCCCCCAGCGCCAGGTCCGATTCCGCGGCCAGCACCTCCGCCAGTGGCGGGTCATAGGCCTGCGCCCAGGTGATGACCCGGGCCAGGATGTCGGCGGCGGGCAGGGTGGCGATGTAGTCGGCGCTGATGTCGTCGAGCTTGACCAGGTCGACCAGCGGCCCGGCCGCGCCGAAATCATCCAGGCTGATCGGCGTGGCCAGCGCCTCGGGCAGGGGCACCTCGGCCAGCCGCCCGTTGGCCAGGCCACGCAGGTAATACTCCACCGCCTCGGCCGGATAGCCCAGCTCGATGTAGAAACCGACGCTGGCTTCCGGGTCCCTGCGCTTGGACAGCTTGCGGCGGCTGCCGCCGTCCTGCTTCATCAGCGGGGCGATGTGCGCGTAGCGCACCCGGGGGAAACCTAGCGCGTCGAACAGCTGGTGGTGCAGCGGCACCGAGGAGATCCACTCGTCGCCCCGGATGACCAGGCTGACCCGCATGAGGTGGTCGTCGACCGCGTGCGCGAAATGGTACGTCGGCAGGCGCAGCGGCTGTTCGCTGCTCTTCAGGATGACGGCGTCGTTGCGGTTGTCGTCGGCGGTGATCTCGCCGCGGATCGCGTCGGTGTAGGTGACCCGGGACGCGGTGCCCGGCGCACGGAACCGGACCACGTACGGGTCACCGGCCGCGAGCCGTTCGCGGACCTGCTCCTCGGCGGCGTCCCGCCAGATCGCCCACGGCCCGTAGTAGCCGGGCAGCGCACCGGCCGCCCGCTGGCGGGCGCTGATGTCCTCCAGTTCCGCCTTGGTCGCGAAGCACAGGTACGCCTGGCCCTGGCAGAGCATCTCGCGCACGTAGGTCAGGTAGATCTCCTGGCGGCTCGACTGGACATACGGGCCGTACTGGCCGCTCAGGTCGTCTTCCTGCGGGCTGATCGAGAAGTACGCCAGCGCGTCCGCGAACTGGTCGACGGCGCCCTCGGTGACCCGGGCCTGGTCGGTGTCCTCGATCCGCAGCAGGTAGGTGCCACCCGAATGCAGCGCGATGTCCGCGTCGATGATCGCCACGTAGACCCCGCCGATGTGCAGGTAACCCGTGGGGCTGGGCGAGAACCGGGTGACTTCGGCGCCGGCGGGCAGCTCGCGCGGCGGGTACCGCCGTTCCCACTCGTCCGGGCCCGGCAGGCCCTGCGGGAACAGCGAATCGATCAGTTCGGGGCTGAGCATGGGCAGGCGGCTCCATCAGAAACGGACGACACGCCAGCCTACCGTGCGGCCGCCGGGGGCCCGTCCGGCCGGGACACGCCCTCGCCCGCCGGACGGCTCTTCGCAGGCCGCCGGCGAAGTAGAGGCCGTGCTGCAGAGGGTGAGCTTCCCAGGTGCAGCACGGCCCTAGCCGGCCGAAAACAGCGCGAAACCGGCCTGTCGGTCGTTGTGCGGCTGCCTCGGACCCGGCAAGGTGACCTCAGGACCCGCCGCGACAGCGCCGACGCTGCGCCACGACACCAATTGTTAGGAAGCAGAGCACGATGGACCCCGTCACGATCTCCCGCCGGATTGCCAAGCTGCAGTACACAGCTGTCCGGCGGCCGTTTGCCTTCTTCGACGATCACCTCCTGGCCCGCTACTGGAACGAGGACGCGATCCTTCGTTCCGGCTTCGGGCGGCTCCTCAGGTCGATGGTCCGGTTCGTCGGCTGGCTGCTGGCCGACGGCACCATCCCCGCGCGCGGCCGCGATCTGCTGGGGCGGACCGGGCCCACCAGCGACGCCCAGGAGCAGGCCGCCCAGGAGCAGGCCGCTGCCCCGCCGGAGAAAGACAGCCAGCACGTACCCGACGCGGCCGATGCGCCCGCCGAAACCGGCCAGCCGGTCGCGGCGGAGCTGGCCCGGCACGGGCTGGCGGCCCGGGAACCGGCCGCGCAGCCTGGCACGTCAGCCGAGCCCGCTGCGGCGCGCACCGTCGATGTCACCTTCACCCTCCCGGGCGAGGTCGGCGCAGGCAACGTGGTGCTGTGCGGCGACTTCAACGACTGGTCGGCGGGCAGCATCGCGCTCCAGCGCGGCAGTGACGGCGCCTGGCAGGTTACTCTCCCGCTCGAGCCGGGCCGCAGCTACCGCTACCGGTACCTGCTGGACGGTGAGCGCTGGGAGAACGTGTGGCAGGCCGACTGGTACGAACCCAACGCGTTCGGCAGCACCAACTCCGTCGTTATCGTCGACTTTCCGGAGCACACCCTCGAGCTAGCGGCATAACCTCAGAGCCCGCTGACCGGCGGTTAGAGCGTGCCGCTGCGCTGGAGGCCGAGGTAGGTGAGCCAGCCGGCCGGGATCGGGAGCCAGAAGGTGGCCACGCGGAACACCAGCACCGCGGGGATGGCCTCGTGGGCGGGGATGCCCATACCGGTGAGCCCGGCAGCCAGGACGGCTTCCACTCCCCCGAGTCCGCCGGGGGTGGGGGCGGCCGACCCGACCGCGTTACCGGCGAGGTAGACGACCGCGGCGGGAAGGATCGCCGGGTGGGCACCCACCGCATAGAGCGAGGCGAAGAAGGCCACCAGGTAGGCGGCGGTGAGCAGCAGGTTCGCGCCCGCGCTGGCCGCGAGCCGCAGCGGGTGGGACAGAGCGTCGAGGAAGCGGGGCCAGATGCCCCGCAGGTACGGCCAGACGATGCGGTTCAGCTGTGCGCGGGTCTGAGGTATCGAGATCAGGATGGCGGCCGCGCCGGCGATCACCGCCAGCGCTATGAGCACGTCGGCCCCCGGCACGATCTTGAAGCGGCTCAGCCCGGACCCGGTGAGCAGGCCGAGGGCCACCAGCAACAGGACGGTCGTGACCATGTTCACCAGCTGTGACAGCGTGACCGCCGCGGTGATCGAGCCCTCGTCCACATCCTGCCGGTGCAGGTAGCGGGCGTTGACCGCCACGTGGCCGACCGACGGGGGCATCGCCACCCCCACGAAGGCCGTCGAGAGCTGGACGAGGAACCCGCGGATCGGGGACAGCCGTTTCGGCACGAAAGCGGCCAGGTTGGCGGCGGCCGCGAAGTAGGTGACGGCCGATGCGGCGACGGCGACGGCGAACCAGCCGAGGTTCGTATGGCGCAGCGTCCCGAGCAGGTTGACCTTCGAGATCTCGCCGATGAGCAGGTAGGCCGCGATGGTGAGGGCGATCGCGCTGAGGACGGTCCGCCAGCGGAACCGTTCCAGGCGGGCGACCGGCGCCGCGGTGTCCGGGCCCAGCAGCTCGTGGCGGACCAGGGTCAGGCAGCCTTCGGCGCTGCGCATGGCCGACCATCCCCACGGCGCCAGGGCGAGCGGCTGCATGACCGCGGCGACGGCATTCTCGTCCACCGGGCCGTACCCCGCTCGCAGCGCCCGGACGGCGTTGGCCGGTCCCGCGGCCCGTCCGAGGGTAGCCAGAAGCTGCGCCAGGTCAAGCCGCCGGACCAGCACGCTCGCCCCGGGCACGGCCGCATCCAGCGACGTGAAACCGGCGGTCCCGTTCACCAGCAGGTTGCCGGGACGCAGATCACGGTGCGCGATGCCCGCGTCATGCAGTGCGCGCAGCGAGGTGAACAGGGCCGTCGCGTCCTCGGCGCTGACCGTCCCGCCGAGCTCGTTACCCGGCGGCCTGGCCATCGCCAGCATGAGCGTCTCGGTCGGCATCTCTTCGAGGAGCAGCACGGAGGGGCTCAGCACGCCGGCCTTCTGGGCCAGCGAGCTGGCCAGCGCCAGTTGCTGGAGCTGGGCGCGCGAGCTGAGCGCGACGTGCCCCGCGACGACCGGCCGCAGCCGGACCAGGGACCACAGCCGTCGCGCGACCCCCGAACCCCGGGTGTCGCGGTCCGCGAGGTGCACGTCGACCGTGGTGCCGTCGGCGAGGGTGCCTTCCATCCGGCCCTGGTTCTGGGGATCGGGCCGCGTGAGGCTGCTCATGTCCACACCGTGGTCGTTCAGCCAGGCCATCAGCTCGCCGGTGGCGGGGCGGACCGACGCCGCGCGCAGCAGCCAGCGCACCAGCCAGCCGGTCATCAGCCCGCCGAACAGCACGATCACGACCGCGTAAGGCGTGAGCGCGTCGATGGCGAGCCCGGTGAGCAGCAGGGCGGCGGCCGAGCCCATGCAGCGCCGGAACCAGCGCGAGCGCCGGGCCAGGTCGCTGCCGACCAGGAACGCCACGAACGCGGACTCGATCACGAAATACAAGGGGTTCTTGCCGTGGATCACCGCGTGCGCGACGGAACCGTTCTGCACCCGCCAGATGATCCACACCGCGATCGCGGCCACCGCGGCGGTGAGCGCCGCGGCGGCCGCGTTCAGCGCGTCCCGCCACACCCTCCGCACCAGGACGAAGAGGACCAGGCCCGCGAACAGGAAGCAGCCGATGCCGACGCTCACCGCGGCCAGCGAGGACAGCCAGCGGGGTATGTGCTCCAGCGCGCGCGAGACGTCGTTGGAGAGCTCAGTACTGCCGAGCGGGAGGGCCCGGATTGAGCCGACGACGACGAGGACGACCGCCAGCGACAGCAGCCCGAACAGCAGATCCGTCGGACGGCGGACGCGTTCGTCCCCCGGTGGAACTCGCGGCGGGGAGGTCACGTCGCGCGCTTGTTCTCGCCTGACGGCATTTCGGCCCGGCAGTTCCGCCCCCTCCCCTCCGGCTTCCTGTTCCGGCCGGTTACCCGGCCTGACGTTCAGCATTCCCGGTAATGCCGGGCTTAGGTCTTTTCCGCCATCATCTACCTCGCAGTATGGCCGGCCGTTCAGCGGGGTTGCGCCGGCTGCTCAGCGGCGCAGGTACGTCAGGACGGCAGCACCTGGCGGTGGTCCGTCGCCGCGTGCGCCAGCGATCCTGGCGACGGCTTGGTCGTGCTGCGGCGATTCAACGGGTCCAACTGGCAGCGGTGGGTCGCCCGCCCGGTTGGCGGCGGCGGCTTCCACACCTGGATGAACCGCGCGACCCATCGCGTACTTTCAGCGAACGGGAAGGGCAATCAGCTCACGGCCGACGTGGTGACGGGGATGGCGCGTCAGAATTGGAGGTTCAGCGACTAGCCCCTCTAAAAGCTGCCCGGCGGGATGTCGAGAACGCAGTCGCGGCTCCGACTGAAGGGCGTGACTACTCCGCCGGCCACGGCGGAACCCGCGGCCCGCAGGGTTACCAGATGCGGGCGCGGGTGGGGGTCACGCGGATCACGTGCGGGTAGTCGCCGGAGAAGCCCTGCGGCGTCCAGCCGTAGGAACTCCCCGTCCTGTCACAGGAACCAGACCGGGGTGGACTGCGGCTGCCCGGACGGGGTCACGGTGGTCAGCCAGATAATCGGCTCGGATTGCAGGCGGCCCGCGGCCGCGGCGTGAGCGGGCTTCCCCTGATCCAGGATCGTCATGGCCCAGTCCTACCAGAAGGGCGCCGATCGCCCCGGGGGAAACGCTGCGCGGGGATTACCGGGGCCCTGTCTCCGCCGGGGAGAAGAACCAGCCGTTCAGTTGCTGCGGCGTCTGGGCGCGGGCGTTCGCCGAGGCCAGAATGTCCAGATTCGAGCTGGTCCAGATCATCTGGCTGGTGCCGGTGGCGTCGTAATAGCACGCCCACGTCCCCTCGGCCGAGCCCTCGGCGAAGTGGTACGTTCCGCTCTGGCCGCCCTGATCGCAGCTGCCGTCCGCGGGAATGGCGCCGGCGTAATGGCTGAACGCGGCGTTCATGTCGGCGGCGGTCGCGTACTGGTAGTACTCCACGTTGGCGGGCGCGCCGCTGCCGCTGGGAGCGCACGCGATCGCCGCGACCAGACCAGTCGTCACGGCCGGAGGTGTGGAGGAGGCGCACGAGGCGGCGAAGGTGGGCGGTACGTGGGTCTCCAGGGCCGCCGCCGCGTCACTGGGCACCGCAGGAAGGGCCCGCGCGGAAGAAGCCGGAGCGGACGTGGGCGCCGGACGGGCCGGGGCGGACAGAGCCGGCTCGGAGGATGCCGCCGTTGGCCTCGTCACCGCCGGCGGTCCGCCCGGCCCGCGATGCAGCTCCGCCGCAAGACGCTGCGCAGCCGGGGAGAACAACCCGTAGCCTGCCGCGCCGAGCAGGGCGGCGCTCGCGGTGATGGATACCGCGACCACCCGCCGGCGGGGGCCGCGCTGCCGCAGCCGCGCCGATTTCGCCAGGATCTCCCGGATATCGAGTTCGGTGCCGCGCTTCAGGCCCGCGCAGAAGGCCCGGGCCTGGTCCGGGGACGACTGACCGGCGAAGCCGAGCAGGTTCAGATACCGGTTGGTCATGAGCGGGGAGCGGGAGTACAGCTGCTGCATCCGGGGAAGCCAGCGGATCCTGACGGTCACCGCCTGGTACATCAGTCCGGTGATGCCGACGCTGTCCGCGAGGTCCGTCCCGACCAGCAGCCGGTTCAGGGCGATGACCGATTGATCGAGGCTGCCGCAGCTGGCCGCGGCGACCTGGTCGACGGTATAGACGGTGGCCCGTTCCCACGGAGCGACGAGGAAGTTCAGCACGCGCGGCAGCCGGAGAGCATCGATAGCGATGAGAGCCGGCGCCCACACCAGGGTCCTGGCCTTCAGTTTCCCGAAGAATGTCGCCAGGACGAAGTCCAGTTGCGCGCGGCTTCCTGGCTTGATCAGGCCGGCGACCAGGTCGCCCTTCATGACGAGGACGTGGGTGCCCAGGAAGCTGGTGAGCAGCATCGGTTCGTCGATGTCGGCGACGAAGATCTCCACCGGGCGCGGGTAACCGAGCTGCTGCTTCACCTCCATAGCGGCGGCGCTGAGCGCCGGGAACGTGTCCGGTGTGACCCGCACAGCGGCCCCGAGCAGGCGGGCCCGGTACAGCTGCACCAGGCACCAGGACGACCCGAGCGCGAAGAGCGCGACAGCGCCCGTAACGGCGAGCCAGAAGAACCCGGCCAGCCGCGCCAGCAGCAGCAGGCCGAGACCGATCAGCAAGATGGAAGAGGCGGCGGCGAAAGCGAACCGGGACGGCTCCGACGGGTGCCGGAGCCGCCGCACGTCGATGGGCGGCCGTCCGCTCACCGGCGCCGGCGCGGACGGCATGCCCGCGGCGCCGCCGTCACTTGCGGCAGGCGATTCCGGCAGAACGTTCTGCGCCGGGGGCATACGCGTGAACTCTGCGGCCATGGCGATCATCCCTGCCGATCGTGCCTGTCCCGGGAAGGGACCCGACAGTAGCCAGAGCGCACACTGCCCGCGTTGATACGCGGGCCCGGGCCAAAGATCAATTCACGCTGAACGTTCCCGGCGCCGGGCACTTGACCCACGAGGAAGCTCCCGCCGGCACCTGGCGGCTGATAGCGGACTTCGCCGGTCTCACGGGTGCTAACGCCGGTGCCACAGGGCGCTAACGGGCCCGCATCCGGTTGTTGCGGGCATTGTGCTCGACCTCGGCGAGGCCGAGGGCCTCCATGACCGGGGGCACGTAGTTGCCGAACCGGCCGCGCAGGCCCTTCTTCAGCCCGTACCAGCCGCCGACCGGATTGCCCGGGGAACGCCCCCACGCCTCGACCGTGCCCTCGGCGGCGGGCTTCTGCTCGTCGGCGTTGCCCAGCGGCATCCAGTCGCCGTGTTCCTTCAGCATCGCGTGCAGGTCCTCGACGCAGCGCACCAGGCAAGGTAACTGCGCAGGTCAGATCCGGGGCGGTCGCGGGAAGAGCCCTTGAAGCGGGCCAGGTAGGCAGGTACTGCCAGCCGCAGCCCGTCATTGAACGGCGCCGGAGGATCGAAGGCACCGGGGCCAGCTCAGTGAAGTTCAGCATGCTCTGACATCCACCTGGTGGCGCTCACGCGAGCAGGCCGCCCCGTCGACTCGGGGCGGGCCCTTGCCGGATGCCGCTGACGAACGGTAAGAAGTGCTGTGTGGGGAGTGATGCTCCCACGAAACCCGCCGGGCGTGGGCATGTCGAGCTGCGTCTCGCGGGCACTTTCGGCGTCATCCGTGACGGCAGCGAGCTTTCCGAGGGCGACGTCGGCAGCCGCAAGTCCCGGACGTTGCTGAAGCTGCTCGCGGTAGAACGACCGGGGCTGGTTTCCGTGGACCGGATCGTGGACGTGCTGTGGGCGGACGATCCTCCGGCGGCTGCCGGGCAGAACATCGCCACGCTGGTCAGCAGGCTCCGCGGTGTGCTGGGTCCCGGCGTCATCCTGGGCGGCCGCCAGGGTTACCGGCTCGCCGGCGAGCCGGAGGTCAGCGTGGACCTCGACAATGCCGCCCGCTACTGCGAGCAGGCAGAACGCAGGCTGGCGGTCGCGCCGGCGGTAGCCCTGGCCGCGGCCGAAAAGGCCATCGACCTGTTGTCCGCCGACGTGGTGCTGACCGACGAGCCGTACGCGAGCTGGGTTGATCCGGTCCGCGGTGAGCTGCGGGACCTGGTCCGCCGGGCGCGGCTCGTCGCAGCCGAGGCGGCCCTGGCCACCTGCGACACCCGTTCGGCGGTCCGTTACGCCGAGGCGGCGATGACGGCCGACCCGCTCGATGAGAGCGCGCACCGCTGGTATATGTCTGCCGCAGCGGCAGGCGGCGAGCCGGCCCGGGCGCTGATGGCCTACGCGGCGCTGCGCGAACGGCTGAGCCAGGAGCTAGGCGCCGACCCCGCGCCGCAGACCCAGGAACTGCACCTGGCGATCCTCCGCGAGCAGCAGGACCGGCTGCCTGCAGGCGGCGGGGCACCGGCTCGCGCCGTCCGGGCGGCCCGTCCCGCGCGGCCGACCCGCCGCGGTCCGGTGCTGGCAGGCCGAGATGCCGAGACGGGAGCGCTGCGCGAGACCTGGAGCCGCGCCGTAGCTGGGGATCCGAGCCTGGTCATGATCGTCGGGGAGGCCGGGATCGGCAAGACGGCCCTCGCCGAGGATCTCGCGGCCGAGGCTGAAGTGGCCGGCGCGACCGTGCTGCGGACACGCTGCTACGAGGCCGAACGATCGCTGTTCCTGCAGCCGGTCGTGGAGGCGGTGGCGCCGGTGGTCGGCAGTATGCCCGCGAGCTCCCTGCGACAGCTGCTCGGCGAGCATGCAGCCGCGACCGCGGCCCTGCTGCCCGAGGCCGCGGCGCTGCTCGGCCCCGCGCCGTCCTGGCGAGGCACCCCCGACTCCGAACGGCGCCGGTCCTTCCAGGCGGTGACCGCCTTCCTGAACGGGCTCGCCGGCCGCAACCCGGTACTGGTCGTCGTGGACGACCTGCAGTACGCGGGGCAATCCACGATCGAGTTCGTTCACTACCTCGGACGTCACCTGGCCGGCGCACGGCTGCTCGTCGTGGTGACCGTCCGGGCCGAGCACGACGAGCAGATCGGCGCGGTGCTCGCGCCGGTGGCCACCAGGGTCGACGTGGGACCGCTCAGCCCGGAGGCGGTCGCGCAGCTGGCCGGCCAGGCCGGGCACCCAGGGCTGGCCGACGCTATCCTGCAGAGCACTCGCGGCCACACGCTGTTCGTGGTTGAGGTGCTGCGGGCGCTGGCCGCGGGGGAGTCCGGGGTGCCGGGATCGCTGCGCAGCGCCGTGCAGGGCCGCGTCAAGCGGACCGGCGCAGCCGCGGAATCGCTGCTGCGGGCGGCATCGGTGCTCGGCGCCACAGTCGATCCGCTTGCTCTCGGCGAGCTGCTCGACCTGACCCCGGCGACCGCGCTCGAGCTGTGCGAGCTGGCCCTCAAGGCCAGGCTGCTCGCGGTCAGCGGCCGCGACTATGAGTTCGCCAACGACCTCATCAGGGAGGTCATGTATGCCACCACCCCGGAGCCGGCCAGGCTGGCCTATCACCGCCGGGCGGCCGACCTGCTGACCGGCCAGCCGGAGTCGCTGGCCAGGCACGCGTGGGCCGCGGGTGACTGGCCCAGGGCGGCGCGGGCTTGGGTGCTCGCGGCCGAGGAGGCCATGCGACGGTACGCGACGAGCGATGCAATCGCGCTGAGCGCGCAGGCGCTGGAGGCGGCCGAACGCGGTGGTGATGGGGAGGCGCGCGCCCGGGCGCTGGTCCTGCGCGGACGTGCGCACGAGGCCGTCGGCTCCTACGACGCCGCAGTCGCCGACCTGAAGCTGGGCGCCGCGGGCGCGCGAGCGGCGGGTGACCGCCGCCTGGAGATGCGAGCCCTGAGCGAGCTGGGCCGGTCGCGTCCGTGGAAGTTCCCGGCCGACGGCGACGTTATCATCCGCTACACGTCGACGCTGACCGGCGGCCTGCGGATCGCTCAGTCACTCGGCGACTGGGCCAGCGAGGCCGACCTGCAGTCCCGGCTGGCAGTTGTCGCCGCGAATCGGCTGCGGCTTGGCGACGCACTGGACCATGGCCTACGCGCCGTGGCTGCCGCGCGCGCGTCCGCGGACCAGCAGGCGGTAGCGGCCGGCCTCGACGGCCTCAAGACCGCCTACCTCAGCCTGGGGGACGTCGGGAGCCTCGCCGGGGTGCTGGCCGAGCTCCGCCCACTGGTTCGCCGCCGCGGCGATCTGTTCCACTTGCAATGGGCGGAGTTCGACACCGCATTCCCGTTCATCGCCGCGGCGGACTGGGACAAGGCAGCGGCCGCCATGTGGAGCGCGATCGAGGTCAACCGCCGCGGTAGCTACCCGCACTTCGCGGCGTGGTATATGGCGCACCTCGGCTGGCTGGCGAGGCTCCGCGGCCGTGACGGTGAAGCGGTGACGCTGGGCCGCCAGGCGCTGGCCATGACCGAAGAGCACCAGCATGCCTGGTGGCAGGCCGCGGCGTGCGCCTTCCTCGGCGGCACGGTCCTGCGAAGCGACCGGGCTGAGGCGATCGGGTTGTTCGAGCGCGGCCTGGTCGCTGCCGGGACAGGAGGCGCGGAGGCCTACCTGCTGCGCTGCGCCGCTCCGCTGGCCGCGGCCACCGGCTCGCCTGCGGTGCTCGCCGACGCGGACCGGCTGCTCCGGGAGGCCGACATCCCGGCCGACGGGGCGTGGTTGCTGGGCGAGGAGGCCTACCTCGCCCTGGCGCAGGCATGGCTCGGGCGCGGCGAGCCGGAACGCGCCCGCGAGGTTCTCGCGCCGCTGCTGGCGCTGGCCGAGCGGACGCCCTGGACGGCCACGCTGGCCGCCACGCTGGTCGCCGACGGGCAGGCCCTCATCGGGCTCGGTGCGGCTGATCGGGCCAGGGCGCAACTGCTGCGGGCCGAGCGCATCGCGGGCGAGCACGGGCTGCCGCATGTCCGGCAGGACGCGCGTTGGGCCCTGCGCAGCCTCAGATGAGCTCGGCGAGCATCGCGGCCGCCCGCGCCGCTCCGCCGGTTTCCAACGGCCGGTAGCTGACCGGGCGCGCGATCTCCTCGGCCATCGCCGCGGCCAGCCCGTCGGGCCCGGTGTCCTCGTAAGCCAGGCAGCGGCCGGCACCGTACTGCGCCAGCCGGTGCCGGACATGAAAGGTCTGCTCGAAGTGATGACGCAGCGGCACATAGATGAACGGCCGCCCGGCCGCGGTCAGCTCCATCGTGGTGGTCAGCCCGCCCTGAACCACCGCGAGGTCGCACGCGGCCAGGTGCCGGTACAGGTCGTGGACGTAACCGCGCACCTCGAGGCCGTCAGCAGACTTTACCGACGCGGGGTCTATCCGCGGCCCGGTCACCACCACCATCCGCAGCCCGGGGATGAGCCGCCTGGCCACCGGAAAGGCCGCCACCGCGCGGCGGAGCAGGTCGGTGCCCACCCCGGAACCGCCGACGGTGACCACACAGAGCTTCTCGCCGGGCCGGTAGCCGAGCTCGGCGCGGATAGCGTCACGGTCGCCGAGCCCGCCCGGGATGCCGGAGACATACCCGGAGAACCGGTAGTGCTGCTCAACCCAGTCCCGGATCTGCGGCAGCCCCTCCCCGAACCCGGCGGGGATCACATCCCCGGGGTTACCGACGAACACCGCCCGGTCACGCAGGCTCGGGAAACGGGCGACCTGCTCGATCATCTCCGCGTTATAGTCGGCGGTCAGCGCTTGTTCCCTGGCGCCGCCGTCCGGCATCGGCAGCCAGCCGACGAAGTTGGTCATCCAGACGTAGGGCGCCCGCTTGAGCTCCGGGTTCTCGTGCAGGAAGTAGTCGACATCCCAGCCCTCGTCGACGACCCACAGGTCGTACTGCTCTTCTGAGACCAGGTCGTAAAACACCATGAAATTCCGCACCAGGATCTCGTCCATGCGGCGGATGGCCCGGAACACGTTCAGGTCGTGCTCCCCCGCCTCGGACTCGATGTGCGAGCTCTCGCTGGCCAGCCAGCGCGAGGCCGGGTGCACCCGCTCGCCCCGCTCCTCCAGCATCTGGGTCACCGGGTGCTGGGTGAGCCAGTCGATCTGCAGGTCCGGGTGCCGGGCGCGCAGTTCGGCCGCGATGGCGAGGGCGCGGCGCGCGTGGCCGAGGCCGATCGAAGAGCTGACGTAGAGTACTCGCTTACGACGGTCCCGGGCCCTGATCCAGGTTCGCGATGTCGGCGCGCCAGCAGGGCCGAGGGATTCGGCGAAGCCCCGGATGAGAAGGTTCACCTGGACCGGATCGCGCAGCGTTGGGGCGTGCCCGCCGCCGCGTATCGTTACCAGTTGCCCGCCGGTCCAGCGGGCCAGCGCCATTCCCGTCTCATAGGGCACGATCCCGTCCTGGTCGCCGTGCACGATCAACGCCGGGCAGCGCACCTGCCGGCAGACGGCCTCGGCGTCGGCAGCGGTGACCTCCGCAACGCCCTGTGTGGTCAGCAGCAGCGTTTCGGCGCTGGTCTCCAGGCCCCAGGCCACCCCGTCCTCGCGCTGCTTGGTCGAGTGCGGCTCGGTGAACACCTGCGACATGAAGAACTCGACCCAGCCGCGGTAGTCGGCCAGCCAGTAGTGCCGGTTCGCCTTCCCCCACCCCTCGTAGCTGTCCTTCGGCTCGTCGAAGTCCGGCGGGAGCGGCCACGGCAGCGCCGCGCCGATCGCGACCACCCCGGCCGCCCGTTCCGGGTACCAGGCAGCCAGCTGCAGCGCGTGTCGGCCGCCCACGGACAGGCCGACGAGCACGGCCTGGTCTACTCCGGTCGCGTCCAGCACGGCGATCGCGTCGTCGACGTACTCCCGGTCCCGGTAAGCCGCCGGGCTCGCGGGCCGGTCGGCCCGGCCGTTGCCCCGTCCCTCGACGGTGATCACCCGGAACCGGCGCGCCAGGTACGGCACCTGGTCCTTCCATTGCCGGGCATGCACGATCGCCCATGAGGTGAGCAGCAGGATCGTCGGCTCCCCCGCGCCGAACACCTCATAGCCGACCTTGACACCGCCACGCTCGATGAAGCCCTCTGTATCGGGATACCTCGCGCGCATGGCCGCCTCCACGGGAAATCGCCCTACCCACCGTTGTATCGATGCCCGTTGCAGCCCGATTGCAATGCCAGTGCAACGGCGTGACCGAGCCTGTCCTCAAGGCGAAACCATCACGGGAGGTTCATTATGGCCATCGATGAAGGCAAGCTCCACGAGTTCCTCGGCAGGTTCGTTACCGATCTCGGCGCTGTGGTGTCCGCGGGCAACGTGGTGATTGGACACCGGCTCGGCCTGTACCGGGCGCTCGCGTCCGGGCCCGCTACCCCCCGGGAGCTTGCGCAGCGCACCCATACCAATCCACGCTACGTCGCCGAGTGGCTACGCGGGCAGGCGGCGGGCGGCTATGTCGAGTACGACGCGGCGGCGGACAGCTACTCGATGACGGAGGAACAGGCGTTCGCCCTGGCCAGCCCGGACGGCGCCGTCTACGCCCCCGGCGCGTTCATGCTGGCCCTCGGCGCTGTGCGGGCAGAGCCGCGGATCACCGAGGCCTTCCGCTCCGGTACCGGCCTGGGCTGGCACGAACAGGACGAGGACGTCTTCATCGGCTGCGAGCAGTTCTTCCGCCCCGGCTACATCGCCAGCCTGATCCCGTCCTGGATTCCCGCGCTGGACGGCGTCGAGGACAAGCTGCGGGCCGGCGCCACCGTCGCGGACATCGGTTGCGGGCTCGGGGCGTCGACAATCCTGCTCGCGCAGGAATACCCGAACTCGCGGTTCCTCGGCTCGGACTATCACGGCCACTCGATCGAACTGGCGCGCAAGCGGGCCACCGATGCTGGCGTCGCCGACCAGGCGATCTTCGAGGTCGCCACGGCATCGTCGTTCTCCGGATCCGGCTACGACCTCGCCGCCACCTTCGACTGCCTGCATGACCTGGGCGATCCGCTCGCGGCCGCCAGGCATGTCCGCCAGTCCCTCAAGCCGAACGGCACCTGGCTGGTGGTCGAGCCCTTCGCGGCCGACGACCAAGCGGGCAACATGAACCCGGTCGGACGGGTCTACTACGGCTTCTCCAGCCTGCTGTGCGTGCCGAACGCGCTGTCGCAGCCGGGCGGATATTCGCTCGGCGCGCAGGCGGGAGAGGCAGCGATCCGGCAGATAGCGACAGAGGCCGGGTTCACCAGGTTCAGGCGTGCCGCCGAGACCCCGTTCAACCTCGTCTACGAGGCGCGCCCCTAGACGACCACAACCCGGGAGTGTATCCATGAGCAAGATCGGACCGCGCAAGCGCATCATCGAGATCGAGCCGGTCGAGCAGCCGGCCGTCGAGCCCGTCGAGCCCGCCAAGGTGCCCGCGCCCGCCAAGGTGCCCGCACGTGTCTAGGGTCGAGTTTGGCATCACGCCCCTACGCGGCTACCGCACGTGGGACATCCGCGACGGCCGCCTGGTGAGCTTCCACGGCAACCAGGCATGGCCGCTGCGTGCCCCAGTCCAGGCTGTCTGCCAGGCCTGCTCCCGCGCGGGCCTGCCCATTCCGTCTGGGACCAGGCACGGCCACTTTGCAGGCGAAGGCTGCGGCCTGTACGCCTGGCGCGCCCCCGAACTCGTCCAGCGTCACTGCGCCCCGCTGAGTAAGCGCCTCAGGTGCTGGGGAGCCGTCGAGGGCTGGGGCCGCACGGTCGAGCACGAGAAGGGATTCCGCGCGCTCTACATGCGCCTGCTCGCCATATCGCCCATATTTCCGATCGACATAAAGCTTCTGGAGGCCATGGCCGCCGCCTACGAGATCCCGCTCCTAACGAACGTGGCCGACGTGCGACGCGCCTTCCCGCCACTGACCACCGGAGCCCTGTAATGACCAAGCACCTGCCCGCGACTTCCAGCTGACCAGGGGAGGTTCGGCGCCGCGGGCGAGTCTGGTGCGTTTGTGGAACCATCGTGAGCGGCACCCTGCGGTCGCTGTTCGCTGGCCGGTAAGCGCACCCGGGACAGCGTTCGGGATGTATCACGCCCGGCACCCACGGCTCCGTACAGATGACGGCAGCCAGACGCCTCCTGGCTGCCGTCATCCAGCGGTCAGCCAGGGACTGACCGACAGAAGATCGGAGCAGGACATGACCACTCCCCCGACCATTTCCGAAGGCGCGACCGGGCCCACGGTCCGATGGGCGCAGTACCTTCTCGTGCGCCGTACCCTGAGCTACAACCAGATCGACGGCATCTTCGGCCCGGTGACCAAGACGGCCGTCGAGGAGTTCCAGCACGCTGACGGCCTCAGCGCCGACGGCATCGTCGGCCCTATCACCTGGGGCAAGCTCGGCGGCGACGGCCCGGAGCCCCCCGTACTGGCCCAGGGATCCACTGGAGCTGTGGTTGAGAGGCTCCAGAACGCGCTGAACGAAGGACGCGGTGAATTCGCACCCGCCTCTGATCCCGTGCTTGCGCTGGACGGGATCTACGGCCCGCAGACCGCGGCCGCCGTTGAGGGCACCCAGAAGCTGGCTGCCATCAGCGCGGACGGCGTGGTCGGCCTGCAGACCTGGGCCGTTCCGGTGCACGCCGCCGGCCAAGTCCTGGCCGACCTCTGCAATGTCCCCGGCCCGGGCGGCAGCTGAGTCGCTAGGCCGGCGCCGTTATCGGCCCGGGCCTCACCCGGCCGTCACCAGAACATCGGCCATCCACCAGCGCACTGAGCGCTGGTGGATGACCGAACAGCGGAAACGCGTTCACTCCGGGAAGTGTCTCCTCAATCAGGCGTCGGCGCGGCGCAGCCGCCACGCGGCGAAGCCGATCATCACGGCCGAATAGGCGCACAGGACGCCGAAGCCGGTCCATGGCGCTAGTGTCCTGTGCCATCGGGAACTGAGCTACCGCCGGGCTGCCCTCGCCGGGATCGAACCGGATGCCGAAGGTCCGGCCGACGTCAGCTCGCGGCTGTGCATGCAGATCCTGTCCCCTCCGCGTTCTGCGTTCCTCGCTCGTGTTCAGCGCGGGGCTCGCGGACGCCGATGACGTCGAAGGCCGTGGTGATCTGGCCGCGGTCAGCGCCAGCTGCCAGCAGCAGGTGCAGCAGGAGCCGTGCCTTGAGCGGGTCGAGGAATCCGGCGCTGATCAGCCCCCTGCCCAGCAGGTCCTGCTCGGATCCGGCGAAGCCGTACGTGGCGGCCAGGACGCTGCCGGCTCCGGTGCGGGAAGCCAGCACGACCGGGATTCGGCTGGCCAGGCCGGCCAGGACGGGGACGATAGCAGCGGGCACGTGCCCAGCACCGAACGCGGCGACTACCAGGCCGTCGAACCGCCCCTCGGCAGCGCGGAGCATCTCGCCGTCATCGCCGAGGGTCATGGTCACGATTCCGACTCGCACCTGGCGGGCCAGGCCACCGGGCAGCAGGGCCGACGGCCGCTGGGGCTGCCAGAACAGGCAGGGACGGCCTTCGATGAGATACCCGGCCGGTCCGGGTGCTGGTGATGTGAAGGCGGTCAAGCTGGTGGCATGGGTCTTGCGGACCCAGCGGGCGGCGTGGATCTGGTCGGCGAACACCACGACACAGCCGATTCCGCGGCACGCCGGGCTGGCCGCCACCTGGACGGCGGCGAGGATGTTTGCCGGGCCGTCATTGCCCGCCAGGGCCGGGTTTCGCATGGCCCCGGTGACCGCGACCGGCGCCTGGCCATCGTAAAGCAGGTCGAGCAGGAAGGCAGTCTCCTCGATGGTGTCCGTTCCCTGCGTCACCACCGCCCCCGCCGCGCCGGAGCCGACGGACTCCCGGATCAGCCCGGCCAGCTCGATCACATCGGCGATCTCTAGTGACGCGCCGGGCACCTGCCGCACCTCATGCGCGTGGACCTCAGTTCCGGTCGCGGCGAGGCCGGGCACCGCCGCCAGGAGCTGTTTACCGCTCAGCGCCGGGACCGCGCCGGTGCCCCGGCCGGGTTCCCGCGTCATCGCGATCGTCCCGCCCAGGGAGAAGACATCGACACGGCGGGACGCCGGACCCGTGGTGGCCACAACGTGTATCCCTTCGCTGGACACGAGCAAGCCGGAGACGGCATGCCAGCCTAACGCGTCCCGGCCGCCGACGTGCGGCGATCCTCCCGGCGAAGCGCAGCGCCGTGTCGAGGCCCTGGGTGGACAGCAGCCGACTGTGCGGCTGGAAAAGCCTGGCGCAGCCGACGTGGCCTGGACCGGCACAGCGGCGCGTAAGCGCGTTCAACCGCCCGACCCGGTACCCCCGACGGCCCCACTGCCGCCAGCAGCCGTAGACCGTCTTCTTCGGCACGTCCAGGTAGGCAGCCAGCTCATCAACCGACAGGAGCCGGCTCCAGCCGCCCACGAGAGCCCGGCCGGCGGCCCGGTGCCGGGACGATGCACGCTCGCCTCCCGCAGTGTCGTCAAGCGCGCCCGGCCGCACCCCGCAGATCGGGCACAAGATCGACCTGAGATTCCTGACGCAGGCGTTCCGCACCGCGCTGCCCCCGATCGCCCAGGACGAGGTCAACCAGCTCGCGGACGGCTGGGAACAACTGCAGCGCCTCCGGGACGAGCGCGACGAGGCCGACCAGGCGCTCGCCGCCGTCGCCGACTTCAGCCGGCGATCCTGGCGACCCTGGGCGGACGCCGTCATCCGGTCCGCCGCCGACCCGGTGACCGCTGCCGCCAGTGCCCTCACCCAGATCACCCGCGACGAGAACTCGGCCCGGGAAACGGTCACGACCCTAACCAGGGAGAAAGAAGACCTGGACAAGCAGCACGCGGAGGAGGAAGAGGCACAGCGACTCGCCACCGCCGAGCGCGAGACCCTACGGGAACAGGACGCGTACAAGGACGCTGTTAGCGCCGTCGCCAACGCGCGGCAGCTCGCCGAGCAGGCCAGCCAGGCGGAGACAACGGCGAAACGCTCGGAACAGCGCGCCAGCAAGGCACAGGCTGATGTTCTCCCCGCCCAGCAACGGCTGAAAGAAGCAAGAGAAAATCTAGATTCTGCCGAACGCTCCGTGGAGACTGCGGCGGACGCGGTTTCTGCTCACGCGGCCGACGCAGGCCTGACCAACGTTACCGCTCAGCACCTGCCGGAACGCGATACGGCGCGCATGCGCCAGGCCTCCCGGCTGCGGGCAGCCGCCGCGCGACGGGCCGACGAGCTGATCGAAACCCACTCGAAGGCGCTTGGCAAAGCGGAGGCCGCGGCAGCCGAGGCGACCAAGGTACGGAATCGGCTTGGCCAGGCCGAGCTGGCGGCCGCCGAGAAGAACGGCGCGGTCGAAACCGCGATCACGACCACCGCCGATACGCTGTCCGCTTGGATCCAGGGCGTCGATGAGCGAATCCGCCCATCCGCCGAGACAGCCGAGAGGTGGTCATCGCTCGTCGCAGGACTGTCCGAGGAGTTGTCACCGTCCCCGGTCCTGGCCATGGCGATCAACCGAGAGCACCTGATTCCCGCACGACGACCGCATGAGAAACAGCAGGTGGAGCTGGACAAGGCGCTAAGAGATAACGTCGAAGACCGCAAGAAGCTCCAAGCGAAACTTGACCAGGTCGAGGCGGAATGCGACCCGGTGCCCGGCGACCCGGAATTCTGGGAGCGTCGTCAGCGCCCGGAGGGAGTAACCGCCGCGGGCGCAGCGTTCTGGCGCTTGGTCGAGACGGCCGGCGACGCCCCCGCCGCCACGATCGAGGCGGCGCTGGACGCGGCCGGAATGCTCCAGGCCTGGATCACTCCGGATGCCGCGGCTCGCGCAGGCAGCAGGACCCGAACCGCTGTGGCTGACGCTCCGCTCCCTCACCGGTTCGTTCCGGATGGCAGTGCCCGCCTCGGACGTATACGTATGCGAGAACCCTTCAGTGCTCATCGCCGCGGCCGATCAGCTCGGCAAGTCTTCTCGTCCGCTTGTCTGCACAAACGGGCGTCCCTCGGCGCCGCGCTCCGCCTGCTCACTGGCCTCGCCGAAAGCGGGACGTCAATCCACGTTCGTGCCGATGATGACACCGCCGGCCAGGCGATAGTCGCGACCGTGCGCAGGGCGATCCCCGACGCGAAACTCTGGCGCTTCGAGGCCCGGCCCCCCGGCCCGCCACGCTACGAGGAACAGGACCTGCCCCTCCTCCTGCAGGACCTGCGCCGCAACAGCACCTGACAGCATCCGGTGAAGGCCGGCCGGGCAAGAGCCGCCCAGGACCACGTTCATGAGGTATCGTTGGTATCTAAGATAGGTGTTCAGGATATTCATTATCACTTCAAGGGGTGCCGAGATGGCGATGGTGAAGACACCAGTCGAGATCGACTCCGAGGCCCTAGCATTGGCTGCCGAGGTCCTGGGGACGAAGACGAAGAAGGACACGGTCAACGCCGCGCTCCGCGAGGTCGGACAGCGCCTGGACCGGCTGCGCGCGCTGGCGCGCCTGCGCGAGATGGCCGACCAGGGAGACTTCGACGAGTTCATCGGGAACAAGGCCGCCTACCGCCGATGAGCCCGGCACTGTACCTGGCCGATACCTCTGGCCTGTTCCGCCTCCTTCAGGCCAAGACCGGGGAAGCCTGGGACGAACAGCTAGCCGCAGGCGTCATCGCAACCTGTCCCGTAGTAGAGCTTGAGTTCCTGTACTCGGCACGCTCCCTAGCCGACCGACTGGAGAAGCAGCGACTCTTCCAGCGGCTGTTCACCTGGGTGCCGATGCCCGACGACGCCTACGCGCGCGCCAGCGAGATCCAGCAGCGACTCACCGAGACGGGCCACCACCGCTCCGCCGGACCAGTGGACCTCCTCATCAGCGTGACAGCCGAACGGCACCGACTCACGATCCTCACCGACGACCGCGACTTCCTCACCGTGGCCGCGGTCACAGGCCAGCCGGTTCGCCTCGTCACCGGCGCGAACTGATCACGCCTCCGCCCCGCCCCGGTCCTGCACGACCTGCCCCAGCCGCGCACCGCTGCCCACGTCGCCCGGACGAAGAAGCCCGACAGCGATGATTCGCCATTCATGAACGCATGTCCTGAACGGGCAGACGACGGCATGGCTGGCCCTGCGGCTAGCGGCACCTCAGACGGCAACCCTGAGCTGACCCGACGAACTGCGGGACTCCCCGGCCCGTACGCAAGGCGCGCTTGCCGTCGCACAGTCCTGAAGCCGACACCGGAAGGGAAGCAAGCATCGCATGAGCGAGAACCAGTACTACGAATTCCGGGCACTGGACCGGCGGCTGACGGCCGAACAACAGCAGCAGCAGCGGCGGCAGCGGTCGCTGTCGAGCCGGGCCGACATCTCGGCTGCTCGGTTCACCAGCGAGTACTCGTTCGTCAGCTACTAACGCCGGGCGCCTGCCTGGATGCTTGCTTGATGGTCGTCTGCCGTCAGCCCTCTAACATAAATCCAGGCCATCTGGCCCGCATTATACCAATTGGTCTATACCTATTTCGTGATTGGTCTAGACCATAGATGCCCAGGTATCAGCACCGATTCAGCACGCGGTCCGGAAACGACGGGAAATAACCGGGATAATCCGGACAAACGCCACACGAGAAGGGGCCGCCCCACCCCCGGCAGGACAGCCCATGACACGGCCTAGCGAATCGCTATAACTGCAGGTCAGGGCTATCGAACGTCCAACCCGGTCACCGCCCGGCCGATGATCATGCGCTGGATCTCGGAGGTGCCCTCGAAGATCGTGAAGATCTTGGCGGTTCCCTGCCCCGACCAGGCAGTTGCCCGACACCCGGACATCGTCGGGCACCACTTCGGCCGTGTGCGAGGCGCGGATGCCGTGCTTGCGGAACTTCTGGCCCTGGGACAGCCCGCGCGTGCCGGGCGGCACGATGAAGCTGGCCTGGCCGCGGCTGCCGAGCGCGGGGTCGACGGAGGCGACGATGATGTGCACGTTGGCGATGCCGCCATTGGTGACCCAGGTCTTGGTGCCGTTCAGCACCCATTCGTCGTTCGCCTCGTCGTAGACGGCCCGGGTGCGGGTCGCCGCGACATCGCTGCCGGCGTCCGGCTCCGAGGAACAGAAGGCGGCCAGCTTCACGTCGCCGGGCTCGCCGAACATCTGCGGGGTCCACTCCCCGATCTGCTCGCTCGTGCCGTTGCTGACCAGCGAGACAGCCGCAAGCGAGCTCCCGACCAGGGACAGCGCGATGCCGGGGTCACCCCAGAACAGTAAGTTACTCAAGAGTAACACCGGCCGCGCGGGCGGATCAGCCCCCCCGGGCCCGTTCGGCAGCATGAAGATCTGTGCTCTAGGACCTGGAGTGCCGGTCGAGAAATTCGTAGACGTCCGCCTCGTCGACCCCGGGAAAGCTGCCGGCCGGCAGCGCGGACAACACGTGTGAGTGCGCCCGCGCCGAGGGCCACGCCATGCCCTCCCAGCGCTTCGTCAGCTCGGCGGGCGGCCGCTTGCAGCACTCGCCGTCCGGGCAGGACGAGCGCATCCGGGTGGACGTGTCGCGACCGCGGAACCAGCGGGAATGCTCGTACGGGACGCCCAGTGTGATGGCGAAGCCGCGGTCGGCGCGCGGATCCACATGCGAGACGCAGAAGAACGTGCCCGACGGCGTGGCCGAATACTGGTAGTACGGGGAGAAGGGGTCGGCCGCGCTGAACACCTGGCGCCCGGCCCACTTGCGGCACATCCGCTGGCCCTCGATCGCGCCGTCCGGGTCGGCCGGGAAGACCAGCCCGTCGGACTCGTACGCCTTGAACATGATGCCGCTGGAGTCGTTCTTGGTGAAGTGGCACGGCATGCCGAGGTGCCGGGTGGCCAGGTTGGTGAAGCGGTGCGCGGCCATCTCATACGACACCGAGAACACGTCCACCAGATCCTCCACGGCCAGGTCACGCGCGTCCTTGGCGTCGGTCAGGAAGCGGACCGCCGCCCATTCCGGCATCAGCACCGCCGCGGCGAAGTAGTTGCTCTCGACCCGCTGGCGGAGGAAATCGGCGAATCCACGCGGCTCCTCGTGACCCAGCAGGAAGTGCCCAAGCGCCTGCAGCAGGACCGCGCGCGGCGAATGCGTCCCCACCGCCTCCTGTTTGACGTAGATCCGGTGGTTGCGGAGATCGGTCAGGGACCGAACGGAATTGGGCAGGTCCTGCACGTACCGGACGGAGAAACCGTGGCGGCTGACCACGGACATCAGCATGCCCTGTGACAGGGCACCGCCCGCGTAGCCCGTCGCCTGCAGCGCACCATGCGCGGCCTGCTCGATCTCCTCGAAGTAGTTCGCGCGCTCGCGCATGGCCGCGCGCAGCTCGGCGTTGGCGGCTCGCGCCTCCTCCGGCGTGGCCGCCGGCTTGCCCCGCTGCTCGCGCAGCGCCCCGGCCAGCTTCACCAGGTGCTCCAGCACGTCGGTGGGCACCCGGGTGCCGACCCTGAGGTGCGGCAGGCCGAGCCCGGCGTAGGCGGGGTCGCGCTGCAATTCCTCCAGGGTGATCTCCAGCTGTGCCCGGCGGCTGGGCGCCTGCCGCCGAAGCAGCTCCTCCACCGGCACCGACAGGGCGCTGGCCAGGTCCTCCAGCACCGAGAACTTCGGCTCGCGGCGGCCGTTTTCCAGCAGCGAGAGCGCGGACGGGGCGCGGCCCACCCGGTCGCCCAGCTCGGCCAGGGTCAGGCCTCGCGAACGGCGGAGGTGGCGAAGGCGCCGGCCCATGGTCATAAGGTCTAGACCATGGTCAGACGTCAACTTTATCGATCCTTCAGTCATAAATAGCAGTCTATCTTCTCGTAGTGAGAATTTCTAGATTTTTTACTTAATAAATTACCAGTCAGTAGCTTGATAACGAGGCATCCTGGATGTAACGCCACGAAAGCGGCGCCCAAGCAGAAGGCAAAGGGGACATGGACAGGATCAGCGAGCAGGCCAGGCAACTCCGGACCGAATGGCAGGAAAACCCGCGCTGGGCGGGTACGCAGCGGACGTACACCGCCGAGGACGTAATCCGGCTGCGCGGCTCCGTTCGGGAGGAGCACACGCTTGCGCGGCTCGGGGCGGAGCGGCTGTGGTCGCTGCTGCAGGAGGAGGACTACGTCAATGCGCTCGGCGCGCTGACCGGCAACCAGGCGGTCCAGCAGGTCCGGGCCGGCCTGAAGGCCATCTACCTGTCCGGCTGGCAGGTCGCCGCCGACGCGAACCTCGCCGGGCAGACCTATCCGGACCAGAGCCTGTACCCCGCGAACTCCGTACCCCAGGTCGTCCGGCGTATCAACAACGCGCTGATACGCGCCGACCAGATCACCTTCTCCGAGTCCGCCGACGGCGACACCGGCAGGGCCCCGTACTGGATGGCCCCGATCGTGGCCGACGCGGAAGCCGGGTTCGGCGGCGTGCTCAACGCCTACGAGCTCATGAAGGGCATGATCGCGGCTGGTGCGGCGGGCGTGCACTGGGAAGACCAGCTCGCCTCCGAGAAGAAGTGCGGCCACCTGGGCGGCAAGGTCCTCATCCCGACCGGCCAGCACGTCAAGACGCTGAACGCGGCGCGGCTCGCCGCCGACGTGTGCGGCGTCCCGTCACTGGTGATCGCGCGCACCGACGCGCACGCCGCCGCGCTCATCACGAGCGACATTGACGATCGCGACAAGGAGTTCACCACCGGCGAGCGCACCGCCGAGGGCTTCTATCGCACCCGCAAGGGCATGGAGCCGTGCATCGCCCGCGGGCTGGCCTACGCCCCGTACTCCGACCTGCTGTGGATGGAGACGTCCACCCCGGACCTGGAGGAAGCGCGCCAGTTCGCCGAGGCGATCAAGGCCGTCTACCCGGACCAGATGCTGTCCTACAACTGCTCGCCGTCTTTCAACTGGCGCCGCCGCCTGGACGACGCCACGATCGCGAAGTTCCAGCGCGAGCTCGGGTCGATGGGCTACAAGTTCCAGTTCATCACGCTGGCCGGCTTCCACGCGCTGAACTACTCGATGTTCGAGCTGGCCACCGGCTACGCCGCCGAGGGCATGCCCGCCTACGTCGAGCTGCAGGAGAAGGAGTTCGCGGCCGAGGCGGAGGGCTACACCGCGACCCGGCACCAGCGCGAGGTCGGCACCGGCTACTTCGACCTGGTGGCCTCGGCCATCAACCCGGCCTCCTCCACCGTTGCCCTGGCGGGCTCCACCGAAAGCGAGCAGTTCACAAAGGCGTGACCTGATCGCTGCCCGGCGCACTTTGCCCGGGGCCAGGAGAACCCGTTCCCGTCGTCAGCGCTTCGGGAACGGGTTCTCCTGCGCCGGGGGGAAGGGGTCACCGCCGGCGCTCCCCGCGCTGCTTTCGGTGGGGGACCGCGGATCCTGCAGCCGGATCCGGGCCGTCAGGGCCACGGCCACCAGGGCCGCGCAGATCCCGTAGGTCCACGCGGCCCACGCGGGGCCGCCCCGCATGAGCATGCCGTGCAGAACGGCCAGCGGCCAGGCCACATAGATGGAGCGGTGCACGGCCCGCCACAGCTGCGGGTGCCGCGATCGGGCGTAGCGCATCCGGGCCAGGCTGGTGGCCATGATGGCGATCACCAGGTCGGAGGCGATCGTGCCCAGCCCCAGGTACAGCCGGCCGCGCGCGTCGGTGAACGGCAGGACGGCGGCGAGCAGCGAGGCGCGGGCCGAAACGGTCTCCAGCAGGATGTGCACGAGCAGGAAGCCGGCCGCGGTCAGCGCGACCGCGCGGTGCGCGATCTGCGCGGTCACCCGCGTCCCCGGAGGCAGGAAGTGGCGCTCGGTCGCGGCGACCCCGAGCACGACGGCGACGGTCAGGGCGAACAGCGCCAGCTCACCCGAGCAGGCCTCCAGCGCCTGGGCGAGTGACGCGCTGACCGGCGCTTCCCCGTGACCCGTCGCCACCACCACGAGGGACGTGGCGATCACGATGAGGCCCGCGAGGGCGATCGCGGCCAGCGTGCAGACGGCGATCGCCGTCGGGGTCAGGCCGGCCGGCCAGAACCGCCGTAGTGACCCAGGGGCATGACGCCATCCCGCGTCATGACGCCATCCCGCGTCTTGGCGGGCGGGAGCATGGCGCATCAGACCTCCGCGGCGTGGCTCGCTTGCGCCGCCCATCCTGCGATTTTCCCCTCTGGCATCTAACCACCAGGGCGGCCGCGGCAGGGGGCAGCCGCCTGCCGCAAACTTTGCCGAGGCGAAGTTTGCGGCACGGCATGCGGCACGCTGCGCAGGGCCACCGGGAAACAGAGCCAGCGGGAAACAGAGCCAGCGGGAAGGGGCCTTTCGCCACGCCCGTGTAGCCAGCGCGTAACGCCCGGCTCAGCCGGCTCACAGGGGGCCGCAAGTATGCTTCTGCCCGTGCGAATCGATGGGATATTCGGGGCAATCGGAACGTTCGCGGTCAAATTCCGGTGGGTCGTCGTGGTGGTGTGGGTGCTGGCCACGTTCGCGGTGCCGCGCTTCCTGCCGTCGCTGGCCAGCGTGACGCAGGGCAACAACGCCAACTTCCTGCCGGCCAGCGCGCCCAGCCAGCACGCCGCCGACCTGGCTGCGCCGTTCGGCGAGACCAACCGGGTGCCCATCCCGGTGGTGGCCGCCGTCAGCCAGGGGCAGCTGACCTCCTCCGACGTGGCGTGGCTGAACACCCTTCGGCAAGACCTCCGCACCGTGCCCACCGTGGTGCGGGTCACCGACCTGGGCCGGTCCGGCGACGGGCAGGCCGAGCAGCTGCAGGTGCTGTCCAACGTCGGTCAGGGCGACCAGACCGCCGTGACCAACCTGGTCAACGATCTCCGGAGCACCATCGCGCGGGCGGGCCCGCCGGCCGGGCTGCAGGTGCACCTGGCGGGGGCGATCCCCATCCAGGTCGACCAGCAGAAGAAATCGGGGTCGACCGGCAACCAGGAAGAGGCCCTCACGGTCGTCTTCATCCTGGTGCTGCTGCTGCTGATCTTCCGTTCGCTGCTGGCGCCGTTCATCACTCTGATCCCGGCGTTCATGGCGGTGGCGATCTCCGGGCCGCTGGTCGCCGAGGCGGCGCACGCGGGCCTGAAGGTTTCGCAGATCGCCCAGCTCATGCTCATCGTGCTGGTGCTGGGGGCCGGCACCGACTACGGCCTCTTCCTCGTATTCCGCGTCCGGGAACAGCTCCGGGCCGGAATCGAGCCCAAGGAGGCGGTGCGGTCCGCGCTCGTCAAGGTGGGGGAATCGATCACCTTCTCCGCCGCCACCGTCGTCGCGGCTCTGCTCACCCTGCTGGCCGCCACGTTCCAGATCTACTCGCAGCTGGGGATCCCGCTGGCCATCGGCATCGGCGTGATGCTGCTCGCCGGGCTGACCTTGCTGCCCGCGTTGCTGGCCATCTTCGGCCGGGCCGCGTTCTGGCCGACCAGGACGCGCGCCGGGACGGGCAAGGTCGGGATCTGGGGCCGGATCGCCGCCCGCATCGTCCAGCGCCCCGCCGCCGCGCTGATCACCGGCGTCGTCGTCTTCGGCGCGCTGGCGAGCGCGGTCACTCTCTACAAGCCGGCCGGTTTTGGCGGCACCCTGAGCGCCCCGGCGGGCACTGATTCGGCGGCCGGCCAGGCCCTGCTGGCCAAGCACTTCCCCGCCAGCAGCGCCAACCCCACCAACCTCGTGTACAAGCTCAAGGTGCCGGCCTGGGACGACGCGCAGGCGATCGCCGCAGGCGAGAAGACGCTCGTCCAGAGCGGGCTGTTCACGGGTGTGACCGGGCCGCTCAACCCGGTCGGGGCCGTCACGCTGACCCCCGCGCAGTTCTCCGGGCTGCACGCGGAGCTGGCGTCGCTCGGGCCGCCCTCGCAACTGCCCACCACACCACCGAGCCACCTTCCGGTCCCGGTGGCCGCCTACGACGTGTACCGCGCGATGGCGCAGTACGTGAGCGCGGACGGCCGGACGATCCAGTTCGAGACCGGCCTGAAGGCGGGGGATCCATCCTCGACCGCGGCGATGAACGCGGTGCCGGCCATCCGCCACGCGGCCGCGGCGGCGGCAGCAACCATCGGCGCCTCCGACTACGGCGTCGCCGGCGAGGCACCCGCGTTCTACGACATCAGCCAGATCTCCGACAGTGACCTGATCCACGTGATCCCGATCGCGATCGTGGTCATCGGCATCCTGCTGGCCCTGGTGATGCGCAGCCTGGTGGCGCCCGTGTACCTGATCGCCTCGGTCGCCCTGTCCTACCTGGCGGCACTCGGCCTGTCGTGCCTGATCTTCATCAAGCTGGCGGGCGACGGCGGCCTCACCTTCATCCTCCCGTTCCTGATGTTCATCTTCCTGCTGGCGCTCGGGGAGGACTACAACATCCTCGTGATGAGCCGGATCCGGGAGGAAGCTCATCAGTACCCGCTCCGTGAGGCGGTGACCCGGGCCATCGCGGTGACCGGAACCACGGTCACGTCGGCCGGGATGGTGCTGGCCGGCACGTTCGCGGTCTTCGCGATCGTCGGCGGCCGCGGCTCGGGCGGCGCCCAGATCCGCGACGTCGGCGCCGGACTCGCGCTCGGCGTGCTGATGGACACGTTCGTGGTCCGCACCGTACTCGTTCCGTCCACGGTCGTGCTCCTCGGCCGGTGGAACTGGTGGCCGTCCCGGCTCAGCCGCGTGCCGGCCGACCGGCCCGGGGACGACGGTCACGGCGGGGGCGGCGGCCCGGGTGACGGCGGTCCCGGCGACGGGCCGTCCGGACCGGGCGGCGCGGCGCTCCCCGAGGGCCAGCCGGTGACCGTGCCCGCTGGCCCGGCGGACACCCGGGGCGAACCGGTCGGGGTGCCTGGTCGCCCGGCGGACAGCCAGGACCAGCCGGACGCGGCCCCGGTGCAGTCCGAAGTCGCCCCGGCCGAGCCGGAGACGGCCCCCGGCAAACCGGTGGGCACACCCCCGCGCTAGCGGTCCGGCGTCGCCCGGCCGCAAGAATGCAGGGGCGAACTCGGGACATGCCGCCCGTGGTGCTGGCCAGATGACCTTTGACCGGCCAGAATCGTGCCGGGAGACCGAAGTAACGGCATAGGGTACGACCGTACACAGCGTTAACGCTCCGACACGACGCTGGCGGCCGGCCCCAGCGGCCCCCCGACAGCGTGCGAGAGCGGAAGGGATGCCGATGCAGGAACTGCGCTTCGTCGCGGTAAGCGAAGACGGCAGCTATGCCGTCCTCGCCATTCCGGGGCGGAGCGGGCGCTTCATGCTGCCCATCGACGACCGCCTGCGGGCAGTCGCACGGGGTCAGTTCTCGCGGCTCGCCCAGTACGAGATCGAAGTGGAGAATCCCTTGCGACCCAAGGAGATCCAGGCACGAATCCGCGCCGGGGAGACGGTCGAGGAGATCGCGGACGCGGCAGGAATCCCGGTCGAGAGAGTCCGGTGGTTCGAGGGCCCCGTCCTCGCCGAGCGCGGTTACGTAGCTGAACAGGCGCAGAGAGCGTCCGTGCGCCGGCCGGGAGACTCCGCGCCGGGATCCCGCCTCGGCGAGGTGGTGGCGGAGCGCCTCACCGAGCTGGGTGCCGATCCCGAGGACGCGCAGTGGGACTCCCGGAAGCACGGGGACGGGAGCTGGCAGGTGCAGCTGGCGTTCCGGGCCGGCGGCCGCCTGCACATCGCCGAGTGGCTGTTCGACCCGCGCCGCCGCCACGTTTCGCCCGCGGATGACAACGCGGAACGGCTGTCGCTACCGGAAGCCGAGCTTCCCCTGCCGACCGGCGGATCGCTCGGGGCGGCCACGGTGACCCCGATCAGGCCCCGGCCGGACCGGCGGGAGGCCGCACCGCAGGATCAGGCCGTCGCGGAACAGGTCGAGGAGCCCGCCCGGGCTGCCGCAGCGTCACCGTCGTCGTTCGGTCCCCCGCGCGCGCCCGTCGGCCGGCCGCCGTCCCCGGCTGTGCCGCACCCGAACGGCGGTTCGCCGCCCATGGCGCCAGATGATCAGCGGAATGGTGCCGCCCCGGCGTTCACCGACCGGCCGGGCTCCAGCGGCCGGGGGGCGGCTGGTCAGAGAACCGACCGCAGGGCTACGGCGGAACCGACGGGTACGCCGGCCCAGAGCCCGGCGGGCGAGAGCCCGGCCGGTCAGCCCGCGGCCCAGGCCCGGCCCGCCGCGTCAACCCCCGGGTCAACCGCCCCGTCAACCGCTTCAACGGCCGCGGAGCAGCCCAATACGGAACGGGAACGGGCGGCAGCGGGACACGCCGGCCCGGAACGGGCGGCAGCGGGACACGCCAGCCCGGAACGGGCGGCAGCGGGACACGCCGGCCCGGAACGGGCCGCGGCGGCGGACACGAGCCCGGAACGGGCCGCCAGCGCCCGGGGCACCAGCGCCCGGGGCACCAGCGCCGGGGAAGCCAGCGCCCGGGCCGGCGTGCCGGGAGCCCCGGAAGCCGCCGAAGCCCCGGCCGATCAGGTCTCCGCCCCCCGTAGCCCGGCTCACAGCCGGCCGCCGCTCCCGGGCCAATCCCCGGCGCAGCCGGCGGCCGACCGGAACGCGGAAAACCACGCGGACCGGAACGCAGACGAGACCCCGGCCCGTGGGCGCGGCAAGAAGGCGGCCGGACCACGCGGACGGCGGTCATCGGTCCCCTCGTGGGACGAGATCATGCTCGGCAACTCGCGCCAGCCGGACTAGAACCAACGCACACGCACCGGTGATCGCCCCCGCGCGCCCTTCGCCCACATAGGATCGGGCACCGGAAGCTGTCCGGCTTCCCGGGGCGTCAAGCTACCGGTGGCAACCGAAGGGCAAGGGTGACGGGCGCGTGAGCCGGTTTCCGCGTGTGGGCCGCCGCCCCCGCGCCGGTGCCGTCGTTGCGGCCGTGACCATCCTGCTCACCGGGTGCGGCACCGTCTCCGGGACCGGGAGCCTGACTCCGGACGCGACGTCCACTATGACCGTGAGCAGTGCCGCCTTCAGCCAGAACGTGCTCCCGCCGCATTTCACCTGCCACGGGGCGAATATCAGCCCGCCGCTGGACTGGACCGGGGCGCCGTCCGCGACCAGAAGCTACGCCATCGTCGTGGACGACGCCGCCGCGCCGATCACGCCGTACATCTACTGGATCGTGTTCGACATCCCGGCGGCGACCACCGCTATCCAGAACGGTCCCCAGTTGCCCCCCGGCGCCAAGCAGGCGGACAACAGCCTGGGCCGGGCAAGTTACGACCCGCCCTGCCCAGACTCCCCCGGGCATAGTTACCGCTTCACGGTGTACGCCCTCAGCACCACGCTGAACCTGCCGAACGGCGCGTCGACCGTGTCCGCGTGGATGGCGATCGCCAACGCGGCGATCGCGCGGGGACGCATCACCGTCGCCGGCAATACTTGATCGACACGGGCCGGGGACCGGTGCCGGGCCACGCCCGACATCGCCTGGTAACCGCGCGCCGCCAGCCCAGGCTCACCATGATCGTGTGGCGGGACCCCGCCCTCGGCGCGGGGCGCCGCCAGCCCAGGCTCACCATGATCGTGTGGCGGGACCCCGCCCTCGGCGCGGGGCGCCGCCAGCCCAGGCTCACCATGATCGTGTGGCGGGACCCCGCCCTCGGCGCGGGCAGGGTCCCGCCATGACCCCTTTGGGTGGAACTTTGGTAATCCTCAGACACCAGCCGGGCAGGTCCGGGAGAATCGTTCGTCGGGGGGCGACTAGGCGTAGACCCATACAGGGCGCTAGCGAAACCGGGGGCAGGTCCGCGCCGATGGCCGCGTGTGCCTCGCTAGCGCCGCCCATGAGGCCATAGTTTGTTGGGTGGTGGAATGACTCTGCTCGTGGTCCTCGGGGTCGTGGTGATCGCCACGATTCTCGCGGCGCTCTACCTCAGCCTGAAGTCGGGACGAGGCGATGAGCCCGCGCCCAGTGGGGCAGGAGCCAGCGACCGCCAGGCCAGAGGCGGCAGCAGGTCGGGCAGATCAGCGTCGCTGGCGGCGCGCGTCCGGTCCATGGCCGATCGGGGCAAGCCCGCCGGATCTTCCCGGCGCCGTTTCGGCGGCGATGACGAGGACGAGTACGACGTGCCCGATTACGTCACGGCGCGCCGGTCCGCTCGCAGAGCCAGCGGCGACCGCAGCACTCTGGTGACGGCCGGGACGGGCCATCGAGCGGACGGACGGACCGCGGCCGGATTCGACGAGACCGAACCGGCCCTGCGCGCTGCGTACGGCCACGGCGCAGCGGGCTATGACGGGTACGACGCCGCGGCCGACATGCGCGTGTCCGGCCCGATGGGCGCCGAGCCCGACACCGGGCCCTACGCCACGGGCGGTTACGGTACGGGTGCCTACGACGCGGGCTTGGGACCGTCCCCTGGGTACGGCGGCGAGACCCCAGGCGGTTATCGCGTTCGCGACCGCGCAGGCGAGCGCGGCCGGGACGCCGGTTCTCCCCGCGGCAGGTATCCGGGGCCCGCCCCGGAGGGCGCTGGCGGCGGGATGTACCCGCCGCCGGACCCCTACTCGCCCGAGGACCCGGCAGGGACCGACTTCGGCGCGCCGGGGGCCAGTACCCCGCCCGGGCACGCCAGGCCGGGAGGCCGCCGCCGCGCTGGCGCCCCCGATTCCGCGCCACCGGCCGACTACGACGACGTGCCGACCGCACTGAGCGACAGCGCGTTCTCATCCGCCTCGGGCGCGGACTTCCCGTCCGACGACGCCGGCGAAACCGGTGACAGCTCTCCCGGCGGCCGACGGCGGATCGCGAAGATCCAGAAGCCGCAGCTGCGGATGGGCCGCTCCCGGCAGGACTATGACAACGATCCGTGGCCCAGTCCCGACGAGATCGATGGCGTTTCCGACGATCAGTTCTGGAGCGACCTCTCCTCCGACAAGCCGCTGGCCACGACCGCGCGGGCCCCGAGCGATTCTGGCCAGCCCTGGGCGCCGGGCGACGGCCCTGGCCGGCCGGGCCCCCCGGCGGGACCGGACTCCACGGACCTGGTGCCCGCGCCGGTCCCGGCGGACGCCCCCGCCATGGGCCGCGGACGCCGGCCCCGAGGGCGTGCCGCGGAGCCGGAGGACGGCACGGAGCCGCGTCCGCGGCAGCAGGCCGACGACGGGGCAGGCGGGGCAGTAGGGCCCCACGGGCCAGCAGGGCCCGGCGGGCCAGCAGGGCCCAGCGGGACAGCAGGGCCCGGCGCGTCCGGCGCCTCGCGGCGCCGGGCGGAGCCGATGCGCTCCCCGCGCGGCGCCGAGGAAGATCCGTTGACGAGCGCGTCGTTCTCGCGGCACGCCCGTGAGGCGAGTGACAGCCGGTCTTACCGGGACTCTCGCCAGCCCCACCGGCCCTCACACGGCCGGCCCGACGCATCGGCGGACGAGACGCAGACCATGCGCCCCGACCCGCGCGGCTACGCGGCTCCGGGCCCGGCTGGGGCACCGGGATCTGGCTCCCCGCGCCGCGGCGCGCCCGGACCGGGTGGCCGGCCCGGCCGCCCTAACGCGCCTACCGGCCCCAACGCGGTTGGCGGCCCAGCCTCATCGGGCGACCCGCGCGGCGACGTCGGGTACCGCACCGGTGCCCGCCCGGCTGGTTCGTACCCCGAAGGCACCGGCGGCTATGAGGCCCCTGCCCGCAGCTCCCGGCACGCGTCCCCCCCGGGGGATGGCCGCCCGTCCGCCGGTGACGGTCGCCCGCCTGCTTCCAATGGCCGGCCGCCTGCGGCCAGCGGCCCGAGGCCTCCGCGTCCCGCGCTTCCCGGCCCGGCCTCCGGCGGCCCGTCTTACGCGCCTCCCGGTTACCCGGCCCCTCTTTCCCCCGGAACCAGCGGCAGCTCGGCGTACCCGGGGACCAACGGGACCTCGCCCTACGCCGGTAGCAACGGAGGCTCCGCCTACCCCGGCAACAACGGCGGCTCCGCCTACCCCGGCACCAACGGGACCTCGCCCAACCCGGGGAGGTACCGGGACTCGTCCCAGCCGGGAGGGGCCGGAGGGGCCGGAGGGTCGGGCGGATACCCCCGGGGGCGCCGGTCCGGTAACCGCGACCACCGCCGCCCGGACGACCCCTGCGAGGACCCTTACGGCAGGCCAGAGGACGGCCGTTACTGAACTCGCCGCTTCTCGGCACCCGGCGACCGGACGACAGCCATACCGAGCACGCCTTACCGGGCGGCGCCGTCACCGCACGGCGCCGCCTGAGGCATGCTGGGAACATGCCTGAAGGGGACACCGTCTGGCACGCGGCGCGCCTGCTTCGCGACGCCCTGGCCGGGAGGGCGCTGACGCGCAGCGACTTCCGGGTGCCCCGCTTCGCGGTGACCGATATGGCGGGCCGCACCGTTACGCAGGTTGTGCCGCGCGGGAAGCATCTGCTCATCCGCGTGGATAACGGCCTGACCATACACACGCACCTCAAGATGGAAGGCCGGTGGCGGATCGCGCCCGTGTCCGAGCGGCTGCGGGAGAGTTACCGGATCCGTCTCATCCTGGCCAACGCCGAATGGCGGGCGGCCGGGTACCAGCTCGGGATCGTCGAGGTGCTGCCGACCGCGCAGGAGGACCGGATCACCGGCCATCTCGGCCCGGATCTGCTCGGGTCCGACTGGGACCCGGGGGAGGCGGTGCGGCGGCTGAGTGATGACCCGGAACGTCCCATCGGGGAGGCCCTGCTCGACCAGCGAAACCTCGCCGGGATCGGGAACGTCTACAAATCCGAGGTGCTGTTCCTGCGCGGCATCCGGCCGACGCGGCCGGCCGGCAAGGTCCACGATCTCGACGCGCTGGTCAGCCTGGCCCACGGGATGCTGGACTTCAATAAGGACCGGTACGACCGGCTAACGACCGGAGACGAGCGCACAGGTCACGAGACCTGGGTCTACGGCCGGCGCGACCGGCCCTGCCGGCGCTGCGGTAGCCGCATCCGGCACGCGGAACTCGGCGACCGGATCACCTACTGGTGCCCGTCATGCCAGCCGGACTGAGCACCACCGCACCGGAGGGCCGCCGCCGCATTGCGCGTTCAGCGAACCGGCAACCCGGCTCGGGCAAAGATCAATTTTGCGTAGGGCAGACTGAAAACATGACAGTGGACGCGCCATGAGCAAGCAGGTAACGCCCCCGCCGCCGGGCGACAAGCCGACACCCTCTGCTCCCCCACCGCCGCCGGCCTGGCGGCACTGGCTGTGGCCCATCGCCATTCTCATCGTGCTGGGGCTGTGGTTGGCGCTGCCGGCGGTGCACACCTCCTCCCCCGTGACGCTGAACTACACCCAGTTCCTCACGGACGTGTCCAACCACCAGGTCAAGAGCATCAACCTGGCGCAGAGCGGGCAGACGAGCACCGGGACGCTGACCAACGGGAAAGCCTTCACCACCGTCATCCCGGCCCAGGCCGGCTCGTCGCTGCTGAACGATCTTCAGGCGGCGCACGTCCAGACAACGGCGACCCCCACCGGCTCTTCGTTCGGCTCGGAGGTCCTGTCCTGGGCGATTATCCTGCTGCCGCTGCTGCTGTTCGGCTGGCTGTGGTTCCGGCTCTCCCGTAACGCCGCCGGCCAGCTTCAGGGCGTTATGGGCGTCGGCCGCTCCCGGGCCAGGGTGTTCGACGCCGAACGGCCCACCACCCGGTTCGCCGACGTCGCCGGGTACGACGGCGCGAAGCGGGAGATCTCCGAAGTGGTGGACTTCCTCAAGGAGCCCGAACGCTACCGCCGGGTCGGCGCGATCCCGCCGCGCGGCGTCCTCATGATCGGGCCGCCCGGAACCGGCAAGACGCTGATCGCCCGGGCCGTGGCCGGCGAGGCGGAGGTGCCGTTCTTCTCCGTCGCAGGCTCCAGCTTCGTGGAATTGTTCGTCGGCGTCGGTGCCGCCCGCGTCCGGGACCTGTTCAGCGAGGCGCGTAAGCGTGCTCCGGCCATTGTCTTCATCGACGAAATCGACGCGATCGGGCAGCGCCGTTCCAGCGGGCAGGTCTACGCGTCCAACGACGAGCGCGAGCAGACACTGAACCAGCTACTGTCGGAGATGGACGGCTTCGACCCCGCCTCCGGCATCGTCGTGCTCGCCGCGACAAACCGCCCCGAGGTGCTGGACCCGGCCCTGCTGCGCCCCGGCCGATTCGACCGGCAGGTCACAATCCCGCTGCCCAACGTGAACGAGCGGTCCGCGATCCTGACCGTGCACTGCCGCGGCAAGCAGATCGCCCCGAACGTCGACCTGAACGCGGTGGCCCGCGGCACCCCGGGATTCTCCGGCGCCGACCTGGCCAACCTGGTCAACGAGGCGGCGATCTTCGCGGTCCGCGGCGGGCGCGAGGTGATCACCGCGGCCGACTTCGCCGCCGCCCGGGACCGGATCATCCTCGGGCGCCGCGACGACTCGAACGTGCTGTTGCCGTCGGAGAAGCGTGCGGTGGCCGTGCACGAGGCCAGCCACGCGATCGTCGCCGCGCTGTCCCCGCACGCCGACCCGGTCGCCAAGGTGACGATCCTGCCCGCCGGCCAGGCGCTCGGGGTTACCGAGCAGCTTCCACTGGTCGAACGGCACCTGTACAGCGAGCAATACCTCAACGAGTCCCTCGCGGTCCGCCTCGGCGGCCGCGCCGGGGAACTGGTCAAGTTCAACCAGGGTTCCACCGGAGCCGCCAACGACCTGGCGTCGGCTACCGACCTGGCCACCAGGATGGTCCGCGAGTTCGGCCTGTCCCCGGCAGTCGGCCCGGTCGGCTACCCGCAGGGCGGATCGATGTACCTGGACGGCGGCAGTCCCGGCCTGTCGAGCCGGCCGTACGCCGAGACCACCCAGGCCCTCATCGACCGGGAAGTCTCCCGGCTGCTGCGCGAGGCCGAACAGACCGCGACCGGGCTGCTGCGCGGCCACGAGGCCCAGCTGGACCAGCTCGCCGATCTGCTCGTCGAGCAGGAAACCGTGGACGGCGCGGAGGTCTACCGGCTGCTGGGCCTGACCGCGCCTGATCACATCGAGGACGCCCCCACGGTGGCGCCGCACCTGGTTCCCGCCGAGCACCGCGCGACCGATCACCGTGCCGCTCCGCCCCGGGAGAACCACACCAAGGACTGAGAACGGCATCCGAGCCACGACCACGGCAACTTCGTTCGGCGGAAATGGTGACCTCGGCCCACGACGGCGCGCTAAGACCGTGCTCGCCCTCGTCAGGCCCTCGTCAGGCTTTACCGGTGCCGGGTGCCGACGACCACCATGGCGTTCAGGTCCTCGCTGGCCGTCACGCGTGTTCCCAGACCGCCCGCGGCGAAGGCCGCTCTGGCCGCGTGCGCCTGCCGCTCGCTGACCTCGCTCAGTACGCTGCCGCCGGGCGCCAGCCACAGCGGGGCGCCGGCGGCCACCCGCCGCAGCAGGTCCAGGCCGTCCCCGCCGCCGTCGAGCGCTACCCGGGGCTCGTGCAGGCGGGCCTCCGCCGGCAGCAGCGCGATCTGATCGGTCGGGATGTAGGGGACGTTGGCGGTCAGGATGCCGACGCGGCCGCGCAGCCCGGGCGGCAGCGGATCGAACAGATCCCCCTCGTGCACCTGGCCGCCCGCGGCCGCGACGTTGCGCCGGGCGCACCGCACGGCAGCGGGATCCAGGTCGGCGGCGTGCAGCTCGACCGGGCCCAGCGCGGCGGCTGCCGCGGCGCCCACCGCACCCGAACCGCAGCACAGGTCGAGGACGACCAGCGGCTCCCCGGGTCGGGCCGCCTGCCAGCCGAGCGTGATCGCGGTGCGGGCGAGGAATTCGGTGCGCCGGCGTGGCACGAAGACCCCCCGGTCCACGGCGACCCGCAGGCCGCAGAATTCGGCCCAGCCGAGGACCTGTTCGAGGGGCAGCCCGGCGACGCGTTCCCTCACCATGGCGGTGAGATCGGCCGCGGTCTGCGCGGAGGAGACGAGCAACTGCGCCTCGTCCTCGGCGAACACGCAGCCCGCGGCGCGGAGCGCGCCGACGATCGGCGGAAGATCAGTAGGGGAAAACGAGACGGCCAAGGGAGCCTTTCGGGCGCTGGAGGTCAGTCACACTACCCTGGGGCTCGGTCGGGCACGAAGACCGGGCCGTCAGGATGATCGCGCAGGTAGGTTGATCGCATGGATGAGAACCGGGCACGGCGGGTCGCCGACGCTCTCCGAGATCGCGGCATCGACGCGCACCTGGAAAAGGCCGGCGTCGGCATCTGCGGGGTGCGCGTCGTCCTCAGCGGCGGCCGCGAGGCGATCTGGGGTAACGAGGGCACCGCATCGCTGGAGGCCGAGGTGCTACTCGACGGGGATCTAGTCGGCTTCATCCCGGAGATCCCTGGATCCGGGGACTTCAGCGACGAGCAGGTCGCGGACGCGATCGCGCGCGCCGATTACAGCGAGCCCGAGGGGCACGAGCGCTCGGTGGCCCCGCCGCACGGACCGCCGCTGCAGCGCGAGGGCGGCCTGTTCCGCCGCTTCCGCGACGGCTTCCGGTACGACTCCGAGGCCTAACCGCGGACCTGCGGGGCCCAGGCGGGGCCCTCTGCCTGGACGTGCGGGGCCCAGGCGGGGCCCTGCGTGGACGTGCGGGGCCCCAGGCGGGGCCCTGCGTGGACGTGCGGGCTCAGGCGGGGTCTGGGCGGGCCTTCCGGGCCTCGGCGGGAACGCCGGGTCCCGACCGGGGACCGCGGAGGATTCATGCGTTCTTCGCTGGAAAAGGCGATGCGTGCTTTGAAATTGGCTGGAAACTGCCTGAAACTTAGCTAGTGAATCGCCGCACGCTGCTCGCCAGAGTGGGACTGCTCGCCGCCGGCGGTGCCGCCGGCACCGCGGCTGGACTGCTGACCGAGCCTGCCGCCACCGCCGAAAGCCCGACGGCGCGAACGGCCGTCCCGGGCGGCCCCGTCGCGTACGCCGCGACGGTCACGTTCCGCACCGCACCGTCCACCCGGCTCGTCGCCCTCACCTTCGATGACGGCCCGACGAGGCAATGGACGCCGCAGGTGCTCCGGATCTTGCGGCGGCACAACGCCCAGGCCACGTTCTTCCAGGTCGGGATGCGGGCGCAGACCGACCCGGGCGCCGTATCGCAGGCCACGGACGCGGGTCACGAAGTGGCGAACCACACCTGGGCCCACAGCGACCTGACCCACTACGACGAGGCCTTCGACCGGGCCAGCCTGGAGCGCACCCACGAGCTCCTGACCAAGCTGACCGGCCACGCGCCCACGTTGTGCCGACCGCCGTACGGCCGCATCGACAGCGTCGGGCTGGCCGTATGCGCGAGCCTGCGCTACGAGGTCATGCTGTGGTCGAACTGGGTCAACGGCGGCAGCCCGAAATCGGACGTCGACGAGACTTTGCGGCGGGCCTCCCCGGGCAGCATCGTGCTCGCGCACGACGGCGGCCCCCAGCCGAACGCCACGCTCATGCGGCAACTCGACCGCCTGGTGGGCGCCATGACCGACGCCGGATACACCTTCGTGACCGTGAGCGAGCTGCTCGCCGCCTCGCGATGAGTTGGGGCCGCGCAGGTGGCCACGCCAGTGATCGCCCAGCGGCGCCCACTCGGAAAGCACCACGGAATTCCTTACGGAAGAGCCCGCGCCCACATTCGCCCCCATCCGCCGCGCTGCACCGTCCGCCTAGCTCTCCTCGCCGCTCCCTCTGTGCTCCCCTTCCCCCTGTGCCCGCCCGGTCCCGGTAGACCGGCTGCCGATGGCCCGCCATGCGGGTAAGTTCGGCATCGCCGGCGGCCGCAGAAACGGGGAGGCGACGTGAGCACGGACATCGAGCCCACCGTGTACGCCCTGCTGACCGATGGCACCACGATCGAGATCCGGGCCGCCCGGCCTGACGACTTCGACGCGGTGCGGGACATGCACGAGAAGCTGTCCCCGGACAGTCTCTACCTGCGCTTCTTCAGCATGAGCCCGCGTGCGGCCGAGCGGGAGGCGCGCCGGATCTGCCGTCCGCCCGCGCCGGACCACGCCGCGCTGCTCGCCCTGCTGGACGGCGAGCCGATCGGCTGCGGCAGTTACGAGTGCGCCGATCTCCCGTCCCGGTCGGCCGAGGTCGCCTTCACGGTCGCCGATCACATGCACAACCGCGGTGTCGGCATGCTCCTGCTGGAGCACCTGATCTCGCTCGCGCGCAGCCGGGGCCTGCACGCCTTCACCGCGGAGACGCTGAGCGAGAACGCCCCCATGCTGCGAGTGTTCGCCGACGCCGGGCTGCTGGCGCACCGCGCCCTGGCCGACGGCGTGTACGACCTCACCTTCCCGCTGCCCACCGGCGAGGCCAACCTCGCCCTCGGCGGCTACCGTGACGCGGTGGCCGCGCGGGAGCGGTCAGCCGGCCTGGCGAGCCTGCGGCACGTGCTGACCCCGGCCTCGGTCGCGATCATCGGCGCAGGCCGCCGGCCCGGCTCGGTCGGGCGGGCCATCCTGCACAACATCGTGACCGGCGGCTTCTCCGGCCCGGTGTACGCGGTCCACCCGGCCGTGACCGAACTGGAGGGCGTGCCCTGCGTCCCGTCGGCGGCCGCTCTGCCCGAGGAAGTCGACCTGGCGGTCATCGCCACACCGGCGGCGGCCGTGGTCGGTATCGCCGAAGAATGCGGGCAACGGGGGGTCAAGGCGCTGGTGGTGCTCGCGGCGGGACTCAGCGGCGCGGGCCGCGCGGAGTTGCTGAGCATCTGCCGCCGCCACGGCATGCGGATGGTCGGGCCGGCCAGTTTCGGGGTGGCCGACACCAGTGCCGGCCTCGATGCGACGTTCGCGGCCCGCCCTGCCAGGCCGGGAAGCGCGGGCCTGGCGCTGCAGTCGACCGGTGGCGCCGGCTTCGCCTTGGCCGAGCACCTGTCGCGGATCGGCGTCGGGATCTCCTCCCTCGTCTCGCTCGGCGACAAGGACGACGTGGCCGGCACCGACATGCTGCTGTGGTGGGAGTCCGATCCGGCGACCAAGCTGGCCCTGCTGTATCTGGAGTCGATCGCGAACCCGCCCAAGTTCGCCCGCGTGGCCCGCCGGGTCGGCCGCAGCGTGCCGGTCCTGACCGTGAGGGTGGGCCGGTCCATCACGGGCCGGCGCCTGGCCGGGGCTCGCGCCACGGCGGCTACCCCCCTGCTCACCCGGCAGGCCCTGTTCGAGCAGGCCGGGGTGATCGCCACCGCGAACCTCGGCGAGATGCTGGATACCGCGGTCCTGCTGGCCGCGCAGCCGGTGCCCGGCGGGCTCAGGGTCGCCGTGGTGTCCAACACCCGCGGCGCCGCGGTGCTCGCCGCCGACGCGTGCGGCGACGCGGGCCTGCGGGTCGCCCGGCTGGCCGGGGACACCCAGCGGGCGCTGCGGGACCTGCTGCCCCGCGACGCCACGGTGACCGGGCCGGTCGATACCACCCTGCTGATCGGCCCGGGCGCCTTCCGCCGCTGCCTGGAACTGGTAGGGGCCGACCCCGGCGTCGACGCGGTGCTGGCGCTGACGACCGCGAGCGCGGCCGGCGACCCGGTGCCCGAGGTGCCCGCCGCGCGGCTGCCCGTGCCGATCGCGGCCGCGGTGCTGGACCAGGTGGAAGTGGTCCGGCTGCTCCGGCGCCCGGGCGGGGACTCCCCCGCCGTTCCGGCCTACGCCTACTGCGAGTCCGCCGCCCGCGCCCTCAGCTACGCCGCCCGCTACGGCATCTGGCGGGCGATCCCGCCGGGAGACGTGCCCGACCTCGACGGCCTGCGGCAGGACCGGGCGAGGGAACTCGTCGCGGAATTTCTGGCCGGCAGGCCGGCCGGTGGCTGGCTGCCGCTGGACCCCACCGTGGAACTCCTCGGCTGCTACGGGGTGCCGCTGGCCGACAGCATAGGGGTCGTCACCGAGGACGCCGCCATCGCGGCGGCGGCCCGGTTCGGGGGCCCGGTCGCGCTCCGGGCGGACGTGCCCGGCCTGGTGCGCGCGCGTGGCGCCGGCGCCCTGCTGATCGATCTGCACGGCGCGGACGAGGTCCGGCGCGGGTTCCGCTCGCTGAAGGAGGCCTTCGGCCACCGGCTGGCCGGTGTCATCGTCAAGCCGATGGTCACGGGCGGCGTCGAGGTGATGATCAGCGTGCTGCAGGACCAGGCAGTCGGCCCGCTGGTGCTGTTCGGGATCGGCGGTGCGGCCGCCGATGCGCTGGCTGACCGCGCCGCGCGGCTCGCTCCGCTCACCGACTCCGATGCCGACGAGCTGATCCGCTCCATACGCGCCGCCCCGCTCCTGCTCGGGCGCCCCGGCGCGCCCGGCGCCGATCTCACCGCGCTGCGGGACCTGCTGCTGCGCGTCTCCCGGATGGCCGACGACCTGCCGCAGATCGCCGAGCTCGAGCTGAGCCCGGTTTTCGCCCGCCCGGACGGCGCGCAGGCCGTCGATGCCCGGATCCGACTTCAGGCCGCCGAGCTCGCTGACGCTCACCTCCGCCGGCTGCGCTAACCGGCCTGCCCTGCTCCCCAGGTGGGGCACATCGTGGTCGTAGTGCCGTCCGGGGCAGGGACCTTCTCCCCTATCGGCTACCGGGAAAGCGTTCTGAGCTGGTGTACCTGGTGAGAGGGCAGGCGCCCGGCACGCAGCGCGCCGCCTCACATGGCAAATGAAAGAGCGGTGATCGCTATGGACTCTGTTTCGTACACGGCCCTGACGCCCCTGTCGTTCCTGGAAAGGTCCGCGCAGGTGTGGCCGGAGAAGACCGCCGTGATCTATGGCCGCCGTCGCCTTACCTACTCCGAGCTGGCGGCCGAGGTCTCTCAGGCGGCCCGCGCGCTGCGAGCCGCCGGCGTCGAACCCGGCGACCGGGTCGCCTACCTGATGCCCAACCTGCCCGAGTTGCTCATCGCCCACTTCGCGGTGCCACTGGCGGGCGGAGTGCTGGTGGCGATGAACACCCGGCTGGTCGCCGAGGAGATGTCGTACATCTTGCGCCATTCGGGCGCGAAGCTCCTGGTCGCCGACGCTGCAATGCTGCCCACGGCCGTGGCGGCCGCGAAGGACCTGGACACGGTGCTTCGGCTGGTGGTAGCCGAAGATGCCGAGATCGAGCCCGGGAACGAGAGCGCGGGCGCCGATCTGGGCGCTGACCCCCGGCTGGTGAGCTATCCGGACTTTCTGGCCCTTGCCTCGGGGGACCCGCTTCCCTGGGCGGTCGCGGACGAGCTGACGCCTATTGCGATCGATTACACGTCCGGTACCACCGGCCAGCCGAAGGGCGCGGTCTACACCCACCGCGGCGCCTACCTGAACTCGTTCGCCCAGATCATCCACTCCAGGCACGACGAGAACAGCGTTTACCTGTGGACACTGCCCATGTTCCACTGCAACGGCTGGTGCACTCCCTGGGCCATCACCGCCATCGGCGGCACGCACGTGTGCCTGCGCGAGGTGCGTGGCGATGTGATCTGGGCGCAGCTGCGCGAGCACGGCGTCAGCCACCTCAACGCGGCGCCGACGGTCGTGACCACCATCCTGAACGCGAGCGAGGCCGGGTCACTGCCCCAGCCGGTTCTGATCACCACGGCCGGTGCGCCGCCCAGTCCCACGACGCTCGCGCACATGGAGCGCATGGGGTTCACAATCGTGCACGTCTACGGGCTGACCGAGACCTACGGGCCGATCTCCTTCTGCCAGTACCGGCCGGAGTGGGCCGACCTGACCGCCGACCAGCGCGGCGTGCTCCAGGCCCGGCAGGGCGTCCGCATGATCCCGGCCGAGGGCCTGCGGATCGTGGATGACTCGATGGCTGACGTCCCGGCCGACGGTGCCACCATGGGCGAGATCGTCATGCGCGGCAACACCGTCATGGCCGGCTACTACCTCGACCCGGACGCTACCGCCGAGGCGTTCGGCGGTGGCTGGTTCCACAGCGGGGACCTCGGCGTCATGCACCCGGACGGGTACATCGAACTTCGCGACCGGGCCAAGGACGTCGTCATCTCCGGCGGGGAGAACATCTCGACGATCGAGGTGGAGCAAGCGCTCATGAGCCACCCAAGCGTTCTTGAGGTGGCGGTCGTGGGGGTGCCCGACGACAAATGGGGCGAGCGCCCCAAGGCGTTCGTCGTGCTGCGCCCCGATGCCAGCGCCACCCCGGAAGAGCTGATGGCCCACGTGCGGACGAAGATCGCCCGCTACAAGGCGCCCCGCGATATCGACATCACGGTGCAGCTGCCGAAGACCCCGACGGGAAAAATCCAGAAGTTCATGCTCCGCGACCCCGAATGGGCGGGGCACGCGAACCGCGTCCACGGCTAGCTGCGGGCCTTCACGGACGGCACGGCTGCTGGGCCGGGCCAGGGCGCGCGGTCCGGCCCGCCCGTGCCCTCGGCCGTCGGGGGCGTGCACGGCCAGGCCGGCTCACGGGCCTGGATTCTGCCGCCTATGATGACAAGCCGGATTATCCGCTCAAGTATTCGATTTTTTCCTAAATGGTGGTTAATTCGGCACGACGTGATAGCGTGAAAGGACAACTTGGAATGGGATGAAAGCGATGCCTTTTAGGGCAGCTCCGTCACGAAGAATGTCTTCCGCGACCCAATCGGAAATCGCTATCAACCGCGTGCTCGCCGACTGGGGAAGCGCCGACCAGCTGGCTCACGCCGATCCCGCCCTCCGCGTCGCCTGCCCCTCCTGCGAAGCACTCAGCCATGAGCGATGCCTGGAGCGGGACCCCAAGCACTATGTCACGCCGCACGCCGCGCGTACCGCCCTGGTGGCACGCGCCGCCACCTGAGGCTGGATCGAGAAGTCCGAACGCCTGCGCGCCGCCCGGATGGCCCGCAACGCACCGTCACACCCCAGGCCAGCGGCGCAGGCGGCGGGCAAGCGGCCTGTGGGCCGGGCCCTCACTGCGGCCACCCCACATTCTGCGCCGCGGTGACCGGGTCGCCAGTCAGCATTTCGGCCCCGACCACGGCGGCCAGTTCCGGCGTGGCGCCGGCTCCGGCCAGGACGAGCGGAGCGCGCTGAGCGAGCGCGGCGAGCTGCTCCGCGGGGCCCTCGAGGTTCTCCGGCAGGGTCGCGGCCAGCACGACGAGGTCCGGGTGCCTCGCGTCGGCGGTCCGGGTCAGCTCCTCGGCCGGGGTGCTCATCCCGAGATAGTCGATCCGCCACCCCTTGCGGTTGAGCACAATGCCGAAGACCATCAGCGCCAGGTCGTGGAGTTCGCCCTCAGGGCAGGCGAGGAGGGCGCGCGGGCCGTGCCCGTCCCCCCAGCCACGGGCCAGCCCAGCGAGCCGCCCGCGGATGACGTTGCTCGCGAAGTGCTCCTGGGCGACGCTGGCCGTTCCCCGGCGCCAGCGCTCCCCAAGCTCGGTGAGATACGGCAGTACAACGTCCCGTAGCACGGTTGTCACGGAAAGGTCAGACATGAGCCGGTCAAGGACTGCCTGTGCGGCTGGCTCGTCGAAGGCGTCGAGGGCCCGCCGGAGGTCAGCGGACAGCTCGCCCACCGTGGACGGGGCACGGTCAGGCCCAGCGGCCCGGCCGGATCCGGTGCCGGCGGCGTCCTCCTCCCCCAGGACCGCCCGGGCCGCCTCGGCGGCCGACAGCCCCTGGGCAAGATGGGCCTGCATCCGGCGGACCCGCGCCGCGTCCGCCTCGGAGTACAACCGGAAGCCGCCCGCTGAGCGCACCGGCTGAAGGAGGCCGTAGCGGCTCTCCCACGCCCGCAGGACGTGGTCGCTCACGCCGAGGCGCCGGCTCAGCTCACCGATCCGCAGCGCTGCCGAGCCATCGGGAGTGTCCATGGTGACACTCTACAGTATCTAGACAAACATTTGACAGACTTTACTCCTTCAGGCTACTTTCGTCTTAGACAGACTTTAGACGGAAGTTAACTTAATGAATTCCAGCACTAGCGCCCCGGCGCCCGCCATCGGTGCGACCGCCCAGCGGCACGGCATGGCCACAGGCGCCCGGCGGCCTTCGGTTGCCATCATCGGGGCGGGAGTCTCCGGCCTGACCGCTGCTTACCTCCTCTCCCGCACCCACCAGGTCATTGTCTTCGAGGCAGCGGACCGGCTTGGCGGTCACGCCCATACCCACGACGTTCGCGGCACGGACGGCGGCCGGCACGCCGTCGACAGCGGGTTCATCGTCCACAACGACGTGACCTACCCGTGGCTGCGCAAGCTCTTCGGCGAGCTCGGCGTCCAGGTGCATCCCACCGAGATGAGCATGAGTGTGCGGTGTGAGGAGTGCGGGCTGGAATATGCCGGCGGTCGCGGGCTGCGCGGGATAATCGCCCAGCCGCGCCGTCTGCTCGACCCGCGGTTCATCCGCATGCTGCTGCAGGTCAGGCGATTCCACCGGCGGGCCGCTGCCATTGCGCGGGCGGCTGACAACGATCTGACCACCTACGGCGAGTTCCTCCGGCGCGAGGGATTCAGTGACTACTTCATCGCTCACTACGCTGTGCCGGTCGTATCGTGCGTGTGGTCCGCGGGGCGCGAGACGTCACTGCGCTACCCGGCGCGGTACCTGTTCAGGTTCCTCGAACACCACGGGATGCTGCGCGTGGGCGGCTCCCCGCAGTGGTACACCGTCGCCGGCGGGTCCCGCACCTACGTCGGCCGGCTCGCCGCGCTGCTGCCGGACGTCCGTGCGGCCAACGCCGTCACGGACGTCACCCGCGGCGAGGGGGGCGTGCAGCTTCGTGACGTCGCCGGTCACGTTTCCCTCGTGGACCGTGTCGTCATCGCGACTCACGCTGACCAGGCCCTGGACCTGCTCACGGACCCGAGCGATGAGGAGGTCACCACCCTCAAAGCGTTTGGCTACTCGCGAAACGTCACTGTGCTGCACACCGACAACTCGGTCCTTCCGGACGCTGCCCAGGCCCGGGCCTGCTGGAACTACCGGATGACGTCGTGCGGCCGGCCTGGCCAGCCCGCCGTCGTGACGTACTGGATGAACCGGCTCCAGGGACTCGCCGGCGACCAGGACTTCCTCGTCACGCTCAACGACCGCGAGCGCCTCGACCCGGAGTCCATCGTGGCGACGATGGACTACGAGCACCCGATCTATACCCCGGAAGCGGTCCGCGCCCAGTCACGGCTGAGCAGCCTGGCCACCGGCCGGACCGTCTACGCCGGCGCCTACCACGGGTGGGGATTCCATGAAGATGGCTGCCGCTCCGGCGTGCAGGCGGCCCGGCACTTCGGGGTGATCTGGTGAGCACGGCCCCGCTCATCACGGCGGTCGCCACAGGTGCGCGCCCGCCGCAACTGCCCCCACTGCCGGCCCTGGTCGTCGGCCATGTCACGCACCGGCGCCAAGGACCGGTGCGGCACGCCTTCCGGCACCAGGTCTACCAGTGGCTGGTCGACCTGGACTCGATTCCCCGGCAGCCCTGGTACCTCAGGGCATTCGCGCACTTCAGCAGCGCTGACCACCTTGGCGACCCCGGCCTGCCGATCAAGCGCAACATCGACAACTACCTGGCGCTTAACGGCATCCAGCTCGGTGACCGGGGACGAGTGCTCATGCTGGCCAACGCCCGAGTGCTCGGCCACGTATTCGACCCGCTCTCGGTTTTCTGGTGCTACGGCACCAGCGGCATCCTCGTGTGTGTCATCGCAGAGGTCCACAATACCTACGGCGAGCGGCACGCCTACCTCCTGCGGCCAGATGAGGCCGGGGTCGCCGTGACGGCCAAGGATTTCTACGTCTCCCCGTTCTTCGACGTCAGCGGCAGCTACGGACTGCGGTTCACATTGCGGCCGGACCTTGTTGCCACGACCGTGACGCTGAGACGCCAGGACGCCCTGGCGTTCAGCGCGACCTTCCGGGGACGTCCGGAACCCGCGACCCGCCCGGCCCTGGCCCGCCGGCTCATCCGCCAGCCCTTCATGCCTCAGCGGATCTCAGCCCTGATCCGCGTGCACGGCATCTGGCTGTGGCTCCATCGCCTGCCCATTCGCTCCCGGTCACACCACACACCACAGGAAGGGGTCTGACCTTGACATCCTCCATCGCCCTGGAGGGCGAGGATTCCCACGCGACTCGACGTGCTCAAGGTAGCACGAAGGCCGTCACCGCTTGGCTATCGCGGTACAGGCGGCCTTCGCCCGTCACCGCCACACCACGGGCACCGCTCAGGGCCACCATCGCGCGGATGATCTTCGAGCATGCCGTCGAGCGGGTACCCGTCCGGGTGACCTACCCCGACGGCCGTGTGCTCGGCGGCGGTTCAGGGACTTCGCCCGAGTTCCAGGTCCTCCGTCCCAATGCCTTCTTCGCCCGGCTCGGCCGGGACGCCAAGGTCGGCTTCGGTGAGGCGTACATGGCCGGCGACTGGCGATCCGGGCCCGGCACCGACCTGGCCGACCTGCTGACGCCCTTTGCCGCGCGGCTGGCCAGCCTGGTCCCCGCGCCCCTGCAGAGGCTGAGGGCCTTCGCGGACACGCGCATCCCCCGTGGCTACGAGAACACTCCTGATGGCGCACGCAGCAACATCTCCGCTCACTACGACTTGAGCAACGACCTCTTCGCCTCCTTCCTGGATCCGACGATGACCTACTCGTCGGCGTGGTTCGACGACAGCGAGCCCGTGCAGACCGCGACCCGGCTCGAGGAGGCACAGCTGCGCAAGATCGACGGGATTCTCGACCTCGCCGACGTTCGCAGCGGCGCCCGGCTGCTGGAGATCGGCACCGGATGGGGGGCGCTCGCCGTCCGCGCAGCGCAACGAGGAGCCCGGGTCACCACGGTCACCCTCTCCCGGGAGCAGCTGGGGCTCGCCTGCGAGCGGGCCCGGGCAGCCGGCGTGTCCGACCGCGTGGAGGTGCGGCTGCAGGACTACCGCGAGGTCGAAGGCGAGTACGACGCCATCGTCAGTGTCGAGATGATCGAGGCGGTGGGCGAAGCCTACTGGGCTGACTACTTTGCCACGCTGGACCGCCTTCTGGCGCCCGGCGGGAAGGTGAGCATCCAGACCATCACCATGGCGCACGACCGGGTGCTCGCCACCCGGCGAAGCTTCAGCTGGATTCAGAAGTACATCTTCCCCGGTGGGATCATCCCGTCATTGCAGTCGATCGACGACACTCTGGCGGCGCACACCAGTCTGCGGGTCACCCGGCGGCGCGAGCTCCGGGAGCACTACGCCCGGACCCTGCGCCTGTGGCGGGAACGCTTCAATGACCATTGGCCGGACATCCACTCCCGGGGGTTCACCGAGACCTTCCGCCGGATGTGGGACTTCTACCTGGCATACGCCGAGGCGGGCTTCCGCAGCGGTTACCTCGGCGTCAGCCAGCTCGAGATCAGCCGGGAGCCGACGTGGAGCTGACGGGCAAGGTCGCCTGGGTCGTCGGCGCATCAGGTGGTATCGGCGCAGCAGTCGCCCGGGAACTCGCCCGCCGTGGAGCCACCGTCGCGATCTCGGCTCGCCGTGACGAACGGCTCCGGGAGGTGTCGGGAGGGGACATGCTCGTCGTGCCGCTCGACGTCAGCGATGCCGCATCGGTCGCGGCCGCCGCCCTGCGCGTATCCGGGGAACTCGGGCCCATCGACCTGGCCGTGCTGTCCGCCGGCTATTGGAAGCAGATGGACCCGGCGAACTGGGACACGGAGGTCTTCGACCAGCACATCCGGGTCAACCTCGTCGGGATGAGCAACTGCATCGCGGCTGTGCTGCCCGGCATGCTGGGGCGACGTCACGGCGTCATCGCCGGCATCGCATCCGTGGCCGGATACCGCGGGCTGGCCGGCTCCGAAGCCTACGGCGCGACCAAAGCGGCGCAGATCAACCTGCTCGAGTCCCTTCGGGTCCACATCGCCCGGACCGGGGTGCGGGTGACGACGATCTGCCCGGGCTTCGTCCGCACCGACCTTACGGCAGGCAACTCCTTTCCCATGCCCTTCATGATCGAGACCGACGAGGCCGCACGATCCATCTGCGACGGCCTGGCGCGCGAGCGCACCGAAATCGTCTTCCCCACCAGGATGGCGCTGCTGATGAAGACCGCGCGCCTCGTCCCCGCCCGCGCCTGGACCGCGCTGTGGGCTCGCACCTCACTGGCCTGACAAGCCCCGGCCAGAACGCCCAGCAGGCACCCCGGCACCCCGGCACCCCGGCACCCCGGCACCCCGGCACCCCGGCACCCGAAGGACACCATGAGACTGCAGCCGCTGGCACTTAACTGAGTAATTTAGGCGTCAACTGACCCGGGTGCTTTCACCGGTTCGGCCTCGGTCGCGGGTCGCAAGCTCCACGCTGAACCGCTGACCCTGATTGCCGTAAGCACAGTAACTGCAGCAAACTAGGGTCATGCCGTATGGCCCACCTCCCAGGGGGTCCCGCCCTCCTAAGGAGTCCCGCACCAAGGAATCCCGAACCAAGCCCGTCCGGATCACGGTCGACCTGACCCCGGCCGACTATCAGGTCCTGAACAGCTGGCTGGCCAGGGCCGGCGTGGAACTCGATCAGCCGGTCAGCAGGATGACTCTGTCCCGGGCGATCGGGGCCATGATCCGGGCAACCGCGGCCGACCACGTCGTTAACGACGTCGTGCTCGACCTCCTGCGCAAAGAGCAGTCCTGATGACAGGCCCGGGCGGCGCGCGCCATCCCCTGGGCGTACGCAACCCCGGCAAGCTCCGGCCCCGACCGGTCGGCTGACGAGCGCCCCGGGCACCCCAGCGCCCCGGGCACCTCGTGAGCACTGTTGCGCCGCAGGTCAGCGGCGCACAGCGCGTATGGGGAGGCTGTGGGACATCAAATTGCCCGGGTGGCTTTGGATCGTCATCTTCCTGCTCGTGTATATCGCGATCAAGGACCCGTCGGTTGGCGTGTGGTTTCTCAGTTTGCCGGCGCGCCTGATTTCCGGGAGTTGCTGGGTTGCCGCCACCCGCGACGCAATAAGTGACCGGCCTTGTGATGCGCTCAGGACTCACGTGTTTCTGTGTCGCGCAGTTCCTGGAGTTCGCGGCGGACGTGAGCAAGTTCTTCCTCGAGGTCTTGGACGTAGTCCTCGAGCTCGCGGGCGCGCTTGCCGCGCCTGGCGGAGCGCGGGTACGGCTGGCCGGGTGGTGACCCGTACCCGTAGCCGGGTCCATAACCGTAGCAATAGCCGTGGCCCCAATGGTGCCACGGGCCGTGACCGCACCTGCAGGACATGGCTGGCCTCCCAACCTCGTCTCGTCTGCATATCGGCATGCCCGGCTGCGAGGCACCATCTCGCAAGCCGGGGCATGCCGAGCTTGTGTCTCCGGGTAATGGTGCTACCCATTGTGTTATGCGGCGTGCTCTAGCTTCTCCGCTTGCTGGTAAAACTCTGCCGTGTCGACCGCATTGGTGACCTTGTTGTCTGCCGTTCGCAGTACTTCCCGATTCATTGGGTCAAGGCTGAGTTCATTACGCTCCAGCAGCTTCCTTACTGTGTCGGCTGTCGCGTGGGCTTCGTCCATTGTAAATTCGACTGTGATCATCGTCGCCATCCCCTGACCACAGCCCGGCCGCGCGCAATGCGCGCCGGACTAGCATGTTTGAATTGCGGCTGACTTAACGCCAGGCACAGCGCTTGCAGGCCGGACTAATCGAGCCTGTTGCCGCCGACCTAATTACGGTGTAGACGTTCCCGAGGTCACGACCACAGCGGTAGCACTGGCTGGCGGCTCAGCTCTGTACCAAGGCAGCTCCGTTTTAACCATAAGCCTCGCCTCCTCTGAGCCCAGTCGACGCGGGGCCTTCTGCGCCTTCTATAGAGGTAGACGTCAGAGGCCAGCCCGGTATGCCCGCCGAAGGTCCCGACCTCCGGGGACCTTGGTCAGGTCAGGTGGCGGCCGGGCCCGTGACGCGCTCGACAAAGCGTTCGGGCTGGCGGGCATGTGCCCCCAAAGTGCCCCGGGCACCTCGTGAGCATCATTGCGCCGCAGGTCAGCGGCGCAAGTGGCGGGCGAGCCGGCCTGTAGGCCGGGTTCTGTGCACCCGCGGATGCGGGCCGGCGGCCATCCATCTAGGGCTGCCGTTGCCGACAGCCTCGTGCGGCCTACCCGCGAGCATCGGACGGGCCGTCCTCAAACGCTCGCGCAGGAAGCGGAAAATAGCGGGACGCTTCCCTCTTGGCCTTGCTCCGGGTGGGGTTTACCAAGCCGCCCGGGTCACCCCGGGCGCTGGTGGTCTCTTACACCACCGTTTCACCCTTACCTCCCCGGCCGGCCAGGGGCCGGACCATGGGAGGCGGTCTGTTTTCTGTGGCACTGTCCCGCGGGTCACCCCGGGTCGGTGTTACCGACCACCCTGCCCTGCGGAGCCCGGACCTTCCTCACCGCGCGTCGCGCGGCGCGGCCGCCCGGCCGGCTCGCTCGCCACCGCAAGCGTATTCTCCCGCGTCCCCCCCGGCTGCCACAAACGCACAGGCCAGCGACCGTTCCCAGCACCAAAAGGGGATCCCGGGCGGAAGCGGGCCCGTATCGGATGACGGTGCCTGGGTTACTGGCCGGACTTTACGGGCTGGTGGGGTTCGCCGGCGCTGCCGGGCCCTGCAGCCTCAGCCCCGGGTGATGCGGGGGCGGGCACCCCCGGATCCGCGCCGGGAGACGGGAGGGCCGCTTCGGCGCCGGCCGGCGAGGGGTCCGACGGGTCCGTCCGGGACGCCGGGGACGCGAAGGCCAGGCCAGCGGCCAGGCAGGCGAAGGGGATGACCGGCAGCACGTACCGGTAGTCGAAATCGGCCACCGCGATCGGGAACACCAGCAGCACCACGGCGCACGTCCAGGGCAGGGCGCTCGGCATCGCGCTCGGCCCGGCGCGCCATCGCTCCAGCCGGAACCCGCCGCCGGGGCGCCGGGTCACCCGGATGATGGAGCCCAGCCCCAGCACCAGGATCAGCCCGAACAGGGGCCCGTAGAGGTAGAACACCCGCTCGTAGCCGGACATCAGGTACGCGAACGGCTTGACCACACGGCTGATGCCCTGGTGCCCGTAGGCCTGGATGTCCTGCCGCGCGGTCTTGGGCGGGATCCAGACGTGGCTGGGCACGGCCTGCGGCTTGGTGTGGAAGTAGTAGTCGTAGACGGTGCCCTTGCTCGGGTAGTTGTAGCGCTTCCAGTCCACCGACAGGACCAGCCCGTCCACGATGACGTGCGCGTAGCTCACCGGCTGGGCCTCGGCGGCCCGGATGGCGAAATCGCGCAGGACCTTGTTGCCGGCCACGCTGACCGGCCCGCCCGGCACCTCGTGGACCTGCGGGATATGCCAGATGAGCGTGCCCGGGGGGAGGCGCTTGTTCGCCGGGGTGGACAGGCACAGGTACCGCTCGCTGGCCGGGGGGTTGATCTTCGCGCAGTCGGCGAACGAGGACATCCGCCCGTACAGGTAGAAACCGTCGGAGTTAGTGAGCGCGAATGTCCCGCTCCAGGAGTGGAACCACGCCGCGTAGCCGACGATGGGGACGGCGCAGCCGGCCACGATCGCGGCCAGCGCGCGCCAGCCCATCCGGCGCACGATCACGAAGACGAAGAAGACGACCGGCAGGATCAGGCCGCCGCTCCACACCGTGACGGCGTACCCGGTGAGCAGGCCCGCCACCAGCACGGCTGGCCAGGAGGGGCGCCGCCGCCAGAGCAGGATCGTGGCCGCCACCACGAGCAGGAACATGAAGAGCGTGTCGGCCATGATCATGTGCTCGAGCTCGATCTGGAAGCCGTTGAGCAGCACCGGCACGGTGGCCAGGGTGGCCCACAGCTTCGGCACCCGGGCCCGCCGGAGCAGCACGTACAGCAGGACCGCGATAGCCAGGCCCATCAGGTGCTGCACGATGGTGACCAGGGTCAGGCTGTGGAACGGCTCGAGCACCTTGAGGAACAGCGAGTAGCCGGTCGACTTGGACAGGTCGGGCCGGAGCCGCAGCGCCGCGCCCAGGTATATGTAGGAGTCACCGGCGAACCACAGCGCGCCCGGATAGCCGAGCACGGTGATGAGCCGCAGCACCGCTCCCGCGGCCAGGACCAGCGTAAACAGCTTGTTGGCCACGACCAGCGCGCGCAGCCGGCCGAACCGGGACGGCCGGCCCTCTGGCGACCGGCCCGGCGGCGAAACGTCCGGCACCTGGTTCTGCACAGCGTGATCCTATCGGCGATCCCGGGTGGAAACGGGCGAAGGTGCCCCGGCGCGCGGCGTGGCATCTGCGCGGGGCGCCCCCCCGGCGCGCGGCGGCGCCTCGGCGCGCGGCGGCGCCCCGGCGCCCGGCGTCGCCCCGGCGCCCGGCGCCGCCCCGGCGCCCGGCGCCGCCCCGGAAGCCACTCCCGCCCACTGCTCCAGCTGGGCGACGAACGCCCGGGCGTCTTCCGGCCAGCGCAGGTACGTGCTGGCCCCCTGGTGCCCGCGGGCGCCCATCGCGTCGCGCAGGGCCGGGTCACGCTGCAGCGAAAGGACCGCCTCGGCGGCCGCCCCCGTATCCCCGAACGGCACCACGAACCCGCATTCGTGCCGCTGCACCAGGTCCACGGCCAGCGGCAGCGGCGTGGTGACGACCGGCACGCCGCGGGCCATGTACTCCGCAACCTTGGTCGGCATCGAGTGGCGGAAGTTCGGGTCGTCCTGCAGCAGCGACAGCCCGGCCAGCGCCCCGTCGGTGATCAGCATGGCCTCGTCATTCGGCACGAACCCGGGCCAGCGCACCAGCCCGGCCGCGCACGCGGGCTCCAGCACGGCCCGGGCCTGCGCGTCGGCCGAACCCATCAGCTCGACGGTGATCCCGTGCGGCCGCAGGAGCTCCGCCAGCGCGACCATCTCCGAGACCCCCCGGTCCGGGGAGATGTGCCCCACGTACACCACCCGCCCGCGGCCGTCGGACGGCGCGGGCTCCTCGGGCACGTACGTGGTGTTCGGCACGACCGGGTGCGCGCGCCGGAACCGGTCGTGATACGCCGTCTCGGCCACGATCAGGTGCAGGTGCCGTTCGGCGATCCGCTCGGCCCGCAGCACCGCCGACGCCACCACCCGGCGCAGCGCGGGCGGCAGCCACGCCTTGGTCCCGAGGGCGGCGGCGGTGTCCTCGTGCACGTCCCAGATCGTCGGCGGCCGTCGCCGGACCAGCGGCAGCACCAGCAGCAGCTCGGGGTCGTGGACGAGCAGGACGTCCGCGCCCGGGGCGTACCGGGCGAGCTGGCGCCGGGCCGCGCGCAACGCCTTCAGCCGGCGCCGGCCGACGGCCCGCGGCACGTCGGCGGTGGTCAGCTCCGGCCAGGAGGACGCGGGCGGGGTGACGTCGCAGGCGCGGAACGGCGCGATGTAGGTGACCTGGTGCCCGGCATCCAGCAGCGCCCGGATCTGGCGGTGCAGGATCCGGGCGTCCGCCGGATGGTGCACCACGGTGCAGACGACGACGCGCATCGGCGGTTACAGCGTCTCGGTGTTCGGGGCGGAGAAGGACGCGGACGAGGACGGTCCCGCCCGGCCGGCCCCGGCCAGCTTGCCCCGGGTGTCGAAGAACAGCCTGGCCTCGCCGGCGAGCTGCTCGAGGTCGTACTCGCTGTGGTCCTGCAGCAGGATGACGACGTCCGCGGTGACGATCTCGGTGTCCAGGTCGCTGGCCCGCCGCACCGGCTGGCCGTCGATCGCCCACTCCGGCACGTGCGGATCGTGGTAGGCGAGCACGGCGCCGCGCGCGAGCAGCCGGCGCGCGATCGGCCGCGCGGGTGATTCGCGCTGGTCGGCGATGTCCCGCTTGTAGGTCACCCCGAGCAGCAGCACGTTGGCGCCGTTCAGCGGCTTGGCGTGCCGGTTGAGCAGCTCCGCGGCGCGGTCCACGACGTAGCCCGGCATCCGGCTGTTGATCTCCTGCGCGAGCTCCACGAAACGGAACGGGTAGCCCAGCGTCCGGACCTTGTAGGACAGGTAGTTCGGGTCGATAGGGATGCAGTGCCCGCCGACGCCAGGGCCCGGGTAGAAGGGCTGGAAGCCGAACGGCTTGGTGGACGCGCACCGGATCGCGTCCCACAGGTCGATGCCGAGCTCGTGGCAGAAGACGGCCATCTCGTTGACGAGCGCGATGTTGACGTGCCGGTAGGTATTCTCCAGCAGCTTGGCCATCTCGGCCTCGCGCGGCGACTTGGCCTCGATCACCTGGTCGCAGACCTTGCCGTAGAACCGCGCGGCCGCCGCGGTGCAGTCCGGGGTGAGGCCGCCGACGACCTTGGGGGTATTCCGCAGCCCGTAAACGGGGTTGCCGGGGTCGATCCGCTCCGGCGAGAAGGCCAGGTTGAAGTCCACCCCGGCACTGAGCCCGGACGCCTTCTCCAGGATCGGCCCGACCAGCTCGTCCGTCGTGCCCGGGTAGGTGGTCGACTCCAGTACCACCAGCGTGCCGCGGCGCAGCAGCCGCCCGGCCGTGTCCGAGGCGGCCCGCACGGCGGTCAGGTCGGGGCCGTCCGCCTCCGACAGCGGGGTGGGGACGCAGATGATGATGGTGTCCGGCTCGCCGGCCCCGGGCTCACTGGTGGTGGCGCGGAAGCCGGCCGCGAGCATCCGGGCCACGTCGTCGTCGGAGATGTCGTCCACGTGGGAGTGCCCGCCGTTGAGGCCGTTCACGACGCCCTGGCCGATGTCGTACCCGACGACGCTGAGGCCGGCCTTCGTCGCCTCCCGCACCAGGGGCAGGCCCACGTAGCCGAGACCGATCACCAGCAAATCGACCTGCATCGGCGTCCCTTCATCTGAGGATGTGACGTCAGACGGCGCCGAGACGTTCATAGGCTGCCCGGTAGATCGCCGCGTTGTGCGCCCAGGTGCGGTCCCTGGCCACCCATTCCCGCGCGTTCGCCCCGAGTTTGCGCCGGGTATCTGAACTGTAGAGCAGAGGCTCCATGATATTGGCCAAGGACGCCGAATCCCCGGGAGTTGCCAATGCCCCGGTTACCTCGGGCCGGATAATCTCCCGGAGCGCGCCGACGTCGCTGGCCACCACGCACAGGCCGCTGGCCATGGCCTCCACCGGCTTCAGCGGCGTGACGAGCTGGCAGACCCGGTCACTGGTCCGGGGCACGGCGAACAAATCGAGCACGGCATGGTAGCGGCGCACCTGCGACATGGGGACGCGCCCGGTGAAGATCGCCGTGCCGGTCAGGCCCAGCTGCCCGGCAAGACGCTCCAGTGCGGTCCGTTCGGTACCGTCACCGACGATCAGCGGGCGGACCGCCAGGCCACGGCGGCGCAGCTCCCCGGCGGCTTCCAGCAGTGTGCCGACGCCCTCGTAGGCGACCAGGTTCGAGACCACCCCCACGACCAGCTCCCCGGGCCGGATGCCGAGCGACGCGCGCAGCGGCGCACCGTCGGGCAGCGGCTCGAGAAAGTCCGCGGACACGGCGTTGGGTACGACGATGACCTTGCCGGCGGCGACGCCGCGCGCCACGATCTCTTCCCGCATGACCTCGCCGAGGGTGACGACAAGGTCGGCCTCGGTCATGCAGCGGGTTTCCGCCGCCCGGCTGAGCTGGTAGAAGTCGCTCGCGGCGAGGTCGGCGCCGGGCAGCCGGGCGGGCGCCACGGGGGCTCTGCGTGCCGTCACCGCCGGCACCGGTTCCGCCGGTGACAATGATGCCGAACGGGCCCGGCCGGGCGCCTCCCCCGGCTGGGGAGCCTGCGCGGCCGGGTCACCAGGCGCGACGCCGTGCCGGGACAGCCAGGTTTCCTCCCAGAAGCCCCGCGCCTCGTAGATCACCGGCAGGCCGAAGTCCTCGCGCAGGGCGAGCGCGAGCTGGCCGTTGAGATGGTTGCTCGCGGCGTGCAGGACCGCGGGCCGCAGCCGCCCGGTCAGCCGGGCCGCCAGGTCCAGGCCGAGCGCCGCCGCGGCGTCGGCGCGGGACGGCAGCCGGTACGGGATCAGCCGGTGATAGGGGACCCCGTCCACCTCGGCGAGGCGGCGCCCGTCCAGGTGACCCTGCGCCACCGGGAACCCGGCCTTGGTCAGCACGTGCGGGTCCAGGCCGGCCTCGCGCTGGGCGGCCGCGATCCGCTGGGTCCGGACCGTATAGCCGGCGTTGGTCGTCGGCAGCGCGTCAGTGACCAGATGCAGCACGCGCCCCGGCACGCTCCAGCCACGCTCAGCCCCACCCGCCGTCCCAGCCCCACCCACCGTCCCAGCCCCACCCGCCGTCCCAGCCCCACCCACCGTCCCAGTCACACCGGCGGTCCCGGTCACACCGGCGGTCCCAGTCACACCGGCCGTTCCAGTAACACCCGCCGTTCCAGTAACATCCGCCGTTCCAGTCACACCGGCCCCGCTAGTCCCGCCGGTCTCTCTTGCCTCCTGAGGCACTTCGGTCACGGGAGTTGTGCGGGGTAGGGGGGCGGCTCCGGCGCGTCCGGGGCGCGGGATGCCGTCGGTCAGTACGTAGAGCTCGCCGGCCAGCGAGGCGCGCAGCTTGACGGCGCGGCGCGCGGTCACGCCGTCCAGGGCCGCGATGCCGTCGTTCAGACGGCCCTCGCGGGCGGCCAGGCGGGCGAGCAGGGTGGCCCGGGCCGGGTCGGCGACGGGCATCCGGTCGAGTGCGGACCGCGCGGCGTCTGGCCGGTCCACGGCTAGCGCGAAGGCCGCGAGCCGCCGGGGCATGGTGCCGAGCAGGCTCAGTGCCCCTTTCCGGTCGCCCGATCCCCATGCCGCGGCGGCTCGCCCGTAGGGGCCCGCCCACCTCAGCCAGGGGCGTAGCCTGCGGGGTAGCACGCGCCAGCCGAGCAAGAGGGAGCGCACCGGATCGGCGGTGACGTGCCGCCACATGACGGACGCCGCCAGGATGAGCACCCGAGGCGACACCCGCCAGGCCGAGGGCGACCAGGAGCCCGGTGGCCGGAACTGCTGCGGGCCCGGCGAATCCTGGCGGCCGGACCGCGGGGAGGGACGCGACGTCACGTCGGCGAATGATAGTGCGTCGGCCTGACCGGGCCGGCGGCGCGGGTGCGCCGCGGCACTCCGCAGGGACCGCAGAATTGGACACATCAGGATCAGGCCGGCCATCTGATCCGTGCTCGGAACGTGACCTGAACAGGGACTAACCGCCCGGAACGCGCAAAGGACAGCGATGCTTGCACCCATCACCCACGTGCTCGGCGCCCGCCCGAACTTCGTCAAGGCGGCGCCGGTGATCGTGGCGCTCGCGGCGCTCGGGCACCGGCAGCGGGTGGTCCACACCGGCCAGCATTACGACGAGCGGCTGTCCGAGGTGTTCTTCGTCCAGCTCGGCCTGCCCGAACCCGACGTCAACCTGGGCGTGGGCTCGGGCAGTCACGCCCAGCAGACCGCGGCGGCGATGACCGGGCTGGAGCAGGACTTCACCGAACATCCCCCCGGCCTGGTCGTCGTGTACGGCGACGTGAACTCCACCGTGGCCGCCGGGCTGGTGGCGTCCAAGCTGCGCATCCCGCTCGCGCACGTCGAGGCCGGCCTGCGCAGCTTCGACGAGACGATGCCGGAGGAGATCAATCGCCGGCTCACCGACCAGATCTCCAGCCTGATGTTCGCGACCTCGCCCGAGGCGGTCGGCTACCTGGCCAACGAGGGCCGCCCGGTGAGGTCGATCTACCTGGTCGGGAACCCGATGATCGACACGCTGCTGGCCAACATGGACCGGTTCGACACCGCTGCCGTCCGCGCCGGGCTGGGGCTGCCGGAGCGGTACGTGGCCGCCACCCTGCACCGTCCGTCGAACGTGGACGACCCGGAGATCGCGGCCGGGCTGGTCCGGGCCCTGCACGAGATCGCCGCCGTCATCGACGTGGTCATCCCGGTGCACCCGCGCGGGCGGGCCGTGCTGGAGGCGGCCGGGCTCAGCTCGCATCCGGGCGTGCACGCCTGCCCGCCGCTGGGTTACCTGGAGTTCATGGGCCTGGTCCGCGGCGCGGCCGCGGTGGCCACCGACTCAGGCGGCGTGCAGGAGGAAACCACGCTGCTGCGCGTGCCGTGCCTGACCGTCCGCCCGAATACCGAACGGCCCATCACGATCACCAGCGGCAGCAATAGGCTCATCACGTCCGCCGAGCTGGCCTCGGCCGTGCTGAAGGCGTGTGACGACGGGCCGTACACCGGTGAGCTGCCGCCGCTGTGGGACGGTCACGCGGGGGCGCGCATCGGGCGGATCATCACCGACTGGCTGGCCAGCGACGGCTGAGGAGACCACCGCACCATCATGACCGACAACCAGAGCGCCGAGCTGGCCCTGACCGTCTACGGGCCCGCTGAGCCCGCTGAACCCGATGGGCCCAGCCCCGAAGATTGCGGCGACCCGGGCAGCGCCGCGCAGGGGATCGCCCTCGCCGCGGAACGGGACCGGCTGGCCCGGGCGCTGCGCGACACGCACCGGCAGCTCGCCGCGGCCGAGTCGCAGCTCCTGTCGGTGCAGCGGTCGGCCACCATGGAGCTCGGCCAGGCCATCGTCGCCGCCGCCAAGCGCCCGTGGATCGGCGGCCCGCGGCTGCCCAGGCACCTGTACCGGATGTGGCGGGAGCGCCGCGCCGGGCGCGCCGCGGGCGTGGCGACAGCCGGGTTCCGGTCCGCCGACGAGGAACGCTGGGCGCGCATTCTGCTGGACGCGGGCGCCGGGGCGGCCGGTGACCGGTTCCTCGCCGCCTACACGGTGCCCGGTCTGGCCTGGTCGGCCACGGCGCGCGCCGAGGCCCGGGACATGGCCGACGGCCTCGTGGTGGCCGGCGTCCTCACCGACGCGAGCTGCGCGGCGCTGGCCCCGGACGCGACCGCGGAGCAACTGCTGCCACACGACGCGGCGTTCGTGCTGGAGGGCTCCGGAGCCGACCTGGTGCTCATCGAGGCGGCCGCGCTGCTGCCCGGCGGGGCCTGGGCGCACGCGGGCGACCCGGCCGCGACCGACCGGGGCCGCCGGCTCGCCGACCTGATCGACCTGGCCCGCGCGCTGGGCAAGCCGGTCATCTTCCTGCGCAACGCCCCGTCCTACCTGATGCCGTACCTGGACTGGCTGGGCACCTCCTGCGACGCCGTGGCGGACGGCGGTCTCGGCGTCCAGCTCGCCCGGTTCAACCCGATCGACCTGCCCGCGGCGCGGGGCGCAGTCCCGGTCTACGCCGGGCACCGGGACCTGCGCGAGGGGCCGGCCGTCAAGCGCCTGCTGGACGAGCTCACCGGCGCCGAGCCGGACACCGGCCAGGACAACGGGCGCGCCGACCGGAGCGCGGGCGAGCGGAATCGTGGGGACGCCGGCGAGCGGATCAGTGAGCGGGCCAGCGTTCGGGCCGGCGTTCGGGCAGATCCGGCCCGGGCCGCCCGGGTCATCGGCGAACCGTCGTGGCGGGCGGCGCCGGGCGTGTACCGGCAGCACGCGGTGTTCCTGGCCGCGACCGCGGCCGAAGCGCGGGAGCAGCTCGCCTGCGGGGCACGCGTGGTCGGGCCCGTGACCGAGGACACGCAGGTCGGCGGGGCCACCGCGGTCGCGGATGCGGAAGAGGCTGCCCGGCGGCTCACGGCCGCCGCCGGCGCGGGCCCCCGCGGCCTGGCCGAGATCAAGGCGACGCTGCTCGAGCTGTTCGAGGCGCACGCCACCCCCGCCCGGCTCGCCGAGCTGGGCCGGCTGGTGGACCTGCCCGCCCGCCCCCTGCCGGGCCGCCGGGTGGCCGTGCTCGCCGGGGTCCGGGACGCGGCCGACGCCGGGCGCCTGGCCGGGCGGGTGCTGGGTCAGCGGCTGCGCCCGCACGAGGTGCGGGTGTGGCTCGAGGGCGATACGTCGCTGGCTGACCCCGCGCGCGCGCTGGCGCCCGCCGCCCGCGAGCAGATAGCCGGCGCGCTGGCCCCACTCACCGCCGAGGGCGTCATCGCCGGCGTGGTGACCGGGGCGGGCCTGGCCGCCGCGGCGCGCGCGGCCGTCTCACCGTGGTCGGCCGAATGGGATCCCCAGCTGAACTACCCGGCCTCGTACCTGCTGGAGCTCATGTGCGCGCTGGAGTGCTCCCGCGCCGACGCGGTCGGCCGCACCGCCGGGGCGGACTACGTGTTCACTGACGTGCTGGATCCGGCTGTGGCCCGGACCGACCTGTTCCGCGAGGGCGCGCCGCCGCGGTCGACCTGGGCCCGCCGCGGCCTGCGGCTGTTCGCGGTCGCGCCCACCGGCCATGACGCGGGCAGCAACGCGGGCCAGGACGCGGGCGCCCCCGCGAGCCGCGCCGCGGCCGGCCTGGCGGCCGGTACTGCGGAATCCCCCGCGGCCGAGTGACCCGACGTTTCGACGAGGAGGGCATCGTTCATGTCAGGACCGCTGGCCGAATCGGGGCCGGAGCTCCCGCCGCCCGGTGACGACAGGGCCGCCGCGAGCGCGGCCAGGTCACGCTCGGCCCTGGTGTACGGCGACGTCAACCTGAACCTGATCGACGGGTCCGCCGTCTGGGTGCAGTCCATGGTCCTGGCGCTGGCCCGGGCCGGATGCGCGGTGACGCTGGTGCTGAAGGCGCCGGTGCAGACGGCCCGGCTGCTGACCCCGCTGGAGGGCGAGCCGGGCGTCACCATCCGGCGGCCCGCCGAGGAACGGCTACTGGAGGGCGTCACGGCCCGGGGGCTCAGCCCCGCGCAGGCGTCCCAGGTGCTGACCGCGGTCGACGCGGAGCGCCGGCACGACATCGTGGTCCTGCGCGGCCGCCGGCTGGTCTCCCAGGTGGTGACGGACGACGCGTTCCGCGGCCGGCTCTGGACCTACCTGACCGACATCCCGCAGTCGATCCCCGAGATGACGCCGGACGCGGTGAGCTGGCTGGCCGGCGTGGCGGAGGCCTCGCAGTACGTGCTGTGCCAGACCGAGGAGCTGCGGTGCTTCCTCGAGGGGAGCGTCGCCGAGGCCTGCGGCAAGTGCGTGCTGTTCCCGCCGGTCGTGCCGCCCGCCCCGGCGCTGCCCGGGACGCCGCAGGAGCCCGACGGGGTGCTGCGGCTCGTCTACACCGGCAAGTTCGCCCCTCGCTGGAACACCTACGAGATGACCCAGCTGCCCGGGCTGCTGGCCGCGGGCGGGGTCCGGGCCGAGCTGCACATGGTCGGCGACAAGATCCACAGCGACCCCGGTGACCCGGGCTACCAGCGCCGGATGCGCGCGGCGCTGGGCGACCCGAGCCCGCGTTCTTCCCCGCCGGAGGTGCCTGCCAGCGGTGTGGTGTGGCGCGGCGGCCATTCCCGGGAAGGGGCCATGCGCATCGCGGCCAGCTGCGATATCGGGCTGGGCTGGCGTCACCCCAGCCTGGACGCCAGCCTGGAGCTGTCGACCAAGGTGCTGGAATTCGGCATGCTGGGGCTGCCGGTCATCCTGAACCGGACGCCGATGCACGAGGCGCTGCTGGGCGCGGACTACCCGATGTTCGCGCGGGACCTGCGCGACGTGACGGCCATCGCCGAGGCCGCGGCCGCCGACCCGGCCATCATGAAGCTCGCGGCCAGCCGCACCTCGGCGGCCGCGGCGACCTGCACCCTGGACAAGGCGGCCGGCCGGATCCGCCGGTACCTCAGCGACGCGCTGCCCCGCATCGAGGTCACCCCGGGCACCACGGTCCTCAAGGTCGCGGTGGCCGGGCACGACCTGAAGTTCATCAGCCCGCTGCTGGAGTACCTGCGCCAGCAGCCCGGGCTCGAGTTGCGCGTCGACCACTGGGCGTCGCTGAGCGTGCACGACGAGGAGGTCAGCCAGGAGATCTCCCGCTGGGCCGACGTCGTGATCTGCGAGTGGTGCGGGCCGAACGCCATCTGGTACAGCGAGAACAAGCGGCCCAGGTCCCGGCTCATCGTCCGGCTGCACCGCTTCGAGGTGTACGCCCGGTACCCGTACCGGGTCAAGATCAGGGCCGTGGACCAGGTGGTCACGGTCAACAAGCGCTACGCGGAGCTAGTGGCCGAGATGACCGGCTGGCCCACCCGCAAGATCATCGCCCTGCCCAACACGGTCGAGGTCGGGCAGCTGGACCGGCCCAAGCTCGACGGGGCGCGGTTCAGCCTTGGGTTCGTCGGCATGGTGCCGTCGCGCAAGCGCATCGACCTGGCCCTCGACGTGCTGGAGGAACTGCGCCGGGACGACGAGCGGTACATGCTCTGCGTCAAGTCCGGGATGCCGTGGGACCACTGGTGGGTCTGGCAGAAGCCGGAGGAGCGCGGCCATTACGCGGCGGCGCTGCACCGGATCCAGCGATCCCCGCTGCTGCGCGGCGCGGTCGTGTTCGACGAGGCGGGCCGGGACATCCCGGCGTGGCTGCGGCGGGTCGGCTTCGTCCTTTCCACCAGCGACGACGAGAGCACCCACGTCGCCCCCATCGAGGGCATGGTCTCGGGGGCGGTCCCGGTTATCCGGCACTGGCCCGGCGCGGAGACCGTCTACGACACCCACTGGATCCACGAGAACCCGCAGGAGATGGCGGCCGCGATCGCCGCGCTCCGCACCGACGGGCAATGGCGCGAGGCCGCCGCGCTGGCCAGGGCACAGGCCATCGAGTTGTTCGAGTCCCGGAAGGTGTTCAGGATCTGGTACCAGCTGCTGACCGAGAACCTGACGCCGGCCAAGTCGGTGCAGCGCTACTCGCTGCCCGGCGCACCCTGATCTGTGACACTGGCCCACGGCATGTTCTTCACCCTGGCCGTCAGCGCCCCGGACCCCGCCACGTGCGCGGCGCTGGCCGAACGGGCCTGCGGAACCGATTCACGCGCTATGCCCATCCCCGGCCCGGCGCAGGTGATCTGGCGCGCCCCAGACGGCCGCTCCGCGATGATTACATGGGGCGCATACCCGGATACTTTCAGTGAAACACCTTATGTATCCGGATACACTCGTCCGAGCCCTCCCCCGGGCGTATCCGGATACAGCCCGCTAGGGTCCGCGGGGGCGGCGCGATCCTACGCCGGGACGATCTGGGCCTCGGAAGAACCGGCCGGGACGGTTTTCGCGCGGACCGGGATCACCCGGGTTGACCCGGTCTTCGTGGCCCGGGCCGGGCGGGCGACGGTCCTCTCCGACCGCGCGACCTGGGCCGCGGCCGCCACCGGCCGCCTCGGGGACGCCGACGCCCTGCTGTACGCCGGGCTGCTCGGCCCGGGGTACCCGCTCGGGGCCGTCACGCCCTTCGCCGGGGTACGCGCGCTCGCCCCGGCCACCTCCTGCCACGTCACCGGCGGCGCGGTCACCGAGACCGAACACGCCCGGCTGACCGGGCCGGGCCTGAGCGGCCCCGCCTCGGCGGCCCGGGTCGCCGAGGCGCTCGTACAGGCGGTCATGCCGCTGCGGGACGCTTCCGCGCCGGTCGAACTGAGCCTGACCGGTGGCAAGGACAGCCGCCTGATCGCCGCGGCGCTGGCCCGCGCCGGGGTGCCGGCCCGCGCCCGGACCTACGGCTTCCCGGACCACCCGGACGTGGTCGTCGCGGCGCAGGTCGCCCGCGAGCTGGGCCTGGAACACGAGATAGCCGAACCGCGCACCACCGGGGCGGCCGGATCCAGCGGGGCTCACGATGTCCATGGGATCGCCGTGACGGGAGGGGTGGCGGGGACGGGGACGAGGGCAGACGGGGCACCTGTGGTGCAAGAGGTCGACGTGCTCGGGCGGCTCCGGTCCACGGTGCTGGTCGCGGACGGCATGCTGTCCGCGTTCGAGAACGTGGGCCGGCCCGATCCGGACGCCGGCGCGGCCACCGCGATCGCGATCGGCGGGCACGGCGGCGAACTGCTGCGCGGCGGGTACGCCAAGATCATCCCGGGATCGGCGGCGCGGCGGGCGGCGGGCTCCGCCGAGTTGCTGCGCCGGCTCACCATGCGCCGGGTCCCGTTGCTGCGAGCCCGCTGGCGCGCCGCGTACCTGGCCCGCCTGACCCCGTGGGCCGCCGCGGTGGCCGCCCGTCCCCAGCCGGCCCTGGACGACTTCTACCTGGTCAACCGGGCCGGGCGATGGTCCGCGGCGGCGCGGCAGGCCTATGCCATCCGCTCCGTGATGGCGCAGCCGTTCTTCGACGACCAGGTGGTCCGCGCGGCCCGGTCCGCACCGCTGGCCGAACGCCTCGACGACCGCCTGGTCCGCGGCGCGATCGGCGCGCTGTGCCCGGCGCTGCTGGACATCCCGCTCGCCGCCGACCACTGGAAGTGCGGCACCGCGAAGCCCTCCGCGCGCGCGCCCGGCGCGGCTTCCCCCGGTCAGCGGGCCCGCTTCGACTGGCGGCGCGGCTACGGCGGCGACGTGGCCGGATTCCTGCGGGACTACGTGCTCGGCACCGGCGCGGCCGGGGGCCTGTTCGCCATCGTCAGCCGGCCCGCGGCCGAACGGCTGCTCCGGCCGCCGCACACCGATCCCGTCACCGTATGGGCCCTGGCCACCCTGGCCGCGCTGATCTCGCGTGACTGGCTCAATGCGCGCGCCGCCGACGGCCAGACGTTCGCCATCCCCGTTCCCGTATAGCTCCGGACGGGTCAGCCGCGGCCGAAGCGCGCCTCGGCGCGCCAGAAGTACACGACGCCGACCAGCAGCGCGAGCAGCGCCCAGCCCACGGCAGCCACCCAGAGCTGGATCGTGGTCACTTCCGGGTGACAGTACGCCTGGTATTGATAAAGCGACAGATGAGCATGGAAGGCAGCACACTTCAGGGCGTTGTACGGCTCCGCGCCGGGAGCGTTCGTCCGCTGCGTCTCCATGATCGCCAGGCGCATCAGCGAGATGTATACGGCCGCCGGGTTGAGCTGCAGGATCTCCTTCGCCCACAGCGGCAGCGTCGCGGGCAGCGTGGCGATGCTGTACATCACCCCGCAGAAGTACCGCCACACGCGGGTCAGGAACGGCACGAGCTGGCTGACGTCGTTCAGCTCGGCGCCGATCCGCGCGATGATCAAGCCTGCGCCGAGGTTGAACAGCGTCTGCAGCAGCAGCACCGGGATGGCCAGGAACCAGTACCAGGTCAGCGGCTCGCCATAGCCCAGCACGATCACGACCATGACGACCATGGACAACATCAGCTGCTGCAGCTCGACGAGGACGTAGGCCAGTGGCAGCGACGCCCGCGGGAACTGCAGCGCGCGGATCAGCGACAGGTTGTTGTACATGACCCGCGAGCCGACCAGGATCGACCGCTCGGTGAAGGTGAAGATGAAGACGCCGATGACCAGGTAAGGGATGTAGTGCTCGACGCCCCGGTTGGCCTTGAACAGGATGCCGAAGATCAGGTAGTACACGGCACAGTTCAGCAGCGGGGTGAGCACCTGCCAGATCTGGCCGAGACGGGCGTCGGTGTACATCGAGACGTTCCGCGCCGTGGCGAACGCCACGATGAAGTGACGGCGCTGCCACAGCTTGCCCAGGTACTCCAGCAGCCCGGGCCGCTGCGCGCTGGGCCTCAGATTGTGCTGGGCGGCCAGCTCGGCCAGCGGCTCACCCGAGAGGGACGTCGCCGTCTTCGTGATGCCGGTGGCGTTCTGCAGGCTCCCCGGGGCGCTGAGCTGCGAACGATCAGCCATGACTGCGAATTTTACGAGAGCCGGCCGACCGCGCCGGGCTGGGCCGCCGGCGCCGCGCGCCGGGCGCGCCAAAATCCGTCGTTGTCATCGAGCAGCATCCTTACGTAACCCTGAGCCCGCACGTCCGCAAACCGGCCGCGGCCGACCTTACCGCAAAGGTCCCCTATCGCAGGTGAGCGGTATCGTTCAGTGACCTCACGACCGCGGGGCCGTCGGCGTACCAGTCGATCTCGCTGAACGCCCCCACGTCGAGGTGCATCCGGTACATGGCCGCGGGCGGCGCGAGCAGCGCCTCCGTGAGCAGCGTCTTGATCGGCGTCACGTGGCTGACGACCAGCACGGTCTGCCGCAGGTGCGCGGCCATCAGCCGTTCCCGCGCCGCCCTGACCCGGGTGGCGACCGCGGCGAAGCTCTCGCCTCCGGGCGGCGCGGCCGCCGGGTCGGCCAGCCACTCCGCGACCTCCTTGGGCCACCGCCGCTGGGCCTCGGTGAAGGTCAGGCCCTCCCACGCGCCGAAGTCGGTCTCGCGGAAGTCCGCGTCCTCCTCGACCGGCGCGCCGGTGGCCGCGGCCACCTCCTCGGCCGTCTGCCGGGCCCGCCGCAACGGGGACGTCACGACCACGTTGACACCGCCGCGCGCGGCGAGCCGCTCCCCCGCGAGCTTCGCCTGGCGCGCGCCCGTCTCGGTCAGCTCGATGTCACCGATGCCCGCGAACCGCCGCTCGGCCGAGAGGGGCGTCTGCCCGTGCCGCAGCAGCAGCGTGATCGTCGCCTGCCCCTGCGCGGGCCCCCATCCGGCCCCGCTTCCGCCCGGCCGCTTGTCCGGCCCGGGAGCCAGGCGCTCGGCCGGGCGGGGTCTCACCCGGGTAGGAGGGCCACCGCCGTTCCGTTCGGCGGAATCCATCGCCTCGTTGGCGAGCCGGTCCGCCAACTTGTTGCGCTCCCGCGGCACCCACTCGTACGTCACCTTGGTGAGGCCGCGGGCGGCCTCGCCGGCGGCCAGCGCGAGCGGCTTCATGTCCGGGTGCTTGATCTTCCAGCGGCCGGACATCTGCTCCACCACGAGCCGGGAGTCCATCCGGACCTGGACGGAGGCGTGCGGGTCAATCCGCGCGGCCGCGCGCAGGCCCGCGATGAGGCCGGAGTACTCGGCGACGTTGTTGGTGGCAATGCCGATGTACTCCGATTCGGTGGCCAGGACCTCCATGGTGTCGGCGTCCCGGACCAGGGCGCCGTACCCGGCTGGGCCCGGATTGCCGCGGGAGCCGCCGTCGGCCTCGGCGATGAGCCTGCGCATCGCGGGGCCCGTCACAGGCCCGATTCGGCGGTGCGCACGAGGATCCGCCGGCATTCCTCGCAGCGCACCACCTCATCCGGCGCGGCCGCGCGGATCTGGTTCAGGTCCACCGTGTGCAGCGAGAGGTGGCACCCCTCACAGCGGCCGCGGCGCAGCATCGCCGCGCCGACGCCCTGCTGCGCGCGGAGCTTGTCGTAGAGGGCGAGCACGTCCGCGGGCACGTCGGCGGCCACCGTGGTGCGGCGGCCTTCGGCCTTGCCCGCCTGCTCGCCGATCTCGTCCAGCGCGGCGTCCCGCCTGACGGTCAGCTCCGCGGCCTGTTCCGTGAGGGTGGCCTGCTCGGCCGCGAGGGCGTCGCGGCGCCCCTCGGCGGCCTCGCGGCGCTCCATCGCGTCCAGCACGATTTCCTCGAGATCGGACTGCCGGCGCAGCAGCGACTGCACTTCCGACTGGAGGTTCTCCAGCTCGCGGGCGGCGCTCACCTGCCCACCGTCGAGACGGGCCCGGTCCCGGTCGATCCGTGACCGGACCTGCTCCACGTCGCGTTCGGCCCGGGTCTGCTCGCCGGCCAGGTCGCCCAGCTCGGCGTCGCCCATGACGATGCCGTCCCGGAGCTCACCCATGCGGGCGTCGATCTGCTCGAGCTGAGCGGCTTCCGGGAGGCTTCGGCGGCGGTGGTCGAGCCGGGCCAGCTCGGCGTCCAGGTCGGCCAGTTCAAGCAGGCGCAACTGTGCTTCGGGAGATGCTTTCACGGCCCCAACGTTAGCCCCACCGGGGGCCGGTGTCGCGCGGCGAGATGCCCCCTTTACGGCAGCGGCCGCGCGTCGTTTGAATATGCCCGGCTGCGCCGCTGGCCGCGTGATAAACATGCCGGCATGGAAATCCCCAGGGTTAGCCGGCCCTACATGCCTGGGTACGGCATCTCCGGGCCGGAAGAAGGCAGTGGCCTGCTGCAATGGTCCTGGGCCGCCGAGCGACTGACGGCGGCCCGCAACTACTGGGTCGCGACCGTATGGCCGACCGGGCGGCCGCACCTGATGCCGGTCTGGGGCATGTGGGACGACAGCACGCTCTGGTTCTCCAGCGCCGCGGGCTCGCGCAAGACCAAGAACCTCCGCGCCGACCCGTACTGCGTCATATCGACGGAATCAGCCTCCGACCCGGTCATCATCGAGGGCACGGCGCGCGTGGTGACCGACCGCGGGGCCCTGCAGCGGGTGATCGACCTGATGAACGCGAAGTACGCGACGCACATCGAGGTCAGCTTCCTGGACCCGGACGTGAACGCCACGTTCGGGGTCCGGCCGCAGCGCGTGTTCGGCATGCGGGACGCGGATTTCACGGGGTCACCAACTCGTTGGATATTCGAAGATTAAACGAAGGTACCGTGGTCCTAAGCGCGCCCGTTCCGGCCGTTCCGCGGTTATCCCGGCGATTTGGCCTGGTGGCGGGGTGGCCTGGCGCGGCTTCCATGTTCTTGATGGTGCGCGGCAAGGGGAGGGGCAGCGGAGGCTAACCGGCCCCGGCGGTCCGGGGGGAAGTATCAGGCCACGTACGGGGCCGCCGCGGGCGTACTCACCGCGGCCGTGGCCCTGGGCGCCGGCCAGCTCGTGTCCGGCCTGAGCGCGCGTCAGGGCTCCCCGGCGGTCGTGGTCGGGCAGGCCGCGATCGACCTCGCTCCCCCGCCGGTGAAGAACTTCGCGATCTCCGCGTTCGGCGCGAACGACAAGACGGCGCTGGTCAGCGGCATCCTGGTCGCGCTGGCCATCTTCGCGGCGCTGATCGGGGTGGTCGCGATGCGCCGGCTGGCCTACGGGTACGCCGGCCTGGTGGTCTTCACCGCGATCGGCCTCGCCGCCGCACTGAGCCGCCCGAACGCGACGTTCGGCTATGCGGTGCCCACGATCCTCGGGGCGGCGGTGGGCGCGTTCGCGCTCAGCCGGCTCATCCGCGCCGCGCACGAGGCTATGGCGCCGTCCCTGCGTCCTGGGGCGAGACCAGCCCGGCGCGCGGCCGTTCCGCCGGACCGGTACGCGGGGTTCGAGTCCGCCACCGCCACGGGGCCCGGTTCGGTGTCGACGACACTCATCTCCCCGCCCTCTTCCCCGACGCCCCCTCCCCCGTCGCCCCAGCCGTCCCCGCCAGCAGAACCGGCCACCGCAGCGCCGCCGGGCTCAGCGGCCCCGCCAGCAGAGCCGGCCACCGCCGCCGCACCGGCCACGCCCGCCGCCGCACCGGACCGGCGGGATGACGGCCCGGTGCCGGGGCCGCCGTCGGCGGACACCTGGACCTACCGGCCGCCGGCGGGCCAGGCCGGCGCCGTTTCCTGGTCGTCAGCGGTGTCGCCGCGGGTGGCGCGGCCCTGGCCGCCCTCGCCGGGCGCGAGCTGAACGCGCGGCAGAGCGTCACGCAGGCCCGGGCCGCCATCCGCCTCCCGGCGCCCTCGCAGCCCGCGGCCCCGCTCGCGGCCGGCACCGGCCTGAACATCCCGGGGCTGAGCTCCTTCGTCACGCCGAACTCCAGCTTCTACCGCGTTGACACCGCCATCGTGGTGCCCGAGGTCGACCCGGCGCACTGGCAGCTGCACATCCACGGGATGGTGGAGCGCGAGGTCACGATCAGCTTCGCCGAGCTGCTCCGCAGGCCGCTGATCGAGCACTACATGACCCTCTGCTGCGTGTCGAACCCGGTCGCGGGCCCCTACATCGGCAACGCGAAGTGGCTGGGGGCGAGCCTGGCGAGCATCATCCGCTCGGCCCGGCCCAAGGCCGGAGCCACCCAGCTGCTGTGCACGTCCGTCGACGGCTTCACCTCCGGGACGCCGATCCAGGTGGTGCTGGACGGCCGGGAAGCGCTGCTGGCGGTGGCCATGAACGGGACCGCGCTGCCCGTCGAGCATGGTTTCCCGGCCCGCATGGTCGTTCCCGGTCTCTACGGGTACGTGTCGGCGACCAAGTGGGTCACCGACATCAACATCACAACGTATGAGGCGCAGACCGCGTACTGGGCCCAGCGCGGCTGGTCCCAGCAGGCGCCGGTCAAGACCGAGTTGCGGATCGACGTTCCCATGGGCGGATCGACGGTCAAGGCGGGCCGTACCGCGGTCGCCGGGGTCGCCTGGGACCAGCACACGGGCATCGACGCCGTGGAGGTCCGCGTGGACCAGGGCGCATGGCACCAGGCCACCCTCGCCGCCGTCCCCGGCATCGACACCTGGCGCCAGTGGGTGTGGTACTGGGACGCGACCCCCGGCACCCACGTCTTCGAGGCCCGCGCCACCAACGCCTCCGGCTACACCCAGACCGCCGCCCTGGCCCCCACCGAGCCCAACGGCGCCACCGGCTACCCTGCCAATACCGTGACCGTCCGCACCTGACCGGCTCCAGTCCCGCGGCACCGGCAAGACCCGAGCGTAGTACCCGCCCCAGGACCACGGCGCGGCCAGGCCAGCGCCGGGATCGACCACGCCGCAGGCTTCGGCGGCCCCGGGTGACTGTGGCTTATCCCGATCGGGCCGCCCTCCCGCCAGCGTCAAGGGGAACGGGCGCCGGAGCAGGAGGAACGGGCGCCGGCGCGAGGGCCCGCCGGAGCAGGCTGCGCTCGAGCAGCGTCCATGCCGTCGTGGTCAGCAGGTACAGCCCGGCGGCCAGCGGCAGGAACGCCGCGAAGACCGCCGTGAGGTAGGGCAGCAGGCTCGTGACCCAGGAGGGAACACCGGCAGGCTGGGCACCAGCGGCACCAGGCGCCCCGGCCGTCGGACGCTCACGTCCGGCTAGGGCGGTTGCTCCCGGAACGGTTGGCGCAGCCGGAGTGAAACGGCGGGAAGCCCGGACCGCCAGCCAGCCGATCGCGGCCAGGAGGAGGAACAGCGCCGCGAAGACAGCGCCCTGGGCGCTGAGCGGGCCGGCCCCGCTGAGCCAGTGGCTGCCCAGCCGGGCGCCGAACAGATAATGGGCCAGCAGGGCGTTGGGCGCCCCGCCGATCGACGTGGAGCGGAAGAGCAGGTACATGACGCTGAGGAACGGCCACTGGAGCAGGAGAGGCAGGCAGCCGGCGAACATGCCGGTGCCGTTCTCCCGGCACAGCGCCGTGAGCTCGCGCGTCAGACGTTCGGGCTGCTTGGCGTAGCGCTGCCGGAGAGCCTGGGCCTGGGGCGCGATCCTGGCCTGCGTGATCTGGCCGCGCATGGCGTAGTAGCTGAACGGCAGCACCATCAGGCGGACGGCGACGGTGAACACGATGATGGCGGCGGCGACGGCCAGGCCGCCGGCCAGCGGCGTGAGGACGGCGCATATCGCGGTGACAACGTGGTAGGCGGCGTCGACAGGGACGCCAAAGAGACTGAACATGGCGAGCAACCCTCCAGCGGGTCAGAAGAGACGGTTGACGGCTGGAGACGGCCGCGATCAGCTGTGGCCGGCGCGCGATGGAGGGCTCCGGATGCGCTCACTTAGCCATGAGACCCAAGGGGAATATGAGACCTCGGGGGCAGGCGGTACGCGTCGGGCGCAACACGAGGGCGCTCGGCGGGTACCGGAGAAGCCGGTGAGCAGGGAGCCGGGCCGGCGAAGGTCAGGCGGCCGCCGGGACCGCCGATGGTGCTCTGGGGCGTGGCCGCCCGGCGGCGTCGGGGTCACGCTGGCGCTGGAACGCCGCAGACCAGGATTTCTCCCGGAGACCGGCCACGCGCCTGGTCAACGGGGGCGCCGAAGCCATCCGGGCGATCCGGGCGCCGTCCGCGGCCACCGCCGCGACCAGGCCGATCAGCACGGCGGCCAGGACGGCCGTGCTCACGATCGTGAGGGCACCCGCGCCGGTGAGCAGGAGCCCGAGGTGCCACAGGACGGCAGCCATCGCGAGGGCACCATCCCGGATACCTGGCACGACCGCCGCCTCCCGCTCTCCACGAGGCCTCACACGGGCAATCGCCCTCAGGCTACGCCCGCGCGGGGCCCGGCGCGCCCCCATCGGACCCGCCCAGTTCCGGCCGCAGCTGACCAGTCCCGGCCGGATTTGGTCACAGAAGGCGCTTTAGAAGAGGGAACGCCGCGCCACCCCGGACCTTGCCGGGCTCCGCCGCTGTTAAGCGCGTACGCTATGCACGGGCCGGGTGCTGCGCGCAGCGGTCCGGCGCTGCGCGAGGCAAACGAGCAGGCCACCGTCGGAGCGGCCGTCAGCGGAAAGGGCACGGCGTGAGAAAGCGTCAGCAGGTCAGCCAGGAGGCGCTGGAGAACCACACGGCGGATGTCGCGCTCGCCGTCAAGTTCGACGAGTTGCTGGCGGCCGCCCGTCAGGCCGAGCTGGAATTCCGCCGGGCCGAGGCAAGTTCCGTCACCCCCCTGACCGAACGGAGACGGCTGGCGGTCAACCTGGATGCGGCGCTGACCGAGGTGATGCGCTCGGCCTTCGCCGCCCAGCGGGCCGCGATCGGCCCCCGCGGCTACGACGACCGGATTTACCGGCGCAAGGCGATGGCGCGGCCAGACGTGCACGCTCTCACGGGCGAGGCCGAGCGACTGCTGACGCTGCGGGAAAGCCACCGGCTCAACGGCATTCCCCCGGCGCCGCTGCAGCCCGCCGTATAGCCCTCTGCGCCAACGTCGCCCACGACCGTATCAACGGCGCGCCGGGACGCTCTCCTTAAGCGGGACGGCACCTCACCGGCGACACGCTGACCGGCCTGCGGTGAAGCCAAAAGAGGCGCGGACGCCGCGGTACCGGCCTACAGTCGTACGCGGCAGGAACGGGCAGCCGGCCCGCCAGCTGAACAGAGCCGTATCCGGGTAGCCAGCCACCCGGGCCGGAGCCGCCAACCTGCGGTCCGACCTAGACGTCTAACTATTCGAACCCGCAGCGCCTGGGGGACGTTCTGAATAGGTGGCGGCGGGCGGTCGGCAGTGGGCGCCCCTCTGCTTGCCGACTGCGGCCCGTGAGCCGGTGGCGAGAAGTCGCGATCGGCCCAGCCCGGGGGATCCCGGCCGGCCACGACGGTGCCGGAGCGGGCCCGGCGGGGTGCAGTGCACCCCAATGGACCAGACCAATTCGGGCGTCTCCCTTGCACGGTGCGGCACCCGGTAGGACAGTTGGTCTAGAGCAGTTGGTCTAGGCCACTGAGATGGCGAGGCGGCGCCAGCCACCGCGCCAGGCCCGGCGGAGGGCCTATTGGCCAGCCACCGGGCAGGCCACAGGGTGTAGTCATAAAATGCCATAGCGGATAGCCCGCCGGAAGCTACAAAAAGCTCCCGGAAAAACAGTGAGAATGAGCCATGTTGCAGTCCGCACTCGCTGCGGCACACTAACATGTGATCCATAACACGCACTATAAGAAGCTCGCGAGGAGGCACAACATGTGCCAACACACGCCAAGGTGTCCGGAAGCGTCAGCGCCGGACCGTGAGGCGGCCCGAACACTGGCCAGTCACCCCGATCAGGGCTGGAGCCTGCTCTGCAACGGGATCGTTATATTTGAAGACACCGGTGAACTGCTGCCGGGCGGCGCCACGATCGCCCCGCACCGGCCAACTGATCTGGTGTTCTATCCGACCACCGTGATCTCCCAGCCAGGACACGCCCCCGCCGCCTAAAAGCCCGGCAGGAACGTTTTTCAGCGGACAGCGAAATGCCCCTCGGGAGCATTCCGCACCGCGGACGGGACACTCGTCCCGGGGAATTATTACGAAACAGCAACACCCATTAAAGCGCCAACGGTCAAATTGTTATCTAGCGGTGAATCCCGTGTGCCGGCTTCCTATCCAGCCGGTTGCAGACACCCTTTGATGGCTCTTCGCGCTCATTCGGATGGCTCCGCCGTGGCTCTCAGCGCATCAGCGGCACGACCTCACTGAGCCAGCCGGTGACCGCCTCCGCCACCGCCGCGGGATTCCGCGAAAGCGCGTGGGACTCACCTTTCAGGACCACTACCCAGATGGCGTCTCCGGGATCGGGGATGCCGAACGGATCCCTGTCCCCGTTCACGACAAGAAGGCGGGCGCCTCCGTCCGCGGCCGCCCGCAACTCCGCGGCGCGGGTCGGCGGACTACTGGATCCGGCACTCCCGGCGGCCGCGCCGCGTCCCGGCGGACGGAGCGGGAACGCCAGCGCGATGACTCCCCTGGCCCCCACGGCCGCCGCCGTGCGGCAGGCCACCCGCGCACCATTGCTCCGGCCGCCCACGATCAGCGGAGTGCCCGGGCTCAGCGGCACCTCGTCCGCGTCCTTCTCCGGCCCGGACCACGGCTCCTCCGGCCCGGACCATGGTCTGCCGCGCAGGAAGGCGATGATCTCCCGCCACGCCTCGTCCTGGCGGGCGGGCGAACCGGGTGCCCTGGCCCCTCTGATCCGGTACGGCTGGGTGACGAGCGCCGTCGCACCGCCTGCCCGGAGGGCAGCGTCCCGGACGGCCAGCAGGTCGGGCGCATTGACCGAGCCCCCGGCCCCGTGCGTGAGCACGAGGAGGAACGACGGGGGCCCGGAGGCGCTGGGCCCGCTCGGCACGGCCAGTTCGGCTCGCGCCGGGCCGTGGCTGGTCCCGATGTCCACGCCGGTAGCGGTCAGACGTTCAGCATCTTCTTCAGGAACTCGCCCGTGTAGCTGTCCTCGACCATCGCCACCTGCTCGGGCGTTCCGGTCGCGATGACCGTCCCGCCGCCCGAACCGCCCTCCGGCCCGAGGTCGATGACCCAGTCCGCCGTCTTGATCACGTCAAGGTTGTGCTCGATGACGATGACCGTGTTCCCGGTGTCGACCAGCCGGCCGAGGACGCCGAGGAGCTTGCGGATGTCCTCGAAGTGCAGCCCGGTGGTGGGCTCGTCCAGCACGTAGATGGTCCGCCCGGTGGCCCGCCGCTGCAGCTCCGAGGCCAGCTTCACGCGCTGCGCCTCACCGCCGGACAGCGTGGGCGCGCTCTGGCCCAGGCGGACATAGCCCAGCCCGACGTCGACCAGGGTCTTAAGGTGCCGGTGGATGGCCGGGACGGGCTCGAAGAACTCGGCGGCCTCCTCGATCGGCATGTCCAGCACTTCGGCGATGGTCTTGCCCTTGTAGTGCACCTGCAGGGTGTCGGTGTTGTACCGCGCGCCGTGGCAGACCTCGCACGGCACGTAGACGTCCGGCAGGAACTGCATCTCGATCTTGATCGTGCCGTCACCGGAGCATGCCTCGCACCGGCCGCCCTTGACGTTGAAGGAGAACCGGCCCGGCTGGTAGCCGCGGATCTTCGCCTCGGTGGTCTGCGCGAACAGCTTGCGCACGTGGTCGAAGACGCCCGTGTAGGTGGCCGGGTTTGACCGCGGGGTCCGCCCGATCGGCCCCTGGTCGACGTGCACCACCTTGTCCAGCTGCTTCATCCCGGTGATCCGGGTGTGCTTGCCGGGAACGGTCCGCGCGCCGTTCAGCTCCTTGGCCAGCGCGTTGTACAGGATCTCGTTGACCAGGGTCGACTTGCCTGAGCCGGACACCCCGGTGACCGCCACCAGGCAGCCGAGCGGGAACGCCACGTCCACGTTCCGCAGGTTGTGCTCGCTCGCGCCCTTGACCACGACCTCGCGGCTCTTCGACGGCGACCGGCGAATCTCCGGCACGGGGATCGACGCGCGCCCGGACAGGTACGCCCCGGTCAGCGACTTCTCACTGGTGAGCAGTTCCTGAACCGGCCCGGACACGACCACCCAGCCGCCGTGCTCGCCCGCCCCGGGGCCGATGTCGACCACCCAGTCGGCGGCGCGGATGGTGTCCTCGTCGTGCTCCACGACGATCAGCGTGTTGCCCAGGTCGCGCAGCCGCGTCAGCGTCTCCAGTAGCCGGTTGTTGTCCCGCTGGTGCAGGCCGATCGACGGCTCATCCAGCACGTACAGCACGCCGACCAGCCCGGACCCGATCTGGGTGGCGAGCCGGATCCGCTGCGCCTCTCCCCCCGCCAGCGTCGCCGACGCCCGGTTCAGGCTGAGGTAGTCGAGGCCCACGTCGAGCAGGAATCCGAGCCGCGCGTTGACCTCCTTCAGGATCTGGGCCGCGATCTGCCGGTCCCGTTCGGAAAGATTGATGTCGATCATGAGCTTGGCCATCTCGCCGATGGGCAGAGCGCAGATGTCCGCGATCGACCGGTCGTCGATGGTGACCGCCAGCGCGATCGGCTTCAGCCGGCTTCCCCGGCACGAGGGACACGGCACCTCGCGCATGTACCCGGCGAACTTCTCCCGGCTGGAGTCGCTCTCCGCCTCGGAGTGCCGCCGCTCAACGTAGGGGATCACGCCCTCGAACGCCGTGTAGTACGAGCGCTCCCGGCCGTACCGGTTCCGGTACCGCACGTGCACCTGGTGGTCGAACCCGTTGAGCAGGCCATTGCGGGCCCGGGACGGCAGTCCCTCCCACGGCGTGTCCAGGTTGAAGCCCAGCGCGTCCCCGAGCGCCTCGACCAGGCGGGCGAAGTAGTCGCTGACGTGCCCGCCGCTCCACGGCGCGAGCGCCCCCTCGGCCAGCGTCATCGCCGGGTCCGGGACGATCAGCTCCGGGTCGACCTCCATCCGGGTGCCGAGGCCGGCGCAATCCGGGCAGGCACCCCACGGAGAGTTGAACGAGAACGAGCGCGGCTCCAGCTCGTCGAACGACAGGTCGTCGTACAGGCAGGCCAGATGCTCCGAATACATCCGCTCGCGGTGCGGGTCGCCCTCAGGCAGGTCCACGAACTCGAGCACGACGACCCCGCCGGACAGGCCAAGCGCGGTCTCCACCGAGTCGGTCAGCCGGCGCCGCGCGGTGTCCTTGACCGCGAGCCGGTCCACGATGACCTCGATGTCGTGCTTCTCGTACTTCTTCAGCTTCGGCAGTTCGGAGCCGGAGCCGGTGGCGCTGTCGAGGCGGATGCCCTGACCGTCGACGCGGGCCCGCGAGTAGCCCTTGGTCTGCAGCTCGCGGAGCAGGTCCGCGTACTCGCCCTTGCGGCCCCGGACGACCGGGGCCAGCACCTGGAACCGGGTTCCCTCCGCCAGCTCCAGCACGCGGTCGACGATCTGCTGCGGGCTCTGCCGCGCGATCGGGCGGCCGCAGATCGGGCAGTGCGGCTTGCCCACCCGCGCGTATAGCAGCCGCATGTAATCGTAGATCTCCGTGATCGTCCCGACCGTCGATCGCGGGTTGCGGCTGGCCGCCTTCTGGTCGATCGACACGGCCGGGGACAGCCCGTCGATGAAGTCGACGTCGGGCTTGTCCATCTGGCCCAGGAACTGGCGCGCGTACGCCGACAGGGACTCCACGTAGCGGCGCTGGCCCTCGGCGAAGATCGTGTCGAAAGCGAGGCTCGACTTCCCGGACCCGGACAGCCCGGTGAACACGATCAAGGCATCCCGTGGCAGATCAATCGAGATGTCCTTGAGGTTGTGCTCGCGTGCGCCGCGAACGACAAGTCGGTCAGCCACTGGGCTCTCTGCTCCCCTGCTTGCTCGGCTGGGCTTACTTCGGTGGGCGGATCTACGTTGGTGGGCCGGGCGCAATGGGCCTTGCGGGCTCTTTGCGAACGGTGATGCCAGTGCTACGTCTGCGCAGCTCGTCCGGGGTAAAGATGGCGCCACACCATGCTAGCCAGGGGGTCCGACAAAACCGCGCCGCTTCCTCAGCTGGCCTATCCGGTGACCGTTACGGCCCTCAATGACCGTACGCCGTCCGACGTCCGCCGGGCCAGCCTCCGTTCAACACTTCACACAACGGGCACGCCCAGCCCAGCGGGCCCCACGAACACCCGCCAGACCAGGAATACTTAGACGAAACAGAGAAGGAGATCTCCCCATGACCGAGTCCTCATCCACCAGACCCGCCACCATCCCGGCGCCCGGGACGTTCCGCCTCCATCCCGATCGCACCACCGTCCGGGTCGACGGAAAGGGCATGCTGGGGCTGATTCCCGTGCACGGCACCATGCGGCTCGGCTCAGGCGAGGTGACGATCGCCGACGATCCCGGGCGGTCCAGCGTACGGGCGGTCATCGACGCGGCGAGCTATTCGTCCGGGAACAGCAAGCGCGACAAGGACGTCACCTCTTCCAACCTGCTGGACGCGCAGGCCTACCCCGAGATCACGTTCAGCGGCGAGGGGGCGCGGGCACAGGGAGGCGCCTGGGTCGTCCCCGGCATGGTGACCGCGCACGGCGTGTCAGTGCCGGCCGAACTGACCATCGACGACGTCCGTACCGAGGACGGCGCCATCCGGTTCCACGCCGTTGCCACGCTGGACCGCACCCAGTTCGGCGTAACGAAGATGAAGGCCATGGTCGCCCGCACGGTCAAGGTGATCATCGACGCGGTCGCCGTTCCCGTATGACACCCGCCCCGCCGGAGGGGTGCATGCCGCGCGCGACCGCCGCGCGCAGGGACGAGCGGCCGAGAGGCGGACACCGGCGCGCGCCAGCCGGTCGTCGGTGACCCCCGTCAGCGGCGACGGCAGCCGTACCGGAACTTCAGCCACGCGGACACGCTATCCGCGCGACAGCCGGGAGCACCGGTCAGCGCCGTAGGGTGAACCCTGTATGACCAGAGGCACTGCCAGGAGGCACAGATGGCCCCGACCAGCAATCACGGCAAGATCTGCTACCTGCAGATCCCCGCCACCGACGTCGATACGTCGGCCCGCTTTTACTCGGAGATATTCGGCTGGGGGCTGCGCCGGCACGATGATGGGACGCCGGCCTTCGACGACACAGTCGGTGGGGTGAGCGGGATGTGGGTGACAAACCGCAAGCCATGGTTGGGTGAACCGGGCCTGCTGGTCGACATCATGGTCGACAACGCCGAGGAGACCCTGGCCGCGATCGTCGCGCGCGGCGGCGAGATCGTGCGGCCAATCGGCTGGGAGGCGCCCGAGATCACCGCGGTGTTCCGGGATCCGGCCGGCAACCTGCTCGGCATTTACCAGGAGCCGGCCCAGTGAGCGGTCCCGGCGGCCGCGGTGAGCGGGTCCCGGTGAGCGGGTCCCCCGGGGCGGCCCGGTGAGCGAGGAGCCCTCGGTATTCCGGCCCGGGGCGGTCAGCTATCTGCGCATTCCGGCGCCGGACCCCGCACGGCTGGCCGACTTCTACCGGGGCACGTTCGGCTGGATTATCCGCGGTGATCCCGGCGAGCCGAGTTTCAGGGACGGAAGCGGGCACGTGATCGGCCACTTCATGCCGGACCTGCCCGTCGGCGGGGACGCCGGCGTACGGCCGTACATCTACGTGGAGCGCATCGATGAGAGCCTCGGCCGGGTCGCTGCGCACGGCGGGGAGGTCACGGTGCGGCCGTACCCGGAGGGCGACCTGTGGGTGGCACTGTTCCGCGATCCAGCCGGGAACAGCATCGGTGTATGGCAGCAAGGTACCCAATCGTAATCAACTGATTGCGATTGGTGTTCACCGACATCAAGCGGGCGGGGCCCCCGGCCCGTACGATGGCCACGTGACCTACACCGGGAACGTGAAAGCCGGCGGGCCGCCGGACACCCGTGAGATCGATGGCCTCACGATCACGAAGCTGGCCGTCGGCCCGATGGACAACAACGCCTACCTGCTGCGCGACGCGGCGACGGGCGAGGGCCTGCTCATCGACGCGGCGAGCGAGGCGGACCGGCTGATCGAGATGATCGGCGGCACGCCCATCACCTGGATCGTGACCACGCACCGGCACTACGACCACTGGCAGGCCCTGGCCGAGGTCCAGCTGGCCACTGGCGCGGTGGTCGTCGCCCACACCGAGGACGCGGGCGAACTGCCCATCCCCGTGGACGACGACATCACCGACGGGGACATCCTGCGGTTCGGTGACGCGGCCGTGTCCGTCATCAACCTGCGCGGGCACACTCCGGGCAGCGTCGCGCTCTGCTACGACGCCGGGGGCCGGCTGGCCGGGTCGCCGCACCTGTTCACCGGCGACTCGCTGTTCCCGGGCGGCCCGGGCAAGACGACGAACCCGAAGGACTTCAGGTCGCTGATGGATGACCTGGAGGATCGGGTGTTCGGGCCGCTGCCGGACCCGACCTGGGTATACCCCGGCCACGGCAACGACACCACCCTCGGCGCGGAGCGCCCCCACCTGGCCGAATGGCGCGCCCGCGGCTGGTGATCCCCAGGCCGGCTACCGGGGCTTGCGCCCGGCAGGGATTTGGTCAACGCTAACCCTGCCGATGGGGTGGCCGAGGAGGGACGGATGAGTCCAGCGGAGGGCCAGCGACGCGACGCCTTCCCCCCGGATTTTCTGTGGGGTGTGGCGACCGCCGCCTACCAGATCGAGGGCGCGCCCGCCGAGGACGGGAAGGGCCGGTCCATCTGGGACACCTTCAGCCACCAGCCCGGGCGGACCGCGCACGGCGACACCGGGGACATCGCGTGCGATGATTACCGCCGGGTCGACGAGGACATCGCCCTGGTGGCCGGGCTGAACGCCGGCGCCTACCGGTTCTCCATCTCCTGGCCGCGCATCCAGCCGGACGGCCGGGGCAGCGCGAACCCGGCCGGCCTGGCGCACTACAGCAGGCTCGTGGACACGCTGCTGGAGCGCGGGATCACACCCATGGTGACGCTCTACCACTGGGACCTGCCGCAAGCGCTCCAGGACAAGGGCGGCTGGGCGGCCCGCGACACCGCCGAACTGTTCGCCGCCTACGCCGGGATCGTGGCCGGCGCCCTGGGCGACCGGGTGAACCGCTGGATCACGATCAACGAGCCATGGGTGATCGCGAACATGGGCTACCGGTGGGGCCGGCACGCGCCCGGGATCCGGGACGGGCGGCAGGCCGTGGCCACCACCCACCACCTGCTGCTGGCGCACGGCCGCGCCGCCGCCGCCGTGCGGGCCGCCACCCCGGCTGGTGCCGGCCCGGCGCGCGCGGAGGTCGGCATCACGCTCAACATGACGCACGTCTACCCGGCCGACCCGGCCAACGCCGCGGACCGCGAACTGGCCGCCGACATCGACGCCGAGACCAACGGGGTCTTCCTCAGTCCCCTGATCGACGGGTCGTACCCGGCGCGCCTCGGCGCCGGTCACGTCCCCGGGCCGCAGATCGTCCGGGACGGGGATTTCGCCACGATTCAGGCGCCCATCGACTTCCTGGGCGTGAACTTCTACTTCCCGCAGATCGTCGCCGTCCGCGAGGACGGAATCTTCCGCCGGGGCGACACCCCGATGGGACGGGGGCATGCCGTGTTCGTCCGGCCGGACGACCTGCCGGTCACCGCGATGGACTGGATCGTCCAGCCTGACGGCCTGTACGACCTGCTGATCCGGCTCCGTGACGACGCGCCTGAGCTGCCCCTGTACATCACCGAGAATGGCGCGGCCGGTGACGACTACGTTAACCCGGACGGCACCGTCGAGGACACCGAACGGATCGACTACCTGCGTGGTCACCTGCGGGCGGCCCACCGCGCCCTCACCGCGGGCACCAACCTGCGCGGGTATTTCACCTGGTCGCTGATGGACAACTTCGAGTGGGCGCACGGGTATTCGAAGCGGTTCGGTCTGATCTTCGTCGACTACGGCACACAGCGGCGCATCCCGAAACGCAGTGCCGGATGGTTCGCCGACGTCGCCGGGAACAACTCGATTCCGGCGGACTAAGACGTGCGTCAGCCAGGCCCGTACCGGGTGGTGATCGCGCCAGACAAATTCAAGGGCTCACTGTCCGCGCCCGAGGTAGCCGCGCACCTGGCACGGGGGCTCGCGGAGGCGGTTCCGGGCGTGCGAACCGACGAGGTGCCGGTGGCCGACGGCGGGGACGGGACCGTTGACGCGGCCGCGGCGGCCGGATATCAGCGTATTGACGTGCAGGTCACCGGGCCCACCGGTGAACCGGTCACGGCGGCGTTCGCGATCCGCGGCGACGTGGCGGTCGTCGAGGCGGCGCAGGCCTGCGGGCTCAGCCGGCTGCCCGGTGGCCGCCTCCGGCCGCTGACCGCGACGAGTTACGGGGTCGGCGAGCTCATCGCCGCCGCCGCCGACGCGGGCGCCCGGCACATCGTGCTGGGCCTGGGCGGCAGCGCCACTACCGACGGCGGCGCGGGCCTGATCGCGGCTCTGGGCGGCCGGCTGCTGGGCGCGGATGGCGGGCCGGTCGCGTCCGGGGGCGCCGCGCTGGCCGGGCTGCGCGGGCTCGACCCGACCGCCCTGCGGGACCTGTCCGGGGTGGACGTGCTGCTGGCCAGCGACGTGGACAATCCCCTGCTCGGCCCCGACGGGGCAGCGGCGATCTACGGCCCGCAGAAGGGCGCGTCCCCGGAGGATATTCCGGTCCTGGAGGAGGGCCTGGCGCGGTGGGCCGACCTGGCCGAGACGGCGCTGGGTGAAGGCCTCCCGGACCGGCCGGGCGCGGGCGCAATGAGCCCCAGAGTCCGGGAGTGGCCGGGCGCGGGCGCAATGAGCCCCAGAGTCCGGGAGTGGCCGGGCGGCGCAGGCGCGCGGAGTCCCAGGGTGCGGGAGTGGGCCGGGGCGGGCGCGGCAGGCGGTCTGGGTTTCGCGGCGCTGGCCTTCCTGGGCGCGCGGATGCAGCCGGGCATCGAGGTGGTGCTGGAGCTGGTGTCCTTTGCCGAGCGGGCGGCGGGGGCCAGCCTGGTGATCACGGGCGAGGGATCGCTGGACGCGCAGACGCTGCGCGGCAAGGCCCCGGCCGGGGTCGCCCGGGCCACCCGCGCCGTGTCGCCGGGGACGCCGGTGGTGGCCGTGGCCGGCGCCTGTTCCCTCGACCGCGCGGCCCTGGAGCGCGCCGGGATCGCCGCCGCGTACGCGCTCGCCGACCTCGAGCCCGACCTGCGGTCCAGCATGGCCCACGCCGGCCCGCTGCTGGAAAAGCTCGCCGCCCGGCTCGCCGCCGACTGGCTCCCGCCACGCACGTGAACACAGTGCCTCAGGTGGCCGGTGTGCCCCCCGGAGGTCGATCCGGGTGAAGGTGGCTGGACTCGGCGACGGCGGCGGCACAAGGTCAAAGTTGAAGACGGTATAGCCGTGTTCAGAAAGCTCAGGGATGACCGCGCGGCCAAGCTTCCCGCTGCCACCGGTAATGGCGACCTTTGTCACGTGTGCTCCCTACTGAGACGCCCGTCCGGTGATCGGGCCGACCAGGACTCGGTGATCGTGGCCACGAGTTCGGTGTCATCCGCCAGGTCCGCCAGGTCACGTACCGGTTCGCCAGAGCGCTCGGACGCAGCGCCGCACAGCCGCCGCCACGACACACGAGAGGTTGTCTCGTACGACGTCGGCTGGGCCGTAGCGCAGGCCGGATCCACGATCCAGGCCGCAGCGGGTGCGGCCGTGTCCCCGGTCGGCACGACCAGGTGCGCTTCGGCGGTGGCACCGTAGGCGGCCAGCCGTGCGACGGGCGGTGACACCGCGGACCGTACGGCCGCCATGGCGACCGTAGATGCCCCGCGCACCCCGTCCACCGTGTAACCGCGCACGTCCTGCACCGCGAACCGCGCGGCATCGAGCGGCCCGGTCACTGCCCGCAGCAGAACGACGTGGTCGAGCAGTACATCCGCCCACCGGCCGCAGTTATCACCGGCCACCTGCGCCACGCTGTCGACAAGCTTGATGTCGGGTAGCCGTCCCGCGATTGTGCGCGCGAGCTGCGCGACGGCCGGATTGGATGCCCAGGCCGTTTCCACGACGACAGTCGTCCCGGAACTGGCGGCCGCCTCAGCGGTCGCGCGGATGTCGCGGCCCGGCGGCCCGGCAACCGGGCGGACAAGCAGCACCCCGGCAACACCCGGGCGGATCACGTCCGCGAGCGTCTCCAGCCAGCCGCGCGACCGGCCGTCGACCGCGATCATCTGGGCCCCGTCCGGGCCGGCCGTCAGCGACATCGGAAGCGACGCCCAGACGGCGTGCTGGGACCCGATGAAGTCCGCGCCCGCTGGCTGCGCGATGGCCACGGTGACCGGGGTCCTCATCGTGAACCCTCACCCAGCACGGCGGACGCGGCGCCATCGGCGATGTCGGTGGCGAAGGTCAGGTCATCGATCAGGTCCGTCAGGAGATAGCGGGGATCGGCCGCACCGCTGACGGCATCATGCAGTTCCCGCCACTCGCCCTCGTACCCGTTATGGGCAACTGCCGCGATATGCCGCTCGCCGTGGTTGTCGCGGATCGTTGCGCTGGCCGAGCCAGCATGGACGTAGGACGGGGTGAAGAACACAGCCAGCGACCAGTCATCGCCCCATATCTCGAGGCGCCAGTCCGGCCGCCAGATAGGACGCATGAACGCGACGAGGTCAACTCTGCGCCCTGCTGCCGTCAGCGAGATCACGCCGCCAAAGGGCGTGACGAACTCGGCATGACTGACCCGGTCGAGCTTGGGCGCCAGGGCCCTGACCAGCGGCAGGTCATGGATCGACAGGCCGAGCACGAGACCGCGGATCCGGGCGGCGCGCTCGGGCGCGTCCAGCGGCCCGGCCGGAGCGGGCGGAGCCGGCAGGCTCGCGATCTCGGTCGCCCAGTTCTCGAAACGATCGTTGAACGGCAGCACGATCGTCGAGCGGATGGTGTGGGCGGTGTCCAGCCGGCCCGCGCAGGCGTCAGCCGCGGCCAGCCAGCCAGGGTCGTAGGCGTGCATCGCGCCGACGATCAGGGGAATCCCGGATCCGGCGACGACCGCGCCAATCCGCTCGGCTTCTTCCCGGCTGGTCGCCAGCGGCTTCTCGCAGAGAATGCCGCGCTTGCCGGCCGCGCAAATCGCAGCGACCTGGTCGGCGTGGAACTGGGGCGGGCTGCAGACCGCGACGACATCCACGGCGGGGTTGTCGAGGACCGCCTGTACCGACTGGGCAGGCTCGGCCCCGGCACGGGCTGCGACGGACCCGGCGACCTGCGCGTCCACGTCCATGACCGTGATGACCAGGAACCGGTCGGCCAGGCGGGCCAGCGTCGGCAGATGAATCGCCTGCGTCACCGGCCCGGCGCCGAGAATTCCGACCCCGAGCGGCGGGGTCATGCGCGCTCCCGGGAGGCGGCGTGCTCGGGCTGGTTAAGGATCCAGCGTGCCGACTCCGCGGTTGACTCCTCCTTGGTCGGCAGATCGGGGACGTCCACCTCGACCACGAACCAGCCGTCAAAAGACGGGGGAACCGAGGCGAACACGGCGTCGAAGTGAGCACCGAAGTAGCCCGGCGCGGGACGTATTCCATGATCAGAAAGCAGGGTGCGGTAGCCCGCCGCGTCCATCCCGTCGGGGACGTCCGCATGCATCGCGGTGAAACCGGCCTGGGCGATACCCGCCACGGCAGCAGCCACGGTGGCCGGGCTCAGGTCGAATCCGTCCGGGCCGAGCACCCAGGGCAGCGGGTTCACAGCGACCCTGGCGGAAAGCATCATGGGCGCACCATCTCCTGCCGGCTGGCCTGGTTATTCGGATTCGGGCAGGATGAGCGGACGCAACGTGCGCTGCGCGATGGTCAGCCCCTGCAGGATCTTGACTTCGGTGCCGCCCCAGAGGGGATCCTCGTGCTCGACCGACAGCACCCCGCCGAATCCGGCCTCGTAGAGGCGATCCACCACCCGGGCCCAGTCGACCTGGCCGCGGCCCGGGACCCGATAGCGCCACCATCCCGTCCGCCACGGATCGCCCCCCTTGTCAACGATGCCGAAGCAGCCAAACCGGTTGCGTGCCCGCTCATCGAGCTCGACATCCTTCGCCTGGGCGTGGACGATCCGGTCGATGTAGGGCCGGATCGTCTCCACGGGATCGATTCCGATCCACATCAGGTGCGACGGATCCCAGTTCAGGTACAGGCCGAGGGAGAACATCCACTCCCACAACTCAGGCGAGTACGCGATGTTGCCGGGGTAGCCGTCGGGATGCCAGCCCTCCATCACGCAATTCTCGATCATGAGCTTCACCCCACGTTCCCCGGCGTATTCGACCAGCGGCGGGAACATCTTCTCGGCGGCGCGCTGGTTCGCCGCGACGCTTCCCGACGGATCCCGCCCGATGAACGTGCCGACATAACTGACGCCGAGCAGTTGCGCGGCATCGATCGCGTGGCGCAGGTGCGTCGCGATCTGCGCCCGCCGCACGGGGTCAGGGTGCAGATTATTCTCGTAGTAGGCAAAGGCCGATAGCTGCAGACCCAGCTTGGCGAACAAGGCCATCGTCTGGTCACGCTCGCGGGCACCGAAGCCGGCCACCGGCAGGTGGGCTGCCTCGAAGTCCCGGCCGCCGGTCGCGGGCCACACGGCCACTTCCAGCGCCTCGTAACCGGCGTCGGCCGCCCAGCGAGCAACGCGGTCCAGCGGCCAGGACGGCAGGCAGGCGGTAAGCATTCCGAGTTTCATTGGTCAGACCCGTGTCCAGGTAGCGGCGGTGGCCGAGCGGACGACCGCCTCGACGATGCGAGCGGACCGCACGCCGTCGGCGAAGGTGGGCAGCCCGTCGGGTTGCTCCCCGCCGATGGCGGCATAGGTGTCGGCCACGAAGGCAGCGAAGCAATCCCCGTAGCCTTGCGGATGCCCCGCGGGCAGGTAACTGAGCCGTCGCTGCCCGGGCGAGCCGGAATTCGCGTCCCGCACGAATACCCGGCTGCCCTCCGCCGTTCCGGTCCAGAATGACTCGGGATTCTCCTGGTCGAAGGCGGCGCTGCCAGCGGATCCGTCCAGCTCGAACCACAGCCGGTTCTTCCGCCCGGCGGCGACCTGGGACACGAGCATCGACCCAGGCACTCCTGATGCGCTGCGGAAAAGCACCGTGGCAGCGTCCTCGGTCGCTACCGCGGCCGTCTCGCCGCCATCGGGCAAACCGCGCGGCGTGCCGGCTCGCCTGGGAACGGCGACGGAAAGCTGTGCGACGAGGGTGTCCACGCGCTCACCACTCACCCACTCGACCAGGTCGCACCAGTGCGACCCGATGTCCGCAAACGCGCGCGAGGCACCACCCTGGGCCGGATCGACCCGCCAGTTCGACGCGGCCGGCGAGAGCAGCCAGTCCTGGAGATAGTGACCGTGCAGCAGATTCCAGCGGCCGTACCCGCCCGCCTGCGCGCGCGCCCGGATCTCGCGCACTACCGGGTGATACCGGTAGACGAAAGGGACCGTGGCCACGACGCCGGGCCGCCCAGCCAGCGCGTTCATCCGCTCGGCCTCCGCGAGCGAGATTCCGAGCGGCTTCTCGCACACGACGTGCTTACCCGCAGCGAGCAGCGCTTCGACGTAGCGGGCATGCGTCGCGTTGGGGCTGCACACGTGAACGACATCCACCGGGCTTCCGGCCAGGTCAGCGAGACCGGAGAACGCCACTGGCAGGCCCCAGCGGCGCGCGGCCCGCTCGGATCGCTCCGGCCGTGACCCGAGCACCCCGACGAGCTCGGCGCCGGCCAGCACGGCTGCCCGGCGATGGACAGCAGCGATGGTGCCGCTCCCGACAATGGCAGCCCGCAGTCGCCGGCCCGGGGCTGCGAACGATTCCTCGAAGACCCGCACCGGCAATTCTCCTGTCACGGGCCCGCCTCTTCGTGGACTGGGTGAAAATCTCCGGGTCTAACCGGCCTGCTGGCCACGTCGTTTCGCGGCGATGTCGTGGATGTTAAGAGAGCGGCACGAGTCATTGCAATGACCTAATTATGTTTTTATAAAGCAAAATTCAGGCATTGCTAGCTGCCGGTCAGCCGATCTAGCATCCGGGCGAAGATCGAAACCAAAACGCCGGTCGACGGCGCGACCCTAAGGAGATGCGATGGCTGAGACACCAGCTTCTGCAGACCACCTCTCCCGCCGCGGTTTTCTCGGACTGGGAGCCGGCGCAGCCGCGTCCGCGGTCTTCCTGGCGGCTTGTGGCGGCAGCAGCAGTAGCAGCGGCGGCAGCAGCGGCAGCGGCGGCAGCAGCAGCACCATGAAGTTCTGGGATATGCCCTGGGGGGGACCGGCGTACAACCCGGCAGCAAAGCAGCTAGTCGCAACCTACAAGCCAACCGGCTCGCTGCCAGCCGCGAGTTACCAGACAATCCAGTGGGCCAACTTCACCCAGACCTTCGCCTCGGCCGTCGCGTCGAACACCGGTCCCGCCGTCAGTACCGGCGGCGGTTTCCAGGCGTTCCAGTACGCCCAGCAGGGGGCGATCGCCTATGCCGACAATCTGATCAGCACATTCCAGAAGACCGGCGTGTACGCCGACTTCCTGCCCGGCCAGATCGCGGCGATGAAAACAGCCAACGGCTACGTGGCGGTCCCGTGGCAGCTCGATATCCGCGTCTGGTGGTACAGCAAGCCCATCTTCAGCAAGCTCGGGCTCACACCACCGACAACGTGGGACGAGGTGATGACGGTCGGCAAGACCCTGGCCCAGCACGGCTACTACGGCTTCGGCACCGGCGCAGGCACGGGTAATAACCTCGGTGCGCACGCCATGGTCATGATGATGATCAACAACGGCGGCGGGCTGTTCACCACGGACAACAAACTCGATGTGGTGACCCCTCGCAACATCGAGGCGATGCAGTTCGTGCAGGAACTGGCCAAGGCGAAGATCATCGACCCGGCCTCGGTGAGCTACACCACAAGTACCCAGGATTCCCAGTGGAAGGCCGGTAAGTTCGCCATGGGCATGTATACCGCTGGCCTCGACGTCGACGCCGGCGTGAGCGACGGGAGCCTGGCGGTAATGGAAAAGCCATTGGCCGGACCGAATGGCGACGTAGCCTGCCTCGTGTTCCAGAACAACATCATGATGTACAAGAACACCCCGTCCCAGGCCGGCTCCGAGGCATTCGTGGCCTGGTACCTCAAGAACATGAACACCTACTGGAAGCAAGGCCTGCTCGAGAGCCTGCCGGTGCTGAAGTCCATCACCGCCCTGCCGGCGTTCCAGAAGCAGCTTCCCCGGGTCACCGCGGTCAATGCCTGGCTGCCGGTGGCGAAGAACTACGCCGCGGTGGGCACCGTGCTCTCCCCTTCGCTGGCGAAAGTGGACGGCAGCCAGCAGCTGCAGGCGTTCGCTCAGACGATGCTCGGCGGCGGTGACCCGAAGACAGCGTTGCAGAGTTTGCAGAGCTCACTGCAGCCGCTCTTCACGTAACCGGAGCCCCGATATGACCGTCAAGATCGGGACGACCGCAGAGGCCGGCGGTGCCGTGGCCGCCCCCCGCCCGCGACGGCACGGGCGGCAGTTCACCTCCACGCGGACGACCCTGCTGGCGCTCGTCGCTCCGTCCGTCCTGCTCCTGCTGCTGATCAACGCCTATCCGTTCTTCTCCGCCGCCAATGAGTCGCTGCACAACGGGACACTGATCAGCGCGGGTTCCTTCGTCGGCCTGGACAACTACAAGACCGTGCTGACCAGTGCCCAATTCTGGCAGGCCGCTGAGTTCACGCTGCTGTACACCGTGGTCGGCGTCTTCGGCAGCTGGGCCATCGGCCTCGGGATAGCGCTGCTGCTCCAGGCGGACTTCCCCGGCCGCGCGGTCTTCAAGGTACTCCTGCTGCTGCCCTGGATCGTGCCGATCGTGGTCTCCGCCACGGCTGTCATCTACCTCGTGGACAGCCCGTCCAGCCCGATACCGAGCCTGTTCCACGCCCTTGGGCTGGGCTCCCCGCTGTTCCTCGCCAATCCCACCTGGGCCAAGGTCACCGTCTGCATCTATAAGGTCTGGGTCAGCTTCCCGTTCATGATGCTCATGGCCAGCTCGGCGCTGGCCAGCGTGGACGGGACCGTGTACGAGGCCGCCCGGATGGACGGTGCCGGTGCCGTCCAGCAGTTCCGCCGTATCACGCTGCCGATCATCGCCCGGCCCACGTACATCTCGTGGATCCTGATGACCATCTTCTGCGTGAACGACTTCCCCACCATCTATCTGCTCACTGGCGGCGGGCCGGTCAGCGCCACCACGTCACTGGTCGTGCTCGCCTACCGCACCGTATTCCAGAACTTCCAGGTCGGCCCGGGCGTCGCCATCGCCTTCTTGATGACCTTGGCTCTCGTTGTCGTGTCGGTCGTGCTCTACCGGCAGATACGAAAGGCGGCGTTCCAGTGACAGCCCTGCACGAGACGGTCGCGGCCAAGCGGAAGCCGACGCCAGTTCCGCGGTCAGGCACGGTAGGCAAGGATCGTTACCGGTGGCTGAGGTTCACCATCGCCCTTATCATCACGGCGATCGCGGTGGTCCCGGTGGCGGTCGTGGTGCTGCTCGCGCTGCGGCCCGCCGTGAACTCGACCAGCCACGCCGCCTTCACCTTCGCGAACATGAGCTACATCTTCCGCCACACCGACACGCTGACCTGGCTGGGCAACAGCCTTGAGGTGACGCTGGCGACCGTCGTGGTCTCCGTCGCCGTCGCAGCTCCGGCCGGCTACGTGCTCTCCCGGGGGAGGAGCAAGGCGGTATCAGGCTATTCGCTGCTGCTGTTCATCGTGCAGTCGCTGCCGGTGATCACGGCGGTCATCCCGCTGTTCATCCTGTTCGCCAAGCTGCACCTGGTGGACAGCCTGGTCGGCCTCGGCATCATCTACGTCGGAGTCTCGATGTCGGTCGCCATCTGGATGATGGCCGCATACATGGATTCCATACCGGTGAGCCTGGAGCAGGCGGCGTGGATCGACGGCGCCTCGATCTTCGGCGGGTTCTACCGGATCGTGCTGCGCAACTCGCTACCGGGCATCCTGTCCACGGCGATCTTCACCTATCTCGTGTCGTGGAACGACTACCTCGTAGCCCTGGTGTTCATCAGGACCGAGACCAAGTACACCCTCCCGCTCGGCGTGGAGTCGTTCTTCCAGCAGAACGTGACCGACTGGGGGGACGTCATGGCCGTCGCGGTGGTCATGATGGCCCCACCCATCATCGTGTTCGCCTGCCTGCAACGCTACTTCAGCGTCGGCGGCATCGGCGGGGCCCTGGCCGGCCAGTGATCCCGGCGGTGCCCGGCAGTGATGCCATGAATGCGGCAGCCGGCCCGGCGCCCCGCGGCGTCCCGGACCTCGAAACGAGGGTCAGGCTGCTGACCGGAGCCAGCATGTTCACCCTGTGGCCCGAACCGGCGCTGGGGCTGTCCGAGGTGCGCCTGTCCGACGGCCCGACCGGCGTGCGCGGCCTGCATTTTCTCGGCGGTCGCGTGGTCGCGCTGCTGCCCAACGCAACCTTGCTGGCGTCAGCCTGGAGCGAGGACATCGCGCGCGAGGCCGGGGAGATCCTTGCCGAGGAGGCGATGGCCCAGCAGATCCACGTCGTGCTCGGGCCGACGATCAACCTGCACCGTTCCCTCCTCGGTGGCCGGCTGTTCGAGGCCTATTCCGAGGATCCGCTGCTCACCGGGCGGCTGGCCGCGGCCTACGTCAACGGCATGCAGGCCCGGCAGGTCGGCGCATGCCTGAAGCATCTCGTGGCCAACGAATCGGAGACTGACCGGAACACCGTCAACAGTGTCGTCGGCGAAGCCACGTTGCGGGAACTGTACCTGCTGCCGTTTGAGATCGCCGTCGAGGATTCCGGTCCGTGGACGATCATGGCCGCCTATAACGACGTCAACGGCGTCCCCGCGACCGAGCAGCACCATGTGATCAACGAGATCGTCAAGGGCGAGTGGGGGTATTCCGGGCTGGTCGTGTCGGACTGGTTCGCCACGAAGACCGCCGCGGCAGCGGCGAACGGCGGGCTCGACCTCGTGATGCCGGGTCCCCACGGGCCGTGGGGCGAGACCCTGGTCCGTGCCGTCCGGTCCGGCGCGGTAGCTGAGGCTGTCATTGATGATCATCTGGAACGGCTGCTCCGCCTGGCCGGCCGGACCGGCGCGCTCGGCTCGCCGCGCGGCTATCCGGCGCGGCTGCCCGCGCCGGATAGCCCGCACCGCCGGGACGCCCTGATCCGCCTCGCGGCACGCGGGATGACGGTCCTGGTCAACCGCAACTCGGCGCTGCCGCTGGCCCGCGATGGGCGGATCGCCTTGATCGGGCGGCACGCCATCGAGACCATCTGCATGGGCGGTGGCTCGGCCCAGGTGAATCCGCCGTACCAGGTCAGCATCGCCGAAGGGCTGCGAGCGCTGCTGGGTGACGCGGTGACCCTCACCGATGGCGTTGAGGTGCGCCAGCGCCCGGTCGCGGCCAGGCCGGGTTTCGTGATCGATCCGGGCACCAGCGAGCCGGGCACGCAGCTGATCCGCTATACCGCCGATGGCCGTCTACTCGACCGGAGCCACCAGCCGGACTCGGCGACAATTGTCGGCTACGACAGCAGCACCGAGAATGTAGCCCGGCTGAGTTTCCGGGCGCGGATCGCCGCCACCGGCATGATCGAGGTTGGCGTGATGGGCGTCGGGCAGTGGACGCTGCGCGTCGGGGAGCGGACGGAACACATCATCCTGCAGGCATCTGGATCCGGGATCGGCGAGGAAATCCTCACTCCGCCTACCGCTGTTGTCTCCCGTGAGCTGCTAGCCCCTGCGCTGGTGGAGGCCAGCGTCAGGCTGCCCCGCGCCGCTGCGGGAAATGGGGCGGACGGGCCCGCGCGGTACGCCCTGATCGCCCATCCGGCCGCCCGTGCGGCCGAGGCCACGATAGCCGACGCCGAACGGGCGGCTGCCGCGGCTGACATCGCTGTGGTTGTCGTCGGACTGACCGACGAGCAGGAGACCGAGACCGTCGACAAGACAACGCTCCGGCTGCCGGGCGGGCAGGACGAACTCGTGCGGAAGGTGGCTGCGGCGGCACAACGGACCGTTGTTGTCGTCAACGCGGCCACGCCGGTGCTGATGCCATGGCTCGATGAGATCGACGCCGTGCTCTGGGCGGGCCTGCCCGGCCAGGAGGGCGGCCACGCGGTGGCGGCGGCCCTGCTCGGTGACATCGAGCCCGCCGGCCGGCTGGTGACCACGTTCCCCACGGCAGACGGGGCGGCGCCGGCCTGGTCGGTGACCCCGGTTGACGGTCAGCTGACCTATGCCGAAGGGACGTTCATCGGCTACCGGGGCCATTACGCCCGGCGCGGCGCCCGCGCCTGCCTTCTGGTTCGGGCACGGCCTCGGTTACAGCACGTGGGACTACCCAGCAGCAGAGCTTCTGCAGGGCGACGGGTCTCCGGGCGCCCGGGTGCAAGTGATCAATACCGGTGGCCGGCGCAGCCGGGAAGTGGTGCAGCTGTATTTGCAGCCCGCGGAGCCGGAACATCCGGTGCGCCTGGTCGGATGGGCCGCGCTGACGGCAGATCCGGGTGAGGTGACGACCATAGACGTCGCGACCGATGCGCGCCTCTGGCGGTACTGGGACACGGCGGCCGGCCGCTGGGGACGGCTGTCGGGCGGGCAGATCATCGTGGCCCGCGGCCTGGGTGACATCCGGCACGTGCTCGGCCTGTGACCGGCGGCCGCCCTCACCGGTGGCGGCCCGGGGTCAGGGATGCCGCGAGGGCGTCCGGGGTCAGCGCATGCTCGATCCCCAGCACGAGCCCACCGGAGGTGCCGGACCATTCCCCGAGTATCGGATGCCCGATCACCAGGTTGCGGGTAGCCAGCGGCAGGGCACGCCGGTAGACGACGGCGCGGATACCAGCGAGCATGTCGTCGCTGGGCACGGTCAGGCCGCCACCGACGACAATCCGGGCCGGATTGTAGAAATGGACGAGATTGGCCACCACCTCGCCGACCTGGCTGGCGGCCTCGCGGACCAGCCCGACCGTCATTTTCTCGTTGATCCGCAGCGCTTCCATCAGCTCTTCCAGGGTGGCCGGGAACGGGCCCTGGCCGGACGTCAGCTGGCGCAGCTGGCCGAGTATCGCCGGGGCGGACGCCACCGCCTCTACGCAGCCATAGTTCCCGCACGCGCACAGCACCTCATCGGCGCCGTGCACCCGGACATGCCCGATGTCGCCCGCCGTTCCATCCGCGCCGTGGTACAGCTCCCCGCTGCCGGTGACCAGGCCGCCGCCGATACCCGTACTGATCTTGATATACAGCAGCGGGCTCTGGTCCGGGGCGATGGCCCGCGCCTCGCCCAGCGCGCGCAGGTTGACGTCGTTCTCGCACAGCACCGGGCAGCCGAACTCGGCGCGCAGCGTGTCGGCGACCGGGAAGCCGTCCCATCCCGGCATGATCGGCGGCTTCACCGCGACGCCACAGCTGACGTCCACCGGCCCCGGCAACCCGATGACCAGGACCAAAGGCGTGGGCCGGGGATGTTCGATCCGGGCCAGCAGGGCCCTGAACACCTCGATCACGGTCGCCAGAACAGATTCCGGGCCATCCGCCACAGCCAGCGGCATCTCCGATGCGGCGAGCATCTGCTCACTCAGCGCGTGCACGCTCAGCCGGGCGAACCGCACACCCAGATCGGCCACGAACACCAACCCGAACGCGTGGCTCAAGCCCAGGTTGTCGGCGGGACGCCCACGTCCGAAGATCACCGGTGCGCCGACGTTGCAGATCACCCCGCCCTCCGCCAGCAGGTCCAGCCCGGCGGTCACCGTCGACCTGGCCAGCCCGGTCACCCGCACCAGATCAGCCCGCGTCACCGCGGTCCGGCTGGCGATCAGCCGGGCCAGCGTGCTGGCCACCGACCCCATACTGACCCGCGCCGAAACCGCCGGCACCGACAACCGCAGACTACGGGCGCCCGGCACACCCACCACCGGCACTGTCCGTGCGTACAGCGCCCTCGAACCGCGGCTGCCATTCGTTGCTGCCCTGACCGGCGGATCATCCGGAGCGATGGCCTTCCCGGTGACGCTGACCACGCTCATCGGCGCTCTTCCGCCGAACTGACGCCGGGCGGAAGGCTGCCGCCCGGGCCGGCGGGAATACCCGTTACCGGGCGCGCCCCCGACAGGCGGGCAACCCAACCCCGGCCAGGGCAGGCACCACGAGAGGCCGACCGCATCCGGTACTGTCGCAGGGCCGGAATGACCGGAAGGCCGCAACCATGCGGCGGGCCGTCCAGGGAAGGGGAATGAGTGACCGGCTGCGCCAACGTGATCTCCCGGTGAGCAGACGTTCATATGAGTAGGGAGCGTCACCAGGGTCTGGAGCAACGGCTGTTCTGCAACGCTGGCGATGGCACGATATGTCACCGGCAGAATCTCAGCTTATGCTCGGCGGAATCTTTCGTCCACCGTCCCTTGCTGTCCCCGGAGGCGGCGTCGCAGAAGTCCAGCCAGCAATGGACCGGACCCTGACCGCCCGGACCAGGGAAGCGGCTCGTTAGGCGGCGGGGTCTGGGGTGCGGCCGGGAGCGGCGGCCGCCACTCGGCGGTAGATGGCCAGCGCGGCCTCGATCGCATCGTCCTCGCAAGGGAGGGCCCGGGCGCGCTCGCGGGCGCCGGCCGCCAGGCGCTGCGCGAGCGCTCGGTCGGTGAGCATCCGGCGGATCGCCGCGGCGAGCGCGTCCACGTCGCCGGAGGGGACGAGCAGCGCCGCGTCCTCGCCGGTCAGGTCCGGGATGCCGCCGACCCGGCTGGCCACGATCGGGCACCCGGCGGCCAGTGCCTCCTGCAGGATGAGCGGCTGGCCCTCCCACCGGCTGGGCAGGACGAACACGCTAGCGGTGGCGAGCAGGACGGGCACATCCGGGCGCGGGCCGAGGAAGCGGATCGCCGGGCCGAGCGGTTCGGCCCGCGCGGCCAGGGATTCGGCCAGCGGACCGGACCCGGCGATGGCGAGCAGCGGCGCCGGGTCGAGGTCCGTCCACAGCCGCGCGGCGTCGATCAGACGGGCGAAGTCCTTCTGCTCGGCGAGCCGTCCCACGGCCAGGACGATGGCCCGCCCGGTGCCGCCGGTCAGTTCCTTCCGGACCGCATCGGCTTCGTCGGCGCCGGGGCCGCCGGCGTCGCCAAGGGGACCGGTCCCGGCGGGACCGCCGTCGGTGGAAGAGCCCGAGTCGGCGGGAAGGCTGACGTCCGCCGAGGAGCCCGGCCCGGCGAGACGGCCGACGTCAGCCGGCGAGCCCAACCCGGCCGAAGGACCGCCGTCGGCGGGAGGACCGGCCCCCGGCACCCCGCCCGGGCCCACCGCGGGCGACGGGACCAGCGCGCGGCCGACGTCGCGTGCGCCGGCCCGGCGCATCCGCTCCTCCAGGTCGGCCGAGACGCACAGCACGGTGGCCGCGCCCCGCGCGACCACCCGCTCGAGAACCCGGTAGATCGCGCCGGCCGCGCCGGCGGCGGGCGGCGCGTTGTGCACGGTGACCACCAGCGGCGGCCGCAGGCCGGCCCGGATGAACGCCAGCGCGATCGCGGTCAGCGCACCCGCCCGCAGCCCATGCGCGTGCACCGCGTCCGCGCCGGAGCGGGTGATCAGCTGGCGGAGCCGCAGCACGGCCCACCCGTCCCGCGAGCGGGGCCGGTCAGTGAACTCAACGGTCCGGACCACCACGCCCGGGCCGAACGGGAACGCGCGCTGCGTCTCCCCCGGTGCGAAGACCTCAGCCTGCAGGCCACGGGCGGCGCATCCGGCCGCCAGCATCTGCACGTGCCGTCCGGTGCCGCCGGCCGTCGCGCCCAGCACGAAGGTCACCTTCACCCGCGCCACCTTCCCCCCGGCCCCCGGCCCCGCATGTCCCGGCCGCGCAGGTCCCGGCCCCGCAGGTCCCGGCCGCGCAGGTCCCGGCCGCGCAGGTCCCGGCCGCGCAGGTCCCGGCCCCGCAGGTCCCGGCCCCGCATGTCCCGGCCCCGCAGGTCCCGGCCTCTCATGCTCCGTCCTGCGGGCGCGGAGCGCGGAGCCGGCTGAGCAGGCGGCCGGCCGCGGCGCGGAGGTCCCCGCCGTCGGCGAGCAGCGTCACGCCGAGGAACACCAGCGCGGCCGCGGCACTCGCCAGTATCGTGACGGCCGCGTTGGGCAGGAAACCATGCGCCGGCAGGGCTGCGGACACTCCCGCGCCCGCCGCCGCCCCGGCCAGGCCACCGGCCAGGCCGGCGAGCGTGGCGCGCGGAACACCCCGCAGCGCGGCACCCCCGAGCGCGCGGCCCACCGTGGCCGTGAGCGCGATCCCGGCCACGGTCAGGCCGATCGTGGTGCCCAGGCCGAGCGCGGGAACGACCCAGGACCGCGGTACGGACGGGATGATGGCGACGTCGGCCACGATCACCAGCAGCCAGCCCCCGGCGACCGCGGCGGCGGTCATCCGGCTGCGCCCGGCGGCGAACATCACCCGGGACAGGTTCGCGGTCAGCCCGTAGCCGACCAGGCCCGGGGCGAACAGGGCGAGCGCGACGGCGAGCTGGCTGGACTGCGCGACGTCGTGGGTGGCGAACACGCGCGCGAGCGGCAGGCACGCGCCGGCCAGCACCGCGGCCCCCAGCCATGACATGAGCATGACCGCGCGGCTGGCGGCGGCACTGGTGGCGACGAATTCCGCCCGGGCGGCCGGGCTGCGGTCGCTGGCCCACGCGGACAGGACCGGGAAGGCGCTGGTGGCCACCGGAACCGCGAGGCCCGCGTAGACGATGAAGAAGACCTGCCAGCCGTAGCTGTACAGGACGAGCGCGCCGCTCGCGCCGTGGCCGTTGGCCAGCACGATCGCCGCGATCGTCGATAGGTCCTGGGCGATGAGCGTGATCACGCCCACCACGGCCAGCCCGCGCACGCGCGCCGCAACGCCGTCCGGGAAGCGCAGCGCGGGGCGTAGCCCGAGCCGGAGCCGGCTCACCGGAACGCCCGCGGTGAGGGCGAGGGCCGCCACCCCCGCGGTGGTGCCCAGCGCGAGGGTCAGTTCCGCGCTGTACGGCAGCGCGCCGGGCCGGTTCTGGTAGCCATGTCCGAGGGCCTGGAAGCCGATATACGCGCCCGCCACCACGACGCTGGACAGGATGGGCGCGAGCGCCGGGGCGGTGAAACGGCGGTGCGACTGGAGGATCCCGTAGAGCACGACCGCGAGGCCGTACAGCGGGATCTGCGGCGCGAACGCGACCAGCATCCGCGCACTGAGGGCCAGCGTGGCCACGTGCCCACAGCCGCGGGCGGCCGGGATGAGCAGCGCGGTCAGCGGGCCGGCCACCAGCGCGATCACCACGGCGGCCGGCACCAGCAGCAGCATCGCCCAGGTCAGCAGGGCCGATGCGATCCGCTGGGCATCGGCCGGGCCGCCGTTCGTCCCATCCGCGGCCCGCGCCGCCGGGCCGGCCAGGACCGGGACCACCGCACTGGTCAGGGCGCCGCCGAGCACGATGTCGTAGATGATGTTCGGTACCTGGTTGGCGGTCGTGTAGGCGGTGCCGACGCAGCTGGCCCCGACGGTATGGGCGAACAGGAGCTGGCGCCCGAAACCGATGACGCCGGACACCACGGTGAGCACCCCGATGACCGCGGCGGCCCGGCCGATCCCCCTACCAGGCTGCCGAGCTGACCCCCGCTCGGCCACCGGCGTGGTCATGGGGGGGGCGGCGCAGCCATGGCGTTGTGCTCGGGGGCCTCGTGGTCCGCCGCCTCCGACCCGCGCTCCGCGGGAACGGTCACGTCCGGAACAGCAGACCGGGCGGGGCAGGCTGAATTGGCGGCGTGGGCCGGGCGGCGGCCGAGCATGTCCAGCCAGTGCAGCGGCGGCGTCCGCTGAATGACCTGGGTGAAACTCACGACCTCACTCGCCGCGTTCAGGCCGGCAACGCCGGCCAGGATGGCGATCCGGCTCCGGCGGGACCGGCGGCCGGCCGCGGCCGCGCCGAGCAGCGCGCCGAGGGCGTTGGCGCCGGCGTCCCCCAGCATGGCCCGCTCACCCAGGTCCTCCGGGAGCAGCGCCACAGCCGCCCCGACCGGCGCCGCGACGGCGGCCCCAGCCCCTTCAGCGGACCACGCGCGGCCAGCGGGACCCGAGGCGAGCTGGCTGATCCCGAGCGGGACACCGGCGGCCAGGGCGACCTTGAGAGCCCGGCCCGGCCGCAGGTCGAACAGGTTCATCAGGTTCGCCGATCCGGCGACCAGGGCCGCGTTGATCGCGACGTCCACGGCCGGTCCCCCGCTCAGCACGGCGGCCGCGACCCCGGTCGCACCGATGCCGCCGATCTTCACCGCCCCGGTCGTGACCTGGCCGTGCGCTAGGGCGCCGAGGTGGCCGCGGAACCCGCGCCGGTCTCCCGATCCGGTGATGTCGTCGTAACCGCCGAACGCGGCGGCTCCGGTCGCGGCGGCCACCAGCGCCGCCCGGGACCGGGCCGGAACCCGGGGGGCGGCCGCGGCCGCGATCACGCCGGCGATCGCGGCCGCCGGGCCTTCCAGCAGGGTGACCGGCTCGCCTCGGTGGTTCGTCCGCGTCCACCGTTCCGCACCGCCCGGCGGGTTGCGGGTGAGCGCCGTGTACGCGGCCCGCGCGGCAGCCGCCGCGATGACCGCCGTGACCGCCGGGGCCACAGCGCCCCGGGCGTTGGCCATTACTTCTTTCCCTTCGCGGAAGTGGTGATCTTGGTGCTGGCGGACGGCGACACACTCGGGACGGGCGCCGGGCTGGGCCCAGCCGAGTTCGCGTCCGACTGTGTACCGTAGCTGCCCGGCTTGTGCCCGTTCAGCTGCTGGTGGAGCGCCTGAACGACGACGATCTGGCCGGTGACCTGGTCCGCGTCGTCCACGGTGGACGCGCTGTTCGCGGCCCCGCTCGACCGCACGGCCGAGATGGCGCTGCCCTGGCCCGACGCGCTGGACGGCCCGGCCACCACGGTGGCCTGGCTGCCCGTGCCGAACTCCTGCGCCAGCGAGACGATCGCCTGGTTGGCCGGATCGGAGTTGCCGTCTACCGGGGCGCTGGAGGGGGTCACGATGACGGCGAGCGTCGCGCCCTGGGCGGGCTGGCCGGTGACCGTGATGAACTGGCCGGCTGAGTAGCTCGACAGGATCGTCTGGGCCGCCCCGCTGTCCCCCGCATGGCTGCCGGACCCGCCGGACCCGCCGGACGACGAACCCGACGACACCAGCGCGCTGGCCAGGACCTGCGCCGCCTGCTGCTGCGGGGTCCCGTTGGCCAGGGTCAGGCCCGACGGGACCACCCGCTGGGTGAGCTGGTCAAGCAGGCTCAGATTGCTGGCGCTGGTGTCGGCGAACTTGGCCGACAGGGCGACCTGCCCGCTGACTGTCGCGCCCGCGTCGCCGAGGGCGGTCGTGACGCCGTTGACGACGCCGGCCGGCGCGCCCGGAGCGGTGATGACGACGACGCGCTGGCCGTCGAGCAGGTGCGCCAGCAGGACCGGCTCGGCCGCCTGCGCGAACGCGCGGTCCCCGTTGACCTCCTGCTGGAGCGCGCTGTTCTCAGCGTCGGCCGCGTTCAGCTTCGCGCTCAGCGCGCTCGAGGTGCGGTCGAGCGCGCTGAGCGCGGCGCCGCGCAGCTCGGTCGAGCCCAGCACGATGCCCACGGCAAGAGCCAGGAAAACCGCGACGATGGAGACGAGGTGGTACCGAAAATCAATCACTTGAATAGTCCGGTCAGCCAGGAGATGAACGAATGCCACGTTGCGTCGAAGTATCTGATGAGGATGGGCTCGGCGGGCGAGGCGCCCACCGCGACGAGCACGGTCACGGCGGCGGCGAGCGCCAGCACGATCAGGGCCCAGCCGGAGATCCTGCTGCGGTACAGCCGGCTGACGCCCTTGGCGTTGACGATCTTGGTACCGACCCGGAGCTGGGTCAGGAACGTGCTCGCCATCCCCGACCGGCCCTTGTCGAGGAACTCCTCGAGCGTCCAGTGCGTGCCGACCGCCACGATCAGGCTCGCGCCCTTGCCGTCCGCCACGAGCAGGGCCACGTCCTCGCTGGTACCGGCGGCCGGGCAGACCGCGGCGGTCAGGCCGAGGTCCTTGATGCGGATCAGGCCCGGCGCGTGCCCGTCGGCGTAGGCGTGCACGATGAGCTCGGCGCCGCAGCGCAGCGTCTCGTCGGTGACCGAGTCCATGTCACCCACGATGGCGTCGGGTATGTAGCCGGCTTCGAGAAGCGCGTCGGCGCCGCCGTCGACGCCGATCATGACCGGCCGGTACTCACGGATATAGGGCCGCAGAGCCGCCAGGTCCTCGCGGTAGTGATAGCCGCGGACCACAACGAGTACGTGGCGGCCGTCCATCACTGTGCGCAGCTCGGGCAGCACGACCCCGTCGACCAGGAGTTCGTGCTCGCGCTTGAGGAACTCCATGGTGTTGGCGGCGAACGCCTCGATCTGGGTGACGATCCCGGCCCGTGCCTCGGCCATCATCGCGGCGACCGATTCGGCCGTCTGCGGCGTTCCCTTGGCGACGACCTGCTCACCGAGGTAGAGGGTGTCGCCGTCGAGCCGGACCGCCGCGCCCTCGTGCACCCGGCTGAACACGTCCGGCCCGACGTCGTCGACGAGCGGGATACCGGCGTCCATCAGCAACTGCGGGCCGAGGTTCGGGTAGCGCCCGCTCATGCTGACCGCCGCGTTCACCACGGCGACCACCTTCCGGCTGATCAGGGCGTCGGCGGCGACCCGGTCCAGGTCGGTGTGGTCGATGATGGCGATATCGCCGGGGCAGAGCCGCTTGGTGAGGTTCTTCGTCCGACGGTCCAGACGCGCGGTAGCGACCACCCCGGGCGGTTCGTCCGACTTGCCGCGGTGGATATTCGGGATCCTTACGGCCGGCACCTTCATCGTTGTTCCATCCTGTCAGAGCCCCCGACCACACGCTGTCATCTTGGCAATTACGGCGTGTTATCGAGTGCATACAGATCGAACGAGCGGCGGGACTCGCGGCGCTGCTGTCAATAATGCGCTATAGCAGCAAATGCTCCGTCAGCACCGACCAGCGGATGGTGGCGGAAGGGCCGGGGAAAGCCGGGACCCGCTGATAATCCCGAACGGACGTTGGCGGATGCTGTCCATCAGGGGGAGCCCCCATCCCCCGGCGGGCGGCCGCCAGGGGATGGCTGACGGAGGATGGGAGCGCAGTGAATAACGACAGGGCGGCAGCGGGACCGACGGCCGGCCAGTCCGGCGGCTCGGCGAGCGGCCAGTCCGGCGGCTCGGCGAGCGGCCAGTCCGGCGGCTCGGCGAGCGGCCAGTCCGGCGCGCGGATCAGGCTCACGTCGCTGTCACACGGCGCGGGCTGCGCGTGCAAGTTGCCGCTGTCGGCCCTGGATCAGCTGATGGCGACGCTCGGCACGGGTGCGGGCCGTCCCGGTGGCCTCGTGCCCGCGGCGGGCGATCTGCTGGTCGGCGCGGCCGAGGGCGACGACGCCGCCGTCCTGCGCCTGGATGAGGACCGCGCACTGGTGCTCACCACCGACTTCTTCACCCCCATCGTCGACGATCCGCGCGACTGGGGCCGGGTGGCCGCCGCCAACGCGATGTCGGACGTCTACGCGATGGGCGGCAAGCCGGTGATCGCCCTCAATCTGACGGCCTGGCCCGGCGAAACGCTCCCGGTCGAGATGCTCGCCGACGTGCTGCGCGGAGGCGCGGAGGCGGCCGCGGCCGCGGGCTGCCTGGTCGTCGGGGGCCACACCATCGACGATCCGGAGCCCAAGTACGGTCTGGCCGTGGTCGGGATGGCGGACCCGCGGCGGCTGCTGACCGTGGACCGCGCGCGGGACGGCGACCTGCTCATCCTGACCAAGCCCGTCGGCACCGGGGTGGTGGCGACGGCCCACAAGCGCGGCGCGGCGCCCCCGGAGGTGCTGGCGGCGGCGGTGACGGCCATGACCACGCTGAACGCGGCGGCCAGCGAGGCGGCCCTGCGCTCCGGGGCCGTGGCGGCGACCGACGTCACCGGCTTCGGCCTGCTGGGCCACCTGCACCGGATGCTGCGCGCGAGCGGCGCGGCCGCCGAAGTCTGGGCCGACCAGGTGCCGCTGCTGCCCGGCGCGGCGGGCCTGGCCGCGGCTGGGTTCATCTCCGGCGGCACCCGCGCCAACACGTCCTACCTGGCGGACGCCGTCGACATCGAGCCGGACACCGACCCGGTCGCGGCCGTCCTGCTGCACGACGCCCAGACGTCCGGAGGGCTGCTGATCGCGGTCGCCCCGGACGCGATGGACGGCCTGCGCGACGACCTGCGGGCGCAGGGGGCCGAGGCCGCGGTCGTCGGCACCGTCCAGGCCGGGCCTGCGGGCCCCGCGGACCCGGCGGGCCCCGCGGGCCCAGCGGGCCGGATCACCGTCCGCGCCACGGGTGGCGCCTGACCCCCGGGGCACCCCCGAGGGGAATCGGGGCCGCTGTGGCATCGTTGTAGCTGCGACGTGCACGTGGCCACCAGAACGGAGCCCCCGGACCTGATCAGGAACAGGAACGGCAACGCCCGGCTCGCCAGCGCAGGCGCCGGGTACGACCGTATTTGGGCAAACTCCGTTTCGTCAGACCCCTTTGCTACGGTCCAGCAAAGAATCTCTGCTCAACACTGCGGACGGTGGACCCTGTGACCTGGCCAGCTAACGAACCGCGGAATGGCAAGCTGACCGAGGACGAGGCCGAGGCACACGTTCACGGCATCTGCTTCAAGACCGGGCCGCCACGGCGGGTCGGTGTCGAACTCGAGTGGCTGGTCCGCGACGCCCGCGATCCCGCGCTCCCCGTCCCGGCGGAGCGCATTTTCCCGGCCGTTGCCGATCTCGCCGCCCCGGCCGTCCTCCCCTCCCCCGCCGCGCTGCCCACCGGGAGCATTCTCACCACGGAACCCGGTGGCCAGCTGGAACTTAGCTCCGCCCCCGCCGACAGCCTCGGCGAGTGCGTGACGGCCGTCCGCCGCGAGATGACCACCCTGCGCGAGACCGTTCGGCGCGCGGGCCTGGCCCTGCAGGGGTACGGCTACGACCCGCTCCGCCCTCCCCGCCGCGTGCTGCAACTGCCCCGCTACGCGGCGATGGAGGAGTTCTTCGATCGCACCGGTCCCTGGGGCCGCGAGATGATGTGCAACACCGCGTCCGTGCAGGTCTGCCTGGACGCCGGGCTGGACACCGCGGCTACCGGCGGGTACCGCTGGCGCTGGTCGCTCGCGCACCGCATCGGCCCCGTGCTGGTGGCCGCGTTCGCCAACTCCGCGCTGCGGCAGGGCCGGCTGTCCGGCTGGCGGTCCACCCGCCAGGAGGTGTGGGGCCACCTCGACCCCGGGCGCACCCTGCCGCCGGCCACCGACGGTGATCCGCGCGACGTCTACACCGCCTATTCGCTGGACGCCGAGCTGATGCTGCTCCGCCGGCCCGGTTCGCGGTCCTGGGTGGCACCCCGGGGGCTGACCTTCCGCGGCTGGCTGCGCGGCGGCAGCAACGGTCAGCGACCGCCCTCCGTGGATGACCTCACCTACCATCTGTCCACGCTGTTCCCCCCGGTGCGCCCGCGCGGCCACCTGGAACTGCGGATGATCGACGCGCAGCCCGGGGACGGCTGGATCGTCCCGGCGGCGGTCGCCTGGGCCCTGTTCGAGGATCCGCGCGCCGCCGACGACGCGATGGCCGCGACTGAACCGCTGTGGGCCGGCCAGGAGCGCGTCGCCGTCGGTGTGGCTTCCGGCCCAGGTCCGTTCGGCTATAGCAAATCGCCGGGCGAGAGCCAGACTCGCACGGTGAGCAGCAACCATAACGGCCATCACGCGAATGATCGCGCGCTACAGCGGAACCCGTGGCGGCGGGCGGCACGGGACGGCCCGGCCGATCCGGTGATCGCCCGCGCCAGCCAGCAGTGCTTCGAGGCGGCGGACGCGGCCCTCGGCCGCGCGGGAATGCCCGCCGATATCCGCCGCCGCGTGGCCGAATTCGCCGAACAATACGTGACCAGACGCCGATGCCCAGCCGATGACCAACTCGAGGGGATGCCTTGACCGCCGAAGGAACCGAGACCGCCGAAGGAACCGAGGCCCTGCGCTCGGAGATCTCCGCCGCCCTGACCGCCGCCCGGGCCCGCACCACCGCGCTGACCGACTGCGTGGACGAGGCCGACCTGACCCGGCAGCATTCGCCGCTGATGTCGCCACTGGTCTGGGACCTGGCGCACATCGCCAACCAGGAGGAGATGTGGCTGCTGCGCGCGGTCGGCGGCCAGGAACCGATCCACCCGGAGATCGACCCGCTCTACGACGCGTTCGAGCACCCGCGCGCGCAGCGCCCCACGCTGCCGCTGCTCCCGCCGCCCGAGGCGCGCCGCTACGCGGCCGACGTCCGCGGCCGGGTCCTCGACCTGCTGGAGGTGGCCCGCTTCAGCGGGCCGCGCCTGCTCACCGGCGGCTTCGCCTACGGCATGATCGTCCAGCACGAGCAACAGCACGACGAGACGATGCTGATCACGCACCAGTTGCGGAAGGGGGTGCCGGTGCTGACCGCGCCGCCCGCGGCCCCGCCCGCCGGCGCGATCAGCCTCCCGGCCGAGGTACCCGTGCCCGGCGGCCCGTTCACGATGGGCACGTCCAGCGAGCCCTGGGCCCTGGATAACGAACAGCCTGCCCACACGGTGCAGGTGCCGTCGTTCTTTATCGACACGACGCCGGTCACCAACGCCGCGTACACCGCGTTCATCGCCGACGGGGGGTACGACGACCCGCGGTGGTGGACCCCGGACGGCTGGGACCACCGGCAGCGGGCCGGGCTGTTCGCGCCGATGAGCTGGAAACGGGAGGACGGCGAGTGGATCCATTCCGTGTTCGGCGTCACCGAGGCGGTCCCGCCCGCCGAACCGGTGATGCATGTGTGCTGGTACGAGGCGGACGCCTACGCCCGCTGGGCGGGCCGGCGCCTGCCCACCGAGGCCGAATGGGAGAAGGCCGCGCGGTTCGACCCAGCGGCGGGGCGCTCCCGCCGGTTCCCGTGGGGCGACGATGCGCCCGCGCCGGAACACGCCAACCTGGGCCAGCGGCACCTGCGGCCCGCACCGGCCGGGTCGTTCGCGGCCGGGGCCGCACCGTCCGGGGCGCGCCAGCTCATCGGTGACGTCTGGGAGTGGACGGCCAGCGACTTCCTGCCCTACCCGGGCTTCCGGGCCTGGCCGTACCGCGAGTACTCCGAAGTGTTCTTCGGCCCCGGGTACAAGGTGCTGCGCGGCGGGTCGTTCGCGGTCAGCCCGGACGCCTGCCGCGGAACGTTCCGGAACTGGGACTATCCGATCCGGCGCCAGATCTTCGCGGGCTTCCGCACGGCGCGTTCCGCCACCGCGGAGACCACCTGATGTGCCGCCACCTGGCCTACCTGGGGCCGGCGGTCACGCTGCGGGAGGCGATCATCGATCCGCCGTACGGCCTGTACCGGCAGGCGTGGGCACCGCGGATGATGCGCAACAGCGGCACGATGAACGTGGACGGGTTCGGCGCCGGCTGGTACCCCGACGACGACCCGATCCCGGCCCGTTACCGGCGCGCGGGCCCGATCTGGGCCGACCCCTCCTTCGCCGACCTGACCCGGGTGACGCGCAGCGGCGCCCTGCTCGCCGCGGTCCGCGACGCCAGCGCGGGGACCGAGCCGAGCGCGTCGGCCTGCTCCCCGTTCGGAGCGGACCACTGGCTGTTCAGCCACAACGGCGCGCTCGTGGGCTGGCCCGGCACGGCTGCGGGCCTGGCCGCCGCCCTGAGCCCGCTGGAGCTGCTGGAGCTGGACGCGCGGGTCGACTCGGCGCTCCTGTGGGCGCTGACGCTGAACCGGCTGCGATCGGGCGCCACGCCCGATGAGGCCCTGGCCGCCGTGATCGGCCTGCTCGACGTGGCCCAGCTGAGCGGCCGGTTCAACTTTCTGCTGACCGACGGCCAGATGATCGCCGCGACCGCCGCCGGGCACTCGCTCTGGTACCGGCACACCACCGGGACCGCGGGCGACAGCGTCACGGTCGCGTCCGAGCCGGCCGACGACGACCCCGGCTGGACCGAGGTCCCGGACCGCTCCCTGCTCGCCGCGACCACGGCCAATGTCGCGGTCAGGCCGCTGGAGGTGCCCGCGGAGGTCACCGCCGACACCGCCGAACGAGTGCGGCGCGCGAGTTTCCCGCACGGCATGGCGGCCGCTTTCCCGCGCGAAATGACGGCCAGTGACGCCCCGAACGGAAGGAACCCCGGTCAATGACGACACCGCTGCACGTCGAACGCCGGCTGCCCGACGGCTTTCTGGCCGATTCGCTGCGGGTGGACGCGCGGGCGGGGCTGACCGCGGTCCCGAAGTCCCTGCCGCCGAAGTGGTTCTACGACGCGGCCGGCAGCGAGCTGTTCGAGAAGATCACCGGCCTGCCCGAGTACTACCCCACCCGGGCCGAGCGGGAGATCCTGCACTGGACGGCCGGCGAGATCGGCGCGCTGAGCGGGGCGGGGACCCTGGTCGAGCTGGGGTCGGGGTACTCGGAGAAGACGCGGCTGCTAATTGACGCGCTGCGCTCGGCCGGGACCCTGCGGACGTACGTTCCGGTCGACGTGAGCGAGCCGGCGCTGGTGGCCGCGGCGCGCGCCCTGCTCGGGGAGTACCCGGGGCTGGCGGTTCGCGCCGTGGTGTCCGACTTCGAGCACGAGCTCGGGCTGCCCCCGCACGCCGCGGGCGGAGCCCCCCGGATGGTCGCGTTCCTGGGCAGCACGATCGGCAACATGCTGCCCGCGCCGCGCGCCGCGTTCCTGGCCCGGGTCCGCGCCAGCCTGGCCGACGGCGACAGCCTGCTGCTCGGCACCGACCTGGTCAAGGACCCGGCGGTGCTGCTCGCGGCCTACGACGACGCGGCCGGGGTGACCGCGGACTTCAACAAGAACGTCCTGGCCGTGCTGAACACCGAGCTGGGCGCCGATTTCGACCTGGACGCCTTCGAGCACGTGGCCGCCTGGGACGCCGAGCGGGAGTGGATCGAGATGCGGCTGCGCGCGGCGACGGCGCAGACGGTGCAGATCCCCGGCATCGGCCTGACCGCCCGGTTCGGCGCCGGGGAAGAGATGCGCACCGAGGTGTCGGCCAAGTTCCGCCGGGAGGGCGTCACCGCCGAGCTCGCGGCCGCGGGCTTCGAGCTACGGGAATGGTGGACCGACGCCGAGGGCCGCTTCGGCCTGTCGCTCTCGGTCCCGGTGTAACTTGCGGGCGACCCCGCAGAGGACGGTGGTCTGGCTGGCCGCATCGTCCGGCCCGGGTGCGCCGGGTGCGCCGGGTGCGCAGGGCCAGGAGCGGGCGTCGGTGAGGCCGGGCGGCAGCAGGCGCAGGCCGGCGAAGAAGCCCTCGATGCCGGCCCGGCTGTGGTGATGCAGCCGGGCCGCCGTGTAGGCGCGGCGCAGGTGGCTGACCCGGTCGGGCGCCGCCTGGCCGACGGACAGGACCAGGTAGCTGCCCGGAGCCATGGCCTCGGTGAACGTCGCGGTCACGCGGCGGGCGCTGGGGGTGTCCAGGAAGTGCAGGACGGCCACCAGCAGCACGCAGACGGGCTCGGCCAGGTCGATAAGGCTGGTCAGGACCGGATCGGTGAGGATCGCCGCCGGGTCCCGCAGGTCGCCCGGCAGCGCGACGACCCGGGCGCTGCGCGGCCGCAGGCCGCGGGTGTGCGCAACGACCACCGGGTCGTTGTCGACGTAGGCGACGCGGGGGCCCGGCAGCGCGGTCTCGGCCGCCTCGTGCGTGCTGGGGCTGGCCGGGAGGCCGGCGCCGACGTCGATGAACTGGCGGACACCTTGTCCCGCCACGTACGTGACCGCGCGGGTGAGGAAGGCGCGGTTGCGCCGGGCGAGTTCCGCTAGCTGCGGGTCCGCGGCCAGCAGCCGGGCCGCCTCGTCGCGGTCGGCGGGGAAGTTGGCCGTGCCCCCGAGCAGGTAGTCGTAGGTGCGGGCGATATTCGGCTTGGCAGGGTCCGACGCCACGAGCGGCTCCTCCAGCCGCGACCGCAGCCGGTCCAGCCTGCTGGAGGTGACCACGCGAGGGTTAGTGTCCCCGTCGAGCGCCTGGGCGACGTAGGTGACGCGGCCCCGGATGGTCTCGCCCCAGATCACGAAGCCGGGGAAGTCGGCCTGGAGCGATTCGAGGTTGCCGAACACGCGAAGATTCCACTCCATCACGGCTGCCGTCTCCCTACCAATCCGCTTACACACTGTGTGACGGGTTCGATTATATAGAGCAATGCATGCGTGTGTGAAGCCTTACATGCATAGTTGCAGGTCAACGGTGCCTTACGGTTGGCTCTCGTGGATGATCAAGGCCCCGACATCGTGCATGAGGGTCCCGTGCCGATCTACGTACAGATCGCGGACTGGGTCGCGGCCCACATCGAGGACGGCTCGTGGCAACCGGGTCACCGGCTGCCGGCCGAACGCGCCATGGCCGCCGACTGGGGCGTCGCCTACCTGACCATCCGCCGGGCGATGGCCGAACTCCGTGACCGCGGCCTCGTCGTCAGTGTCCAGGGCCGCGGCACCTACGTGACAGACCCCGGACGTTAAGGCTCGCGGCCCCACGAGTCTGCGGGCCCCCGGGTCGCATCACCGGGCGGTCCTGGTCACCGCCCGGATCCCAGCCCCCGGGCGCTGGTTCGTCATTTTCTCGCCGGCGTTTCAGGACTCGCATTCCTTGGCCGCCATGGCCAGGAGTTCCTCGGCGTGCGCGCGCCCGAACTCCGAATCCTCCAGGCCGGCCAGCATGCGCGACAGCTCGCGGACCCGGCCGGGCCGGTCCAGGCGGACCACGCCGCTGGCCGTGACCAGGCCGTCGCCCGCCTTGGTCACGACCAGGTGGTTGTCGGCGAACGCCGCGACCTGCGGCAGGTGCGTCACCACGATCACCTGGGCCAGCCGCGCGAGCCGGGCCAGACGGCGGCCGATCTCCACCGCGGCCTTCCCGCCCACCCCGGCGTCCACCTCGTCGAACACGAACGTCGGCACCGGGTCGGCGCCGGCGAACACCACTTCGATGGCCAGCATCACCCGGGACAGCTCGCCGCCGGAGGCGCCCTTGCTGAGCGGCAGGGGCGGCGCGCCCGGATGCGCGGCCAGCCTGATCTCCACATCGTCGGCGCCATACGGACCGGGCGCACCCAGCGGGCGGATGGCCACCGTGAGCCGGGCGTGCGGCATGGCCAGCGCCGTCAGTTCGGCGGTGACGTCCCGGGAGAATCGTTCCGCCGCATCGCCCCGGAGCGCGGTGAGGGTCCCGGCCAGCCCGGCCACCCGCGCGGCCAGCTCGGCTTCCTCCCGCGCCAGCCCGGCGATCCGCTCGTCGTCGCCCTCCAGCTCGTTCAGCCGGGCTGCGGCGATCTTGGTCCAGGCGAGCACCGCGGTCAGGTCGCCGATCCCGTCACGCGCGCCCCCGGCCAGCGTGCCGGCCTCACCGGAATCCCCCGGGGTCCCCGGGGGCACTGGGGCTGTCGGGGCTGTCGGGCGGCGCGGGCTGGCAGGCCGCGGTCTCGGCGGCCGCGCGGCTGCCGTAGGCCCGCGCGAGCCGGTTCAGCGCGGCGCGGCGTTCCTGCACGGCCGCGAGCCGGGCCGGGTCGGCGTCGAGCGACTCGGTATAGGAGGCCAGCTCGCCCGCCACGTCGGCCAGCAGGTACGACGCCTCGTTCAGCCGGTCGGCCAGGCCGGCCAGCGCCGCGTCGTGCTGGCGGACCGCCGCCAGCCCCTGCCGTGCCCCGCCGACCAGGGTGATGGCGTCCGGATGGTCGTAGGCCGCGGCGGACGGGTCACCCAGCAGCGCCTCGTGCGCGGCGCTGGCCGCGGCCCGGAGCGCTTCGGCGTTGCCCAGCCGCTCCTCCTCCGCGAGCAGCTGCGCGTCCTCGCCCGCCACGGGGTCGAGGGCCTCGATCTCTTCCAGGGCCCGGCGGAGGTCCTCGGCTTCGGCGGTCCGCTCCCGGGCCATCTGGGTCAGCTCGGCCAGCTCCGCGCGGGCTTCCCGGTGCCGCGCGTAGGCCCGCTGGTAGTCGGTGCGGACGTGCGCCAGCTCGGGCCCGGCGTAGGCGTCCAGGGCCTCGCGCTGACGGCCCGCCCGCAGCAGCTGCTGCTGATCGGCCTGCCCGTGCACGGCGACCAGGTTGTCGGCGAGGTAGGTCAGCAGGGAAACCGGGACCGACCGGCCCCCGGCGTGCGCCCGCGACCGGCCCTCGGCCGACACCGAGCGGCTGATGACCAAGGCCGCCCCGTTGTCGTCCAGTTCTCCCCCGGCCTCGTCCACCTGGCGGGCCACCTCGCCATCCGGGGCGATCTGCAGCCGCCCCTCGACGACGGCGCGCTGGGCGCCGGGCCGGACCCGCGCCGGGTCCGCGCGGCCACCAAAGAGCAGGCCCAGGCCCGTCACGACCATGGTCTTACCGGCCCCGGTCTCTCCGGTGACCACGGTGAAACCCGGGGACAGCTCGAGCACCGCGTCGTCGATGACCCCGAGACCCGTGATCCGGACTTCCTCAAGCATGACCGCCAGCCGTCTCCTCTGCGCCGTCCCCGGCTTTCGCCTCTGTGCCGTCCCCGGCCTTCGCCTCTGTGCCGTCCCCGGCTTTCGCTTCTGCGCCGTCCCCGGCCGCTACCGGCCTGCCGCTGAGCCGTCCACCGCGCCAGCCCGCCACCGGCAGGCCGAACTTGACGACGAGCCGGTCCGTGAACGCGGCGCTGCTGTCGTCGCCATCGACCGAGCCGTGCAGCCGGGCCAGCAGGACCGGGCGGGCACCACGCCGGATCTCAACCCGTGCGCCGGGTTCCAGGTCGACCCTACGGCGCCCGTCGCACCACATCACGCCGCCCGGCGGCACCGCGCCGGCCGGTTCGGCCAGGACGTCCGGGCCGGCCGGTTCGGGCCCGCGGCCCGTACCGCCGATGACCTCGATCGCGAGCACCGACCGCGGGGAGACGACCATCGGCCCGGCGAACAGGGCATGGGCACTGATCGGCACCATGAGCAGGGCCTCGACCCCGGGCCAGACCACCGGGCCGCCCGCCGAGAACGCATACGCGGTCGATCCGGTCGGCGTCGCGCAGACCACGCCGTCACAGCCCCAGCGGGACAGCGGCCGCCCGTCGATCTCGGTCACCACCTCCAGCATCCGCTCGCGCGCTGCCTTCTCGACCGTCGCCTCGTTGAGCGCCCAGTTTTGCGCGATCACGGCGCCGTCCTGCTGGACGGTGACATCCACCGTCATCCGTTCCTCGACCACGAAGTGGCGCGCGACCACGCGGTCGACGGTGTCGGCCAGGCCATCCGGCTCGGCTTCGGCGAGGAAGCCGACGTGGCCGAGGTTTACGCCCAGCAGCGGCGCGCCGGCCGGGCGGGCGAGCTCGGCGGCGCGCAGCAAGGTGCCGTCCCCGCCGACCACGATGACGATCTCGGCCCCCTCGGCGGCGTGCGGGCCGCGCGAGACCTTCTCCACGCCCGTGGAGGCGATGTCGGTCGCCTCGGGCTCGAGGACGCGCACGTTCAGGCCGGCCGCGATGAGCCGCTCGACGACGAGGCGGGCACTCCGGAGCGAATCCTTCCGCCCGGTGTGCGCCACGACCAGAGCCGTTCGTCTGCTGCCGCTGACGTTCACTGCGCCCATTGTCTTAGAGGTGTCCTTCGCTTCTGTTACCCGTCACTGCACGCCCGCTATGTACACCTTCGCTGGGCGCCTTTACGGGCGCCTCATGGGGGGCCTTCGGCGATGGCCCGCCGCAGGTCCTCGTCGTCCAGCGGCGGTTCGCTGCGCCGCAGCCAGACAAAGTACTCCACGTTTCCGGCCGGTCCCGGCAGCGGGCTGGCCGTCACCCCGCGCACGCCAAGACCCAGCCCGGCCGCGGCCTCGGCGACGGAGCTGACCGCTTCGGCCCGCAATCCAGCATCGCGCACGACGCCGCCCGCGCCGACCCGGCCCCTGCCCACCTCGAACTGCGGCTTGACCAGCAGGACAAAATCCGCGTTCTCGTCCGCGGCGCCGGCGAGCGCGGGCAGCACCAGGGCCAGCGAGATGAACGACAGGTCCGCGACCACCAGATCCGGCAGGCGGCCGTCCGGCCCGGCGACCTGTTCCGGCCGCAGCGCCCGCACGTTGACCCGGTCGAGCACCGTCACCCGGGGATCGGTGCGCAGCGACCAGGCGAGCTGGCCGTAACCGACGTCGGCCGCGGTCACGTGCGCGGCGCCCGCCCGCAGCAGTACGTCGGTAAAGCCGCCGGTGGACGCGCCCGCGTCGAGGCCGTGGCGCCCGGCCACGGTGAGGTCCGGGAAGGCGGTGAGCGCGCCGGCCAGCTTGTGGCCGCCGCGGGACACGTACCCAGGGTCCGTGTCGTGCTCGGTGACGGTGATCGGCGCGTCGCGGGTGACTTGGGTGGCGGGTTTGGCGGCGGCCTCACCGCTCACCGTGACCCGGCCGGCCGCGATCAGGGCGGCGGCCTGCTCGCGGGAGCGAGCCAGGCCGCGCCGGACGAGTTCGGCGTCGAGCCGGGAGCGCGGGCTCTTGCGCGCCGTCCGTCCCGTCATGGCGTGCCGGGAGAGCCGGGACCGTTCGGCGGGGCGGAGCCGAGTTCGCCGAGGACCTCGCGCAACCGGTCATGGATCTGCTCGAGGATGACGGGGTGCTCGTCGAGCGGCGCGTCCGCCAGCCCGCCGAGCCGCGCCACCGCCTCATCCACGCGCGCGTCTCCGGTCCCGGGCATACCGGTCGTCTCCGGGATGCGGTCCGTCCCAGAAAGGACAGTGGCCCCGGGAACAACGCCTGCCCCGGGAACAACGCCTACCCCGGGAACAACGCCTGTCCCGGGCACATCGCCTGTCCCGCACAGGCCGCTAGACCTGGAAGGATCACCGGGCCCGAGAGAGCCGTCCGTCCCTGGTGTTCGGCTAGCCTCAGAGATACCGTCTGCCCCGTTCCGCATGCTCGCCGCCGTGTCCTCCTCGGCCATCTGCCTATGCCCCTTGCCTCATTGTCAGCCCCGCCTGCGCTAACCTCCGCGTTGAACGCTACCGTCCCAACGATCCTGAGAGTGAGGCCGCGATGGCGACGGCCGAGGAATGCCGTGAGGCATTTGTGAAGCTGACGGGCCGGCTCTCGGAGCTGGACCCGAAAGACCGCGATGCCTTCTTCAGCGGGCGCTCATTCTCTTGCCACGTGACGGACCTGAACGTCACCTTCGTGACCCGGTTCGGCCCGCACGGCGCGGACCCCGTGCAGGAGGCCGCGCCGGGCGATCCCCCGGCCGATGTCCGGATCACGGCGCCCAGCAGCGTTGTCCTCGAGCTGTCCAATGACCTCGGGGCGTTCCCCCGGGCCTGGCTGAGCGGCCGGGTCAAGGTCCACGCCAGCATGCGCGACCTGCTAAGGCTCCGCAAACTGCTGTGACACATCCCGGTTGACCAGCCCGCAGCCGAGGGTGGTTTTTCGATAACAAGGTGGCCTTAACTGCGCGCCGACTCGACCGGAACCGCCTGACCCGGACAATTAGCAACCTCAGCAGGGCCACGCCGACAAGGGCCAGGACCGCACCGGCCACCCCGTAGCCGTCGATCCGGGCCTCGTCGCGGTGGACGACCTGGATCGGGCCGGGAGCGGGGCCAAAATGCGCTCCGGCGGCCAGCCCCGTCTGCGGGGCGGCCGCCGCCAGCCGCGCCGCGGCGGTCAGCGCGGCGGGCGCGTTCACCTCCCCGAACCCCACGTCCGGGCTGTAGCCGCCGGCCGGGCGGCGGCTGGCCGAGGAAATCATGGCCAGCTCGACCTGCACCGGGCTCAGCCGCGGGTACCGCGACCGGATCAGCGCGGCCACCCCGGCCACGATGGCCGACGCGGGGCTCGTCCCGCTGCCTTCCAGGTAGCTCCCGCCAGGTCCCGCGCCGACGACGTTGACCCCGGGAGCCGACAGCACCACGGAGGCGTTCCGGTCGGAGAAGAACGCGCGGCGGCCGTCGGCCCCGACCGCCGCGACCGAGATGACGCCCGGGAAGGATGCCGGGTAGCTGTAGGGCGTGAAGCCACTGCCTGACGTGGCGTCATTGCCGGCGGCCGCGACGACGACCACCCCATGGGCGATGGCGTCGGCGATGGCGTCTTGCAGGTCCCGCGTCGGTGTGTCGCCGCCGAGCGACATGTTGATGACCCCGGCGCCGTGACGGACGGCGTAGCGGATCCCGTTGCCCACCGAGTCGTTGTAGTTGGTGTCGTTGTGGTAGGCCGCGAATCCTGGTTCCTGGTCGTCGAGGATCACCCGGACCGCCAGGACAGTGGCGGCGGGCGCGACGCCGATTACCCCGTCCGCGTCGCCGGGGCCGCTCCCGTGCCCGGCGATGAGGGAGGCGATGTAGGTGCCGTGCAGGTGCGGCGGCTGGTAGCCGGGCGGGTCCGCGCCCTTTGTGTAGTCCGGCCCGACGGTCACCGATCCCGTTAGGTCGGGGACCGTGGCATCGACGCCGGAATCGAGTACCCCGACGGTCACGCCACTCCCCCTGGTCACTGACCACGCCGCGGTCGCGCCGACCGCGCGCAGCTGAGCCTGCTCGGCGGAACGAACCCCGGGCGCCACCCCGGCGGACCGGAGGACGGCCGACGCCACCCGGACGGGTGAGCGGGCCGGCACCGCTGGGACGGGTGAGCCCGGTGCCGTTGGGACCGGTGAGCCCGCCGGCGCCGTCGGGACGGGTGAGCCGGCCGCCAGGACCGGCAGCGCGACCATCGCGATGGCCGCGGCCCGGTGAGCGCAGCCTCGCCAGCGCGCCCCGCGCGTCTTGCGGGCTCCGCGCGTCTTGCGGGCTCCGCTCGCCTGGTGGGCCCCGCGCGAGGGACGGCGCGGGCCGCCCCGTGCCGTCAGCATGACCACTGGCGCGTGGCGCACCGGACCGTCTCCGGCTGGGCCAGCGGCGTGCCGATCTCGGTCGCGAGCTGGGTGGCCGGGGCGAACGCGGACGGGCGCCGTTCGCCGGTCGCGGCGGCAGGCCGGCCGTCCGCGTAGCCCGCCACCGTGAGCACCACATAGGGACCGTAGAGGCTGGCCGAGGCGGCCTGCCGGGCCGCATCAGCGAAGGCCGCCGCCGGTGTACCAGGCAGCGCCAGCGCGTGCAGGCCGCGGACCGGACTCCGGCCGGCGGCATAGTGGCTGAAGAACCCGGCCGCCGCGTGCTGATCGGGGAACGCGAGCACACCGAGGGTGTAGACCACGCCGCCGGGCTGATCGAGGTAGCTGGCCCGCACCGCCGCCCGGCAGCCCTCATGCCGGGTGAGCGCGGCCAGCGCGGCGTCCACGGCCGCAGCGCACCCGTACCCGGGCGCGATCCCGGCCCGTCGTGCCGTTTCGGCGTCCAGCAGGTCGGTCGTATAGGGCAGCGCAGCCGGGAAGATCTGCCCGGCGGCCCAGCGCTGCCAGCGGCTCGCTTCACCGAGAGCGGCCGCGGCGGATAGTTCCGCCGCTGTCGGCTTCCTGGTCAGTTCGGCGCGCGCCCGGTCGGCCGTGCCGACCGCGGCAACCAGGAGGATGATCGCGGCGATACCGACGGCCAGCGTTACGGCCCAGGGGCGCCGGCGTCCAGCCGGGGCGGTCCGGACGGGCCGGTCCGTTGAATCCGGCTCCCCCGCAGCCGGGTTGGGCTCGCCCAGGGCAGGGTCAGGTCCTTCCCCCGTCGGTACCGGCATGCCCCGATCGTAGAGGCTGCCCCCCATGCCGGATAAGGCCGATAGCGTCCGGCGGCGGAGCCAGTCGCTGAGCTCCGTGCGACGATGCGGGGCGGCGTACCGGGCGACGGGGTGCGGCGTAGGCAGCGGGACGGCCGCGGGTGGGCCCCAGCCACGAGGTTCCGGCGGGATATAGTCAAAATGGTGGCTATGGGAAACCTGATCCTGCTCCGGCACGGTGAGACGGAATGGAGCCGCGACGGCCGCCACACCGGCCGCACGGACATCCCGCTGACGACCAAGGGCGAGGCCTCGGCGGCCGCGCTGGCCCCGGCGCTGGCGAAACTAAACATCATCGCCATATTTACCAGCCCGGCGCAGCGAGCCATGCGCACCGCGGAACTCGCCGACGTCTCCGGCGCGACGACCGACCCGGACCTGTGGGAATGGGACTACGGCGGATACGACGGCCGGACCACGAAGGAGATCCAGGCCGAGCGGCCCGGGTGGTACCTGTGGCGCGACGGGGTGATCCCGGGCGGCGCCGATCACCCGGGCGAGACCGTCGAGGCCGTCGGCGACCGCGCGGACCGTGTGCTGGCCCGGGTCCGCCCGCTGCTAGCCGACGGGAACGTGGCGCTGGTGGCTCACGCGCACATCCTGCGGATCCTGACGGCCCGCTGGCTGGAGCTCGAAGCTTGGGCCGGACGGCTGTTCCGGCTGGACACCGGCACGATTTCCACGCTCGGTGCCGAGCACGACAAGCCGGTCATCCTGACTTGGAATGTTCCACCGGAGGGGATTTAGGTCAGCCGGTGGCGTTATCGGCTGGCTCGGGACGGGTTTCCTCCGTTATCCAGGTCAGGTAGGACTCGGAACCCCGGATAATAGGCGTGGCGACGATTTCCGGCTCGTCGTAGCTGTGGCGTTCGGTCAGGAGGGCAGCCAGTTCGTCGTACCGGTCCGTCGGCAGCTTGAGCATGATCAGCCACTCCTCGGCCCGCTCGACGCCGTCGTCCCACCAGTACGTGCTGGTCATGGGCCCTGCCACCTGCGCACACGCGGCCAGCCTGGACTCGACCGCCACCCGGGCGAGCTCCATCGCCTCGGCCCGCGAATCGGTCGTGGTCTGCACCTGCAGATATTTTGCTTCAGAGCCGGTCATCGTGCCGCCCTCCGCCGCCATGGCCCTGATGCTACGCCGGAGATCGCTAAACTTCCCCGGGGTACCTGACGCGCCGGCTTTCGCCACCCTCCGGGAGTGCCATTGGAGCTTGTACATTCGGGCAAGGTCCGCGATCTGTATGCGGACAGTGACGACATCATCTTGGTCGCTTCCGACCGGGTGAGCGTCTACGACGTCGTGCTGCCGACCCCCATTCCGGACAAGGGAAAAGTCCTGACCCAGCTGTCGCTGTGGTGGTTCGGCCGGCTGGCGGACGTGGTACCGAACCACGTCATCTCCGCCTCGGATGTGCCACCGGAATGGGCCGGGCGCGCTATCCGGTGCCGCCGTCTCGAAATGCTCCCGGTGGAGTGCATTGCGCGTGGCTACCTGGCCGGTCTCGGGCTTGCCTCGTACCAGAAGTCCGGCACCATCTCCGGCGTTCGGCTACCATCCGGACTGCCGGAGGGCGCTAAGCTCCCCGAGCCGGTGTTTACGCCCACGACCAAGGCCGCCAGCGGCCACGATGAGCCGCTGACGTACGCGGACACCGCCAGCGAGGTCGGCGAGGAAACGGCCGCCGAACTCAGGCGCCTGACCCTGGAGATTTACCGCCGGGGCGCCAGTCTGGCCGCGGAACGTGGCGTCATCATTGCCGATACAAAACTCGAGTTCGGCCGGGCGCCCGATGGGTCCATCGTCCTCGCCGACGAGGTGCTGACCCCCGACTCTTCCCGGTTCTGGCCCGCCGATTCCTGGGCGCCCGGACGGCCGCAGCATTCCCTGGACAAGCAATTCCTGCGGGACTGGTCCGCCACGCTCGACTGGGACCGCACGGCGCCCGGTCCGCCGATTCCCGAGGACATTGCCGAGGCGACCCGCGCCCGCTACACAGACGTCTACGAACGCCTCACCGGTATGCCCTGGAAGGGCACCTAAGTACCCAGATACCTGAAGGAACTGGAAAACACCTGGTTACCTGGAAAAGCACCTCGATGCCGCGCTGAGGCCGGGACCGGGCGGCTGGCTGGAAACCGCTCGCCCGGTCCGGGTCAGCGCAGCCCATCGAGGAGTTCCTGGCGTCCGAGGTCGAGCAGCAGCGCTGCTCCGGTATCAACGGCCTCGACCACGGGCCGGAGGGCCTCGAGCCCGGCGATCAGGGCCTGCGCCGGCACACCGCGCTGGACCAGCAGGTTCTGCAGCCAGTAGAGGAAGTCGCCGAAGATCGCCTGGTCAGCGGCGAGCAGTGTGGCGGCCAGGAATTGGACGATGAACACAAGATCCTCGCGCGCGCGAGCCATCCGGCGTTCGTCGTAGCCGGCCATCGGCGGAAAGCGGGCAGCGAGGCCGTCGAACGCGGCACCGCCCAGCGCTTCGGCCTGTGCGGTGAGACGAAGTGCTACCGGGTCGACCGGCGTCGGGTCACGGTTGACCGAAGGCGGCTCTGACCTCCAGCCCAACAGGATCGCCGCGGCGTCAGCCGCGGTGAGCGCCCATGCGTCGGCGCCGAGCCGCTCGGCCCGGCCGGGGCCGTGGCCGAACGCCGGGCCACCCGCGATAACGGGGATGCCCTGACGGTGCGCGGCGTCGGCGAGGCGCACCGTGCCCGGGAAGAACAGGGGGACGCTGCACGAGATCGCCAGCGAGTCGGCGCCCGAGCGGACGAGAAACTCCGCCACCACCTCGGCGGGCGTCGAGGCACCGAGCACCGTGGCGCCGACGCCATGCTCGCGCAGCAACTCGCCGAACATCTGCGCGGCCAGCGAATGAAAATCGCCCTCCGCGCAGGTGACCACGGTGAGGCTACCGCCAGGCGGCTGGCTCGTCTCGCCCATGAGCGTGTCCAGCGCAGCCGCGGTGACCCCGGAGGCAAGGTGCTCGTCGGCCGGGGTGAGCTCGTTGCAGTACCAGCGCTGGCCGACTTCGCGCTGAGCCGCGGCCAGCAGGTCCACGACGATCAGCTCCCGGGATACACGCCGGTCGAGCAGGTCAAGCGTGAGCCGGACCGCCGCCCGCCGGTTGCCGAGGACGGCATCGCGGAGGTAGGTCTGGAGGTAGTCGCCCGGCGGCCGGTAACTGGCAGGCCGGCCGCCCGTGGCCCAGACCCACTGATCGCGGCCGGCCTCCTTGGCCTGGTAGAGAGCCTGGTCGGCCAGGCGCACCGTCTCGTCGGGATCCCCTGCTGACAGCACGATACCCGCCGAGAACGTGACCGGGAGCGGACGTTCGGTCAGCCATTCGGCGCGCAGCCGCTGGAGAAAGGCCTCCGCGTTCGCTCCAGGAGCCAGGACGATGAGGAACTCCTCACCGCCGAATCGCCCGACGGTGTCGCGACCTCTGACGGTGCCCCGCAGCACGCTGCCGAACACGCGCAGCACCTCATCGCCGGCCGCGTGCCCGAGATTGTCGTTGACTTGCTTGAAGTGGTCCAGGTCCAGCATGATCACGGTGTCGTCGGCGGAGAGCCTGCCGAGGGCACGATCGAGCATGCGGCGGTTGGGGAGGCCGGTCAGCAAGTCGGTCGACGCGGATTCGGCGAGCCGCTCGTTCCGCCCGCTGAGCTGCAGGACCTGCCGGGCATCGAGCAGGAAGGGGGCCAGGTGCCGTTCGAGGAGGGCACGCGCGGCACTGCCGGGCGGAGCAGCGGCCAGCAGCGGCTCACCGTCGCCGAACGAGACGTCGACCGGGATCACGCTCGGGTCGTCCGTTCCGGCCCGGACCAGCTGGCCGCCAAGCTCGCGGATCAGGTGCTCGGCGACGCGCCGGGCGTCGCCGCCGGTGCGCAGCCGGAGCAGGGAACGCGTCGCCTCGTGCACAGCGCCCGGCACTTGGTAGTGCGGCTCCGCCGGCGTCTCGGTGTCCTGGCTCATTCGTGGCCCCCATCCGGTGCCCCAGCCCTGCTTGGCGGCAGGCGACGAGTTACCTGGGCCCGGTCAATAGTGGCCTATCATAACGGGCGGCCAGATACTCGCCCGCAAAACGCGATAGATGTCAGCCGGTCATATTAGATCTGTACAGGATTCTGAATAAAGTTATGTGCGCGGCCATTTTACGCTTACCAGCGAATTGACCCGTCGTGGCCCAATGGGGTCATGCGTTCTTCTGCTAGCTTCCGCTGCTGGCGGGATGGTTTGGCCGCCATCGCCAGTTGCTCCGGTCACCCGCTTCCGCGACGACCCGGTTCCGGATCGTCCCGACGCCCTCAATGGTGACCTCGATGACGCTGCCCGCCTCCAGCCAGACCGGCGGCTTACGGGCAAAGCCCACACCGCCCGGTGTCCCGGTCGCGATGACGTCACCCGGCCGCAGCGTCGTGAACGACGAGAAGAACTCGACCGCGCTGGGGATGTCGACGATCATCTGCGATGTCCGCGCCGACTGCATGACCTCGCCATCGAGGACCGTCGTAAGCGCGACGTCGAGGATATTGACCTCATCCGCGGTGACGATCTCCGGGCCGATCGGCATGCTGCCGTCGAAGTTCTTGCCCGCGGTCCACTGCGACGCGGCCCGCTGCCAGTCGCGCGCGGACGCGTCGTTCAGCACGGTGAATCCCGCGATGGCGTCCATGGCCTTGTCCGCGGGGATGTAGCGGCCGCCCGCGCCGATCACGATCCCAAGTTCGCCCTCGTAGTCGAATCGTTCGGTCAGCGCCGGCCGCACGAGGTCGGCATAAGGCGCCAGCACGGTCTCCCCGCTCCGCATGAAGGCGTCGGGGAAGCCCGGCATCTGGCGGCCGCCTTCCAGGACGTGCTCGCTGTAGTTCAGGCCCAGGCACAGGATCTGCCCCGGCACTGGGACCGGAGGCCCGAAGTCGGCCGGCTCGTACTCCCGGCCCTCACCCGCCGCGGCCTGCCGGGCGGCGTCCCAGGCGGCCCGGCCGTCTTCCAGGAACGACCGGACGGACGCGAAGCGCGGATTCCCGGTCGCCTCGGCAAGATCCACGTAGCCGCTGCGGGCCCGGACGTGCAGGCGCGGCCCGGCCGTCGTAGTGATCGTGGCAAGTCTCACGTAGCTGATCTCCTCAGGCCGATGGGTTTGGTTTCGGCTGCCCGTCGATCATAAATCCACCGCCGATCGCTCGGCCGATCAGGCAGCCGAACGGGCCGGACGGGGGTCATACACCCGTCCGGCCCGTCGCCGCGTGGACTGGACGCGGGCGGTCACATGACCATGAACGTCCTCACCAGCAGGCGCCTGAACCGCAGCCGCCACCGTTGATCGAGGAAGTCGGGACGGGGGCGGGGTTGCGGCCGGCTTTCGAGCCAGAGTTCCCCGTTGAGCCCGTGCCGCTGGTGGAGCCTGAACCGCTCGTAGAGCCCCTGCCTGCGGAGGAGCCGACGCTGCCGCTGGACGTGGAGTTCTTGCTGGCCGTCCCCGAACTGGCGGGAGAGCCGGATATCTTGGAGCCGGAACCGTAACCCGAGCCGTACCCAGAACCAGACGACCCCGAGCCGGACGAGCCCATCGAGCCCGAACCGGACGACATCGCCGTGAGGTACTGCCCGGAGATCACGTGCCAGACACCGCCGGCGCCGTTGCCCGCGGTCTCCCCCGGCGCCATATCGCCGGAGTAGGTGTAGAGCGGATATCCGTTGTAAGTGGCCTGGACCGTGCCGCCCGCGTCCGTGACCTCGCCGAGCTTGCCGGCGAGGTCAATGCCCATCGCCGCCGCGGGCTTGCCCGCGACGGCCGGCCACGCGGAAAGGCATCCGCCCGTGCAGGTCGACGGGCCGTTCCTCATGTCCTTCGAATACCAGTAGAGGGTCTCACCCTTCGCGTCGGCGAGAACCTTGCCGATCTTGGTGGTCTTTATCGTCAGCGTCACCGTCCTGGTCGTGCCAGCCGACGTCCCGGACGCACCCATGCTGGCCGCCGAGCCCGAAGAAGCGCTGGTCATGGGACTTGCCGAGGTCGAGCCGCTTCCGTATGCGGAGCCGGCGGTGGTTGCGGAAGGACCACACGCCGCCAGCAGCGGGACAAGCAATCCGAGCCCGGTAACTGCCCATCCGCGTATGCGCATCAATGTCGCTCCAATCACGTTGACCGTCCGTCCTACACAAGCGGTTCACGCGACAGGAATGGGCCCGGTTCATCGATCCTTAAGGACTTTCCGGTCGGTCACCGATCCTTAAGAACGCGTGCGCTAGTCCGCGATGCGGTGGCAGAGCCAGGCGAGGGACAGCGGGTAGCGGTAGTCGACGCCCATGTGGCTGGCGTCGAAAAGCTCGAAGTGGATCACGTCGTCGGGTACGCCGATGTCCCGCAGGGTGGCGTGGAACGCCTCGGCGCCCAGGTCGAGGAACCACTCGTCCCGGGTGCCGGCGTCGATCCAGATGGCGCGCAAGGAGGGGAGCACGTCGGCGTACCGGGGCGCCATCCGCACCGGATCCCAGTCGAGCCAGCGCTGCCACACCTCAGGCCGGATCTCCGCCGTCGCCGGGTCGAACGGCAGGTCGATCGAGCCGTCCTTGGTGGCCGAGAAGCACGCCGACACCCCCAGCAGCATCAGCAGGTCGTGGTCTTCGGGCTTGGTGAACGGGGTCCGGGCGCGGAAATCGTCCCACCAGCGCCAGATGTCGCCGTCGTATCCGCGCAGGTGCCGGGCCGACTTCGCGAACTCCGGGAGGTAGGAGTACTCGTACAGCGAATCCCCCGAGTGTGAGGCCAGCGCGCCGAACAGGTCCGGCCGCAGCATCGGGGTGATCATCGCGCCGAATCCCCCGCTGGATTTCCCCATGATGGCTCGATAAGCCGCGGCCGGCCTGGTGCGGTAGTGCTCGTCCACCCAGGGCACCACCTCCTCGCACAGGTAGGAGTGGTACCGGCCGGTGGCGGGTGAGTCCACGAACTGGCTGCCGCCGTAAGAAGTCCAGGCGTCGATGTACACCACGATCGCGGGCGGCGTGTCACCGCGCGCGAACACCGCGTCGGCGGTCTCGGTGAACGGCTGGCGGTAGGGCGACCGGTTGCGCCACATGGCCACGTGCCCTGTGTATCCCTGAATGACGTACACCGCCGGGTAGCGGCGGTGCTGGTCGCTGTCGTATCCCGGCGGAACGTAGACGAGCAGCGGCCGTTCGTTCGGATCTGCGAGCGGGTTGCCGCGCAGAAGTTCACTGGTGATCGTGTGCTCGTCGATGCGTCCGGCCAGATCAGCAGACCAGGGCAGCATTTCATCTCCTTCCGGCTGATCCCCCACGCCCAGCATGCCGCATCCGGCGGGCCGCCGCCCGGGTGGGCCACCGGACCGGGTGAGTCGGCTACGGCGAGGCGATCGTTACCGGCCCAGCGAGTCCCGGGCTTCAGCCCGGGCGAGCGGCCGGTGTGTCGGCGACGTACCACCGCGCGGGCGCGGAGCGCATGCGGGGGGTCCGGGGGGTCGCCCCCCGGGCCGGCACAGTTACAGCAGCGGCGCGAGGTGAGCCTGCAGGGGGGCGGCAGCAAGACGGGAGAACCAGCGAACCAGAGGCCATGCGTGCTCCTATCCCTTCGCGTTCGCTTTGCTGGTGAGGCCGCGCAGGGCGGTCAGCTCGGACGGCGACGGCGGGTCCACCCCCGGCAGTGGCGCCGCCGCGGCCAGGTCCCAGCCGGTCCTGGACCGGGCATCCGCAACCGAGACCCCCGGGTACAGACCGGCCAGCACGAATTCCTGCGTCGCCGGGTCCGGCTCGAGCACGCCGAGGTCGGTGATGATCTTGAGCGGGCCGGCGCCGGTCAGGCCGAGGCGCTCGCGTGTTCCCGGGCCTGACCCATAGCCCACCGACGTCACGAAGTCCACCCGCTCCACGAACGAGCGGAGCGTCTGCCGTACGACGACAATCACCTCACGGCAGGACGCGGCGATCTCGGGGGCGCCGCCGGAGCCGGGCAGCCGCGTCTTCGGGGACGCGTAGTCGCCGCCGATGAGCGTGGTGTTGATGTTGCCGAACTTGTCGATCTGGGCAGCGCCGAGGAACCCAACGTCGATGCGGCCGGGCTGGAGCCAGTAGTTGAAGATCTCCGGGACGCTCACCACGGCGTCCGCGGTCTCGGCCAGGATGCCGTCGCCGATGGACAGCGGCAGCCGGTCCGGTTTGGCCCCGATCGTGCCCGACTCGTAGATCAGGACCAGCCCGGGGGCGTGCGTGGCGCGGGCCAGGTTCGCCGCCGCGCTGGGCAGCCCGATCCCCACGAAGCAGGTGACGCCGTCCCTCAGCGCCCGCGCGGCCGAGACCGTCATCATCTCGTCGGAACTGTAATCCGGCACAGGCACCTACTTTCCCTCTGCTGTTCCGGGCCCGAAGATCTCGGTGTCCAGCCACCGCTGGAACGCGTCGCGGTCTCGGGCGATCGGGTCCCACGCCAGGTAGTAGTCATTGTCGCGGTCGTAGTAACCGAGGGCATAGGACGGCCGGGAGCCGCCCGGGACGGCGGCCACGTAGCTGACCGTCCACGTCGGCAGCACTACGCCGTCTGGGCGCGGGTCAAGGTGCGGCACGACCTCCTCGACCGTGACGATCGATCGTTTCGCGGCCAGCACGGCCTCCTTCTGCACCCCGGTGATGCCCCAGAGCTGGACGTTCCCGCTGGTATCGGCGCGCTGGCCGTGGATGATGGCGACGTCCGGGTTGAGCGCGGACACCGCGGTGAGGATCTCGCCGGTGAACGGGCACGTGATGGAGCGGACGCTGTCCATTCCTCCGGTGGTCATGAGGCCGGTCCCGCTGTAGCCGCGCAGCACGCCGAACGGCAGCCCCGAGGCGCCGGCCACATAGCGGTTCGCCATCCCCGCATGGCTGTGTTCCTCCAGTTCCAGCGGGGCCGGCCAGGAATGCTCCACGGCGTCGCGGAACCGGTGCAGCGACCCGACGCCGGGATTGCCGCCCCAGGAAAACACCAGCTTTCGCGCGCAGCCCGCACCGATGAGCTGATCGTAGATGAGATCGGGGGTCATCCGGATCAGGGTGAGGTCGCGCCGGCGCTGCCGGATCACCTCGTGCCCGGCGGCGAACGGGATCAGGTGGGTGAATCCCTCCATCGCCACGATGTCGCCGTCCCGCACCGCCAGCGCAACCGCCTCGGCCAGTGACACGATCTCGGCCATCCCACTCCCCCGCTGGCGTCGACTGGGTGCACACTCGTTCGACATCCGTAAAATAGCGGCCCAGCCGGGCCGGCGTCGATGTCGGCAGGGTCACCCGGCAGAAGGACGTCAGGAGCCTCACGCAGACTCGGGCGCGGGTCGCATCATCCATGGTGATCAGCCCGTCCTTTCGCGGAGTGATGCTCCTTCGGGGAGACCCGGTGCGCGGACAGCGCGGCGTCGACGAACTCCGCGGCGGCGCCGAGGTAGCCGGCCGGATCGAGCGCCGATTCGATCTGCTCGGCCGTGATCCCCGCCGCCTCCAGCCGTTCCGCCGACTGCGGCAGCCCGAGCAGAACGTCACGGAGCGGGAGCCCGGCCGACAGGGCGCGCGCCCCGGCCTCCGCGACCAGATCGTGCGCGGCCGCCCGGCCCAGCGTGTCCGCCAGCAGCGACGTCACGTGCTCGGCCAGCGGCAGCCCGTTCGCCGCGGCCAGGTTGGCGCTCATCCGCGCCGCGTCCACGGTCAGGCCGCCGAGCATTCCGGCCGCCCAGGACGCGGCCGAGCCGGTCAGGCTGAGCAGGTCCGCCATCGTTTCCCATTCGGCGTGCCAGGCGCCCGCGGCCCGCTGGTACTCCTGCTCGGCCGCGGCCGCCACGGTCGCGAGCAGGCCGGGAACCCGCCTGGTGCACCCGAGTATGGCGACGGCGGCGACCGGGTTCTGCTTCTGCGGCATGGCCGAGGAGCCACCGCGCCGGGGTGAGCTGCCTCCGCCGCCGGAGGAGTCCCCCGGTCCCTCGCGCACCTCGCCGACCTCGGACTGCGACAGCAGGGTGACGTCGCGCGCGATCTTGCCCAGCACGGCATCCGTGCCGGCCAGCGCCCCGGCCAGTTCCACCATCCGCAGCCTGCTGGTGTGCCACGGCAGCACCGGCAGCGGCAAGCCCAGCTCACCAGCCAGCAGCGCCGCCACTCGGGGTCCCGCGTCGTTCAGGGACGCCAGGGTGCCCGCCGCGCCGCCGAACTGCACCGCGAGCCGTTCCGCGCGGACCCGCGCGAGCCCGGCCCCGGCGTCGTCCAGGGCGGCCAGCCAGCCCGCCGCGACCAGGCCAAACGTCACGGGAACGGCCTGCTGGAGGAGTGTCCGGCCGGCCATGATCGTGGACCGGTGCCGCACCGCGAGCGCGGCGGCGCCCCGGCCAGCCGCGGCGAGGTCGGCCATGATGACGTCGAGCGCGCGGGAGGCCATCAGCATGGCGGCGGTGTCCACGATGTCCTGGCTGGTCGCGCCGCGGTGTACCGTGCCCGCCACGGTGCCGGGCACCCGTTTCATGAGGGCGCGGCTGAGGGCGGGAACCGGGTTGCCGGTTAGCGCCGCCAAGCCGCCCAGCTCGGCCACGTCGAAGTTCTCCGGGACGGCCGCCCCGGTCACCGCGGCGCCGGCCCCCGCGGGCGCGAGCCCGGCCCGCTCCAGCGCGCGGGCGAGGGCGGCCTCCACCTCCAGCATGGCCCGCAGCCATGCCTGGTCACCGGTATCGACGCCGCCGCGGCGGAAGACCCCGCCGAACATCACCCCGCGGCTCGCGTCCTGCTCAGACATGGTTTCGACCACTCCTTCCAGCCGGGCAATCGTCGCTGGCCCCACGTCTCGCTCGCGGACCACGATAGACGTAGGGTCAGGACCATGAACGCGCCTTTCTCCGGCCCAGGCGGGCCCGTTCCCGGTCCGGGCGGCCCCGGGCTCCCCCAGGAACGCCGCGTCGTCACCGAAATCCCCGGACCAGCCTCACGTGAGCTGCTCGGGCGCCGCCAGCGCAGCGTCGCACGGGGTGTCAGCCATGTGCTCCCGGTGTTCATCACCGCCGCCGGGGGCGGCGTCCTCGTCGACGCCGACGGTAACTCGCTCATCGACTTCGGCTCGGGCATCGCCGTGGTGTCGGCGGGCAACGCCGCGCCCCGCGTGGTGGAACGGGTCAGTGAGCAGGTCGCCCGGTTCACCCACACGTGCTTCATGGTCACCCCTTACGAGGAGTACGTCGCGGTCTGCGAGGAGCTCGCGCGCCGGACACCGGGTGACCATGAGAAGCGTTCCGCGCTGCTCAACTCGGGCGCGGAGGCGGTGGAGAACGCCGTGAAGATCGCCCGGCACGCGACCGGGCGCCAGGCAGTTGTCGCGTTCGACCACGCCTACCACGGGCGCACCAACCTCACGATGGCGCTGACCGCGAAAAACATGCCGTACAAGCAGGGGTTCGGCCCGTTCGCCGGCGAGATCTACCGGGCGCCGATGGCGTACCCGCTGCGCTGGCCGGGCGGCCCGGAGGCCTGCCGCGCCCACGCGCTGGAGGTCGTCACCGGGCTGATCCGCACGCAGGTCGGCGAGGAGAACGTGGCCGCCGTCATCATCGAGCCGATCCAGGGCGAGGGCGGGTTCATCGTGCCGCCGCCCGGGTTCCTGGCCGGGCTGGCCGAATTCTGCCGCGCGCACGGCATCGTGCTGATCGCGGACGAGATCCAGACCGGTTTCTGCCGCACCGGCGACTGGTTCGCCTGCGAGCATGAGGGCGTCGTCCCCGACCTGATCACGACGGCCAAGGGGATCGCGGACGGGCTGCCGCTAGGGGCGGTCACCGGGCGCGCCGACCTGATGGATTCGGTGCACGTGGGCGGTCTGGGCGGCACCTTCGGCGGCAGCCCGGTGGCGTGCGCGGCCGCGCTGGGCGCGATCGAGACGATGGCGGCCGAGGACCTGGCCAGGCGGGCCCGGCACATCGGCGACATCATGCTGCCGCGGCTGAACAAGCTGGCCGGGGCCACGCCCCGCATCGGGGACGTCCGGGGCCGGGGCGCGATGATCGCCGTCGAGATCGTCCGGCCAGGCGGCCTGGACCCGGACCCCGCCGCAGCGGGCAAGGTGGCCCGGGCCTGCCACGAAGCCGGCCTGGTCGCGCTCACGTGCGGGACGTTCGGGAACGTGCTGCGCTTCCTGCCGCCGCTGGTCATCGGCAACGCGCTGCTCGAAGAGGGCCTGTCGATCCTGGAGGACGCCTTCGCCACGGTGTAGGGCACGGTGCGCAGATGGCGGCCCAGGTCGCCGCACCCGGTGAGCGGGCCCGGCGAGCGGACACGATACTGGTGGGATGGCCGGAAGCCGGGCGCAGCGCGGCAGTGACCGCCGGCTCGCCGTTCATCAGGAGCTGGGTTCCGGCCTGGCCGGGCTGGTGCCCGATATCAGCCGAACGGACGGCTGGATTCTCTACCTCGCTGGTGCGCCGCAGTCCCAGGTGGACCTGGCCGATCCGACGTACCTGGAGTTCGAGTACATCCGCCGGATCGCGCATCTGCTGGACGTCGCCGCGCCCGCCGGTGAGCCGCTGCGCGTGCTGCACCTGGGCGGCGGCGCCCTGACGCTGCCGCGCTACGTAACGGCCACCCGTCCCGGCTCGAGCCAGCTGGTGGCCGAGGCCGACGCGGCGCTGATGGAGATGGTCCGGAAGTACCTGCCGCTGAGTCGCCCGCGGCCAGCTCAGGGGCGGCTGCGGATCCGGATCGGTGACGCCCGGGAGATCCTCGAGTCCGCGCGCGCGGCCAGCTTCGACGTCGTGATCAGCGATGTCTTCGCCGGGCCGCGGACTCCGGCGCACCTGACCACGGTGGAGTGCGCCGCCGCGGCGGCGCGGGCGCTGCGGCCCGGCGGGATCTACGCCGTGAACGTGGCCGATGGGCCACCGCTCGGGCACGCCAAGGCCCAGGTCTCCACCGTCGGGTCCGTCTTCCCGTTCTCCTGCATGATCGCCGAGCCCGCGGTGCTGCGCCGCCGCCGGTTCGGCAACCTGGTGCTGGCCGGGAGCCGCCGCGCGTTCCCCGAAGAGGAACTGCGGCGCCGGGCGGTGGCGGACCCGTTCCCCGCCCGGCTGATGTGCGGCGATGACCTGGTGCATTTCGCGGCCGGAGCCCGTCCCGCCACCGACGCGACCGCGCAACCCTCCCCCGTGCCCCCGCGCGCGGCCTTCGACCCATCCGCCTGATGGTTCCGATGCGCATATTTGCCCGCTCGGCCAGCGTCCGGCCCAGGAAATCCGGTACTCTGCTTGACCTTGGGGACTGTTTCCGGGGCGACGCCGGCCGTTGGCTGGCAGTGGAGGTGCGGAGCTCGGCCAGCGGGACCGCGGTGTGACATCGGCGTAGGAGCTTGCATGGAGATGCCCCCTCCCGGCTGGTACGAGGATCCCGTTGACGCGGGAGGCCCGTTGCGCTGGTGGGACGGGACGCAGTGGACGGAGCACACCACTCCCACGGGAAGCACCGCCCAGGCCGCCATCGAGCGGGCGCCGGGCATTACTGAGCGTGAGGCCCGGGCCGGCCGCGACCATGCCGCTGCATTCAGCACGACCCGCGTGCTGGACCGGGGGGGACCGGGGACGCTGGCGGAGCTCGGGTGGCCGCACAGCACACCGGTCAGCGAGGACGACACGCCCCTGCTGGAGCGCGGCGAAGCGGCCGGGAGGCTGCGCCGCAACCGCACCCGGCTCATGTGGGGCCTGGCCCTGGGTGCGGCCGTGGCCATGCTCATCACCGGCGTCCTGGTCGCGGTCTTCGGTTCGAGCACGGCGCCGCACACTGCGCCGGCCGCCGCGGCGAGCCATCCGTCGGCCGTGCGCACGCTGGCCCCGAAGGCGTCCGCGCCACCGCCGAGCACCCCGTCGACGGTCCCGACGACCGGCACCCCGGTGACCGACCCCGCGTCCGGCCTGTCCTACGCGACCCTCAGCACTCCCTGGCAGCCCAGTTGCCCGGCCGCGATGAGCAACGCGGCGTTCACCTGGACGGCCGGGGAGAGCGCGGTGGCCGGAACGGTCCCTCCGGCGGGCGGGGACCCCTGGTACGCCAGCGCCTGTTCCGGCCTGCTCGGCCAGCAGTACCCCTATACCGGCGTCGCTGACCTGCCCCAGACGGCGATGAACCTGGTCGGTGCGTTCGACTCGGCTTACTGCAGCGCCCTCCCGCATGTCCGCGCGACCGAGCAGAACAATCCGCTCCAGGTCAGCGGCCATCCGGCGTGGATCGTGGAGTTCCAGATGACCTACCCGACCGCGGCGGGCCAGGGCCTGGCGTGGCAGGCGCAGCTCGGCGCGGTCGTGGTCGTGGACCGCGGCGCGGGGCAGCCGCCCGCCGTCATGTACGTCACGGTGCCGGACAACCTGGGCACCGCGAACGTCGGGGTGATCCTGGCCTCGATGCAGCTGAATGTTCCCGCCGCCCCGGCGAGCCCGGCTGCCCCGCCCGCCGCAGCCATCACGGCACCGGCGGGAGCCCCGCCGGCACCGGCCGCCAATACCGCGACGTCGGGCCCGAACCCGTAGCGCCCCAGCCCCGGACCTGCCCCCGGAACCAGGACCCATCGAGCCAGCCTCAGCTGTCCTTAGGTGTTCACCGGGAAGCCGAGGCTCACGCCGCCGTGGCTCGGGTCGAGCCAGCGGGACGTGACCACCTTGCCGCGGGTGTAGAAGTGCACGCCCTCGGTGCCGTGCACGTGAGTGTCGCCGAACAGTGAGGACTTCCAGCCGCCGAACGAGTAGTACGCCATCGGCACCGGGATCGGCACGTTGACGCCGACCATGCCCACCTCGATCTCGGACACGAACCGGCGCGCCGCTCCCCCGTCGCTGGTGAAGACCGCCGTTCCGTTCCCGTACGGACTCGCGTTGACCATGGCCACCGCCGCCTCGTAGGTGTCCACCCGGGCCACGCTGAGCACCGGGCCGAAGATCTCGTCGGCGTAGCAGCTCATCGCCGGGGTCACGTGGTCCAGCACGCTCGGGCCGAGCCAGAATCCCCCGCCCACCTCCCCAACCCCCTGCATTGCCCCGCCGACCACCGGGTGGGCCCGGCCGTCGACCGCGAGCGTGGCGCCCTCGCGGACCCCCGAGTCCAGGTAGGAGGCCACCCGGTCGCGGTGCGGACCGGTCACGAGCGGGCCCATCTCGGACCGCTCGTCGGTGCCGGGACCGACCCGGAGCCGGCTGATCCGGGCCCGGATCCGGTCGATCAGCTCATCGCCGGCGGGCTCCACGGCCACCAGCGCGGAGATGGCCATGCAGCGCTCACCCGCCGAGCCGAACGCCGCCGACACCGCCGCGTCCGCGGCCAGGTCCAGGTCGGCGTCGGGCAGCACGACCATGTGGTTCTTGGCCCCGCCGAGGGCCTGGACGCGCTTGCCCGCGGTGGTCCCGTGCTCATACACGTAGCGGGCCACCGGCGTGGAGCCGACGAAGCTGACCGCGGCGACGTCCGGGTGGCCGAGGATGGCGTCGACCGACTCCTTGGCCCCCTGCACGACGTTGAACACGCCGTCCGGCAGGCCGGCCTCGGCCCACAGCGAGGCCAGCAGGAGCGACGCGGACGGGTCTTTCTCCGACGGCTTGAGCACGAACGTGTTCCCGCAGGCGATGGCCAGGGGGAACATCCACATCGGCACCATGGCGGGGAAGTTGAACGGGGTGATGCCGGCCACCACGCCGAGCGGTTGCCGCAGCGAATACGAGTCCACGCCGGTGGAGACGTTCTCCGAGTAGCCGCCCTTGAGCAGGTGCGGGATGCCGCAGGCGAACTCGACGACTTCCAGCCCGCGCGCGACCTCGCCGGCCGCGTCCGAGGCGACCTTGCCGTGCTCGGCCGTGACCAGTGCGGCCAGCTCACTCGTGTGGGCCTGCACCAGCTCACGGAAGCTGAACAGGATCGCCGCGCGGCGCGACAGCGAGACCTTGCGCCAGTCCGCGAAGGCGGCCGTGGCCGCCGCGACCGCGGCGTTCACCTCCGCCGCGGCGCCCAGGTCGACCTGCCCGGTGACCTGGCCGGTGGCCGGGTCGTAGACGTCCCCGCGCGCGGATGCCCCGCCGGTCCAGGGCTTGCCGCCGATCCAGTGCGTGATGTGCTTGAGGCCAGAGCCGGCTGGGCTGCTCACTGCGATGCCTCCTCGCTGACGGCGCGCAGCGCGCCGATCAGGATCGCCAGGCCCTCTCGCGCCTCGGGCTCGGTCAGGGTCAGCGGCGGCGCCATCCGCAGGGTGTTGCCGTACAGGCCGCCCTTGCCCACGAGCAGGCCGCGCTCGCGGGTGGCCTCCAGCATCCGGGCGGCGAGCGCCGGGCTGGGCTGGCCGCTGGCCGGGTCGACCAGGTCGATGGCGAACATCAGGCCCTTGCCGCGCACCTCACCGGCGGCCGCGCACCCGGCCGCGGCGTCCCGCAGCCCCGTGATGATGATCCGGCCCAGCTCGCCGGCGTTGCGCTGCAGGTCGTGGGAGAGCAGGTAGTCCAGCGTCGCATTGGCCGCGGTGGTGGAGACCGGGTTGCCGCCGAAGGTGGAGACCCCGTTCCCGCGCAGCCCGTCCAGCAGGTCGCCGCGCGCGACCACGCCGCCGATGGCGAACCCGTTGCCGAGCCCCTTGGCGAACGTCATGGCGTCGGGCGTCACCCCGTGCGCGCCGATGCCCCAGAAGTGCTCGCCGGTACGCCCCCACCCGGTCTGCACCTCATCGGAGATGAACAGGATGCCGTGCTCGTCCAGCACCTCCCTGTACGCGGCGAGCAGCCCGTCCGGGGGCATGGTGAAGCCGCCGACGCCCTGGATCGGCTCGGCGATCAGGCACGCGACGTCGGCCGGGTGCGCCGCGGTGGCCAGCACGTTGCGCAGGTCCGCGACACACGCCTCGATGTAGGCGGCGTCCGGCATGCCGTGGTGGGCGGGCAGTTGCCGGTCCGTACCGGGCAGGTAATGCACGCCGAACGGGGCCAGCGAGGAGGGTTTCCAGCCGGCGTTGCCGGTGACCGCCACCGCGCCGAACGACCGGCCGTGGTAGCTGTTCCGCAGCGCGAGCACCTGGTCGGCGCGCCGGGCGGCGGTCGCCAGCAGCAGCGCGGTCTCGTTGGCCTCGGTGCCGGAGTTGGTGAAGAACACCTTGGCGCCCGGGATGCCGGACAGCTTGGTGATCTTTTCCGCCAGCTCGACCTGGCTGCGGATGAGGTACAGCGTCGAGGTGTGCACGATCCCCGACGCGATCTGCCGTTCGACGGCCTCGCGCACCTCGGGCACGTCGTAGCCCAGCATGTTGGTGAGGATCCCGCCGAAGAAGTCCAGGTAACTGCGCCCGGACGCGTCGGTGACCCGGCATCCCTTGCCGCTGACCAGCTCGATGGGCTCATGGTAGTAGGTCGCGACCCAGTTGGGGATGACCGCGCGATGGCGCGCATACAGATCCGGCATGGTCCCAGTCTGCCCGCCGTGACCGATGCCGTAGTCGGACATAGAGTAAGCAGATGATCCAAGGCCTTTACATACTGTCCGGAAGCTGACCGGTGCGACCGACGCTGGCGGCGGTGCTGGACCTGGAGGTGGTGCGCCGCGGGCGGCCAGAGATCCTGGCCGGGGGCGACGGCCTCGGGGTGCCCGTGCGCTGGGTCCATGCGATGGAGCTGGCCGACGTGGCCCGGCTGCTGCACGGCGGGGAGCTGGTGCTCAGCACCGGCATCGCGCTGCCGGACGACCCGGCCCGGCTGGCGGCGTACGTCGCGGACCTGGCCGCGGCCGAGGTGAGCGGGCTGGCCGTGGAGCTGGGCCGCCGGTACGACCGCCTGCCGGGGGCGCTGGTCGAGGCGGCCCAGGAGCACGGGGTGCCGTTGATCGCGTTCCGCCGCGAGGTCGCGTTCGTGGAGATCACCGAGACCGTGCACGCGATGATCATCGACGCGCAGCTCGCCGAGCTGCGCGCGTCGGAGCGGCTTCACGAGACGTTCACCGACCTGTCGGTGGCCGGCGCGCCGCCCGAGGAGATCGTCCGGCAGGCGGCGCTGCTGGCGGGGCGACCGGTGATCCTGGAGGACCTCTCGCACCGGGTACTGGCCTGTGCCGCCTCGGGCGCGGACCCGGGCCGGCTGCTGGCCGGGTTCGAGCAGCAGGCCCGGGCGGTCTCCGGGACCCGGCGCACCTTCTACGACGAGCGGACCGGCTGGCTGGTCACCACGGTGGGCGCGCGGGGAGAGGACTGGGGGCGGGTGATCCTGGCCTGCGACGGCCCGCCCACCGGCCCGGACACTGTGCTGATCGAGCGGGCCGCCAGCACGCTGGCCCTGGGCCGGCTGCTCACCCGACAGCAGGAAAGCCTGGAGCGGCAGGCACACCGCACGCTGATCAGCGCGATCGTGGAAAGCGCGCACGCCGACCCGGGCGAGGCCGAAGCGCGGGCCCGCGCGCTGGGCGTGCCGGTCAGCGGCCGCCAGCTGGTCGCGGCCATCGCCCGGCTCCGGGACACCGGTCCGGGTATCTCCGCGCACGCCCGGATGGCAGAGGTCACCGAGGCACTGGCCGACGCCTGCCGGGAGGGCCGCATCCCGGCACTCGTCGGGTCGCTGGACGACGTGCGCGCCGGGGTGCTGCTCTCGTTGCCGCTCCCTGCGGACGCGGACGAGGCGCTCACAGCTCTGTCCACCCGGTTGCGGCAGCGGCTGACCGTCCGGCTGCGCCCGGCCGCCGGGGACCAGGTCCAGCCGCGGGCCCGGCCAGCGGAGTCCGGCGAGGCGTTCGTGCTTGGCGCCGGCACGCCCACCGAGAGCCTGCGGGACGTGCGCCAGGCCTTTCTCGAGGCCCGCCAGGTCGGGGATATGGCCATCGGCCGTCCCGAGGGCCGTCCGTTCTACCGGCTCCCGGACCTGCGGCTGCGCGGCCTGCTGCACCTGCTCCGCGGCGACGCGCGGCTGCAGACGTTCGCCGAGCGCGAGCTCGGCCCCCTACTGGCCAGTGACGACGCCCACGGCACCCAGTTGATGCCGTGCCTGGCCGCCTACCTGGAGGCGGGCGGCAACAAGGCCGGGGCGGCGCAGCGCGCGCACCTGGCCCGCCCCACCTTCTACCAGCGGCTCCAGCAGATCGAGCGCATCCTCGGCGTCGACCTGGACTCCGCCGAGTCCCGCACCTCCCTGCACGTCGCCCTGCTCGCCCAGGCCGCCGCGACCTACCAGCAGCCGAGCTGAGATTCCAATACCGAACGGGCCGCCCCGGGAGTTGTCCCAGGGCACGGATGTTAAGTAGATGATGCCGTCCACCGGGGCGCCGCGGCTGAGGTCGTTCACCGGCTTGGCGAGGCCCTGCAGGACCGGGCCGACGCTGACGACGTGCACGCTGCGCTGCGCAGCTTTGCACGTCGTGTTACCGGGGACGAAAGCCCCGGGCCCGCAAGGCCGAATTGCCCTAACGTCCGGGGCGGAGGTCCTAGAGATTCACCGGCATGGGGCACGTGGGTGCGGCCAGGCCGAGGCAAGGGAGCCAGCACGATGAAAGCTGCCGTTGTTAAGTCGTTCACCGAACCGCTGCAGGTTCTCGACGTGCCGGTGCCGGTGCCGGGACCGGGGCAGGTGCTGGTGCGGATCGAGGTCTGCGGCCTATGCCATACAGACATTCATGCCGCGCGTGGTGACTGGCCGGTCAAGCCGACGCCGCCCTTTATCCCGGGCCATGAAGGTGTCGGAATCATCGAGGGGGTCGGCGCCGGTGTAGCCGAGAGCCGGGTCGGGCAGCGGGTGGCGATCGCCTGGCTCGGATGGGCGTGCGGGTACTGCGAGTTCTGCGTCTCCGGCCATGAGACATTGTGCGAAAGCCAGGAGATGAGCGGCTACTCGATCGACGGTGCCTACGCGGAGTACGCGGTCGCCTCCAGTGCTTTCGTGGTGCCCGTGCCCGCAGGAATCTCCTCGTTCGAGGCGGCTCCCCTGAGCTGCGCAGGAGTCACGACGTACAAGGCGGTCAAGGTTTCTGGTGCCAGGTCCTCCGATCTCGTCGCGGTGTTCGGCATCGGGGGCCTGGGTCACCTGGCAATGCAGTACGCGAAGATCGCGGGGGCCACGGTCGTCGCGGTCGATCTGGAAGACGCCAAGCTTGAGCTGGCCCGCAAGCTTGGCGCCGACCACACGGTCAACGCCCGGACCACCGACCCGGTCGCGGCGATTCAGGCGCTGGGCGGCGCCGACGCCGCCATCTCAGTGGCGGTGGCACCCGTGGCGATGCGCCAGGCCTTCGACTCTCTCAAGCGCGGCGGCCGCCTGGTGCTCGTCGCGCTGCCGAAGGATAACGTGCTCGAGCTCCCGATATTCGAGACGGTGCTCAAGGGCATCTCGGTCATCGGCTCGATCGTCGGCACGCGGCTTGACGTCGCGGAAGTATTCCAGCTGCACGCCGCGGGCCGCACCCGGGTCATCGCCGACGTCCGCCGGATCGACGACGTCAACGCCTGCATCGAAGAGGTGCTCTCCGGACAGGTCCCGGCGCGATTGGTATTCGAATTCTGAGTTCCCGCACTGCGCCCCGGGGGTCGCGTGACCCCCGGGGCGCAGCATTGGCCGCCGCAGTCTTGAGCGGGGCGGCCGCCGGTTGCTGCGGCCGCGCCGTGCCCGGCTATGGGGCTAGCCGGCCGCGGTGCGCGCCGCGGGCAGTGTGCAGGCGGGTGTGCGGGTAACGAAGTGCAGGTTGTCACCGGCGGGCAGGGAGAAGCCCTCGGGCTCGCCGACGGCGACGTCCAGGACGAACTGGTCCTGGTGCCATGCCTGGTCCAGCCGCCGGTCGATGTAGAACAGGCAGCCGTCGATCTCGCCGAGCAGCACGTCAGCGTCCCCGACGATGAGTTCCCCGGCGGGGTAGCACATCGGGGTGCTGCCCGCGCAGCACCCGCCGGACTGGGCGAACATCACCGGTCCACCCTGGGCGGCGCGCAGGTGAGTGATCGCCTCGCGTGCCGCCGGGGTGGCGGTGACACGGCCAGGTTCTGCCGTCTCAGTCATCGTGATCTCAGAACAGGCCGAGCGGCTTGGCGCTGTAGCTGACGAGCAGGTTCTTCGTCTGGCTGTAGTGATCCAGCATCATCCGGTGGTTCTCCCGGCCGATGCCGGAGATCTTGTATCCGCCGAACGCCGCACCGGCTGGGTACTGGTGGTAGCAGTTCGTCCAGACCCGGCCGGCCTTGATCGCGCGCCCCATCTGGTAAGCGCGGGTGCCATCGCGGGTCCACACGCCCGCGCCGAGGCCGTACAGGGTGTCGTTGGCGATCGCCAGGGCCTCAGCGTCGTCGCGGAACGTGGTGGCCGCCAGGACCGGGCCGAAGATCTCCTCCTGGAACACCCGCATCTTGTTGTCGCCGCGCAGGATGGTCGGCTGGAAGTAGTAGCCGTCAGCGAACTCGCCGCCGACCGCCGCGCGCTCGCCGCCGGTGAGCACCTCCGCGCCCTCGTCGCGGCCGATCTGGACGTACGAGGTGATCTTCTCCAGCTGGTCCGCTGAGACCTGCGGGCCGAGCTGGGTCTCGGTGTCCAGCGGGTTGCCCTGCTTGATCGCGGCGATCCGGTCCAGGCAGCGGGCCATGAACTCGTCGTAAATATCTTCCTGGATCAGCGCACGCGACGGGCAGGTGCACACCTCGCCCTTGTTGAACGCATACAGCAAGAGGCCCTCGACGGCCTTGTCGAGGAACTCATCATCGCGGGCCATCACGTCGCCGAAGAAGATGTTCGGTGACTTGCCGCCGAGCTCCACGGTGGAGGGGATCAGGTTCTGGGCGGCATACTGCATGATCAGCCGGCCGGTGACCGTCTCGCCGGTGAAGCTTATCTTGGCGATCCGCGGGTTGGTCGCCAGGGCCTTGCCGATCTGCCCGCCGGGCCCGTTGACCACGTTGATCACGCCCGGCGGCAGAACGTCCTCGATCGTCTCCATCAGCTTCAGGATCGACCAGGGCGTCGGCGAGGCCGGCTTTATCACCGAGCAGTTCCCGGCCGCCAGCGCGGGCGCGAGCTTCCACGCGGCCATCAGCAGCGGGAAGTTGAACGGGATGATCTGGCCGACCACGCCGAGCGGCTCACGGAAGTGGTAGGCGACCAGGTCCTTGTCGATCTCGGTCGACCGGCCCTCTTCCGCACGCGCGGCCGCGGCGAAATAACGGAAATGATCGACGACCAGCGGGACGTCAGCGGCCAGGGTCTCCCGGACCGGCTTGCCGTTCTCCCAGCTCTCGGCGACCGCGAGCATCTCCTTGTTCTTCTCGACCGCATCCGCGATAGCGTTCAGGACCTCCGCCCGCCCGGCCGCCGGCATCTCCCCCCACGCATCCCTGGCGGCGTGAGCGGCGTCCAGCGCCAGCTCGATATCCTCCGGCGTTGAGTTCGGAACCTCGGTAATGCGGCCCGCGGTGGCCGGGCTCAAATCGACCCGGTACTTGCCGTCGGCCGGCGCTATCCACTTGCCGCCGATGAAGTTCTCGTAACGTGCCTCGACCGGTACAACACTGCCCGGCTGGCCTGGCGGGACATATCGCATGTCCATCTCCCATCGTGTCACTGAAGGTGACTCATACCGACTCAACTCCCGATGCCGGTGGTCAGTAGTGCCGAAGGTCCCCAGCGCGGGCCCGGAAGCCAGGACCCCCACACGCGCAGCCGCGCGCACCCGGCGCCGTTCGCCCGCCTTCCCGACAGCGCCTCCCAGCCGGCCCGCAGGTCACCGCGTGGCCGGCGGCGGGCTCGACGCGCGCCAGCCAAGCTCACCGCAACGATGAGGGCCCGGGCGGCCCTAGAGCTTCGGCCAGCTCGCGCATGGCGGCATGGTCGGCCGCGGACGCGAGCCCGGCGTGGTAAAGCCGCAGGTCCGTCGCCCCCGCCGCGAGCACCGCGCTGGCCTTCTCCGCCAGCTGGCTGGTGTTCGCCCCCAGCGCGGTGACGGCCGGCAGCGTCGCGGCGATCCGGCGCCCGGCCGGGGCCTGTGTCACCGTGCGCTGGACGAGCGCGGCGGACCTGGCCGCCGGGCCCGGGCATTGAAGGATAATTCCGTCGGCGCCGTCCGGGCCGAGCAGGACGGCCGGGTCATAACCGGGGTTCGACCCGGCTTCCCGCTGGTCCGGATGCGCGTGCAGGAACACGTCCTTCCCCGGCGCGGCACCCCGCACGGCGGTGAGCACCCGGCGCGCGAAGCGCTCCGCCGTCGCGGCGCGCACCGCGGCGAGCGCCCCGGCCGGGCCGTCGAGGCCGCCCAGCGACCGCATTGATCCCACCGTGGGCGCCCCGGCGACCGCGATGGTCCCACCGTGGGCGCGGACCGGGGTGGACCCGGCCGGCTCCGGACCGGCGGGGGAGAGACCTCCGCGCTGGTAGGCCGCGTCCAGGGCGGCGCGGACCTGGCGGGCCAGCTCCCCGGGGTCAACGCCGGCGTCCTGGAGCGCGGTCCGGCACGCCGGGCAGAAACACGCGTCAAGCAGCCACCCGGGCGTCCCTTCCGGCGGAACTCCGCCGGTCTTGTCGTGCGCGCCGCCATGATCGAAGCCGTACCAGCCGCACGCCTCCAGCTCCACCGCGTCGGCGCATTCCAGCGCGGCGACCTCGGCGGCCAGGGTGGCCGCGTAGTCCCGCACCGGCGGTGACCCGATGCACAGCGCCCAGGGATACACGTCACCGTAGGCGTTACGGACGGCGCACTCGGGATGGGCCGCGCCGATCCGGCCGTTGTGCGCGACCACCACCCACGCGTTAACCCGCAGGCCAGCCGCGTGCAGGGCGTCCGCGGCGCGCTCGAACGAGCCGGCTTGCCCATGGCCGGGAACCACCGGCCGCAACGCGGCGCCCCGCCACCGGGCCGGGTCCGGGCGGTAATAGGCAGCCGCGTCCCTGGTGACGACGCGTTGTTTCGGATGGAACGGGGTCACCGCGCGGACCGCGTGGTAGACGGCGGCGAGGGACACCTCGGTGAACCCCAGGCCGGCGATCCGGTCCGCGGCGGCGGGGTCGCCGTCCGCGTCCCACGGGTAGAGGTACGCCGCAACCGTCATCGATGCTCTCCGCGCCCGGTCGCCGTCAGCTGGCCTGCCCGGGCACGCCCAGCCCGGCCAGGCCCGGCGGCAGGAGCTCGGCGGGCAGATTCTGGTAAGCGACCGGGACCAGCCAGCGGCGGATGGCCGCGGACCCCACGGAGGTGTAGGCGGGCACGGTGGTGGCGGGCCACGGTCCGCCGTGGTGCTGTGCGGCGTTCACGGCCACGCCAGTGGGCCAGCCGTTCCAGAGGACCCGGCCGACGGTCCGCTCGAACACGGCCACGACCTGCCGCGCCGCCGCCACGTCGGCCGCCGAGCCGGCGTCCCCGTGCACAGAGCCGACGAGGTTCCCGCCGAGCGTGGCCAGCACCGGCAGCAGGTCATCGACGGACGGGTAGGTGATCATCAGGCCAGCCGGCCCGAACCGCTCCCGCGACAGGACCGGGATGTCGGCGGCGAACTCCGTCAGGCTGGTGGAGAACAGCCGCGGGGTCGCGGCCCACGGGCCTTCCCCGGTCGTCCCGGCCGCTACCGCCGTCACGGCAGGGTGGGCCTCGATCTCGGCCAGCGACGCCTCGTACCCCTTGCAGATCCGCTCGGACAGCATCGGCGCGCCGCTGGTGGCGCCAACCGCGTCAGCGACGGCGGCGGACAGCGCCATGTCGTCGGCGGGCACGAACAGCAGGCCCGGATTGGTGCAGAACTGCCCGGCGCCGAGCGTCAGCGAGCCCGCGTACCCGGACGCGATCTGTTCGCCGTGGCTGGCCGCCGCGCCGGGGAGCACGACGACCGGGTTGACCGCGCCGAGCTCACCGTAGAAGGGGATCGGGACCTCCCGCTCGGCGCAGATCCGGGCCAGCTCGAGCCCGGCGCGGGTGGAGCCGGTGAACCCGGCCGCGCTGATCGCCGGGTGGGTGAGCAGCCGGACGCCGGCTTCGAACCCGTGGACCAGCCCGAACACCCCGGGCGGCGCACCGGCCCGGTCGAGGGCCTCGGTGACGATCTGCGCGGTCAGCACCGAGGTCCCCGGGTGTCCCTCGTGCGCCTTGACCACGACCGGGCACCCGGCGGCGAGCGCGGAGGCGGTGTCCCCGCCGGCCACCGAGAACGCGAACGGGAAGTTGGACGCCGCGAACACGGCCACCGGCCCAACCGGGTGGCTGATCCGGCGGATCTCCGCGATGCCGCCCCCCGGCGGGCTGGCCACGGCGTCGGCGTAGCCGCCGTCCCGCAGCACCCCGGCGAACAGCCGCAACTGCCCCGTGGCCCGGGCCACCTCACCGGTCAGCCGGGTCTCCCCCAGCGCCGTCTCCTCATCCGCCAGCGGGACCAATTCCCCGGCCCGCGCGTCCAGCGCGCCCGCCACCGCCTCCAGGGCCCGCGCGCGTTCCTGGCCACCGAGCCCGGCCCACTCCGGAAGCGCCGCGGCCGCCGCCTGCACCGCCGCGGCGACCTCGGCGTCGGTCATCTCCGCCACCGGCTGGCCGGCCGGCCGGCCGGTCCGCGGGTTGAACCCCTGAATCATCAAGAAACTCCCGTCGCGGAAACCCCGCCGTTCAGGGCGGGGAGGAGCGCCGGGTACGGCGCGTCGTCGTCGTATCGCCTGGCGTACGCCGGCGTCCCAGCTGTCGTGTCTACCCGGTCGTACTACCCGGTTCGGCGCCCTACTGCGCGTTCGGGTCGGGATTGTGGCCGTGCCGGGCCAGGAAGGCGAAGTCGCAGCCCTCGTTGGCCTGCGTGATCTGCTCGGTGAACAGCACGCCGTACCCGCGCTCGAACTTCGGCGCGGGCACTTGCCACTGGGCGCGGCGATCCGCCAGTTCCCGTTCGGAAACTTCGAGGCGCAGTTCGCGGGCGGCGGCGTCCAGGGTGATCGCATCACCGGTACGGACCAGCGCGAGCGGGCCGCCGACGAACGCTTCCGGCGCGACGTGCAGGACGCACGCCCCGTAGCTGGTGCCGCTCATCCGCGCGTCGGAGATCCGCACCATGTCGCGGATGCCCTGGGCCAGCAGGTAGTCCGGGATGGGCAGCATTCCGTATTCGGGCATGCCCGGGCCGCCCTTGGGACCCGCGTTACGGAGCACCAGCACCGAGCCGGGGGTGATGTTCAGCGCCGGATCGTTGATCCGCTGCTGCATCTCGGAGTAGCTGTCGAACACGACGGCCGGCCCGGTGTGCTTGAGCAGCCGCGGCTCGGCGGCGATGTGCTTGATCACCGCGCCGTCGGGGGCCAGGTTGCCGCGCAGGACGGCCACGCCGCCCTCGGCGGACAGCGCGTGCTCCGGCGGGCGGATCACGTCCTCGTCGTGTACCGGCACATCGGTGATCTGCTCCCCGAAACTGGCCCCGGTGACCGTACGCCGGCTCAGGTGCAGCGCACCGGGCACCTGGGCAAGCTGGCCGAGCATCGCGCGCAGCCCGCCCGCGTAGTAGAAGTCCTCCATCAGGTACTTGCCGCTGGGCCGGATGTTGGCCAGGACCGGGACCCGGCGGGAGATCTCGTCGAAGTCGTCCAGGGTGAGCTCGGCCCCCGCCCGCCCGGCCATGGCGATCAGGTGAATGAGCGCGTTGGTGGAGCCGCCGAGGGCGAGCACGGTGGCCGCGGCGTCCTCGAAGGCCTCCCGGGTGAGGATGTCCGCGGGCCTTAGGTCGTCCCACACCATCTGCACGATCCGCTGCCCGCTGGCCGCGGCCATCCGGTAGTGCGCCGAGTCGACGGCCGGGATCGACGCGGCCCCCGGCAGCGTCATGCCCAGTGCTTCCGCCGCGGACGTCATGGTGGAGGCGGTGCCCATGGTCATGCAGTGACCGGGTGAGCGGGCGATGCCGCCCTCCAGGTCGGCCATCTCGCAGTCGCCGATCAGGCCCGCCCGCGCGTCGTCCCAGAACTTCCACACGTCGGTCCCGCTGCCGACCGGCTGGCCGCGGTAGTTGCCGCGCAGCATCGGACCGGCGGGCACGTAGATCGCGGGGATCCCCGCGCTGGCCGCGCCCATCAGCAGCGCCGGGGTGGTCTTGTCGCACCCGCCCATCAGCACCGCGCCGTCGGCCGGGTAGGAACGCAGCAGTTCCTCGGTGTCCATGGCCAGCAGGTTCCGGTACATCATCGGGGTCGGCTTCTGGAACGTCTCGGACAGCGTGGCGACCGGGAATTCCACCGGGAAGCCGCCGGCCTCCAGCACGCCCCGCTTGACCTGGGATGCGCGCTCACGCAGGTGCATGTGGCACGGGTTCATCTCCGACCACGTGTTGAGGATCGCGATGATCGGCTTGCCGAGGTGCTCCTCGGCCGAGATCCCCAGCTGGCGCATCCGCGAGCGGTGACCAAAGGACCGCAGGCCGCCCATCCGCTCGCTGCCGAACCAGGCGTGGCTGCGGAGCTGTTCGGGTGCCCTCTCTTCGGGGGTGCTGGTCACGGGCGCGCCCTTCCTGCGTCGATCCCGCTGCCGGCGGCACTGCCCGTCTCACTGGCCGCGAACGGGTCCCAGGACCGCAGGATGGCTCCCACCGCCGCCCGTTCGGTATCTGGCAAGACCCGGCTCGGCGGCCGCACATCCCGGCCGCACAGGCCCAGTTGCGCCAGCGCTTCCTTCACGACGCTCACGTTGTCCGCGGCCCCGCCCGCCGCGCGCAGGTCCTCGAACGGCCGGATGTCCTCCCACACATCCATCGCCCCGGTGAGGTCGGCGGCGCGCAGCGCCCCCAGCAGGGACAGCGACAGCGCCGGGTTGACGTTGGCCAGGCCCGAGGTGAACCCGCGCGCGCCGTAGGCCCAGTACCCGGGCGCGTAGGGCTCGGCCAGCCCGGCCAGCCAGGTGAAGCGGTCCAGCCCGGCGTCCCGCGCCACCGCCGCGAACTGGGTGGCGTCCTTGACCGCGTACTTGATGCCGATCACGTTCGGGCAGCGCTCGCCGAGGTCGGCGATCTGGGCCCCGGTGACGCGCTCGTTCCGGATGTAGAGCACCACGCCCAGGTCCGGGACCGCATCGGCGACGGCCTGGTGGTAGTCCACCCAGCCCTCGGCGGCCTGGTAGGGGTGCACCGGCTGGTGGATCATGATCATCTCGGCGCCGGCTTCCCGCGCGTGCCGGGCGGCCGCGGCCGCGCCGGCCGTGTCGTGCCCGACGCCCACCAGGACGTCGGCCCGGGCGCCCAGCGCGACCTCCCCGTGGGCCGCCCTGACCGCCGCCTCGGTGGCCTGCCGGGCCTCGGCCTCGGTCAGCGCGTAGAACTCGCCGGTGTTGCCGTTCGGCGTGATGACGGTGATCCCGGCGTCCACGACCCGCCGGATCAGCGCCGAGTAGGTACCCCATTCGGGGCTGCCGTCGGGGCGCATCGGCGTCACGGGGATGACGACCACCGTGCCCAGCGCGTCTTTCAGCCTGCTGGCCGTGGATGGATCAAGGGGCATCGGGGTCTCCGGTGTCTGCGGGGTTTACGGGTCTGCGGGGCCGAACTTGTTCGGGAGCGGCCACGGGGAACACATTGATGCTAATCAGCGGTAGCAGCGCCCCGGCGGTCGCCTCCCGCGCAGCGTCGTGGTTCCGGGAGTCCTCGCGGCGCCACCCGGCGGCCAGGTAGCCCGTGTTCGGCAAAGCTTGCGGGGCGGCTGGCGGGAGCGCTGGCACGGAGCTTTGGATTTCGGGCGCGGAGCTTAGCCGACCGCCGTCTGTGGCCGGGGCTGATCCGGATCAGTGACCACCAGGTGATGAGCGTGAACACCGCCGCGAGCACAATCTGAATGGCCATGGCCAGCAGCCAGATGCACGGCTTGTGGGCCCACAGCCAGTCGGACGGGACCGAGACCTTGGGGTTGGGCAAGCCCGGGACCTCGGGGGGGCGCGAGATCTCGTTAAGGTTGACGGTGGACGCGGTCGCGGCGAAGCCCCATCGCGCCGGTGCCAGCCAGGAGACCTTGTTTAGCCCGTCCGTGAGCTTCAGTACGCCACCGGACAGCATGACCTGACCTATCGAGAGCATAACCAGTACTGGCATCGTCTTGTCTGATGAGCTGACGAGCGCTGACACGACCAGGCCCAGGGTCATCGAGACAACGGCGAGGACGACCACGTTGAGCATCAGTTCCACCAGCGACATCGGCTTCAGGAAGGCGCCCTGCTTCGGCAAATCTGGCCCAGCCACGCCGACGACGACCAGCAAAACGGCCTGAAGAGCGGTGATGAATCCGAGTACCACAACCTTGGAGAGCAGGTAGGCGCCAGCTGACAGGCCAGCCGTGCGCTCCCGCAGATACATGGGCCGCTCCTTGATCAGCTCCCGCACGGAGCTGAACCCGCCGGTGAAGGAGGCGATGATGACCAGGAACAGCAATGTGGTCAGCGCATTGGAGTTGTTGAGCCCTGCCAGGCCTAGACGATCTCCTGGGGCACCAGGCCGATGCGATGCCGCAGCTCGGCGTAATGCGAGTAGAGGTCGCGGTTGTCGTACCATCACGACCGTCGGCCGCAGGTCCACGCGCGACCCCTGGAACCTGCTGCCAGTGCCGGGCCGCCTAGGAGGCGGGCGAGGACCCGGCCGCGCCGGCCCCGGAATGACCGTGGCCGGCGCGGCCGGTCCCGTCAGCGTTCTTCCGGCAGGTGCCACCGGAAGGGCGCGATCAGGCGATCGGTGGCGGGCTGCGGCCCCCACGAGCCCTTGGCGTAGGGCTCCACCGGCGGCGGGTTCTGCAGGAGCGGCTCCGAGATCGCCCAGAGCCGCTCGATGCCCTCCGAGCTGGTGAACAGGGACTGGTCACCCAGCATGGCCAGCAGGATCAAGTGCTCGTACCCTTCCAGCGAATTATCCTGCATGAAGGAGTCCTGGTAGCGGAACACGATCGACCCCCCGCCGAGCTTCATCTCCGGGCCGGGTTCCTTGGCCAGGAACTGGACGGTGATCGACCCGGGGTCGGCGAAGTCGATGATGAGCTCGTTCCGGTAGCCCGCGGGGGCGTCGTGCCGTTCGATGCGGAACATCCGCAGCGGCGGCTCGTGGAAGCCGAGCGTCACCACCTGCCGGCTGGCTCCCATCGCCTTGCCCGACCGCAGGAAGAACGGGACGCCGGCCCAGCGCCAGTTGTCGACCTCGGCGCGCACCGCGACCATCGTCTCGGTCTGGGAGTCCGGCGGCACGCCGGGCTCGTCGCGGTAGCCCTCGTACTGGCCGCGGACGACGTGCCGCACGTCGATCGGCCGCAGGCCGTCGTAGACCTTTGCCTTCTCACTCCGCAACGCCCTGGCGTCCAGCGAGGACGGCGGCTCCATCGCGATGAAGCCCAGCACCTGGAGCAGGTGGGTGACGACCATGTCCCGATAGGCGCCGGTCCGGTCGTAGAACTGGGCCCGCCCTTCGATCGAGAGGGTCTCCGGCACGTCGACCTGGACGTACCGGATGTTCTGCCGGTTCCAGATGGGCTCGAACAGGCCATTGGCGAACCGGAAGGCCAGGATGTTGTCGACCGACTCCTTGCCCAGGAAGTGGTCGATGCGGAAGATCTGCGACTCGTCGAAGACCGCGTGCAGCTTGGCGTTCAGGTCACGGGCGGAGGCCAGGTCGTGGCCGAACGGCTTCTCGACGATGACGCGCGAGCCCGGCGCGAGGTCCATCGCGCCGATTATCGCGACCACCGACTCGAACGCCGCGGGCGGGACCGCGAGGTGGAACAGCCGGCGCGGGTTCCCGCCGATCTCCCTCTCCGCCTCTTGGACCGCGCTGGCCAGCGGGGCGGTGTTGTCCGGGTCCGCGCTGGCGAACGACAGGGAAGGGGCGAACGCGGCCCACGCGTCCCCGTCCGGTTTGCTGCTGCCGAACTGCTCCACCGCCTGGCGCGCGTACTCACGGAACGCCTCGGTGCTCATCGCGGATGCCGCCGGGGCGGAGCCGATGATCCGGTAGCGCTCCGGCAGCAGGCCGGCCGCGGCCAGGTGGAACGCCCCCGGCAACAGCTTGCGCTTGGCCAGGTCGCCGGTGGCCCCGAAGATCACGAAGACGTGGTTGTCGGGTCGCGGCCCGGACCGGCCCGCACGCCGGCGCCGCGACTGCGGCGAGGGCTGGCTCTGCGTGGTCATCGGAATCGCGGCGTGGAGACCCCGGGCTTCAGGCCGGGGAAGAAACGCCGCTCCCCCCTCTCGCGTGTCGCGCTTATCCGTCCGGGCCGGATCGGAGAAGCTTGGTTGTTGTGAGGACGGCGTACAAGTGCCGGGCGTACCCCGCACCGGAGCAGGCCAGCGTGCTTAACCGCACGTTCGGCTGCGTCCGTACCGTCTGGAACCGGACGCTGGCCTGGCGGCACGCCCGGTATCACGGCGCGCAGGTCAAGACGAACTTCACCCAGGCCAGCGCCTACCTGACCGCCATGAAGGCCACCGACGACCTGGCGTGGCTGAACCAGGTGTCCTCGGTCCCATTGCAGCAGGCGATCCGGCACCAGCAGGTCGCCTACACCAACTTCTTCGCCAAGCGGGCCCGCTACCCCAGGTTCAAGTCCCGCAACGGCCGCCAGTCCGCCGAATACACCCGGTCCGGGTTCCGGTACCGGGACGGCGCGCTGTACCTGGCAAAGATGGGCACGCCGCTGGCGTTCACCTGGTCCTGGCCCGACACCGACCCGGCGTCGATCGAGCCGACGACGGTGACCGTCTCCCGGGACCCGTGCGGGCGCTGGTACGTCTCCCTCGCCGTCGAGGTCGCTGACCCGGAACAGTCCCCCGCGATGGGCGCTGTCGTGGGGATCGACCTGGGTGTCAAGGATTTCGCGGTCACCTCCGGCGGGCAGAAGATCGCGAACCCGCGGACGCTGGCCCGCCGGGAACAGGCTCTTGCCCGGTATCAGCGCAGGCTGGCCCGCTGCCAGCGCGGTTCGGTGAACCGGGTCAAAGCCAGGGCGAAGGTCGCCCGCGCGCACCGGAAGGTCCGTGCGTCCCGCACCGATTTCCTGCACCGCACCTCGGCCCGGCTGGTCCGCGACCATGACGTGATCGTGATCGAGGACCTGGCCGTGACGAACATGGTCCGCAACCGGTCCCTCGCTAAGGCCATCTGCGACTGCGGGTGGGGCACCTTCCGCCAGATGCTGGCGTACAAGGCCGCGCGGGCCGGACGGCACGTGATCGTGACCGGCCGCTGGTACCCGAGCTCGAAGACGTGCTCGGCGTGCGGGCATCTGCTCGCGGCGCTGAGCCTGCACACCCGGACGTGGCAGTGCCCGTCCTGCCGCACCCGGCACGACCGGGACATCAACGCGGCGAAGAACATCCTGGCGGCAGGTCTTGCCGTAGCCGGGGGCAACCCCGGCGATGCCTGCGGAGCTGATGTCAGACACTCCGGGTCCTCCCGGGTGCAGTCGGCTGTGAAACAGGAACCCCAGCCTGCGAAGGCTGGAATCCCCGTCCTTCAGGGCGGGGAGTAGTCAACGCTCAGTCCGCCTTCTTCTCCTGGTGGCCGCCGAACCCGGAGCGCATGGCGGACAGCACCTTGCCGGCGAACACGCCGTCGCCGCGGGATTCGAAGCGCTCGTACAGCGCGGCGGTGATGGCAGCGGCCGGGACACCGGTATCGATGGCCGCCTGAACGGTCCAGCGGCCCTCGCCGGAGTCGGACACGCGGCCGGTGTAGTCGCTCAGGTCAGGAGACTTGGCGAAGGCGTCGGCGGTCAGGTCGATCAGCCAGGAGCTGATCACCGATCCGCGCCGCCACAGTTCGGCGACCTCCCCGACGTCGATCGTGTACTCGTAGGCCCACGGGTCGCGCAGCGGGGTGGTCTCGGCGTCGATCTCGTCCATGTGCTTGCCCGCGTCGGCGTGCTCGATGATGCTGAGCCCCTCCGCGATCGCGGCCATCATGCCGTACTCGACGCCGTTGTGGACCATCTTGACGAAGTGCCCGGCGCCGTTCGGCCCGCAGTGCAGGTATCCCTCGGCGGCGGTGCTGGGGTCTTCCTCCCGGCTGGGCGTGGGCAGGGCGTCCCCCTTACCCGGCGCGATCGTCCGGAAGATCGGATCCAGCCGCGCCACCGGTTCGTCCTCCCCGCCGATCATCAGGCAGAAGCCGCGCTCCAGCCCCCACACCCCGCCGCTGGTCCCGCAGTCGATGTAGTGGATGCCGTCGGCCGTGAGCGCCTTGGCGCGGATGATGTCGTCGCGGTAGTAGGAGTTGCCGCCGTCGATCACAATGTCGCCGGCCTCCAGCAGCGGAACGAGCTTGTCCAGCGTGGGCTGGACGATCCCGGCCGGCACCATGAGCCATATCGCGCGGGGCTTTTCCATCATGCTCACGAAGGCGGCGAGGTCGGTGGACCCCTTGGCCCCCTCGGCCTCGAGCGTGCCGACCGCGTTGGCGTTGATGTCGCATACGACGCAGTGGTGACCGTCGCGCATCAGCCGCCGGACCAGGTTCGCGCCCATCCGGCCGAGCCCGATCATTCCCAGCTGCATCGGCTTGTCAGTTGGCACGGAAAATCAGCCTCCCCGTTTCTTCAGCGCTTCTTGAGCATGCGGTAACGACGGATCAGGGCGTTGGTGGAGGAGTCGTGATGAAGCTCCGGCTCCTGCCCGCTCTCCAGTTCCGGGATGATCTGCTGGGCCAGCACCTTGCCGAGTTCCACCCCCCACTGGTCGAACGAGTCGATGTCCCAGATCGTCCCCTGCGTGAACACGCTGTGCTCGTACAGGGCCACCAGCGCGCCCAGCAGCCGCGGGGTGAGGATCTCGGCCAGCATCACGTTCGTCGGGCGGTTGCCCTCCATCACCCGGTGCGGCACCACCCTTTCCGGCGTTCCCTCGGCGCGCACCTCTTCCTCGGTCTTGCCGAACGCCAGCGCCTGGGCCTGCGCGAACACGTTCGAGTTCAGCTTGTCGTGGTGGTCGCGCAGCGGGTTCAGCGACTTGCAGAACCCGATCAGGTCGACCGGGATCAGCGTGGTGCCCTGGTGGATGAGCTGGTAGAAGCTGTGCTGCCCGTTGGTCCCGGGCTCACCCCAGAACACGGCGCCGGTGTCGTAGTCCACCGGCCGCCCGGTCAGCGTGACGTGCTTGCCGTTGGACTCCATGGTGAGCTGCTGCAGGTAGGCGGGGAACCGCTTCAGGTACTGCTCGTACGGCATCACGCCGTAGGTCTGGGCACCGAAGAAGTCGCGGTACCACACGGCCAGCAGGCCCAGCAGGACCGGCAGGTTCCCCGCCAGCGGCGCGGTACGGAAATGCTCGTCCATCTCGTGGAAGCCCGCGAGCATCTCGCCGAAACGGTCCGGGCCGATCGCCACCATGATGGACAGGCCGATCGCGGAGTCCATCGAGTACCGGCCGCCGACCCAGTCCCAGAACTCAAACATATTCACGGTGTCGATGCCGAACTCGCGGACCCGTTCGGCGTTGGTGGAGACCGCGACGAAGTGCTTGGCCACCGCGGCCTCGTCGCCGAGCGCGCCCACCACCCAGTCCCGCGCGGAGTTCGCGTTGGTGAGGGTCTCCAGCGTGCCGAACGTCTTGGAGGAGATGATGAACAGCGTCTCGTCGGCGGCCAGGTCCCGGGTGGCCTCGGCGAAGTCGGTGGAGTCGACGTTGGAGACGAACCGGAACGTCAGGTCGCGCTGGCTGTAGTAGCGCAGCGCCTCGTACGCCATGACCGGCCCGAGGTCGGAACCGCCGATGCCGACGTTGACGATGTTGCGGATCCGCTTGCCGGTGTAACCGGTCCACTCACCCGACCGGACCCGGTTGGCGAACTGCCGCATCCGGCCGAGCACCTCGTGCACCTCCGCGACCACATCGGTGCCGTCCACGATCAGCGACTCGCCCTCCGGCATCCGCAGCGCGACGTGCAGCACGGCGCGGTCCTCGGACACGTTGATGTGCTCACCGCGGAACATCGCGTCCCGGCGCTCGGTCACGCCGGACTCCTCGGCCAGCTCGACCAGCAGCCGCATGGTCTCGTCGGTGACCCGGTTCTTGGAGTAGTCGAGGAAGATCCCGGCCGCCTCGGCGGTCAGCCGTTCCCCACGGCCGGGGTCCTCGGCGAAGAGGTCACGCAGATGCCGCCCCGCGATCTCGTCATAGTGGCGCTGCAGCGCCTGCCACGCCTTCCGTTCCCGCAGCGGCATCGCTGACATGTCTCCTCCTTCGTCCGGGCGGCCCGGTCCACGGCTGGCCCACCCACGGCCAGCACCGTTCCCCGGTAAGCACTGTGCTCCGACGAGATCGTTTCATGCGCCGGGGAACGCGTGGGCTACGGCCTCGCGGCTTGGGTGAAAACCTTGCTGCCGAACGGGTTGCGCTACGAGTCGAACCGTTCCTGTTGAGCGAGCAGGACATGGTCCTGTGTCGCCGACGGCCCCGAACGGTCCTGGGTCGCCTGGCCGGGCGGGCTGGTCCGGTCGGCCGTCGCGGTCTTCCGCCACCCGGGTGGCTGCCGCTCGGCCGTCGCGGGTGGCGGACGGCAGCCCGGCCAGGTCGATCGGGATCGTCACGGGCGGCCCGGCCGGGTTCCCGTCCGGGGTGACCGCCCACGCGGCGAGGTGGCCGTGGTTCAGGTCGACCGCGAGCACCGGGTGCTGACGTAGTCCGTCCAGCGGTTCCGGGGGTGCGGGGGCGGCCTTCCAGGACGCGTCGATATACCACCTGCCGCGTGCCGGGTCGTGGCTGATGTCGTAGCGGACCGCGCCGCTGGCCGCCTGGGCGGCGACCTCATCGCCCAGGTAGGAGAACCCGACCGGGGCCGACAGCCGGTACCGGCCGTGCGGCCGGTTCGCCAGGTGGGCCAGCGGGACGGGCAGTTTTATCTCCAGCCAGCCCTCGTCGGGGTTCCAGCGGATCGTCTCGTTGCCCCACGCCTTGTCCTTCTCCCCGTCCGCGATAAGGAACAGCCGGGCCGACTCCCACTGCCGCCGCCAGGCCTCGGTCATGCCGGCTTCCGTGAGGCCGCCGCGCTTGCGCAGCAGCGCCTTGCCGCCCCGCACCACCGACACCGTCCCCGCCTCCAACCGCCGGTCCACCCTGGCCAGCCTGGCTCGCAGCACCTGGGGGCGGATCGCCTTGGCGTGCCGCTCTGCCGGGGTAATGTACCCGCGCACCCGACCCGCCTTCCCGCCGGCCCGGACCGGCAGCCGTGCCTCGATCCTCCGGACGCGGGCCTGCAGGGTGTTCCTCTCGGCGCGCAGATTCCGCCCGGTCAGCCGGACCTGGTCCTCGCTGGTGCGGGTGATCGCCCCGGCCCACCGCGACGATGACTCCGCCGTCAGCGCCTTCTTCCGCCGGGCACGCGACGCGGCCCTTCGCGCCCAGCCGCCCTCCCGCGCACTGGGCGGCCAGGTCCCGCCCGGCCAGCGACCCCAGGTGCCGGCCGGCCGCCCGCAGCACCGCCTCGTCCCGCGCGGACACGCGGAGCCGGGTACGCACCCGCGCCCCGGCCGGGGCGGCCGCCACGAACGGGCCTACCGGGGGGACACCAGGATCAGCCGGCCAACCTTCCGCGCCGGGACTGGCGGCGCGCCCTCCCGGTACCAGCGGTACGCGGTCGTCACGTGGATGCCCTGCGCGTGCGCCCACTCTGTCATGTTCACACTACAAGCCTACTATCTAGAACATGTATTCGCTATCTAGAACACACTCAACAGGTCAACTGTCATAACCCAGCCCGAACCGGTCCAGGGTACGCAGCCAGAGGTTCCGCCGCCCGGCGTCACGGTCGGCGCGGGCCAGCGAGGCCCGGGTGAGCTGGACGACCGCAGAGCGGACGGGCTCCGGCGGGAAGGGCACCGGACGGGAGCGGACCAGCTCCAGTTCGGTCCGTTCGGTCCGCCGGCCGGCCAGCAGGTCCAGCATCACGTTCGCGGCGAAGCGGCTGGCCCCGACGCCCAGGCCGGTGTGCCCGCACGCGTAGGCGAGACGGCCGCGGCGCGCGGTCCCGTAGAAGGCAAAGAAGCGGCTGCACGTGTCGATCGCGCCGCCCCAGGCGTACTCGAACGCCACGTCCTCCAGCTGGGGGAACGTGGTGAAGAAGTGCCCGGCCAGGCGCGCGAACGTGGCGGGCCGCTGGTCGTGCGCCGGGCTGACCCGTCCGCCGTTGAAGTAGACCGCGTCGTAGCCGCCCCACAGGACCCGGTTGTCGTCGGTGAGCCGGAAGTAGTGGAACTGGTTGCCCGCGTCGGCGGCTCCCTGCCGGTTCCGCCAGCCCAGGCTGGCCAGCTGCGGGGCGGACAGCGGCTCGGTGACGAGCACGTAGTCGTAGACCGGGACGAAGTAGTTCCCGATCCGGCGCAGCAGCGGCTGGTAGGCGCCGGTGGCCAGCGCGGCCTGACGGGCCCGCACGGGGCCGTAGGGCGTGGTCAGCAGCAGGCCGGCGCCGTCGTCGCGGATCGCCCCGGCCCGCGTGTGCTCGAACAGGCGCACGCCGGCGTCCAGGCAGGCCTGGCGCAGGCCGCGCGCGAGCCGCGCCGGGTCGACCATCGCGCAGGTGTCCCGGTACCAGGCCCCGCCCAGGAAGGCCGGGGAGTCGAGCTCGCGGCGCACCCCGGCCGCGTCGAGTTCGGTCACGTCGTGGCCGAGACGGCGGGCGGCGCCGGTTTCCTCGTGCAGGTCGTTGAGCTGCCACGGCTGCGTCGCGATGGTCAGCTCCCCCGCCGGCGAGAAGCCGCAGTCGATGCCGCGGTCGGCGATCGTCTCGCCGATCTCGGCCAGGTTCTGCGCGCCCAGCTTTTCCAGCAGCGGCATCTCGCCGGGGAAACGGGCCAGGCCGTTGCCGATGCCGTGGGTGAGGCTGGCGGAGCAGAACCCGCCGTTCCGCCCGGACGCCGCCCACCCGGTCGTGTCCGCCTCGATGAGGACGACATCCGCGGATGGATCACGCTCGCGCGCGAGCAGAGCGGCCCACAGCCCGGAGAACCCGCCGCCGACGACAGCCAGGTCGGCCGTGATGGCGCCGGTCAGCGCGGGCGCCGGATCCGGCGCGCCCGGCTGACTGGTCCAGAACGGCTCCGGCCGCGCCCCGGCCAGCGAGGCGACGGCGCGGCCCCAGCCAGCGCCCCGGCCAGCCGGTTCCCTCACGATCATCGCGCCCCGATCCAGCTCGTCACGCCGGGGATCCCTGCCCGGCGTGTTCCTTCCCCATCATCTGCCCGATCCATCCCGCGGCTTGTGGCCTGTGTCACAGGGCGATGGTACGATCTGGTCAGTGGCAGCGCACCGCCTGCCTGCTTCCGAGCTTCCGATGGCCCGCGCCACGGCGGCGACGAGGACAAGGGTCCCCGACTCGCGGTCTCTTCCGTCGCGTCATGCACCATGACGCTTTCTGTCAGGTCATCTATCTTGGTGAGCCGACGCGGGCAGTCTCGCCGGGAAGAATGATCATGACACGGAACAAGGCCCCGAAGATCGCCGCCCGCCAGCGCATGGCCCAGACCGGCGAACCCTACAGCGTCGCCCGCCGGGCCACCGCGTCCGGCAACGTAGGCCCTCCCAACCCGGATTTGCCCGACGACCCGGTAGGCCGCCCGGAACCGATGGCCCGCCCCGACCCGATGGGCCGTCCCGACCCGGTTGCCCCTCCGGAACCGATGGGCCACCCCGACCCGATGGGGCGCCCGGAACCCATGGGGCCCGCAGCCCCGGTGGGCGCGCGGGGAGACATGCCGCCCGAGGAGCAGTTCGCGCGCGACGCCGCGGCGGCAGGCCTGAGCGCCGCCGAGATCGGGGCCCGCACGGCCGCCTTCCATCTGCAGGAGGCCGCAGACCGGGCGGAGCGCGCCGCGGAGGAGGCCCGGGAACGAGCCGACCGCGCCGACGAGGCCGCGGACCAGGCCGAACAGCGAGCCACGCAGGCGTCGGATGCCGCGGACCAGGCCGAGGAATGGGCCGACCCGGCCGAGCAGCAGCGTATGCGGGCCCGGGCCGAGGCGCTGCAGCAGGCGTTCGAGCTGGCCCGGGAGCGGGCCGACCAAGCCGAGGACGCGGCCGCGGAGGTGGAGGAACGGGCCGAAATGGCCCAGGACGCCGCCGGCGAGGCGCTGGAGCAGGCTGGCGAGGAGCCGGCGAGCCGCCGTGACCAGCGAGACGCAGAAGATCGGTGGGGCACAGAAGATCGGTGGGACACGGGCGCCGGCCCATGGATGCCAGCACCACCCGCCCCGCCGATCCCCCCCATGCCGCCCACTCCCCCGATGCCGCCCGAGCCGCCGTGGGCGCCGTAGCCCCGCAAATCGTTGACAAGGCCGCCCCGGGCGTGTCGCCACCAGGTGATTTCGCAGGTCAACGGACAGCCCCCGCAGGGGAGTTGCTGGCTAGTTGCCATCAACGAGGCCGCCCAGGGCCTGGGCCGGCCGGGAGGTCTGCCCGCGAAGCTATGCGGGGATTTCATAGTGCTCGACGCGCGCCCGCAGCGACCTCGGGTCTCGCTTCTCAATGATGATCAGCCTGTCCGCCATGTGCCATCCCGGGCCCGGGATGGCACTGAACACCCATCGTGGGAGTCGGCCCGGAGCTTCTCCTAGTCGGCGTGTTCCTCCAGGGACAGCTGGGTGAACGGTGTCACGCCCCCCGCGATCCGCTCCGCGACGTCCAGCACCGCCCCGAGGTCGGTGTCGTCCGTGACGACTTCGCCGTTCCTTCGGACGGTCCAGCGGTAGTTCGTGCACGTGATGTCGAACTCCGGGTGCTCTTTCACGAAGTCCTGCCGCCGGACGACGTTATCGACGTAGGTCTCGGCGCGGTGGTAGTTACGCCGCAATGTACCCTCCATCAGGAAAGGCAAAGAACCAGCCACCTGCCGACACCCTCAACACGGCCTCATGTCCTCCCGTTATCGCGTGCGAACCGCCAATAGCAGGCTGCCCGGCGCGGCACGATCAGGAAAGAGGGTTTGCGGGAACTTGCGAAGCAATTACTCCACAGCGCTAATGGCATTGGTGATCAGCGTCCGGGCGTCCGAACCGTAAACGGCCATCCGGGCTAGCTGGTCGAACGCCCGCAGGTAGACGATGACCTCCCCAGGGACCGTCACCGTTACCTGCGCCGCTAGCAGCTCGATGTGGACACGGGCGTTATCGAAGACCGTGAAGGTTTCGAGGGTCCACATCGGCCGTGCTTCCGTCGTGAACGGGATCACGCCGAGCTTGACAGTCGGCAGCGCCATGACGCTGAGCAGGTGGCCGAGCTGCGCGGTCATGACGTCGGTTCCGCCCAGCCGGTACCGAAGCACGGATTCCTCGATCAGCATGGTGAAGCGGTGGCTAGAAGAGTTCAGTATCCGATTCCGGGCCATCCGGGCCTGGACTGCTTGTTCAACGTCATCGGGCGTGCCCTGAAACTCCGTGATGGCTGACAGGAGAGCCTTCGCGTACCCGGGCGTCTGGAGAAAGCCCGGCACGACCGTGGACATATACACCTTGAACTGCCGCGTGCGCTCGTACAACGTACCGCGTGTCTCCTGCAAGCGCCGCAGGCCAGTCCGGTTTAGACGCCTCCATTCCTGATACATGCTGTCGGCGGCCCGGGATGCCGCGATCAGGTCCACGGCCTGGTCAGGCACCTGGCAGGCCTGACACCAGATCCTTATATCGGAATCACTTGGTGCCTGCTTGGCCGACTCGATGCGGGAAGTCTTGGCCTCGTGCCAGCCCGCACCCGACGACAGCGCCCTGCCGGTCAGTCCCGCGTCCAGCCGGATATCGCGGAGCCGGTCGGCCAGCTCCTGCCGGGCGCGCTGGACGCTCGAAGACGCTGAAATGGCCACTATCCCGCAGGCCGTCAGGCAGGCCGGTAGCCGGCGTGCGGGATCGCGCGTTCCCAGACTGCTTCGAAGGCCCTGGCGCACATCTCCGCTACTGCAGCATGAGAGACAAGCTCGTCTTCTACGATTTCGCCGTCACCGGAGAAGTAGTGAAACCGGACAAGCCGGTCATCGAAAAGCCAGTAATCATTGCCCGGCAGGCACAAGCCTGACGCCAGGCGGCGAGGGAGCCAGCGAACCTCTTCCCCGGCGGCGATGTTGATCCCGGCAGTGCTCGCGTACTCGAAGCGGATGAAATCGCTCAGCGGCTCGGAGACCACCCTGGCGCGCCTGAAGCGCACGCCACGCGCGACGTGGGCGCGCACCAGTGGAACAGGAAGTCGCCAGTTTCCTCGTCTACGAACACGGCAGGGCAGTGGTCGCCATTCGTGCCCGGGTCGATGCCGGCAAACCGTAGCGCCATGAGCTTCTCCTCGCTCGGTGGGTTGCGCAATATTGCGTCCCACTTAATGTCCCCCGGCTTACCCCTGCCGTCAAGAAGCTGTACCGACGCGCCGGGAGCGACGCTGGGGGGCTCGGCGGCCACGAGGAAGAAGAACCCTGCCGCTTTGGGTCCGCCATAGCTAGAGGCCGCTGCGCGCCCGGGAACAGGTACGCCGCCACGACACGCCGAGTTGCGGCGACAAGCCGCCACGCGGGCACTTAGCCTCAGCGCATGGTTCCATTCCAGCACCGCCAACTCGGCGGCCACTACACCGTTGCCAGGATGCCGACCCGATGAAAGCGTGGGAGCGCTACGAGATCCAAACGGCCGAGCTTCTCCGCGAACTGGGGTTCACGGCTGTTGTGAATGACCGGATCGAGGAGCCGAACGGCACGGTCCACCGCGTGGATGTCTTGGCAGAGCGGAGGGTCGCCGGCGTCGACGTGCTATGGGTCGTCGAGTGCAAGCGCTGGAAGAAGCGCGTTTCCAAGGAGAAAGTCGCCGCGCTCAAGGCAATTGTCGATGGAGTCGGCGCTGATCGCGGATTGCTGATGTCGGAGAAGGGCTTTCAGTCCGGCGCGATCCGCATGGCCAAGCAGAAGAACATCACGCCCAGCAGCCTGTCTGAGCTACGGACGGACGCGGCCGAGGAACTACTCGCTGCCCAGGTCGCAGTCGCAGAAAAGCGGCTCATGAGCCTCGCACTCCGTGTAAACAGAGACCTCCGTCCGTTTGCGCTACAGGATGCACGCATGCTCAGCGCATTCGCTGCACGCCTCCGGCCCGAGGAAGTGCACGAGTTCACCACGCGGCCCGCCGCAGTCGACTACGTAGACGGCCTAGTGGAGGTAACGAGCCGGATCGAAGGTCTCACCGTGGATGACCACCTAGCGTTCATGACTCATCCTGCTGAGATGACGCTCCCGTGGCGACCCGGAGTTGACCAGAACATCATGGATGGGGCCGCCGCCGCGATCCACTACACGACACAAGCGCTGTACCAGGGCAGGCTCGGCCACTGGCCTGCAATGTGCCCTGCTCCGGGCGCGATAGAGCTTGCCTGGAGCATGCCGCAGCTCATAGAGGCAGTGGAATCGATGCTCCCTGGACTTGAGCACAAGGTCACGGAACAGGAAGACAAGGCGGCCAGGGTACCCGGACCAGCTTCGGCGGGGCGGCGGCCGGTCACTCGCCGATGTAGCTCATGACGTGCTTGATGCGGGTGTAGTCCTCTAGGCCGTACATGGAAAGGTCCTTGCCGTAGCCGGAGTGCTTGAAGCCGCCGTGGGGCATCTCGGCCACGATCGGGATGTGCGTGTTGATCCAGACAGCGCCGAAGTCGAGCCGCTTGGCCATCCGCATCGCGCGGCCGTGGTCCTTGGTCCACACGCTGGAGGCCAGCCCGTACTGGACGCCGTTGGCCCACGCGGCGGCCTCGTCCTCGGAACTGAACCGCTGCACGGTGATCACCGGGCCGAAGATCTCGTCCTGGATCATCTCGTCCTGCTGCTGCAGCCCGGACACCACCGTCGGGGCGTAAAAGTAGCCGCGGTCGCCGATCCGCTGGCCGCCGGTCACGACCTCGGCGTGGGCCGGGGTGCGCTCGACGAAGCCCTCGACCCGGGCCAGCTGGCTGGCGTTGTTCAGCGGGCCGTAGTAGGCGTCCTCCACATCGGGACCGCCGACCTTGGTGCCGCGTGCCTGCTCGGCCAGCGCGGCGGTCAGGTCGTCCGCGATGCCGGGGCCGGCCAGCACGCGGGTCGCCGCCGTGCAGTCCTGCCCGGCGTTGAAGTAACCGGCGCCAGCGATCCCCTCCGCCGCGGCGCCGATGTCGGCGTCATCGAACACGATGACGGGGGCCTTGCCCCCCAGTTCCAGGTGCACCCGCTTGAGGTCGGCGGCGGCCGCGACGGCCACCTCCCGGCCCGCGCGGACCGACCCGGTGATCGACACCATCTGCGGGATGTCGTGGGCCACCAGGGCCCGCCCGGTGTCGCGGTCGCCGCAGATCACGCTGAACACCCCCGGCGGCAGGAACTCCGCGGCGATCTCGGCCAGCAAGAGGGTGCTGACCGGAGTGGTGTCGGACGGCTTCAGCACGATCGAGTTGCCGGCCGCGAGGGCCGGGGCGATCTTCCAGATGGCCATCATCAGCGGGTAGTTCCAGGGCGTGACCTGGGCGCACACCCCGATCGGCTCACGCCGGACGAACGACGTGTGGTCGTGCATGTACTCGCCCGCGGACCGGCCCTCCAGCACCCGCGCCGCGCCGGCGAAGAACCGGAGCTGGTCGACGATCGGCGGGAGCTCCTCGCTCATGGTCAGCGCGACCGGCTTGCCGGTGTTGCGGCACTCCGCGGCGGCGAGCTCGGCGGCGCGGGCCTCGACCGCGTCGGCGATCTTCAGCAGGGCCAGGCTCCGCTCGGCCGGGGTGGCGTCCCGCCAGGTCCCGAAGGCGTCGGCGGCGGCGCGCAGCGCGGCGTCGACGTCCTCCGCTGAGGAGATGGGGGCCTGCGCGTAGGCTTCGCCGGTACTGGGGTCGATGACGTCGCTGGTGCGGCCATCACGGGTATCGGCGAACTTGCCGCCGACGAAGTTCTTCAGCTCGGTCAACGTCAGCCTCCTGCGCGCGGAACGGGCCTGCTGTGCGGCTCAACTCACGACCTTGGCAAAGAATCTTGGCCTGCACAAGTGATTCAGTGGTCATGTTTGCAGCGAACTGCGGATTTAGTTGACACCGCCCGCGAATGTCGCTCATGATGCCAACAGGGAGGCGACCGCATGGCACACGGCCCGAGGGTGCTGCCGGCGCCCGCCGTCGTGCTCGACGAGATCTCCAAGCGGATCATAGAGCAGCTGCAGCAGGATGGCCGGCGCTCGTACGCGTCGGTCGGCAAGGCGGTCGGGCTGTCCGAGGCGGCGGTCCGCCAGCGGGTACAGCGACTGCTCGACGGCGGCGTCATGCAGATCGTGGCGGTCACCGATCCCCTGACGCTAGGCTTCCGGCGGCAGACCATGATCGCCGTCAAGTGCGACGGGGACCTGCAGGAGGTCGCCGACCACCTGGCCGACATCGACGAGATCGACTACGTGGTGATCACGGCCGGCTCCTTCGACCTCCTGCTGGAGGTCGTCTGCGAGGACGACGACCACCTGCTGGAGATCCTCAGCCGGGTCCGTGCGGTGCCGTCGGTGACGAGCACCGAGACTTTTGTGTACCTGAAGTTGCGCAAGCAGACCTATTCATGGGGAACGAGATGACCAACCCGCCCGAAAGCAACGCCGAACTGCAGCAGACGGCCCGGCGCAACCTCTGGATGCACTTCACCCGGATGTCCGCCTACACCGATACCGACGTCCCGGTGATCGTGCGGGGCTCCGGGCCGTACGTGTTCGACAACCACGGCCGGCGCTACCTCGACGGCCTGTCCGGGCTGTTTGTCAGCCAGGTTGGGCACGGCCGCACGGAGATCGCCGACGCGGCGCGACGGCAGGCGTCGGAGCTGGCCTACTTCCCGCTGTGGTCCTACGCGCACCCGCAGGCGATCGAGCTGGCCGAGCGGCTCGCCGAGCTGGCCCCGGGCGACCTGAACCGGGTGTTCTTCACCACCAGCGGCTCGGAGGCCGTCGAGTCGGCCTGGAAGCTGGCCAAGCAGTACTTCAAGCTGACCGGCCAGCCGGAGCGGTACAAGGTGCTCAGCCGCGACATCGCCTACCACGGCACCTCGATGGGGGCGCTGGCCATCACCGGGCTCGCCGACATCAAGTACCCGTTCGAGCCGCTGCCGCCCGGCGGGGTCCGCGTGCCGAACACCAACTTCTACCGCGCACCCGACTTCGTGGCCGACGACATCACCGACTTCGGCCGGTGGGCCGCCGACGAGATCGAGCGCGCCATCCTGCGGGAGGGCCCCGAATCGGTCGCGGCCGTGTTCCTGGAGCCGGTGCAGAACTCGGGCGGGTGCTTCCCGCCGCCGCCCGGGTACTTCGCGCGGGTGCGCGAGATCTGTGATCGGTACGGCGTGCTGCTGGTGTCCGACGAGGTGATCTGCGCGTTCGGGCGGCTCGGCCACTACTTCGGCTCGGCCCGGTACGGCTACCAGCCCGACATCGTCACCTTCGCCAAGGGCGTCACGTCCGGCTACTCCCCGCTCGGCGGCATGCTCGTGCGGGACGCGCTGATGGAGCCGTTCGCCCGCGGGACGGCGACATTCCTGCACGGCGTCACGTTCGCCGGCCACCCGGTCTCGGCCGCGGTCGCGCTGGCCAACCTGGACATCTTCGATAAGGAAGACCTGCTCGGCAACGTCCGCGCGAATGAGGCCGGCTTCCGCGCCACCCTGGAGAAGCTGTACGACCTGCCGATCGTCGGGGACATCCGGGGGGACGGCTACTTCTACGGCATCGAGATGGTCAAGGACAAGGACACCCGGGAGTCCTTCAGCGACGAGGAGTCCGAGCGCCTGCTGCGCGGGTTCCTGTCCACGGCCCTGTTCGACGCCGGCCTGGTCTGCCGGGCCGACGACCGGGGCGACCCGGTCATCCAGCTCGCCCCGCCGCTGATCTGCGGCCAGGAGCACTTCGACGAGATAGAGCGGATTCTGCGCGAGGTCCTCACCGAAGCCTGGCAGCGGATCTAGCTGTGCTGGCCCGGGGGGCGACCCCCCGGAACCCCCCGCTGCGCTTCGCGCCCAGCGGTGGTACTTTGCCGAGACACCGGCCGCTCACCGGGCACAAGGCCCGGTTCGCTGGGCCGGTCACGAGCGCCTCGCCGTAGGTCCTGCTCCGGTACCGCCGACAGCACCGGCCGCTCACCCGGCCTGAAGGCCGGGTTAGCTGGGCCGGTAGCGAGCGCCTCGCCGTAGGTTCTGCTGTGGTTCTCGCCCGCGCGGCCGCCGCGTCAGGACGGGCTCTCGCGCTGATACCGCGCCAGGGTCTCCTCGTCGGGGGGATAGGTGCCGCGGATGCTGGCCCCGTCCGCCACCCGGCGCTGCAGCCAGGCTTCCAAATGGTCCCGCTCGCAGCAGCGCGCCGCGACGTCCTCGGCCACCTCGGCCGGGATGACCACAACGCCCTCGCCGTCGCCGACCACGACATCGCCGGGCTGCACCATGATCCCGCCGCAGCCGATCGGCAGGCCGAAATCCGCCGGATGGTGCAGCACCGAGCTGGTGGTGCCGTGGGCGCCGCCCGCGTACGACGGGAAATCGAGCGCGGCGATGGCCGGGGAGTCGCGCAGCGCGCCGTCGGTGACCAGGCCCGCGGCCCCGCGCACCATCAGCCGGGTGCACAGGATGTGGCCCAGGGACGCCGCGCCGGCCTGGCCGCGGGCGTCGATGACCAGAACCTGGTCCGGGCCGACGGTTTCCACCGCGACCCGCTGCGGGTTGGTCCAGTTGTCGTATTCGACCTGGAAGTCGAGGTCTTCGCGGGCCGGGATGTAGCGGAGCGTGAACGCGTAACCGACCAGCCGGGCGTCCGGCCGCAGGGGCCGGACGCCCGCCATGAACGTGTTGCGGAAGCCGAGCTTGAGCAGTTCGCTGGTCAGGCTCGCGGTGGAGACCTCGTTCAGCTTCCGCCAGGATTCAGGTGACAGTTCCATCGGGACCATTGTGGCCCGCCGGGCCGAGCGCGTCAGGAGGGCCCGTCAGTTCGGTACCGGCGGGCGGCTGGGCGTCGTCTCCGGCGACGGCATGGAGCTGGCCGTCGGCAGCGGATACGGGACGCCGACGTCGAGCGTGCCGGCCAGCGCGTTCAGCACGGCCCGCTCCGCCACCTGGGTGTCACCCAGCGACGTCGCGGGCAGCGATCGGGCCTCGGCGGGGAGTTCACGTGCCAGTAACTGACGTGGGAAGCCGTTGGTTATTGCGCGGGTGCGGTCGGTGGCGGCCCGAGCGGCCACGGTCCGGACTTCCCGGCGGTCCTGATGGGCGCCCCTGGAGGCCCGGGCCTTCTGGGTGGAGGGCTACCGGCCCGCGGGGCCTACTGGCCCGAGGCCTGCTGGCCCGGGACCTGCTGGCCCGGGGCCTGCTGGCCCGGGGCCTGCTGGCTTTGGCCGGTGGGCGCGACCGACGCCGGGGCGTTCTGCGACGGGGCCGTGCTCACCGAAGGCACCGAACTGGGGGTGGGGGCCGTGGTCGCGCTCGACGTGGGCTGCGGAGCGGTCTGGCCGACGCCACCGGGGGTGGCGCTCTGGGTGGGCGTAGGGCTGACCGTCGGGGTCACCGTTCCGCTGTTGCTGTTGCTGTTGCTGCTGTGGCTTCCGGTGACGTTGCCCAGAGTGGTACCGGAGGAGCTGCGGCCCCACACGCTCGCGTCGATGGGCTTTCCCGTGCCGAACTCGACCAGCGTGATCACGAGCAGCGTGACCAGGAACACGGCCGCCGAGGTCGCCACCGTGACGACCCAGCGGGGATGGTCCCGCAGGCCGCGGGCGATCCTGCCGCCGCTGGCTCTGCCGTGGTTGCCGGGGCCCGCGCCGTCACGGCCGTTTCCGGGCCCGTCACTGGCGAAGTCGGCCGGCGCGCCGGGGCGCCCGGTCCCGCCGGGACCGCCGTCGTGCCCGGCGCTGTTCATCCGCACCGTGCCGAACGAGCGCATGGCCTGGGTCTCCGCCTGCTCGGAGCCGCGGGTTCGGGCGTCGCGCGGGTCCCGGGGGCCCGGGTCTGTGGCGTACAGGGGCCGGGCCTGATCCGCGGATGTCGGGCCGGCGTAGCGGCTGACGTTCGCCCCTCTGACGGTCGCCCTATTAGGCGCGTTGTTGGGGTTGGCCGCAGTGCGGGCCGGTGTGCCCGGACCGCCCGGCTGGCCCTGAGCGCCCGGACCGCCCAGCTGGCCCTGGGCGCCCTGAGCGCCCGGCTGGCCCTGAGCGCCCGGACCGCCCGGCTGGCCCTGAGCGCCCGGCGAGGTCTGAGTGCCGGTGCCCGGGCTCCACTGCCGGGCGTGCTCGACGATGACCGGGGCCACCTTTTCCTTGGTACGCCCCAGGTAGTGCTTGTAGATGGCGAAGCCGGTGGTGCTGGCCCCGGCGCCCACGGCGGTGCCCAGGATCGTCCCGCCGTCGCCGAGGTAAGACGTGAGCATCGCACCTGTCACGGCCGCGCCCATGCTCGATACGATCTGCACGGTGTTGAGTTCGATGCCCGACCGGTTGCCCATCATCCCCCTTCATGCGTCGCACGCTGACGTTGATGCCAGGTGGGTGGTCTGGTCCCTGTCTGCCCGGCCACGCGGCAGTAAGCCGGGCAAAACGGGGCTGGGGTTCAGCACCCAGGCTATAAGCGCTCGGCCCGGTATCGAAATCGCAACGACAAAAATCGGCCCATCCGGGGCGGTCCCGCGCTGGTTCCCGGGACAGCCCTTCCCCCGCTAACGTCAGGGGGCATGGGCGGCAGCGAACTCGATGTCCTGGTGGTCGGCGCGGGGGTGGTCGGCCTGACGACCGCCCTCTGCCTGGCCGAATCTGGCCTGCGCGTGGGTATCCGCACGGCGGCGCCGCCGGGGGCGTCGACGTCCGCCGCGGCCGGGGCGGTCTGGGGGCCGGTCATGGCCGGGCCCGCCCAGCGGATCCGGGAATGGGCCCGCACCAGTCTTTGCGTGCTGCGGGAACTGGAGAATGATCCGGCCACGGGGATCCGGTCGCGGGCCGGACGGGAGCTGTCCCGGGTCCCGGCGGAACCTCCGGACTGGATTGACCTCCTGGATGACGTGCGGCTTTGCCGCGACGACGAGTTCCCGCCGGGGTTCGTCTCCGGCTGGCGGTACACCGCACCCGTGGTCAACATGCCGGTCTACCTCGAATACCTGCGGGCCCGGTTCGATCGCGCGGGCGGGCGTATCGACGTGAATCCGGTCACATCTCTCCCCGACGTGACCGCTGGGGGCAATGGGGCCAGCGGCTCCGGCAAGGCCGGGGAGACTGCCGGAGTTGATGGGGTCGGCGGTACCGGCGATGTGCCGCCGGTGATCGTCAACTGCTCGGGTGTCGCCGCGGGTGAACTGGTCCCCGATCCGGCCGTGACGCCGGTCCGCGGCCAGGTAGTGGTGATCGCCAACCCCGGGATCGAGGAGTTCTACATCGACCACACCTCCGCGCCCCAGGAAGTGGTCTACCTCTTCCCGCACGAGAGCACGGTCGTGCTCGGCGGCACCGTCCACCCGGGCGACCGGGATACCGCCCCGCGGCCCGCGGTGGCGGAGCGGATCCTGCGTGACTGCGCCACCGTCGATCCGCGGGTGCTCGGCGCCAGGGTGCTGGCCCACCGGGTCGGGCTGCGGCCCGCCCGGCCCGAGGTCCGGCTGGAGGCCGAACCGCTGGGCGGCGGGCGCGTGCTGTGGCACAACTACGGCCACGGCGGGGGCGGCGTCACCCTGTCCTGGGGCTGCGCGCTGGAGATCACCACGGCGGTGCTGGGCGGCACGGGCCACACCGGCGACCGTCACGCCGGCGGCCCCCTCGGCGAGGAGAAGTCCCCTGGATGACCTGTCCGGGCGGACGTTACGCCGGAACTCGCCGCCCTGCTCTGGCACCAGAGCAGGGCCTGGGCCGCGCCGCAGCCGCCGCGCGTTCTCGGCCGGGCCGAACCTCGCCACCCATCCCGGATGGCAGCACTGGCGGCCCCGGGCACCAGGGTGCACTGACGCGCGCAGGGCCGGCCCGCCTAGGGTTGAGGCCATGAAGATTGGTTTTGGCGCCCCGGTCTCGGGCGCATGGGCCACACCCGGGGACCTGGCCACCTTCGGAGCCCGGGCCGAAGCGGACGGCTACGCGTCGCTGTGGACCTTCCAGCGGCTGCTCATCCCCGAGGGCTCCCGGATGGAGCCGGTGTACCAGAGCGTGCTCGACCCGCTGGTCGCGCTGGGCTTCCTGGCCGCGGACACGTCCCGGATCCGGCTCGGCGTCGCGCTGATCAACCTGCCGTTCATGTCGCCCGCCTACCTGGCCAAGCAGGCGACCACGGTCGACGTGCTGTCCGGCGGCCGGTTCGACCTGGGCCTGGGCATCGGCTGGCTGCCGGAGGAGTTCGAGCTGACCGGGGCGTCCATGGCGCGGCGCGGGGCGCGGGCCGAGGAGTTCCTGGAGGTGCTGCGGACCCTGTGGAACCCCGGGCCCCGCGGGACAGGGCCCGGCGCCCCGGGCTCCGGCGGGCAGAGCCGGTACGACGGTGACTTCTACACCGTCCCGGCGGGGCGGCAGGCTCCGCAGCCCGTGCAGCGGCCCGGGCCCCCGATCATTCTCGGCGGCATGTCGCGGGCCGCGATGGAGCGGGCCGGGCGGATGGCGGACGGCTGGATGACGTCGAGCCGGGCGGATCTGTCCCGCATCAGGGACGACATCAAGGTGGTGCGGACCGCCGCGGCGGAGGCCGGGCGCGACCCGGACGAGATCCGTATCGTCTGCCGCGGCGTGGTCCGCGCCGGGCCGGAGGCGCGTTCCCCCGAGACCGGCGAGCGGCTCCTGCTGTCCGGCCGCTACGAGCAGATCCGCGCGGACACCGGCTGGCTCGGCGAGCAGGGCGTGACGGAGGTCTTCTACGACCTGAACTGGGATCCCCGCATCGGGTCCCCGGATGTGGAGCACGCGGCGGCTGTCGCGCGGGCCGCGGAGATCATGGCCGCGCTCGCGCCGGTCCGGTAAGGCCCGGGCGCGCCCGGCCCCGGTCACGCGCTGCGCGCCGCGCCGTCCCGCAGCGCCACGGCCGCCGCCTCGGTCCGGCTCGCGACGCCCAGCTTGCCGAGGATGTTGGACACGTGCGCGCTGGCCCGATTATCCATCAGCCGCCGACACTTCCGGAGGATTAACCGGCCGGCCCAGGTCGTTTGAACCAGGTATGGAAACAGGTATGGAAAAGGTCGTCCTCACGGATGCGGAATGGCGCGAGCGACTCGCGCCCGGGGAATACGCAGTGCTGCGCCAGGCCGGGACCGAAGCCCCCTGGACAGGTGAGTACACCGACACCAAGACGGTCGGGGTGTACCGGTGCCGCGCGTGCGGGTCGGAGCTGTTCCGTTCGGCGGAGAAGTTCGAGTCGCACTGTGGCTGGCCGTCCTTCTACCAGCCATCCAGCGACGACGCCGTCGTGCTGATCCGGGACCGCACGCTGGGCATGGTGCGGACCGAGGTCCGGTGCGCGCGCTGCGACTCCCACCTGGGGCACGTTTTCGAGGGCGAGGGCTACGACGTCCCCACCGACCAGCGCTGGTGCATCAACTCGGTGTCGCTCACCCTCGAGCCAGCGGAGTCATGACCGGCCTGCGGGTGATCCGCGGCGGCGAGCTGTCCGGCGGCACCGCCCAGACGTCCGGGATGCAGCGGTGGGCCGCCATCTCGGGCGATCTGGTCGGGACGCGATCAGTCCGTATCGCCGGGATCCGGGCGGCGGGCGCGCTTGACCGCGCCCCGGCGGCGTTTGTCGGCCACCCGGCGCTGCCGGGCGGCCCGGCTGGGGCGGGTGGGGATGCGAGGCGGCTCCGGCGGGGCCAGCGCCTCCCGCAGCAGGTTGGCCAGCCGGCCGCGCGCCGCCCGGCGGTTCAGCAGCTGGCTGCGCTGCTCGGAGGCGGTCACGGTCAGCACGCCGTCGGTCAGCCGGCCGCCCAGCCGGGTCAGGATCCGTTCCCGGGCGTAGCCGGGCAGCGCCGCCGAGCTCGCGACGTCGTAGGACAGCTCGACCCGGGAGTCGGCGGTGTTGACGGACTGCCCGCCGGGACCGGAGGCGCGGGAGAACCGCTCGCGCAGCTCACCGGCCGGTATCACCAGCCAACCGGTCACCCGCAGATCGTCCGCCACCCCACCAGGATGCCCGACGGGGCCGGACGGGCGTGGCTCAGGGCAGCGCGGTGACCAGTTCCCGGACCGGCTTGCGCCGGCCGGTGTAGAACGGGATCTCCGCGCGGGTGTGCCGCCGGGCCTGGGCCCCCCGCAGGTGGCGCATCAGGTCGACGATCCGGTGCAGCTCGTTGGCCTCGAAGGCCAGGATCCACTCGTAGTCGCCGAGCGCGAAGCTGGACACGGTATTGGCCCGGACGTCCGGGTACTCGCGGGCCATCACGCCGTGCTCGGCCAGCATCTTGCGGCGCTCGGCCGCGTCCAGCAGGTACCACTCGTAAGACCGGACGAACGGGTAGACGCACACGTAGGACTTCGGCTCCTCCTCGGCGAGGAACGCCGGGATGTGCCCCTTGTTGAATTCGGCGGGACGGTGCAGTGCCATCACCGACCACACCGGCTCGCTGGCGCGCCCGAGCCGGGTGCGGCGGAAGCGCGCGTACATTTCCTGCAGGTCGTCGGCGGACGGCGCGTGCCACCAGAACATATAGTCGGCGTCCGCGCGCAGGCCCTGCACGTCATAGCCGCCGCGGGTGACCGTGCCCTTGCCCGCCGCCTCGTCGATCAGCCTGGTGATCTCGTCGGCGACCCCGCTGCGGCCGCCGGGGCCTTCGTCGAGGGCCGCGCGGCCCGTCACCCGGAACACGGACCACATGGTGTACCGGATCAGCTCGTTCAGGTCCCGGGCCCGGGACCGGGTCACCTCGCCCTCGGGGCGGCCCGCCTCGTCATTCGCAGCCATGGTCCCATTGTCCGCCTTGACATCCTCCATCGCCCTGAAGGGCGAGGATTCCCACGCGACTCGACGTGCTTAAGGTAGCACGGGGGTCCTTCACGCGGCGGGCTGGGGGCGGGCGCGCAGGTAGGCGAGCGTGCGCTCGGCCGCGGTGCGCGCGGTGGCGATGCAGGCCGGGATGCCGATCCCGTCGTAGGCCGCACCGCAGACGCCCAGCCCGGGCTGGGCGTCCAGGCCGGTCCGGATGGCCGCGACCCGGTCCAGATGCCCGACCGTGTACTGCGGCAGGCCGCCACCCCACCGGGTGACGCGGGCGTCCAGCGGGGTGCCCTGGGCGCCGCTCTCTTCGGCCAGGTCGGCGGCGGCCAGTGCGGCGAGTTCGCGGTCGTCGCGCTGGAGCACGCCCTCTTCGCCGATCCGCCCGATGGAGCACCGGATCAGGTCCACCGGCTCGCCCGCGTCCTGCGCGCCGCCCGCAAGGTGCGGCCACTTCACGGTCGAGAACGTGACCGCCTTGACGGCGCGTTCCTCTACGGCCGGCACGAGGTAGCCGCTCCGGGGCGCCCCCTGGGCCGCCGCATCCCGGATGGCCGGGAAGCGCGAGCGCGGGTACGCCAGGGTCACGATGGCCATGCTCGCGTACTCGATGCCGCCCAGCGCGGCGGCGGCCGTGGACGCACCCGGCACGCCGCCCAGCAGCCGGCCCGCGGGGCGCGCGGGGAGGGCCAGCACGACGGCGTCCGCGGTGATCTCTTCCGGTGCCGCGGCAGACCCGACGGTCAGCCGCCATCCCGTGGCGGTGCGGGCCAGGTCACGAACCGTCGCGCGGGTCCGGATGACCGCGCCGGAGGCCTCCGCCACGGCCGCGGGCAGCGCCCCCAGGCCGCCGGCCAGCGTGGTGAACACCGGCCGTGGCGGCGGAGCCGTACCCGGTTCCGGAGGGGCTCCCTGGTCCTGCCCGGCGGGGGAGGGCAGCAGCGACGCGGCGGCGCTGGCCAGCGAGCGGTGCGCGGGCGCCGCCGCGGCCAGCGGCCCGAGCGTCGCCTCGAACGACAGCTCCTCCGACCGGCCCGCGTAGACCCCGCCGAGCAGCGGGTCGACCAGCCGTTCGACCAGTTCGGCACCGAAGCGCGCCCCCACGTACGCGGCGACGGCCGTGTCGCCGTCGCGCGGCGTGGCCGGGAGGTCCAGGTCCTCCCGGGCCCGGGCCAGGCCCTCCGGCGACAGCACGCCGGACCGGGCCAGGTCCTCCAGATCCGCGGGGACGCCCATGAACTGGCGCCGCGGCAGCGGCCGCATCGCGTCCCGGGTCCAGATGGCCGAGGACGTGGTGCCGGGCGTGACGAGCTGGTCGCCGAGCCCCGCGTCCCTGATCAGGCCGGTGCCCTCCGGGCGCCGGACGAGCAGCGCTTCGGCGCCCTCGTCCACGGCCACCCCGGCCACCTCGGACACCGCGAGCTTGCCGCCAAGCCGCGGGGCTCCCTCCAGCACCGTGACCCGGACCGGCTCGCCGCGCAGGAAGAACGCCGCCGCGAGCCCGGCGATGCCGCCGCCGACGATGACCACGTGCGGCCGCGGGCCGGGCGCGCCCGCGGCACCGCTGCCGCCGCCGGCGGCCAGGTCTGGCTGTTCCGCCTGCCCCGAAGTCTCCACCGGCCCAGCCTTGCAGATCGGGCGCACCGGCCACGAATCGGCCGCGCTGTCGAAGCTGACCGGGCGGCCCGCGTCTAGGCTGGGCCCATGCGTGTCGACATATGGAGCGACGTCGTCTGCCCGTGGTGCTACGTGGGCACGGCGAGGTTCACCAAGGCGCTGGCCGGCTAGCGCGCCGAATGCTCGTGCACGAAGTCGGTGAGCCGGGCCAGCACGCCCGGGTCGGTGTCGGGCAGGACGCCGTGGCCCAGGTTGAAGATGTGGCTCTCGGCGATCCGCGCCTGGAGGAGGATCTCGCGGGCGCGGGCGGCGACCACGTCCCAGGGGGCGAGCAGCACCGCCGGATCCAGGTTGCCCTGCAGGGCCGTTCCGGCCTCGACCCGGCTCGCGGCCTCATCCAGCGGAACCCGCCAGTCCACGCCGACCACATCCGCCCCGGCGTGCCGCATCAGGCCGAGCAGTTCGCCGGTGCCGACCCCGAAGTGGATGCGGGGCACGTCCCGCCCCGCCAGCGCGGCGAAGATCTGGGCGGAGTGCGGCAGCACGTACGTCCGGTAGTCGGACGGGCTCAGGACCCCTACCCACGAATCGAACAGCTGGACCGCTGAGACCCCCGCGGCGATCTGTACCTCCAGGAACGAGACGGTGATGGCGGTGAGCCGCGCCATCAGCGCGTTCCACAGCTCAGGCTCGGCGTACATCATGGCCCGGGTCCGGTCATGGTGCCGGGACGGCCCGCCTTCGATCAGGTAGGAGGCCAGGGTGAACGGCGCGCCGGCGAAGCCGATCAGCGGCCGGTCCCCGAGCTCCCCCACCAGCGCCCCCACCGCCTCGGTGACATACGGCACGTCGCCGGGCTCGAGCGGTCGCAGCCGCTCCAGGTCGTGCTGGCCGCGGATGGGCTCGTCGATGACCGGGCCCACCCCGGCCTTGATGTCGATGCCGAAGCCGATCGCCTTCAGGGGCACCACGATGTCGCTGAACAGGATGGCCGCGTCCACGCGGTAACGCCGCGTCGGCTGCAGGGTGATCTCGGTGATCAGGTCGGCCCGGGTGCACGACTCGAGCATCGGGACGCCCGCGCGGGCCTGCCGGTATTCGGGCAGCGACCGCCCGGCCTGGCGCATGAACCAGACCGGGGTATACGGCACCGGCTCCCGGCGGCAGGCGCGCAGGAAGGGCGAGTCCTTCGCAGGCGACGTCACAGCAGGGATCGTCTCACAGAACGGATGACTGACACGCCGCCCAGCCTCCCGCGGATTGTCGTACACGCGTGCCAATATTTTGTTCAGCCCCGCGAAGTGCCGCTGAAGGAGGTCACAGGCCATGAGCCAGATGCCCTGGTACTGTCCCGGATGCGCTGGGGAGCAGCTGTTCGAGCAGTTCCACGACGATTCCGGCAGCTGCCCAGACTCACCGGACGGGCACTGCCCCGAGTGGGCGTGCCGTGCCTGCGGAACGGCCCTGATCGTGGGCTTCCTCCCGCAGGAGGAGCCGCTCCGGACTGGCGCACCGCGCCGTCGTGGCCGTGCGGCATGACGCTCGCCGGAACGGGCAGCATGCCCGTTAACGGCCGTGTTCGGGCCGTAACTTGCGTGAGGAAACAGCGGGTGCGGCATACGCTCTGTACATGAGATCGGCCGACCGGCCCGCGCGGAAGCAGCCGGTACCACGGAAAACGCCGCAGCGTAGCGGCGAAGAGGTGGCCGAGGCGGTGTTCGGTTCCGCGGTAGCCGCCTTTCAGGCCGGGCTGGAAGGCCAGGGCGCCCTCCGGGCCGAATTCACCTTTGAAGACGTCCCCGCGCCCAAGCGCCTCGCCCCATTTGCCGCCGCGACCGCGGCCACCGTACGGCGTGACGACGCGGACATCGCCTGGGGACGCCTCGTGCTGCTGTACGACCCGGCGGCCCCCGAGGGCTGGCACGGCTGCTTCCGGCTGATCAGCTACCTGCGCGCGGAAATCGACCCGGAGATCGCCGCCGACCCGATGCTGGGCCAGGTCGGCTGGACCTGGCTGATCGAGGCCCTGGACGCGCGCACGGGCGGTTACGGCGCGCCGAGCGGAACCGTGACCCGGGTGACGACCGAGGGGTTCGGCGGCAAGGAGCAGGAGCCGCCGATTCACGGGTACGAGCAGCGGGCGTCCTGGTCGCCGACGGCCGGGGAAGAGAACCGGAGCCCGGGCCCGGACGGCGGCGACCCGGCCGGCCTGGACATCGCCTCGCACGTCGCCGCGTGGTGCGACTCACTGGCGGCCGCGGCGGGGCTGCCGCCGCTGGCCCTCGGCGCGCGCGCGCTGCCCTGGCCGGGCCGGGCGGCTGAGCCACGCCAGCGGCGGCGCCGGTGACCGCCGAAGGGCAGGCCGCCGGGGACCCGGGACTCGCGGGACTCGCGGGGCAGGTCGTGCCCCTGCTCGAGCCGCGTGACGGCCTGCCGCCGGTCGTGGAGACCGCCGAGGAGCTGGAGCGGGTGACCCGCGCGATGGCCAACGGCACGGGCCCGGTCGCGGTCGACGCCGAACGCGCATCGGGCTACCGCTACGGGCACCGCGCCTACCTGGTGCAGCTCCGCCGCGCGGGCGCGGGCACCGCGCTGATCGACCCGATCATGTGCCCGGACCTGTCCGGGCTCGACGCCGCGCTGGCCGGGACCGAGGCGATCCTGCACGCGGCATCCCAGGACCTGCCGTGCCTGGCCGAGCTCACCTACCGCCCGCGCGTGCTGTTCGACACCGAGCTGGCCGGGCGGCTGCTCGGGTTCCCCCGGGTGGCCCTCGGCACGCTGGTGGAGACCGTGCTCGGCCTGCATCTGGAAAAAGGCCACTCGGCCGCGGACTGGTCGACGCGGCCGCTCCCGATGGAATGGCTGCGCTACGCCGCACTCGACGTCGAGGTGCTCATCGAGCTGCGGGACGCGCTGGCCAGCATGCTCAGCGCGCAGGGGAAGCTGGACTGGGCGCGGCAGGAGTTCGCGGCGGTGCTGAACGCCGCCCCGCCCGCGCCGCGCCCCGACCCGTGGCGCCGGACCTCCGGCATCCACCGCGTGCGTAGCCGGCCTAGCCTCGCGGTCGTCCGTGAGCTGTGGGAGCAGCGCGACAAGATCGCGCAGGAAATGAACCTGTCACCCGGACGGGTGCTGCCCGACGCGGCCATCGTCGAGGCGGCCCGGGCGATGCCCGCCAGTAACGCCACGCTGACCAAGATCCCCGGATTCACGGCGCGGGTGGCGCGCAAGCACCTGCCGGAATGGCTCGGTGCGATCCGGCGCGCGACAGCCCTGCCGGACAGCGCGCTCCCGGACACCGGAGGGGCCACTCTGGCCAGCGGCCCGCCGCCGACCCACCGCTGGGCGGAGCGGGACCCCGCCGCCGCAGCCCGCCTGCTGGCCGTCCGCGCGACGGTGGCCGATCTGGCCGCGGAGCACACCATGCCCGCGGAGAATGTACTCCCCCCGGACGCGGTCCGGCGGATCAGCTGGGAGCCGCCCGATCCGCCCGATCCGCTCGCCGTGGAGGCGGCGCTGGCCGGTTACGGCGCGCGCCCGTGGCAGCGCGGGCTGACCGCCGGGCCCATCGCGGCGGCCATCGAGGACCCCGGCGCGCACGGCCCGGCCGGCATCGAGGAGGCTGATATCGAGCTGACCGAAACCGGGGCCGAGACCGAAGAATGACCGCCCCGGGATCGAGGACGCGATGAGCACCCCCGCGCTGCCGGGGCTTTTCGGCACGGTGGAGCCCGTCCTCAACCACTACGGGTATCTCGCTGTCGCCCTTTTCGTCGCCGTTGAGGACTTCGGCATCCCGGTGCCCGGCGAGACCATCTTGATCGCCGCCGCGCTGTTCGCCGGCGCGGGCCGGCTGAACGTCTTCGTGGTCGGCGTAGTCGCCACGCTCGCCGCGATCGTCGGCGACAACATCGGCTTCGCGATCGGGCATTTCGGCGGGCGGACACTCGCGCTGCGGTGGGGCAAGTATGTGTTCCTGACCGAAGAGCGCCTGGACAAGGCCCAGGAATTCTTCGAGCGTCACGGCGGCAAGATCATCGTGGTGGCCCGGTTCATCGAGGGTCTCCGCCAGGCCAACGGAATCGTGGCCGGCATTAGCGGCATGCACTGGCGGCGCTTCGTCGTGTTCAACGCGCTCGGCGCCGCGCTCTGGGTCGGCCTATGGGTCAGCCTGGGGTACCTGGCCGGCAACCACATCACGACCCTCTACAACCAGATCACCCGCTACTCCCTGTACGTGCTGATCGCGCTGGCGGTCGCGGTGGTCGCGTTCATCGCCTGGCGGCTGTGGCGTCGGCGCGCTCGCCGGCAGGCGCGGGCCGCGGAGACGGGACCGAAAGGGGAAACAGGACCGAAAGCGGGGGCAGGGGCCGGGCCAGAGGCGAATTCCCGCGCCACGGATCAGGCCGCGCCGCCCGAGTCTGGCGCGCCGCCCGAGTCTGGCGAGGCACACGAGTCTGGCGAGGCACACGAGCACATTGAGACGCGCGGGGGTTTCGATACCCCTGAGCCCGGCGAGGACCCTGAGACTGCTGAGGCCGCCGGGCATGGTGAGGCCAGTGAGACGGCTGAAGCTAATAACACTCCTGAGGCCGTTGATGCCGCTGGTGAGCGCGACCGGCGGAACGGCTAGCCCGGAGCGGACACGGCGTAGCGTTCCAGGCCGGCGAGAGTGCTCTCACCGGCCTGAAGGACCCAGAAACCGGCCTTCGGCACGGACGGGTCGGGGGGCGGTTTGGCGCCCAGGTATTCGCACGCGGCGCGGAGGAGGTCGGGGATGTTCTCCCGGTGCGCGCAGACAAGCGCCGGAGCCCCATCGGCCAGCAGGCGCGCCATAGCGGAGACAGGATCACCCACGCCCGTTCGGCCAAATGGGGAGTCACCGGCCGGGTCCGGCACGCCGAACGCGGGCTCAACCTCGACCGGCGCGCCGATGTGCGCCGCGTACGACGTGACCGTCGCGGTGCAGCGCAGCGCGGGTGAGCTGACCACGCGGGCGGGCTCGAAGCAGGCCAGCAGGGGCACGAGGGCCAGCGCGTCCGCCTCCCCCTGGGCGTCGAGAGGCCGGAGCAGGTCGTCGCCGTCCCAGTCCTGTTTGCGGCCCGCGGAGGCGTGCCGCAGGACCACGAATGGCACCGTGCGGTGCGGCCACTTCGCGAAGTCCCGCAGCACGATGACGTCGTCGGGGTAGGAAAGCCGCTCATAGGCGTCCGGGAGGGTGAGCCACTCGATTCCGTCCACCTCATGGTTCGGGACGAACGACACGTTTTTATGGCCCCTCGGTACCGGCTCCGCGGCCGCCCAGTAGTGCACGTTCTTGGGCCGCCCCCCGGCCAGATAGCTCACCGACCGCAGGCGCCCACCGAGGACGGGGCGGATGCCGGTCTCCTCGACGACCTCACGGACGGCGGTCTGCGGAAGCTGCTCCCCCGGGTCACGCTTGCCCTTGGCCAGCGACCAGTCGTCGCGCCTCGGGCGGTGGATGAGCAGCACCTCCGGGCCGTCCGGGCCGTGCCGCCACACGACGGCGCCCGCGGCTTCGATAACGCCAGAGCCGTCAGGCTCCCCGGACCCCTCGGCCCGCCCCGGCCACGCCGGCCGGGGCTCCCCCGGCCCCCCTAGCTGCGCACGCTCCCCCGGATCCGCCGACCCGGCCATCGGTTCAGCCATCGGCAGCCCGCACGCGGCGGTCCCCGATCAGCAGGAACTGGAGGTCGCGCAGCGGCTTGCCACCCCGCCCGCGGTTGTGGCGGGCCCAGGCCCCGTCGGCGTCCAGCCACCACGACGCGATGCTGTCGTCGATGCCCAGATCGAGGAGCCGCCGCACTTCCCGCGTGTGCCCCTGGTCGGTGACCCGCACGATCGTCTCCACCCGGCGATCCAGGTTCCGGTGCATGAGGTCGGGGCTGCCGAGCCAGACCTCGCCGGCCGAGCCCGGATCGGCTTCGTCCTTCTCGCCGGCGCCGAACGAATAGACCCGCGAGTGCTCCAGGAACCGGCCCAGGATGCTGCGCACGCGGATCGTCTCCGACAGGCCAGGGACGCCGGGGCGGAGCGCGCATATCCCGCGCACCCACAGATCGATCGGCACCCCGGCCTGCGACGCCCGGTACAGCGCGTCGACGACCACCTCGTCGATGAGCGCGTTGCACTTGAACTGAATCCTGGCCGACTTGCCGGCCCGCATGCGGTCCGCCTGGTGCCCGATCCGGCCGACCAGCCCCGCCCGGAGGGATTCCGGGGCGGCCAGGAGCTGCCGGTAGGAATCCTGACGGCTGTACCCGGTGAGGTGGTTGAACAGGTCGGTGACGTCCTCGCTGACGGTCGGGTCCGCGGTCAGCAGGCCGAAGTCCTCGTACAGCCGGGCGGTCGCGGGGTGGTAGTTGCCGGTGCCGAGGTGGCAGTAGCGCAGCAGCGTCCCGTCGGCTTCCTCCCGCACGATGAGCAGGACCTTGCAGTGCGTCTTCAGGCCGACGAAGCCGTAGACGACGTGGCAGCCCGCTTCCTCCAGCTTCCTGGCCCAGGCGATGTTGGCCCGCTCGTCGCCGCGGGCCTTGATCTCGACGACCACGACCACCTGCTTGCCGAGCTCGGCCGCCTCGATCAGGGCGTCCACGATCGGTGAGTCGCCGCTGGTCCGGTACAGCGTCTGCTTGATGGCCAGCACGCTGGGATCTTCAGCTGCGGCCTCGATGAGGCGCTCGACGCTGGTCGTGAACGAGTCGTACGGGTGGTGCACCAGGACGTCGCGCTCGCGCAGGGCCGCGAAGATGTCGGTGTCCTTCGGGATCGCCGACGAGGAGGGGACGAAGGGCGGGTACCGCAGCTCGCCGATGTCCAGGTCCGCGATCGCGGTCAGGCCGGACAGGTCCAGCGGCCCCGGCACCCGGTAGACCGCGCGCCGGTCCACGCTGAGCTCGGTGACCAGGCGGTCCAGCACGTCGCTGGACATCGAGTCCTCCACCTCGAGCCGGACCGCGGGGTCGAAGCGCCGCCGGAGCAGCTCGCGCTCCAGCGCCTGCAACAGGTCCTCGGTGAGGTCTTCGTCCATTTCCAGGTCCCGGACGCGGGTGACCCGGAAGGCGTGATGCTCGATGATCTCCAGGCCGGCGAACAGCTGAGTCAGGTGGGCGGCGATCACGTCCTCGATGGGCACGAACCGCTGCGGGGAGACGGCGAGGAACCGGGGCAGCAACGGCGGCACCTTCACCCGCGCGAACATCGTCGCGCCGGTGCGCGGGTCGGCCACCATGACGGCCAGGTTGAGGGACAGGCCGGAGATGAACGGGAACGGGTGCGCCGGGTCGACCACGAGCGGCGTCAGCACCGGGTAGATCCGCTCGCGGAACAGCTCGCGCAGGTTGCCCCGTTCGGCGGAGGAGAGCTCCTTCCAGCGGAGGACCTCGATGCCCTCGGCGGCGAGCGCGGGCAAAATCCGTTCGGTGAAGCACGCCGCGTGCCCCGCGGTCAGCCGGCCCGCGAGGTCCAGGGTCCGGCTCAGCACCTGGCCGGGCAGCTGGACGCTGACGCCCTCGACCGGGAGCCCGGCGGCCATCCGCCGCATCAGGCCAGCCACCCGGACCATGAAGAATTCGTCCAGGTTGCTGGCGAAGATGGCCAGGAACCGCACCCGCTCCAGGAGCGGAACGCTCTCGTCCTCCGCCAGTTCCAGCACGCGCTGGTTGAAACGGAGCCAGCTCTCCTCGCGGTCGAGGTACCGGTTCGGCGGCAGCGGCGGCAGGTCCTCGGGCGCGGCCAGGTCCTCGGAAGGGGGCTCCGTGCCGTTCGCGGGGGACGCACCGTTCCGGTGGGCGGGGGCGATTCTCCCGCGGACGGGGGCGATGCCCTCCGGACTGGTGTCAACGCCTCCCGGACTGGTGCCAGCGTCCCCGGGACTGGTGCCAGCGTCCCCGGGACTGGTGCCAGCGTCCCCGGGACTGGTGCCAGCGTCCCCGGGACTGGTGCCAACGCCTCCGTGGAGACGGGGCTCACCGTCGCTCATGCTCCCATTGTCACAGGCCTGCGATCCACCGAGAACCCCCGCCAGGCTCACCCTTCGTGTCCATGGAATGGGGCACTCGGTCTCCGGTCGTCGCGGGACCTCCGTTCCGTCACTGAAATTGCTCACGCAGGAGCCACTGGCACTGAGTCATCGGCTCCTGGAAACTGGATAGCGGGTCCGGTGCTGACGCTCCGAGGGCCGCCCGCTGAGGACCGCTTGGGCCGCCGCCGGCGCTTCCGGGGGCGGGTAGTCAAAGGCCGGCACCCGGCCTGGCGGGCATGGACGATCGAGCGAACGGTAGTGGAGAAAGGCCGGGTTGGCGGCATCCGCGCAACACCCCGCGGCGCAGCCCGCCGGCTTGTTGGAGAACTTCCCCGGCTCGGAGGCAAGGCCGACGAGCTTCATGGTCATGTGCTCGCTCAGTTGCCCGCCGACGGAAATCGGAACGCCGCCGATGGTCACGTCGCTCACCCGGAAGCCCGCTCGTTCCGGCACCTCGAACACGGCCCGCTCAATGAGACCGGGCCGCCCGCGTACGATGCGGAACCACGCCGGATCCACGGCCTCGCCACTGGGCCCGGCCCAGCCGGTCAGGTCCAGGTGGTCCATGTACAGGCCAACCGGATTGCGGAGGGTTATGGCGAAGCCAAGTGCCGCCAGCTCGTTCACGCTCGCGCCGATGGTCGGATCACTGCACCGGTTGAGGCCACCGTACTCGGCACAGCAGATCAGGGCGTCCGGATCAGAGACGATACGACCGTCCCGGCGTGAGGTCCGCAGCACCGTCGCGTCCGCGCCGAGCTGGATCTCGGCGACGAGCGAGTTGGCCGGCTGGCTCAGGTGCATGATTCCGTCGGTGGTGTTCCAGCGGTTGTAGGGGTTGTAGGCCCCCTTCGGGTACACCACGTACGGGTCGCCGGGGTCAGAGTAGTCGACCAGGTCAACGGCGCAGATCAGGTCCTCGTACCGCACCTGGGGACTGACCAGCTCCTGGTACAGCTCGACCAGAAGCTCGCGATCGCCGGTGGTGGGGTAGGTGGGGTGGCCATGGGTGCTGCGCAAGGTGTCGCCGTGCATCGCCTGCCAGTACTCAGGCGGCTCGGAAGTGAACGTGACACGGCGGATGCCGCCGTCAGGATCCCGGGTAACCCGCCACTCGCAGTACTCGTCCTGGGGCCGATAGTGAAGGTTTTCCCACTGGCCACCCCAAAAGTACGAGCCCGGACCGTCGATCCGCTGTGTCAGCGGGACAAGGTGGTCCGCCATCGCGAGCGCTTGCGAGCGTCCCCAGCGGTTACGGAGCGTCCCAGGAAACCCGTTCCACACGATCTCCTGCTCAAGCGCTGGGCCGCTTGGATGAGTAGTGAGCTGGTTGTAGTACTGGCAGGGCTGATGGCCAAGATCTGATTGCTCCGACGCGATGCACTCGTCGAACCATCCTGACACGGCGCGGCTCCACTGAGCGAGCTGCCCTGGAATCCGATCGAAGTCCGTCATGAACCCGGGCGGATCATAGGCCGTGATCATCGCTTACCGAGATTCCAGGACGACGGCCTACGTGGAGCTTGACGCGGGATCAATCCGGTCGAGGTCATCGCGATATGACGCTCGGCGAGCCCGGACTTGCTTTTAGGAATGCGGAAAGGCGCGCAATCGCCACGATAGCTTTTGAAAATTGACGCATTGAAGCCGAAGCGCATCTATGAGTCCCCTCCTGTGTCTACGACGAGCAATGTGCAATGTACACGCAGGGGGCGCGAACGAAATGCCAGACGTGAAAAGTGCCTTTTTCTGGAGAAGATTTGTTTATGTCCACGGAAGCGACCTGCGAATAATTGGTTCCGATGTGACCGGTTTGGGGGAGCATGACGTGTCGCCGTGACAGGAGGCGGCCACGTCGCGATCCACGTTGATCATCAAGGTGCCCGACGGCGAGGGCGGTGCGTTTCGGCGAGCTTCTCCAGGTTCTCAATCGATCGGACGAGATGCCCGGTTAGATCACTACTCTCGGCTTCATTGATCGTAGAACTCATTTGTGCACTTATCTGCGCCGCGAATGGCTATCTGCGCACGAAGCTATTGACGCGTTACGTGCGCGAATAGCTACCCTCCGTAGTAGCGTGGCCCGCTGTTAGCGGCTCTAGTGCCCATGAAAAAGGTGAGGGCGGCCCAAGCAGGTGGCGTCGCCTTGAGCAACCGGGGAGAAGCAGGATGACTGAGCGGCCGGGCGTCTCCAGGCGCAACCTACTCATCTCGGGCGGCCTGGCCGTGGCGGCACCACTGCGGCGCGCGGAAAACACCGATGATCCAGGCGCCCGCTCCGGCCGGTCTGCGCGCGAGAGATGGCGCACGCCGGGCAGCGCCAAGGGGACTCCCCTCAACAAGACGATGGCGGACGAGCGTCACGCACCCGACGAGCCGTACCTCGACGGTGACGAGATCCAGGGGAATGTGGTGCCTGGCTTCCTGAAGCCCTACATGGCGGTAGCCGCCCTGACGATCGATGACATAGCAAGGGCCAAAGGCTGGCTGGCAGATGTCGCGTCCCGGATCACGACCCTGGCTGAGGCGATGGAGTCGCACGCGAAGGTTCGCGGCTACCGCGGTCTCGGACCGGAGCGCCAGAATCTGGCTGGCACGCTGCCGCCCGGCATGAACGAGGCCTGGCTGAACATCGCCCTGAGCCGGGGCGGGCTCTCGAAGCTGCTGAGCGGAGGCGACCATGCCGGGGACCTCGCCTTGTTCGCCGACCAGGGATTCCAGCGCGGGCTGGCCGCGCGATCGTCGCTGCTCGGGGATCCCACTGATCCCTCAGCGGAGGGCAGCCCCGCCAACTGGGTTTTCGGCGGTCCCGGCCGCGAGGCCGATGTGCTGCTCATCCTGGCTGCGGACCGCGAGGAAAAGGGCGCGCGGGTGCTCGATGAGGTGCGCGCGCACGCGGTCGCGAGCGGTCTGACTGTCCTCTACGAGGAGTCGGGGCGCAAGCTGGACAAGATCGGCAAGGAGCACTTCGGCTTCCAGGACGGGATCTCCCAGCCCGGAGTGCGGGGCCGTCTCGCGGGCTTGCCGGGCGGCTTCATCACCCCGCGGACGATCGACCCGTCCCGCCCGCCCGATGCCCGGATGTACGGTCTTCCGGGGCAGTACCTGGTGTGGCCCGGCGAGTTCGTGTTCGGCTACCCGCGCTCGGGCGCGGATCCGCTGATTCCCGGCCAGGTCAACCTGCCCGGGCCGGCCTGGAGCCGGAACGGCTCGTATCTCGTGTTCCGGCGGCTGCGGCAGGATGTGGCCGGCTTCCGAGCATTCGTCGCGGAGTCCGCCGAGGAGCTTTCCGGGCGCCCCGGCTTCGAGGGGGTGACCCCCGAGTGGGTGGGAGCGAGGGTCGTGGGCCGCTGGCCGAGCGGCGCACCGGTCTCACGTCTGCCCGACCAGGACGATACCGCGCTCGGTCTCGATCGCCTCGCCAACAACAATTTCGGGTTCGCGGCTGACGCGGCGGAAGATCCGCTGGTGGAGGGATTGAAGGCCGGCCTGTGGCCCGAAGCGAAGGCCGACCCGGTCGGGCTCACGTGTCCGATGGCGGCGCACATCCGCAAGGTCAACACCAGGGAGACCGCCAACGACCTCGGCGGGCGAAGAGCGTCGTTCAATCGCCGCATCCTGCGCCGGTCACTGCCCTTCGGGCCAGCTCTGGGGGAACTATCCGGCCACGACCCTGCCAACGGCAATCGCGGCCTGCTGTTCGGCTGCTACCAGGCGTCAATCGAGGACCAGTTTGAATTCCTCTGCAACGGCTGGGCGGGAAGCTCCAAGCGGCCCAGAAGCCCGAGTGGCTTCGACATGGTGATCGGCCAGAACGCGGTCCCGGGCGATCACCGCGAACGTAGCTGCACGATATTCGGGCCGGGGGCGGTTTCGGCGACGCTGGTGACGATGAGCGATTTCGTCGTTCCCACGGGCGGCGGGTACTTCTTCAGCCCTTCGATCAGCGCGCTGAAAGAGGTGCTTGCCGCGTGAATGCTCTCTCGCGCGCAGGCCGGCCGGAGCGGATGCTGTGCATCGTGCTTCCTTCCGGCTCGATGATTGTGCTCGCGTGACGAGCGCATGATCGGCTATTTGCCTGCGCAGCTATTGGCACGTTATGTGCACGAATCGCTACTCTCCGTAGTAGCGTTGCGGGTGTTAGTGGCTGTAGTGCCCATGAAAGGTGAGGGCGGCCCGAGCACGTGGCCCGCCTCGAGCAACCGGGGAGAACAGGATGACTGAGCGGCCGGGCGTCTCTAGGCGCAATGTACTCATCTCGGGCGGCCTGGCCGTGACGGCGCCACTGCTTGGCGCTGCGCAGCGTGCGCCATCTCGGACCGATCCCATCGCCGACGCGCCCGGAACCCATAATTTCTTCATGTTCGGCCGCAAGGCGCTTTACATATCCCACATGCCGATGTTCACCGTGGAGAAGCACATGTACCAGGTGATTCTCCGGGTGAGTCTCCCGGACGCCGTGATGCGCGGTTACCTCGCCGGCCAGCGGCCCGGCCGCACGCCCTGGAACCTCGGGAACAGCGCGAAAGAAATTACTCTCCCGCAGATCAAGGCGGGGACGCTGACCTCCTTCGAGGTCGATGTCTACAAGGACTACTCCAACGCCGACGCTTCGCCGGTCGGGCCCCCTTTCGCCAGCAACGTGACGCTTAGGGTGGATGAGGTGGTCCACTTCCGCCATTTCGACTTCGACATTCCTCGCCCCCACCATCTCACCTACCTGCTGTTCGGGCGGCACGGCGAGGCCCACCTCTCGCATTACATCGCCCGCGATCCCGATTTCCAGCACATCGTGACTCTCGGGTCCCCCCCGGCCTGGCTCTCGCCGGACCAGCTGGCGGCGGGCGCCGAGATCAGCCTCGCCGATGTCCCGAGCCTGCCCATCCCGTGCGCCGCCCCCCTGAGGGAGAAGAGCCATCCGGTGCTCTTTCAGGGGCGCCCGGATGCCCGGGCCACGCTCGATCTGAACGGCGCTTCGCCCGTCTGGTTCAGCACGGGGAACCTTCTCAACGAGAAGGATCCCTGTCCGAACGCGGCCGCCCGGTCGTGACCATGACACGAGACGCCGCGGCCTGGGACCTCGATCACCCCAGGTCCCATCTCCAGGGCGTGATCGACCTGCACGTAACCTTGACAGGTGACCATTTAGTCACCTATTTTGGTGACGATGGATGACGACGACCGGGTCTTCAAGGCGCTGGCGGACCGGACGCGCCGCCTTCTCCTGGACCGGCTCTTCGAACGTGACGGCCGCACGCTCACCGAACTGGAAGCCGACATGGAGATGACTCGCTTCGGAGTGATGAAGCACCTTCGGGTGCTCGAGGAAGCCGGGCTGATCGTCACCCGCCGTTCGGGCCGGGAGAAGCTGCATTTCCTCAATCCGGTCCCGATCCGCCTCATCCACGACCGCTGGATCGACAAGTACACCGAGGGCCCCGCCTCGCTGCTCGCCAACATCAAGCGCGCCCTGGAGGACGAACCATGACCGCGCGAAGGCGGCTATTGCCAGCTGACCCTGACGCACGACCGGCTCGAAGGAGCACCGAAGACCGCGACCAGCGTTTCCGGCCCCGGCTGGATGTTCGTGCTCAGCGGCCTTAAGACCCTGCTGGAAACCGGTTCACCGCTCGCCGAGAGCTAGCGCGACCCCGGGATCGTCGGCGGTGGCGGCGGGTCCCGCTACCGCCCGGGTCCCGCTACCGCCCGCGTCCCCACTCACGGCGGAGGTCGGCCAGCACGGTGTGGAAGCCGGGGAACGTCTTGCGGACGCATCCGGGGTCGTCGAGGGTCAGGCCCGGCGTCCGGAGGCCGGTGATGCTGAAGCTCATCGCGATGCGGTGGTCACCGCGGCATTCGATCTCGGCCGCCTTGGGCGTGCCGGGCCAAATCTCAATCCAGTCCGGCCCGGTCGCGACCTGCACGCCGAGCCGCCGCAGGTTGACCGCGCACGCGTCGAGACGATCGGACTCCTTGACCCGGGTGTTGGCCACGTCGACGATCCGCACCGGGCTGTCCGTGAACGGGGCGATGGCGGCGAGGGTCGGCATCGTGTCGGAGATGTCGCGCATGTTGACCTCGGTGCCGTGCAGCGGGCCCCTTCCGGTGACCGTGATCCCGTCCGGGTCGAAACCGACCCGCGCCCCCATCCGCTGCAGAACGCGGGCGAACTGGACGTCCCCCTGGAGCGAGTCCGCATACAGGCCAGGCACGACCACCGTCTCCCCCGTCACCGCGGCCGCCGCCAGGAAATAACTGGCCGCGGAGGCATCCGGCTCGACCTCGAAGCTGCGGGCCGCGTACCCGCCGGGGCGGACGGTGAAGTTGTCGCCGTCGCGGGTGACCCGCGCCCCGAACTGGCGCATCATCCGGACGGTCATGTCTACGTACGGGGCCGACACCATATCGGTGACCGAGATCGTCAGGCCCTCGCTGGCCGCGCCGCTGACCAATGGCGCGGCCATCAGGAGCGCGGTCAGGAACTGCGACGAGACACTCGCGTCCAGCGTGACCTGGCGGCCGGTCATCCCCCGCGTGACCACGGTCAGTGGCAGGTGCCCACCGGCTTCCTCGTGCGTGACGGTGACCCCGAGTGTGCGCAAGGCCTCGACCATCGGACCGACGGGACGCCGGCGCATCTGCGGCGATGCGTCGAAACGGAACGTTCCCCGGCCGGCAGCCGCCAGCGCAGGCAGGAACCGGGCGGCCGTGCCCGCGTCACGGCAGTAGACATCCGCCGACTCGGCAGGCGGTCCGGACGGGCTGCCCAGGATGATCCAGTCATCGCCGGCGAGCTGGACGCTATAGCCGAGCGCGGCCAGCCCCTCGGCGAAGGCCTCCGTGTCATCAGACCGGAGCGGCCGCCGCAGATAGCTCAGACCGGGCGCGCAGGCCGCGAGAAACAGGGCGCGCGCCGTTATCGACTTGGATCCCGGAATCCGAACCTCAGCCACAGCGCTCCCGCCCTGATCACCGTCCCAGCAGGCAGTCAGCCTAGCTGACCGCCGTCCGGACCGCCCGCGCCTCGTCAGGGCAGTGCAGGGATGGTCCTGGTGGGGGTCGTCAGTGCGGCGCGAAGTCCTTACTGCGGATGGCGACCAGCGATATGACGGCTGAGGCCAGGGCGATGATCGCCGCGACGAGCAGGATCTGGTTGAGGCCGGTGGTGAAAGCGGTTCGCGTGATCGTGACCACGGCCTGTCGCGCCTGGGCGGGAAGCGTCCCGATCACCTTGCCGATCTGCCCGGACTGAACGGCCGTGGCGATCTGCGGCCCCTGATGGGACAGGCTGGGCGTCGCGGCCACCCCGGATTGCACCGCGCTCTTGACCTGGCTGGCGAACAGTGTCCCGAGCAGGGCGATCCCGGTCGCGATGCCCACCTGACGGAAGGTGGAGTTGATGCCCGACGCCATCCCGGCCCGCTGCGGGGCGACCACGCCGACGGCCGTGGAGGCCAGCGGCGGATTCACCAGGCCGACGCCCAGGCCACCCACGATCATGCCCGGGACGAGATGAGTCCAGCCCGAGCCGGCGTTGAGCCCGCGCATGAGCAGCAGCCCCACGCCGATGAGGATGAGGCCGGGCCCGATGAGCAGCCGGACCGGCACCTTCGAGGACAGCCGGCCCGCGATCGTCGCGGTCACCAGGATCGCGCCGGACAGCACCATGACGCGCACACCGGTCCCCAGGGCCGAAAAGCCCAGGATGTTCTGGAAATACAGCACGAGGTAGAGCAGCACCGAAAAGATCGACGCGCTGAGCCCGAATGCCGCGATCGAGCCGCCGGTAAACGTCGGGAGCCTGAACAGGCTGAGGTCGAACATCGGGTGCGCGATGCGCAATTCGGTGATGACGAAGGCGACCATCAGGACCGCCGCCAGCGCGAAGCAGCCGAGGACGAGGTGGTCGGTGAAGGAGCGCTGGCTCGACTCGATCAGCCCGTAGACAAGGCTCGCCAGCGACACCGTGAAGAACACGAAGCCGAGCCAGTCAGGGCCGCTGGCCTGTGGCGCGCGCGATTCGGACACCCGCAGCGCCGCGATGACGACGGCCACGATGCCGAACGGCACGTTCACGAAGAAGATCCAGCGCCAGGACAGGCCGGTGGTCAGCAAGCCGCCCGCCAGTGGCCCGATCGCGGTGGCCAGGCCGGTCACTCCGCCCCAGATGCCGAACGCGATGCCACGTTCCCGGCCGCGGAACGCGTCGGCGAGCAGGGCCAGCGAGACCGCGAACATGATCGCCCCGCCGACGCCCTGCAGGCCCCGGGACAGTTGCAGCATCAGCGTGCTGGTGGCGAAGCCGCACAGGGCCGACGCCGCGGTGAAGATGACCAGGCCGATCAGGTACATCCGGCGGCGGCCGTACATATCCGCCAGGCTGCCCGCGGTGAGCAGGAACGCGGCCAGCGTCAGCGCGTAGGCGTCGACGACCCACTGCAGGTCGGAGAAGCTGGAGTGCAGGGCGTGCTGGATGTCCGGCAGGGCGACGTTCACGATCGTGATGTCCAGCAGCAGCATGAACGTGCCCAGGCACACGGCGACGAGCGTCCACCACTTGTTGCCGCGCTGGGTGTTCTCGTGCTGGGTGTTCTCGTGCTGGGGCTGATGGCCGGCATCGTGGGCGTGCTCGCGCGCACCGCCCTCGTGCTGGCCGTGATGCCCATCGCGGGCCTGGTGGCGCGGGCGCTCACCGACGCCGGACGCGTCTTCGTGGGCTTCGGTCACGACAGCTCTTCCCGTAGCGTGATGGGACATATCCATGCAGGCAGCCCGGCTGCGATCCGTTACTCCTAGCGTCCCATGGACCTCCGGTGGACGCGTCACACCCCCCGGCCTACGGCCGGGGTGACACTGGGTGACTGCACGGTCGCGACCGAACGATGATCGGCGGCGGGACCGGGGTTAGTCGGGGTCCGCGGGAGTCTCGCGGGCGGGATCGCTCGGGGGCCAGCAGGCGGCATACAGGGCCTCCCGGCCGTGCAGCTTGACCCGCTCGCCCCGGCCCAGCGAACGGGCCAGCTCTGCCTCAGCCGTCTCCACGCGCAGCCATTCCGCGTAGCCCACCGGGCGGATCCCCCGGCACGCCAGCGTCTCCTCCAGGGCCTGGACCCGGGAGCCCGCCGGCGCGGGCGCCCCGTCCGGGTACCGGAGAACGCCGGGCCGGGGCAGCGCCGCGTCGTCCACGGCGGACCCGTCGGCCAGGTCGGTGAGCAGGCTCCGGACCGTCTCGGCCGCGTCGGACTTGTTCGTCCCGATCACCCCGGTGGGACCGCGCTTGAGCCAGCCTGCCACGTACTCGCCGGATAGCGGGGTGCCACCGGGCCCGAGCACGCGCCCAGCGGTGTTCGGCACCACGGCGGCGCGCTCGTCGAACGGGACGCCGTCGAGAGGAACGCTCTGGTACCCGACCGAGCGCAGCACCATCTGCGCCTCGAGCGTCTCGAGTTCCCCCGTGCCCTGGAAGGCGCCGTTCTCGTCGAGGCGGGTCCGCTCGAGGACGAGCCCGGTGACCCGCTCGTCCCCGGTGATCTCCACCGGCCGCAGCCAGAAACGGATGGTGAGCGTCCGCGCGTGCGCGTCCCCCGGGGCGCCCGGCCCCCCGGCTGTTGGGACAGGAGTGGCGGCTGGGACAGGAGTGGCGGCCCATTTCTTGATCACGACCATGTTGCCGCGGACCCGCCGGTCGGACTCTGCGGTGGCCGTTCCCTCCCCGGCGCCATCGAACGCGTCCAGGTCCGCCTCCGTGGCCGGGACGATGACCTCGACGCCGGGCAGCTCACCCAGTTCGCGCAGTTCCTTGGTGGTGAACTTGGCGTGCGCGGGGCCGCGCCGGCCGATCATGTGCACCTCGCGGACCTTGCTGGCCTGCAGGGCCTCCAGCACCGGCTGCGGTACGTCCGTACCGCGCAGTTCGACTGGGTCGCGGGCGAGGATCCGGGCCACGTCCACCGCGACGTTGCCGACGCCGATGACCGCGACCGACTCGGCGTCGAGGGTGAAAGAGGACGGGCCGACGTCCGGGTGCCCGCAGTACCAGTTGACGAAGTCGGTGGCCGCGTAGCTGCCGGGCAGGTCCTCCCCCGGGATGCCGAGGCGGCGGTCACGCATCGCGCCGGTCGCGTAGACCACCGCGTCGTAGGCCGACAGCAGGTCCGCGCGCGTCACGTCCTCGCCGAGGTGGACGCCGCCGAGAAACCGGACATCGGGACTTTCCAGCACCTTGCGCAGGTACTCGGCGATCGACTTGATCGACTTGTGGTCGGGTGCGACCCCGTACCGGACCAGCCCGTACGGCGTGGGCAGCCGGTCGAAGACGTCGACCCGGACCCGGACCGGCCCCCCGAGCCCGTCGCCCGCGTGGTCCGTCAGCGCGGCCGCGTGCTTGACCAGCGCCTCCGCCGTATAGAGCCCAGCCGGGCCTGATCCGACGACCGCGACCTCAAGCACCTTCATGCCTTATACCCTAGGCGGTTCCCAGGTGTTCTTACTGACCCTCGGATTGCTCGCGCACGGGGTCAACTCCCGCCGCCGCCCGTTCGGCTGAATGATCCGGAGCGTCGAGGTCAGCGTTCGCGCGGCGCGCCACCGCTTCGGTGATCTGCCTGGCCAGATGCTGCGGCGTCAGGCCGACGGCGGCCAGAACCTCGTCGCGGTCGCCGTGCGCGAGGAACTCCTGCGGCAGGCCGAACGTCTTGACCGGCACGTCGACGTCGTGGTCGCGCAGCAGGCGCGACACCGCGTCGCCGAAGCCGCCGACGCGGCCGTTGTCCTCGACCACCGCCACCAGCCGGTGCCGCCGGGCCGCGCCGACCACCGCGTCGTCGACCGGCTTGATCCAGCGGGGGTCGGCCACCGTTACGCCGATTCCGTGGTCGGCGAGCCGTTCCGCGACCGTCAGGCACATCAGCGCCATCGGGCCGGCGCCGAGCAGGAGCACGTCGGCCCCCGCGCCCGGGTCCGCGTCCTTGCCTGCGTTCCGGCCCGGCTGGCGCAGCACGTCCATGCCGCCGAGCTTGGCCACGGCCTCGACCTCGCCGCCGACCGTGCCCTTGGGGAACCGCACCACCGTGGGGCCGTCGGCGACGGCGACCGCCTCGTTGAGGAGTTCGGCCACGCGGGCCGCGTCACGGGGGGCGGCGATCTTCAGGCCGGGCACGACCTGCAGGATCGACGCGTCCCACATCCCGTTGTGGCTGGCGCCGTCCGGCCCGGTGACCCCGGCCCGGTCCAGGACCAGCGTCACCGGCAGCTTGTGCAGTGCCACGTCCATCAGCACCTGGTCGAAGGCGCGGTTCAGGAACGTCGCGTAGATAGCGACCACCGGGTGCAGCCCGCCCATGGCCAGGCCGGCCGCGCTGGTCACCGCGTGCTGCTCCGCGATGCCCACATCGTAGACGCGGTCCGGGAAGGCGCGCGCGAACGCGCCGAGGCCGGTCGGGTGCAGCATCGCCGCGGTGATAGCCACGACGTCGGGCCGCCGCTGGCCGATGGCGACCAGTTCTTCCCCGAAGACCTGGGACCAGGTCCTGGCGGGCGCGCCGAGCACAGCGCCGGGACGGGGCGCGCCGGGCACCTGGTGCAGGCAGTCGTCCTCGTTCTCGACAGCCGGGCCGTATCCGAAGCCCTTCTGCGTGATCACGTGCACCAGGACGGGGCCGCCGTACTCCTTGGCCCGGCGCAGGGCCTGCTCGACCATGGCCTCGTCGTGGCCGTCGATGGGGCCGAGGTACTTCAGCCCCAGGTCCTCGAACAGCACCTGGGGCTGCAGGACGTCCTTGAGGCCCTTCTTGATGCCGTGCAGCGTCCCGTACACCGGCGGCCCGACCACCGGAGTGCGGGACAGTGTGGTCTTGATGTAGTCGAGCACGTTCTCGTACCGCTGGCTGATGCGGACCGACGCCAGGTTCTTGGCCAGGCCGCCGATCGTCGGCTGGTAGGACCGGCCATTGTCGTTGACCACGATGACCAGCCGGGAATCCTCGGCCACGGAGATGTTGTTCAGCGCCTCCCAGGCCATGCCGCCGGTCAGCGCACCGTCCCCGATGATCGCGACGACCGCGCGGTCGGTCTCGCCGCGCAGCTTGTACGCCTTGGCCAGCCCGTCGGCGTAGGACAGGCTCGTAGACGCGTGCGAGTTCTCGACGACGTCGTGATCGGACTCGGCCTGGCTCGGGTACCCGGACATGCCGCCCCGCTGCCGCAGGGTCCCGAACTCCGCCTGGCGCCCGGTCAGGAGCTTGTGCACGTAGGCCTGGTGACCGGTGTCGAAGACGATGCGGTCCTTCGGCGAGCTGAAGACCCGGTGCAGCGCGATCGTCAGCTCGACGACACCAAGGTTCGGGCCGAGATGGCCGCTGGTGCGGATGACGGTCTCGATGAGGGTGTCGCGTATCTCACCCGCCAGGACGGCCAGCTGCTCCTGGCTGAGGCACTTCAGGTCTTCCGGGCCTCCGATGGACTCCAACAGGGTCACGGTGGTGCGCTCCTCGTGTTCCGGGGGTTCCGGGGGCTGGTTTGGGATGGCGCTTCGGGGTGGCCGGACGGGACGGCAATTCCCAGAGTCTATTTGCGGCACTCCCCGGGACACACGCGACACCCGCGCAAAGACTGACGTGGGTGTCGGCTAACGCGCACTGGCACCCCGTGGGTGCGGGCAAGTCGCGGTCAGGTGAGGTGCGCCCATGCATCTTAGTCGGTGGGGTGCGCGGGTGCTCACCCGCCCCGGGTGCGCGAAGCTTAATCGCTGGTGAGGCCGAGGGCGCTGTTCCAGCCGCTCGAGGCGCCCGGCGAAGGGCTGAAGTTGCCGCCGGATGGCCTCGCCCAATGCCTGGGCCATCCCGGCGGGCGGCGTCTTCCCGCTTTCGTTCGGCTGGGCCTGGCCCTGCCTCTGGGCCGCTATGTAGGTGTAGCCGACGAGCGCCGCCGAAATAGCGCGTACAGGAGTCAGGCGTGGCGCGGGCCGACGGCGGCTGGGAGTGAGGGGTCAGGCCAGATGGGCGGCGGCGGTGACTTCGGCGACCACCGCGGGGCCCGGCTCCCACAGGGCGGCCTGGCTGGCGTGGTCGGCGGGCTGGCCGATGGCCCGGACCGGGATCACGTCGGCCATGTGACCGTCGCGCCCGATGCTGACCACCGGGCGGGCCAGCGGCCGCGGATCGATCAGACGCCAGTGATGGGAGTTCGGCCGGGCCCACTCGCCGCAGTCACAGCTCTCACCGGACATCGCCGCGGAGCACACGCCGGCCAGCGTGACCACGGCCACGATGCCGCCGATGGCGGCGACGGGGTCGTCGGGATCCCACCCGGCGAACCAAAGCGAGGGCTCCTCGGCCGCGAGAAGATCAACGCGCATCGAGGCGTAGATCGCCAGTTGCCCGCGGTAGGACGGCGCCCACTCCCGGTTCTCCACCGGCTTGCGCCCGCGCGCGATGGCCCACGCCCACGGCTGGCGCACGCTGAGCAACTGCACGCTACCTCCAACAGCCCCGCACCGGAGGGGCCCCGTCGCCCCTTTACGGGACCTGTGTTTGGCTTGTGAATATTTGTACTCTGCTGAGGCGGGAATGGATTGGGAGTCCGCACAGAAGCAGCCCATAAATTCCATCGCTGTCACCCACCTCGCCCATCCAGGCTGACACGCCCGTGGAACGAGGCGCAATTTTGTAACTTTGAGTAGTTATCGGCGGGCGTGCTGTCGGCTTCCGGGTGCCCGGAGGAGCTGGCGGCCGGGCCCCCGGCGGGCAGCATTTTCGGACGGCCGGCGAACAGGCCCACGGCCATCTCCACGCCGCAGATCAGCAGCAGGACCGTGACCGGGACCGTCCAGCCGCCGGTGGCCGCGCGCAGGAAGCCGACCGCCAGCGGACCGGCCGCCGCGACCAGGTAGCCGACGGACTGCGCCAGCGAGGACAGCGACGCCGCTGTGGCCGGGTCGGGAGCCCGTGCCATCGTGAAGCAGATCGCCAGGCCGAGCGCCGCGCCCTGGGCCGCGCCGAGCACCAGCATCCAGGCCGCTGCCGACCCGAGCGGGGCCCACAGCGTGCCCGCGAGCCCGCCCGCGGTGACGCCGACGACCGGGACGACCAGCACGCGCTGGTCCGTGACGCGCTGGGCCAGCACCGGGACGCTCAGCGAGGTGAAGAGATTTCCCAGGCCCATCACGGCCAGCAGGGTCCCGGCCGCCGCCGCGGTCTCGCCCCGATCGCGGAACAGTTCCGGCAGCCAGGACACGGCGGCGTAGTAGAGCAGGCTCTGCAGGCCCATGAACCAGCCCCGCCCGGGCCGGCGCCCGCCGCTTGATCATGCTCGACAGCAGGACGTTCATGACGGCGATCGCGCCGCAGGCCACGATGGTGCCGGGGAACAGCATCGAGGTGGGCAGCGCCCCGCGCAGCAGCAGGCCGACGGACAGCAGGATGAGCGCGCCGAACAGCACGCGCTCCTCCCCCAGCCGGCGGCTCAGCCACGCGGCCAGGCCGGAGACCGCGCCGAAGCACAGCACCGGGGTCGCGGCCAGGATGGTCACCGTCGCCGAGGACAGCCCCAGCCGCGTCTCGAGCTCTGGGAAGACCGGCGGGAGGCTGGTGATGGCGGCGCGCAGATTGAACGCGAGCGCGGTGATCGACACGACGAGCAGCGCCGCTTCCAGCGGCCGCCGGCCTGGCCCGCCCGCCGCCGGAATTCTTGCCTTCAACAGCCAAACTACGGCAGCAGGAGCAGCTTGCCGGTCGTGCGCCGGGCGGCCAGGTCTTCCTGCGCCCGGGCCGCGTCGGCCAGCCGGTACGTGCCGCCGATCCGGACCTCGAGCAGGCCCTCGGCCAGCCACCCGAATAGGTCACCCGCCCGCCACAGCAACTCGTGCCGGTCGGCGATGTAGTGCACCAGGGTGGGCCGGGTCAGGAACAGCGAGCCGCCGTAGTTCAGGCGCTGCGGGTCCATCGGCGGCACCTGGCCGCTCGCGGCGCCGTAAAGCACCATCATGCCGCGCGGGTGCAGCGCCGCCAGGCTGTCGTCGAAGGTCGCCTGGCCCACTCCGTCGTAGACGACATCACAGCCGCGGCCGCCGGTGGCGGCGGCGACGGCCGTGCGGAACTCGCCGTATCCCGTCACGTGGTCGGCGCCCGCCTGCTTCGCCAGCGCGGCCTTCTCCCCGCCTTCCCCGCCCGAGGTCGTGGCCACCACGACGCCGCCGCGCTGCTTGACCATCTGCGTCAGCAGCAACCCGACGCCGCCGGCCGCGGCGTGCACGACCGCGACGTCCCCCTCGCGAACCGGGTAGGTGCTGAAGCACAGGTAGTGCGCGGTCATGCCCTGGAGCATCACGGCCGCCGCGACCCGCAGCTCGACCGCGGGCGGGACGGGCACGGCACGGCCGGCGGGGATGACCGCCTGCTCGGCGTAGCTGCCCGGCACGCCCGCCCAGGCCACCCGGTCGCCCACCGACAGCCCGGTGACCTCGGCACCGATCGCGGTCACCGTGCCCGCGCCTTCGGCGCCTGGGATCACGGGAAACTGAGCTGGCTTGTACCCGCCGGCGCCCTGCCGCTGATAGATGTCCATGTAATTGACACCCGCCGCGGCGACCTCGACGACGACCTGGTCCGACTGCGGTTCGGGGGCGGGGAGCTCGGTGACGCTCAGGACCTCGGGTCCGCCCAGCTTCTCGACGACGATCGCGCGCATGCGCACCACGCTCCCTGGCTAGAGGCTGACCCCTGCCCGCCCACGATAGAACGCCCAAGGTGGCCCGGTCACGGGGACGCCCGCCCTGGCCCCGGTCACGGGGACGCTCGCCCTGGCCCCGGTCACGGGGACGCCCGCCCTGGCCCCGGTCACGGGGACGCCCGCCCTGGCCCCGGTCACGGGGACGCCCGCCCTGGCCCCGGCCAGCCGCGGAACCCGCACCGCGAGTCCCAAAGATCCGGTCCTCATGGACATCCGGTCTCTCATTAGTTACTATCAGCGCTTGTAATATCGCAGATAGTAACCAAGTCTCCGTGGGATCGCGGGAGGTCCGGTGTCCCGGCAACTCCCGGCGCGGAGCCGATCCTTTTTGAGTGCCGCGGTGTAAGGAACTCGGACCACCTCAAGACAAACAGTAAGGGGAGTGGCAATGGCAGGGGAGAAAACCCTCGAGCGGGTAGAACGGGTCGAACTGGGCCGGATAAGCGCGCGTCTGGCCATCACGCCGGAAATCTCGGTGCGGCTTGTCGCTGCCATGCTCGCGCTGGCCGTCGCCACGGTGCACGTGGCCGACCAGGGCGGTATCACGGCGCTCAACTCGCCCGCCTTGCTGGGCTGGGGATTCCGGCTTATCGAGATCGGCGGTGTCCTCACCGCACTCGTGATTCTGGCCCGGCCGGCCCGGCTGGCCTGGCTTGGCTGGGCGGCCGGGGTACTCCTCGGCGCCGGCCCATTCATCGGCTACATCGTCACCCGTACGGTCGGGGTACCGGGCGACCCCCAAGACGTCGGCAACTGGGGCTACTGGATAGGTACGGTCTCACTGATCATCGAGGCCGCGCTGGTAACGCTGAGCGCCGGCATGCTGCTGGTCCAGCCGCGCCCCTCCGCGAGCCGATAGGGACTCACGTCATGCGGGAACGCAATCAGCAGGCCGAGCGTGCCGGTACTTCTTCTAACCGCAACGTTGTGGTTGGACTGACGCCCGGTGGTGACTCGCCCTAGAACCTAGTGGACCGCGCCGCCGGGCGGAATGTCGTGGGCGCCGGCCGGCAGGCGGGAGACCAGTTCCTCGCGGATCGCCTCCAGGTGCGAGAGCTGGCCCGCCGCCGGGCTGACCGGCCCGGATACTGGCGCCGGCCTGGCGATCACTGAGTGTTCGCCACCGGTTCCGGCCGTGCGCGACGGGAGTTTGCCCAGGGCCGGAATCCTCCCGGCCCTGGGCTCGCGAGCAGGCCTACTTCTTACCGCTGTCGCGCAGCATGCGCAGCACGTACTGCATGATGCCGCCGTGCCGGTAGTACTCGGCCTCACCCGGGGTGTCGATCCGGACCGTGGCCCCGAACTCGCGGCCGTCCGCGGTCACCACCACCTCCTTCGGCACGCGGCCGGAGTTGATCTCCTCGATGCCCGTCACCTCGAACGTCTCGCGCCCGGTGAGCCCGAGCGCCGCGACCGACTCCCCGGCCTTGAACTGCAGGGGCAGCACACCCATGCCGATCAGGTTGGACCGGTGGATCCGCTCGAACGACTCCACCAGCACCGCGCGGACACCGAGCAGGGCCGTGCCCTTGGCGGCCCAGTCGCGGGAGGACCCGGAGCCGTACTCCTTCCCGCCAAGCACGATCAGCGGGGTGCCCTCCTCGATGTACTTCCGCGAGGCGTCGTAGATGCTCATCTGCTCGCCGGTGGGCAGCTTGGTGGTGATACCGCCCTCGGTGCCCGGCGCGAGCTGGTTCCGCAGCCGAATATTGGCGAACGTGCCGCGGATCATCACCTCGTGGTTGCCGCGGCGTGAGCCGTAGGAGTTGAAGTCGCGGCGCGGGACGTCGTGGTCGGTGAGGTACTGCCCGGCCGGGCTGTCGGTCTTGATCGCGCCGGCCGGCGAGATGTGGTCGGTGGTCACCGAGTCGCCCAGCAGGGCGAGCACGCGGGCCCCGTGGATGTCGGTGACCGGCTGCGGCTCGTCCGGCATCTCGTCGAAGTACGGCGGCCGCCGCACGTAGGTCGAATAGTCGTCCCAGGTGAACGTGTCCCCGGACGGGACCTCGAGCCCGCGCCACCGCTCGTCGCCCTTGAAGACGTCCGCGTAGTCGCGGGTGAACATCTCGGCGGCGACCGCCTCGTGCACGACCTGGGCGATCTCCGTGGGCGACGGCCAGATGTCGCGCAGGTACACGGGCTGCCCATCGGTTCCGGTCCCGATCGGGTCGTTCACCATGTCCACGTCCATCGACCCGGTGAGCGCGTACGCCACCACCAGCGGGGGTGAGGCCAGGTAGTTCATCTTGACGTCGGGGTTGATCCGGCCCTCGAAGTTCCGGTTGCCGGACAGCACGGCGACGACGGCCAGGTCGCTCTCGTTGACCGCGGCGCTGATCTCCTCCGGCAGCGGCCCGGAGTTGCCGATACAGGTCGTGCAGCCGAAGCCGACCAGGTTGAAGCCGAGCTTGTCCAGGTAGGGCAGCAGGCCAGCCCGCTCGTAATAGTCCATGACCACCTTGGAGCCGGGCGCCAGCGTGGTCTTGACCCAGGGCTTCCGGCTCAGCCCGGCCTCCACGGCCTTCTTGGCCAGCAGCGCCGCGCCGATCATGACCGACGGGTTGGAGGTGTTGGTGCACGAGGTGATGGCCGCGATCACGACCGACCCGTGGTCGACGGTGACCGTGGTGCCGTCGTCCAGCGTGGCCTGCGTCGCCTTGGACGGCTTGCCGGCCGGCTCCGCGGCGATCGGGTCCGAGGCGGGGAAGGTGTCGGCCACGCCGTCGTCGTGCTCGGACCCGGGCACGTACGCGGTCACCGCCTCGCGGAAGGCATTCTTGGCGTCGGAGAGAGCCACCCGGTCCTGCGGGCGTTTCGGCCCGGCGATCGACGGCACGATGGTGGACAGATCGAGATCGAGTTCCTCGGAGAACACGATGTCGCGCGCCGGGTCGTGCCAGAGGCCCTGCTCCTTGGCGTAGGCCTCGACCAGCGCGACGTGCTCCTCGGGGCGGCCGGTCAGCCGCAGATAGGCCAGCGTCTCGTCGTCGATCGGGAAGATCGCGCAGGTCGAGCCGAACTCCGGGCTCATGTTGCCGATCGTGGCCCGGTTGGCGACCGGGACCGCGGCCACGCCGTCGCCGTGGAATTCGACAAACTTGCCGACCACGCCGTGCTTGCGCAGCAGTTCGGTGATGGTGAGCACGAGGTCGGTGGCGGTCGTGCCGGGCGGCATTTCACCGGACAGCCGGAACCCGAGCACCTTGGGGATCAGCATGCTGATCGGCTGGCCGAGCATGGCCGCCTCGGCCTCGATGCCGCCGACGCCCCAGCCGAGGACGCCGAGCCCGTTCTGCATCGTGGTGTGCGAGTCGGTGCCGACGCAGGTGTCGGGGTAGGCGCTCACGGCGCCGTCGCCGTCGCGGGTCATGACCACGCGGGCGAGATGCTCAATGTTGACCTGGTGCACGATCCCGGTCCCCGGCGGCACCACCTTGAACTGGTCAAATGCGGACTGGCCCCAGCGCAGGAACTGGAAGCGCTCCTTGTTCCGCCCGTATTCGAAGTCCACGTTGCGCTCGAAGGCGTCCGGCCGGCCGAAGACGTCGGCGATGACCGAATGGTCGATGACGAGTTCGGCCGGGACCAGCGGGTTTATCTTCGACGCGTCGCCGCCCAGGGCCTCCATCGCCTCGCGCATGGCGGCCAGGTCCACGACGGCCGGCACCCCGGTCAGGTCCTGCATGATGACGCGCGCCGGGGAGAACTGGATCTCGGTGTCCGGCTCGGCCCTGGGGTCCCAGTTGGCCAGCGCGCGCACGTGGCCGGCGGTCACGTTGAGGCCGTCCTCGGTGCGCAGCAGGTTCTCGAGCAGGATCTTCAGGCTGAATGGGAGGCGTTCGGCGCCCGGCACGGCATCGAGCCGGTAGATCTCGTACGACGTGCCCGCGACGGTGAGCGTCGCGCGGCTGTCAAAGCTGTTCCCGGTCATCGTCGTGAGCCTCCTCGCCCATGCCCGGAGGGCGACCGCGTGACGTTCGGTACCTACTCCGGCTGCCTCTTACCCGTTCCCGCTGCGTCTCAACCTACAGTATCTCGATATCAAGCTATCTAGCAAGGCTAGACGTTACCGGTGAGTAGACATCTCCTCGGCCGCCCCAGTGGGTGGTCACCCGGTTCCGCGGAAAACGCGGCGCCAGAAGCGCCGGCTACCCAGGAGCCGCAGCCGGTCGCGGAACGGCAGCGTGGGTGACGGGCGATGGATGCACTGACCGGTGCCGCCCGGGAGGAGACAATCGCCCGCGCAGTTCCCCCAGCAATGCCGGCAGTGCTGGTCGTGCCGGCCGGGCGGGGCAGCGGCTCCTTCCACTCCCCCATCATGCGCCGGGTGGCGCCGCCCAATAAGGTCTAGTCGCGACGTTCGCGGCCGGTCCGGTGCCGCGGGCCAGGCGGCCGAGGAGGCTCCGAGCGCATGCGTTTCGCGATCAAGACCCGACCCGAGCACACCACCTGGGCGCAGATCCGCGACGTCTGGGTGGCCGCCGACACGATCTCCCTGTTCGAATCGGCGTGGAACTGGGATCACTTCTATCCGCTGTCCGGTGACCTCACCGGCCCGAACCTCGAGGGCTGGACCATGCTCGCCGCGCTGGCGCAGGCCACGAGGCGGATCCGGATCGGCTGCCAGGTCACGGGCATGATCTACCGTCATCCAGCGGTGCTCGCGAACATGGCGGCGACCGTCGACATCGTCTCCGACGGCCGCCTCGAGCTGGGGCTCGGCGCGGGATGGAACCAGATGGAATGCGACGCCTACGGGATCGAACTGCCCCCGCTCCGGGAACGTTTCGACCGGTTCGACGAAGGCGTCGAGGCCATCGCCTGCCTGCTCGAACTGGAGACGACCACCCTGGCCGGAAAGTACATCAAGCTCACTGACGCCCGGTGTAACCCGAAGCCGGTCCAGCGTCCCTATCCGCCGATCACCATCGGGGGCCGCGGCCGGACCCGGACGCTGCGCACCACGGCGCGCTGGGCTCAGCAGTGGAACGTCATCCCGGAAAGCATGGAAGAGTGGCTCGATCTGAAGCAGACGCTCATCGCCCACTGTGATCGCATCGGGCGTGATCCGAACGAGATCACCTGTTCGGTCAACGTCCGGATCGACCCCGACCTTGGCATCGAGCCCGCCGTGTCGCTCGCTACGGCCTACCGTGACGCGGGGGTGGACCTGGCCATCATGAACCTTCCGCACGGGGTCAAGCCGGACTTCCTCGCGCCGCTCGCGGACGCGCTGGCGCCGCTCGCCTGAGGTCGCCGCCACGGCCACGGACGGGCGGGACGCGGACCGGTCGTCAGTTCTGCCGGCGCGGGTCCGGCTGTGCCGCCTGGCTCTAGCCGCCGCCGATCCCGGTCTCCTTGAAGTAATCGCTGATCAGCTCGCGCTGCCGCTGCATAAGCTCGTCGAAGTGCTTGCCGACGTTGTCGTCTCCGATGGCCTCGACGGTCAGGTAGAGGTCCTTGATCTTCTCGAGCTTCTCGCGGGAGCCTCCGTTCGCCGATTTCTGATCCGGGCCCGACCCGGCGAGGTCTGGCGCCCCCAGTTCCGATCCGGCCAGGTCTGGCGCCCCCAGTTCCGAGGCGACTGGATCGACACCGCTGGAGGTCATCTCGGCAGGAAGCAGATCGGTACCGGTCAGGTCACTGAGTTTGGGCTGGGCGGGAGGGGGCTCGAACGGCCCGCGGAACGGCACCGTCTGGGCCCCGGCGTTCGGATCATGGGGGGCCAGGTAGGGTTCCGACTCCGCCGCGTCGCCGCACGCGGCCGGCTCCTCGCCATACTCGGACGGCTCTTCGCCGTACCGGGCGGGCTCTTCGCCGTACCCGGCGGGCTCTTCGCCGTACCCGGCGGGCTCTTCGCCGTACCCGGCGGGCTCTTCGCCGTACCCGGCGGGCTCTTCGCCGTACCGGGCGGGCTCTTCGCCGTACCGGGCGGGCTCTTCGCCGTACCGGGCGGGCTCTTCGCCGTACCGGGCGGGCTCTTCGCCGTACCCGGCGGGCTCTTCGCCGTACCCGGCGGGCTCGCTGGGACCGGAAAAGTAAACGGCCGGGTCTTCGGGCTCCCGGACGACAGCGGAGACCGCTTCGTCGGCGGGGGCATACGAGGGTGACTCGTCGGGCGCACGGTAGCCGCTCGGTTCCTTTGGCTCGTCATAGGAGGGCGGCGGTTCCGGGGCACTGGGATCGTGGTAGACCGCCGGGCCGCCGTCGCCGGGCTCGACGTTGGCCGGGCCGCCGGACTCAGGACCGCCGTACGCGGCATCACCCGCCCCCCCGTAGGCCGTTCCGTCGTCTGGACTGACGTACGCGTTGCCGTAGGCCGCCGAGTCACCGCCGTGGTCGTAGCCGAGTGATCCGCCCTGGTCGCGGTAGCCGGATGACTCATTCGGCCGGTAAGCGGATGGGTCGCTCGGGCCATAGCCGGGATGGACCGGGGCGCCGTAGCCAGGAGCCTCAGTCGGCTCGTAGCCGCCAAAGCCGGGATTCCGGCGGCCGTCGTAGCCAGCCTGCTCACCATGGCCGCCACCGTAGCGTGGGCCCTCGCAGTGCCCGCGCCCGTTGACGCCGCCCGCCTGGTGACGGGCGGCCGCCTCCCCGTAGCCGACCTGTTCGTTCTGGTCGTAGTAGCCGAACGTATCCCCGCCGGAGTCATAGTGGTAACGAGGGACGTCGCCGGAAGGGGGCCGGTATCCGGGCGGGGCCTCATACCGGGGCGGGGCCTCATACCGGGGCGGCGCCTCATACCGGGGCGGGGCCTCATACCGGGGCGGCGCCTCATACCGGGGCGGCGCCTCATACCGGGGCGGCGCCTCATACCGGGGCGGCGCCTCATACCGGGGCGGCGCCTCATACCGGGGCTCGCCGCGGGATTCCGGGGCGGAACCGTACTCGCCAGCAGCCCGGTGGCCCCCTGCCCGCCCGTAACCGGGCGGGCCTCCGTTCCTCGGCGTGCGCCCATAAGCGGGCGGCTTCCCGTTCCCCGGCGCCCGCCCGTACTCAGGGGGAGCGCCGTCGTCCGGGGCTTGCTGATAGCCGGGCGCGACGCCATCGTCCGCCGCAGGCCGGTAGCCGGGTGGCGCGCCGTGGCCGCGGGCCGGGCCGCAGCCGGGTGGAGCGCCATGGCCGCGGGCCGGACCGTAGCCGGGGGCCCCACCGCGGCCGGGCGCGGGCTCGTAGCCGGGCGGGCGCCGGTAACCGGCGGGAACACCGTGGCCGGACGGGCGTAGGTAGCCGGCCGGAGCCTGGTAGCCGGACGGCGGCGCGACCGCACCATAGCCCGGATCCTCGGCGGGCGCGGCGTATCGGTAGGCGCCGTCGTACGCCGCCGGGCCGGGCGCGTAGTCATCCGCCGCTCGACCGGGCGCGCGGTCATACGCAGCGGGGCCGGTTTCGCCGTCGTGATCGACTGCGGGCACTGGGCCGGTCGCGAGCAGGCCGCCCCAGGGGGCGTCCGGACCAGAGGTGTCGCCCCCGGAGCCGGAATGGAACTCCTCGCTCTCGTTGACGGCGCAGGCGTAGCCGCCGTCGGCGTAGCCGCCGTCGGCGTAGCCGGGATCGTACGGCGGCCCGTACGGGTCCGGGTAGGCCACACCCGCCGCACCCGGGTAGGCCGCGCCCGGCGGGCGGGGCGCGGTTCCGGCCGGCGGGTCGTAACCGGGCGGCTGGCCGGAATAGTAGCCACCGTTCGGCGGCCCGTACGGGCCGGGTCCTGGCGGCGCCGCGTACGGGGGCGGACCGGGAAGTGGTCCGTACCCGTACTGCTGGCCCGGAGGGGGCCCCGGCCCGTACCCGGGTGCGTATCCGGCCCCAGCGCCATACCCGGGCCCGGGCTGAGGAGTGTATGCGGCCCCCGGCCCATTGTCCGGCGCCGCGTACGGCGGCGGGTTGCCGTACCCGGGCGGCAGTTCCTCGTCGGGGTCCACCTCGGAATCGGGCCCGGGCGGGTAGGCGGCGCCCGTCTCGTAGCCGGGGGGGTGCGCGGGGACGTGGTTGCCGCCGGGACCGTTCCCGGCAGGCGGCGGCCCGTACGCCAGACGTGGAGCGTATGGCGCTGGATAGGCGTAGCCGGCGCCCGGGCCGTACTGCGGCCCGTAGGAGCCGGCGTCGTAGGAGCGGGCGTCATAGGGGCTGGGCTCGTGCGGGCCAGCGTCGTAGGAGACGGGCCCGTAGGCGGCCGGTCCCCCGTCAGGCCCGCCAGCGTACGGTTCCTGCGTCCCTGGGTCGGGCCGGGGCCCGCCGACGAGGCCGCGCGGTGAGATCACCGACGTGGGCTGAAGGACCTCGTCCTTGCGGAATCGTGGCGTGTGCGGGCGCCCGGACGACCGCGGCGCCTCGGAACGCGCCGAGCCTTGCCCGGGGTCGTCACCGTCTCCCGCATAACCGTCCGCGGCATAACCGTCCGCGGCGGGATGGGAAGCGGACTGGGAGGGGTAGGTGCCGCGATTCGGCTCGGCCGGGTAGGGCTCGCCTTCGTACGGCTCGCCTTCGTACGGATCACCCTCGTAGGGTCACCGTCGTAGCCCTCACCTGGTGAATTACCGTCCCCCTTGCGCCGGCCCGGCCGGAAACGGCTCATCGCAGGCCTGTCCCGGGGATGCCCGGTAGAGTCCCCGCGACCGCCTGGGCCACGAGGACCCGAACTCTCCCGGCGGAGACGGAGCCAAGACGCACCCAACCACGATCGCATTGCCAGGATTACAGCCGCAAGCCAAATCCGCAGGTCCGCCCAGTGAAGGCGATCACGCGGCGTAGCCCTCAAAGCGTGTTAACGCTATCCGCCGGGGTGAGGGGCAGAGCCGGTACATTGGCCGGATGACGGAACAGGTGGTCAAAACAGAACATTTCCTCGCGCTTCACCACGGTTCCGGGCCCCTCCTGCTGCCGAACGCCTGGGATCGCGGGTCGGCCGCACTGCTCACCGCGCTCGGCTTCTCCGCCTGGCCCGCGCTCAGACCTGCGGCATGACCTCGGCGGCGAGCAGTTCCAGGTGCTCCAGGTCGCTGAGGTCGATGACGGGGGGCTTCGGCCGCTGGGCGGGCTTGGGCAGCGTGGGGGAATCCACCAGCTGGTAGTAGGTTCCGTCGAAGGAGAACGTCTTCCCCTCGGGGGTCTCCCAGAGCCCGGTGACGATCGCGAGCTGTTCCTCGAACCGGCCGAAACGCTCCTTCAGGCTGGGGAACGGTATCCCGTAGGCGGTGTGCTCGGCCTCGAACCACCCGGTGCCAAAGCCGAACTCGATCCGGCCGCCGCTCATCTGGTCCACCTGCGCCACCGAGATGGCCAGCGGCCCGGGCAGCCGGAAGGTGGCGGCCGTGACGAGCGTGCCAAGCCGGATGCGACTGGTCTGCAGGGCCAGTCCGGCCAGCGTCACCCAGGAATCCGTCGGGCCTGGCAGGCCGGGACCATCGCCCATAGCGAGGTAGTGATCAGAGCGGAAGAACGCGTCGAAGCCCAGGTTCTCCGTGGCGGTCGCCACCCGGAGGAGAGTCGCGTAGTCCGCCCCCTGCTGCGGTTCGGTGAAAATCCGGAGTTTCATCGATCCATCCAAGCACGCCGCTCCGCGGCGCCTTCCGGCACCCTTTAGCGGGATACCAGAGTGGCCAGGCACTCGACGTGGTGGGTCATGGGGAACGCATCGAACGCGCGCAGGTTCTCCAGCCGCCAGCCGAGCCCCGCGAAGAGCGCGATGTCCCGCGCGAGGGTGGCCGGTTCACAGGAGACGTAGGCGATCCGCCGCTCACCGGCCGCCGCGTCGTCTGCTCCGGCTGCTCCGCCCGGGGCAAGGACGCGGGCGGAGCGGGCCAGGTACTCGATGACGTCCCGGGCCGCCCCGGCGCGGGGCGGGTCGAGCACGGCCAGCCGGGCCGGGGGAAGCCCGTGGCGCGCGATCACCTGGCTCGCGTCGCCCTGGTACACGCTCGCCCACGGTGTCCCGCGCAGGTTGCGGCGGGCATCGCGGGCGGCGGCCGAGCCGGACTCGATGCCGACGACCGTCCCGTCCGGGCCGACGGCCTCGGCCAGCACCCCGGTGAACAAGCCCGCGCCGCAGTAGAGGTCGAGCGCCGTATCGCCGGGCTGTGGGCGCAGCGCGTCCAGCACGGCCCGGGCCAGGGTGTCCGCCGCGGCCGGGTGCACCTGCCAGAACCCCGTCGCGCTGACCCGCCAGGTCCGCCCCGCCGCGCGCTGACGGAGATGAGAATGACCCCGCAGCAGCGTCGTCCGGTTTCCGCTCTGTCTGCCGGGGTCACCGCGCCCGCCGGAGCGGCCGCGCGGGCCGGGCCGGGCAAGCCCGCCGCGGCTGGCCACCGCCAGCACCGATTCCGCCGTGGTCTTTTTCAATGCTGCGATGAGGACCCGGCCGGAGACGACCACCGCCCGCTCACCGTTGTCCGTGGCCACGACCGCCTCCACCGACGCCGCCCGCGACCAGGGCTGCTCCGGCACGCCGAGATCCCGGATGCCCGGGTGCGCGATCAGGCAGTCGGCGACGTTGATGACCTCGTGGGACCGGTGGGCCCGCAGGCCGGCCACGCCGTCGCCCCGGACCGCGAACTTGACCCTGGTCCGCCAGCCGAGGCCCGGCGTCCCGGCGCCGCCTGCGTCCATCCCCGCGTCCCTGCCCGCGTCCGTGTCGCCAGGCTCGTCACCCGGGAGGACCTCCACGGTGACCGGCCGGTCGATCCCGGCGATGCGCCGGAGCTGCTGGCGCACTACCGATGCCTTCAGCTCCCGCTGGGCGGGCAGCGACGCGTGCTGCCAGTCACAGCCGCCGCATCCGCCCGGCCGTGCGTACGGGCACGGCGGCTCGACCCGGTCCGCGGACGGCGCCAGGATCTCGGCGGCGTCGGCCCGCGCGAAACGCGCGGTCACCTCGGTGATCCTGGCCCGGACGCGCTCCCCCGGCAGGGCGTGCCGGACAAAGACGACGGGGCCCGAGCCGTCCAGGCGGGCCACGCACCAGCCGCCGTGCGCCGCTTCGCCGGCCACCACCTCAACGACGTCTCCCGGACTGAGCCGGACCCCGGAGCTGTCCGCACTGCCGGATATAGTGACCGAAGTCACATCTTCAGATCGCATCCCGTACTCCGGTTTGACACTTTCCTTCCCGGCCAGGGTCGGCCGGCGCAACCATAATGTCGCAGATACGGCCGCGTCCCACTGGCTGGGGTATTGCGCGACAGGATTCACGGTGTCCACGTGTCGCAATCACCGCCGCAAGGGCATAACTTTGGCGATGCGCTTCAAGCTGGAAGGACGACCGTGCATATCGTGATCATGGGTTGCGGACGGGTCGGGTCGACGCTCGCCCATATCCTCGAGGACCGCGGCTACTCGGTCGCCATTATCGATCAGGATCCCGAGGCGTTCCGGAAGCTCGGCTCCTCCTTTAAGGGTAGCCGGGTCACGGGCATGGGGTTTGACCGAAACGTGCTCATCCAGGCTGGCATCGAGGAAGCCGACGCCTTCGCCGCCGTCAGCAGCGGTGACAACTCCAACATCATTTCCGCGCGCGTCGCGCGGGAATCGTTCGGCATCGACCGGGTCGCGGCCCGGATCTACGATCCCCGTCGCGCCGAGGTCTACCAGCGCCTGGGCATCCCGACGGTCGCGACGGTCCGCTGGACGGCCGACCAGATGCTGCGCAAGCTGCTCCCCGAGGGCGCGGAACCGCTCTGGCGCGATCCGACCGGCAAAATCGTACTGGCCGAGGTGGCTTTCTCCGACCGGTGGCTCGGCGAGAAAAACAAGGCGATCGAGTTGTCCACGGGCACCCGCATCGCCTTCGTCGACCGGCTCGGCGAGGCGATGATCCCGGCTCCGGGCACGGTCCTGCAGGAAGGCGACGTGCTGCACGTGATCGCCCACGAAGACGAGCTGGACCGGATCACCGAACTATTCTCCACCGGGCCCGAGGGAGGCCGCTGATGCGCGTCGCGATAGCCGGCGCCGGTGCGGTCGGCCGGTCCATCGCCCGGGAACTGCTCGAGAACGGGCACGAGGTGCTGCTCATCGACCACTCAGCCAGGTCGATCAAGGCGGACAGCCTGCCCGGAGCCGAGTGGCTGCTCGCGGACGCCTGCGAGATCAGCTCGCTGGACGAGGCCGCGCTGCACCGCTGCAACGTGGTGATCGCGGCCACGGGTGACGACAAGGTCAACCTGGTCGTGTCGCTGCTGGCCAAGACCGAGTACGGGGTGCCCCGCGTCGTGGCGCGGATCAACCACCCGAACAACGAGTGGCTGTTCAACGAGTCGTGGGGCGTGGACGTGGCGGTCTCGACCCCCCGGATGCTGTCCGCCCTGGTCGAGGAGGCGGTCAGCGTCGGGGATCTCGTCCGGCTGATGACGTTCCGGCAGAGCGAGGCGAGCCTGGTCGAGCTGACCATGCCGGCCGACGCGCCGCTGGTCGGCCAGCGGTTCGGGGACATCGACTGGCCGGGCGACACCGCGCTGGTGGCGATCCTGCGCGAGGGCCGGGTTATCGTCCCGCAACAGGACGATCTGCTGGAAGCCGGCGACGAGCTGCTCTTCGTCGCGAGCCAGGACGTAGAGGACCAGCTCGCCTCGCTGCTGTCCAGCCGGTGACCGGACTATCCGGCCGGTGACTGGGTTGCCCGGCTGTTGACCAGGGGTGTCCGGCCGGTGACCCGGGGCTGCCGGTGACCGGGTTGCCCGGCTGTTGACCGGGGGCGTCCAGCCGATGACCCGGGGCCGCCGGTGACCGGGTTGTCCGGCTGTTGACCGGGTTGTCCGGCCGTTGACCGGGGGTGTCCAGCCGGTGATTCAGCTGGCTGTGCGGAACTCCTGCTCGCTTGATCCGTCGGACGCGGCCAGACTCAGCTCGTATCGCGGGTTGAACATGGTCGCGCGGCCGCGGCGAACGCCCAGCCGGCCTTCCGCCACGACCGTAATGCCCGGCTCGATGCCGGGAATGCTCGCCCGGCCGAGCCAGATGAGCTCGACGCGGCCATGGTCAAGCTGGCCAGGGTCCTGCTGCAGCTCGGCTTCCATGGCCGGCATCCCGCCGATCCGGTCGTGCCTGATCACTTGCACCGTACCGGCTATCTGGACACGCGGCCGCTCGGCTTGGCTCTCTGCGCGGATAGCTATCCCCATGGAAACACGCTAGCCAGGGCGTATTAACGGGATATTACCGAATGTTAATTGTCCGTGTGCTGGCGGCTTCGGCCGGTGCGGCGTTCCTCAGCGCGTCTCGGTGAACTCCGGACCGCGCTCGAACGGGTTGAGGTCGGTCCGGAAACGGTTTTCCGCTTCGGGCTCCGCGTCCTCGCCGCCCGCCGGCTGCTGCGCGAGCGCCTGCTGCTGCTGCTCGAGCGCCTGCTGCACCTCGGGCGGCAGCCGCAGCTCCAGCATGTCCCGCGGCGGCATCGGGTGATCCCCGCGCACGACCACGATGTCGCTCAGCAGTTCCTCGAACGGCTCGACCGGCTCGGCGCCGGTGGCCGCCCCGCCTATGATCAGTCCGCGCAGCAGCCATCGCGGGCCGTCGATCCCGATGAACCGGACGGGAAGGGTGCCGGCGGACGCGTTCCCGGGTTCCACCGCCACGTGCGCGAACACCTCGGTCCCGAACGGGCCCTCGGTCTCCTGCGCGGGCGTGCCGGCCGAGGAAAGCTCTTCGGCGATCTCCTGCCGGACGTCCTGCCACAGCCCGCCGCTGCGCGGCGCCGCGAAGGCGTGCACCCGCAGCTCGCTCATACCGTTCTTCACCGTGACCCAGATGAACCGCTGCCCGTCCGTGGCCAGCTCGATCTGCTGCATGGGCGTGATCGGGACCAGGAGGCTGCCGAAATCGGCGCGCTCCCGCTCCGGGTAGGCCTCGGCGTCCCACGGGCCGCCGCGCAGGCCGGGGGGCACCGGGGCGGACGGACCGGCGCTCTCCGCCCCGGCGGCATCATCGTCCCATTCGCCGGTCTCATCGGGGTCTTCCCAGCCGCCGTCGGTGGCCCCGGTAGCATCCGCCCCGGGGTAGCCCGCACTGGCCTGGTCCGCGTCCTCGCGTCGACGCCGACGGAACACTGCGCACGCTCCTTCTTCGATCCAGCGGATTCCCCGCGCCGTGCTTAGGGGAGTTCCCCTCGATATGCCTTCGTAACTGATTCACGGTACTCGGGACGCCGACTGCATGGCCCCCGGTGGAGCCGAAACCACCGTCACCGCGGGCCGACCCGGGCAGCGAGACGGCCTCGTGAAACTGCACCTGTTCCACCCGCTGGATCACCAGCTGCGCGATCCGGTCCCCGCGCCGGAAGCTGACCGGCTGCGAGCGATCCGTGTTGAGCAGCGTGACCTTTATCTCGCCGCGATAGCCGGCGTCCACGGTCCCCGGCGCGTTCACGATCGTGACCCCGTGGCGTGCGGCCAGCCCCGAGCGCGGATGCACGAACGCCGCGTAACCGGCGGGCAGCGCGATGGCCACGCCGGTCGGGACCAGGGCGCGCTCCCCCGGCGCCAGGTCCACGTCCTGCGCCGCGAACAGATCCGCGCCGGCATCGCCGGGATGAGCGAAGGCGGGCAGCGGGAGACCTGGGTCCAGGCGCTGGATGAGCACGTCGACAAGGTCGCGGGCACCGTCGGCGGATCGGTCCATGGGCATCATTCCTCGAACGGGTGGCTGGGCATGGCACAGCGTCACGGCACACAGCATGATGCGGCCAGTTCCTCACGCCCAGTGACCCTATCGCGGTCCCGGAGCGGGCGAGCCCGAATCCCCTCGGACCGGGACGGTCCCGCCCACCGGGTAGTGGCGCCGCAGTTCGGGCACCGCGCGGGTGATCGCCGCGGCGACCGGAACAGCCACGACGGCGCCCGGTATGCCCGCCACCACGCCGCCCACGGCGAGGACGAGGATGATGGCGAGCGGGTGCAGCCGGACGATGCGCCCGACGACGAGCGGCTGCAGCAGATGGCTTTCCAGCTGGTTCTCGGCCACGAAGATGCCAAGGAGGATCACCGCGGCGATCCAGCCCTTGGCCGCCACCGTGATCAGGATGACCAGCGTCCCGGCCAGCAGGATGCCGACGAGTGGGATGAACGCCGCGAGGAAGACCAGGACGGCCAGCGGCGCGACCAGCGGCACGCCCATGATGGTCAGCGTGCTTCCGATCACGACGGCGTGGATGGCCGCGACCAGCACGGTTCCCCGCATGTAGTGCACGACGGCCTGCCAGGCCGCGCGCCCGGCCCGGTCGGCCCGCAGCCTGCTCTCGGGGCTGAAGGCGCGGGTCAGCCAGGCCCAGATCCGCGCGCCGTCCTTCAGCAGGAAGAACGTGACGAACAGCGCGAGGACGATCCCGCCGAGCACCTCGAAGATGATCTGGCCGCCGGTCAGCACCGTGCCGGCCACCACGGACTTGTGCTGGTCCAGGTAGGTCAGCCCCTTGTTCGACAGGTTCTGCAGGCTTCCCGTCTTGAGGTGCAGCGGCGCACCGGCCATCCACGTCTGGATCTGGCGTGTGGTGTGCCGGATCTGCGTGACCAGGCCCTTGTACTCCGCCCGCACCCGGATCGTGACCAGGGTGATCGTCCCGGCCAGCACGACGACGCCGCTGAGCAGGGTGCACCACGCCGCGGCCAGCATCGGCAGTCCCGCGCGGTGCAGGCGGGCGGTGAACGGCTGCAGCAGCGCGGTCAGCAGCAGCGCGGCCGCGCACGGGATCACCACCACCGCCAGCCGGCCGGCCACGCGGTAGGCCAGGTAGAGCGCGATGCCGATGAACAGCAGCCGCCACGCCCATCCCCCGGCGACCTGGAGCCAGCGCGGCACGATCCCGCCGTCCCGTCCCGCGGCGTCCGGCATGGGCTCATCCAGCGGGTGCGGGACCCCGTGAGTGGCGGCGCCGTTGACGGCGGCGCCGTCCCCGCCGGCCACGCCGGGAACGGCGCGGGCGGGCGGCCGGACCGGTACGCCGGTGCCCTGGTCTTCCTCTGCGTTCCGGCGTTCTTCCGCGTTCCGGATGCCCTCGCGAGCGGCCGCCAGCCACTGCCGCGCCCGTAGGCCGATGCCCCGGCCGGACCGCCCCGTCATAAGGCCATCTAACCAACTACGGTTGACGGCATGCGTGATTACCGTGAACGGCTCACCGCGCCGGCGGCCTGGTGGATCCTGGCCGTGCCCGTCATCGTCCTACTCGGCGCGTACGGTATCTACGCGAACCTCAGCGGCGCCGTTGTCGTGATCATTTACGCCGTCTTCACCGTCGGCTGTGCCGCCGTGCTGCTGGCGTGGGGATCGGGCCTGATCGAGGTCGATGACGGCGAGCTCCGGGCGGCGGGCGCCGTGCTGCCGCTGTCCCAGGTCACCGAGGTGCGGGCACTGGACGCCCGGCAGGCTGAGGCGATGCGGGGCCCCCGGGCCGATCCAGCCGCGCACACGCTGATCCGGCCGTATCTGAAGACCGCCGTGTACGTAGCGGTGCACGACCCGGCCGGCCAGGTTCCGTACTGGCTGATCGGGACACGCCGACCGGGCGAGCTGGCCGCCGCGATCGAGCGCGGCAGCCCGAAGGGCGCTCCCGCGGCCACTCACGGCCGGGCGGGCTGAGGCAGGGATCGGCGGACCGGGACCGGGCTCGGCGGGCCGGGGGAAGGGATCGGCGGGCTGAGCCGGGGCGGGCGCCGGCGGGCTGGCGTAGGCGCCGGGCCGCACGTGGAATGATCAGACAATGGGGTTCGGAGGAGGCACTGGCATGTCGGACCAGCGCGCAGATGTGGCCACGCGTATCGCCGGGGGGGTCGCCGCCTTCGCCGCGGCGTGGGCCGCCCGTAAGCTCATCTCGCTTGTGTGGACGCGGGCGACGGGCAGGGAGCCTCCGGTCCACCCGGAAGACCTTGAGGTCGGGCTCAAAGAGGCACTCGGCTGGGCCGTGGTGACCGGCGTGGCGATGGAAGCGGCCCGGCTGCTGGCGACGAGGGCCGCCACCAAGCAGGTGCACGCCTACCAGGTCGGCCATACCGGCGACGAATGATGGCCCGGTGGCTGATCCCGCCGCCCTGGCCCGGGCGGCGGGACGGAACCAGAACCGGCATGAGCGGGAGCGCGGCGGCTGACCGTTCGGGCGCTCCCGGCATCAGGCCTGAAATAGCGGCGGGCAGGCGCAGCAACTGACGAATGGGTACCGTCAGGCGGCGCACTCCCGGCACACAAGCTGGCCGTTGCGCTCTTCAGCGAGCTGGCTGCGGTGGTGCACCAGGAAGCAGCGCGAGCAGGTGAACTCGTCCGCCTGCCGTGGGATCACACGGAAAGACAACTCTTCGTTCGACAAGTCCGCACCGGGCAGCTCAAGTGACTCAGCCACCTCGTCCGGGTCAATGTCGATCGTGTTCGACGATTGATCCATCCGGCGGGCCTGAAGCTCCTGCAGGCTGTCCTCAGTGAGGTCGTCGTCTGTCTTCCGCGGGCTGTCGTAATCAGTGGCCATGGTGGTTCTTTCCCCCTCCACACGTTGTGCGCCTCTTCGTCGCGCGGGTGTAACGCTCTGGAGGCCTTGGTTGTGCCCAATTCCGGCGCGGAATTCTGTCACGTTTGCCCGCCGGGCACACGCAGCGCGGTGAGTGTCGTGGCGTGGAGGGTATGACGTGCACCGCACCTCCGTTTCCGCGTGTCCCGGCGACCGGATCCGCCGGGGGCCGGGATGGCCCGCGGACGGCGCCGAGTGCCGCCGGACGCGAAGTGTACCGGCATCCTGACCCGCTCTGGCCAACCCTTATCCGCGGGCCAACGAGCCGCCGCAACAGTATGCCCCCGTGGCCCGGATCTCATTCGCGCCCGCAGGTTTCGGCCGCGAAACCGGGTTTAGCGCTAAGTGCCGCCGGGGTAGGACTTGGCACGCTATCCGCGTGTTTGACCGGAGGGAGTCGCATGGGCGAGTTCGCAGCCACACTGCAGCACCGTCTGAGGGAAGCCCACGCCTCCCTGCGGGCGGCGCTGGCCGCCGGGGACACTGACCTCACCGATACCCAGCTCGACGAGATCGACCACCTGAGGCAGATCGCCACGGCGCACGGCATCCCCGAACCCGCCCGCGCCTGACCCCAGCGCCTCCCCTGACCAGCCCGCGGGCGGCGCTAGGCGTCGCGTTCGGGGTCGAGGGCAGCGAGGAAAGCGGCGAGCTCCTCGTACAGGCCGGGGCCAGCCGCGACGGTCATGGACGGACCGGCCGGGCGGCCCTCCAGGCCGGTCACTCGCGCGCCTGCCTCCTCCGCGATCAGGCCGCCGGCGGCGTAGTCCCAGTAGTTCAGGCCCCGCTCGTAGAACGCGTCCAGGCGGCCGGCCGCCACCATGCACAGGTCGACCGACGCCGACCCGCCGCGGCGGATGTCGCGGATCTGCGGCAGCAGCGCGGCCACGACCTCGCCCTGGACGCGCCGGCGCCCCGGCAGATAGCCGAACCCGGTGCCGACCAGGGCCTGGCCGAGCGGGACGTCCCGGTTGCAGCGCAGCCCGGCCGCACCGCGCCCGCCCGGGGCGCTGGCCTCCCCCGTGGCGCTGGCCCGGTCGGCGGTGCTGTGCAGCCAGGCGCCCTGGCCCCGGATGGCCGTGAAGGTCTCGCCGTGCAGCGGAACGGCCACCACGCCGGCCACGATCGTGCCCGCGACTTCCGCGGCGATGCTGACCGCCCAGTCCGCCAGCCCGTACAGGTAGTTGACGGTGCCGTCGAGCGGGTCGACGATCCAGCGCACGACAGGTGCGGACGGGTCCCCGGGCTCGTCCGGGTCCTCGCCCAAGTCCTTGTCCGGGCCGCGAGCACCGCGCGTCTCGCCCCCTTCCTCACCGAGGATCGCGTCGCCGGGGCGCTCCGCCCGTATGCGTTCGGTGATGAGCGCCTCGGCCCGGCGGTCCATTTCGGTCACCACGTCGGTCAGGCTCGACTTGGTCTCGACGACTTCGGGGCGGCTCTGTGCGCCCTGATCGGCGAGCAGCCGGGCCGCGGCCGCGGCCGCGTCAGCCGCGAGAGCCAGGAGGTCCTTCGCGTCCGGAGTGTTCACGCCTTGCTCCGAGCGGGCTGGGTAAAAGCGCAGCAGCCGGGCGGGCAAGCGTCGGTGGGCGGGCCCAGCCGGCCGAGCGCCGCGCGCGGCGCATCCGCAGGGCCGAGGCGCTCGCGCACCAGGTCGACGATCATGGCCCGGAACTGGCGGTGGTACCAGGGGGTAGCCGCGCGCGCGACGGGCAGGCCGAGCGCCGCGGCCGTTTCCGCCGCCTCGGTGTCGAGGTCGTGCCGGACCTCCATGTGGTCGGACACGAACCCGACCGGGATGATCACAGCCGCCGGGGTGCCCGCCTTGGCCAGGTCGCCGAGGTGGTCCAGGACATCGGGCTCCAGCCACGGCTGGGACGGTGGCCCGCTCCGGCTCTGGTACACCAGGTCCCACGGATGGGCCCCGCCGCCGGTCCGTTCGGCAATGAGAGAGGCAGTCTCGGCCAGCTCGGCCGCGTACCGGCCGCCGGGCCCCGGCGCCCCGCTCCGCTGCGTGCCCAATCCTGGCGGCCCGCTGTGAGCCGCCATGGCCAGCGGCACGCTGTGCGCGGTGAAGACCAGGCGCGCGCCGTCCCGGATGTCGGCCGGCAGGGTCGCGAGCGCCGCCCGCGCGTTCTCGGCGAACGGCTCGACGAAGCCGGGGTGGTTGAAGTAGCGGCGGATCTTGTCGATGCGGGGCGCGCCGGGGCCGGCGTGCTCGCGCGCCCGGTCAATATCGTCCAGGTACTGCCGGCAGCTCGAGAACGAACTGTAGGCCGAGGTGGCGAAGGCCAGCGCGCGCCGGACGCCGTCGGCGGCCATCGCGGCCACGGTATCGGTCAGGTAGGGGTCCCAGTTCCGGTTCCCCCAGTAGATGGGCAGGTCGAGGCGCGCGGCGCCGAACTCGGCGCGCAGGCCGGTGATGAGGTCCCGGCACTGCTGGTTGATCGGGCTCACGCCGCCGACGGCATAATAGTGCTCGGCGACGGCCTCCAGGCGATCCGCTGGGATACTGCGGCCGCGGGTGACGTTCCGCAGGAAGGGCATCACATCGTCCGGCCCCTCGGGACCCCCGAACGAGACCAGCAGGAACGCGTCGTAATCCGGCATGTTCACCATCCAACCAGGCCCATACGCCGCGCCGTCCGCGGGCAGCGCGGCCATACCGGGGAAGGCGGCCCCGGGCGGTCGGCCCGGGGGACGTTCAGGCGCCCGTGGCGTATTCCCTGGCGATGGCCAGGACCTCGTTGACGTACCAGTCCGCGTGGTTGTAGGCGAAGATCGCGCCGTACAGCGACGAACCGCCCTTGGCCGCGCCGTCCCCGCACAGCATCCCGGCCGCGCTCGGCACCGCATCGAACGGGTTCATGATGTTGGGGGCACCGGTGTCCCCGAAGCCGTCGATCCCCCAGACCTGCCAGGTGGACGGCATGAATTGCATCGGCCCGAGCGCCCCGGCACTGGACGGCCCGACGTTGGCCCCGTTGCCGCTTTCGACCTCGCCGATCGCCGCCAGAACGGTCCAGGACAGCCCGGGGCAGTACCGCGCCGCCGATTCCTGGTACAGCTGCATGTAGGTCGCGGGGCGCCCGGTGGGTACCGAGGTGTCCACCGGCAGCGGGCCGGGCACGCCGACCGTCGTCGGCTGAAGGCTGATGACGTGACTCCGCGCCCCGGTCACCGCTCGGACCCGCGTCACCAGTGTGGCCAGGTTGTCCGCGGGCGCGTTGATCAGCACCGCCAGGTCCGGCACCAGCCCGAGGCGCGCCGCGACGGAGCTGTTCACCACCGCGTCCACGCCGGGAATGCCGAGCGCGGCTGCCCCGCCGAAGGTGAGCTGCGCCCGGGTCGCCCCGGTGACCGGGTAGGAGCGGGCCCGCGCCAGGCCCAGGGTGCGCTGCGCGGCGGTCGCCGTGACAAACTGGCCGCGGGCCAGCGCCTGCCACAGGGCCTGGTCACCGGCGGCCGTCACCGGCGTCCAGGAGCGGAAGGAGCCGGGATCGACCCCCAGTACGTTGGCGGTCTTCCCGCCGATCTTGATCGCGCCGCCGCTGACCGTCAGGACGCCGCGGACGCCGCTGAGCTTGCGGATCTTCGGCACGTCGGAGCGGGGAATCCCGGTCTGGATGACCGCGAGGACGTCCGGCACGACGAGCTGGCGGGGCATCTGCGTGCTGGCCGTGGTCCCGGCCGTGGCAGCGCTGGCCGCCCCCTGGGCTCCCGGCGACTGGAGCGACGCATCGAACGGCACGCCTATGCCGGTGGTCCCGCCCGCGCTGGTCAGCCCCGCCGGGCTGGTCAACCTCGCCGGGCTGGACGCGCTCGCGCGGCTCGCATGGCCAGCGGTGCTGGTCATGCCAAACTGGCTAATACCCGCCGCCGCCGCGGTGCCGAACAAGGCTACCGCGGCGATCACTGACAGCCCCCGCCAGATCAGCCCTCCCACAATGTGACAACCATATCCGACATCCCACGGGACGCAGCCCCGTGGCCCCGTTTAGTAACAGACGTTGGTGTGCATCTTGGGAGCGGGGACGGGGTTGATGAGGGCCTCGCGGGTCCGTGCGTCCGCCGGCCGGTGCAGGACCACGTAGCCGTCGTCGCTGAAGACCAGGCGGTACCCGTGCGCCCGCAGGAACGACACCTGCTGGGCCTGCTGCGCCGGGGTACAGAACGGGAAGTCCAGGCCCTTGGTGTCCGCGACCACCCACGGCGCCCACCGCGGCGCGCCGTCCAGCAGCAGCACGGTGTCCCGTCCCGACAGCCGCGGGCCGAGGTTGTCGGCCGCCTCCACCTCGACACCCGACGGCACCCGGGCGGTCACCTGGTCGGCGGCTTGCATCCGCGCGTTGACCATGTAGTACGTCGGGTGCAGCAGCTGGCCGAACGGCGAGAACGGGACGTAGCCGATCGCCGCGACGAACACCACCGCCGCCCAGACGGTGGCCGGCGCCCAGTCCCGGTCCTTCCCGCGGGGCAGCCGCAGCCCCGCGGCCCGCCACCGGCGCTGCAGCCGGGCCGCGCCGTCGACCGCGGCGAGGAAGAGGATCATGACGATGAAGGCGTCGTACTGGAACTTGGCCTGCCACCACAGCGGGTACCCGGACGCCAGCATCCGTTCGGCCAGCAAGGGCACCGCAGCGAGGGTCAGCGGGGACGCCAGCGGCAGGAAGCCGAGCGGGACCACCAGCCCGATCATCGTGCGCGCCTTCACCCCGGGGGTCACCAGGACGTGCAGCGCGTGCAGCGGGTGGGTGACGATGCCGGCGGCGGCGCTCCCGGCGGTGCGGCCGAATTCGCCGTACGCCCAGTAGAAGCCGGCCGAGCCGCCGGAGGCGGGGATCAGGACGCGGCTGGCCAGCCAGGTCGCCGCGACGCCGCCCGCCAGGAAGGCGAGCCCGGTCCAGCGGCGCCTGGTCACCAGCAGGTAGACGCCGTACCCGGCGATCAGCAGCCCCATGTCCTCTTTGACCAGGAGCAGGGCCACCGCGGCGAGGATCGCAGGCAGGCGGCGCCCGGCCTGGAACCGTTCGGCCATCACCGCCGTAAGCACGGGGACGAACGCCACCTCGTGGAAGTCGAACGTGACCGCCGCCATGACCGGCAGGGACAGCGCGTACGCCGCGGAGACGAAGTAGGCGCACGGGGCCCCGAGCTGGCGGCGCGTGAACGCCCACAGCGGCGGGATCGCCAGGGCGAACAGCACCGCTTGCGCGACGAGCAGCGTCGCGGGCCCGTCGTGGATCCAGTACAGCGGCGCGAGCACGGCCAGGATCGGCGACCAGTGGTCGGACAGCAGCACGAAGTGCGCCGTCCCGCCGTCGGCCACGCCGCGGGCGATGGAGACCGGCGCGCTGAAGTGCGCGTAGCCGCGGACGCCCTGGTCGAAGATGACGAGGTCGAACGTGCTGGTCAGGAAGCGCCGGAAACGGATGAGCGCGTAGACGGCGTAGATCAGCGCCGCGGCCGCGGTCAGGGCGCCCACCCGGATCGTGGTGGCCCGCGAGTCCGGGGTGGGCGCGGCCTCCTGGCCGGACGGCCCGTGGCCGTCCGGGCGAGCCTGGGCTCCGTCAGCCTGCGCCGGACTGCTCACCGCTCGAAGCGTAGCAGCGAGTTCCCGCCCGGCACCTCCCCCGAGTGCCACCGGGCCGGGAACCGGACGGCTAGTCTCTTACCATGACTCACGAGGGAAGCCGCGGCCCGGGGTCCCCGGGAACCGAGGCGAGCCGGCCCCGCCCACGGCCGCCGACTCAGCCGCCGGGGAGCGCCCAGGCGGCGCACGGGCCGGGCCGTCAGCCCTCCCACGGAGGCGGTGTTCCCGCTCGTGACCGGGAACTACGTGCTCAGGGACGGGCCACCGTCAAGCGCCTGCTCGAGGCCGGCATGATCGAGTTCGAGGAGCGCGGATTCCACGGCGTCCGGGTCGACGACGTTGTCCGCCGCGCCGGCATCTCGCACGGCACCTTCTACCTTTACTTCTCCAACAAAGAGGACCTGTTCAAGGCCCTGCTGCTGGATGCGCTGCGCGATATGGAAGTCGTCGCCGGCGACTTCCCCATTGTCACCCGCGACGATGCGGGCAAGACCGTACTGCGACGCTGGGTGCGGAAATTCTTTGACGTCTACGCCGTGCACGCGACCGTCATCCGCATTCTCAGCCAGGCCGATCTGGTCCCGGAGGAAGTGTACGGAGACGGGCTGCAGATGCTGTTCAGCATCTCCGAAGCGATGACCACGGGCATGACCGCGGCCACCCGCACGGCCGGGCAGCTGCCCGAGCACGCGGAACTGACCGCCGTGGCGTGCCTGATGATGCTGGAACGGGTGAACTACCTGCTCAGCGCCGAAGTGAAACTCCCCATCGACGAGATGGCCAACCGCATCGCGGACATCATGTTCGCGGCGTTCGCTCCCGCTTAGCGGTTCCGCCCGCCGCCGGGGACGGGGCCATCCCGGCGGCGGTAGCATCCGGCCGCAACGGGCACAATCTATGGCGTGCGATTTATCGGCGAAACGGTCCCCGCCCAGGACCTTACCTACAGCGACGTCTTCATGGTGCCGAACCGGTCGGCGGTCGCCTCCCGGCTCGACGTGGACCTGTCGACGCACGACGGCAGCGGGGCCGCGATCCCCCTCATCACGGCCAACATGACCGCGATCTCCGGGCGGCGGATGGCCGAGACGGTGGCGCGCCGCGGCGGCCTGGCCGTGCTGCCTCAGGACATCCCCGTGGACGTCGTGGCCGACGTGGTCGCCTGGGTGAAGTCCCGCCACCGCGTGCACGACACGCCGATCACGCTCGGCCCGTCGGACACCACGGGCGAGGCCCTCAGCCTGCTGCCCAAGCGCGCGCACGGGGCGGTCATCGTCATCGAGGGCGGCAAGCCGGTCGGGGTCGTTACCGAGGCCGACTGCCAGGGCGTGGACCGCTTCACCCAGCTGCGCCAGGTCATGTCGGCGGACCCGGTGACCCTGCCCGCGGGCACCGACCCGGAGCGTGCGTTCAACCTGCTGCACGAGGGCCGGCACCGGCTGGCCCCGGTCGTCGACGAGACGGGGCACTGCGTCGGCATCCTGACCCGGACCGGGGCGCTGCGGGCCACGCTGTACCGCCCGGCCACCGACGACGCGGGCCGGCTGCGGCTGGCCACCGCGATCGGCGTGAACGGTGACCCGGGCTCGAAGGCGAAACTGCTGCTCGAGGCGGGCGCCGACCTGATCGTGGTCGACACCGCGCACGGCCACCAGGAGAAGATGATCCGCGCCCTGCACCGGATCCGGGAGACCTGCCCCGACGCGCTCGTCGTAGCCGGCAACGTCGTCACCGCGGCCGGCGTCACTGACCTGGTCGAGGCCGGCGCGGACATCGTCAAGGTCGGCGTCGGGCCCGGCGCGATGTGCACCACCCGGATGATGACCGGGGTCGGCCGCCCGCAGTTCAGCGCCGTGCTGGAATGCGCGGCGGAGGCCCGCAGGCTGGGCGCCCACGTATGGGCCGACGGCGGCGTGCGGCACCCGCGTGACGTGGCGCTGGCGCTGGCGGCGGGCGCGTCCAGTGTGATGGTCGGATCCTGGTTCGCGGGGACGTATGAGTCCCCGGGCGATCCGTTCCGCGACGCGGACGGCCGGCTGTACAAGGAGAGCTTCGGGATGGCGTCCGCCCGGGCCGTCCGGCAGCGCAACGCCGGGGATTCACCGTTCGAACGGGCCCGCAAGGAGCTGTTCGAGGAGGGCATCTCCACCGCGCGGATGTACCTCGACCCGCGACGCCCCGGTGTGGAGGACCTGATCGATTCGATCGTGGCCGGGCTGCGCAGCGCCTGCACCTACGCCGGCGCCCACAACCTGGAGGAGCTGCGGGAGCGGGCGGTCATCGGCCTGCAGAGCGCATCCGGCTACAGCGAGGGCATGCCGCTGCCCGCCGGCTGGTAGCGGGGTCGGGGACGCTCGCGGGGGCTCGCGCTCTCACCGGCCGTCGTTCCCCTAGGGCCAGGCGCCGGAGCAGTCGTCGTCCAGGCTCCCGGCGCCCAGGCTCCCGGCGCCCAGGCTCCCGGCGCCCATGCTCCCGGCGCCCATGCTCTTGGCGCCCGCGCGGATCGCCTCGGCCGGGGAAGTGCCCGCCGCTGCGGCGGCGCCGGCGGCCTCGGCCGCTTCCTCGGCGGAGGCCTCGTACGGATCTTCGGCCGGCGGCAGGTCCAGCAGCGCCGGGTCCATGGACCCGGAGGCGTTCCCGGCCACGGCCCCGCCCGTGAGGCGGACCCGTTCCTGGGCCACGGGCGCGCCCGCAGCCGCCGCGACCCAGCCGCCGATCCGGTCAACCAGCGCTGGACGGCACGCGGACTCGGCGTGCCCGAATCCCGGTACGAGCCATAGCTCCTTCGGGTCCCGCGCGGCATCGTAGAGCTCGTGGGCATGATCCACCGGGAAGTACGGGTCCTGGTCGCCGTGCACGATCAGCAACGGAATGGGCGAGACCTGCGCGGCGGCCTGATCGGGCGGCATGGGCGTCGGGTTCCACTGAACGGGGCTGATCCGCGTCTTCATCAGCATCCTGGTCGCCAGCCGACCGACGCGATGCTCCACGGCGAAATGCACGCGGCGCATCCGCTCCGTCCCGCGGTAGTACCAGTGCCCCGGGCCGCTCACCGAGACGGCCGCGTCGAGGCCGCCGATCAGTCCGGCGTGCCGGATGACGATCGACGCGCCCATCGAGAAACCAACCGCTGCGACCCGCTCGTAACCCAGCTCCCGCGCGTAGTTAACCGCGACGTCAAGGTCCCGGATCTCGCGGTCACCCATGGTGGACAGGCCGCCGGAACGCCCGTGCCCGCGGAAGTCGAAGCTCACGACGCCCGCGATCCGGTTGAGGCGGGTGGAGATGCTCCACACGGCGGGCCGCTGCCAGGACAGCGTGAACCCGTGCGCCAGCACGATGGCAAGGTCACTTTCCCGGGGGAGATGCACGGCGTCGATGGGGACGCCGTCGTCGGTTACCAGGGTCTTTGCCGTCGTCACTGGTGTAGCCATATATCCCATTGTGCGGTCGGGTGAGACCACAGCGCACCCGGGATTGTCGTCCGCGCTCGGCCGGCGGCCGCACGGGACACGTCTGCGCACGTTGGTCAGGCGCCTCGACGGCGCCCTCGTAAAAACTTGGGCACGGCCGGCTGATACGGGTTTCATTACCCCCGCTATGCGGAACCTTCGCGACACCGTCCCAGCGCCTTTTGCGCATTAGGCGCCGCGGACACGGGGAGGCCGATGATGGGTAACTGGAAGACGCGCGCATCCGCCGCATCCGTCACCGGTGCGTGCGTGTTCGCGCTGGCGACGGGCGCGGGGGCCGTGTTCGCCGGTGACTGGTGGGGACAGCACCACGGGCCGGTGGTGGTTCAGTTCATCAACGGGCCAGCCGGCGATGCCAAGGCGAAACAGTCACATGCTGGCCGGGTCCATGCGCGCAGATCGCCGGCACTCGATAAATCCACCGTCCCGGCCGGACCGGAAAGCGATGTGAACAAGCCCTATCCCCAGACCAGCCAGGTTCCCCCGGCACCACTGCGCGCGACGGCGCGGGCTGCGCCCAGGATGGCCCCGTGTGGCTCCACGATGGCGGAGACCGGGCCCACGATGGTCCGGGCCGGGGCCTCCGCGCCGGTCAGGACCGTCTGCACCAGCTCCCCGGCCGCGCCGTCGAGTGCCGCGCCGTCGAGTCGCCCGCGCCGTCAAGTCCCCCGCCGTCAAGTCCCCCGCCGTCAAGTCCCCCGCCGTCAAGTCCCCCGCCGTCTTACTCGGCGCCAAGTCCCGAGCCGTCTTACCCGGCGCCAAGCTCAGTACTGCCGGGCTGGGGACCGCCAAGCTCAGTACTGCCGAGCTGGGGACCGCCAAGCTGGGCACCGGCAAGCTGGGGACCCCCGGCCTCGGACACGGCAGAACCTACCGGTCCGCCGCCGTCCTCGGCGTGGGGACCCCCGGCCTTGGACACGGCAGAACCTACCGGTCCGCCGCCGTCCTCGGCGCCTTGGTCCTGAGTCTGGCCTGGGTCAGGCCCGCCGACGGCCCGCCGGCTGGCTATCCGCCCCCAGCGCGGGCGCCGCGCGGGAGTGGGTCCACGGGTGGGCCCTGTGTGACTGGCGCGCCACATGACGGCCGTCATGGGACGTGGGTGTTCCTGGGGCTGGTGTGACCACGGAGCGACGCGTTCCCGCGCGCAATTTATGATCAGCGGCGTCTGCCCCCGGCACGCGGGGGTGCCGGGGGCAGACGTAGGGCGTGAGGCGGGACTTAACGAGACGGGACTGGCTCAGGGATCTTCGGTCGTCGCCTTGGCCCGTGGCGGTTCCAGCGTGGTGGGCGAGGCCTCGGAGAACGATTCCGAGGCACGGCTCGCCGAGACGCTGATCAGGTCCTCGGAGGGGTACGCCTCTTCGCCGTGCACCGCCACGTCGCCGATCTCCAGCTGCTCGTCGGGTATCCGGAGATTCATGAACAGCCCGAGCACCCGGAGGATGATGAACGTGACGGCCCCATCCCAGACGATGATGGTCAGGGCGGCTCCGGCCTGGATGGCCAGCTGCTTCGGGTGCCCGTAGAACAGGCCCGCACCGCTGAACGAGGCGGTCTTGCCGAGGCCCAGGTACTCGATCATGTTCGGGTCGGCGAGCAAGCCGACCAGCAGGCCGCCGAACAGTCCGGCGATGCCGTGGGTGTAGACCACCCCAAGCGCGTCGTCCACCTTGTTGAACGGCCACACGTACCTGGGCAGGAACGTCCAGGCCACCCAGACGATCGCCGAGCACACTACGCCGATCACGATGGCGCCGAGGCCATTGACGAAACCTGCGGCGGGCGTGATGCCGACCAGGCCGCAGATCATGCCGTTGAGGCCGCCGAGGAATGTCGGCTTCTTCTCCTTGCTCAGGAACATGTCCATGAAGATCCACGTCATCATGGCCACGGCGGTCGCGACGTTGGTGTTGACGACCGCGGCGGCGGCGTCCGCACCGGCGAAGTACGGGTCACCACCGTTGAAGCCGTTCCAGCCGAGCCACAGGATTCCGGCGCCGACCGCCACGAACATCAGGTTGTTCGGGATCGCCCGTTCGCGGTCGCGCGCCAGGCGCGGCCCGATGACGGCCGCCGCGACGAACCCGGACGTGCCCGCGGCCAGGTGGATGACGTAGCCACCACTGAAGTCGAGAGCGCCCTTGCCGGCCCAGTAGCCGCCACCCCAGAGCAGGAACGCGTTCACCGCGTACGCGAAGGTGATCCACAGCGGAACGAAGAGCACCCAGACCTTGAAGCTGATCCGGCCGAGCACGCTGCCGATGAACAGGATCGGGGTGATCGCGGCGAACACAAACTGGAAGTAGACGAGCGAGGCCTGCGGGAACCGGAACTTGGGCATCAGGCCGTCCAGCAAGGGGACATTAGCCTGCCCTTGCAGGGCGTTGTGCCCGAGGACGGTCCCCGGTATCCCGACGAACGTGCTGATCCACGGGTGGCCAAAGCCCATGTCGAAGGCCCACAGGACCCATGCGATGAGGACCAGGCAGAACGTGCTGAACACCATCAGCACGGTGTTCATGGCCCACTTCTTCTGGACGAGGCCGCCGTAGAGGACGGCCAGGGCGGGAATGCTCATCAAACCGACGAGTGTGGCGGCTGTCATCTGCCAGGAGTTGTCTCCGGCATTCAGCCATGCTGGATAGGGAACCACTGCTCTGCGCCTCCAGGGGGCTGCCTTGGAAGGGGCCATTCGGGTTTCCAGGGGTCTCCCCCAGGGGCCTATACGGACCCACCCCGGCCGCTCCGATGCTTTTCACGGAACGCCTACATGTCTCCCATGTGCGGGTTTCCGGCTCATTTCCCGTTTGTTACGTGGCCGGTAACGCATCAGGTCTTCGGCGGTCCGATGTTTCCAATGTGTGTCGGAGCCCCGCGCAGCGGCCGTAGAATCGCGCCTTAGGCCCCATTTCGTACCAGGGCTGGCCGTCGCAGCCTTCAGGCGAGCCAGTAAGCGCATACCGGAGAGCGGTCCCGGTGACCCTGATGTGATCAGTTCGGGTTGTAGGGCGCGTACCGAAGGTCAGGGGCGGGGCGCGCGGTCAGGGTGCGGAGCATCGCCGTCTCACGCTGCAGAATGGCCCGTTCGGCAGTCAATCGGCTCAGCGAGTCCGGTTCGGCCAGCAGGCCCTGCCGGTCCGGCAGGTCGATGATCATGGTGGCCGCGACCAGGTAGGAGAGCAGGACGGGGTCCTCAGGCAGGTCGGGGACGCTGACCTGGGCCAGCCCGCGTTCGGAGAGCGCGGCCAGGTAGTCGCGGAAGGAGGCGGCGACGAGGCTGGCCGCGCGGCCCGCTTCGGCGCTGTCGCCTTCGTCTTCGTCCAGGAATTCGACATCGCCCTGCAGGTAGGGACGTGACTCGTCGAGGGCCTCCAGGCGGAACCGCTGGGTGCCCACGGTGACCAGGTTGAAGCGGCCGTCGTCGTGCTCCTCGGTCTCCCGCAGCGTCGCGGCGCAGCCCACCTCGTACAGGGACGAGACGCCCTCCACCCCGGTCTCGCGGCCCTTCCGGATGGCGATGACCCCGAACCGTCTCGGCTCCGGGCCGTCCAGCAGCTCGCGGACGAGCTGCCGGTACCGCTCCTCGAAGATGTGCAGCGGCAGCAGCAGGCCGGGGAACAAGACCGTACCCAGCGGGAACAGCGGCAGCCTTTCGCTCATGCCGTGACACTATGCCGGTGACACAGCAAGGGCCACACTCGGCCATCCGCGGCGGGCGGCCGGTAACCGGCCGGAAACATGCGGCCATAAGGATGGGACAATGCAGACACGGCGAGTCCGGATCGGATGCACCTTCACCTACGTGGCCGAGATCGACACGCCCGTCGTCTTCCACGTTCAGCCGCGCCACGCCCCCGACATCGCGCTGGCCGGCGGGCAGCTGGGGGCGGAGCCGGAGATGGCGCTGCGGGATTACACCGACCTGTACGGCAACCCGTGTACCCGGGCCATCCTGCCGTCTGGCCGGTCCCGGTTCAGTTACGGCGCGGTGGCCACCGTCCCGGACGCCACCGAGGACGCCGACGAGAACGCGCCGGAGAACCCGCCCGACAAGCTGCCGGACGACACGCTCATCTACACGCTGCCCAGCCGGTTCTGCCTGCCGGACCTGCTCGGCGACGAAGCGTGGTCCCAGTTCGGCGCGCTGGCGCCCGGCTACCGCCGGGTCCAGGCGATCTGCGACTACGTGAACGGCCACCTCACGTTCGCCTACGGCAGCACGACGGCGACCTCCACAGCGGCGGACGTCTTCGCGTCCGGGCGCGGGGTCTGCCGCGACTTCACCCACCTGGCGATCTCGTTCTGCCGCGCGCTGAACATCCCGGCCCGTTATGTCTTCGGTTACCTGCCGGACATGGACGTCCCGCCGGACCCGGCGCCGATGGACTTCGCGGCGTGGATGGAGGTCTGGCTGGGTGACCGCTGGTGGACCTTCGACCCGCGCAACAACCAGCGGCGCAAGGGGCGCATCGTGATCGGCTGGGGCCGCGACGCCTCGGATGTGGCCATGGCCACGACGTTCGGCGGCCCGCTGCTGGCGGAGATGCTGGTGACGGCCGAAGAGGCCCGCTAGGTATGGCCCGGAAAGCGGATGACGCCAGGCGCGGGGCTGCTGCTCTGCGGGGCCGGGCGGTCCTGGCGCAGCACGGCCAGGAGTTCCTCGTACGGGCCAATGAGGAAGGCCTGGTCGCCGGCCCGGAACCGGGTACCCCGCCGGGGCGGGTGCTCCAGCAGCTGCTCGTCGGCCGCGCGCCGGATGGCCAGCACCCGCGTCCGGGCCGACAGCTGGCTCATGGCCAGCCCGTTCAGGCCACCGCCCGGGCTCACGGTCAGCCGCGCGACCAGCAGCGGCTTGTCGTCGGCGTAGAAGGTGCTCAGCACGTCCAGGCCGAGCGCCGCCCCCACGAACCACGGCGCGGCCAGCGCGGCGGTGGACCGGACGGCGGAAAACCCGAAATTATGCCGAACGGACCGGGCGAAGGGTGAGTCGAACATGCGGAGCACGACCGGCACGCTGTTCCAGCGGCCGCCCAGCTGATCGCGGACCGCCAGGCCGGTCTCGAGGTTGGCCAGGTCATCACTGGTCACGACGGCCACCGCGGCGGCGTTCGGCAGGCTGGCCGCCTCCAGCGTCTGCGGCAGGGTCGCGTCGGCGATGATGACCGGCACGCCGAGCGCGCGGACCGGTCCCAGGCGGCGGTTGTGCTCGTCCTGGTCCACGGCCACCACGTCCCGCCCGGCGGCGACCAGCCGCTGGATCACGCTGGTGCCGACGGTGCCCAGGCCGATGACGATCACGTGCCCGCTCAGCCCGGTGATCCGCTGCCGGCCGAGGGATTCCTCCAGACGGCGACTGACGATCATGTTGGTGAGCATGGCGAAGAAGACGGCGACGAACAGCGCGCCGAGCAGCATGAGGCAGATCGCCGCGACCATCAGCCAGGCCTGGCTGGCCGCGGAAGGAGAAGTCGCCGTAGCCGACCGTGGTCACGGTCTCGACGGTGAAGTAGGCCGCGTTGAGCACCGAGATCGGCCCCGACCGGGGCAGCCGGTACGCCAGGTGCAAGATCGTCGTGGAGGCGATCAGCACGGCGACCAGCGCCGCCAGGGCAGTGGCCATCCGCCCGTCCGCGACCGCGCGCAGCACCGACACCGTGACGTGCCGGAGCCGCCGCCCGGGGCTGAACGGCCGGGCGTGCGCCGGGTAGCGGACCTGCCCGCCGATCCCGGCCGCGCGCAGTTCCTCGGGCGTGGCGAACAGCGTGACGTGGTCGCCCTGGGCCACGATGTGGTCCCGGCCGGGGCAGATCACGACATCCTCCCCGCCTGCGGGCAGCACGGCGATCGGCGCCAGCGCGCCGTACAGCTCCCGCAGCGAGGCAGCGCGCGGCGCGGTCGTCCGCGCGGCCAGGAACCGCTCACCGTCCAGCGCGATCTCCTGCGCGCCGGACTGCAGGCACGCCTCGGCGATGGCCGGGGCGGACAGCCCGGCCACGTCCAGGACGGCCACCTCGATCTGCTCGAGCGCCCGGCCCACGGCCGGGTTGCCGAGCTGGACGACCACCCGGACGTCGGCGCGCAGCTCACGGGTCAGCAGCGCGGTCTCCAGCGTCAGCAGATCATCTTCGAGGGCGCAGATGACCGCGATCGCCCCCGCCAGGCCGGCTTCGGTCAGCGTGGCGGCCGCCCGGGAGCTGGCCGCGAGGTGCGGGACGCCCCACCCGGCGAGCTGGCGGGCGAGCGCCGGATCCGGGTGGTCGTCGACGACCACGGCCGGGACACCGGACTGGTTGAGCTCCTCGACGATGCGCAGGCCGACGAAGCGCAGGCCGCACACGATCACGTGGCCCCGCCAGTCCGCGCACCCGCCTGTCACCCGGGCATCATCCAGGTTCTCTATGACGCAGATGTTAGCTGCGCGTATGCGCGGCATGATTATTCCGGGTGCAACGTGGCCACCCTCAGCTGGGCCACGCAGGCTCCGACCGCCTGCCCCCGCGCCGCATGCCGCCGTGGCCATCAATCGCCGGTTTCAGCAGGTCATTCACCGAGATCCCCCGTCCGCTCCGGAACGCGCCGCGCTGGTTCCGCCGGCTGGCGGGCGGCCCTGATCTCGTCGTGGAGGGCTTTGAGAGTGGCGACGTAGATCTCGGAGAAGGTGGGGAAGGGCTGGATGACGTCGCGCAGCACCTGCAGCGGCACGCGGGCCCGGATGGCCAGGGTGGCCTGCTGCAGCCATTCGCCGGCCTCGGGGCCGAGCGCGTAGGCGCCGGTCAGGTGCTCGCCGTCGCTGAGCAGAGTCAGGAAGCCGTTGGACTCGGCGTAGGCGCGCGTGTACGTGGCCGTTTTGGCCACCTCGGCCACCTCGGCCACCTCGGCCACCTCGGCCACCTCGGCCACCTCGGCCACGGGGATGGTGGCGCTGAACCGGGCCTCGGTGGCGCCGACTGCGGCCGCCTGCGGGTCGGTGTAGACGACGTCCGGCACCGCCTGCTGACAGGCCTCGCGGGGCTCACCAAGGATGTTCGCGGCGACGACCTCGCCCTGGTACTTGCCGACGTGGGTCAGCAGCCGAACGCCGGTGACGTCGCCGACGGCCCACAGCCGCTCGCCGGCGCGCAGTTGCCCGTCGACCGGGATGCCGCGGGCCGCGCGGGTCTGCCTGCACGCCGACCGTCTCCAGGCCGATCCCGCCGGTGCGCGGGCGCCGGCGGCGCGGGATGGCCTTATTACGCAACCGCCCGCCACCGTGCGGGCACCCATGAACGCCGGCCCGGAACGCCGGACGCCCTGTTGGCGGCTCAGTGGCGGGCGCGGACACTGGGGTGGTGCGCATTACCGTCCGGGTGCGGCCCGGGTCTTCCCGTCCCGGCGTCGGCGGTGAGCATGACGGCGCACTGGTCGTGCGGGTCAGCGCGCGTGCCGTGGACGGTCAGGCGACGGCGGCCGCCCTGGATGCGGTGGCCGTCGCATTCGGTGTCCGCCGCCGGGCGGTCACCCTGGTGGCGGGGGCGACCAGCCGGACGAAGGCGGTGGAGGTGGCGGGCGCCGATCCGGCTGTGCTCGGCCGGCTACTGGGACGCTGAGCGCCGGCGATGGGCACGAGAATCGGTTAACTGCTGGGCTGCGGTACGGTGCAGTTAATTCTCGGATTCACGCCCACATAGTTAAGCGGGCCCGCGGCGATTGTCGCCGCAATCGTGCCGGCCTTGGTACAGCTGCCGACCGGCCCATCGTAATAGCCTCGCTGCCCGGCGGCGACGGCGCCGATGACCAGCCAAAAGACAAGAAGCACCGATCCAATGTGCATGCGGACCTCCGTCAGGGCACTTATCTGCGCATAAAAAGAGGGCAGCCATAATTATCCGGGCCCGCGCCTCATTCCTGCATTTACACAAAGGATACCCGGGGACGGCGATGCGGTATCCGGCGCGGACCGGGCCAGAGCCTTTTCCAGAATTCTGGAAGTTGATGAAGGCCTTGGGGAGAACGGCTGGCCGGCGTCGTGGGGGACACCCATCCGCGTTCCAGTCGGGAGCACAGGGAGGCAGGCAGAACATGGCACGCGGTATCCAGGCGGGCGACACGGCCCCTGACTTCACCCTGCCGTCACAGTCCGGTGAGCCGCTCCGGCTGGGCGACCGGCTCGGCCAGCGGGTCGTCGTCCTGTACTTCTACCCCAAGGACAACACACCGGGCTGCACCGCCGAGGCGTGCGCCTTCCGCGACAGCTACGAGGTCTTCACCGAGGCCGGCGCCGAGGTGATCGGGATCAGCTCCGACTCAGCCGCCCGGCACGCCGCCTTCGCCGGCCAGCACCAGTTGCCCTTCACGCTGCTCAGCGACCAGGGCGGGAAGATCCGCAAGCTTTACGGGGTCCCGGCGGTCCTGGGGCTGCTGCCCGGCCGGGTCACCTACGTCATCGACCGCCAGGGCACGGTCCGGCACGTCTTCGGCTCGATGACCAACGTCGGCCAGCACGTCAGCGACGCGCTGGAGATCGTCCGGCAACTCCAGACGGAACAGCCCGCCTGAATCTCCCCGGCACCGTCGTGAGCCGGTGAGCAGGCCGTACCATTCCCGCAGCGCGCCATTTGGCCGCGTGCCGTTTGCCCGCCACGACGCGAGGAGACCCATGACCATTCCCTTGCGGGGCGCAGGCCCCGTCCTTCAGGGCGGAGTCGGCCCGGCGGGCGCCGCGGAGTCCGAACGCGGGGCCGGCGCCTCGCCCGGCGGCTCGCTGGGCAGCCGGCCGCCCATGGCCGGGACCTTTCACGGCCGCGATCCCGACCGGGTGGCCACGTCCGCTATCTGCGAGTTCAGCCCGACCAGGTGCCAGGCCCGCACGCGGCTCTACCGGGACGGAAACCTCGAGCTTGAGGGTTTCCCCGTGGCCGAGATCAGTGATCACCTGGCCGACCAGGGGGTCACCATCTGGCTCGACCTGCGCGACCCCGACCGGGACGACCTGGCGGTGCTGAGCGACGAATTCGGGCTGCACCCGCTGGCGGTCGAGGACGCTGTGAACGAGCACCAGCGCCCAAAGCTCGACCGCTACCGGGGTTACCTGTTCCTGAACGCCTATGGAGCGCGACTGGACACCGGCACGGGCGAGCTGGCCACCAGCGAGCTCGCCGCCTTCGTCACCCCGCGCGCGCTGATCACGGTCCGCAAGGACGACGGCCTGGACATCGGCGCCGTCGTGGACCGCTGGGACGCCAGCCCGGACCTCGCCAAATTCGGCGTCGGCTACCTGCTGCACGGACTGCTGGACTACGTGGTGGACGGCCACTTCGAAGCGGTGCAGAGCCTGGACGACGCGGTCGAACTGCTCGAAGACCAGCTGTTCGCCGACGTTCCGCAGGACCTGACCGTGCAGCGGCGCAGCTTTGAGCTGCGCAAGAGCCTGGTGCTGCTGCGCCGGATCGTCATCCCGATGCGCGAGGTGGTGAACGCCCTCATGCGGCCCGACCTGCACGTCGTGGGCGATGAAATGATGCCCTACTACCACGACGTTTATGATCACGTGCTCCGCGCCGCCGAGTGGACCGACAGCCTGCGGGACCTGGTCACGAGCATCCTGGAGACGAACCTGACCATCCAGGGCAACCGGTTGAACGTCATCACGAAGAAGGTGACCAGCTGGGCGGCCATCATCGCGGTCCCGACGTTCATCACCGGTTTCTACGGGATGAACGTGCCCTACCCGGGCTTCAGCCGACCCGTCGGGCTGGCCACCGCGCTCGCCGTCATGGTCATCTCCGGGCTCGTGCTCTACTTCGTCTTCAAGCGCCGGGACTGGCTTTGACATCCTCCCCGCCCTAAAGGCCGGCCACGTCGGCGTTCAGGACCACGAACCAGCGGCCGTCCGGCGCCCGCCTGGTGATCCTCCCGGGGGTCGGCCACGACCTGCCCGCGCCGCTGTGGCCAGCCATCGCCGACGAGGTCCGCCAGCTCGCCGACCGGGCACGTGCCCCGTCAGGCTGAGATAAATTGTTCCACCAGCGCTCCAGGCGTGCTGCAATTGTTTATCCAGATTACCTTTGTGCGATCGAGAAGCCGCCGGTAGTGCCCTTCCTCACGCAACTTATCCTCTTCTGAGGTGAGAATCAGCGATCCATTAAAGAACGCCTCGTGATGGTGAATGGAAACCGTGTCACCCTCGTCACCTTCGCCCTCGATCGCCCTCACGGCCGTATCGCTCTGCCCCGGCGGGCACCAGTCCGCAGGCTCGCGCACCACGACGGCCACCTGCTCAACTACCGTCCGCGCAGTGGTCCAGGCCCTCCCGTAGACACTTTCCGGCATTACCAGCATCCGGGCCGCCTGGTCCCGATCGGAAAGGTCACGCGAATGGGAGCCTGGCGGGGCGCTGGTGAAGAAGCCGGGCTGGAGGGCCAGCACGCTGCTCGACTTCATATGCAGCATCCTTTCCCCCGTGCTGACCAGATCCCCGGAGCTCAGCGAAATGGCACCCCAGTCGTCGTTCAGCACGGCCACTGAAAGCTCCGGATGCCGCAATAGCCCGGCCACCAGCGTGGTCTTCCCCGCCCCGGAACTCCCCGTGATGACCACACCCCGCCGATCAGTCCCCGCTGCGACGGACAACGCGCATCCGTGCAGGAACACAATGTCGTCCCCGCTCACCGCGGAACAGATACCGCGCACGCACACCTTGACCAGCCGGTAGGAATCGAATCCGCACACCAGCATCGTCTTCTCGTCGCGTGACCACCAGCGCGCCCCGTCCCACCTCCCATCGAGCCCGTAGCGTGACGCCGGCTTGCGCAGCGCATAGAGCGTGGCGTCCGGTTCCTGATGCGGCGCGGCCGGAGCCCAGTTGGTCCCGAACATGCCACTGAGCTGAGGGCTATCAGAAACGAAGGCGACAACTATCTCGCCCCCCGGCACGCGGATCGACGCGAGCACCCGATAGGGCAGCCACAGACTGGCGGTGACGCCCTGAAGGCCGGCCCTGGGCTCGCGGACCGGCAAGAGCGCGTCGTAGTAGCTGACAACCATCTCATCGCACTCCTCGGGTACAGCATTCGCGACGGGCCGCCGGCACGGCAGCGACGTTCAGCAGCCCTCCTCCGGGTCCTTGGTCCTGTCGGGCCAGGCCCAACGACCCGCCGGCTGGAGCAGGATCGCCTCCGCATCCCGGCACGTCTGCTCGGCCCGGAGGAGAAAGCGTGCAGGAGGAGGATTAGCCTGTGCGGGTGAACGCCTCCAATGACGGGGCCGGGCCGGGGGCTCCCGCCCGGCCGCGGGATACGGCCGGGCCGGGAGAAGGCTCCCTTCGTGGGCAGGCGCTTCAGCAGCCCGAGTGGCCTGACCCCGATCGGCTCGCGGCGGTGATGCGCAGCCTGGAGCGGCTGCCCCCGCTGGTGTCGGCCCGGGAGTGCCACCAGCTGAAGGCGCGGCTGGCCTCGGTGGCGCGTGGTGAGGCGTTCCTCCTCCAGGGCGGCGACTGCGCGGAGACGTTCGCCGGCACAACCGCGGACAGCATCCGGGGCAAGCTCAGGACCCTGCTGCAGATGTCGGTCGTGCTGACCTACGCCGCCAGTGTGCCGGTGGTCAAGGTTGGCCGGATGGCGGGCCAGTTCGGCAAGCCCCGGTCAGCGGCGACCGAGTCCAGGGACGGCGTGGAGCTTCCCGTCTACCGGGGCGATGCCGTCAACGCGACCGAGTTCACGGCCGCGGCCCGGACGCCGGACCCTGGACGGCTGCTCGATGCCTACCACTGCTCGGCGGTCACCCTGAACCTGTGCCGGGCCTTCGCCAGCGGCGGGTACGCCGACCTGGGCCAGGCGCACGCCTGGAATCAGGACTTCGTGGCCCGCAGCCCGGCCGGGCAACGGTATGAGCAGCTGGCCCAGGAGATCGACCGGGCGATCGCATTCATGCACGCCTGCGGGGCCGACCCGGAAGAGTTCCGCGCCGTGGAGTTCTATTCCAGCCACGAGGCCCTGCTGCTTGACTATGAGCGCGCGCTGACCAGCACTGACTCACGGACCGGGCTTTCCTACGACCTGTCGGCCCACCTGCTGTGGATCGGGGAGCGCACCCGCGCCCTCGACGGCGCTCATATCGAGTTCGCGCGCCAGATCCGCAATCCGGTCGCGGTCAAGATCGGCCCGGCGGTCACGGCGCCGGACGTGCTCGCGCTGGCCGACGTGCTCGACCCCAGCCGCGAACCTGGCCGGCTGACGCTGATCACGCGGATGGGCGCGGGCCGGGTGCGCGACGTCCTGCCGCCGCTGGTCGAGAAGGTGGCGGCCAGCGGCGCCGTGGTGGCCTGGGTATGCGACCCGATGCACGGCAACACCATCGAGGCAAGCGGGCACAAGACCCGCCACTTCGATGACGTGCTGGACGAGGTCACAGGGTTCTTCGAGGTGCACCGCGCGCTGGGCACCCATCCGGGCGGCATCCACATCGAGTTCACCGGCGACGACGTCACCGAATGCATGGGCGGCGGGCAGCACATCACGGAAAGCGACCTGCGCCGCCGGTACGAGACCGCCTGCGACCCTCGGCTCAACCGCAGCCAATCCCTCGACCTGGCCTTTCTCGTCGCCGATATGTACCGCCAGCACACCCGCACGGCGCCCGGCCCGGCGGAGACTCAGATGGGGCGGGGCGGCCGCGCCGGGGGGTCTGGCACATCATGGATCGGAGGATCGCACCACTGGAACTCCCTGGAGGGCCATCGTGACGGCTGACGTTACCGCCGGGGTCCGGGGCAGCTGCCGGGTGCACAAGCCACCCCACGAGGGCGGCCGGACCAGGCTTACCAATGGCTCAACGGTAGCTCCCAGACTTCCTGCGGAGAAATAGGCGTTGCCGGCTCCCCCACGGCGGCAGCGACGCTGGGGACCGAGGTTGCCTCCCGCTCAATCAGGTCCGTTCACCATGGGCATTCGGGAAGGCCGGCGGGTTCGCTCAGCAGATCTCCAGATGACCTTCTTACGCTGGCCGCGGAAACATGATCACAGCAGTGGAACAGGAAGGCTGGAACCGTGCCGGCGAACGAGACGGTGTTGTACCGGGGCGCGAGATTTGAGCTCGGGCGGGGGCCCGGCTTCTACGGGATCTGGCCTGCGGGGGCGCCGCGGCCACCGTCGATCGAGTGGTGGCCGGAGACTCCCGATGGGTGGCAGGGCGCGTGGTCCCGGTTCACGGGGCTCGAGACTCCCGCCACGTTCGCCGCGGTCAGTTCGCCCGCCACGATGGCCCCCATCGGCGCGCCCGCCCCGGCCGGCCCGCCGGGCATGGCCGGCCCGCCCAGCACGGCCGTGGCCGTCCCGCGGGCCCGCGCGGTCGTCGCGGCGGCGCTGCTCGCCGTCGGCGTCGGCTGCGGGATCGCCGGGCTCTTCCCGGGCTATCTCGGGGGCGCGAGCCTGGCCCAGCAGCCGGCCCAGCTCGTGACTCACGCGATCTTCCTCGCCGTCTGGAGCGCGAGCGCCCTGCTCATCCTGCGCGGTGGCGCCCTGGTGCGGGCAGGAGCGCTCCTCGGGCTGGGGACGAGCATCGTCACGTTCGGCCTCTTCTTCGCCGATGCCGGTACGGCGATCGCCGGAGGAGCACACGTCATGGGGGCCGGCCTCGTGCTCGGGCTCATCGGCTGGCTCGCGTGCGCGGCCGGGTCCGCGACGGCGGTCCGGTTCCGCCGGCCCGGGCTGCCGGGCCGGCGAGGCGGACGTGACCGGGGCCGCATCGTGACGCTGGGGATCGCCACGGCCGCTGCGCTCGGCACGGCGGCCGCGTTCGCGCCCTCGTGGGACAGCTACACCTTGCGGACCGCGGGCGGGGCAGCCCAGTCCCTGACGGCGGGTAACGCCTTCGCCAACCCGGCCCCGGTGATCGCCGGGAACGTCGCCGTCATGGTCGCGCTCGTCGTGGTGGTCGCCGCGGCCGCATGGTGGCGCCCCGTTCGCCTGGGCGCGGTCCTGCTCGCCGGCGCGCTCATTCCGATGGCGGCGGAGGCGGTCTCGGCGCTGGTCCAGCTCGGCGAGGCCACCTCTCCGGTGCAGTTCGGGATCTCGCGCGCGCAGGCCGCGCAGGCGGGGCTGACGATCAGCTCAGGGCTCACGCCGGTGTTCTGGATCTACTGCGCCTTCGTGCTCGCGCTGGCCGCGACGTGCGCATGGATGCTTTTCTGGCCGCGCCGGGCCGCCCCGGCCGCGGACCGCGCTCCAGTGGGCCCGCTCAGCCCTTCCCTGGGTTAAGGGTCCCGAGCGGGTCGAGCGCACGGCGCACCCCCGACGGCAGGGCCAGGCCACCCGGGTCGAGTTCCCGGGTCAATGCCGTCGCGCACGCGCGCCGCCGCGTCCGGCTAACTGCCCTCTCAGGCGCCGGGCAGATCGGCCAGGCGCGCGAGGGAGGCCCGGTGGGCATCGGACGTGCCGAAGGCGATCGACGCCGCCTTGGCCCGCTTCAGGTACAGGTGTGCCGGGTGCTCCCAGGTGAACCCGATCCCGCCGTGCATCTGCACGCACTCCTCGGCGGCTCGGACGGCCAGGTCGCCGCAGTAGGACTTGGCCAGGGCGACGGCGAGAGGCGCGTCATTGTCTCCGCCGGCCAGGCAGCCCGCCGCGTAGCGGGCCGCGGCCCGCGCCTGGGTCAGCCCGACCCACAGGTCGGCCAGCCGGTGCTTCAGGCCCTGGAACGACCCGACCGGGCGAGCGAACTGCCGCCGCTCCTTCACGTACGCGACGGTCATCTCCAGGCACTTCTCGGCCATACCGAGCTGCTCGGAGGCGATCGCGGCCGCCCCGGCGCTCGCGGCCGCCGCCAGCGCCTGGTTGGCCTCCGCGCCGGGGACCAGCGGGCGGGCCGGGGCGTCCTCGAACTCGATGTCACAGAGCTGGCGGGTCATGTCCAGCGAGATGACGGGGGTGCGCCGCACGCCCTCGGCGTCCGCGCCGACCAGGTAGAGACCGTGCGGCACGGCGTCGGCCGGCACGACCAGCAGGTCGGCGGACAGCGCGTCGGCCACGCCCCGGACCCGGCCGCGCAGCCGGGTGAGGCCGGTCCGGCGGTCGCTGGACTTCGGCCCGGAGACGCGCACGGTCAGCGGGAACGCCGCGGCCGGCCCGGTTTCGAAGCCGACGGCCACGGCCGCCGTGACGTCGCCGCGCGCGAGTTCACGGACGGTGGCGTCATCGCCGGCGGTCAGCAGCGCGGTCGTCGCGACCACGGCGCTGCCGAGGTAGGGCACCGGCGCCACGGCCCGGCCCAGTTCCTCGGCGACGGTGGCGGCCTCGCGGAACGAAGCCCCGGCACCGTCCTGCTCCTCCGGGACGAGCAGCCCGGCGCAGCCCAGGTCGGCGGCGATCGTCTTCCACAGGCCGGTGTCGTAGGGCTCCGTCTCACCGGGGTCGATGCCGCCGAGACGGCCCAGCAGGTCCTCGGTCCGGCACCGCGAACCCAGCAGGGAACGAAGGCTCCCGGCCAAGTCCCGTTCGGCTTCGCTATAGAGCAGATCAGGGGTGCGCTGGCCAGGTTTGCCCGCGGCCTCAGCCTCGCCGATGCTCATCGCGGCAGGTCCTTCCATGGGACGTCCTTGTCCACCCGCTGCTCAGGCGGCAGCCCGAGCACGCGTTCGGCGATGATGTTGCGCAGGATCTCCGAGGTGCCGCCCTCGATCGAATTGCCCTTGGCCCGCAGGTAGCGGTAGCCGGGGCCGCGGCCGAAGAAGTCCGCGTGGGCGGGCCGGCGCATGGTCCAGTCGTCGTAGCGCAGGGCGTCGGCCCCGGCCAGCTCGACCTCGAACCCGGAGATCTCCTGGTTGAGGCGGGCGAAAACGATCTTCGCGGCGGAGCCTTCCGGCCCGGGCTGGCCCGCGGCGAGCTGCTGGCGCATCCGCAGCCCCGCCAGCCGGGCGATCTCCGCCTCGGCCCACAGCCGCAGCAGCCGGTCGTGCAGACCGGGGGTGCGCTGCTCGGGGTGCTCCCGCCAGGCCCGGGCGGCCCCGCTGATCATGCCGCCCTCGCGCGGCATCGACATCCCGCCGATAGCGACGCGCTCGTTCATCAGCGTGCCCTGGGCGACCTTCCAGCCGTCCCCGACCTCGCCGATCCGGTCCGCGTCGGGGATGCGCACGTCGGTGAGGAAGACTTCGTTGAACTCGGCCTCACCGGTGAGCTGGCGCAGCGGGCGGACCTCGACCCCGGGGGCGGTCATGTCGCAGGCGAAATAACTGAGGCCGCGGTGCTTCGGCACGTCGGGGTCGGTCCGGGCGACCAGGATGGCCCAGCGGGCCTGGTGCGCCAGGGAGGTCCACACCTTCTGCCCGGAGACGATCCAGTCCCCGTCCGGGTGCCTGGCTGAGTCCTCGCCCGGGTCCCGGACGGCGCGGGTCGCGAGAGAGGCAAGGTCACTTCCGGCGCCTGGCTCGCTGAACAGCTGGCACCAGATCTCCTCCCCCGTCCACAGCGGCCGCAGCCAGCGCTCGCGCTGCGTATCCGAACCGAACGTGAGGATGGTCGGGGCGGCCATGCCGAACCCGATGGCGTTGCTGCCCGGGTCGTTGTCGGGCGCGCCAGCCGCCGCGAACTCCGCGTCCGCGATGAGCTGCAGCGCCCGGGGCGCGCCCAGCCCGCCGAGGCCGGCCGGGTAGTGCACCCAGGCCAGCCCGGCGTCGAAGCGTGCGCGCAGGAAATCCATCCGGGGCGTGGCGACCGGGTTGGTCACGGCCAGGAACCGGTGGACCCGGTCGCGGATGGAGGCGGCCGTAAACTCGGCACCGGTTAGCACAGGGGGCCACCGGCCACGTAGATGATCTGGCCGGACACGTAGCCCGCACCCTCACTCACCAGGAACGAGACCGTGTGCGCCACGTCCTCGGGCAGCCCGACGCGGCGGACCGGGATCTGCGACGCAGCGGCGGTTTTGAAGTCCTCGAACGACATCTTCACCCGCGCCGCGGTCGCCGCGGTCATGTCGGTGGCGATGAAGCCGGGCGCCACCGCGTTGGCGGTGATGCCGAACGGGCCCAGTTCCTTGGCCAGCGTCTTGGTCAGGCCCTGGATACCGGCCTTGGCCGCCGAGTAGTTCGCCTGCCCGCGGTTGCCCAGCGCGGAACTCGACGACGTGTTCACGATGCGCCCGTACTTGGCCTCGACCATGTACTTCTGCGCCGCCCGGGTCATCAGGAACGAACCCTTCAGGTGCACGTTCAGCACGGTGTCCCAGTCGTCGTCGGACATCTTGAACAGCAGGTTGTCGCGCAGCAGGCCGGCGTTGTTGACCAGCACCGTGGGGGCGCCCAGCTCGCTGGCCACCCGGCCTACCGCCGCTTCTACCTGATCGGTCTTGCTCACGTCAGCGCCGACCGCCAGGGCCTGGCCGCCCGCGGTCTCGATCTCGTTGACCGTGTCGGCGCAGTTGCCCTCATCCAGGTCCAGGACCGCGACCGTCATCCCGTCGGCGGCCAGCCGGACGGCCACCCCGGCCCCGATCCCCCGCGCGGCTCCGGTCACGATGGCAATCCGCGGCGTCTCCTGTGACATACACGTACCTTTCGTCCGGCCGGAAACATCTCTGGTTCGGTCCGGGCCGGTTCGGTCCGGGCCGTTCGTTATCTACTGGTCAGTATCTGGCTACTCCTAGCTTCGGTTACGGCCCGCTCCGGCGGAAGACGTAGATGTCCCCGGTGTCGTAAATCACGCTGTAGCGCGTGCGCGGATGCTGGCTGGCCACGAAGGCCGGAATGTTGGCCGGCTCGGGCGAGTAGCCGCTGTCGGTCCCGTCGAACACGATGTAGGCCGTGTCGGGGTTGCCGGGGTTGCCGATCCAGAACGTGTCGGTGCGCGCGGCCAGCGGGGCGAGCAGGTCCAGCGTGGTGGTGACGGTCGCACCGTCCGGCACCCTGGCCATGGCCGCGTTCGCGTCCGCCTGGTGCGCGCCGAGGCGGTAGGTCGCCGGGCTCCACAGGCCGCTGACCGGGAACTGGAAGACGAGCGCGGCCGCGATGGCCAGCATGGCGGCCGCGCCATGCCGGTCGATCGCCGCGGTCAGCGACTCCCGCCGGCCCGCGTGGCGTCCCGCGGCCTGGCTGGCCGCTGCCGGGGCGGATCCCGCCGCCGCCGGATTCGATGATGCCGAACGGACCCGGCGGGAGCGGATCCCCGCGATCGCGTCGACCGCGGCGATGAAGAGAATCGGCATGACCGTGGCGTTGTAGTGCCATTGTGTGCCCCAGAAATTACTGCTGGTACCGAGGAAGCGCAGCACGATCGACGGCAGCGCAATCAGGGCCAGGGGGGACCATACCGCGATAAACGCGGTCGGCAGCAGGAGCATCAGCGTGGTCTGCAGTTTGACGGGCCAGGACGTGAAGAACTGGCGCACCGTGCCGCCGGCGGAGAAGTGACCGCCCGGGCTCAGCGTGCCGCCGTCGCTCCAGTACTGGTAGTGATGCGCCGCGTTGAAGTGCGGGATGATCACCGTGATGGCCAGCACCGACCAGACGATCCCCCACACGATGAGCAGTTCGCCGCCAAAAACGGCCGCACGGCGGTCGTCCTGCCACTGGCTGAGAATGATCGCCAGGACGCCGATCGCGGCGACCGTGAAGCCCTGGTCTTCCTTTACGAAGACCAGGGGCAGGGCCCAGGCCACCGCCGCCCGGTGGCGCCCCCGGATCAGCGCGGACAGCGAGAACGCGAGCAGCGGCACCGCGAACGCGATCTCGTGGAAGTCGAAGTTGATCATCTGCTGCAGGCCCCAGGAGAACCCGTACGCCGCGCCCACGGCGGCGCCCGCGCGGCGCCCGAGCTTGTCCGCCGCGGCCCAGGTCACCGGGAGCACCGACACCGCGGTCAGGAAGGACTGCGCGACGAGCAGCGTGACCGGGGACGGGGCGACGAGGAAGAACGGCGCGATCAGCGCGATAATCGGTGAGAAGTGGTCGCCCAGCAGGTTGACGCCGGCGCCGCGGACGTCGGCGACGGGCGCCCGCAGGTGCGCGTACTGCTTGACCAGGTCGGTGAAGATGCCCAGGTCCCACGACGAGGGATCGAGCTGCAGGTAGCGGAACAGCGAGATCGTCGTATAGACGGCGAAGACGAGCAGCGCGATCAGCCACGGCGCCCAGTACGGGCGGCGCTCGCGGTCGGGCGGGGCAGCGTCAGGCAACAAGGACGCGGACAGGGACGCGGGCGAGGACGCAGACTCGGCGGCGCCGACACGTGTCGCGCTGGTCGCTTCCGTGCCGTCGCTGTCGCGCCCGCGCGGCCCATCTTCCGGCATCGCAGGCAGCCTACACGCCAGCCCGGCCGCGGCCCGACATCCGAGTCGTTGGCGTATTCGTGGCGACTTTTCCGCAGTATGCGCGGTTTCTCGCCACGAATCGCCGAGGCGCTAACGCTGGCGCGGTCAGGCGGCCGTGGCGGCGTCGAGGAGGGTGGCGGCGGCGGCGCGGGCGGAGGCGGCCGCAGCGGTGTTGGCCACCCCGGCCTTCTCGATGACGCGGTCGATGCCGACGGTGTGGATGCCCTCTGCGAAGAACAGCTCATCCGCGGCGGCGAGCAGCCGGTCGCGCGCCGACAGACGCGCGGTCAGGTAAGCGCGGTCAGGTAAGCGCGGTCAGGTGAGGAGCAGGCGGCGGATGCGGCGGCTGGCCACGTGCACGCCGGCCAGGCCCAGCACCGCCAGGTAGGCCACGTTGGCGAGCATGGCCGGGCCGACCACGCCGAGGGAGAATCCGCGCAGCAGCGCCACCGCCTGATACAGCGGCGTGCACTCCACGACGATCTGCAGCGGCCGGGGATAGACGCTCAGCGGGTAGAAGGTCGTGGAGAACAGGAACAACGGCAGCGTGGCCAGAATGACGAAGTTGAAGTCCTTCCAGCTGCGCATGTAGGTGGTGGCCGCCATCCCGACCCCGGCGAACGCGAAGCCGATGAGCACCGATGCGGGGACCGCGACCAGCAGCCAGGCCGAATGGACCAGCCCCATGGCCGCCAGCACGAGCAGAAACGTGACCGCATACAGCAGGCCGCGGCTCAGGGCCCAGGTGATCTCGCCCATCGCGATGTCCCCCGGGCCCAGCGGCGTGGCCAGCGCCGCGTCGTAGACCTTGGCGTACTTGAGCTTGTGGAACACGTTGAAGGTGGAGTCGTAGACGGCGCCGTTCATCGAGGAGGTGGCCAGCAGCGCGGGCGCGACGAACTCCGTGTAGCCCACCGGCCGCCCGCCGGGCCCGGTCACCGGCCCGACCAGGGCCCCCAGGCCGACCCGGATCGACAGCAGGTAGAACAGCGGCTCCAGCACCCCCGTGATCAGGAGGATCCACAGGTGCCGGTAGGCCCGGGCGTTCCGCTCGACGAGCGGCAGCCCTCCCCGGCCACTGCCCCCGCCAGCGGGCCGGCCACCGGCCAGGGACCGGCCGAGGAGCCCGGGCAGCGGCAGCCGCAGGGTCGCGGGCCCGCTACTCATGCAGCCGCCTCCGGTAGGTGCGCAGGGCGACCGCGTACCCGGCCGCGGTGAGGGCGAGCAGGTACCCGACGTGCACGGCGGCGCCGCCCAGGTCGGTAGTGCCCAGGGTGAGCGCGCGGCACAGTTCCACGCCGTGCCACAGCGGCGTCATGTAGGCGACCGGCTGCAGCCACCCGGGCAGCTGCGTGACCGGGAAGAACGTGCCGGAGAAAAGGAACAGCGGGACCATCAGGAAGCGCATGAGCACACTGAAGCTCGTGTCGCGGGTCCGGGTCACCGCCCACGCCATCAGCGCCGGCGCGAACGCCAGCCCGGTCAGCACCGCCGCCGGCAGGGACAGGACGGCCAGCGGCGAGCGGGCCGCGCCGAACGCGGCGCACGCGGCGAGGAACACCCCGCAGTTCATGGTCAGCCGCAGGATGACGAACAGCAGGTGGCCGCGGAACACGTCGCCGGGGCGCAGCGGGCTCGCCACCGCGGCGAAGTAGTTCTGCACCCACTTGACCGAGCCGAGGACCGGGTACAGCCCCTCACCGAACGCGGTCTGCATGGCGGTGGCGGCCAGCAGCCCCGGCGCGATGAACGTCAGGTAGCTCACGCCCAGGGAACCGCCGGCGTGCCGGTTCACCAGGGTGCCCAGGCCCGCGCCCAGCGCGCCCAGATAGAGCAGCGGCCCCAGCACGCTGGAGATGACCGACCCGCGCCAGGTCCGCCGGTAGTCGGTCAGCCAGAATCGCAGCTCCCGCAGCGCGAATGACCACCGTGCTCCCCCAGCCGGTACCGGGGTGGCGGCGGGGGCCGTTCGCGTGGCCTGAGCGGTCATCGGTGGTGCAGCCTCCGGTCCTCTACGTCCTTGGTCGTTCAGCCGTCTCAGTCGTCCAGGTGCCGGCCGGTCAGCCGGAGGAACACGTCCTCGAGCGTGCTGCGCCGGGCCAGCGACGTGATCGGTTCGAGCCCGAGGCCGCGCACCGCCGCGAGGGCCTCGTCCCCGTTCCTGGCGTAGACGAGCACCCGGTCGGCGAGCACTTCGAGCCGTTCCGCGGGCAGGGCGGCGAGCTTCTCGGCCGCCTGCTCGTGGTCGCCGGGATCGAAGCGGAGCTCGAGGACCTCCGGGGTGGAGTACCGCCCGATCAGCGCGCGCGGCGAGCCCTCGGCCACGATCCGGCCGCCGTCCATCACGACGAGCCGGTCGCAGAGCTGCTCGGCCTCGTCCATGTAGTGCGTGGTCAGGATGAGGGTGACGCCGCGCTGCTTCAGCCGGAAGAGCCGGTCCCACACGATATGCCGGGCCTGCGGGTCCAGGCCCGTGGTCGGCTCGTCGAGCAGCAGGATGTCGGGCTCGTTGATCAGCGAGCGGGCGATGACGAGGCGGCGTTTCATACCCCCGGACAGCGGCTCGACCTGGTCCCCGGCACGGTCGCTGAGCTGGACGAAGTCCAGCAGCATCGCGCTGCGCTCACGGATCGCAGACCGGGGCAGCCCGAAGTAGCGGCCGTAGACGAGCAGGTTCTCCTGGACCGTCAGTTCGATGTCGAGGGTGTTCTCCTGCGGGACGACACCGAGGCGCGCCCGGATCGCCGGGCCGTTCGCCACCGGGTCCAGGCCCAGGATGGTCAGCTCGCCGCTGGTCGGCGGGGATACGCAGCCGATCATCCGCATCGTCGAGGACTTGCCCGCACCATTGGGGCCGAGGAAACCGAAAGCCTCCCCCCGCGAGATACTAAAGTCGACACCGTCGACCGCGGTGAAATCCCTGAACCGCTTGGTGAGGCCGCGGGCCCGGACGAGTACCTCGGCTACCTCGGGGTCTGGCACGTTCGTGACGTTACCTCGGGGGCCGGACACATTAACAACACGTTTTCTAGCTCCGATGTGTGTAAACGGACACGGGAAGGTAACCTCGGCAGACGTTCCCGTATGCGTGTGGCGATGAGCGAAGGGACCATCGACCAGGTGAAATACATCCGTGACAGTTATGCGCGCTATGCGCTAAGGATTCACGAGATCGCGAAGTTCGGCGTCGTCGGCGGCATCGGCTTCGTCGTCCAGCTCGGAGTCACGGACGCTGTGCACCTGGGGCTGGGCGTGGGAGCCCTTACCGCGGTCATCGTCGGTTATGCCGTCGCCACGGTCGTCACGTTCCTCGGGAACCGTCACTGGGCCTTCAAGCACCGCCAGGGCAAGGGCCTGCACCGCGAGACGCTGATGTTCATCCTGCTGAACATGGTCGGGCTGGGCATCCAGGAAGCGGTCGTGGCCACCGTTCACTACGGCCTGCACATGACCGACCCGCTCTCCTACAACGTGGCTAACATCGTGGGAATCGGGCTGGGCACACTGTTCCGGCTCTGGTCCTACCGCAAATGGGTCTTCCTCGAGGTCACCGGCGAGCCGGCCGAAGTCGCGCCGACGTTGCTGCCCACCGAGTTGCCCGTCGAGGAGCATTCGGCCCGGGCGCACCACTCCGTAGGGGAACCCGCGGGCGCGCACCCGGGCGCGGAGCACGTCGCCGGGATGCACGCGAACGGGGCGCACGCCAACGGGGCGCACGCGAACAACGAGGCACGGACCGGCGGGGCGCGCGCCCCGGGGCGGCACCGGGCGGCCGGGGCGAATCAGGCCGAGCCCGACACGGAGGACATTTACCCCCAGCCGTCTATCGGCTGACCGTTCACTTCTTCCGGGACACCCGCCCGCGGGGTGGATGGCCCGATGCCACGTCCGTTCGGCTGATTGATTCGTCCGGTCAGCTGGAGCAGCCGGTTCCCGAATGGACCAGGTTGAGGTTCTGGGCGAGCACCGCGGCGCCCTGCGCCTGGGTCAGGTCACCGACGGCCACGAGCCGCGCGACCACGTGCATCTGGCGGGCCCGGGACTGCTGCGGGTTGGTGCGCGGGTCATCCACGGTGGGGGCGTTCACCACGCCCGCCAGGACCGCGGCCTCCGGCCAGGTCAGCTGGGCCGGCTCGGTGCCAAAGTAGCCGCAGCTCGCGGCGCGCAGCCCGTAATAGTTGTCGCCGTAGTACGCGATCTCCGCGTACATCTGCAGGATCTGGGGCTTGCTGTAGCTCATGTTCAGCTTGACCGCCAGCACGACCTGCTCGGCCTCCACGGTGAAGCCGGAGCGGCCCGAAGTGTAGAGGTTCTTGGCGAGCTGTTGCTCCAGCGTGCTGCCGCCCTGGTCAGGATGACCGGTGAGCTTGCCCACGATGAGGCGCCCTACCGCGAGCGGGTCCACGCCGGGCGTGGAATAGAACCGGTGGTCCTCGGTCGCGACGAGTGCCTCGGTGAATCGGGCCGGCGGCTGGACGCCCGGGTAGCTGATGCCGTGCTGCACGGCCTGCCCCTGCACGAGCGCCGGGGCCTGGCTTACCGACGGGGTAATGAGGAAGAGGCCGCCGACGACGATCGCGAGCAGGACGATGACGACCGAGAGGACCTTGAAGATCCGGACCAGCCAGCGGTGGCGCCTGGGGGGCCGCGCGGTGCGCCCGGTGCGGGCCGGGCCCTGGCCGCGGGGGGGGCGGGGCGTGCGGGGGCGCTGCGCGTAGGGCAGGGTGGCGTCGGAGCCGTAGCTTCCGGCGCCGTGGCCGTCCGAGTAGCCATCTCCGTAGCCGTCCGGGTTGTAGGGCCCGTAACCGTCGTGCGGTGACATGCCGGACGCCCTCACCCAGTCCTCCTTGCCGGCCGCGTTACAGGCTGCCTGGCCGGAGCTTCTACCCGTGAACGAACGCGGTACCCGTCCAGGTTTCTGGAAGTACCGGGCCCGCGGTGTGATCTGCGCGTCCGTAACGGAACGTACAGGTCCATATCGTGAACACATCACCGCACGCGGGCAGACCAGCGGCCCACCGCCACGTCAGGCCACGGTAAAGCCGGATTCACTCTAATGCCTGCGCGCCACGCCGTTGCCTCCACCCGGCCGGCTTCCATCCCTGGGCTGGAGTTCATTACCAGATGCTTGCGTCATGAACGAACTACCGGCAGTGACACGTATTAGGGGCAGGAGGACAACATGATGTGTAACCCCACCGCCCCCCCAGCCTCCCGACGACCCACGCCGATCTCGTCACGGAGCTCCGGACGGTCCTTCCCGGGACGCCTGGATCAAGTCCGGAACGCACGCGCATTCATGGCCCACATGCTTCGCGGATGCCCGGCAGCCGATGACGCGGTGCTCCTCATCAGTGAACTGGCCACCAACGCCTGCACGTATACCGCCAGCGGCAACCCCGGTGGCACCTTCACCGTCCGCATCGAGCGATTCCCCGGCGGAGTCCGCGCGGAAGTTGAGGACCAGGGCAGCGCATGGGACGGAGATTTGAGCAACGCTCAGCCCCCGCACGGTCTCTACCTCCTGCAGGCACTCGCGGCCTCATGCGGCACCTACCCGGGCGCTCGCGGCTGGGTGGCCTGGTACACCGTTCCTGTTCAGCTAGCAGGAGATGGTCCTGGCTAGCCGGCTGCCCCGGACGGTCCTGGGCTGCCTGGTCGGGCGGGCGTGTCCGTCTGGCCGTCGCGGTCTTGCGCCGCGGGGTGCGGCTGCCGGTGGGTCTGACGGGCCTGCCGTTCCTGGTCGTTTGCCTGGCCGCGGGTGCTCGGGGGCAGCTCTCCGGCGGCTGGTCCGCTGGCCGCCGCCGGTCACGCCTGCCCGTCGCCGCGCCCGGTGGCCGAGCGGGTCCGCACCCGCGCCCCGGCCGGGGCAGCCGCCACAAGCGGGGCCGTGACCGGGCGCAGCGGCACGCTCACCCGGCACCGCCCACCATGATCGCCTGCCCCATCAGATACACACCACAAGCGTGTCATTTAGAACATGCTTTCGCCTCTTGCGACACGCTGAACGCCGCAACCGTTAGAACCCTCGCCACTCCCCTGAGTACTGAGCCGGCCAGGTCACCGACCGATGTATTCGGTCTGGGGTGGCCCCGCGCCCCCGGCAGGACGTCACCCGCCGCCGGGCGCCGTGGCACAGCGGACGTCCCGGCTGCGCTAAGGTAGGTAAGCCCGCCGGGTTCGGCGGGCGTGCGCCTAGCGCACCGGGACGTGGCCCAGCTTGGTAGGGCACTTGACTGGGGGTCAAGGGGTCGCGGGTTCAAATCCCGCCGTCCCGACTGGTCAGAGGCAACTTCCGATCATGGAACCAGCCTCTGAGTGACTAATTGAGTGACTATCGGCTCAGATGCCGTAGCGCTCTCGCGGAAGATGCGGTCCATCGCCTCGGCCCCTCCGACGATGACGGGCCGGATCTGCTGCCGGTACACGGTCTCGGTGACGGCCGTGCTGGTGTGGCCGACCAGGCGGGCGATGTGCTCGATCGGCATGCCGTCGTCGGACAGCAGCGACACGAAGCTGTGCCGCAGCTCGCGGGGTGTCCACTCCCCCGCTACGAGCCCGGCGGCCTCGGCGACCTTCCGGAAGTCACGCCGTACGTTGTGTGTGTCCAGCGGCGTCCCGACACGGGTCGTGAACACCAGGCAATCGCACTTGGCGCGCTCGGTGTGCCCGCATGTCCGCTTGTCCCATAGCGCGCTGAGCGCGTCCACGCACCGTTGCGGCATGGCCAGAGCCCGCCGGGACCGGCGGGTTTTGGTGTCTCCCCCGGCGCGGACCGAGCGCAGCACCGAGATTGACGGCGGGACCGGCGGGGCCGCATCCAGATTCCCGGACAGGTCCACATGGCACCAGCGCAGGGCACGCAGTTCCTCGGTGCGGGCGCCGATCAGCAGGGAAAGGACAATGTAGGCGTACAACCGTGATTCAGCGGCGGCGTTGATGACGGCTGTTGCCTGGCTGAGTGTGAGCGCTTTGGATGGCCGCCCTTTACGGCCCGTTGGCACGTCGCATAGCAGAACGACATTGCGGCGTACTTTGTCCCGTGCCTGCGCATTGCGGATGCTGCGGCTAAGGATGGAATGCAGCAGTCGCAGCGTGCGGGTACTGCATTGGCGTGATTCAGTGGTCAGCCATTGGTCTACGTCCTCGGCGGACAATTCGCGCAGTTTCCGCCTGCCGAGGGTGGGCAGGATGTGCGTCTTGGCCAAGGTGGTGTAGTTGGAGACGGTGGCCTCATCACGGCCCCGCAACCCGTAGGTGAGCCAGTAGGCCACCGCGTCGGCGACGGTGTAGCCGTCTACGGGAGTGGGCACGCCGTCGTCCTGGTCGCGGAGGAGTTCGCGGAGCTTGGTCTTGGCTTCGGTCTTGGTCTTCCCGCTAGCTCTGCGGGTGACCCGCTTGCCCCCGCCGCCGTAGCCGATGGTCACGGAGGCGATCCAGCGCTGACGCTTGTCATCCCAGTGCAAGCCCCCGTCGCCGCGTGCCCTCCGCGTTGTCACGTTGCCGTCTCCCTCGCTTCGTCCTTAAGGAGAGTGATGTAATCGCGTATCGCGTCGGCGGTAATTAGCCGGGCCCGGCCTTGCTGGACTGACCGGAGCCGTCCTGCCCGGAGCTGTTCATAGATGACGGTGCGGCTCAGGTTCAATAGCCGCATCGCATCTTTGACCCGGTAGAGCTGAAGGTCGTTCAGCTGTTCCAGGTCAGGTGCTGACACGACAGCCATTACGGTTCTTTCCCTTCCCGTGAAGTTACCTCATAAGGTTTGACGCTTAAACTTACGTGATCCTTCGGGCATCATTGAATGCGTGATGATTGATGTTGCCGCGGGTGAGCTGGACCGGGTGCATGAGCGGATCGCGGGCCGGTTCGGGCGTGCGGAGCCGAGGGCCCGGGTCCGGAAATATGTGTCGGGGCTGGTCGCGGGCCTGGAACGCAAGAACGGGTGGACGCTGGCGGAACGCGCTGGCGAGGTCAGCCCGGATGGGATGCAGCGGCTGCTGCGCCGCGCGGACTGGGACGTGGATGGGGTCCGCGATGACGTGCGGGACTACGTGATTGAGCACCTGGGCGACGCCGCCGGGGTCCTGATCGCCGATGAAACCGGTTTCATCAAGAAAGGCATCCGGTCCGCGGGGGTGCAGCGGCAGTATTCCGGGACGGCCGGGCGGACGGAGAACTGCCAGGTTGGCACGTTCCTGGCCTATGCCTCGGTGCATGGGCACGCGTTAATCGACCGGGAACTGTACCTGCCGCAGTCCTGGGCGGAGGACCAGGACCGGCGCCGCGCGCGGCATCCCGGCGACGGCGGAGTTCACTACCAAGCCGCGCAGGCGAAGGCGATGATCAGCCGCGCTATCGAGGCGAAGGTGCCGTTCGCGTGGTTCACCGCCGACGAGGTGTACGGGCAGGCCAAGTACCTGCAGGCCTGGCTGGAAGAACAAGACGTGTTCTACGTGATGGCCATCCGGCGCAGCGACACGCTCACCACCAGCGCCGGCGAGCAGCGCGCTGATGCGCTGATCACGGCCGCGCCGGCCCGGTCCTGGCAGCGGATCTCGGTAGTCCCGGTGCGCACGGCCTGCGGGAATCCCATTGGCCCGGTCCCGGTCCGGCCCGGTGGCGCCTGGCCGCGGGCACTGGCTGCTGCCCGCCGGTCCCTCCACGACCCCGATGAGATCGCCTACTACGCCTGCTACGCCCCCGCCGCTCCAGCACCGCCGACCTGGCCTGATCGCCGCAGCCGCTGGCACATCGAGGATGCTTCCAGCACCAAGCGACCGGCTCGTCACTACCAGTCCGTCCTGCGGCCTCGTACCCCACATCACCTTGTCCATGCTTGCCCTCCTCGCTCTCCGCCAGCCCCCAGCGGTAAAAGGGCGCACCAGCACCCCCAGTCGCTACCGCTACCCCCCCTGCTGTCACCTGCCAGCGCTATCACCCACCCACCCTCTCCTTCCACCTCCCACCCCACCACCCCTACCACTACCAACGCAACGTACTCAGCTAAGTGCCGTTCAGTGCGTCAATAGGCGGCGGGCGAGTTATGCGGCCTGGCGGCCGGTGATGCTGTGATATTCGTCGGTGAGTTCTTCGTTTCCGGTTTCGCGTCGTTTCCTGGCTTGGTCGGCGGCGGTGCTGGCGAGGAGGGCGTCGCCGCTGGTTTTCCAGCCGGTTCCGGCGTAGGACAGGTTGCCGACGATGAGGGTGGTTTCCTCGTCGGCGTGGTCGGCGGTGCGGATGGGCTGATGCTCAGGTCCGGGGTCTTGGGTGCGGCGGTAGATGATCCGGGCGGCGCGCAGGTCGGCGAAGGTGGCCGAGTAGTTGCGGGCTTTGGTGAGGAAGTGGCCGCCGAAGCCGAGCATGTGCGCCCACCGCTGCAAGCTCGTGTAGTCGGGGTGGTGGCCGAGCTTCCAGCAGGCGTGGACGAGCCGTTCCGCGTGCGTCCCGGCGGCGTCGGCGTACAGGTCGACGGTGGCGGGGGTGAGACGTTTGGAGGCGTGCCCGGTGACCTCGGTGCCCTTGGTCGAATACTTGGCCAGGTAGCTGGCCACCATCAGGTCGGTGACCGTGCCGGTGCCGCGCACCGTGATGGCCCGCACGTCCAGTTCGGCTGCCCCAGGCGATCCGCCACCCGGCGGGCATGGCGGGGTGCGGCGAGGTCAGATAGCTGATGGTGGCGGCGGCGTGCCGGGTGGCGTCCTCAAGGTCGGCGACGGTGATGCCCGGGGGTGGGGGCAGGAGCCGTCCGGGGTCGTGCTCGTCGTGGCCGTCGAGGCGGAGCAGGACGTGGAAGTGGACCGCGCCGCGGGCCTGGTATTCGGCGGCTTTGCCGTGTGAGACCCGGACCCCGTAGGGGAGGCCGCGGTGGCGGGCGAGCTGGTTGAGGTGGCGTTCGATGGCTTGTTTGGTGCGCCGCCACAACTCGCCGGTGTTGTTGTTCCACACCACGTGGGCAGCGTGGTCGTAGCAGTCCGGGCACAGCGGCTGCCCGAGCCGGGGATCATCGGCCCGGTGGCGGGTGAAGCAGGCCAGCTTGCGGCCGTGCGGGCACACCTCAGTCTCGCGGCGGGCGTGGCAGGGCTGCGGCTGGCAGCGGCAGTGCGCCTTGTTCATGCAGGTGTGGGTCCGGACCGGGCGGGAGTGGACGGGGCCGAAGGAGGGGGCGGTGAAGGTGGCGAACACGGCCGGATGGCCGGCGACGTGTGCGGGGACGCCTTTGCCGCCGATCAGCCCGGCGCGGATGAGCTGGAAGGCGTCCCGGCGGTAGGTCTCCGCACACGACGGGCAGGCGCGAGACGCGGCGGTTGCCGCAGGCTTTGTAGATCACCCCGTCCGGCAGCGCCGAGGTCGGCAGGGTGGAGGTGATTTCCCCGGTGGCGGGGTCGACGCGGTGGATCTGGCCGCCGAGGCGGATGGGGTGGGTGCATCCGGCGGCGGGCCAGATGTGATCGAGCCACCGGTCGTAGGCGCCGGGGCACAAGTCGCTGGCCGCGAAGTACTCCGGTGGGCCGGGGTCGTGGCGGATGGTGACCAGGTAGCCGTCGCGGGCGCGGATGAACGCGCTGTCGCGGGCCTGCACCCGCCAGGGGTCGAAGATGCCGGGGAAGCCGGGTGCGGTGTTCGCCCCCGTACCCGGGCCGTGGTGAGGTCCGGGTGCGGGAGCCAGCATCGAGCCGGTCGGGGTCACGGGCGGCTCCCGGTCGTGCCGGTGCCGTCGATGGTCGTGACCAATTGGGTGTGTCAGTGCTTTCCCACTTGCCACGCCGTGGCCGTGAGGTGCAGAGGGGGCAGTAGCGGGTTGCGCCGCCGAATTGTTTGATGGCGCGTTCATCGGCCCGGCCGCCGGGCCGGGTCCGGGCGAGCTGGAAGCCGATTCCGGCGGCGGTGATGACGGCGATGAGCCGGGCACCGTGGCCCTGCCGGTGCTCGTTGAGCCGCTGGTCGAGGTCGATGGTCCAGCCGGTGTAGTGCCGGGCGTGCTTGTAGGGCTGGTCGAAGTGCAGGAGATAGATGGTGCCGGTGGTCATGACCCGTCACCGCCCCAGCGTTTCTGGGCGGCCTGGCGGGTGATGCCGAGCTGGTGGCCGATGTCGGCCCAGGAATACCCGTGCCGGGCCCGCAGCGCGGTGATGGCCTCGGCCATGGCGTGGTCCAGGTCAGCCGGACAGGGTGGCCAGGCCGGTGAGGGCGTCGATGTCGCCGCAGGCGATGCGGCGGCTGTAGGCGCGGATGGCGCGCTGGATGAACGCGGCGTAGTCGTCGTTCTCGACCACCCGCCGTCGCCGTTTTGGTGTCAAGGTTCGGTTGACACCCGATCGCCGATCAGAGCGCGGGGCCATCATCGGTGACCCCCGGCCGCGCAGTCGTTGCATTCGCCGGTAGAGCGCGGGATGTAGTAGTCCTTCTCGGTCCGGCAGGTGGGGCAGGTGCGGCGGGCGGCCAGCGCCCGGCCGATCGCCACCCACTGGGCGGGGGTGGCGTCCCTTTTCGGGAGGGCGAGGTCGATGCGGTAGAGGTAGGCCACGCGGCGTTTGCCTTTGCGCCGCCACAAGATCTGGGCGGCGATGTCCTGGCCGCCGGGCCGCAGGCCCTTGTCGCGCAGCTGGCGGATGGTCAGCAGCCCGTCCGGCGCGCAGCGCCACGGGTAGGTGGGCAGGCCGTAGCGGTCGCCGTCGGGGTCGTAGAAGTCGATCCAGATGCCCCGGGCGAGGCACGCGTCGAGGTGACCGGCATGGGTGTGGGTAGGGTCCATGATGTCCACGTCCTTGTTGGGGTGGTGGACGGCCGGGGACCGGGTTGTCTGGGCAGGCAAGGACCGGTCCCCGTGCCGTGTACTGAGGGGAAGAAATCCGCGACGCGTCCCGGCAGAGGTCCGGGCAGAGGTGGCGTGCGGAAAGGGCCGTGAACGGCTTTTGACGATTAAGCGTCAGCGTTCTTGGGCGTGAAGGGTTCGCCGCAGGCGGTGCACACGATGGGTGCCTCAGCGAGGGTGGAGGCGGCGGCGCGGATGCTGCGGCCACAGGGGCAGATGGCAGCGATCAGGTTGGAGTTGCGCCGCTGGGTGGGAGCGAGTTCTTCGTCAGTCCGCCATAGCGTCATGGCGGCTTGCAGGGCGGCGAGCTGGTCCGCGTAGTCCTTGGCGGTGTGGTCGGGGACCGAAGTGATGGACCAGCCGATGGTGGGGTCGAAGGTGACGGTGATGCCGAGTTCTTCGGCGAGCATCTTGTATTTGGTGTTGTGGTAGCGGTGCTGGCGGCTGGTGTCCTTGATGCCGCGGGCGGCGGCCAGGGCGTGGGCGGCCTCGTGCAGCAGGGTGCCGAGGACGTCGCGTGGGGTGCGGCGCAGTCCTTCGCCGCTGATCATGATTTCGGCGCGCTGCTCGTTTCCGGCCTGCCAGCGGCCGGGGGCGTGGTGGCCCCAGACGGGTTGTTTGCGTTCGGTGCCGCTGGCGATGATGATGACCACGGCCGGGAGTTCGCCGTGCCGGGCGCGGATCGAGCGCCAGATCTCTTCCAGTACGCGGACGATGCCGCTGATGGCCGGGCCGTCCGGGCCGGGGGTGGTGAGAGTGGTGCTGGTGACCGGCGGCCGGGTGGCGTCATAAGCCTTGCGGCGGGCTGGGTCGGTGAGCACCTCGTAGGCCTGGTTGATGGCCTTGAACCGTTCGGCGGCCTCGGTGTCGCCGGGGTTGGTGTCGGGGTGATGCTGGCGGGCCAGCTTCCGGTACGCCTTCTTGATCACGGTCAGGGTCGCATCCGGGGGGACGCCGAGGATCGCGTAGTAGTCGGGCAGACGGGTCCGGGTGGTCATGGTTCCCACACCTCGCCGGATGGTTCGCGCTCCTCAGCGGAGTTGCCGTCATTGCGGCGCGCGACCAGGAGTGCGTGGGTGAATTCTTCGATGGTGGTGAATCCGGTGTCGCCGATGCAGTCGGCGCAGCGCCAGTAACCGGACGTGGAGGGGTAGGCGTTGTAGGCGCCGAGCATGGCGTGAGCAGCACTGGCAGCCGCCGAGCATGGCGACGCCGTTGCGGTAGAAGTCCTCGGCGGGGTAGGCGGGCTTGTCGCCGACGATGGAGGTGACGTAATCGAGGATGGTGATCGGCATGATCGTTCCTTCCGGGTGGTTTGACGTTTAAGCGTCAGGAGTGACGCAGCCGTCGTAGGAGTTGAGGGCGTGATAGGCGGCCATGTGGGCTTCGGGGATCGAGACGACGCTGTAGGTGATCTGCCCGAAGGCGCGTTCGGCGCGGTAGTGGCCGCCGCTGGCGGTGTCGTCGGTGATGGTGGCGCCGAGCAGGCAGGCGACGTGGTTGACCTGATCACGTCCGCCGTCGTCGGTGCTGGCGGCGTGCAAAGACAAGTACCCGCCGTACAGGGGGACGGGGATGGCCGGGTGCCGGTCCAGGAAGTCGGCCAGGGCGCGCAGGTCGCCGATGAAGCTGGCCCGGGCGCTGGGATCGGTGCTGTAGGACATGAGGGTTTCCCTTCTGGGATCAGGCGACGTGGGCGGTCGCCGGGGTGATGACCGGTGGAGTGACCGGGGTGGGGGTGCGGCGGGTCCAGGCGGCGTGGTCGGCCAGGGCGATGATGTGCTCGTCGGTGAGGTAGGCGGCCTTGATCTTCTGGGGGACGCCGCCTTCGGCGATCAGGTAGGCCACGCCGGGGTTGGTGGGGGCGATGGTGGTGGCGTCGAAGCCTGCCTCGGACCAGCCGTCGCCGAGGATGATGTTGCTGCTGCCGGTGGAGGTGCAGCGGAACGCGGCCCGGTAGCCGAACAGGTCCCGGACGCTTTTGGGGATGATGTCCACCGAGGGCCGCTGGGTGGC
>CAVSZI010000017.1:0-425309 GCA_963732345.1 uncultured Actinomycetes bacterium | reverse complement strand
AGCGGCCGGAACCTGACGATCGACGTGCAGGTGAGCGTGCTGAGCGAAGAAGAGGTCGGCGCGCAAGAAGGTAATCTCGGCGATCACGGTGAGCGCTTGAACGCGAAGCTGGACGAGTCTGCCTACGAGAGGGACGTCGTCAAGCCGCTGCGCGCTGACCCTTATGCGCTGCCGGGGGATCTCGTCACCCGCTACGCCGTCGATCTGGACATGACGGCTGATCAGCTGCGCGAGCGCGTGAAAGACGTCACGGCGCTCTGGAACAAGGGGGCACGCCGCTCGGGCCGGGTCGCCGCGGTCTACAGCGCCTTCCAGCAGGCGCACGACGAACTGCTCCGCCAGCCCCGTGTTCAGCTGGCGGAGCCGGCTTGGTGGCGGGCGCATGCTGCCGAATGGGCCGCGGCGATGGAGGAGGAGATAGCAGCGCTCGTCGAGGAGGTGCGACAGCTGTATGGGGCGTCGGGTTTCGTGCTGCCCGGGGACATCGCCGGACTCGAGCGGCTCCATCCCAACCTCCGCGGTCCTGGTATCCGGCGTGCCCTGGACAAGGCCGGAATCCCCACCGTCACGCCGCGGGAGCTCCCGCAGCAGAGCGGGCTGGATCGATCGAGCTACGAACGGCTCGGCGGGGCACTTGAGCAAGCGGGGGCCCGCACGATCTTCCAGCTGGTGAATCCCGGCGGTCCGGCGGTCCGGCTCTTCGCGAAGCCCGATGGCGCCGGCGTGCCACCGTCGCGAATCGACCGGCATGCCGTCGAGCAGCGCGCCAAGTCGGTGGAGGCCGAGGCGAACTCGGCACGCTCCCGCAAGGCCACGGCCGCGCTGGGGATCCTTCGCACGGCCGCCGACAAGGGGACCGATCTGCGTCTTCTGGCCTTGTTCCACATCGTGGACAAGGTCCGGGAGACCCGCATTGCCGGCCAGCCACCGATGCTCACGGTCAAGAGCCTCACCGAACTGGGCATCGCGGAACCAGACGCCCGCATGCTGACGGCCAGCTTGGTGGCGCTGGAGGGAAACAACACGACGCCGACGGGGCCGGAGGATGTCCGGCGCCTGGTGGCCGCGGGGCAGCTCGCCGAGGCACGCCGGGTGGCCGCCTCGCTGCCGCCCGGCGACCAGGAAGCCGACGCGGTCCGGGCGACTGTCGCCCAGGTCGAGGCAGAAGTCGAGTCGCTGATAAAGGCGGCTCAGGCCGCGATGGCCGCGGGTGACATGGCCGAGGCCGCCCGCCGGGCATCCACGGCCCGGAACCTGGCGTCCGACGACCCGGCCGTCGCGATTTTCGCCGACAGCTTGCCCCCGCCTCCTCCGCAGGCACTTTGTGCCACACCCGACGACCTGGGCCTGAAGCTGTCGTGGCAGCCAGTGCCGGGCGATGAGACAGCCATCAGGTACCGCGTGGTACGGCGCGCTGGCCGCGGCCCCACGGACGAAAACGACGGCACGCCCATCGCGGACGGGCCCGCGACCACGGCCCGCGATGCCGTCCCTCCGGTCGGCGAGCAGCTGGGATACGCGGTCTACGCCAGTTCCAACCGCAAGAGATGGTCTTCCCCGGCGACGTGCACGGCGGAGATCCTGCCCCCGGTCACCGATGTCGTAATGGACGTGGAAAAGGACGTCGTCAGGTGCACCTGGCGTGCCCATCCCGCGGCCCGGGTGCTCGTGCGCAGGGCGGAGGGAGCCCCGCCGCGGGGGCCCCGGGACGGTGCTCCCGTCGAGATCAGCGGCTCGGGGTTCGCCGAGACCGGTCCTGCCCAGGGCAGCACGCACTGCTATGCGATCACCGCTGTCTACCGGGACAGGCGGGGACAGGAACGCCTGGCGGAATCCGTGCTCGTCACGGCGATCCCGCACCGCGAACTCAAGCCGGTGGCCTCGCTGTCGGCCCAGTTGCTGCCGGGCGATGAGGAGAGCGAGCCCAGGGTCTGGATCAGTTGGCCGCAACCGGAGGGTGCGGATGTGCGGATCGTGCGGGCGCGGGACGCCTGCCCATGGTCCTACGGTGACCGCGTCCGGGTCAGCGACGTGTTTTCCTACGGTGAGGAGGTCAGCGGGCAGCTCACCACCCGGGAGGACCGCCGGGAGCTGACCACCGAATTGCCATGGGGGCACTTTTTCCTCACTCCCTTCTTGCTGAACGGTGACGTCGCCCTGGTCGGGCAGCACACCGACCTCGGGATTACCGCTCCCATCGGGGCGATCTCGTATGAGCGGCGCGGCCAGGAACTGCTGCTGTCCTGGGACTGGCCGGCCCGCGCGAACGCCGCCGACGTGAAGTGGGGAAAGGAGGCCACCGACACGCTCCGTATCACTCGCGGCGGGCGTGCCCGTGACGACGGGTGGGTCCATATCCCGGCCCAGGACGGCCCGATGGCAGTCGCGGTCCGGGCGATTGAGATCAGTGCGGCCGGTAAAGCGTTCTCCGCTCCCCGCGTCATCCGGGTCGCGACCGCCGACGTCAAGCTGTCCTACGACATCGCCTGGAAGCCCGTCCTGCCCGGAATGACGCCCCGGGACTGCGAGATACGGCTGAGCACGCCCGCGGGGCGGCACCGGGTCACGATCGTGGCTGTGGGCAAGGCGGGCATCGCCCGCCCGGCGCATCCCGGTGACGGCCGCGAACTGGCGCGTGAGCCCGTCGACGTCTCAGCGGGCAGCCAGACCGCGTTCACAGTCAACGTTCCGAAGGCATTCCGCAAACCCTTTTGGCTTTGCTGCTTTATCGCTGACGGCCAAGGGGTGCTGACAGATCCTCCGATCAAGCACATGAAGGTGGGATAATAATGGCTCCTAACGCCAGCGTATGCCCCTACTGCTATCACCCAATCGACAAGGATCGCTTCGCATTCCGGTGCAGCGGGCGTGGTGACGGGATCAAGATGCTGTGCGAGCCGCAGGCCGATGAGGCACGGGATCGCGCGCTCGGCCTGAAAGACAGCCGTGTTCTTCCAAGCTTTGTCCTGACGGACGGTGTGCAGCCAAGTAAAGGCCAGGCGCGCTGCCCGAGGTGCAATGGCAAGACGGGCATCAAGGTTTGTCCTAGCTGTCACACTCCGCTGCCGTCCGGCCTGAGTGACACGGGCAGCCCGCTGATCGGCATGGTGGGGGCGAAGCAGACCGGTAAGACGGTATTCATGACCGTGCTGCTGCACCAGCTCCAGAACGGGATCGCCCGCCGCCATGACGCCGCGGTCGACATTGTTGGTGACATGCCGGACGGGAGATCCGCTGCCACGGCGTGGACCATGGACCTGGAGCGACCGCTCTTCCGGGAAGGCCGGATGATAGAGGCAACCCGGGAGCGCCGCGACGGCCGCCAGCCTCCCTATGTCGTTCAGTGGCGCCAGTCACGGCGTTTCCTGTTCCTCGACCGGACCAAGACGATGGCGATGTCCTTCTACGACCAGTCGGGTGAGGATCTGACCCGGCAGGACACGCTGTACGCACATCACTATCTGGCCGCCGCCAGCGGGCTGATAGTCCTGCTCGACCCGCTCCAGCTGCCGATGGTCCGCGATGAAATCGTCCTTCCCCGGCACGCTGTGAATTCGGACGGCGAGCCCCCCATCAGCGTGCTAAGCCGCGTGACCGAACTGCTGCGCAGCAGCCACGGGGTGCCGGGCAAAAAGAAGGTGCAGGTACCGCTCGCCGTCGTGTTCTCCAAGGTGGACGCGCTCTTCCCGGTGCTCGGCGAAGGCCACCCGATCCGGCAGGTCAACGGCTCCGGCCTGGGGGAGGACGCTTCGGTGCATGAACACGTGCGCGGCCTGCTGCACCGTTGGGGCGCCGACAACGTGGACGCTCATCTACGGCAGAACTACAGCAACTTCCGCTACTTCGCCGTGTCCGCTCTGGGCGCACCGCCGAAGGAGGACGGCATAGCTCCCGGCGATATCCGGCCGTTGCGCGTGGAGGAACCGCTGCTGTGGCTGATGCAGACACTGCGGCTGCTCAAGACGGCCAAGACAGCCGCGGCATGACCGGCCGCTTCGACACACTGATTTACACCGACTGCCGTCCGGGCCAGGGACTGCGGGGTGATCCCGGCTTTCAGTTCCAGGCCAAATCGGCCGGGATCGGCGCCGGTGAAATGGATCTCGTGCAGGAGGCGCTGCTCTACGATCCGCCCACCGCGTGGATCAACGAGCGCCGGCCGGTGGAGGAGTACCCGCCCTCGCTGGCGCACGTCTGGGATGACTCCCAGCACGTACTCGCGACCGCGCAGGGGGCTTATCTCGGGCAGGAGGCCAACGGGACCCGCGAGGGAAACCAGATCACCCACGCGATCGTGACGACTGATCCCGGTTCCTACGGATTCGTCCGTCCGGCCCAGCTGCTGCACGCGCCGTTCTGGACGGCCGAGCCCGCGTCCTCGACCCGCTGCCCGCCACTGACCGACGGGTGGCAGCCGGGGCCTTCCGAGCCGGAAGCGATCCGGGATTTCGTGGCCGCGCAGCAGGACGGCCGGTCACTGCTCGTCACACTGCTGTCGGCCCTCCACGGGCTGGCCGCGCCGCGTCCGAGCCGGGTGCTGTTCGTCGCGGAACGCCCGGAGGAAGTCCTTCAGTGGATCGCGGCCGCGACGCTGCTACTGCCGCAGCATGAGGCGCTGAAGATCGGCTTCAAGGTGTTCACCACCAACCCGAGTTACTGCCCGCAGCCGGTGCTCGCCGTCCACCCGGACTGGGCCGGGCCGTACCGGTCGGCCGGTACGTCCTCGGGATTCATCGTCCTGGACCTGGTCACCCGGACCTATACCGAGGTCCTCGCCGACGATCAGGCGCAGCAGTGGGCGGACCTGTTCCTCGGCGAGGACCTCTACGACGTGATGGACGCGGTCGAACTGGCCAGTACCATCACGTCGGCCGGGGCCGCGCCTTCGCAGGCGCTCGCGGTCGCGGTCGCGGTGACGTTCGGCCAGATCCGGCAGCGCGGCGGCCTGGCCCTCGCGGCGGGCTGGGTGGCGGACGGGGCTGCGCGCCTGGTAGCCGATCACGGTGACACGGTGGTCGGGACGCTGCTCGCCGAGGCGCCCGCGCGCGATCTGCGGCTTCTCGATGCGGCGGCAGCCGCCGGCCGGGTGCCCAGCTCCGCAGCGGCGATCCGCCTGGCCCTGCTGCGCACCGAGATGGCGGCCGCGCAGAAGGGGGCCGCGGCACAAGAGGAACGGCTCGCCCCGCTGCCCGGTGCAGCCTCCGGGCGCACCGGCGCAGCGTCCGCGGACACCGGTGACGGGACCGGGGCAGACATGATCATCAACGCACTCGGCACCGCCCCGAACGAATCGGTCGACGCGCTGCTCAAGGTCGCCTCGCGGCACCGGATCAGCGTGCCGGTCGCCGCATGGGCCGACCGCGCGGAGGCGTTCGCCGCGTGGTGGGCCACGCGTCCGGACCTTCCCTGCGACCCGGCCCGCTGGCCGGACCAGACGGGAATGCTCCGGTTGCTCCGCGACCAGCTGTCCAGCCAGCTGTCGCCGTCCTCGGACCGGCGGGCAGCTGCCGCAGGGGCCGTACGCAGGAACTTCTGGCGGTTGCTGCTCGAGGGAGCCGTCGATCCTGACCAGGTGCTCGATGCCGTGGTGATGACGGCCGCCATGGCCGCTGCCGACGAAGCCACTCGCGAGGCGCTCATCCAGCGCGTCATGCGCGATGCGGCCGGGGTAGTGCACCCCGCCGCCGCCGTCGCCCGGGCCTGTCAGGTCTTGTGGGCGCAGCGTGCCCCCGATGCCGCCGAGGCCCTCACCGCCCTCAAGCTGATTCCGGCCAGGATCCCGGCTGCTCCCGTGCTGACCGACCCCGTGCAGAAGGCGATCGCGGCCGGATGGCGTCAGGGGAATCTGGCGGACGCGCTCGATGCGGCCCGAATACTCACGGAGCGCCGGCTGGACATCCCGGAAGCCTGGCGTGAACTCAGCCGGGAGGACCGGCGCCTGCGCGGTCTCTGCGCGGCGCTCGCGGAACCAGGCGGCCCGCCCCGGGACATCCTGAAAAGACTGCGTGCAGTGGACGGCGCCGTGACCACGGCCCGCGCCCGGGAGATCGCGCTGTCGCTGTCCCGGCTCGACGCCCCCGACGTCGTCGCCGCCGCGCTGTCGGAGTTCCCGGATCCGGTCGGTGACGAACTGCTTCGCCTGGCTGCCCAGGACTACGCACAGCAGCCTGCCCCGGCCGTCCGCTGGGAGTTTAGGCTGCTAACGGCCAAACGGCTGCCTCCGCCACTGCGCCGGCAGCTGGAAGACGATCTCCGCAGGCAGCTCGCACGGGGTGACTCCCAATTGGCGAGTTCGGTGTCGGTTCTGCTCGCCAGAGACGGCAAGGCCCTGCGGGCGGACTGGGACGCGTGGCTCGCGAGCGGCATGGCGGAGCCGCGGGGACGGCTGCGGAGGTGACCGGGCACCGAGGCCCGGACCCGCACGGCATCTCGCCTGAGCGTGGCTGGAGGATGGCCACCGTGAAGTCGCTGCCCAGCTTGCGCATCCGCGGTACGCCAACTGCCTGATGTTGCTGGCCCGCGCGTACAGGATGCGCGGAGACGCGCACCCCGCCCGTGTGATTGGGCTGGCTGCGCTCCGCGGCGGCGCGGAGCACGTCGACTCCCTAATAGCGGGAGCCATGACGCTGGAAGTCCCCGATGATCTGCGCTCGAGGATTATCGCAGCCCTGACCGGCACGGCACCCGCTCAGATGCCGCCGTATCTCGCGAAGTTCCACATGCGGCCTGATCTCGCTGACCTGATCTCATGGGCTGGGATCACCCATCAAGGACGATGACGGTGCGGACAATCTGACCAAGCCCGATTTTGCAGGGAGGAATGGCTATGACAATACTGCTCAGGATAATTCTCAATACGATGCTGATCGGCTCGATGCTGGCCTTCGTCGGTCTCAGCATCCTGGTGGCGCTGAACGATAAGAATCCCGTTGAACGCCTCATCAGGTTCGGCATGCTCTTCAGCGGTGCCCTGGTTGTTCTGGGCGCTGAGGCCGGTGGCGTCAATTTCTCGCAGTTCGTATCTGATTCCTTGTCGAGTACCGGGGCGTTTCCCGCTGTTACCGGAGTAATAATTCCTGGTGTGGCCGGGGTAGCCCTCGGGCTCTTTCTGCTCCTGTCCGCTTACAATGGCAATATCTACACCATTCGTATCATCATTTTCGTCGGTATGCTTGCCGCGGCGCAGTTTGCCGAAATATACGCGCACGCCTTGAACACGCAGGGGCTGTCGCTCGGCCGTACGGTCGCCCCGAATATCTCTTTTGTGGTCGGCGTGCTGCTTTGCCTCGCCCTGACGTTCGACCCGAAAAACCCAAGGATGGGATTGCAAAGACTGCGCCGGATGCAGGCAGGCCAGCCCGGCGATTCTGTGCCTGATGCCGGGGAGCCTGATGCCTCGCCGCAGCCGGACTCTTGGGCCGACGAATACCCGAACTGGGAACCGGGTCGCTAGCGCGGGTGTGCTCCCCGGCGACCTGGCTTCCATTCCGGGACGCGGCTGCCCCGGTTCCCGGTGCTGTCAGTACACGCAGGGAATGCCGTATTTCGCGTTCGGGGCCACCGTCACCGGGGCTCCGGCCTGGCCGTTGCCCGCCGATGAGGTGGGACTGGCGGCCGGAGAACTGGCCGGGGAAGATGACGGGGTGGCTGGGCCGATGCCGGGGGGCACCGACGTGGCGTCCGCACCCAGCAGGACCTCCACGTGGCCGGCGGCCACCGAACTGCCCGCCGCCGCGGTCACGCCGCTGAAATACCCGGCGATCCTTGCCGCGCTCGACGCCGCTCCCGTGCCGTACAGCACCTGGGTGGACGGCAGGGTGGCGATGTTGCCGACCTTGCCCGCCTTGAAGCCAGCCGACGTCAGCGCCTGTGACAGCTGGCCGGCCAGCCCGGGCGCGCCGCCGCCGTTGTAGACGTCCACGGTGGTCGCGGCGGCCGGCAGCGACGCCGGTGTCCCCGGCGATGTGCCCGCCGTCGGCTGCTGCACGGGCGGCGGCGGGTAAAAGGTGTTCTGCACGACCTGCTTGATCGCGGCCGGATCCACGAGGTTCACGGTCTGGCCATCCATATGGCCGTCGGTGGTGATGACCGGCGCCGTCCGGAAGGTCAGGTTCTTCCCGGTCAGGCTCTTCATCTCGGTGGCGAACGTGAGTATCTGCCAGCCAGAGTCGGTGATCACGTATTTCTGCGCCACGCCGAGCAAGCTCGTGAGCTGGCCGAGGTCGGTGAATATCCCTTCGTGCCCGAGCTTCCAGACCACGTAGTCGATGACGGCCTGCTGGCGGTGGGTGCGGTCGATGTCACCGTTGGGGAGGTTGTCCCGCTCCCGCACGAACGCCAGCGCCTGCGGGGGCGACAGGAACACGTAACCCGCGTGCGGCTGGTTGAAGCCGGAGTTAGCGTCATGCAGATTCTGGCCTCCGTTGTAGGACTTCAGGCACGCCTCGATGCCGCCGAAGGCCCGCGCGAGCTCGTAGAACCCGGCCAGATTGACCTCCGCGAAGTGGTCGACGTGCACCCCGGTCAGCTGCTCGACGGTGGCGATCGTGGCCGCCTGGCCAGCCTCGTTGGCCAGCAGGTAGCGCTGGTTCTTGCTCATGCTGGAATTGGCGGTCTGGCTCAGGCTCTGCGCCCAGGCCAGGCCGTAGGCCTGGTCGATCTTCCCCTGCGACTGACCGTCGTACGCCTTGGGAAAGGTCACCCAGTCGTCACGAGGGATCGAGAAGCCGACCGCCTTCTGCCCGCCCGCGAAGATGTGGATGAGGATCAGGGTGTTCGCGTCCTGACCGCCCACGCCGTTCGCGACGCCCTGCACGCTGCCCGCGTGCATGGCGGCGAGGAGATCGGCCGGCAGGATGTTCCCGTCATAATCGGTGCGGCTTTCCAGGCCCATCAGCAGGATGTTCATGGCGCCGGTCTGCGGCCCCCCGCTGATCACATCCGAGCCGCCGATGCTGGCCACCTGGCCCCTTACGTAATAGGCGAAGCCGCTCACCATCAGGACCACCGCGGCGAGCATGCAGGCCACCGCATAGCCGGCTTTGCCGGCGATGGCCATACCGCCCTGTGACCTGGGCATTCGGTTCCCTTCGGTTCCCCGGCCGGACTGTCGCCGCTTGCCCGAAGGCTACCAAGTTGTCCGCTAGGCGCCGGCCTTCAGGCCGGTGGTGAAGGCGGACGGCTTGCCGCGACGCGTACTTCGTCCTCGGTCCCGGTGCATTCGAAGGGCTTGGCGCCTCTCAGGCCGGCCATCTCCTGCCCGGGCTACCGACAGGCCGGGGTCACCGGTCAGGTTGGCGCTAAGGGCGTGATCGGGCCCGTATTTCGCCCGGACGGCGCACTGCCACCCGAACTGGACAGGGCTCAGCGCTGGTCCGAGACTGTGGTTCATGGTGACCGCGACGGAGTTTGATCAGCTGCTCGATGTGCTGCGGGACTTCATCCGGGGCGAGGTGGTGCCCGCCGAAGCGGGCATCGACGAATCCGACCAGATCCCGGCCCGGCTGATCGCGCAGGCCAAGGAGATGGGCCTGTACGGTTACGCCCTCCCGGCCGAGCACGGCGGCCTGGGCCTGTCCGTCGAGCAGCAGGTGCGGCTGACCATCGAGCTCGGCTACACCTGCCCGGCGTTCCGGTCGCTGTTCGGCACGAACAACGGGATCGCCGGTCAGGTCCTCGTCCTGGCCGGGACCGACCAGCAGCGCAAGCAGTGGCTGCCGCGGCTGGCCTCCGGCGAGGTGGTCGCGTCGTTCGCGCTGACCGAACCAGACGCGGGCTCCGACCCCAGCCGCCTGACGACGTTGGCGACGCCGGAGGACGGCGGCTGGGTCATCGACGGCCTCAAGCGCTACATCACCAACGCCCCGGCGGCCGACGTGTTCATGGTGTTCGCCCGCACCGACCCGCAGGCGCCGCCCGGCAAGGGCATCGGGGTGTTCATCGTCCCCGCTCACACCGGAGGGGTGGCTGTCGCGGCCCGCGACCACAAGATGGGCCAGGCGGGTGCCTGGACCGCCGACGTCGCCTTCACCGGCGTCCGCGTGCCCGCCGACGCACTGGTGGGAGAGGCAGTTCAGGCCGGTTACGCCACGGCCATGCGGACCCTGGCGCACGGGCGGCTGATCATCGCGGCCCTCTGCGTGGGGGTCGCGGCCAGGCTGATCGACGAAAGCGTCGCCTACGCCAGGGACCGCTCGCAGGGCGGCCACGTGATCGGCGAATACCAGCTCGTCCGGGCCATGCTCGCCGACTCGCAGACCGAGTACCTCGCGGCCCGTGCCCTGGTGCTCGACGCCGCGCTCCAGTACGACGCGGGCACCGACCGGCGGCTCGCACCGTCGGCGGCGAAGTATTTCGCCAGCGAGGCGGTCGGCCGGATCGCTGACCGCGCGGTCCAGATCCACGGCGGCTCCGGGTACATCCGCGGCGTGCCGGCCGAACGGCTGTACCGCGACGTACGGCTGTTCCGGATCTACGAAGGCACCAGCCAGATCCAGCAACTCGTCATCGCCCGGGAGATGCTCAGGTAAGAGCCGTCCAGAAACAAGAGGAGATCAGCAAATGCCGGCGACGCTGAAGTTGACGCATAAGGCAATCGGAGCGGAGGTCCGTCGTGGCACCTACGATGTCGTGGTCGACGGTGAGCGGGTCGGGTCGGTCGAAATGAACCACACGATCGAGATACCAATCGAGCCTGGACGTCACACCCTGCAAGTTCGCAATGGACGAAACTCGAGCAGCACTCAAACCTTCGACGCCGCCGAGGAAGAGATCGTCGCCTTCCGATGCACCGGAAAGAGGTTCTTGCCGATCTTTCTCGCGTCCTTTGTCGTGCCCAGGCTGGCACTGAAACTCGTTCGCGATTGAGTCGGCGTCGCCGTCGGGCTAAGGCCCGCGTGAAGGTGGCTGTGCAGCACCGGAAGGGGACGTCATGGCGCAGGAACGCCACCTCAACTGGGCAGAGGTCAGAGTGGCCGTCCTGGACTGCGGTGTCCTGGCCATCGCGTGCCTGGTTACATACTGGCTGGCGACGCACGTCCTTTCCCGCATTCATTCGGTGTCCAGGGCCGATGACATGCTCGGCGGCCTGTGGGCCGTGATCGCCACGGTGTTCGTGTGCCGTTTCAGCAACCACCAGAGCACGACCGCCGCGGTCTCCCGCGTGGCTGCGACCTCGGTGAGCTTCGTGCTCTGCCTGATCTACCTGATCTTCCTGCCGTTCCACGCCTGGGCTCTGGCGGTGCTGATCGGAGCCAGCGCGCTGGTGGCCACGCTGATTGGCCGGCCCGGCGACGCCATCACGGCCGGGATCACCACGGCAGTCGTCATGGTCGTGGCCGCCGTGAGCCCGCACGATGCCTGGCAGCAGCCCATCCTCCGCTTCGCTGACACCGTCATCGGCGTCGCCGTCGGCGTCGCGGCCGCCTGGGCCGGGCTGCGGGTGATCCGCCTGACCACCCAGCTGGCCCGGCAACCCGGCGGGAAGCCTGCCGATACCGCAGGCCCGCGCTCCCCAGGCGAGGGCGGGTGAGACGGAGTTGCAAAGAGACACGCGAGATGGCCGAACCGGGTGAGCTCCAGCCAGCTCCTCCCTCCCAGGCCCGGCTCTCGATTTCACCGAACGTGCCCTCCCGGGAGCTTCCCTGATCCTCGACCTCCACATGCACACGAGCCTGTCGGAAGCCCAGCGCAGGCTGGTGCTCCCGCCCGACTGGGCGTTGGCGTCCTTGATGGCGTGTGTCGTCGCGCCGTGGTTGTTCAGCGTGGCGACCTACGGGGAACTGCCATGGGCAGACTCGGCGCACGGTCGGCAGCGCCGGGCGGCACCAGCGGCGCTTGGCGGACGTTACTGATGGTGGACCTCGGCATTTCTCCCGAGCGGAAGAAGACAGGCTCTGCGCGACTGAGGGCCCGGATCGCTTCGCTGACCGTGGTCGCCGTCGGTATCGGCGCTGTCGCGGCGTGCGGGCCCACGGCCGCGGCCCAAAATCCGCGGCCCGCGCTCACCCAGACCGCGACACCTGCTGCCCGGGCGCCCGCCCGGGCCAGCCCATCCCCGCTTCGCTCGTCCGTCAGTCCGGCGATCGAGGTGACCAGCGCGCCTCGCGGGGTGAAGGCCCAGGGCGCGGTGCTGGCCGACGCGGTCACCGGTCAGGTGCTGTGGGCCCGCGCGGCGGGGACCGAACGGCCGATGGCGAGCGTCACCAAGGTGATGACCGCGCTGCTGGTGCTGGAAAGCGGCCAGCTCGGCCAGGAGGTGGCGGTGCCGGAGGCCGCGCTCAGCTACGCCTGGAAGTACGGGGGCGAAAGCGCGGGGCTGCACCCGGGGGACGTGCTCACGGTCGGTGAGCTGCTGGAGGCGCTGCTGGTGCCTTCGGGGGCGGATGCGGCATATACCCTCGCGAACACCTATGGGCCCGGGCTGGATGCCTTCGTCGCGCGGATGAACGCGACCGCGGCCCGGATGGGTATGACGCAGACCCATTTCACCTCGCCGGACGGGCTGCCCTATCCCACCGAGACCTCGTCCTACTCCACCCCGTCCGATCTGCTCACGCTCGGCCTCGCCGCCATGCGGTACCCGGTTTTCCGCTCGATCGTGGGCCAGCGGTTCTACCAGCTGCCGAAGGGGCCAGGACATCACGCGTACTGGTGGGACAACACGAACGATCTGATCGGCTCGTACCAGGGCGCCGTCGGGATCAAGACCGGGTACACCGACGACGCCGGGCACTGCCTGCTGTTCGAGGCGACCAGGAACGGCCGGACCCTGATCGGGGCCGTGCTGGGCAGCCCCGCCACCGGCCCGGCCGCCGGCTACAGGACGCCGCGCGCATGCTGAACTGGGGCTTCGGGCTCCGCCGCGCAAGCTGAACCGCGCGGCGTGAACGGGAGCACGGACGGCGCGGAAGCTATCCGCGACCACCCCCGGCAATTCCGCTCGACCATGTGGATGCTCTTGCCGCGTTCGCGATCCGCTAGCGCCACGAATCCCTGGAACCGCTTTGCTGGCATCAGGCGGCGTGGGGGGATATCGCGACGATGAGGTCGGCGTCGAGGGCTGCGGAGATCCGCTCGAGCAGGGGGATGGTGGGGATGACACCGCCCGCCTCCAGGCGGGAAAGCGCGGGCTGGGTCATGCCCGGCCCGGCCGGCGAGTTCGACCTGGGACAGGCCAAGGGCCAGGCGGCGCTCGCGGACGGCCTGGCCGATAAGGAAGGCACGCTGAGCCTCGGCGTAGCCCTCGCGATAGCCCGGGCTCTCGCGCCGCCCGCGAGCCAGGTCATCGTAAGAGGAGTGATCGTTGATCATGTCAGGGCACCTCTCGGCCGAACGTGTCGTGGGCGGGACCGTGCTCGGCCTCGCAGACTTTCTGGACGTGCACGGCGCGGGCGACTTCGGCGGTTTCGGCGTTGCGGGTTTTGCGGAAGACGGTCAGGAGGATGACTCTCCGGCCGGGCGCGAGCCAGTAGGTGATGCGGGTCTGCTGGGCCAGTAAGTGGAACCGGAGCTCGCGGACTTTGCCGCCGAGATGGCGGGTATACGGTTCTCCGAGATCCTCGGTACGCTCGGCGAGCAGCCCGACGTGGAAGTCCACCCGGCCGAAGTCACGATCACTCAGCCCTGCCAGCCAGGACCGGACTTCCGGCTCGACCTCAACCGCATACAAGCCTGCCATGCATCGAAAGCTATATGCACCGTATGCTATAAGCAAGTGGGGTTGCCTTGACCACGCCGCTGTCGTTCGCCGCGGACCGGGCTGCTCGACCCACCCGCCCGGCTGCTCCGCCCCGCCGTGACGCTGCGCGTGATCAGCGGATGCGGAGGCGGCGATCCGGGCACGGCCGGCGGCAGGCGGCCCGGACGACATGCCTTTGATACCGAACGAATGGTGCCGCCTGTCCGCGCGTGCCAGGACGGGCGGCGAGGCAGGGCCCGTGGAGCTCAGCGGCTCGCGCGAGTCCCGGCGCGCGGTCTATGTATCAGCTGCGCAGCGGCGGCCTCTGTGTCTTTGTAGCGCTGTGCCGGGCTCGTGGCCGCACGGGTTGCCGTGGCGCGCAGTGCGCCGCCGGGCCGCGCCACGGCATACCCCATGGAGGAGGCCGGAAATGCGGAAGATTGGTGATCATGAGCTTGCCAGTATGGCCGGGCTGCTCGCGGCCGGTGTGCTGGCTGATGCGCGCGGGCGGGTGACGATCGTCGAACGGGACCCGCTGCCGGAGTCCGGGCTGGGCCGTAAGGGGGTTCCCCCGGGCCGGCACGCCCATGGGCCGTTGCCGCGCGGGGCGCAGATCCCCGACGAGCTGTTCCCGGGGCTGCTCGCCGATCTGGCGGCGGATGGTGTCCCCGTGTTGCGTGCGCCGCGAGAGTTCCGGTTCATGTATTAACGAGGACCGTGGCCCGCAAGATCGGCGGGGCGGCCGCGCACCTGATGGCCGCTCCGGGCGATTCGAGCAGTGGCTTCCGGGTTCAGCGGTCGGCCCAGACGCTCCCACCTCACTCAGCCGTCGGCGTGCGACCGTCAACCGCGGTGAAGGCAATAGTTTGCGTCCACCACCCCGGCTCGGCGCAATGGGAGAGGAACGCGTCGATGGCCCGGCCGTCCAGCTTCCCGGAAGCCAGCAGGCGAGGACGCAACTCGATGATCGTCTCCCGCCAGTATTCAGCCCACAACGAGCCGCCGTTGTACAGGGCCGTCTCGGCCGTGGCTTCGACGTCCTCTAGTCCCAGCCCGGACAGCATGGCCAGCAGCAGGCGGCCGATGAAGTAGTCGATGCCCTGCTCGCGTGACCAGGCCAGCCAGCCGTCCCAGAATGCCCGGATCTCAGCCGGCTCGGCGACGCTGACCGGCAGGAAATCCGGCTCGATCAGCAGGATCGCCCCGCCCGGCCGCGCGCTGGCCGCCAGGTTCGCCACGGCCGCCTCCGGGTCGGCGACGTGGTGCAGCAGGGCGCGGGCGGTCACCAGGTCAAAGTTTCCCGGCTGCACGGGCCCCGCGCAGATGTCGGCCCGGCGAAGCTCGAGCCCGGGCACGCCCGGGCCGGCGAGGGAAAGGTCGAGGTCCACCGCCACCGCCCGGCCGCCAGGCGCAACCCGCCCGGCGAGCCAGGCGGACACGGAGCCGTTACCGCAGCCAACCTCGAGCGTCCGCGCACCCGGGCCTATGCCTAGCTGCTCAAGGTGGCGGCGGTGCATCGGATCGAGCAGCCGCGACATCAGGGCCAGCCGCGCCCGCTCGCCTTCGTAATGATGATCAAGAACGTACTCTGACATGCTGTTCCCGGCAGGCCCGGCTCACGACTTTGATTCGGCAGCCCGTAAGGCTGCGCGCCATGACAGGCTACCCCTAGACCGGTAGAGGAGCCGAGATGCACGACGATGACTCGCCGTTCCTGGCGGTGCCAACTTCGGAGTGGCTCGCGGCGAACGATCATGCGTTCGTCATCGCCGATCGCTTCCCGGTCAGCCCAGGACATGCCCTCGTCGTGCCACGACGCGCGATCGCTACCTGGTGGGAAGCTACTGACGATGAGCGGGCCGACATGCTGGCCCTCATCGAGGGGGTCAAGTCTCAGCTCGACGCCGAGCTGCGGCCCGACGGCTATAACGTCGGCTTCAACACTGGGGCGGCCGCCGGGCAAACCGTCCGGCACCTTCATGTCCACGTCATCCCGCGTTACTGCGGTGATGTGCCGGATCCGCGCGGCGGTGTGCGGCATGTCATACCGGGCAAGGGCAACTACCTGCAGCCCGCAACGGAACCATATGCACTGGTCGACGGGCAGAACCGGCTGCTGCGCGACGATCTGCTGAGGTGCCTTCGTGATCCGCGGTTCGAACGCGTTGACCTGCTGGTCAGCTTCGTCATGAAATCCGGGCTTGAGCAGGTCCACGGCGGCCTGATGGATGCCCTGGACCGGGGAGCCAAGATCAGGGTGCTGACGACGGACTACCTCACCGTCACCGACGCCGACGCCCTGGCCCGATTGCTCGACCTTAGCGAGATGCGGCCAAACGCAGTCGCCACACGCGTCTTCCACGATCCGGCGACCAGTTTCCACCCCAAGGCCTATCTCTTCTCCTCCACCGACGGCACGGTCGCCGCGACGTTCGTGGGCAGCAACAACCTCAGCGCAGCGGGTATCGCCGGCGGCATCGAATGGGCCATCGGCGCCGACCGGGCCGCGCCCCTGCTGACCGCCTTCGAGCGGCTCTGGTCCGACCCGCGCAGCCAGCCGCTCACCCACGGCCTTCTCGCGGACTACCGTCGGCGCTGGCAACCGGCCGTGCACACAGCAGGGGTGGTGCCCGAACCACCGGCCACGCCCCCCACCCCGCGACCCGTACAGCGAGAGGCGCTAGCGGCCCTGGCGCAGACCCGGCTGCAGGGCTTTCGCCATGGCCTGGTCGTAATGGCGACCGGGCTCGGCAAGACCTGGCTCGCTGCGTTCGACACCGCTCGGCCACAGTTCCGCCGTGTGCTGTTCGTCGCCCACCGTGAGGAGATCCTGCGCCAGTCCCTCGATGTATTCCGCCGCGTCCAGCCGGATGTGGACCTCGGCCTGTACTACGGCGGGGCGAAGCAGCCGGGCGCCAGCGTGCTGTTCGCCAGCGTCCACACGCTCGCCGCGAATCTGCACCGGTTCGCGCCCGACCGGTTCGACTACGTCGTGGTCGATGAGTTCCATCACGCCGCGGCCCGCAGTTACCGCCGGGTTATCGACCACTTTCAGCCGGAATTCCTGCTCGGCCTTACCGCGACCCCCAACCGCATGGACGGCGCCGACCTGCTCGCGCTGTGCTCGGACAACCTGGTTTACGAGTGCCCGCTCACCGAGGGCGTCGAGCGCGGCGACCTGAGCCCGTTCCGCTACTTCGGAATCGCCGACGACGTCGACTACACATCGATCCCCTGGCGTGGTGGCCGGTTCGACCCGGCGGCGCTGACCGAGGCCGTCGAGACCCAGCAACGTGCCCAGCACGCTCTCGACGTCTGGCGCGACAAGGGCGGCGGCCGAACCATCGTGTTCTGCGTCACCGTCGAGCACGCCGACTTCATGGCCGAGTTCTTCCGCCGCAACGGGGTCGCCGCAGCCGCCGTTCACAGCGGCTCCACAAGTGCGCCGCGCGTTGGCTCGGTGGAGCAGCTGCGCGCCGGTGAGCTGCAGGCCATCTGCACGGTCGACGTGTTCAACGAAGGCCTCGACGTGCCGGAGATCGACACGGTGCTGATGCTGCGCCCTACCGAGTCCCCCATCGTGTTCGTCCAGCAGCTCGGCCGCGGACTGCGCCGCAGCGATGGCAAGGATGCCCTTACGGTGATCGACTTCATCGGCAACCACCGCAGCTTCCTCATCAAGCCACGGACCCTGCTCGCCCTCGGCACAGGAGGTGAGCCGGGAACCGGCAAGGTTCTTCAGGCCATGCGGAGCGGTGACTTCGGCCTGCCACCGGGCTGTTCCGCCACCTACGACGTCGAGCTCGTCGACGTCCTGCGCAAGCTCACGCGGGTGGGCGCGCGGTCGGCCCTTGAGGACTACTGCCGGTCCTACGCCGATGAGCGCGGCCATCGGCCCAGCGCCGTCCAAGCCTACGAAGCCGGATACAACCCCTCGTCGGCCCGTGCTCAGCACGGCCACTGGTTCGCTCTCCTCGACGACGTGGACCTTCTGGCCGAGCAGGAGCGCCAGGTAGTCCGGCGCCATGCCGCCGTACTGGCCGGATTCGAGAAGGAGCCGATCACCAAGTCCTACAAACTCGTGACTCTGCAGGCATTGCTCCAGATGGACGCGCTGCGCAGCGGTGCGGACGTTGCCGAGATCGCGTGGACCGCGCACCAGATCGTCACCGGTGATCCGCGCCTGCTGGCCGACACCGCCTCGGCGGAGATGCCCGATCCGGCGTCAGTAAACGCCGATACCTGGCGCGACTACTGGCTGAACTGGCCGCTGTCAGCCTGGGGCGGCCGCTTGCGCGGCGCTTCGGCCGGCTGGTTCCGCATCGACGGCCGCCGGTTCATCCCGACGTTCCAGGTGGCCGACGACATGAGCGAAACGTTCGACGCCATGGTGGAGGAACTGGTCGACTACCGGCTCGCCCGATACCTGTTCACGAAGCGCAGCCCGCTGGAAGAAGCCTTCCGGCTCAAGGTCATCCAGGCTCGTGGCCGGCCGATCCTCATGCTCGACCGCGACAGCAGCCCTCAACTGCCGGAAGGTGAAACGCCGTTCACCGCCAACGGCGTCGTTTACACCGGCAACTTCGCCAAGATCGCTCTTAACGTCGCCCACCGCGCAGGACAGCCCGGCAATGTCTTGGCGGACCTGCTGCGGTCTTGGTTCGGCACCGACGCGGGCCAGCCCGGTACCGTGCAGTACGTCGAGCTGGTGCGCGGTGAGCCGCACTGGCAGATGCGGCCGGCATCCGCGGTTGCCAGCCATGGCGAGCCCGCCTGGCCGCGCAGCATAGATCCATGGCCAGCCTCGTAAGGTAGACGGCGACATTCCGGCGCGGCCTACCACGCCACAAACGCGGCGCTGACAGGCTCGCCCGCACGGCGGACCGCCATGCCCGAAGAGACGGTTTACAGCTGGGCCTGCCGTCAGCTTCAAAGATCGTCTTCCCGGCTCCCGGGTCCATCCGGGTCAAAGAACTTGTCGTCCTCTTCGATCACGGCATCGTCCGCGGCTGCGGCCCTTTTGAGCTCGTCCACCCTGGGGTTGTCCTGTCCGCTGGGGCGCAGCCACGGGCTCAGCAACCGGCGAGTCCGTGGGCCGCTTGCCATTGGCAGCAGCAGGCCAACGACACCGATCAGCAGCAGGATGACACCCACGATGTGCAAGTTCAGGCCGGGCACGGCGTTTGCAGTGACGGCGAACCACAAGATCGCGCCCACCGCGATCAGGAAGAGACCCGTGCCAGTGCTCAGTCCCCGCCGGGCCGTCGGCCCCGGGCCGGACCGGCCCCGCGGGCCGAGCGTGCTCACCGGTTCGCCCAGGCAATGAGGCCCATGGGCTGCTCCTCAAGCGGTAACGAATCTGGCGTACCCGGTAGACGGTCCTGGCGGCTGGTCACAGTCGGCAGGGGCACGGGCCGGGGGCGCTCAGCCGTCATTTGTCATCCACCCGACGGGACCGGTCGGCGCAGGAAAGGCCGGAGCCCCACGGCTGCAGCATCTGACCGGGCAACCGCCGGGGTAGGGAGCAGCATTTTCTCAGCGTACGCTCCGCCGGACCCTGCTACGACTGGTGGCAGGTCGCGGGAATAGCCGTGGCAGCGCCGCGCGAGGTCATACCGCCCGGCGCTCTCCACCCGAACCGAAGCCAGCGGGTTCCCCTGTTCATCGCCGGTTCTCAAGGACCGGCCGGATCAAGAACAGCGCCTGGTCTCCGGGTACATCGGCGTTCTGCCAGACTCGGTGGGTGGCGGAAACCGGATTGCCTGAGCTGGACGTGGCGCGGGTGCGGCGCTGGTGCGAGCAGCGCGTTCCCGGGCACGTCCGTGACGAGATACGGGTGGAATGTGACGTCGAGCCGCGGCACCTGACGATCGTGGAGTGCAGGCCGCCCTGGCGCCCGGAGGCCGGCCCGGAGTGGACACGGCTTCCCATCGCGCGGCTGCGCTACACCAAGGCGAGCGGGCGCTGGTCGCTGTTGTGGCGTGACCGCCACCTGCGGTTCCATGCCTACGACCGGCTCGCGCCCTCGGTGCACGTGGACGACCTCCTGCGGGAGATCGACGCCGACCCGACCGCGATCTTCTGGGGATAGCGATGTCCTACCGGGTGGCTGGGCCTTCCCGGCCGTCATTGGGACCGGGTGGCCCGGGAGTTCCGGCTGCATCCGGGCCGCCGGGCCCGGCCGCCTTGACCAGCATGTCCAGCGCGGCGCGAAGATCGGCATGCGCGTTGATGATGTCGGTGCGGGCCCCGGAGTAGTAGCCCGGCTGCTTGGCGCGCTCCGCCACCGAAGCCAGCGTCTGCCGGGCACTGACAAGGGCGGTCTCCAGGCTGATGCCAGCGCAGGCAGCCATGGGCAGCGGCTCCTTTTCGGCGGTGCCGGTCACAGGTCACGGGCACGGTCACGGCCGGCCGAGCACAAACCAGATCACCCATCCGCGGGCACCAGGGCGGGTACCGCACTCGGCCGATAGGGAACGCAGGAGATACAGCCCGTGCGGGCTCTCGATTTCCCCGAACGTGCCCTCCCAGGAGCTTCCCTGATCCTCGACCTCGGCATACACGCGCCCACCGTCGCAGATCTGGATGCGGACCATGAACACGCCGCCCGGCCGCCCGCTGGCACTGTGCGCGCACGCATTCGCCGCCAGCTCGCTGACCAGCAGGATTGCGTCGTCGGCCGCAGGGTGCCCGTCCAGGAAACGGGCGATAAAGGCCCGCGCATGCCTGACCTGATCGCGGCGGCCGGGAAAAGAAAAGGCGCACCTGCGTAGCTGCGTTGGCGCGATACATCCTGGCATCCCCTGGTCGCACATCCGAAGGTCCTCGCTGTCGTAATCTGCTCCTCTTTGATGCTCACCAGGCTGTCGCTGCGGGGAGTACATTCGTAACAGCTACATGGCGGATTGCCGGCCGGGCGTGGGGGATACCCGGACCCTGTATGCGCCGCTCCAGAATTGTGTGCCTCTTGTATGCGGAGGAACCAATGTCGTCGCGAGAGACCGCCCGCACACCCCGTCAGGTGTTCGGCGCGATGCTGCGCTACTACCGGGAACGAGCCGGCCTCAGCCGCACCGACCTGGCCCGCCAGATCAGCAAGTCCGTCTCATTAATCCAGGCCATTGAGCTAGGCCAGCGCGCAGCCACCGCCGACGTCACCGAAGACCTGGAGCGAGTCCTTCCAGCCGACGGCGCCCTGACCCACCTCCGCGACGAGATCGGCGACGGCCTCGGCTACCAGGCCTACCCCTCCTGGTTCCAGGAGTGGCTGGTCAGCGAGCGCGAGGCCAAGAAGCTCCGCTGGTTCGAGCCGTTGCTGGTGCCTGGCCTGCTCCAGACCGAGGACTACGCGCGGGCCGTTTTCCGGACGCGCTTCGGCATGACGGACGAGGAGATCAACGAGCAGGTCGCGGCTCGTCTGAAGCGGCAGGAGATCCTCGCACAGGAAGGGCCTCCGGCCTTGTGGGTGATCGTGGACGAGTCAGTGCTGCGCCGCCCAGTCGGCGGGCGCTACGTGATGCGTGAGCAGGTAGGTCACCTGATCGAGGCGGCCCGGCGCCCGTATGTATCCGTGCAGGTCATCTCGTCTGCGGTAGGAGTCCACCTGGGTCTATGCGCCGGTGGGTTCGCGATCGCCGATTACGAGGACGCGCCAGCCGCCGGGTACCAGGAGACAGCCTGCCAAGGCCAGTTCGTCGATCGCCGTGAGGACGTCGAAACGCTCGCCGATTGCTGGGATACGCTCGTACGGGAGGCACTCCCATGGGCGGCCTCGCAGGCGCTACTTGAGGAAGCAGCAAAATCATGGACATCAGCCACGTGACTTGGCGCAAGGCCAGTCACAGCGGCGCGAACGGCGGCGGATGCGTCGAGGTCGGCGTATGGCGCAAGGCCAGTTACAGCGGTGACAACGGCGGAGCTTGCGTCGAGGTGGCCTCCACCGGAAAGGCCCGTCTCGCCGTCCGTGACTCAAAGAACCCTAATGGCCCCAAATTGACCTTCGCGCCGTCAGTGTGGGAATCGTTTATCCAGCGAGTTCGGACAGAACGCTGAACACAGGCTGAACTCGGACCTGCAGCCCCCGGAATGGCTACGCCGGGCCTGCGCAGGTCGGTACATTCGAGCCGCCACCCTGGCTCCGGGATGACGTAGCCGCAGAGCTAATGACCTCCTCGGTGACGTTCAGCGCCCAGAACCTGGAAGCCATCCGGCGCGGTCCGATCGATTTCCTGATCGGCTGGATTCCAGAATCCCGACCGTCCTCGGTATCGACGAGTCACTGGCGGCCCGCGCCCTGGTCGCGGAAGACGAGAATGCCCTCATCGCCCTGGCCGCACAGGCCGTTGAATGGCAGGGCATGGCGCTCCTTGAGCTCGCCACCGGTAACAGTGTGGCCGACGTTCAGGAGGGGCTCAGCCTCAGGGAGCCGGCGTCGGCGGCCGGGGAGAGCGACAGCGATCGGCTGGTCAAGGGACTGCGCCATCCAGCCGCGCAGATGTCGTTCACCTGGATTGAGAACAACGCAGAACTGCGCCGGGTGATCGAGGGCGGCGACTTCGGCGCCTGGCGGGTTTTCCTGCACCCCGAGCAGCGCAAATACGCCCGGCGCTCCTACCGTGGCCCATTCCGTCTGTCCGGGGGCGCCGGCACCGGTAAGACGGTCGTGCTCTTGCACCGGGCCCGGATGCTGGCCCGCCGTGCACCGGGCTCACGGGTCCTGCTGACCACCTTCACCACCAACCTGGCCGACCAGCTGCGCACCGACCTCGATCGCCTGGACCCGGCCCTGGCCCGGGCGGCCGGCCTGGGGGAACCGGGTGTCTGCGTGCTTGGCATTGATGCTCTCGCCAGCTTCGTCCTCAAGCGCGCTGGTACCGACATCGCCGCCGACACGGAAGCCGTCCTTGGTGTGGGAACAGCGCAGGTCAGCGGGCGCACCCTCAATGCCGCCTGGCGAGATGCGCTGGACGCGGCCGGGGAAGCGCTGCCGTCCGCCCTACGCAGTGCGGCCTTTTTTGCCGCCGAATACGCCCAGGTGGTCCTGCCCAACCGCATCACCACCCGGGAGGCGTACTACAAAGTGCGGCGACCCGGGCGCGGTGTCGCCCTGGACCGAGCCAAACGAGCGTCCGTCTGGGACGTTGTCGAGGCATACCGGGCTCAGGCCCGTATTGCGGGCACGGTCGACTTCCCTGAGGCCGCGACGCTCGCCGCCTCGTATCTGCGACGGGTGGGCGAAACCCGGGGCGAATACCTGGCCGACCACGTGCTCGTGGACGAGGGTCAGGATCTCGGGCCCGCGCACTGGCAGCTGCTGCGCACCCTGGTCGGCGAGCATGCCGACGATCTGTTCATCGCCGAGGACTCCCATCAGCGCATCTACGGGCAGCGGGTCGTGCTGTCCCAGTTCGGGATCCGGATCGTGGGCCGGTCACAGCGGCTGACGCTGAATTACCGCACAACGGCCCAGAACCTCGCGTTTGCGATCAGCGTCCTTGAAGGGGGCTCGTACGTCGATCTGGAGGAGGAGCCGGAGAGCGCGTCCGCCTACCGGTCGGCGCGCAGTGGGCCCGCGCCGCGGCTGATCGCATGCGCGACGCTGAGCGAGGAACTCGACCGCTCCGCTGATCTCATCGGTGAGTGGATCAACGAACGCGATGCGCCCGAGACGATCGCGATCCTCGTCCGGGAGCAGCGCCAGCGGGACCGGGTGGTCACCGGCCTGGCCGAGCGCGGCGTCACGGTCCGGGCCGTCGACCGTGAGCACATCAAGCCGGGCCAGCCGGTGGTGATGACCATGCACCGGGCCAAGGGGACCGAGTTCTCCAAGGTGCTGCTGTTCGGGGTCAACCAGGGAGCGATCCCCAGGCCGCTGCGCGACGAGCAGTACACCGAGGAAGCCTGGGCGGACGCCATGTTGCGCGAGCGGTCCTTGCTCTATGTGGCGGCCACCCGAGCACGGGACGAGCTGGCGCTGTCATGGAGCGGCCAGCCCAGCCAGCTGATGTCCACGCCAGCGTGACAACTAGCGCGCCCTTCCCAGCACCAGCTCACGGTTTACAGCGAAGAGGGGAATTTCATAGCGATCGGCCAGTTCGTTGGCCTTCACGTAATCTGTCGAATATGCAACTACGAGGGACCTGACTCGCGAGGTAAGTAGCGGGTAGCCAGCATCCGCGGCGGCAAGTGATCGGTACTTGATTGCCTGGAGGATTCCAATGCAGACTTCTCGCTCGCCCTCGACTTCCACCTCTATCACCGTTCGATCCGGCAGATGGTTCTCAAACATCACGTCGACACGATCACCTGTCGCGAACGAATACTCAACATGCGGTGTCGCCGCTGCGCTCAGACCGAACTCGCGTGGGTGATCGGCGACATAATATTTCAACAACTTATGCGCGGTCGATTCTCCGCCCATACCAAAGGTACCGACATGCTGGCCGAGAGGAACCGGTGCAATGACAGTTGCGAAGTTATCGACCTCGAATACGCGCCCGGGCTGATCATCGATGCCGGGCGGTTCATCGCCCCAGCGGAAATAGCCAGAGCGCTCGTCTGGGTAGAGCCGAAGGTCGGAACGCCATGAAGAGTGGTCGCGGTGAGTATTTCCAAGCGGTGCCGTAAAGGCCAGCACCCACTCGCGCATCTGAAGGTAGTCGCAGATAAAGTAATGATCAGACAGGTAACGTCTTCTCTTCGGGAGGGCGAACACATACCAGTAGAACGGCGTGCTATTGATCAGGGGCTGGTCGTAGCTGCCGACAAACCATCTCAGATTGATCGGCACGTACCAGCCATCAAAATGATGAATGGCGCGCGCCACCTTCCCGGCGATCATGAATTTTCCCGGGTCGCCGTCTGGTGAGGCCGGATCGACGATCAGTGAGCCGGAAGCCGACGGCAGCCCGGCCAGGATCAGGTCAAGGACGAGATCCCTTGCCTCCATCAGCTTCATGGCGTCCCTCCTGCGGGGATGTTAGCTGATCGATTACATCTTGGCGTTTCGCTCGGGTCACGGTCCGCGATTGTGGGACAGTCGTTGCGTGCGGGCTGCGGAATCGCCCGAGCCAGCCCATCCGAGAGGTCGTGCTGGACACCCTCACGGATCTCCGTTGGCCGCAGAACGCCAAGTTCCTGGAGGAATATCTGTGGGCTAGACGTCAGCTCCAGTTGGACAGCCGCGCGTTTGCTCCGCTCCGCCGGGACGAGCGGCGTGCTTGGCAGCGTTCTCCAGGCGCCCGCGAGGCCTACATCGTGCCTGCGATCAATCCGGACCGTTCCGCTAACCCCCGCCGGCTTAGAGCTCTGGCTGGGACCTTGAGCGCCGCATCGTAGCGTCACCGCAGACTGAACGGCTGTTTGATCTGCAGAAGGTCTACTCCCTCGTCGGGCCTCCCGGCTCGGCCGATGCCTATGGTCGTGGACCTCGTGGGCCCGTTGATACGCTGCTCGAGCGATACGCGGAACTGGTTCTCACCATTGATCCGCCAGCTGCGTCAGCATCGGCCGAGGAGATCAGTTCCTGGCGTTCGAAGGTCCGCACGTCCGTGAGCGCCCTTGTCGGCGAGATCCGCCGAGATGACGAACCGCGCCCGAAGCAGATCGCCGATCAACTCGCCAGCCTGCCCGAGCGAGACCGAATCTGGGGCCGTGATAAAGGTTTACATGCCATGCGACGCCACAACGGATTTCAGTAGTTCATCTTCTCGCTAGCCGCAGCCAATCGGGCGTAACAGAGTGACCCAATAGCTGGCGCAGCAAGACTCCGCCATCTCCGGATAGGACTCTTCATAGCACAACGACGGCGGCAATTAACTTGAAGCAGTTACCATTGAATGGCTCCGTGAGGCTAACGGTTAGGAAAGTGGATTGGCTGGCCGAGATCCCTGCCTCCGCATTATCGTAAGAGCCGATCCCCAGGCCACTGAGGCTGTCCGTCCAGGCGGGATCGCTGACGGAAAGGTTATATTCGGTACCTGCCAAGCTGAAGATAGCACGGACCTGTCTGCTACCTCTCGCATTAGTTGTGATCCTCCACCGAAGTTCAGCGGGCTTCGCCAGGCAAAGAGATGATTGTATAGGGTGCTCAACAAGATATTCGTAACTTATCCTGTCCGAGGGACTGCCGAGGAGATATGGTCCTGGGTTTACTGCTCGCTGGAGCCGAGGCTTTGCCTGTTGCCCGCTCAGGCGCCCGAGGTGCTGCCACTGTGCACCGCTGATCCGCCAGTTCTCTGGCTGATGTGGTTCCGGGGCCCGGGAGGCATCTATCCGAATTACATCGAGGGTTGCGGGCTCGGAACCATCATTTAAGATATAGTGCTGCGAGTAAAGAGTTCCGTCCGGCTCAGAGCTTACCGGTCTTATCCACTCGCCCGACATTGTGATTCCCGCGACACACCGGCCGTTGTGCTTTCGTGAGCTAGCCAGGCACACAAAATCCAGGCTTCCCATTGACGTCACTCCAGACTACAAGTGCACTGCCCTTACTCCCCCCCACGTCTTATCCAAGTACTCGACCACTAGTCTCCGGTGACACCGCTCAGCCGTGGGCTCGCTGCACAGCAATACAGTGCGCATTTCGAAGATCATGGGATCTAGTTTATCTTCAATCCGTCGATCGGCCATAAGCTGTAGAAATTGATCCGCGTATTCGCTCCAAGGGAGATGCATCTTCTTATAACTATCAAGGAGAGCCTGTGTGGGCGCTAGTAGAGATTCGTGCAGGTAAGCAGCGTCGCACAGTTCGCTAAGGAAGAATTCAAGATCGTCACGTTTCGTGAAGCCGGCAAGCTGCGAGACATTATTCAGCCTAACGTCGACTAGCTGCTCGACGCCAGCTTCTCTCAGGGTCCCGAAGAATTGAGCGGCTCTTTTCTTCGTGAAACCGATCGTATAGATCTCCATTGCCGCTCTTCCGGATTGATTTCAAAAAGTGCTACCTGAGGACTGGTATCGGTTTCCCACGAATCAAGGTCGTCTTCAGTTTCGATTCGGCCATCGCCTCTGATATGAAGTACCGTGATCCCGCGGTCTCGCAGTACTCGCCCGATGAGGAGGTGACGGTGGCATTTCGACGGGTCTTCTTCGCTGCAGAGGAGCGCAATGCGGTAGTTCCTCGAACCTTTAATCACCCGCTCAATTCCGGCTTGAAACCACTTGCTGCGAGCCAGCTGGCCGTAGAGGACGTGGTCCTGCTCATCGTAGAACTCGTCACCATCTGGCCGTCCGCCAAGCTGCTCGCCAAGCGGGACATATTTGATCGCCTGGCGCGACAGAGCTTCTTGGAGTGATTCTGCGTCGAAGTGTGGGACGTAGCGGGACCGTGGTGAAGTACGTACATCGGCGACAACTTCGATATCGTGACGCTGGAGGAGGCGCAAGAGGTCTTCGAGAGTGACGTTGGAGTGCCCGACAGAGTAGAGAGGTGGCTGTGCGCCAGGCACGGCCGCGCTACCTGCCGACGTACTCGTAGGCTTCATCCTCAACTCCTACTATCGTGCCTTACCAGTAAAGCACATCGACTCTCATCGCCAGATGATTTGCGTGTCGGCAACCAAACGTCGAGTCAATCGCCGGGCTTGCTTTCTGGAGTTGCCGATTCCCACGCCCGGCAGAGAGCGTTGACCAGGTACATCTGCCGCGGCGTCTCGCAGGCCACCCGGATCAGGTCAGCGCTAGCCACCACGACCGCCATCGCCCGAGCCCGGGACGTCGCCACGTTCAGCCGGTGCGGGTCATACAGGAACTCCAGCCCCCGCGGCGCATCCTCCGCCGACGACGTCGCCATCGAGTAAATGGCCACCGGAGCCTCACGCCCCTGGAACTTGTCCACCGTCCCCACCCTGACCCCGGCCGAACACCCCGCCCGAGCCAGCGCGTCCTCAATCGCCCCGGACGGCCACTGGCTGGTAGTCGCGTGCTGCCGGTCGGCGCCATCAATCTGTTACCGCTGTGATGTCATCGTACGGGTGTTCCGCAGCGTCCCCTTCAGGGGACATCCAGCGCTGAGTGGGGGCGTTGAGGGAGTGGGCAGCGGATGAGACCAGTGAAGGTGCTGGCGCTCATGGTTACGGCCGGCGCTGCCGTGGCGGTCGGCCTGCTCACGGGCTGCAGCAGTCAGCCGGGGGCGGCCGTCCAGCCGGGCTACTCGCCGTCCGCGCAGTCGCAGTCCTCTCAGGCCAGCGCGGCGCCGGCCGCCACGGCCAGCGGAAGTCCGGCCCAGCCGCCGTCCTCCGCGTCCCGGGCGCCGGCCAGCAGCGCTTCCCGTGCGGCGGGCGTCCCCGGTAATGTCCCGATGCCGAATCTGGCACGGACGCCCGGCGCCATTCAGTCAGGCGACACGGCCGCGATCTGCACGCCCGGGTGGGCCGAGGCGCACCGGGACGTCTCCTACGCCACCGAGGATGACGTCGCCCGGGAGTACGGGCTGTCCAGCCACTACGGATACGAGATCGACCACCTCATCCCGCTGGAGCTGGGCGGCTCGAACGCCGTGGCGAACCTCTGGCCGGAACCGTACGACTCTCCCTACGGAGCCACCCAGAAGGACGGCCTGGAGGACTACCTGCACGATCAGGTCTGCCACCACGGCCTGCCACTGGCCACTGCCCAGCAGGAGATCGCGTCGAACTGGTACGCGGCGTGGGTCTCGGCGGGCCGCCCGACACCACAGGACTTCGGCTACAGCAGCGGGCCGGACGGCAATTCGGCGCCCTCGTCGGCGCCAGCGCCCGCGCCAGCCCAGCCGGCGGGCAGCGGCGCCTGGTGTTCCGCCTCGGCGACCTACAGCTCCTCCTACGGCGACTTCGACGTCTACGTGCACTCGAACCAGCCCGACCAGACGGTGACCGCTAGCGGCGGCGGATACTCCAAGAGCTGGCACACCAACGGCTCCGGGATCGCCGACGTCTACCTGCGCGGCCCCAGCGCCGGCACCCAGATAAACGTGACGGTCGGCGCCGCGTCATGCTCGACGACCGCAAGCGGATGATCGAAGGCCGATGAGGTGCGGCTGCGGCCTCTTCCGGCGAAGCGTTCGTGTTCCCCTCGTGCCCCACTTCCACCACCCGCAGCCCAGAGCCACCGAGCGCCCCATGTCGCGCGCCGAGCCGGGGCGTGTGCCCGGAGCCGCGCTATCGCGCATCAGCTCGCAGCCGCCTGAACTGAGAACGTGGCGGAGCCGGGTGTGCTGCCGCCCGGCGGGGGCCGCCCGTCAGTTTGTGCCGGTGCCGGGCCGGGGAGCGGGACGTTCTGCAGCCTGAGCTGGCCGCGTGCGAGCGGCTTGCCGCGCTCGTCGGTGATGGTGACAAGCCATAGTTGCTGGACGCGGCCCTGCTGCAGCGGCTCGGCGATAACCTCGGCGCGGCCCGAGGTGGCCGGGCGCAGGAAATCGGTCGCATTGTGCACACCGACCGCGAACTGGCCGCGGTCCCGCACCGCCAGGCTGGCGCCGAGGCTGGCGGCGGATTCGGCGGCGGTGGTGTAGACACCGCCGTGCACCACGCCCCACGGGGTGTGATGATCCGGCCCGAGGTCGATATGCCCGGCCACGCGGGTTCCGCTGGCCGAATCCACCACCAGGCCGGCCGCGGCCAGGAACCGGCTGGCGGCCTGCGCGCTGAGATCGACGTCGGTGTCCGGGCCGGGCTGGGTATCGGCAGGGTCCTGCATGACATAGTCGTAGCAGAAGATGACTGCTTGTTGAGGTAGGTCGTCCCGGCCGGCCTGAGGAGCTCAGGTTTCCCTGGCGATCGGGGGCGGTGGGTGCATCTTCAGTCCAGTGTGGAAGGAGGCCCACGGTGGGCGAAGGCACGGATAGCAGCGGTGCCGAGAGCCGCATGGCCCCTCCTGGCCGGGCCGGTGATGGCCGCGGTGCCGAGAGCCGCATGGCCGCTTCTGGCCGGGCCGGTGATGGCGGCGGTGATTTCCTGATTTCTGCGCCGGGGCGCTCCCCGGTCCTGGACGCGGCCGAGCTTGAGGTGCTGCGCGGGTACGGCACCGAGCGTGACGTGGCCGCCGGGGAGGTGCTGTTCGCCGACGGGGACGAGACCTATGACCTGATCGTGATGCTGGACGGCACCGCCGAGATCATCCAGGGCTACGGCCAGCCCGGCGCGACGCTCATCGCCGGGTACGGCCGGCCCAGTTCCTGGGCGAGATCGGCATGCTCACCGGGCAGCGGGCCTACCTGACCGCGGTGGCCACTTCAGCCGGGCGCGTCCTGGCGGTTCCCGTCGCGCAGCTGCGCGCCGTCATGGCCGGCGAACCTGGCCTCAGTGACCTGATCCTGCGCACGTTCCTGCTCCGGCACTCGATCCTGATGCGCCGGGGCGCGGGCCTGACGCTGATCGGATCACGGTTCGATCCCGATACCCGGCGGCTGCTGGAGATGCTGGCGCGCAACAGGCTGGTGTCGACGTGGCTGGACCTGGAAGCCTCGCCCGAGGCGGAGGCGATACTGCGCGGCCTGGATCTGCCCGTCGCCGACCTGCCGATCGTCATCATCCCCGGCGGGGGGCCGCTGCTGCGGAACCCGGGCGGGCGCGCCCTGCTCGACGCGCTCGGCATGTCGGGCGCGGAAGGCCCCTATCCCGCTGCGGCCTGCGACCTGCTGGTCGTGGGCGGGGGACCGGCCGGCCTGGCCGCTTCGGTCTACGGCGCATCCGAGGGGCTGGCCACGACCCTGGCCGAGGAAACCGCGCTGGGAGGCCAGGCGGGAACCTCGTCGCGGATCGAGAACATCCTGGGCTTTCCCGCGGGCCTGTCCGGCGAGGAACTGGCCGCGCGTGCGGCGTTGCAGGCGCAGAAGTTCGGCGTCCGCATCAAGCAGGCGGCCAGGGCCATGTCACTGTCGTCGGCAGACGGCCTGCACCAGGTCAGCTTCGACGACGGCGAGACCGTGCAGGCAAAGTCGGTCATCGTCGCCACCGGAGCCCATTACAACCGGCTGCCGCTGGAGCGGCTCGCCGAGTTCGAGGGCGTCGGGGTGTATTACGCGGCCACCCAGGCAGAAGCCCAGGCCTGCGGCACCAGCCCGGCCGCCGTCGTCGGCGGCGGTAACTCCGCCGGGCAGGCCGCACTCTTCCTCAGTCGCAGCTGCGCTAAGGTCCACATGCTGATCCGGGGTGACTCGCTCGAAGCCTCAATGTCGCGGTACCTGATCGACCGGATTGAGCAGAACCCCCGCATTATCGTCTCACCCCGCACCCAGGTCACCGCGCTGACCGGCACCGGCCAGCTGGAGGGCGTGCGGATCCGCCGCGCCGCCCAGCCGGCCGAGCCAGAACTGCCCGTCCGCGGGCTGTTCGTCTTCATCGGCGCCAAGCCCAGAACCGGGTGGCTGGCCGGCCAGCTCGCCGAAGACGGCCACGGATTCCTGCTCACCGGCACCGATATTCCCGTGGCCAGGCTCGACGACGAAAACATGAACCCGCTGTTCCTGGAGACCAGCCGGCAGGAATCTTCGCCGTCGGAGACGTCCGCAGCGGGTCAGTCAAGCGCGCCGCGGCCGCCATCGGCGAAGGCTCGATGGCGGTACGGCTGGTCTTCGACCGCCTCCACTCCGCCGGGACCACAGACGCGATATCGAGCTCGGCACCGGCTCACCCCGCGCTCAGACCGAAGTTCTGAGGCAGGATCAAACCGAGACACCCGGCAGTGGCCAGCAGCACGACACCACCGGTCGCAACGTGACGCCTGGCCGATCGAGGCGGTCGTGCCCCGCCGCCAGCTGCGCGAGTCGGTCTGGTGCCGCCGCCGGGCGCCGGCGACGACGCCGAGATGCGCGCCCGGCTGACCGCGTCATTGTGTCGTTGCGTTACCAGGGGGCAACCGGTGGCCCTTCGGCGTACGCCGTGGCGACGGGCTCGTAGGTGATCTCCCCGTTCTGGACGTTGAGTCCTCGTCCGAAGCCGGGATCGTCGGCCAGTGCCGCGTCGATGCCCTGTTCGGCGAGGCGGCGGACGTAGGGCATCGTGGCGTTCGTTAGCGCTCTGGTCGAGGTGACCGGGACCGCGCCGGGCATGTTAGCGACGCAGTAGTGAAGGATGTCCTCGACTAGGAACACGGGGTCGGTATGCGTGGTGGGGTGCGAGGTTTCGAAGCAGCCGCCCTGGTCGATGGCCACGTCGACAATCACCGAGCGGGGCTTCATCCAGCTCAGCATCTCGCGGGTGACCAGCCGGGGGGCGAGGGCACCGGGCACGAGCACGGCACCGATGACGACGTCGGCTTCCTGCAGCGCCGCCTCCAGGACGATGGCGTCTGACATGAGGATTCGGGCCCGGGATCCGAAGTACTGGTCGAGTTCGTGAAGGCGCTCAAGGGAACGTTCGAGGATCGTCACCTCGGCCTCGAGACCCAGGGCAATCCGCGCGGCCTCGGTGCCGACGACTCCGCCGCCGATAACGACTACGCGGGCCGGTGCCACCCCGGTGACGCCACCGATGAGCAGCCCGGGGCCGCCCAGCGGGCCCTGCAGGAAGTAGGCGCCGGCCTGGGCGGCGAGACGCCCGGCGATCTCGCTCATCGGTGCGAGCAGTGGCAGGTGACCGCCGTTCTTCTCTACGGTTTCGTAGGCGATCCCGGTCGCCTTCGACGTCAGCAACGCCTTGGTGAGCGGCCGGTTGGGTGCCAGGTGCAGGTAGGTGAACAGGGTGAGGTCGGCGTGCAGCAGCGGGTATTCGGCCTCGACCGGCTCCTTAACCTTGAGCAGCAGCTCGCTGTCCCTCCATACCTCCTCAGCGCTGTCCAGGATCCTCGCCCCGATCGAGCTGTAGGCGTCGTCAGGGCAGCCGGATCCGGCGCCGGCGTTCGCTTCGACGAGCACGTCATGGCCGAGTGTCACCAGCTCCCGTGCGCCGGCCGGGGTGAGCGCCACCCGCCGCTCCGCCGCCTTGATCTCCTTGACTACGCCAATCCGCATTCTGTCCGCCTCCATAGGTCGCGGTTTTCCGTTGTTTTTCGCTGCGGTGCGCTCAGATCGTCGGCTCGGTGCCGGGGTTGACGGCCGGCGCGTGCAGGTACGTGCCTTCCGGGGCCAGCGGCGGAGCGGCGGGAAGATGCTGGGAGCGCGAGGCGATATAGGCGATCAGCATGATCGCGGCCCAGACCGGCGCGGCGTACAGGGCGATCCTGGTGTCCTTGCTGAACCCCAGCAGGACCAGCACGAGCGTCAGGAAGGCCAGCACGAACCAGTTGGTGACCGGGGCTCCGGGGAGCCGGTACCCGCTCGGGGGCAGCCGCCCGCTGTTGACGTAGCGCCGGTAGCACAGGTGCGCGAACACGGTCATCCCCCAGACGAACAGGCCGCAGACCGTGGCGACGCTTGTGATGTAGGTGAACGCCTGCGCGGGGATGAAGTAGTTGATGACCACCCCGAGCAGCATGACCGTGAAGGACACCGTTATACCCACCGCCGGGACCTTCTGCCGACTCACCCTTCGCAGCGGGGCGGGGGCCTGCCGGTAGCCGGCGAGGGTGTAGAGCATCCGTCCGGTGCTGAAGATGCCGCTGTTGCAGGAGGACAGCGCGGCGGTCAGCACCACAAAGTTCACGATGCCGGCCGCAGCAGGGATGCCGACCTTGGCGAAGACCAGGACGAACGGGCTGCTCTTGGCGTTCAGCTGGTCCCAGGCGACGAGTGACATGATGACCGCCAGCGCCCCGATGTAAAACAGCAGGATCCGATAGATCACTTTGTTGATCGCCGATGGGATCGTTTTCTCCGGGTTCTGCGCCTCACCCGCCGTCACGCCGAGCAATTCCACGCCGAGGAAAGCGAACATGACGATCTGCAGCGCCAGGAACGGCCCGTCGAGGCCCTTGGGGAAAAACCCGCCGTGTGACCACAGATTCGTAAACGATGCGCCCTTTCTGAGCCCCAAGATGATGATCGCCAGGCCAAGAAGGATCATCGCGATGATCGTGACCACCTTGATCATCGCGAACCAGAACTCGAACTCGCCGAACAGCCCGACCGCGATCAGATTCACACCGAACAGCACCACCAGGGCGATCAGCGCCGGGAGCCACTGCGGCACGCTGGGAAACCAGAACTGGACGTAGATACCGACCGCGGTGATCTCCGCCATGGCGATCACCACCCACATCAGCCAGTACGTCCAGGCCGTGACGAAACCCGCCCAGGGACCGACGAACTCCTCCGCATACGTGGCGAACGCGCCCGACACCGGCCGGTAAAGCAACAGCTCACCCAGCGCGCGCATGATCAGGAAGATCACCACGCCGGCCACCGCATACGACAGCAGCAGCGACGGGCCGGCTTTCTGGATCGCCGACGCCGAACCGAGGAACAGGCCCACCCCGATCGCCCCGCCGATGGCGATCATCTGGATGTGCCGCTCTTTCAGGCCCCGGTGCAACTCCTCGGCCCCGACTGTCCCTGCGGGCTCGACAGGCTGAAGAGGCCCCTCATTCGGCTGAACCGCCACCAGGCACCCTCCAGTCGCACCGAAATGCCGCAAATCACAGCAAAAATCCGTTCGTGAACGTATCCCCGTGCTTGGCAAGTAGTCAACACCGGGTCGGCCCGACAGGCGGGAGCAGCGGGGAAGGCCATCCACCTCATAGCGGGGGAGGCGGGGCGCGATGGAACGCAAGCAGGGCCCGTGGGGCAGGGCGGGCGTCAGGTCACCCCCAGGACGCGGCCATGACTACCGCGGTTCCGGGTGAGCGGGGCCGGCTGACGGTGGCGCGGGCCGCGTGGCTGTTCGATGGCACGAGTTCCGCGCTGATCCGCGATCCGGTGGTGGTGATCGAGGACAGCACGATCCTCGGCGTCGGCTCAGGCGGCAAGGCCCCCGGGCACGGGACCCGGCCCCCTGGCTGGCCGCAGCCGTGGCCGACTGCAGCCTGCCTGGCTGTAGGCCGGAGCGCCCGGCATCCGGCACCCCTACCGTGAGCACACCCGGGCCGGGCATCCTGGTGGGCGGTCGGCGCGATGGCCAGGGCCACCGCGATGATGACCATCGCGGTGGCCTCGTGCTGGGCGCCGGCCGGCCAGCTGGCCCCGGTTTCAGAATCCTGCCTTGTAGGCCGCTGAGGCCTTAGGCACCAGTGTGCCAGTCCCGTAGACCCCACCGGTGGTGGTGCTCTGGAAAATGGACTCCCAGGCGAGGCTGGCGGCGTTGGCCCGGAAGAATCCGGCCATGTCGTTCACGTACGCCGGGTCGTCCCCGCCCGCGTTGGTTCCGGACGCTACGGTGCCGGGCATGACGTTGCCCCACTCGGGCACCGAGAGCTTCTTGCCGTGCGCCTTGGCGAACGCGAGCCAGTAGTTCAGGCCCTGGGTGCCGTTGAGCTGCTTCTGCCAGTTCGCGCTGGTGGTCGCGGGAGGCCACATGTCGTAGCTGTCGACCCCGATCGTGTTCACGTAGGCGTTTCCGGGGTAGGCCCGGGTGGGATCGATCAGCCCGGCTGACACGCCGCGGTTGACGTTCCAGTCCCATTGCAGGCCCGGGGCGGTGGTTCGCGCCGAGGTGACGATCTGCCGCCAGCATGCCGCCCAGACCGTCGGGTTGGTGGCCTGCCAGACGTACCAGTTCCCGTTGAATTCCCAGCCCAGCCTGATGATCGACTTGCCGAGGCCGTAGGCCGAGATGTTGGTGCCGAACTGGGTCCAGTAGGAGTTGTACGCGCCGTTGGCGCACGCCTGGAGGGACACTCCGGGGACTTTCTCGGGCAGCATCGCCACCCCGAAGGCCATTGTTTCCGGTGCTCCCTTCCAGAGCCGGTAGAGCCAGGCCGGATTTGTGATGTCATTCCAGCTGCCGCGGTTCGGCCAGACGGTGGCGACGTTCACCGGGGCTCCGCGCCAGGTACCAAAGGCAGTGACGGACGCCGGGGTGGCGTTCGGCAGGTAGACCCCGCTGGTCCACGGCAGGTTGGTGCTCGCCGATGCCCCCCACGCGAAGATTGCCGTGAGCGTCAGGCTCACCGCGGCGAGCCCGGCGGTGGCAACGGCAGCGGCCCGCACGACGCGGGCCCGGCCGGACTGCATCCGGGATGCTGGTGGCGCGCGCAGGTCTGTGACGGTGCTCTTGGGCTTCCTCCCGAATATCATGGCTCTTCCTTCTTTCGTTTTCTGTTACCTGAGCACCACTCTCCGTGATTTGTTGTTGTGGCCGCAGAGCCGAATTTCTCAATTGAGCCGGGCATTTTTCCCCGTTATTTCGGCCCAGGCCATTCGGCCCGGTCTTAACGGCCCAGGCCATTCGGCCCGGTCTTCGCCAAAGATCACGAGACAACAGCGCAGCGTGCAGCAGCTAGCGTGAGTCGAGAGGGTGGGAATGACGAACGGCTATCGAAGGGTGCGGCATGGCGCCGTGCATTTGCGCTCAGGCTGGAACGCCAAGGAAGTCACGGCGCTTCACGGGATCTTGGCTGACGACGTCACCTTCCGAGGGCCCTTGGGCAGCGCCGATGGCGCGGACGAGTGCGTGCGAGGGCTCCAGGGGATGTCACAAATGATGACGGGTATCGACGTCAAGACGATCGTCGCACGTCGAGGAAGTCATCACCGGTTCGAGCTTGCGCACTCGAGGTGTCCTCGTCAACCCCGACTGCCATCTGGCGCCAGGTCCGCGACGTCATGAGCGCCCGGATCCGGGTGGCCTTCGATCCCCGCGAGATCCTTACCGGCGTACAGGGCTAACGAGATCCTTACCGGCGTACAGAGCTAGCGCACAGGGCTATGCGGCGTCCAGCGGCGAGCTCGGCTTCACCTGCCGTCGCTGGCGCTTATCGTTGATCCGTCATCTGCCGGTTTCCGGCGGCGGCTGGGCTGCTCCGCCCGGTCTCCGCGTGGGCGGCCAGTGCTTGCTGGCAGTGCGGAGCGGTGAGATGTTCGAGAGGTTTACCGACCGAGCGCGGCGGGTTGTGGTCCTGGCTCAGGAAGAAGCCAGGATGGCGATCCCAGGCGGCTCTCCGGTCCAGCCGGTCCAGCCGGTCACGGTTGGCCGATGCTGCCATCGTCGCCTGATACCGGACCGCTTGTTCGCCTACCTCAACCGTAATGACCCAGATCAGGTGCGCTGCGTTGGCACCGCCCCGCCGTAAGGCTTCTTGCCGCGCTCTGCCCGACCCGGAAGACTGGCGGTGGGCAGCTGACCTGGCTGGACGGCGGCCCGGTTTCCCTTACGCATCTGAAAGAGGAGGCCTCCCATGACAAGCACCGCTGACGCCGACTTTTACGGGCTCGAGCAGCTGCTGGATGACCGAGGCCGGGACGCGGTAAGGCGCACCCGGGAGTTCTTGACCAAGGAGATCGAGCCGGTCATCAACCGGTACTGGACCCGCGAGGAGTTCCCGCACGAGCTGATCCCGGGGCTTGCGGCCCTCGGCATCACCGGCCTGGCCTACGACGGCTACGGCTGCCCAGGCGGCGGGCCACTGCTGGACGGCATGATCGCGATGGAGCTGGCCCGGGCCGACCCGTCGATATCCACGTTCATGGGCGTGCACAGCGGCCTGGCGATGGGGTCGATCTACCTGTGCGGCTCCGAAGAGCAGAAGCAGCGCTGGCTGCCGCCGATGGCCCGGATGGAGAAGATCGGGGCGTTCGGCCTGACCGAGCCTGACGTCGGCTCCGGCGTGGCGGGCGGGCTGACCACCACCGCGCGCCGCGACGGCGACGGCTGGATCCTCCGCGGCCAGAAAAAATGGATCGGGAATGCGACGTTCGCCGACTACATCATCATCTGGGCGCGTGATGTGGAGGATGGGCAGGTCAAGGGCTACGTCGTGGAGAAGGGCACGCCGGGTCTGGTCACCACCAAGATGACCGACAAGATCGCGCTGCGCGTCGTGCAGAACGCCTTCATCACCCTCGACGACGTGCGGGTGCCCGAGGTGAATCGGCTGCAGAAGGCGGGCTCGTTCCGGCAGACCGCGCAGGTGCTGCGGGTCACCCGGGCCGGTGTCGCCTGGATGGCCACCGGCTGCGCCCGGGGCGCATATGAGCTCGCGCTGGCGTACGCGGGGCAGCGGGAGCAGTTCGGCAAGCCGATCGCCGGGTTCCAGCTGATCCAGGATCTGCTGGTGCGGATGCTCGCGAACGTGACGGCCTCGGCCTGCCTGTGCGCCCGGCTGGCTCAGCTGCAGGCAGCCGGGACGGCGGGCGATGAGCATTCGGCGCTGGCCAAGGCGTTCTGTACGGTCCGGATGCGCGAGACTGCCGGGTACGCCCGTGAGCTGCTGGGCGGCAACGGCATCCTGCTGGAGAACCAGGTGGGCCGGTTCGTCGCCGATGCGGAGGCCATTTACTCCTACGAGGCACCCGGGAGATCAACACGCTGGTCGTCGGCCGCGCCATCACCGGCCTCAGCGCCTTTCTGTAAGCCAGCCGTATTGTCCCCGGCGGTGCCGGCGGTGCCGGCGGTGCCGGCGCTTCGGCGGGCGTGGGCCAGTTGGCCCATGGCCCGGCTGGCTCCGCCGAGCGCCCAGCCCCCATCCACCGGCAGGACGCAAGGGCCAGTATGCGCGAGCCGGCGTAGCGGGGGAGGGACGGAACCGGCGGCGTTCCGTGACTCAAACCCGGGGCATGCGTGCTGGACCATGCCGCCGATCTGAGCGCATGATGCAAATGGGGCTGTATCGAGACGATCCCCTGATGGAGGGTGTCATGGCGAATCTGAGCTCCACGCTCGAAAAGACGGTGGCCGATCACGGCGATCGCCCGGCGATCCGTCAGGACGGCCTGGTGCTGACCTACGCGCAGCTGCGGGACTCCGCCCGCCGCGCGGCGTCGCTGCTGGCGTCTTTGGGGGTGGCGCCCGGTGACCGGGTTGCGGTCATGCTGCCGAACGTGGCCGCCTTCCCGGTCGCCTTCTACGGCGCGCTCGCCGCCGGGGCCACGGTGGTGCCGATGAACCCGATGCTGAAGAGCCGCGAGGTCGCCTACTACCTCGGCGATTCCGGGGCCAAGGTCCTGTTCGCCTGGCACGAGGCGGCGGTGGAGGCCGCCAAGGGCGCCGCCGGGACGGGCGCGCAGATCCTCCAGGTCGATCAGCCCGATATGGGCGCGCTGCTCGCCGGGCGGCCCCCGGCGCCCCCGGCGGCGGATCCGGCCGGCGGCGATGACGCGGTGATCCTGTACACCTCGGGCACCACCGGCCGGCCCAAGGGCGCCGACCTCACCCACGCGAACCTGACCCGCAACGCCGAGCTCACGGCGACCACTATGCTGAACGCCGGCCCCGGCGACGTGACCATGGGCTGCCTGCCGCTGTTCCACGTCTTCGGCCTGACCTGCGGGCTGAACGCGACCATCGTCGCCGGCGGCAGCCTGACGCTGCTGCCCCGGTTCGACGCCGGTAAGGCGCTGCAGATCATCGGGCGGGACAAGGTGACCATCTTTCAGGGCGTGCCGACGATGTACGCCGCGATGCTGCACCACCGCGACCACGCCAGCGCCGACACCTCGTCCCTGCGGACCTGCATCTCCGGCGGCGCCTCGATGCCGCTGGAGATCATGCGGGGGTTCGAGCAGACCTTCGGCTGCATGATCCTGGAGGCCTACGGGCTGTCGGAGACCTCCCCGGTCGCCTCCTTCAACCACCCGGACCGGGAGCGCAAGCCCGGGTCGATCGGCACCCCGATCGAAGGGGCCGAGATGCGCGTCGTGAACGGCGAAGGCGCCGGCCTCCCCGCCGGTGAGGTCGGGGAGATCGCCATCCGGGGGCACAACGTCATGAAGGGCTACTGGGGCAAGCCGGAGGCCACCGCCGAGGCGATCCCGGACGGCTGGTTCCGCACCGGCGACCTGGCCAGGGTCGACGGCGATGGTTATTTCTTCATCGTGGGCCGCCAGAAGGAGCTGATCATCCGCGGCGGGTACAACGTGTACCCGCGGGAGATCGAAGAGGCCCTGCACGAGCATCAGGCCGTCGCCGAGGTCGCCGTCATCGGCATCCCGCATGCCGAGCTGGGTGAGGAAGTCGGCGCCGCCGTGCAGCTCAAACCGGGCGCGACCGCCACCGCGGCGGAACTGCGCGCGTTCGCCCGGGAACGGGTGGCGGCCTACAAGTACCCGCGGCACGTCTGGCTCGTCGGCGAACTGCCCAAGGGCGCCACCGGCAAGATCCTCCACCGCGAAGTCCAGCCGCCGCAGGACCTGCTCCCATGACAGACCCACCCGCCTGCGGTGCCCGTCCTCGCTGGCCACCGGCGACTCTGCGGGACTGACCCGGCCGCATACGCCCAGCCGTCCTCAGTGGCAGCCGTCCTCAGGTGGCAGCCGTCCTCAGGGGCAGCCGTCCTCAGGGGCAGCTGTCCTCAGCGGGCGCCCGGCCGCTGGACTGCCTGAGCGGCCGCGGCCAGTCCCTGCCGCAGCGCATCGATGAGCGGGGTCTCAGGGCAGGTGAGAGCAGCGGCCAGGACACCGGCGAGGGTGTCTCCCGCGCCGGTGGTGTCCACGACCTGCTCGACGTGCGGAGCGGGCAGCCGTCGGGTCCCGTGCTGGTCGGCGAGTACCGCCCCGTCCGGCCCGAGGGTGATGACCACGGACCGGGGGCCCCGGGCGAGCAGTTGCCCGGCTGCCTGGTCTGCATTGTCGACGTCAATGTCGGCCCCCCCGAGCAGCACGCTGGCCTCATGCTCATTGACCAGCAGGGGGTCCAGCCCCGACAGCAGCTCATCCGGTACTGGCTGGGCGGGTGCCAGGGTGACCACCGGCCGGGTGCCGGCCGCGACCGCCCGCTGAACGGCGGAGGACACCGTATCGACCGGAACCTCCAGCTGCGCCAGCAGCACCGCGGCGCGGGCCACGTCCGCGTCACGGATCTCGATGTCACGGGGCGTCAGCTGCATATTGGCGCCGGGATCGACCACGATCGTGTTCTCGCCGTCCGGTGTCACCGTGATGTAGGCCGCGCCGGTTGCCATGCCCGGCGCCGACGTGATCAAGGTGGTGTCCACGTGGGCGCGGCGCAGGTCGTCGGTCATGCGGACGCCGGTCCGGTCGTCGCCGACCTTGGCCAGCAGCCAGACGTTCGCACCGGCCCGGGCCGCCGCCACCGCCTGGTTAGCTCCCTTACCGCCCGGACGGCGCTGGCGGCCGGTGGCGAAAATGGTTTCTCCCGGCCCCGGCGGGCGGGGCACCTGCAGCACGACGTCTTCGTTCACCGAGCCGACCACCAGGACCAGGCCATGGTCACCCGGCCCGGCGGGCTTACCGGCAGCCGGATTGGTGATCACGTTGCGTGACCGGGGAAACCACGTGAGCGCCGACGACTGGATCTGGCAGGGCGTGGGCGATGCCGCGATCGTCTCTTACCCAGCTCGCCAGACGTCCGTAGCCGTGTGCGACCGCCAGGTGGGGAGGATCGTGTCCCGCCACCAGCTCGCAGTGCAGCACGGAGTAGACCCAGACATCGGCACATCTCGCCCGGCCTGCGGCGTCTGCCTGCAGCTTGGGATCAAGCGACGGCTGGGGCGCGTCGGCGCGCGCGGCGGCCGCTTCCAGCGCCTCCTCGCACGACTCGGCCTGCACGACGTCGCTGTAGAACCGCCCGGCGTGCGCCTGCTCTCTCACCACGACGCTGAATCCTCGCGGCAGCGGGGGACCAGGGGACGGCTGGGGCCTGGCGTCCTGCTCGCTGGCCGCTTGCAGTGCATCCTCGCACGACTCGGCCTGCACGACGTCGCTATAGAAGCGCCCGGCGTATGAATGCTCTCTCACTGTGACATTGAACCGCGCCATAGACCGTCAACTCTATTGGAGTTACTCGCGTCGCCGCAGGACTACGACAGAGCGCGCGGCCACCAGACGGGCCCGGTCGCTTTTGAGGGCCTTCCTCTGCCGGTTGGGGGCCGAGGTGTCGAGAATCGGTTCCCACCATTCGGCCCATTGTTTGGGCAGCGTCCACTTGATGGCCTTGTGATGGGCGTTGAACAGTAGCAGAAGGGAATCGTCTGTGACCCGCTGACCACGACGGTCGCGGTCCTCGATCGCCTCGCCGTTGAGGAAGAGGCCGACCGATAGGGCATGCGTGACGTCCCAGTCTTCATCGCTCATTTCGGACCCGTCGGGCTTGCACCAGCCCAGCTCGACAGAGCCCCGGATGGCACGGTCCTGGACGTAGCGCCGCCGCCGCAGCACGGGATGATCCCGCCGCAAGGTGATGAGGTGCCGGGTGAAGCCAAGCAGCTCCTCGTCGATCCGTCCCCAGTCATGCCAGGAGATCTCGTTGTCCTGGCAGTAGGCGTTATTGTTCCCGCCCTGGGTGCGCCCGAATTCGTCCCCCCCGAGGAGCATGGTGGCCCCCTGGGATAGCAGCAGGGTCGCCAGGAAGTTGCGCTGCTGCTTCCGCCGCAAGCCGAGGGCGGCCTGGTTGGCAGTGTCGCCCTCGGCGCCACAGTTCCATGACCGGTTGTGGCTCTCCCCGTCGGCGCCGCCTTCCCCGTTGGCGTCGTTGTGCTTCTCGTTGTAGGAGACCAGGTCGCGCAGGGTGAAACCGTCGTGGGCGGTGACGAAATTGACGCTGGCCCTTGGGTGGCGGGTGTCGGCCTGGTAGAGGTCGGAACTACCGGTCAGGCGGCTGGCGAATTCGCCAAGGGTGGCGGGCCTGCCCCGCCAGAAGTCCCGCATGGTATCGCGGTACCGGCCATTCCACTCCGACCATAGGGGAGGGAAGTTGCCGACCTGGTAGCCACCTTCGCCGAGATCCCACGGCTCGGCAATGAGCTTGACTTGTGAGACGACGGGATCCTGCTGGATAAGGTTGAAGAAAACAGACAGACGGTCAACCTCGTGGAACTGGCGGGCCAATGTTGCGGCGAGGTCGAAACGGAACCCATCGACGTGCATCTCGGTCACCCAGTAACGCAGCGAATCCATGATCAGCTGAAGGGTGTGCGGATGCCGCACGTTCAGGCTATTCCCCGTCCCTGTCGTGTCGTAGTAGAAGCGCCGATCGTCGGCGACCAGGCGGTAGTAGGCCGCATTGTCGATACCTTTCATCGACAGAACCGGGCCCAGGTGGTTGCCCTCGGCCGTGTGATTGTAGACAACATCGAGGATGACCTCGATGCCTGCCTCATGCAGGGCCCGGACCATGCCCTTGAACTCTGCGACCTGTTCCCCCCGCTGGCCGCTGGCGGCGTATTCATTATGCGGGGCGAGAAAGCCGATTGAGTTGTAACCCCAGTAGTTCCGCAGCCCCCGCTTGATCAGGTGGGCGTCGTGAACGAACTGATGGGCAGGGAGCAGTTCCACTGCGGTGATGCCGAGCCCGGTGAGATATTCGATAGCGGCAGGGTGGGCCAGGCCAGCGTAGGTTCCTCGTTGCGCCTCGGAGATGCCGGGGTGCCTGGCCGTGAAGCCTTTGACGTGCAGTTCATAGATGACCGACTCGTTCAGCGGGACATCCGGGTGCCGGTCGTTACCCCAGTCGAAAAACGGGTTGTGGACCACTGCCCTGGGCACGTGGGCGGCGCTGTCATCATCGTTGCGTGAGTTGTCGTCACCGAAGTTGTACGGGAAGCACGCCTGATCCCAGTCGACCTGGCCTTCGATGGCTTTGGCGTAAGGATCGAGAAGCAGCTTTGCCGGGTTGCAGCGCTGACCCTTGTCCGGCGCCCACGGTCCGCTCACCCGGTAGCCGTACCGCTGCCCGGGCTTCACCGCTGGCAGATAGGTATGCCAGCAGAAGGCTTCGACCTCTTCCAGCGCCACCCGCTGCTCGCCGCCGTCGTCATCGAAAAGGCAGAGCTCGACCCCTTCGGCTACCTCGGAGAACAACGAGAAGTTCGTCCCCGCACCGTCGTAAGCCGCGCCGAGGGGGTAGGAACGACCCGGCCAGGTTTCGATGGCCTCGCTCATATAGGGCTCAGTCCTGTTCCCCGCCCCGCACCGGGGCGACACGGCATCGGTCATGGCGCACATGCTCCGGTCAGGATCTCGACGGTCCCCGGTGAGAGGCCAAGCGATGCCCCCGTCCCTTCGATGCGGGCTCGGGCGCTGTGCGGCAGCACCGCCAAATGGCTGGTCAGAAAGGTCCGGCCGCTGCCCGATGGCACTGGCGACCACGATCGTGCGCGGCAAGCGATAGGCAACACCACTGACATTACTTTACTGCCTGGGGGATTCCCTGGCTGGTGTCAGCTTTTGCTGCCTGCCGTCGGGCGCCAGAAGTAACAGCTGCCTCCCGTCGGGCGCCGGTGGTATAACCCGCCTGTGATGTGATGACCTGCAGCGATGCGCCGGGGCCAGTGGTAAGGCATGGTAATCGGCCGGGTCAGTTCGCCTGCTTTATGGCCACGTCCGAAGAGATGGGTGCATGAGATGGCCACCTCGCGATCTATTTCTATTTGAGCACCAATGGCCGCAATCGTCATCTCAGTCTCATTGGTGCCAGTCTCTTGCCGCTGGCCTACGGCACTGCCGATGGCTGTTCCTCCAGTTGCTGCTCGGGCTCCTCCGGAACTGATTGCCGGTACAGCCTGCTCGGCCACCACACCCAGCGTCCCAGGTCCAGGTTGAGCGCGGTGACCAGGACGGACCTGACGACGAGGGTGTCGAGCAGCACGCCGAACGCGACCGCGAAGCCGAGCTCGGCCAGGAAGGTGACCGGCAGCGTGGCGAGCGCGGCGAAGGTGCCGGCCAGCACGAAGCCCGCCGAGGTGATGACCCCGCCGGTCGCCGCCAGTCCGGTCAGCGCGCCGCGACGCGGCCCGTGCTTGCCCGCCTCCTCCCGCACCCGGGTCATCAGGAAGATGTTGTAGTCGATACCCAAGGCGACCAGGAAGACGAACACGAACAGCGGGAACGAGTTGTCCGCGTTGCCGAAGTTGAACACGTGATTGAAGAACAGCGAGCTCACCCCCAGCGCCGCGCCGAACGACAGCACGACGGTGGCGATGAGCATGATCGGTGCGATCACCGCGCGCAGCAGCAGCCCCAGGATCAGGAACACCAGCAGCAGGACGATGGGGATGATCACTTTCCGGTCATGGTCCGCGGCGCGGGCGATGTCCAGCGTGACCGCGGTATTGCCGCCGACCATCGCGTCCGCCCCGGGAACGGCTTGCACGTTGGCCCGGACCCGGTCGATCGTGCTGAACGCGGCCTGGCTGTCCGGTGCCGACGTGAGCGTGCCCTGCATCCAGGCGTGCCCGTCCCTGGTCACCGGAGGGGTCACGCCGGTGATCCCGGGCGTGGCCCTGAAGGCCGCCTGCACCTGGGTCGCTTGCGGCTCATTAGCGACCACAACCACCGGCTGCCCGGCGCCGGCCGGGAAGTTCTGGCCGATGACCGCCTGGCCGACCACGGAGTCCGGGTGGTGGCCGACGAAGGCCTCGGCCGCGGTCAGGCCGCTGGCCCTCAGGCCGGTCAGGCCGAGCGCCATCGCGCCGAGAACCACTGCGGTCGTCACCCAGACCACCCGCGGCCTGACCGCGATGCGCCGGCCCACCCTCGCCCAGATACCCCTGGTGGTGGGCTCAGCCGAGCCGAACGTCGGCTTGACCGGCCAGAACACCCAGCGGCCGCAGATCACCAGCAGGGCCGGCAGCAGCGTCATCATGGAGACCAGCGCCACCCCGACGCCGATGGCCAGCACCGGTCCCAGGCTCTTGGTGGAGTTCAGTTCCGCGACCGAACAGGGTCAGCAGGCTGAGGATCACGGTTCCCGCGCTGGCGATGATGGCCGGCCCGGCCCGGCGCAGCGCGAGGGCCATCGCCTCGTGCCGGTCCTCGTGGCGGCGCAGTTCCTCGCGGTACCGGGCGGTCAGCAGCAGCGCGTAGTCGGTTCCGGCGCCGAACACCAGCACGTAGAGGATGCCGGCGCTCTGTGCGTTGACGGTCAGGCCGGCGTGTGCCGCCAGCAGGTAGATGAGCGCCTCGGCGCTGACCAGCGCGACGCCCGCGGAGATCACCGGCAAGAGCCACAGGGTCGGGCTGCGATAGGTGATCAGCAGCAGCACGATCACGATGAGCAAAGTGGCGGCCAGCAGGGTGCCGTCGATGCCCTTGAACGAGTTAGCCGAGTCCGCGGCGCTGCCCAGCGGGCCGGCGATGTGCACGGACAATCCGCCGGCGTTCGCCTGTGCGATGTCGCGCAACGTGGTCGCCGCGGCCGAGGCGCCGTTCCAGCCCTTCGCGCCCAGGTTGACCGGCACGATGGTCTCGATCGCCTTGCCGTCGCTGGCAAAGATCGGCCCGGCTATCTGCCCGGGCACGACGCCGGTCACCCCGGCGAACTGTCTGGCGTCAGCGGCCGCCTTCGCACGGTCGGCGCTGGTCAGGCCCGACGGTCGGTCATAGACTACGACGCCGGTGAAGATGTTCGGAGACTGAAACTGTGATTGCAGGTCGAGCACCTTGGTCGACTCGGCCTTGGCCGGAAGCCAGGCCGACGAGTCGTTCTTCTCCGCCCCGGTCAGCTTGCTGGACAGCGGCCCGGCCACGGCCACGATGATCAGCCAGAAGACGAGTACGGCCCATTTGATCCGGCGTCCGCTGGCAATGGTCAAGATCCTTCGGCCTCGGCTCATGGTGATCCCTCGTTGAGTCGCTGGTCCGGTTGCCTCCTGCCAGCACTATCAGACAGGACCGGATGCAAAGTCAAGACATATCTCATGTGTCGGAAACCTTGCGCGTCGCTTGCTCCTCTAAGAGTGCGGTCACCAGGATGCCCCCGTCGAGCGATATAAACCCGGTGGCCGCGCCCGTCCCACGGTTCCCCGAATGCCCATGAACGCCCGGCATCGGTCAGGCTAACTGGCAAGTGGTCCGGTTATCCGGTCCAATTGCCCGGTTAAATGTGAGTCCACTTGGCTCGTCCGATAGCGAACGGCCTCTTCGTCTGATTGGGGCCCGGACCGGGTAGCTTCTGGGCGTGGATCTTGGGATCAAGTTCACCGCCGGTGTCCCGCTTCGCCGGCAGCTTGAGCAGGCGCTGCGCGTGGCGATTCGTTCCGGGCGGCTTGCGCCGGGATCGCTGTTGCCGTCGAGCCGGGATCTGGCTGAGGAACTCGCCGTATCGCGCGGGGTGGTGGTCGACAGCTACTCCCAGCTAGCCGCCGAGGGCTACCTACTGGCCAGGCGCGGGTCGGGCACCCGCGTCGCCTTGCTGCCCGGATTCGCCGGGCCGCCCGTCCGGCGGCAGCTGAGTCCGCCCGCGCGGTTCCGGTATGACCTGAGGCCGGGGCAGGCCGACTTCCACGCCTTCCCGCGGGACCGCTGGAAGGCGGCACTTGGCCGCGCACTGCGCGAGCTGCCAGATATGCGGCTGACCTACGCCGACCACCGTGGCGTCCCCGAACTCCGGAATGCGGTAGCTGAGTACCTGGCCCGCGTGCGCGGGGTTGTCGCAGAACCTGAGCATGTCGTCGTCTGCTGCGCGGCGTCACACGCGCTGACCATGCTCTGGCGCGCGCTCCGGCGCCGCGGCGCGCGCCGCGTCGCGGTCGAGGACCCTGGCTGGCGCTCGCAGCGCCGCACGGTCGAGCAGGCCGGCCTTGAGGCGATTCCCGTGCGGGTGGACACCGGCGGCCTCGTCGTCTCGGAGCTCGCCGCCGCCGACGTCGATGCGGTGGTGCTCACCCCGGCGCATCACTATCCGACCGGAGTGGTCATGACGGCCGAGCGGCGCGGCGCGCTGATCGCGTGGGCGCGCCAGCGCCGGGCGCTGATCGTCGAGGACGACTACGACGTCGAGTACCGCTTCGGGCGCGATCCGGTAGCCAGCCTCCAAGGGCTCGCCCCGGATCTCGTCGCGTTCGTGGGGACAACAAGCAAAACACTCGCCCCCGCCTTGCGGCTCGCATGGATGGTCCCTCCCGCGCACCTGATCGACGACATAGCGGACGAGCTCGAAGTGACAGGTGTGACACCGCCGACGCTCGATCAGATCGCTATGGCCTCGTTCATCCAGGACGCCGCACTAGAGCGCCATCTCCGTTCGATGCGCCGGCGCTACCGCGCCAAGCGAGACGTCTTCATCGACGCGCTAGGCCGGCACCTTCCCGAGGTCCGCGTGAGCGGCACCGCCGCGGGACTGCATCTGCTCGCCTGGCTGCCCGACGGTATCGACGAGCACAAAACGGCGACGCGGGCCCGGCGTTCCGACGTCGGCGTGCACGAACTGCACCGTCACTGCACGGTACAAGCGCCGTCCCCGCCTGCGCTCCTGCTCGGCTACGCGCTTCCCACGGCGTCAGACCTCTCGGCAGCCACGATGCTGCTCGCCGACGCCATCGGCGGCAGCGTCCGGAATCTGGCCTAACGGGACGGCCGGGGCTGTGAACGAGAACGAGCCGCGCTGCTCCTACGGGTCAGGGCCGGCGCGGGACGGGCCTGAGTGCCCGCGACGCCGGTCAAGAACACCCTTTCCGACGCATGACCGACACGGCTGACTGACGTCCGGCTCTGCCGAATCGACTTTGTTGCCGTGATCCTCTGGCGCTGCGAGGATTGCGGGGGCGTTGATGCTCCGCAGGAGTGCATCGATGTGTGCATCTGGGGTCCGGCCGACTGGGTGGACGCGGCCTTGTATGAGCCGCAGCGGTCGCGGGCCACCATGGATGGCGAGGCTGAGCGGTCGCTGGCCGGGCTGCTCCGCAGGTTCGCGTTCACCACGCCGCGTGAGGGGCAGTGGGAACGAGGCTGGCGTGCCTTTCAATCGCAGGCGCGCCTGGCTTTCCGGCCGGGGGAATCAGGCCGCGTTGCGACCGACAGAGCCGGCCGGCAGGCTCAAGCCGATCGGTGATGCTGCCTTTGCGCGCCGCAGCTGGTTCACCACAGATCACCCCCAGTGAGTACGTACAGGAAAGGCACCAGCGGGATAAGACCGAAGATCCCCCACACCAGTTTTCCGCCCCGCCTCAAGTCCGGCCGGTCGGCGGCCAGGTCGATCCACATGAGGACTACGGCCACGGGATGCAGAAAACAGACCAGGATCTCCAAAAGCTTCTTCATGATCTGAACCTACCCTCGCCCGCGGGTGCCGTCCCAGCCCGGTCATCCACGTTGTTCCATGCCGCGACGCCGCAGGGTCATCGGCGGCCTGATCAACGAGTACGAGCAGACGGCGTGAAGGCATCCGGCTCCCGGGTGACCTACGTCGTGGCTGGCATAGCGGCTGATGACTCATTTTTTAAGATCAAGAGGCCGTGACACCAGGCGCACGCCTCGGGGCTCCCCCGCGCTCCCTGCTGTATCCGCGGGTAGCTCATGCAGGGGTCTGAGGCCTGGATCGCGGACGGCCCCTAGGGCAGCACACCGGGCCCGGCGGCCCGGTTCGGCCAGCGAGGCCACGAACCAGCACAAGGGGCAAACCGAAAGCTGGGTAAACCTCCTCAAATGCCGCAGCGTCACACAAATACGCCTCTCGGCCTGAGGGGGGCTCATCAGCCGGGCCGACCCGGCCCGGTCACATGTTCTTGGGGAGGGACAATGAAGTACAAACGCGTCATAAAGACAGCGGGCATGCTGCTGGCACCACCGCTGGTCGCCGTCGCCATGGTCGCTCAAACGGGAGTAGCGTCCGCCGGTGTAGCAGGGCAAGGAGGTCAACACGGCACGCTGTACGTCTCCCAGGACGCCAAGCCGAACAACGCTGACCGGTCCTGCCCGTCCGCCGCGTTCCAGACCATCCAGGCCGCGGTCAACGCCGCCCCAGCGAGGGGCACCGTCATCGTGTGCAAGGGGACCTACCACGAGCAGGTGGTGATCTCTAAGTCGCTGTCCCTGGTGGGCCTGCAGGCCACCATCGACGAGGCGGGTGTCACGCCGACGCTGAAGGCCAGCATCCCGGGGCTCGGAACGCAGACCATCTTCGCCGGCGTGATCATCGGCAGCTCCCATGTCCAGTTCAGCGGCTTCACGGTCAGCAACGCCCTCGGCGAGGGAGTCCTGGCCGCCGGATTGACCAGCCGTCTCAGTGACATCTCGATCAGCCACAACACCGTGGTGCACAACGACCTCGGCGGCGGCGTGCCGCCCGCCTCGACCTACTTCGAATGCGCAGCGCAGGGACAGGTTCCCGGTGACTGCGGCGAGGGCGTTCACTTTATCGCCGTCGCCTACTCCCAGATCACCGAAAACTACATCGCCGACAACTCCGGCGGGGTCCTGCTTACCGACGAAACCGGGCCCACCCACCACAACGTGGTAGCGAACAACGTCATCACCCAAAACGCCACCGACTGCGGGATCACCGCTCCCGGGCACAACCCCGGGGCCCTGAACGCCGCTGGGGTTCCGCAGCCTACGGTCGCGGGCGTATACGACAACGTCATCCGGGGCAACGTGGTGACCGACAACGGGCTGAAGGGCGAGGGCGCCGGGGTGCTCTTCGCCAACGCCGCAGCCGGCACCGCCTCCTACAACAACCTGGTCGAAGGCAACTACATCGCCGGTAACGAGCTCTCCGGCGTGACCATGCACGCCCACACCCTCATGCCGGGCCAGGTCGAGGACCTGAATGGCAACACGATCATCGGAAACAAGATCGGCAAGAACAACACCGGCGGTGATCCGCTCGACTCACCCGCGTCCCCTGAAGATCTGCAGACCACCGGGGTGCTGGTGTTCTCCGGCGGCGCACCCGTCAGCGTCACGATCGCCCGCAACCTCATCTCCAACAACCAGTTCGGAATCTGGCTCAGCAAGCCGGTAACCGCATATGGCCTGCGAACCAACGTGTTCGCCAACGTGAACACACCCATCTCAGCCGGCCACTAAACCCATCCGCACCTGACGGCCGGCCCCGGCAGCGTCCCTGCCGGGGCCGGCCTCGCTCTCACCGGGGCCGTTCAGGTCTGGTTTCGGGCACCCGGGCCGCGGAGGCAGGATCGCTGGCTGGAATGGGAATGCCGGATCTGGAGCCGGGTACGGAAGGCTCATCGCCCCTGAAGGGAGAGCCCATGGCCAAGTCCAGCGATGCCGCAGAGATGCGGCGCGCTCATCGGAGCGAGCTCAGTCCGTTGCGCTTCCTGGAGCGCAGCGTGCTGGTGTATCCCGACAAAGTGGCCGTGGTGCACGAGGACCGCCGCTACACCTACCGGGAGTTCGGGGAGCGCGTGCGCCGGCTCGCCTCGGCGCTGCGGGCAGCGGGATTGCAGAAGGGCGATCGAGTAGCGTTCATCTGCCCCAACATCCCGGCGCTGCTGGAAGCGCACTACGGGGTGCCGGCCGCGGGCGGCGTGCTGGTCGCGCTGAATTACCGGCTGAACGCTCATGACATCGGCTTCATCCTGGAGCATTCGGGAGCCCGGTTCCTGTTCGTCGACCATGAGTTCGAGCATCTTGCCGAAGGTGCGCGAGTCGAGCGTGCCGTGCGCATCGACGACACCGGCGCCACCGGAGACCCCTACGAGGCATTCCTCGCCGAAGGCTCGGCGGATCCCGTGACGAGCGAGCCCGCCGACGAGGACGAGCCGATCTCCATCAACTACACCTCAGGTACGACCGGGACGCCCAAGGGCGCTATCTACCATCACCGCGGCGCGTATCTCAACGCGCTGGGCGAGGTGATCGAGACGCGCCTGACTCCCGAGAGCGTGTACTTGTGGACCCTGCCCATGTTCCACTGCAATGGCTGGTGCTTTACCTGGGCCGTCACTGCCGTTGGCGGCCGCCACGTTTGCCTGCGCAAGGTGGAGCCCGGGCGTGTCTGGGCGCTGATCGACAGCGAGGGCGTGACCCATTACAACGGCGCCCCTACGGTCCAGGCGTCGATCCTCGACCACGAGAGCGCCCACAAGCTCGACCACGAGATCATCACGACGGTATCGGGCTCGCCGCCGACCCCCCAGCTGTTCGCCCGTCTGACCGACATGGGGCTCCGGCCCGTCCACGTCTACGGGGCCACCGAACTGTTCGGTCCCTACATGATCTGTGAGCGCCAGGAGCACTGGGCGGGACTTCCGGTCGAGGAGCAGGCCCGGCTACTGGGACGCCAGGGCGTGAATTACGTGATCGCTGATCCGGTGCGGGTCGTCGACGGCCAGGGCCGCGAGGTACCGGCGGACGGTGAGTCGCTCGGCGAAGTCCTGATGCGCGGCAACAACGTGATGACCGGCTATTTCGAAGATCCGGAGCAGACCAGGGAGACGCTCGCGGACGGCTGGTACCACTCGGGCGACCTCGCGGTCCGCCATCCCGACGGCTACATCGAACTGCGTGACCGCAAGAAAGACATCATCGTCTCCGGCGGCGAGAACATCTCCACCATCGAGGTCGAGACGGCGATCGGCAGGCACCCGGCCGTGGCCGCCGTGGCGGTCGTATCCACGCCGGACAAGAAATGGGGCGAGCGGCCCAAGGCCTTCGTCGAGCTCAAAGACGGCGAGCACGCCTCCGCCGAAGACATCCTCGCCTACGCCAAAGAGCACCTCTCCGGCTACATGCGGCCGGTCGCGGTCGAGATCACCGAACTGCACAAGACAGCCACCGGCAAGATCCAGAAGGCGGAACTTCGCGATAAGGAATGGGCCGGCCACGACCGCAGAATCGGCTAACACCAGAGGATTCCCACCAGAGTCCCGGCTCGCAGACGACCGAACGGCGTCTCGGAACGCCTGTTCACCCTCGGCGTTATCCCCGGCGCCCTTTGGTCACCCGCCGTAGCCGTCGGCGCCGGCGCGGGAGAGACGGCACCAGGTTGCCCCAGGCGACCGGCGCCTCATCGGCGGTCGTCGGGGGCCCCTACCGGTTACCGGAAGCGCGGAACTGGCCGGGAGTTTGCCCGACGCGCTTCCTGAACACCCGGTTCATGTGGCTCTGGTCAGCGAACCCGCAGCTGGCCGCGACCTCCGGCAGCGGAGCGTTGGTGCGGCTCAGCATCGCCCGGGCCCGCAGCAGCCGTTGCCGCAGCACGAACTCGTGCGGGCTGGTTCCCACCGACTGGCGGAACATGCGGGCGAAGTGGAACCGGCTGAGAGCCACCGATGCGGCCAGATCATCCAGCGAGATGTTCCCGCCCAGGTGTGCGCCGACGTAATCCCGTACGGTCCGCTCCTGCCGGGACGTGAGTCCCTCGCTGTTGTCCGGCTCGCGGAACAGCACGTGCGCGTGCCGGCGCAGGATGTGCACGGCCAGCTGGCACGACAGCGAGTCGATCAGCAGCCGGCTGCCCGCACCGCCCTGCGCGGCCTCCCTCGCGATCGCCATGACGGCCGCATGGATCGCCGGGTCGTCGGCCTTGAGCTCGTCGAGCAGCGCGAGATCCTCGCCTACCTGGAGCATGTCGCGCAGCGCTTCGACCTGTACCGCGACATCGAGTTCAGCACCCGGGTCACCGCGGCCACGTTCGACGAGGCGGCCAGCCGGTGGACGGTGACCACCGACACCGGCCAGCAGGTCACGGCGCAGTTCGTCATCACCGCGGTCGGGGCCCTGTCGGCGTCCAATGTCCCGAAGTTCCCCGGCGCGGACAAGTTCGCCGGGGATTCCTACCACACCGGCCTGTGGCCGCACGAGGGCGTGGACTTCACCGGCCAGCGGGTCGCCGTCATCGGCACCGGCGCGAGTGCCGTGCAGGCCATCCCGCTGATCGCCCGGCAGGCGGCGGATCTGACGGTGTTCCAGCGCACCCCCAACTACATCCTCCCGGCCCGCAACGGCCCGGTGGACCCGCGGGTGAAGCAGACCCGGCAGGGGGACTACGCCGGCATCTGGGCGCGGGTCCGGTCCTCCAACTTCGGCTTCGAGCTGTACCTGCTGGAGAAGGGCGCGCTGGAGTCCTCCGATGAGGAGATCGAGCGCGAGCTCATGGAGCGCTGGAACCAGGGCGGGTTCGGGATCTGGCTGGGCAGCTACCTCGACATCTTCTTCTCCGACGAGGCCAACGCCAAGGTCCGTAAGTTCCTGAACGAACGGATCCGGGAGAAGGTGCACGACCCGGAGACCGCTGAGCTGCTGACCCCGAAGGGCTATGCGTTCGGCTGCAAGCGCGTCCCGCTGGACTCCGGCTACTACGAGACGTTCAACCTGCCGCACGTGCACCTGGTCGACGTGAAGGCCAACCCGATCGCCGAAATCACCCCGGCCGGGCTGCGGCTGACGGATGGGACGGAGTACGAGTTCGGCGCCATCGTCTACGCCACCGGCTTCGACGCGATGACCGGGCCGCTCAACAAGATCGACATCCGGGGCCGGGACGGGCAGCGGTTGCGGGACAAGTGGGCCGACGGCCCGCGCACCTACCTGGGGCTGACGAGCGCCGGCTACCCGAACCTGTTCACGATCACCGGCCCGCAGAGCCCCTCGGTGCTGTCGAACATGCCGGTGTCGATCGAGCAGCACGTCGAGTTCGTCGCCCGGATCATCGGGGCGGTGCGCGACCGTGGCGCGCAGGCCATCGAGCCCACGTCCCAGGCGGAGGACGCCTGGGTCGCGCACAACCAGGAGGTGGCGCAGGCCTCGCTGTTCCCCACGGCCGACACCTGGTACATGGGCGCGAACATCCCCGGCAAGCCGCGCGTCTTCATGCCCTACCTCGGTCTGGTCGGACCGTACCGGCAGAAATGCGACGAGATCGCCGCGGCGGGCTTCGAGGGATTTGAGTTCACCGGCAGCACGGACAAGGAAGGCGCCCTGACATGATCGACAACCCGTTCTACTCGCACGAGTTCCACGGCGACTACGAGCTGATCAGCATCGGGCGGCTCGACCTGGAGGAAGGCGGCTCGATCCCGGACTGCCAGCTCGCCGTGACCACGTGGGGCCAGCTGAACGAGGCCAGGGACAACGCCATCCTGATCACCACCTGGTACTCGGGTACGCACCAGATCTGGCGGGACGTGTATGTCGGCCCGGAGCACGCGCTGAACCCGGAGCGGTATTTCATCATCGCGGTCAACCAGATCGGCAGCGGCCTGTCCACCTCCCCGCACAACGCGGACGGCGCCAACGCCGGGCTGGCCATGCCGAACTTCCCCCGGGTGCGGATCGGCGATGACGTGGTGGCCCAGGAACGGCTGCTGCGCCGGCACTTCGGCATCGAACGGCTGGCGCTCGTGGTCGGCGGGTCGATGGGCGCCCAGCAGACCTACGAGTGGGCGGTACGGTTCCCCGACCAGGTGCTGCGCGCCGCCCCGATCGCGGGCACCGCGCGCAGCACCCCGCATAACTTCCTGCTGGCCGAGACCATGCGGGAGGCGACCTGGTCCGACCCGGGCTGGAACGGCGGGGAGTACGCCTCGAACACCGACGTCGAGGCGGGCCTGAAGCGCCAGGCGCACATCTGGGCCGTAGTCGGATTCTCCACCGAGTTCTGGAAGCAGGAGGTATGGCGCGCCCTGGATTTCCAGACCAGGGACGAGTTCATGACCGGTTTCCTGGAGCCGTACTTCACCGTGCTGGATCCGAACGACCTGCTCACCCAGTCCTGGAAATGGCAGCGCGGCGACGTGGCCCGGCACACCGGTGGTGACCTGGCCGCCGCACTGGCCCGGATCACCGCTCGGACCTTCGTCATCCCGATCGATGAGGACCTGCTGTTCCCCGTCCGTGACTGCGCGCCGGAGCAGCAGCTGATCAAGAACAGCGAACTGCGGGTGGTGGAGGACGTGATCGGGCACCTGGCCCTGTTCGGCGTCGCCCCGACCTATATGCCGCAGATCGACCGCCACCTGGGCGACCTCCTTAACGCCCGGGTCTGAGCACGGGGGCGTGGGCCATTTGTCCGTGGTCCCCTGATGCCGGTCAGCGGCCAGCCGTCCGGGGATCGTGAGAGCCGGCGCGGGTGCTGCGGTGACCGTCGTGTAGCAGGATGGGCACATGCTGGTCGTTCACGTTCATGCGCGCGTCCGGAGCGGACGGATCGAGGATTTCCTGGCCGCCACCCTGGTCAATGCGCAGGCATCGCTGGCCGAGCCCGGCGTGCTGCGTTTCGACGTTCTCCAGGATCAGGCCGACCCGGCGCATGTGGTCCTGACCGAGGTCTACCGTGACGCCGATGCCCCGGCTGCGCACAAGCTGACGCCGCACTATGCGGCCTGGCGTGATGCGGTCGCGGAGATGATGGCGGAGCCGCGGGCATCGACCCGGTACTCCGTGGTGTTCCCGGCGGGCAGCGAGCGCTGGGCGGGCAGCCCGCCGTGACCATGATGAGTTTCGAGTTCGCCACCGCGGCCCGCATCATGGTCGGTGCCGGCCGGGTAGCGGAGCTGCCGGGCGTGCTCTCGGGTCTCGGGTCGCGGGTGCTGGTGTGCACGGGCGCCAACCCGGCGCGCCACGCCGGGCTGCTGGCCGGGCTGGGGTTGCCGGCCGCGGTGTTCCCGGTGGCGGCCGAGCCCACGGTCGAGCTGGCCCGCGCGGGCGTGGCCGCCGCGCGCGAGCACGGCGCTGACGTTGTCGCCGCGATCGGCGGCGGCAGCGTCATCGACACTGGTAAGGCCGTGGCCATGCTGCTGGGCAACGGCGGTGACCCGCTGGATTACCTGGAGGTCGTCGGGTCCGGGCGGACGCTCAGCCGGCCCGCCGTGCCATGCGCCGCGGTGCCCACCACCGCTGGCACCGGGGCGGAGGTGACCGCCAACGCCGTGCTCGCCTCCCCCGCGCACCGGGTGAAGGTGAGCCTGCGCAGCAGGCTGATGATTCCCCGGGTCGCGCTGGTCGATCCCCAGCTCACCGCATCCTGCCCGCCGCCGGTCACCGCGGCCAGCGGCCTGGACGCGCTCACCCAGTGCCTGGAGCCGTTCGTCTCGGTCCGGGCGAACCCGCTGACCGACGGCCTGGCCCGCGAGGGCCTGCGCCGCGCGGCGGCAGGCCTGCGCGCCGCCTATGCCGACGGCAACGACCTGGATGCACGGGCCGACATGGCCCTGTGCAGCCTGCTGGGCGGGATCGCGCTGGCCAACGCGAAGCTCGGTGCCGTCCACGGCCTGGCCGGCGTCATCGGCGGGACCGCCGACGTCCCGCACGGCATGGCCTGCGCCGCGCTGCTGGCACCCGTCATAGAAGCAAACGTCAGGGTGCTGCGATCCGGGCAGCCGGACCACCCCGCTCTGGCCCGGTACACCGAAACAGCCCGGCTGCTGACCGGAAAACCCGCCGCATCCACCGAAGACGGAATCGCCTGGATCCGCGAGACGATGACCCTGCTCGCGGTACCCGGCCTGGCCGCGTTCGGCATCCGGCCCGAACACGCCGACGACGTGGCCGGCAAGGCCAGCAGATCAAGCAGCATGCAGGGCAACCCCGTCGCGCTGAGCCACACCGACCTGCGAACTATCCTCATCCAGGCCATCTAGGCCCGGACAAGCTCTGGATCAAAATCCGGCCCGGACGCCGTCCGCCACATCCTCCGGGCTCAGATCGATCAATGCCTCCCCGTAGAGGCGCTCGAAATAGGTGGCATCGCTGCGGTACATGGGTTCCGCATTCGACCGGCTGACCACCTTGAGCACAACCCGGTGCCCGCACTCGGCTGCCTGCGGGCCGCCGCCGATCACGGCGAAGTTGAACGAGGTCAGGTTCCAGGCCCGGTAGGTGGCCAGCACCCGGGAGAGTCCCTGCCCCAGCGCCTGGCTGTCCTCCTCGGTCAGCTCGGTCACATCAGCCGCCCCGCTGACCACTCCCCACACCTCGTGGAACCCGCTCGGCGCGAAGGGGGTCAGCCAGGCCACCCGGCCGATGTGTCCCACCCACCGGGGACCGCCGGCTTCCTGTTCGATCAGGTTTCCCCAGTAGGGGCCGTGCCTTTCCTGCCATGTTCTCGACTGCTCGACCAGCAAGCGCTGGCCGGTCAGGCCGTAAGCGTCGTGCGCGGACTGGATGTGGGGATGAATCAGCGAAGAGCCGGAGGGCGGAAGGTAGTTGCCGTTGATCGAACTCCACAGCGCCGCCGGGTCCAGGCGCCGCACCGCCTGAGCGTGCCGGACCATGGCGGCCAGGGCGTCCCCGACGAGGGAAGGCGTCAGGTCATCCAGGTCGAGGAAGTGCCGCCCGGGGTCATAGATGCCGACCGCGCTGTGGGTCGCGTACGCCAGGATGTTGGGCACGACCACGGCCCTACCGAGGCGGATGCGGCCCTCGCTGGTGAGCTCGGCCGGAAACGGGACGGTAGCCGTCTGCAGGTGCTCGATGTCGAATGGGCAAAAGGCGGGCTTGGCCGTGAGTTCAGTCAGGTCCGGCCGGCGAGAAGGCTGGAGCTTCACCCCCGTGAGGATCCGGGCGCTCGTCCCCGTCAGCGGGTCCCGCCGCCAGCGCAGCCGCACCCGGGTCCAAGCCCCGCCAGCGGCCAGATCAGGCACTCTCGCCTCAAGGTCTCGTTCCTCGAAGTCGATCACCACCACGCGAAGAGCCTACGGGCGATCCTCGGGAAGCGGTATGGCCGAGGGCAACTCTGGCCAGAGGAGCGCTGCCATGCGGAACGTCCCGCTACCGCGTGTAACGCGTTTATCTCAGCCGCGGCCCGCGCAGAAGCCGGCCCCGGTTCACGGTCCGGTCCCGGTTCGCGGTCCGGCCCCGAGGTGATGACCTGTCGCCGCCCGGCGGACAGGCTGAAGCGGTCAATCTTCCTGATCCCGGGCGGCCACGTTCCCGGCTCCGGTTCCGTAGCCGGCGCTGCTCAGTACCCGGCGCAGGTCGACAACCGTCTGGGTGTCGATGTCCTTATGCGCGGGAGGTTCGAAATATTCGGTCTCAGATCCGACCGTGGCGGCGACCATGCCATCGTGGTTCTCCACAACCGAGCCGACCGCCTCCAGCAGCGAGACCACCGAATGCCACTCGATGTTATGGCTCACGGGATGCTGGAAGATCTGGCGCAGCGTATTCCGGTGATGGTTGTTGAGGTGCACAGGCTCCGACGGTGATGACATCCGTGCTCCCCTCTGTCCCTGTCACGATAACCCGAGCGTAGTCCGTCAGGGGCTCGGGGCAGCGACCCTCCCGCGATCCAGCGTTCCGAGGGTAGCAACGTGCTCTGGCGCCCAGCGGCCGCCGCGGGGGCATTGTCCCGTTGCGGAGCTGCGCGAGGATGGTGTTTACAGCAACGCGCGGACGATCGAGAGAGATTTCCGGCTACCGGCGGCGGCAGTTCCGCAGCACCTTATGACGAGAAGCAGGGGCGAACATGGCAACCGAGCTGGTGCTCCTTGGGACGGCGGGCGCACCCATGCCCGTGGCCGGCCGCGCGGGGATCTCCGCAGCACTCATCGTCGGCGAACGGGTCTTCGTCATCGACTGCGGTCGCGGGTCGCCGTCCGCCTTCGCCGGCGCGGGACTCGACTTCTCCCGCCTGGAGGCCGTGTTCCTGACCCACCTGCATGCCGACCACACCGGTGATCTGGCCGGCATGCTCCTTTACCCGTGGGGCGGCCGCGTCGGCGACAACGGCCCGCTCGCGCCGATCCGCGTCTACGGGCCGTCGCGGCCCGAAGCGCTTCCAGCAGGCGATGCCACCTTCCATCGCGGGACCACGATCCACCCGGAACTACCGGCCCCCGGCACGGCGGACCTGGTCGAGAACATCCTGGCCGGCTACGCCTACCATCTGAACGTCATGCCGCTGGATGCCCACATGCCGGACGCGGGCGCGCTCGTCCGGGGAATCGACATTCATGTTGCGAAAGGGACCGAGGCCATCACCCAGGTTCCGGTCGTCGTTTTCGACGACGGAGTTATCCGGGTCACCGCCGTCGCCGTGACGCACGGCCGCGCGGTTCCGGCGCTTGCGTACCGTTTTGACACCGCGGACGGCTCGGTCGTGTTCTCCGGTGACACCACCGTGAACGGCGATCTGATCGCCCTGGCCCAGCGGGCCGACATCCTCGTCCACTGCGTCGCCGATCTTGGCTACCTCGGGCGGCACGGCGCCGGCCGTACCGAGATGGACCGGATGGCCAGGGCGCTTACCGACGTCACCCAGGTTGGAGATGTCGCCGAACGCTCCCGGGCCCGCGAACTCATCCTCAGCCATTACCTTCCGGCCGGACCGGACACGATCACCGAAGCGGACTGGGCGCAGCGCGCCGGGCAGGGCTTCAGCGGCCGGACCACCGCGGGCCGCGACGGCCTGCGCAGAGCCCTCCCTCGCGTTAACTCGTGAGTGCCCAACGGTCAACTCAGGCGGCTGCCGCGGGTGCGGGCGGTGAGTCGGCCGCGTGCGGGCCGCTTCGGCCGGGGATGGTGCTGGCCGCGTCGGCGTCCCGGATGGACAGTGAGAACGCCACGGCGCAGAGGCAGATCGCTGCGGCCGCCAGGAAGGCAGCCCGGCTGGACGCCAGCCCGCACAGCGCCGAGGCGGCGGTGAACACCACGATGGCAGCCAGGAGGACCCGCTTGCCGCCAAAGCGGTCACCGAGCCAGCCGGACGCCGGGATGAACACGGCCAGGCTGACCAGGTAGGCGATCGAGATGCTGTCGACGGCGGTGGGGCTCACCCCGAAGTCACGGCCGATGGTCGGCAGCGCGACATTGACGATCGTCGTGTCCATGATGCTCATGAACATCGCGGCGACGAAGACCGCGCCGACCGCTACCTTCTGGCTGATGCGCGCGGTCACAGCTTGCTCTCTCCTCGGCTCTCTGCGCGGCTCACCGAAAGCCCGGCTATCCCCGCCCGGCTACAAGCCCATGCTGGCGCGGCAAATTCCGGCCGCACGACCTGAGGGCAGCCGGAACAGCATGCGGCGGCGAAAGGTCAAGGGCCGAAAAAGCCAGCAGGAAGATCCGGGCAAGAGTCTTTGACCCGCGTCCGTGTGCTGGCCCCCGGGTGGGGTGTCACGCTGGCGGAGCAGCGAGACTGCGGCTGACCGCGGCGACCGCGGCGATCAGGACGGCGGCGAACCCGAGGACCGCTGCCCTTGCTGTGACGAATTGGGTAGCGATGCCCAGGCCCACGACGGGGACGGTCAGGCCGAGGTAAGCGGCCACGAACATCCCGGCCAGGGTCTCGCCCCTGGCGCCGGCCGGGGCGATCGACACCGCGGTCGTGATGGACGTCTTGAAGGCGGCGCCGGCGCCAGCGCCGGCCACCGCGCCGCCCGCCAGGAACAGTGCCAGGCTCGGCAGCCACACCGCCGCCGTCACGGCCGCCACCCCGGCGGCCAGCACGGCGAGACCGAGCCCGGCCTGCCGGCCTCGCGGCACCGGTAGCCGGCCGACCGCGATTTGGGCCAGGGCGGCCGCGCCGAACACGATGAACGTGGCCAACCCGGCCAGGGCATGCGAGCTCTGGTGCAGGGTCCCGGCGATAAATCCCGGGGCCAGCGAGGTGAATAGCCCGAACAAGGCGAACGCGGCGGCCGCGGCCAGCCCGGCTGCGTAAAACACCTGGCGCTGGCCCGCCGGGATTCGCAGTCGCTGCGGGCGGTAGCGCGGCCGGCGGTCCGGCCGCGCCACGGTCTCTGGCGCCGCGGCCAGGGCGATCGCGCCGGCCAGCATGAGTCCCTCAGCCACCAGATAGGGCAGCACCAGCGGCGAAGCGCCGTATTCGGCCAGGAACCCCGCCAGCAGCGCCCCGAACCCAAGACCGCCGAGGTTGGCCGCGGTCGAGACGAACTCGGCCCGCGCGGAAGGCATGCCCGGCCGGGAGGAGCTATGCAGTTCGGTGAGGTACGCGGTCGCGGTCGCGGTGAGCAGCCCGGCGCTGATACCGGATACCACGCGGCCGATGAGCAGCCCGGTGACGGTCGGCCAGGCGAGGAAGATGAGCCCGGCGGCGATATTGATGCCGACCGCGGCCGCCACTATTCGGCGCCGGCCCAGCCAGTCGGATACGTGGCCCGCCATCAGCAGGCTCGCCACCACACCGGCCGCATAGGCGGCGAAGATCACCGTGACCATCGCCGCATCGAAATGATCGCGCGCCAAGGCGCGCGCAACCCTCGCCGCGGCCCAGGCGGCCAGGGACGCGGTCCACGAGGCCCGCGCGGGACTGCGCGGGACGCTGACCATAGGCACCATGCAGTCGACCGGCAGGCTGGATCTCCCCGGGCTGCTCGGTCGGTTCTATGTGGCGCAGCCCCGCGTGCTGGTGCGGCTCCGGCTGTCCTCGGCCGGGTCCGCGGGGCTGGCCGGCGAGGTGCTCTCCGGGGACCTGGACCTGGCGCTGCTGTCGCTGCCCGGCCGGCCGCCCGCCGGGCTGAACCTCGCCCCGGTCAGTGCGGAGCCATTGCTGCTCGCCTGCCCGCCCCGCCATGCGCTCGCCCGGCGGCAGCAGGCCACCCTGGGCCAGCTGGCCGGTGAGCCGTTCATCGACTTCACGCCCGGGTGGGGCAATCGGGGGGTGGCGGACCGGGCGTTTGCCACGGCCGGGCTGGGGCGCGAAGTGCGGTTCGAGGTAGCTGACTTTGGCACCGCGGCCAGCCTGGTGCGCAACGGGCTCGGAGTGGCTTTCCTGCCGGAGTCGTTCGCGGCCAGCCTGCCGGACCTGCCGACGATCAGGGTCGCGGGCGCGCAGCTGAGCTGGCCGGTCTCGGTGGCGACCGCGGCCAGGAGGCCGCTGTCGAGGGCGGGCCGGGCCTTCCTGACCGAGCTGCTGGCCGCTGCGCCGGGGCCTGCGCCGTGATCAGATACCGCCTCGCGCCTTTCTCGCCTCCTCGAAGACCTGGGCGGGAGTGACCTTGCCGGGGATCGGCTCGGTGCCGGGCACTCGTTGTTACCCTCAGGGTAATATTATGCCGGGGGCTGAGGGGTAGGAGGTGGGCGTGGTGGAGTCCCGATCGCTGCGTTACTTCGTCGCTGTCGCGGAGGAGCTCAACTTCGCCCGTGCCGCTGAGCGGCTGGGAATCGCCTCCCCGCCGCTGTCACGCGCGATCCGCAAGCTGGAGGCAGAGCTGGGCGTCACCCTGCTCGCGCGATCCACCCGCAGCGTCGCGCTGACCCCAGCCGGGACGGTGCTGCTGGAGCAGGCCCGCGTCGCGCTGGACGCCCTGGAAGCGGCCGGGCGGCGGGCGCAACGCGCCGCCGGCCCCGGCCCGAAACTGGTCCTGGCGGTCAAGGCCGACACCGGCGCGGGGCTCCAGAGGAGGCGTTGATGGACTTGGGCCTGCGCGGCAGCCGCGTGCTGATCACCGGGGGAAGCCGGGGCATTGGCCTGGCGGTCGCTGACGCCCTGGCCGCCGAGGGAGCAGCCGTCGGGCTGGTCGCCCGTGACGCCGCCGGCCTGGCCGCGGCCGCGCAGTACCTGAGCCGCCATGACGTGCCGGTGGCTACCGCGGCGGCCGATGTGACCGGCACGGCCGCGCTGGGCCGGGCGGTGGAGGAGATCGCCGCCGAGTTCGGTGGCCTGGATCACCTGGTCGCCAACGCGGGCGGCACCGTCGGCGGCGGCAACCTGGGCAATGCCGCTCCCGGTGAGTTCACCGCGACGTTCGCACTCAACGCCGGGCACGCCGCGGAACTGATCCGGGCGGGGCTGCCCTGGCTGCGGGCCAGCGGCCACGGCGCGGTAGTGATCATCTCCTCGATCACCGGTATGCGGCCTGCGCCGCGTACCGCGTATGCGGCCGCCAAGGCCGCGCAAATCCAGCTCGCCGCGACCGCCGCGCAGGAGCTGGCGCCCGCGCGCGTCCGCGTCAACGCCGTCAGCCCGGGCTCCATTGTGTTTCCCGGCGGTTCCTGGGAAACCTTCGCCCGCGACCATCCCGCCGACTTCGACACCTTCGTGGCCACCCAGTTTCCCTTCGGCCGGCTGGGGCGCCCGCAGGAGGTCGCCGACGTGGTGGCCTTCCTGCTGTCGGAACGGGCCTCGTGGATCACCGGGGCCAACATCGTCGTCGACGGCGGCCAGCGCTACCCCAGCGCCCGCCGATTCGACTAGCCGCCACGGCTCGCCAGCACGACGGGCAGCGACATTTCCGGCGCGCTGGCCGGATCGATACCGGGGTGGCCGCAATCCGCCCCACCGCCGGCCGGTCGCGCACCGGCACTGCACGCGGGAGGCTAGGCTGCATCGGTGCTATCGGCTGCCCGGCGAACCCGGCTGATCCTCGCCAGTGGGGTCATCACCGTCATCCTCGCCGCCCTCCCGCTGGCCGCCTGCGCGGCTCCCGCGCGGCCGCACGCGGCGTCGTCATCACGGGTGGCATCCACCCGGGCCGCCGCCAGCCCCCCCAGCAGCCCCACCCCCTCCAGCAGCCCTTCCCCCAGCGCCGCCCCCATTGGTACCGCCAGCAGCTACCAGGTCGGCGAGCAGCAGATGATCTTCACCGAGCCGGCCCGTAACGGCCCGACTGGTCAGTACCTAGACGCGCGCACGCTGGTGACCGCGGTCCAATATCCGCTGGCCCCGGGCTCAGCGGCGGGATCAGCCGCGCATCCGGCCACTGGTCCGCTCCCGCTGCTCCTGTTCGCTCCCGGGTTCCAGCAGTGCACCGAGTCCTATGAGGACCTCCTGCGGATCTGGGCCAGCGCCGGCTACGTGGTCGCGGCGGTGACCTTCCCGAACACCAACTGCCAGCTCGGTACGGCCGCAAACGAACAAGACCTCGTGAACCAGCCGGCGGACATGTCCTTCGTGCTCAGCACTCTGCTGACGCTCAGCGCGCAGCCAGATAATCTCTTGTCCGGCCTGCTGAACAGCCAGGAGATCGCCGCAGCGGGCCAGTCCGACGGCGGCGACACCGTAGCGGCCCTCGTGGCCAACACCTGCTGTACGGATGACAGGGTGAAAGCCGCGGCCGTCCTCTCGGGCGCGGAATGGCCCCCGATGCCAGGGCAGTATTTCGCGCACGCGGCGCCGCCGATGCTGTTCGTACAGGGCAACGCGGACACGATCAACCCGCCGTCGGCGAGCGTGCGGCTGTATGGCACGGACGGGGCGGGTACCAGGTATTACCTCAACCTTCTCGGCGCCGGCCATCTGGCCCCGTACGAGGGAGCGAACCCGGTGGAGGCGGTCGTCGGCCGCGTCACCCTCGCTTTCTTCGACCGGCACGTGCTCGGCCAGACCGGTGCTGAGGCGGCGATGACGCAGGCCGGCAACGTCGGCGGTACCGCCTCCCTGGTCAGCGGCGGCCACCTCCCGCGTAACCCAGGCTGATTGTCCGCCCGGAGCCGCCCCTCCGGCCCCGCGCGGTAGCTAGCTTCGGTCCGACGGCTCCACCAGGGCAGCAAGATTGTCGAGCGCCATCCGCGTGCCCATCTCGTTGTCGGTGGCGGAAACGCCCCGCGGTATCCCTTCGTGCACGACGAGGACCTCGGTGCCGCCGTCCACGTCGGTCAGCGTCGTCGTCATCGTCATCTCGCCGGACAGGTCCGGGTCCGCCGTCTCGAACTCGAGTACCTCGACGACCTGCTCGTCCGGCACCAGCCGCGCGAAATGCCCGTGATACGTATCGGTGTGCGCGGCAGACTTGCCGGCCGCGTCCGGCGCGTCGTAGGCGAGCGATACTCGGAACGAGCCGCCTTCGCGGGCGTCGAATTCATGCACCTCGCTGGTCATGCCGTTCGGCACCCTCCACCTCGCGATCGCTTGCGCGTCGAGAAGGGCCTGGTAGATATCCGCGCGGGGAGCGTCGATGCGCCGCGCGACACGGGTCGAAGTCACGTCGTGAAGGGTACTTCTTCCGGCCGCCCGGCGCATGCGGCGAATGACCGAAATCCAAATGACCGTTGGGCGTCCAGAGAGGCGGAACCACGACCACCGCGGCCGGCATCGCCGCCCGGATGGCCGAACGCTATCCCGACTGGGAGAACCTCCGCACCCTCTGGCACCCGCCAGATCAGCCATCGCACGCAGGAACCTCTAGCGGCCTGAGGCCGACATCTCACGGTTGGCGGTTCGCCTTCGCGAGGACCGGCGGCCTGGTGCCACACTGGCGAACGTGGGCACGAGGACCGGCGGCCTGGTGCCACACTGGCGAACGTGGGCCTGTACGAGAACCAGATCCTTCCGCGCTGCATCAACATTGTCATGGGCGGCGCCGAACTCGGCCGTCTGCGCACCCGCGTCACCAGCGGGCTGGCCGGCGACGTGCTCGAGATCGGTTTCGGCTCGGGACGCAACGTGCCGTATTACCCGCCCGGCCTGACACACGTCTGGGCAGTCGATCCCGCCACCGCCGGCCGCAAACTGGCGGCGAAACGAGTTGCTGCGAGCCCGGTGCCGATCGAGTACATCGGGCTGGACGCCCAGACGTTGCCCTTGGCGGACGGAAGCATCGACCACGTCCTCAGCACGTGGACTCTGTGCACGATCCCCGACGTGAGCGCGGCCCTCACCGAAGTCCGTCGGGTGCTCCGTCCCGGTGGTGCGCTGCATTTCATGGAGCACGGCCGGTCACCGGACGCGAAGATGGCCCGCCGCCAGGACCGGCTTGATCCGCTGAATCGCCGCCTCTTCGGAGGCTGCCACCTCAACCGGCCCATTGGCCATCTCGTCGCCGACGCCGGATTCGAGCTCACCAAGCTCAGCACCTATTACCACAAGCGCCCGAGCGCGGACGGGTACACCTTCGAAGGGATCGCCACCAAGCCAGCCGGGGATTAGGTCTGCCGCACCCCCGGTCGTTCGTCCCTACCGGCGCGGACCTGGCGAGGCCAGCGTAGAGCGTAGGAAGCAAGAAGGGAGGTGCCCGATGCGAGTCCTGGTTACATACGGTTCGACGCGCGGGGGCACTCAGGAACTAGCCGAAATGGTGGGGACCGATCTCCGTGCCGAAGGCCTCACGGTTGATGTCGTGCCGCCCGTCAAGGTGCGGCACATAAATGACTACGACGCCGTCATCGTGGGCGGCGCCCTGTACGCGTCCCGGTGGCACAGGCAATCGCGCCGGTTCGTCCGGCGGCACACGCGGGAACTCCGGCAGCACCCGACGTACTTCTTCTCCAGTGGCCCTCTTGACGACTCCGCCAGCCACACCGCAATACAGCCCGTCAAGGGAGTCCAGGCCCTGATGCAGCGGGTCAACGCCCGCGACCACACCACCTTCGGCGGCCGTCTCGCCGCCGACGCCAAGGGCTATCCCGCCAGCGTCATGGCCAAGAAGCGGGCCGGCGACTGGCGCGACCCCGCCCAGGTCCGGACCTGGACCCACTCCATAGCCACGCAGCTCAGTCACGACCAAGACCCGGGGAGCGGGCCGGCGTAGGCCCCGAATCCCCTCACGGGGCGCCATGTCCTCGGCGGGCGGCGGGCGGCGGACGTGGCGTCAAGCGGGCCCCAACGCGTTCAGCCGGGAATCGGTGCCGGTTCCGCGGCGGTGGCGTCCGGGGCCGGCCCCGACAGGGCGTGCATGTTGCCCCTTGGGAGCACCAGTCCCGCGACTACCGCGGCCACGACGAAGATCAGCGCCGAGTAGAGGAACGCTGTGGTGTAGCTGTGCAGCGCGGCCGCCTGCAGGTTCACCGGCGTAACCGCCCGGCCCGCCAGGTATGCGGTGGCGGCGCCGGCGGCGAGCGTGTTGAGCAGGGCCGTGCCGACCGAACCGCCCACCTGCTGGGCGGTGTTGAGGGTGGCCGATCCCACCCCGGCATCGTGGGGCTTGAGGCCCAGGGTGCCGGTGCTGAATGAGGGGGCGAGACTCAGGCCGAACCCGAGGCCTAGCAGCACGAGGTAGGGCAGCACCTGGCTCACGTACGAGCTGTGCAGCCCGACAAGATGCAGGAGGTAAAGCGCAGCGGCGTTCATGAGCAGCCCGATCGGCACGATCACCTTGGGGCCGAATCGGGGCAGCAGCACCCGGTTGGACACCTGCGCCATCGCCACGAGCCCGGCGATCATGGGGAGAAAGGCGAAGCCGGTTTTGACGGGGCTGAACTTGAGTGTCTCCTGCAGGTAATAGGTGAGGAACAGGAAGACCCCGAACAGCCCCATGCTGGCGAACAGCATGGCCAGTATCGAACCGCCTCTCGTCCTGTTCAGCACGATCCGGGGCGGCAGCAGCGGGTGCCGCACCCGCGGCTCGAGCAAGGCGAAGCCGGCCAGCAGGATCACCCCGAAGACCAGGAAACCAATGGTGAAGGGGTTGCTCCAGGCGGTGGTCTCGGCGTGAGAGAAGCCGTAGACCAGGCAGAAGAGACCGCTAGTGACCAGGAGAAGCCCGGATACGTCCAACGGATCGCGGTCGGCGGCCTTGTCGTTCTTCAGCCAGAGCAGGGCGCCGGCAGTCGCAAAGGCGGCAAAGACCAGGTTGATGTAGAGGGTCCAGCGCCATGACGCGTAGGAAGTGAGAATCCCGCCCAGCAGCAGTCCCAGGGCCCCGCCGGCTCCGGCGATGCCGCCGTAAATGGCGAACGCCTTCGCGCGTTCACGGAAGTCGGTGAAGGTAGTGGTCAGCAGGGCCAGGACCGATGGGGCCAGCAGTGCGCCGAAGGCGCCCTGCACGGTCCGGGCGGTCACCAGCATGGGGAAGTTGACCGAGGCTCCGCCGATGGCCGAGGCCCCGGCGAACCCGGCCAGGCCGATGATCAGTGTCCGCTTGCGCCCGAAGATGTCGCCGATCCGGCCGCCGAGCAGGAGAAGGCTGCCGAAGGCGAGCGCGTAGGCGGTCACGACCCACTGGCGGTCGGCGTTGGAGAAGGCGAGCGCGTGCTGGGCCGTAGGCAGCGCGATGTTGACGACGGTGTTGTCCAGGATGACCATCAGCTGGGCGACGCCCAGGACGGCCAGAATCCACCACCGCCTAGCGTGGTTCGCCTCTTTGTCGGTCGTCTCCGCCACCCCCAGCGGCGCGGTGCCCGGTACGCTCATCGATTCCTCCTTTGACTGGGACAATGTGACCTCTCCGCTCATTCGGGCTCTGACGCTTATGCAGGACGTAACAGCCACCGGCGGGAAAATGGTGCCGCCTGAGCATCCCCAATCCGGTCCGGCCGGCCCCGGAAGGCTTCTGCTGAGGAGGCCAGCCCTCGTCGACCTCGGGCCTGGCTCGCGACAACCTGATGCAGCGCGATGTGCAGGCCCGGCTGAACGGCTCACCGTCGGTGATCAGCTCTTCATCGCTGCGGAGCCCGTCTTCGAATTTCGTGAGCTGCGCATCGATCCCGAACGCGACCGGAGCCGTCGTACGCGAAATACCAGAGCCGAAAGTGAGTACCGTATGTTTGTCGACCACGGCGCTACAGGGACGAGCTGGTCGTCGAAGCCGGGCGGCCGGACGGCGTGTCACCCGATGCGGCGGCCCTGCGCAGGACGCGCCTGGAGCGGCGATTCAAGGAGGTGCTGATGGTGCGAACCGTTGTCCGGGCGATCGAGCCGAGCATCTACGACGTGCAGATGTTCAAAGCGCGGCGCGTGACCGACCGGCCCAGCCGATGAACAGCCAGCCTGCGCCCCGCCCGGGCACCGGCCTGCCGTCAGTCGTCGCCCTCGGCCAGGACCGCCCCAACCTCTCCGGAACCGCCTTCATCGCCCCTGGTGCCGTGCTCATCGGACGCGTCACCATCGGCGCTGAGGCGAGCGTCTGGTACGGGGCCGTGCTCCGCGCCGACCGTGACACCATCTCCGTCGGCGAGCGCAGCAACGTGCAGGACGGGTGTGTCCTGCACGCCGATCCCGGCGTGCCGCTGTCCGTTGGCGCAGACGTCACCATCGGCCACAACGCGACGCTCCACGGGTGCACCGTCGAGGATCTGGTCCTCATCGGCATGGGCGCGATCGTGCTCAACGGAGCCCGCGTGGGGCGTTATTCGATCATCGCCGCCGGTACGGTGCTCGCCGAAGGGCAACAGGTCCAGGAGGGAGTGCTGGTGGCTGGGGTGCCGGGCAAGGTCCGGCGTAACCTGTCCGAAGCAGAGCGCGCGGCGATCAAGCGCAACGCCGCCACGTACGTAGAACTCTCCCGGCTGCATAGCCGAAATGAGGCGTGCGATGCGGAGCCGCCGGCCCAGTAGAACTCTCCCGGCTGCATAGCCGCAATGAAGCGTGCGATGCGGAGCCGCCGGCCCAGTAGAACTCTCCCGGCTGCATAGCCGCAATGAAGCGTGCGATGCGGAGCCGCCGGCCCAGTAGAACTCTCCCGGCTGCATAGCCGCAATGAAGCGTGCGATGCGGAGCCGCCGGCCCAGGTGACCGGCTGCACCCTCCAGCGGTGCGTCGCGGCTGAACCGCCGCGTGCTGCCGGCCCCCTGGCGCCTCGGGCCAATGCGCCGGATTGGTGTACAAGGTAGTCATGGGCAGACGCGCGCTTGTTCTGGGCGGCGGCGGTGTCACCGGTATCGCCTGGGAGACCGGCCTGATCGCCGGGCTGGCCGACCTGGGCATCGACCTGGCCGCAGCTGACGTGGTCATCGGGACATCGGCCGGGTCGGTTGTTGGCGCCGACCTCACCTCCGGGCAGGAGCTTGAGGCGCTGTACCAGGCCCAGCTCGCGCCGCCTGCTCCCGAGCCCGCCGCCCGGATGGGCGCGGGCGTCATCGGCAGGCTGCTGTGGGTCATGAGCACCAGCCGGGACCCGGTGCGGACGCGGGCGCGGACCGGCCACTGGGCGCTGGCCGCGCGCACCATGCCCGAGGCCGACCGGCGCAGGGTAATCGAGGCTCGGCTGCGCGCCGGCGACTGGCCCGCCAAGATGTTCAAGGTGACCGCCGTGGACGCGCGGACCGGCGAGTTCGTGGTGTTTGATTCCGCTGGTGACGCGGGCCTGGTGGATGCGGTTGGGGCCAGCTGCGCGGTGCCCGGAGTCTGGCCGCCGGTCACCATCGGGGCCCGCCGTTTCGTGGACGGCGGTGTGCGCTCGGTAGCCAACGCCGACCTGGCGGCCGGCTATGAGCGGGTGGTTATCGTGGCACCGGTGACCATAGGCATCGGCCACATGACCAGCCCCCGCCGGCAGGCTGCCGCACTGGCTGCGGCCGGAGCCCGCGTCGTGCTCGTGCGGCCGGACCGCGCGGCCACGCACGCCATCGGGCACAACGTGCTGGACCTGTCGCGCCGGGCGGCAGCGGCCACAGCCGGCCGGGCCCAGGCCGCGGCGGAGGCGGGCGCGGTCCGGGCAGTCTGGCAGGCCGATGGCGGGCCGGCCGTCTCCTAGCCGTCAGGCCGCACCGGGTGCCTGCACCGATGCAGAAGGACTAGCAGGAATATTCTGCCGGGTGGCCTCGGCAGCCGGTCAATTAGTGAGGCCGGCCGTTGCGGGGCGAGGTGCGCGATGCCAGCATGTGGCCATGGCTGACTGGCTCCCGTTTTACCGTTCCTGGGCCGACGAATGGCAACGGAACTGGTCAGAGGCTTTGTCGACGTCCTCGGCCGCGGCCGCCTCGGTCGGCATGCCACAGCCAGGAACCTTTCCCGGCGACCTGTTCATGATGATGGTGGGCGCGGCGCGTTCCTGGCTGATCGGGAAAAAGCGGGCGTTCCGGTTTCGCGGGCATGACTTGACCATGTTCCTGACAGACATTTCGGTGGAAGGCTCGGATCTCGCCCGGGCCGTGGGCCAGTACGGCCGGGTCAGCATCTCCGCACAAGACATCGGCTGGGGTGGCTACCAGCTTGAGCGGATGGAGATCGAGGCGAGGAACGTGCATGTCAGGCCGGGCCCGCGGCCGATGCTCGTGGCCGCGCCCGTGCTTTGCGAGGCGGTGGTCCCCGCCTGGGCCGCGTCCCGCTGGCTGGCCACCATGTCGCCCCGGCTCAACCTGACTCTGCAGGCCGGCATCCCGCATATCGCCGTCGCGGGCGCGCCCTGGGCGAGCGTAGAAGTGGAAGCGGGCGCTCAGGGGCGGTCGATCCGCATCCAGCCACGCGCCTTGCACCTGCGTGACCGGCGCTTGTCGTTGCGTTCCCCGGCCTTTCACGTGTCCCTTCCGGTGCTGCCCGGCGGCATCACGCTCACCTCGGTAGTGCCCGCGCCGGGGGGCTTCGTCCTGCGCGGGATGGTCAGCGAATGGCAGCGGCCGCTCTCACCGAAGGACATCGAACGGCTCCTGGCCGCGATGCGCGGCGGAAAGGACCGCCTCGACCTCTGAGGGTCAAGGGACGCGGAAATCGCGCGTCTGCGACAGCGAGCTCGGCCAGGGCCAAGCCGCCGCGCGCCGACGGCAGCGGGGGAGCCACTGGCGTTCCTGCTGCGGGCTGGCAACGCCGGCTCGAATACGGCCGCTGACATGGTTACCGGAGGCTGTTGACGCTCATATAAAGCCGATCTTGAGGCGGTTATCTCATACGATCATCTGGCGGGAAAGCCGATCTTGAGGTCGTTATCTCATACGATCATCTGGCGGGAAAGCCGATCTTGAGGTCGTTATCTCATACGATCATCTGGCGGGAAAGCCGATCTTGAGGTCGTTATCTCATACGATCATCTGGCGGGACGCGGCCTACTCTTCACCGAGTGAACGTTACAGATATATTGCGAGCATATTTCGGATTCTAGTGGCATATTACGAAAGCTCTCGATTCGGCAGACGCGCATGACCTGAAGCCCGCACTAACGGGACCTTTGACTCTGCGGCGGCCATAGCTCTGGCAGGAATGTGACAGCAGGTGCTCTTAGTTCCTAAAGGCACAATCATTACCCTGCATATATTTATTTCGTCCAAATGTGAGGAGTCGTATCATGACCAGGGCCGTCCTTGTGGCTGACCGAGTCCCGACAAGTGACATCCAACTGGCCAGGTGGGTGAGCGAGATAGCGGAGCTGACCAGGCCTGATCACATCGAATGGTGCAACGGCTCGTATCCTGAATGGGAGCGTCTGACCGATCTCCTGGTCGAGCAGGGCACCTTTACCCGGCTCAACCCGCAGATCCGGCCCAACAGCTTCCATTGTGCCTCCGATCCGAGCGACGTTGCGCGCGTCGAGGACAGGACCTTCATCTGCTCGGAGAAGCAAGAGGACGCCGGCCCCACGAACAACTGGATCGCCCCGGATGAGATGCGGAAGACCTTCGCCGATCTCTTCGATGGCTGCATGAGGGGCCGCACCATGTATGTGGTTCCGTTCTGCATGGGGCCGCTAGACGGCAGCTTCTCAAAGCTCGGTGTCGAGATAACCGACTCGCCCTACGTGGCGGTATCTATGCGGATCATGACGAGAATGGGGACGCCGGCCCTGCGCCTTATCGAGGAACGCGGCTCGTTCGTCCGCGCGGTGCACTCCGTCGGCGCTCCGCTGGCGGCGGGGCAGGCTGATGTGCCCTGGCCGTGCAGCACGACCAAGTACATCTCGCACTTCCCCGAGACGAGGGAGATCTGGTCCTACGGTTCCGGATATGGCGGCAACGCCCTGCTCGGTAAGAAATGCTATGCCTTGCGCGTGGCATTGGTGATGGCGCGCGACGAGGGATGGCTGGCAGAGCACATGCTCATCCTCAAGGTCACGCCGCCGAGCGGCGATGTGAAATACCTGGCGGCGGCCTTCCCGTCCGCATGCGGGAAGACCAATCTCGCTATGCTCCGGCCAACCATTCCTGGTTGGCGGGTGGAGACTGTAGGCGACGATATCGCGTGGATGCGATTCGGTGCCGACGGTCGCCTGTACGCCATCAATCCCGAGGCGGGATTCTTCGGCGTCGCACCCGGAACCAGTGAGGTCACGAACGCCAACGCGATCGCGACGCTGTGCGGCAACAGCATCTTCACAAATGTGGCGCTCACCGACACCGGCGACGTGTGGTGGGAGGACCTCACCGATCCGCCGCCTGCCCACCTGACCGACTGGAAGGGACGCGACTGGACCCCCGGCTCGCCGGAACCCGCCGCTCACCCCAATTCCCGGTTCACCGCCCCCGCCTCCCAGTGCCCGATCATCGCTCCCGAATGGGACGATCCCGCGGGCGTCCCGATTTCGGCGATCCTGTTCGGCGGGCGCCGGGCGACTGCCGTTCCGCTGGTCACCGAGGCCTTCGACTGGGCGCACGGCGTATTCCTCGGTGCCAACATAGCCTCAGAACGGACCGCGGCCGCCGACGGAAAGGTCGGGGAGCTGCGGCGTGACCCGTTCGCGATGCTGCCATTTTGCGGCTACAACATGGGTGACTACTTCGCCCACTGGCTAGATATCGGCCGTTCGGCGGATGCCGCCAAACTGCCGCGCATCTACTTCGTCAACTGGTTCCGTAAGCACGAGTCCGGCAGGTTCTTGTGGCCGGGCTTCGGCGAGAACAGCCGTGTCCTCAAGTGGATCATCGAACGGCTCTCCGGCGAAGCCCAGGCCGGCGTCAGCCCGATCGGCAGGGTCCCGACGCGGGGTGCCCTCGATACCGATGGGCTAGACATTGATGAGGACGACCTCAACCTCCTGCTCTCCGTCGACACCGAAACATGGAAGGAGGAGGCCACGCTCATCGCCGAGCACCTCCGCGCCTTCGGCGGCCACCTGCCCCGCACGTTCTGGGACCAGTACAACGATCTGCTCCGCCGACTCGGCTGAAGATCTTTGGCTGCACCGTCGCCGCAGACAGCGGCGACGGTGCAGTGGCCGGCGGACTGCTCAGCGTGGCTGACCGGCGGCTCTTGTCGCCGGTCAGTCCTGGCGGGTCAGCATGACCACCGGAATCTGCCGCGTGGTCCTGGCCTGGTATTCGCCGATGGAAGGGTACTGCGCGACCAGCTTCGGCCACAGCCCGGCGCGGGCGGTGCCGTCCAGATCCTCGGCTAGTACCGTGAACGTCTGGGGCCCGACCTCGACTTTGATCCTGGGGTTGGCCTTGAGGTTGTAGTACCAGTCTGGGTGGGTTGGCGATCCTCCGTTGGACGCGACGATCGCGAAGCGGCCCCCCTGAGGGGAGCAGCCCAGCGGCAAGACGCGCTCGATCCCGGACTTGGCGCCGATGTGGTGGATGAGAATCAGCGTGGTTCCCGCCCATGGCCCGCCGACGCGTCCCTCGTTCGCCCGGAACTCCTCGATGATCTTGGTGTTATAGTCATTAGCCTCGTGCGGAGCCGAGTTCGCCACGATCTCCTCCACGGCCTCAGACGTACTCGTCATGGCGGCGAATCCAGGTCTGGATCCCAGCGTCCTCGTCGCGCCCCTTCGGCGCCCGGTCGAGGATCGGGTAGTAGCCCATCAGGAACTCGACCCCCCGCCCCGCGGTCGCATAGGTCTGGTAGACGGCGCCGTCCTGGAGCGTGAAGGCGCTCATCGCCGGCGATTCCGAGAGGTATCCGGGTATATCGGTCCCGGTCGCGGTCGCATTGAGACGCACGATCGGCGGCAGCCCGGCCTCGTCGAGGCCCCATGAACGTACCTGCTCCTCGGTGTAGGAGGCGCCGAAGTCGAAGTTGAAGTCGATGTTGGCCGACGAGACCCAGGGAAGGCTCCAGCCCATCCTCCGCTTGTACGGCTGGAGCTTCGCCAGCGGAGCCTGCGAAACGAGCAGCAGGGTCACGTCGCGGGCATGAAGGTGCGGCAGGAGGCCACCCAGGCCATCGGCCATCGACGAGTTGACCGGGCACCCCGCCTGGTAGCTCGGCCCGAACATGAAATGGTAGAGCAGCAGCTGGGAGCGGCCGTCGAAGAGCTCGGCCAGGGTCCGCGTCCCGTCGTCGGCGTCGAACCGGTACTCCTTCTCGATCGCGACCCAGGGCAGCTCGCGGCGGTGGCGCGCCAGCTCGTCCGCCATCCTGGTGTGCTCCTTCTCGCGCCGAAGCAACTCGTCACGAGCGGCCTGCCACTCCTGGCGGCTGACAACCTTGTGATCCGTCATCGCGTCTTGTCTCCTTTTCGCGGGTCAGCTCTTTCTCCGTCACGACCAGCGCCCCCCGCAAAGTCGCAACTGAACGGTTGCCATACTATGGCAACCGACTGGTTGCGTCAACAGTCCTGCTCCGAGCCGAGCGCGATGCCGACGTTGGGCGACGAAGCCCGGAGCGGGCCCACGTCCCGCCACCGGCACGGCGGAGACAGCCCCGGCGGACGGCGACGCGAATGGGGGAGTGTGCAGCGATGTCGTGGGCGCAGTCATGATGGCGCGGGCCTTTCCGGCGGGGAACTCACTGACCTCGACACTAGGCCGCCCGCCACCTCGGACAACCTTGAAAACCCTCAATTTGCCCTCATCTCGGGCTTATGGCCGGAACGTTCCGCATCCGCGAGATCGCCGCGCAGGCCGGGCTCAGCCAGGCGACCGTCGCCGACTGTGCCCGCAATACCGGATAATTCGCCCGACTGCGCGAAGGACGCTCATCTGGCCGCTGATAGCGCGCTTAATTGCTGGTGTCGATCCGGGTGCTGAGGTGCGTGTTTACAAATTGGTGACATTGCCGGAATGTGCAGGTAAAGAAGCTGTGTAATAATTTAAACATGCACAACTTAACTGCAAAAGACGTTATTCTGATTCTGCATGCCTTTGCGCACATCGGACAATCAGGAAATTAAGGTCATGAGCAGGCAGGCCGACCCAGAGGCTTCGGTATGGCAGATTTGGATGCCGGGCGCTGACCGCAGCGACACGCTGAGCGTGGCGCGCCCCGCCCCTGGCCAGGCGCTGCCCGGAGAGTTCTTTCTGGATGACGGCACGCCTGCGCTGATCTGGCCGCTGCTGACCACCGATGCTGAGACGCTGCGCGATGTGTTCCGCCGCCTGTCGCCGGAATCGCGTCAGCACCGGTTCCTCCATGTGCTCGACGAACTCGATGACTCGATGATCCGACGGCTGGTCGGCAGCGTTGACGGGGTGCATCACATAGCGCTCTTTCTGGTCGCGCTGCCGCCAGGGGGCAAGGAGGAGCCGGTCGGGGTCGCCCGTCTCGTGCAGCGACCCGATGATCCGGCCACCGCGGACGTCGCCGTCACCGTGGTCGACGACTGGCAAGAGCCGGCGCCGGCGCAGCGCTCGTCACGGCGCTGTTGCAGCGGCGCCCGGCGGCAGTCACCCGGCTGCGCACGCTTGTCGCGGCGGACAACCGCGCTTCGCTGGCGCTGCTCGCCGGAGCGGGGCGTGTGTCCTCGGGCCTGCCTGAGCAGGGAGTGGTCGATGTCACGGTTGAGCTCCCCGCGGCGGGCCAGCCGCGCAGCGCGGTGGAGAAGGTCGCTGACTTCTGGTTGCGGGGCGTGCGGACGTTCATCGATCAGGTTTACGTACTTCCCCAGCTTCCGCAGGCCGACATGGTCCCGGTAGCTGACGACTACGTTGAGTTCGTGGAGCGGCTGGTAAAGATGAACCGCGACCTCACCGTCAACTGGACCAAAGCGGCGAGCACGCTGACTGGTGCCGCCTGTAAGCAGGTCGAGTCCGCCAGCAGCCTTGTGCGCGAGCAGGCCGCCATGGCCGGGCGGTAGGAGCCTGCCCGAGGCGCCGCCCGAGTTCCCGCCGATAGGGAGCCACCTTGTCGCGCGGCAGGCCGCACGGCCGCCGGCCGAGCCGCACGGCCGCCGGCCGAGCCGCACGGCCGCCGGCCGAAAGCCTCCTCAGCCCGGCGGCGTAGCGCCCTCGGGTGCCCGGAATGATGAGCGTCCCGGCCGGCCTGCACAAGGCAGCCTGGCGGATTCAGGAACCCTTGCGCTCGCGGGCGTAGTCGTCGAGCCGTTTCAACTCGTCCTCGTAGATGGCGCGCAGCGCCCGGGGCGCGAACGTGCGCTCGAAGAAGCCGCCGACGCCGCCCGCGCCCTGCCAGGTCGTGGCGATCTCCACGTGGGAGACACCGCCCTCCCTGGGCGTGACGGTGGTCTTGGTGACCAGGCTGGAGCCGGTGTCGGACTCGGTGATGATCCGGCCCGGCTCGGGCTCGTCCACCTTCATCCGGTAGTTGCGGGACCGGCCGCCAGCCGTCACCGTGAACCGGGTGATCGTCCCGGGCCCCACGCCGCCGGACTCGACCTGGAAGTCCGAGAACGCCGGGGGCAGGAAGTTCGGGTGCTCCCGCATGTCCCTGACATAGCCGAACACCGTGTCGGCGGGCGCGTTCACCGTATTCTCGGCGGTAACGAGGATCTGTGCCATGGAGGCATATCTATCACGGCATTCCCGCCTGGGTGGCGCGGTCCACGCTCGGCCGCCGGGCCACCCGCCCACGGTGTCTCCGGCCCAGTGGATTCGACGGACTGATTGGGTTTCAGGGTGAGGAGTTTCACCGGGTGAGGAGTTCAGCGGGTCCGGAGTTCAGCGGGTCCGGAGTTCAGCGGGTCCGGAGTTCAGCGGGTCCGGAGTTCAGCGGGTCCGGAGTTCAGCGGGTCCGGAGCTGAGCGGGTCCGGAGTTGAGCGGGTCAGGAGTTCAGCGGGTCAGGAGTTCAGCGGGTCAGGAGTTCAGCGGGTCAGGAACAGCCAGGCATTGATGACGCCGCTGCCCAAGGCGAGGACGACCGCGGCGGCGAGCCAGTACAGGCCGTTGTCCCCGGCGATCTCGAGGCATCCGGAGACCGTGATGGAGAGCATCGCGACCAGGTTGGGGCTGACCGTATCCAGCAGCCGGGCCAGCCGGTCCTCGGCCGCTTCCCCGGCGTGATTTCCGGCCGCTTCGCCGGCCCTGCTCCGGGCCGCGTCGTCCTTGCCACGTCCGATGATGATCAGAATCGCCCCGGAGACAACGGCCACCACAACGAGGACGATCCCCAGGAGCCGTGGCGAGGTTCCCGGGATCACGAGCAGCAGCGACAGAAGCAGCGCGAGGAGGAACAGCACGAGCGTCTGTCCTGCCTCACTCCGCAGGGCGGCGTGGCCCACGATGCGGTCCCGGTTCAGTGACACCGCGACGAACAGCAGGCCGGTCAGCGCGCCGGCCGCGCTGCCGGAGATCACCGCGAAGTTCTCCCACCCGGGCAGCACCGCCTGGTCCGGCGCTCAGTCTCGCGAGGCGCTGGCGGCGGCACGTGGCGTGGCGGCGGCGTCCGCCGCGGCGGGGACCCAGGGCCGACTGTCGATCCAGATGGTCCAGGGCTGGGCCGAGCCGATCACGAGCACGCCCATCGGCGCCCACGGATCCGGGCCGAGGCGTCGCCGGACTTCTTCCTCGTCCGCTGCCTCCACCACGAGCATGACCTTTTCCCATCGCCGATCGGGCCGCCGAGGACCACAAAACCCTCCGCCAGCAGCCTGTCCATGAACGCCGCGTGCTCGTCCCAGCCGCGCTGCTCCCGGCGGGGCCGGGACCGGTCGTACTCCGGGCCATTGATCATCGTCAGGACGAAGAGAGCCATGGCGGGAGCGTAGCGCGGGCGGGTGACACCGAGCCGCCGCCACTCCAGTCCTCTCCGCCATCCCACCGCAGTGCGTGAGCCTGATCATCGAGCCGTCGGCGCGGGGCCGGCGGCGGGCGCGCGGTTGGCAGCGTGCGCGGGTCCGTGCTCACGTCATCACCCATCCGTCCGTGCTCACGTCATCACCCATCCACCGTCGACCTCGATCGTCTGGCCGGCCACGAACGAGGAGTCCGGCCCGGCGAGGAAGGACACCACGGCCGCCAGTTCGTCCGGCGTTCCGCGCCGCTTCAGCGACTGATGCTCGAGAACGAACCGGTTATAGGCGGCCTGGTCCTCGTGGATCCCTTCGGCGGCGGTCGGGAACGCGCCGGGGGAGACCGCGTTGACGCGAATACCGGACGGCCCCAGTTCGCGGGCGAGCGCCCGGGTCAGCGCCACGGCCGCCCCCTTGGATGCCGCATACGACGCAAGCCCGGACCACCCGCCGTGGATCATGATCGACGCGATGTTGATGATCGCGCCGCCGCCGGCCTGCGCCATCTGCCGCGCCGCGGCCTGCGCGCAGAGCCAGTAGCTACGCTGATTGACCGCGTGCACGTCGTCGTATTCGGCCGGAGAGATCTCCAGGAATGGGGTCGTCGGGTGGATCGCGGCGTTGTTCACGAGAATGCCGGTGCCGCCCGACTGGATGGCGATGACCTCGAACATCCCGTTCACCGCGTCCGCGTCGCGCAAGTCCATCGTCCAGGCGCGGACGGCGCCCCCGTCGGCCGCGACTTCCTTGCGGGTCGTCTCCACCGCTTCGGCGTCAATGTCGACGACCGCGACCGCGTGGCCGTCAGCCGCCAGCCGCCGGGCGATCGCCCGCCCCAGGGCGCCCCCGGCGCCTGTAACCACCGCAATGCTCACCGTAACCTCCTCGTCATAGCCGTATATATGCCCCTTGTTGGGAGGGATATATACATTCCGACGAGCGAGCGACAATTCGTTAACCGGTCGCGTCGAGCTTGGCCGGGCGGTCCAGAGTCAGCACCGCGACGTTCCCGCCGGTGTTCAGGTGGACGTCCGCCGGTTCGGCGGCTCCGGGTACGGGCGCGGGCGTGGGTTCGCCGACGGACGTCATCATACCTCCGGCAGGGCGTCGGCCCGGGCCACCTCGACGATCTCGCGCATGGCGTCCTCGGCCTTGCGGTGGTGACCCCGCCGGATAGCGACCGCTACCCGCTCATGGTTGGGCAGCGTCTCGCGGTTGTGCCCGACCGAACGGCTGTGCAGCGGACGTATCGCACCGAGCGCGACGCCGATCACGTCGTGGATGTAGAGCAGCAGATCATTGTTGGCGGCGCTGAATACCGCGCGATGGAAGTCGAGGTCAGCCTCAGTGAACGCATTCGGGTCATCAACGGTGGCCCACAGCTTCGCCATGGCCATCGCGATCGTGCGGCGCTGCTCGCTGGTAGCGGTCTCGGCGGCCAGCCGGGCCGCACCGGGTTCGAGCGCGACGCGCAGTCCGGTCACCGCGCGGATGTCATCGGCGCCGGGGGAGGGCGCGAACCGCCACGTGAGCACGTCCGGGTCGAGGAGGTTCCATGACTCGCGCGGACGGACCCGGGTCCCGGCGCTGGTCCGGCTCTCCAGCAGGCCTTTCCCGGCCAGCACCTTTACGCCCTCACGCAGCGCGGACCGCCCGACGCGGAGCTGGTTCACCAGCTCGTCTTCGGTGGGGACGGCATCGCCTGGCGCCAGGCCGCCGCGAACGATCCGGGCGCCGAGTCCGTGAACGACCTGAGCGTGCCGGGCACGGGCCGGGTATGCGGCGGTCATGAGCGGTCCTCCGTCTTTATGACGTGCAGCGATGTCCGTTCGGGAAGTATCTGGTCGATCTTCTGGACCTACCGGACGGCCTTCTGAAGCTACGTCAGCACATTGGTGTCCGTCAACACTTAATCCGATGAAGTCGGTTCTTTATGCGATCAAGCTTGACCAATCCAAATGTGTCGTCTTACGCTCGCGGGGCAGCATAGGCATGTCATTCCGGTGGCCCGGGGAGGGATAGCGGTGCGGCTCGTCAGATTCCGGAGTATCGATGACGGTGAACCTCGGCTTGGTGTCTTCGGGGAAGGCCGGACCGACGCACCGGGTTCTGCGGGGGTGCCAGGCGGAATCGGCCCGGTCACCACGTTCGCGGCCGCACCGGCCCTGGCGGATCTGCTTGCCCTGCCGCTTAGCGACATCCGGGAGATCTGCGAGCGGCCCGGCGGTGATGCGGTGCAGCCGGAAGAGATCGAACCGCTGGCCCCGGTCGACGGCCGTACCGAGGTGTGGGCGGCGGGCGTGACCTACGAGCGTTCCCGCGCCGCGAGGGTGCTGGAAAGCGCGGATTCCGCCGACGTCTACGACCGCGTTTACGCGGCGGAACGGCCCGAGCTCTTCTTCAAGTCGGCGGCCTGGCGGGTCCGTGGCCCTGGCCGCGCCGTGTCAGTCCGCGCCGACTCGGGCGTCGACGTTCCCGAACCCGAACTGGCTGCCGTCCTGAACTACGCCGCCGAGGTGATCGGCTACACGATCTGCAACGACATGAGCTCGCGCTCCATCGAGGGGCAGAATCCGCTTTATCTGCCGCAGGCCAAGATCTACCTGGGTGGCTGCGCGCTGGGTCCCTGGATCCGGCCGGCCTGGGAGGTCCCTGATCCGTATTCGCTCGCCATGGAGATGGCTATCATCCGGGATGGGGCGATGACCTGGGAAGGCCAGTCCAGTACGTCCGGCCTGCGGCGCCGCATCGCCGAACTCGCTGAATACCTGTTCCGCGAGGAGGAGTTCCCGGCTGGCGCGGTCCTGTCCACGGGGACCAGCCTCGTTCCCGATCTGCCATTCACCTTGCAGCCCGGCGATGAGATCCGGATCCGCATCTCTCAGATCGGCGAGCTCATCAACCCTGTGGTCCGGGGCAAGGCCGCACTGGCCAGGGCGTCGCGCGGCCACCAGGTACACGCCTGAACCGCCGCCACTGCACTGCTTCCGTATTCGCCCCGCCACCGCACTGCTTCCGTATTCGCCCCGCTCCTTCCGGGGTAGGCGTCGCCGCCCTCCTCCGTTTCGGACCTGTCAGACGTTGTAGCTGGTGGGCGTGGTCGTATACCGGCGGCCCGAGGGCATCTTCCAGGCCATGTGCCCGGGATTCCTCTGTTCCAGCGCCCACCCTTGAGCCTGCTTGCACCTATGGTGCCGGCGGCAAAGCGGACTGAGATTGCACTCGCAGGTCCGGCCGCCCGCTTCAAAGGCGACCGTGTGATCGAAGTCGCACTGCCCTGCAGGCCGCCGGCAGCCGGGAGCGGTGCAGCGGTCCGTTCGGGCGCTGGTCAGATGGCGTAGTCGCCGGCTCGGCTTGTAGCCCGGTTCCTCATTGCGGTGATCACACGTGCCGACGGCCAGCGGAGTCAGCCTTATGCCAAGGCGCTGCATGAACTCCTTCGCCTGGACGTGCAGCGCGTAAGCCGCCGGCTCCGGGGGCTGTGGCTCCGGCTCCGGGGACTGTGGCTCCGGGGGCTGTGGCTCCGGCTCCTGGGGCTGTGGCTCCGGCTCCGGGGGCTGTGGCTCCGGCTCCGGAACGGACATTGACCCTCCCGGGCCGTCCCGCGTCCGGCGCTGGCCGGGATGATCCTGGTTACCTGCTGGGGGAGGAGGCCCTGGAGCGGTATGCATGCCATGGGCACAACCGTGCCCCACGGCCTGACCGTCCTGGCCCACCGCTGTGACGCACCACCGGGTCGCTCGGTGGATTCCGGCCGCCCAAACCAGCTCGCGAGCCAGTTGGCCGTCGACCGGCCCGAATCCCGCCACCTCAGCCGGTGCATCCGACAGCCCGAGTATGACCGACAACGGCACCGTCACGTTGATCCGCGCGGCGAACCTGCTAGACGCCCCAGCGGTTGCGCCCGAGACTCTGGTCCGGCCGTCGGCACGTGCCGGTGCCGCCCCGGGACCGGCAGGTGCGCTACCGCCAGGTGCTGGGGACGTCGTATGGCGAACGCCGGCGCCGTCCTCAGGTCCCGTCCGTCGTCCCAGGTCCATGTCTTGTTCCGGGCCTGCGCCCGGCCCCGGGCCTGCGCCCGGCCCCGGGCGTTGTTCCGGCACCGTACTCCGGCCCAGCAGGAAGTCGAGGTACGCGCGAGCGCGCAGCTCGTCCATTGTGCCCGTCATCCCGGCCGACTTCAGCTCGCGCGCTCGCGCCGAGATCCGCTGGTCCGCAGCCAGAACCTCCGCCGAAGGCAGGTCGCGCCCGCAAAGCGCGGCGGTGCCCGCCTCCTCCCGCCATCGCATGACGCGGGCATCGCGCTGCGCTTCCTCCCGTCGGCGGCGTGCGGCGTCAGGATCGGCCGCCAGGATCGCCCGCGCCAGCGCCGCCCAGAGCTGGCCGCTGGTTTGCTGTCCGGCCTTGGGCAGGATCAGGTCCTCTACCGCCGCGGCTTGCTCGTTCGTCAGCACGCGCGTGGCGTCGGCGATGATCCGGGCCCGGACAGGATCGATCACCCCGGCTTCCAGCGCGGCCGCGGTCTTGCGCAGCTTGCACGCCAGCTCCGTAGCGAACTCCAGATGAGTCTCGGCGGCGCGGGCCGTCAGCGTCAGTGCCGCGGCCAGCTCGTCCGAGGCAAACGGGCTGATCAACTCGGGAAATCCAGCATCCGGTCCGGGTGCACTTCCGGAGGGTGCACCGGCCGTAGCGCCGGAGCTGCTGCCGCGACCGCTGTCTGCCCGCGCCGAATCTGCCGAACCTGCCGAACCTGCCGAACCTGCCGCACGGAGGCGTGCTTTGATCTCCAGACCGAAGGTGGACTCTTCTGCCGGACGGCGGCGCGCCAGCTCGGCAATGGCCGCCAGCTCCCTGGCCGTAGCCCACGAAGTTAGCCGCCGCCAGGCCCGAATGACCCCGGTCAGCTCGTCGTCATCGACCAGGTGCAGCCCGCTGCCGTGAGCGCGATCGGTCAGCCCAGCGAGCACAGGTCCGGGGACCTGCCCATCGAGGATGCCCTCTGAGGCAAACCCCCAGCCCGGCGACACGCCTTCGTCGGTGGCCGCGGCCGAGGGAGTGGCCTCCTCGTTCCGCAGGTCCCGATCTTTCCACAGGTCCCGAAGATCGCCCGGACCCCAGTAGTCCGCGTCCGCTGGCTCGTCGTCCAGCGGGTCATCCTGGGCAAGGGTGGCGGCGACGATCAGGTCCAGGATCGCTTCCTGGCTGGCGTCGCCCGCGCCGACCGTACGCAGGGCATCCGACTCGCTGTATGCGCCCAGACTCTGGAGACGCGCGCGCTCATGAGCATCGTCCCCGCCGCGCACATCGTGCGGGGTATCTTCGCCCCCCGCTGATCCGGAAACCGGCCCTAACGGCATAGTCGCCTCTCCGTTCGACTATCAGATCCTTCGGTAACACTACTCGAATATACTATCGAACAACTGGCCAACGCGCAACCTGGGGCTAACGCGGGGCTAACGCCGATTTCGGCACCGCCAGTCCGACCCCCGCCTTTTGGATCAGCTCCGCTCCTGACCTGAGGTTCCGCAAGCGTCGGGATCGTCTCGCGGGGCCTGCGCAGCGGCAGCGGATGTCCTGATAACGACCGCCGCCTGGGTGATACCTCCCAGAGCGCGTGACAACGCCCGGCCTGAATCACCTCAGATGAGCAGAAGCACGCATGAGGAGGGCGCAATCGGACGCAGTCATGTAAGAAGGGCCCAGTGCCAGCTCAGCGCTACGACCGCTGTACCGGCCCCATAGTTGATTCGGAAGTTGCCAGGCCGAACGTCGGTCGGCCTCCGCGATTGCCTGATCCACGGGGCCAAAGCACCGGCACGGAAGCCCGCGCTTACCGTTACGGCCCAATACGACTCGGTCGGAAAGAAACGGCACCTCAGTCCGGGGGAACCGGTGAAGCCGAACTTCCCGGAAGGAGGCCAGCCAGGCGGCATTGCGGGCGCGCCCGCACCGCGAGCTGGGACTGCCCCACGACGTTGGACGAATGGCAGAAGTTACGGGCATCAGCGCCGCAGTAATGCAGGACGCCACCGCCGGTGGAGCTGGGCAGCGTCACGTTGACGCAGCCGTTGGCGGACTTGCTGTAAGGGTCCGACGCCAGCGCTCCCCAGATACCAAGGCCCGCGAAGACGAGCAGGATCGCCGCGCAGACTATCGCCATGGTGCGCTTCTGGCCGCGGGTGAGCCCCTGGTTGAGTGGATTAGTTCGGCCGAACATGATCGACACAGTGTAGGGGCCGGCCCGTCGCCCCCGCACCGGGGACAGCCTCGCCGATCCTCCGCGCCCCCAAGGGATCACCCCGCACCGTCGGCGCCCCCCCGCCGATCACGCCGCACCGTGCACAGCCCCGCAACCCCTGTGGCCCCGCAACCCCCGTGGCCCCGCAAAGCCCTGTGGCCCCGCAATCCCCTGTGGCCCCGCAGCCCCCTGTGGCCCCCTGTGGCCCCGCAGCCCCTGTGGCCCCGCAGCCCCCTGTGGCCCCGCAGTCCCCTGTGGCCCCGCAAGCCCCCGCTTCTCAGCGATCCTGCTCCGTAGGCCGGACCAGCACCTCATTGATCGCAGTACGGCGCGGCCTGGTCACGATGAAGCTGATGATCTCGGCGATGTCGCTGGCCTGCATCCGCTCTTCGCGGGCGAAACGCTCGGTCAGCCCGGCCAGGATTTCCGGCCGGTTGTGCCCGGCGAGTTCGGTCTCGACCGCGCCCGGCTCGATCAGGGAGACCCGCAGGTGCCGCTTGGTCACTTCCTGGCGCAGGGCCTCGCTGAAGGCGCCGACCGCATGCTTGGTCGCGTTGTACACGCCGCTTCCGCCGCGTGCGACCCGTCCGGCGACCGAACTGACGTTGACCAGGTCCGCCACCTGGCGCGGGCCACTGGTGGCCGCCTTCAGGAGCAGCGGAAGCGCGGCGTGAGTGCAGTACATAAGGCCCAGCACATTGATGTTGACCATGCGCTGCCACTCGGTCAGCGGCGCGTCCTCGACCGGGCCGAGCAGCATGACCCCGGCGTTATTGACGAGGGTGTCGAGCCGGCCGAACTCGGCGGCGGTCCGCTCGACGACCTCGCGCGCCTGCGGTTCGTCGGTGATGTCCGCCGCCAGGACCAGGGCCGTGCCGCCCTGCCCGCGGATGCTGGTCGCCAGTTCCTCGAGGCGATCGGACCGCCGGGCGACCAGGGCCACGGAAGCTCCCAGCCCGGACAGCTCGAGCGCGGTCGCGGCGCCGATCCCGCTGGAAGCCCCGGTCACCAGGGCCACGGTCCCATCGAGCCGTTCTGCCATCGAGCCCTCCCAGGGTCAGTCGCCTGTTATGACCATGGGAGCATACGTGCCATGACTGTCCTGCCGCTCACCCCCGACGAACTGCTGACCACGACCCGTTCCGTGCGCAAGCGCCTCGACCTCACCCGCCCCGTCCCGATGGACCTGATCACGGAATGCCTGCAGATCTCCCTCCAGGCACCGAGCGGCGGTAACCAGCAGGGCTGGCACTGGCTGGTGATCACCGATCAAGACACAAGGGCCGCCATCGGTGAGCTTTACCGTCGCTCGACCGAGAGCTACCTCGCCGCCCGTGCGCGGGCCATGAGCGGGCCCGGCGCGCCGGCTCCCGACTCGCCCGCGGCCAGGACGATGCGGCGGCTCCGGGAGAGCTCGGCGTACCTGGGCGAGCACATGGGCGAAGTCCCGGTCCAGGTCATCGCCTGCATCGAGGTGAATGCGCCGTGGCAGGCGGGTGACAACCAGGCGGGACTGTGGGGTTCCATCCTGCCCGCGGCATGGAGCTACATGCTGGCGTGCCGCGCCCGCGAGCTGGGCACGGCGTGGACTTCGCTGCACCTGGTTTACGAAAAGGAAGCCGCCGAGATCCTCGGCCTGCCCGGCCACATCCGCCAGGGCGTTCTCATCCCCACCGCTTATTACACCGGTGAGACATTCCGCCCCGCCCCGCGCCGCCCCGTGCAGGAGGTCATGCACATCAACCGCTGGTGATGCCGGGCCGGCCACGCGCCAGGCCGGCGTCCGTAATATTGCGGCCGAACGGGCCCGGCTGCACCACCTACCCACCCGGGACACCAGCCGGGTGCGGGTCCAGCCGGCTCAGCTACCCCTGGGTCCGCCCCGCCAGGGACCTCTTCTCCCGTAGCCGCATCGCGCGCAGGACCATTTCCATGGCGAACCGCGCGTCCGGGTCGCCGAACTGGTCACCCAGGGTCCGTTCGAGCTGGCGAATGCGGTAGCGGACGGTCTGCGGGTGCACCTGAAGGCGGTCCGCGATCTCCGCCGCGGTGCCGCGCGTCTCCAGCCACGCCCCGAACGTCTCGGTCAGCCGCTCCTGCTGCCGCGGGGTCAGTCCCTCCAGCGCGCCGAATTGCCGCCGGCTCACCTGGTCGGCCAGGGCGCTGTCGGAAAGCAGCCAGAGCGTGACGAGGTGATCCTCGCAGTACACGAGCGGGCCGGTGTCGATGGTGCCGGCTTCGGCCAGGGCGAGAGCCTGCCGGGCCCACCGCAGCGAATCGGCCGCGTCCGCCAGCCGTACGGTCAGCCCGATCGCGGCCCGTCGCCCGTCCAGCCAGTCCCCGAGCGCGGGCCAGCGGGACTCGGCCGCCTCGCCCGGCAGCAGCAGATGCGGCTGCGGATCGTCGAGGCCAGCAAGAATATCGTTATCGCCGCAAGGGTCCGCGGATCCCCCCTCGGCCGGAGAGGCTTGTGTGACGGCGACGGCGACGACCTCCTCCGGGAGCGGCCAGCCAGCCGTCTGCGCGAGGTCGGCCAGCGCGCGGAGTGGCACCGGGGCGTCACGGTTCAGGATGAGGTGGAGGAGCCGCCGCCGGGCCGCCTGCTGCCCTCCGGCGGAGCGCGCCTTCAGTTCCTGATAGCCCTGGAGGGACAGCGTGGCCAGGTCGTTCATATAGCCGAACACCGCGTCCGCGAGCTTGGAAATAACCGAGGAGGACAGGCTGGCTTCGCGGCCGACCTCCATGACCCGGTGCCAGGCCAGCTGCCCGCCGATCCGGTAGGCCATTTGCAGGGAGTCCAGGCTGCGGCCCTCTTCGGCCTCGTGCCGCCCGAGCATGCGCGCGACTCCGTCGCGGTCGGCCAGCGACATGCTGGGATCGGCCACGAGATCCACGAACGATGTCAGGGCCTGTTCCACGCCCGTGCGCATGATCTGCCCGTACGGCCCGTCGATGGGGCGGGCGTACTCCGGGATCTTGCCGCGGATGGCCGTGATGATCTCGTCGGCGAGGCTGGGCAGTTCGGGCCGGAGGATGCCGGCGAGCGGCGGGGGCAGCACGTTAGGCCGCTCCTCCTCGGGGCTCTGCCCGCCGGTCCCTGTCATCGTGGATGGCTCCGTCCCCGCCCCGTTGCGGCCGCCCGGGTGACTTGGCACACCTTCGACGTTAGCTCCCGGCGGCCGGCCCCGCAGCTATGATTTCGTACATTCTGGTAACGGACCGGGACGGAAGCTGATACCCACCGTATTGACGTGATATCGCCGTGTTATCGGGGGACGGTCCGCGAAGGTCCTGACCGCCCGGCGTAAGGACTCACCCGTTGACAAAAATCGGCCCTGTACTGTGCTGATAGTGCTAAGAAAAAAGTCAATCCAGGTTCTGTTCCGGGTTTCCCCGCGTTCCGCTTGCGAAGGCGAGTTACGCGGGAGTAGCCTTTCGAGCTCTAGACGATTGCAATCCTTGAAGAAATCGTATGATTGGCATTGCGGCCCTGAGCCAGGCTTCCTAAGATGGGGTTACGGCGAGCAGGGATTTACATCGCGTAATAGAGGCGTTTAGCGATCAGCGCAGCGGCCGCTTTCGGAGCCGCCGGCGAAGGCCGGACGGACGAGACCGGAAGGTGCCTGTGCCGTCCGCAGTCGGTCACGTCCGGCTGCGGACCGTCTGGCTTCCCCCCCCAGCCGGACGGTCCGCAGCCTGTCGTGGCAGAGGCTTATCCGCGCACAGGCGCCTTCGGGCGGGGCCGTGCGCACAGGCGCCTTCGGGCGGGGCCGTGCGCACAGGCGCCTTCGGGCGGGGCCGTGCGCACAGGCGCCTTCGGGCGGGGCCGTGCGCACAGGCGCCTTCGGGCGGGGCCGTGCGCACAGGCGCCTTCGGGCGGGGCCGTGCGCACAGGCGCCTTCGGCGGGGCCCTGTTAGCGGAAATAAACGCAGTGGCCGGTAGCCATAAACTGCCGTTGGTAAACGTGTCCCTGGCGTGTTCTTTCCATTAGCTGTCGCGGGTCGCCCATTCGCTGGTGACAAAACGATGGCCGGCGGCAGTTTGCCCTGTTCCCCGGCTCTGTGTGCCATTGACGCGGTCATTTATTCGTAATACTCATCCAGCCGTCCGGCCGATAACTCCTGCTGGCGGCCGGGCAGGTTTGCGGCCGTGATCTGATGGGAGGGTGAAGGCGGAGGAGGTTCGCATGCTGCAGGACTCGACGGCCAGCACGGACGCCGTACGGCTGCGGGCCGTCGCGGCCGCGGACGATGCCTTCGGCGCTGCCGTTTACCGGTCGCTCGGCGCCGGCGCGCAGAACACCGTATTCTCGCCCGCCAGCATCGCCGCGGCGCTGCAGATGGCGCTGCGCGGAGCGGGCGGGAAAACGGCCGCGCAAATGGCGACGGCGCTGCACCTCAGCGGGCCGGACGCCGCTGCCGACGGGCTGCGGCTGCTGACCGGCGTGCTCAACGCCTCCGGTGACAACCCCGACGTGACGCTCCGCGCACCGAACACCATGTGGGTCCAGGCGGGCTTGCCGCTGTCGCCCGAATTCACAGATCAGCTCCGCGACGCCGCCATGGTGGCGGTCCGGCCGGCAGATTTCGCGGGCGCTCCGCAGGAGGCGCGCTCGCAGATCAACCAGCTGATCGCGGAACAGACCACCGGGAAGATCACCGACCTGCTCGGGCCGGGCGCGATCAGCGCGGCCACCCGGCTCGTGCTGGCCAACGCCGTCTACCTCAAGGCGGCCTGGGCGTTCCCGTTCCCCGGGCACGCCACGTCCGATGCCCCGTTCTACCCCGGAACCGACGGCGCGGCGGCCGGGGACCGCGATGGGCAGCTGACCGTGCAGATGATGCGGCTCACGGCGGGCCTGGACTACCTGCGGGCCGACGGCTACCAGGCCGTCCTGCTGCCGTACAAGGCGAGTCGGCTGGCCATGGCCGTGGTTCTGCCCGACGGCCCGTTGTCCGCGCTGGCGCCGCGCCTGGACGGAGGCCTGGGACCCCTGCTCGAAGGCGCGGCCCGCCAGAGCGTGGCGCTCTCGCTGCCGAAGTTCCGCCAGCGGGCGCGCTTCGGCCTGATTCCGGCGCTCCGGCAACTGGGCATCGAGGACGCGTTCACCAGCGCCGCGGACTTCAGCGGCGTCACCTCGGCGGAGCGGCTGCTCATCAGCGCGGTCGTGCACCAGGCCTACATCGATGTGGACGCCCACGGCACCGAGGCGGCCGCCGCGACAGCGATCACCATGCGCCCGATGGCGATGCGGCGTGGCCCCGGCCCGATCCGGATGGTCGTGGACCGGCCCTTCCTGTTCGCGATCGTCGACACCGCGACGGGCCTCCCGCTGTTTCTCGGTCACGTCGTCCGCCCGGCGGCTGGCTAATCGGCTGCCGGAGACTGGCGCGATTGCGCGCATGTCCGGCGTGCGGAGGTGCCGTCGGCGCGGGAGAATGCTGGGGCGCGGCGGGCGCCATCGAGTAATACGCAGCAGGCCCCGCCGAGCGATACGCAGCCAGCGAGAAAGCGGATATCAACGTGACGATGCCGGTTGACGAACCTGTCCAGACGCCCACGACTCCCACGCCGGGCGGAACCCCCGCGCCGGGCGGAACCCCCGCGCCGGGCGGAACCCCCGCGCCGGGCGGAACCCCCGCGCCGGGCGGAACCCCCGCGCCGGGCGGAACCCCCGCGCCGGGCGGAACCCCCGCGCCGGGCGGAACCCCCGCGCCGGGCAGTAACCCCCGCGCCGGGCAGTAACCCCGCGCCGGTCGCCGGCCGGATCGCGGCGGAGCTCGGCGTCCGGGAGAGCCAGGTCTCGGCGGCCGTGCAGTTGCTCGACGGCGGGGCCACGGTGCCGTTCATCGCCCGGTACCGCAAGGAGGTGACCGGCGCCCTCGACGACGCCCAGCTCCGAACGCTCGAGGAACGGCTCCGGTACCTGCGCGAGCTGGACGAGCGCCGGGCCGCGATCCTCGACTCCATCCGCGCGCAGGGCAAGCTCGGCGACGCGCTCGAGCGGCAGATCATGGCGGCCGACTCCAAGGCCCGGCTGGAAGACATCTACCTGCCCTACAAGCCGAAGCGGCGCACGAAGGCCCAGATCGCCCGCGAAGCCGGCCTGGAGCCGCTGGCCGACCTGCTGCTCACCGATCCGAGCCACGATCCCCAGCCGGCCGCGGTGCCCTACGTCGACCCGGACCGGGGTGTCGCCGACGTCGCGGCCGCCCTGGACGGGGCCCGTGCCATCCTCGTGGAGCGCTTCGCCGAGGACGCCGACCTGATCGGCGAACTTCGGGAGCGGATGTGGTTGGCGGGCCGTCTCGTCGCCCGGGTGCGCGGGGGCCAGGAGGAGGCCGGCGCCAAGTTCGCCGACTACTTCGACTTCGCCGAGCCGTTCACCCGGCTGCCCTCGCACCGGATCCTGGCCGTGTTCCGGGGCGAGAAGGAGGAGATCCTCGACCTGACCATGGACCCCGCCGGCGAGAACGCGGGCGGGCAGACCGGCGAGCTGCCCGCTACGGACGCGACGGGTACGTCGGCCGCGACCCTGGCCGCCGGAACGCCCGCTCCTTCGATGTACGAGGAATCGATCGCCCGCCGGTTCGCGGTCGCCGACGCAGGCCGCCCGGCCGACCGGTGGCTTGCCGAGACCGTCCGCTGGGCGTGGCGGACCCGGATCCTGGTCCATCTCGGCGTCGACCTGCGGATGCGGCTGTGGCAGCGCGCCGAGGACGAGGCGGTGCGCGTGTTCGCCGCCAACCTCCGTGACCTGCTGCTGGCCGCTCCGGCCGGCGCGCGCCCGACGCTGGGGCTGGACCCGGGGTTCCGCACCGGGGTCAAGGTCGCGGTGGCCGACCGGACCGGCAAGGCGGTCGCGACCGAGACGATCTACCCGCACGAGCCGCGGCGGCGCTGGGACGAGTCCATCGCGATCCTGGCCAAGCTGGCCGCGGCGTACGGCGTCGAGCTGATCGCCATCGGCAACGGAACCGCCTCCCGCGAGACCGACCGGCTCGCCACCGAGCTGATCAGAACGCATCCCGAACTGGGCCTGACCAAGGTCGTGGTGTCCGAGGCCGGCGCGTCGGTTTACTCGGCGTCCGCGTACGCGTCCCGCGAGTTGCCCGGCATGGACGTGTCGCTGCGCGGCGCGGTGTCGATCGCGCGGCGCCTGCAGGACCCGCTGGCCGAACTGGTCAAGATCGACCCGAAGTCCATCGGTGTGGGCCAGTACCAGCACGACATCTCCGAGGGCAAGCTGTCCCGCTCGCTGGACACCGTGGTCGAGGACTGCGTCAACGCCGTCGGGGTCGACGTCAACACCGCTTCCGCGCCGCTGCTGGCCCGGGTGTCCGGGATCAGCGCCGGGCTCGCGGACGGTATCGTGGCGCACCGGGACGCGGCCGGCCCGTTCCGCAGCCGCCGCGCGCTGACCGAAGTGCCACGCCTGGGGCCCAAGGCCTTCGAGCAGTGCGCCGGGTTCCTGCGCATCCCCGGCGGAGACGACCCGCTCGACGCGTCCAGCGTGCACCCGGAGGCCTACCCGGTAGTCCGGCGCATCCTGACGGGGGCCGGGACGACCATGCCCGGCCTGATCGGCAACACCGCGCTGCTGCGCTCGCTCACGCCGAAGAGCTTTGCCGACGAGCGTTTCGGCGTGCCGACCGTCAGCGACATCCTGCGCGAACTGGAGAAGCCGGGCCGCGACCCCCGCCCGGCGTTCCGGACTGCGACGTTTGCCGAGGGCGTGCAGACGATGGCGGACCTGGCGCCCGGAATGCTCCTGGAAGGGGCCGTCACCAACGTGGCCGCGTTCGGCGCCTTCGTCGACATTGGAGTGCATCAGGACGGCCTGGTACACGTGTCCGCGATGTCCCGGAACTTCGTCTCGGACCCCCGCGAGGTGGCCAAACCGGGCGACGTGGTGCGCGTCAAGGTGCTCGGCGTCGACATTCCGCGCAAGCGCATCTCCCTCACGCTGCGCCTGGACGACGAGCCGGATGGCCGTGGCGCAGATTCATTCAGCCGAACGGGCGGCGGTGCACGGCCTGCCAACCGCGGGGGTGACCGGAGCGGGGGTGACCGGAGCGGGGGTGACCGGAGCGGGGGTGCCAACCGCGGGGGTGACCGGAGCGGGGGTGCCAACCGCCCGCAGCCCGCCCGCCAGGAAGAGAAGCGCCAGCGCGATAACCGCCCGCGTGGCGCCAGCCCGCGCGATCCCGGCCAGCGTGACTTGGGCCAGGGTGAGTCGGGCCAGCGCGGGGCGCCCCCGGCGGGCGGCGCGATGGCCGACGCGCTGCGCCGGGCCGGACTGGGCGGCGGCCCGGGCAAGCACGACCGGGACGAGCGCCGTCGTGGGCGCTGACCGCCGTTGTGGGCGCTGACCGCCGTCGCCGGCTCGCATTGCCCGTAAACAGGTCTAAATCGGCCCATAAGCGACGCACAATTTTTGCCGGCTCAGCAATATGACCTCGCGCCTTGAGTGGGCGGGACCTTGGACCCTGGTTGGCGTTCGGGGCCAATCGTCATGCTCCCCGCATGGACACCGACGGGCCCGGTGACTGCCTCCTCGAGACGCTCTCTGACTCCGAATGCCTGCGCCTGATGGCATCGGTGCCGGTCGGCCGGATCGTTTACACGCGGCGGGCGATGCCTGCCGTCGAGCCCGTCAACTTCGCCCTCGAGCGGGGGCACATCGTGATCAGAACGCATCCCGGCGGTAAGCTCGCCGCCGCCATCGGCCACGCCGTGGTGGCATTCGAAGCCGACGAACTGGACTTCGCGACCCACACCGGCTGGAGCGTCACCATCGTGGGCACGGCGCAGGAGGTCACCGACCCGGCCGAGATCGCCAGGCTCGAGGACATCGGCCTCACCACGTGGGCATCGGGTGGCCGAAAGCATTTCGTCCGCATCAAGCCGGGGGTCATCACCGGCCGGCGGCTGCGCGGCGCCGGTTTCGCGCAGGAGCGGCCCAAGCCCGTCCGCTGACCCGCTCGCCGGGCCGTTCCGCGCTGGCGGGTGTGCTGGCCGTCGCGGGCCTCGCGGTGCCGGTAATTGTTTCCGCGCTCGTCATCCGGCGGATACTCGATCGTAGAAGGATGGCCGCGTGGGACACCGAATGGAGTGCGACCGGCCCCCAGTGGTGTAACGACCACTGGCTATCCTCGGGCGGGGCGCCTCACTTTTGGCTCCCAGGATTCCGAACCCAGGAGAAGCCCGTGACCGTGACCGAGTCATCGCCCCTCAGCAAGACCGAGCTGGAGAGAATCGACGCCTACTGGCGTGCGGCCAACTACCTGTCGGTGGGCCAGATATACCTGATGGACAATCCGCTGCTGCGCGAGCCGCTGCGGCCGGAGCACATCAAGCCGCGGCTGCTGGGCCACTGGGGCACCACCCCGGGGCTCAACCTGATCTACGCCCATCTCAACCGGGTGATCCGGAACTGGGATCTCAACACGATCTACGTCACGGGGCCCGGGCACGGCGGCCCGGGCATCGTGGCGAACACCTATCTGGAGGGCACCTACAGCGAGTTCTACCCCAACATCAGCCAGGACGCGGACGGGATGCGGCGCCTGTTCCGCCAGTTCTCCTTCCCCGGCGGGATACCGTCTCACGTCGCGCCGGAGACACCCGGCTCCATCCACGAGGGCGGCGAGCTGGGCTATTCGCTGTCGCACGCCTATGGCGCGGTCTTCGACACCCCGGACCTGGTCGCGGTGTGCGTCGTCGGCGACGGGGAGGCGGAGACCGGGCCGCTGGCCACCGGATGGCACTCGAACAAGTTCCTCGACCCCGCCACCGACGGGGCGGTGCTGCCCATCCTGCACCTGAACGGTTACAAGATCGCCAACCCGACGGTGCTGGCCCGGATCCCCGACGAGGAGCTGGTGTCCCTGTTCGAGGGCTACGGCTATACGGTGCACCGGGTGACCGGGGACGACCCGGAACTGGCCCACCAGCAGCTCGCCGCCACGCTCGACCGGGTGGTCGAGGAGATCGCCGCCATCCAGCGGCGCGCGCGCGAGGACGGCGACCTGACCCGGCCCCGGTGGCCGATGATCGTCCTGAAGACGCCCAAGGGCTGGACCGGCCCCAAGGTCGTGGACGGCCTCCAGGTGGAAGGCACCTGGCGCGCCCACCAGGTGCCCATTTCCAATGCCCGCGGCAACCCGGAACACCTTCGCCTGCTCGAGGAGTGGATGCGGAGCTACCGGCCGGAGGAGCTGTTCGACGGCAACGGGGCCCTGGAGGAGGAACTGGCCGCGCTGGCCCCGCGCAGCCACCGGCGGATGGGCGCGAACCCGCACACCAACGGCGGCCTGCTGCTGCGCGATCTCGATCTGCCGGATTTCCGCGCCTACGCGGCCGAGGTGGATAGGCCGGGCGCCGGCGCGACCGAGGGCACGCGGCCGCTCGGCCGCTGGCTGCGGGACGTGATCAAGCGCAATCCGGCGACGTTCCGGCTGTTCGGACCGGACGAGACGGCCTCCAACCGGCTCCAGGACGTGTTCGAGGTGACGAACCGGGCCTTCGACGCGGAGATCTTCCCCACCGACGACCACCTGGCCCCGGACGGCCGGGTCATGGAGGTGCTGTCGGAGCACCAGTGCGAGGGCTGGCTGGAGGGGTATCTGCTGACCGGCCGGCACGGGCTGTTCAACTGCTACGAGGCGTTCATCCACATCGTCGACTCGATGTTCAACCAGCACGCCAAGTGGCTCGAGTCCTGCAACCGGATCGAATGGCGCCGGCCGGTCGCCTCGCTGAACTACCTGCTGTCCAGCCTGGTGTGGCGGCAGGACCAGAACGGGTTCTCGCACCAGGACCCCGGCTTCCTCGACGTGGTACTGAACAAGCGGGCCGAGGTCGTCCGGGTCTACCTGCCGCCGGACGCGAACTGCCTGCTGTCGGTGGGCGACCATTGCCTGCGCTCCCGCAACTACGTCAATGTCATCGTCGCGGGCAAGCAGCCGCAGCCGGACTGGCTGCCGATGAACGACGCGATCATCCACTGCACCCGCGGCGCCGGGATCTGGGAGTGGGCCAGCAACGACTCACCGGGTGAGCCGGACGTCGTGATGGCCTGCTGCGGCGACATCCCGACCCTGGAGACCCTGGCCGCCGTCGATCTGCTGCGCCAGCACCTGCCGGAGCTGAAGGTCCGGGTGGTGAACGTCGTCGACCTGATGCGGCTGCTGCCGGAGAGCGAGCACCCGCACGGCATGTCGGATGCGGAGTACGACTCGCTGTTCACGGTCAGCCAGCCGGTCATCTTCGCCTTCCACGGGTATCCGTGGCTGATCCACCGGCTGGCCTACCGGCGGCACGGGCACGACAACCTGCATGTCCGCGGGTACAAGGAGCGGGGCACCACCACCACGCCCTTCGACATGGTCCGGCTGAACGACCTGGACCGGTTCCACCTCGTGATCGACGTCATCGACCGGGTCCCGGGGCTGGCCGCCCGGGCCAGCCACCTCCGCCAGCTGATGACCGACAGCCGGCTCAATGCCGTTGCCTACACCCGCGCCCACGGCGAGGACGCGCCGGAGATCCGCGACTGGGTCTGGCCGTACTGATGCGGGTCCTGGTGGTCAACGCGGGCTCCAGCTCGCTCAAGCTCAGCCTGCTCGACGACGGGAGCACGGAAGCGGCGGAGGACCTGCCCGTCAGCCGGGGGCAGTTCGAGCGCGCCGCGGTGGCCAGCGTGCTCGGCCGCATCGGCGGGGACACCGCCGATGCGGTCGGCCATCGCGTGGTGCACGGCGGCCGCCAGTTCGTGGAGGCGGTCCAGCTGGACGCCGCGGTGCGGAAGAAGCTGGACGACCTGGTGGAGCTGGCGCCGCTGCACCAGCCCAAGTCGCTGGCGGGCATCGACGCGGTCAGCCAGGTGCTGCCCGGCGTCCCCGCGGTGGCCTGCTTCGACACCGCCTTTCACGCCGGGATGCCGGCCGCGGCGGCGACGTACGCGCTGCCGGCGGAATGGCGCAAGCGGTGGGAACTGCGGCGGTACGGGTTCCATGGGCTGTCGCACGCCTACGCGACGCGGCGCAGCGGTGAGCTGCTCGGGTACGTCCCCGAGCGCCTCGTGGTCTGCCACCTGGGCTCGGGGGCATCGCTCGCCGCGGTCCGCACTGGGCGGTCGGTCGACACCACGATGGGCTTCACCCCGCTGGAGGGCCTGGTCATGGCCACCCGCTCCGGCACGGTCGACCCGGGACTGGTGCTCTGGCTGGCGGAGCACGCCCACACGCCGCTCGCCGAACTGGCGGCCACCCTGGAGTATCGTTCGGGGCTGCTGGGCCTGGCCGGCACCTCGGACATGCGCGAGGTCCAGGCCCGGGCCGCCGACGGTGACAGCGCGGCGGAGCTGGCCCTGGAGGTCTATCTGCACCGGCTCCGGGGCCTGATCGCGTCGATGGCCGCCGCCCTGGGCGGGCTGGACACGCTGGTGTTCACCGGCGGCGTCGGCGAGCACGCGGCGGAGATCCGCGCCCGCGCCGCGAATGGGCTCGGTTTTCTCGGTGTCGCCGTGGACGAGGGCCGCAACGCCCGCGCGGACGGTGACACCGACATCACCGCTTGCGGCGCGGCCGTCCGGGCGTTCGTCGTGGCCGCCCGGGAGGACATCGAGATCGCCCGCCAGGTGACAGAGGTACTGCGGCGATGACGGACCCTGCCAAGGAGCGGCGCGCGGCGGTCCTGCTCACTCCGGACCGCGTCTGCTCCAACCCGCCCCGTTGAGTCCCGTAACCCCCGGTTGCTGGAAGACTGGCGGGATGAACGCCGAACGCTCGACCATCACGCTGGCGGACGGCCGTACGGTCGAGGTTCTCACCGAGGGGCCACCGGACGGGCTACCCCTCGTCACCCACAACGGCACACCGGGCGGCGGGCTGGTGACTTACCCATCAACGGGCTCGGCGGCCTGATCGGGGACGCGGACAAGGCCGTGCTCACCGGCCAGTACGCCGACTACCAGGCCGCCTCGCTGCGGGCCTCGCTGCGGACCGGCATCGCCGGATGGCACGAGGACGACCTCGCCTTCGTTACCGCCTGGGGCTTCCCGCTCGGCCCCGCAGCGCCCGGGGCGGCCGCAGCGCCCCGGGCGGCCGGGGCACCAGGAGCGCCCGGGGCACCAGGAGCAGCCGTGGACGCCGGGGCTTCGGCGCCGGTCGCCATCTGGCAAGAGGACGACGATCGCATGGTTCCGTTCGGCCATGGCCAATGGCTCGCGGCCCGCATACCCGGCGCGCAGGCCCACCTGCTGCCGGGTGAGGGTCATCTGAGCCTGGCCGAGCACCACTACGGCGAGATCCTCGACGACCTGCTGCGCCTGGCCGGGCGCGCGGGCTGACCGCCGGGCCGCCCCGGTGGGCCCGCGGGCCGGCCCGCGTGTTCGCCGGCGTAGTGGCCCGCGGGGCGCAAATAACGCTGACGCGGCACGCACCGTACCCCGATAGCATCGGTCAAGGGCAAGCCCATCCGTTCGTTTTCCCGTGCCAAGGAGTTCACCGTGTCAACCCAGCTCGGTGACGCCGTCGCGGAGATCGTCACCGCGGTCCGCGACCGCATCCAGGTGTGATCCCTCGTGACCGATGACTCAGGAGCCAATGACTCAGGATCTGGGGTGACCTGGCCCCAGACCGGCGCCGGCATCCCGGACACGTTCGCGCGGCTGTGGATGCCGCACCGGATGGCCTACCTCAAGGGCGAGAACAAGCCGTCCGGGTCCGGCGAGGGGGAGAGCTGCCCGTTCTGCCGTGCCCCGGCGCTCAGCGACGAGGAAGGCCTGATCGTCGCGCGCGGCCGGTTCGTGTTCACGGTGCTGAACCTCTACCCCTACAACGGCGGCCACATCCTGGTCTGCCCGTACCGGCACGTGGCCGACTACACGGAACTGGACGCGGGTGAGACCGCCGAACTGGCCGACCATACCAAGCGCTCGATCCGCGCCCTGCGCACGGCGTCGAGCGCCCAGGGCTTCAACGTCGGCATGAACCTGGGCGGCGTGGCCGGCGCCGGCATCGCGGCTCACCTGCACCAGCACGTGGTCCCGCGCTGGGGCGGCGACACCAACTTCATGCCCGTCGTCGGGCAGACCCGGGTCCTCCCCGAGCTCCTCCGCGACACCCGCAAACTCCTCGCGGACGCCTGGGACTGACGCCCTCCGGGGGGACGACCCCCTGGACCCCCCGATTCCCGCTGCGGTACCCGCCGCAGCACCGGCCACTCGCCCAGGCCTTCAGCCCGGGACTCGCTGGGCCGGTACGAGCGCCTGTTCGCAGGGACCCTGAAGGTATTCGTGGCGACTTCCGCACATGCCCGCGGAAAAGTCGCCACGAATCGGGTCAGTTCTCCTTGGACTCCTCGGCGATCTTGGCGGCCAGGTGCGCGGGCAGGGGCTCGTGACGCAGGTAGGAGCGGCTGAACGAGCCGGTTCCGTGGGATACCGACCGCAGGTCGATCGTGTACCGGGTGATCTCCAGTTCGGGGATCTCCGCCTTGACCAGCGTCCGGCCGACCGGCACCGGCTCGGTGCCCAGCACCCGGCCCCGGCGCGAGGACAGATCGGACATGACCGCGCCGACATAATCGTCGGGCACCAGCACGGACACCTCATCGACCGGCTCGAGCAGCATGGACTGCGCCTTGTCGACCGCGTCCCGCAGTGCGGCGCGGCCCGCCTTCTGGAACGCCATGTCGGAGGAGTCCACCGAGTGGGCCTTGCCGTCGTACAGCGTGACCCGCAGCCCCACCATGGGGTAGCCCGCGACCACGCCCTGCTCCATCTGGGACCGGACGCCCTTCTCCACCGACGGGATGAACTGGCGCGGCACCACGCCGCCGACGACCTTGTCCACGAACTCGAAGCCGGCGTTGCCGGGCATCGGCTCGACCTCGATGTGGCAGATCGCGTATTCGCCGTGGCCGCCGGTCTGCTTCACGTTCCGGCCCAGGCCGTTCGCCTTGCCCGCGATCGTCTCCCGCAGCGGGACGCGCGGCGCCGAGGTCTCCACCGCCACGCCGTAACGCCCCGACAGCCGGTCGAGCAGTACGTCGACGTGGGCCTCGCCCATGCACCACAGCACGAGCTGGTGCGTCTCCGGGTTGTTCTCGAGCCGCAGGGTGGGGTCCTCGGCCACCAGCCGGGACAGCGCCTGGGACATCTTGTCGTCGTCGGCCTTGGACTTGGCCGAGACGGCGATCGGCAGCAGCGGCTCCGGCATCACCCACGGCTCCATCAGCAGCGGCTCGTCCCTGCTGGACAGCGTGTCGCCGGTCTCCGCGGTGGCCAGCTTGGCCACCGCGCAGATGTCCCCGGCCACGGCCTCGGTGACGGCGCGCTGCTGCTTGCCGAGGGGGCAGGTCAGCGCGCCGATCCGCTCGTCGGTGTCGTGGTCGGCGTGGCCCTGCTCGACGCGACCGTGGCCGGACACGTGCACGGCCGCGTCGGCCCGCAGCGTCCCGGAGAACACGCGCACCAGGCTCACCCGGCCGACGTAGGGGTCGGAGGTGGTTTTGACGACCTCGGCGAGCAGCTGGCCGGCCGGGTCGCAGGACAGCCCGGTGACCGGGGTGCCGTCGACGGTGGTGACCATGGGCAGCGGGTGCTCGTCGGGCGACGGGAAGGCCTGGGTCATCACCTCCAGCAGCTCCGCCATGCCGATGCCGCGCGGGGAGGACACGGCGAGCACCGGGTAGAAACTGCCCCGCGCCACGGCCTTCTCCAGGTCCTCGATCAGGACCTTCGGGTCGATCTCCTCGCCGGACAGATACCGCTCCATGAGGGTCTCGTCTTCGCTCTCCTGGATGATGCCCTCGATCAGCTCACTGCGGAGGCTTTCCATCCGGCCGGCGTCGGCCGGGTCCGGGGCGCGCTCGGTGCGTTCCGCGCCGGAGTAGTCAAACATCTTCTGCGACAGCAGCCCGATCAGGCCCCGGACCGATGACCCCTCCCCGTCGGAGACCGGCAGGTACAGCGGAGCCACGGCCTCGCCGAACGCCTGCCGGCACGCGGCCAGCGCGGCCTCGAAGTCGGCGCGCTGGTGGTCGATCTTGGTGATGACGACCGCGCGCGGCATCCCGACACGCGCGCACTCCTCCCACAGCATGCGGGTCAGGCCGTCCACGCCCTCGGTGGCCGCCACCGCGAACAGGGCCGAGTCCGCCCCGCGCAGGCCGGCCCGCAGGTCCCCGGTGAAGTCGGCGTACCCGGGCGTGTCCAGGAGGTTGACCTTGACGCCCGCGTGGGTGACGGGGGAGAGGGTGAGGTTGACCGAGCGCCCCTGCCGGACCTCGATCTCATCGAAGTCGCTGACCGTGGTTCCGTCCTCGACCCGGCCGGGCCGCTGGATGGTGCCGGTCTCGTTCAGCAGGGCCTCGACGAGTGTCGTCTTGCCCGCGCCGGAATGGCCGACCAGCGCGACATTGCGAATCTTGCCCGGCTGGCCGGCCAATGGTACGCCTCCGGCGGCCCCTGATGTGCCTGTTGTGTCCGCCATCCCGTCGCCTCCTGTATAGGTGCTGCGCTGCTGCCGTGCGTTCAGCCTGAACCCGTCGGCGGCGTTACCACAAGACCCCTGCTGAGAATCGGGCAGGTTACCGGAAAGCGGCCGGAAATGTCCGCGCGACACGTTGGTCGCCTGCCGACGTTAAGATCTAACGGCCATGCTGAACAAGGCGCGCCCGTTCTTCACCCGGCTGATGACCCCGGTGGGTGAGGTGCTGGCCCGTACCCCGGTCACGCCGAACATGGTGACCGTGACGGGCACGGTCGGCGTGGCGGCCAGCACGCTGTGGGGGTACCCGACCGGGCACCTGTTCCTCGGCACGTTCGTGGCCACCATCTTCGTCCTCCTGGACATGCTGGACGGGGTGCTGGCCCGGCTGAAGGGCGCCAGCGGCCCCTGGGGCGCGTTCCTGGACTCCACCATGGACCGGGTCGCGGACGCGGCGACGTTCTCCGGCCTGGCCGCGTGGTTCGTGCTCGGCGGCGACAACCGGCTGCTGGCCGGGGTGTCGCTGTTCTGCCTGGTCGCGGGTGCGCTCGTGTCCTACGTCAAGGCGCGGGCCGAGGGTCTCGGCGTCAAGGCCAACGTGGGCATCGCCGAACGTCCCGAGCGGATGATCGTCACCTACGTGGCGGTCGGCCTGTCCGGGCTCGGCGTGCCCTACATTCTTCAGGTCGGCCTCTGGGGGCTGGCGGCGGCGAGCGTCGTCACGCTGATCCAGCGGATGGTCTTCGTCCACCGGGGGATGGCGGCCCTGACCGCGGAGCCGCCTGCTCCGGCCGCGGAAGCCGGGGCCCCGCCGCAGGCGGGACCGGCGCCGGACGCCGGGGCCCCGCCGGGCACCACGGCCACCACGGCCACCACGGCCAATTAAGCCAGCGAGAGGCGCGGCGTTGTCTCGAGTGAAGGATCTGCTCGCCGGGACGGGATACTGGCTGGGCTGGAAGGCGCTCTGCCACCTGCCCGAATCCTGGGTACGCTGGGCGTTCACCACCGCGACGGAGATCGCCTGGCGGCGCCAGGGGCACGGTGTCCAGGTCCTGGAGGGCAACCTGCTGCGCGTGCTCGGCCCGGGTACCAGCGGCAAGGAACTGCGTGCCGCCTCCCGGGCCGGGATGTGCTCCTACGGCCGCTACTGGATGGAGGTGTTCCGGCTGCCCACCGTCGGCAAGGACCGCATCCTCCGCGACATGCAGGTCAACGCGGCCATCGACGAGGCCCTCGCCGACGTGGCGAACGGCAAGGGCGTGATCTTCGCGCTGCCGCACATGGGCAACTGGGAGGTCGCCGGCGCTTACGTCATCGCGCGCGGCATCAAGTTCGCCACCGTCGCCGAGCGGCTCAAGCCCGAGTCGGTGTTCGACATGTTCGTCGCGTTCCGCGAGGGCCTGGGCATGGAGGTGCTGACGCTGGGCGGCGGAGGCGTGTTCGGCGTCCTGGCCCAGCGGCTGCGCGCCGGGAACCTGGTGTGCCTGCTCTGCGACCGTGACCTCACCGAGAACGGCGTCGAGGTGGACTTCTTCGGCGAGAAGGCGCGGATGGCCGCCGGGCCCGCCGCGCTCGCCGTGCAGACCGGCGCCGCACTGCACGCGGTGATGCTGTGGTTCACCGAAGAGGGCTGGTTCGCGCACGCCAGCCCGGAGATCGCGGTCCCGGCCGAGGGCAGCCGCAAGGAGAAGGCGGCGGCCATGACCCAGGAGATCGCCCGGAACTTCGAGAAGGGCATCACCGAGCACCCGCAGGACTGGCACATGCTGCAGCGGGTCTTCCTCGCCGACCTCGACCCCGCCCGGCTGCCCGGTCAGCCCGCCGAGCCCGGTCAGCCCGGTCAGCCCGCCGAGCCCGCCGAGCCCGCCGAGCCCGCCGAGCCCGCCGAGCCCGCCGAGCCCGGTCAGCCCGGTCAGCCGCTTCCGGGGGCCGGCGGATGAAGATCGGGATCGTGTGCCCGTACACCTGGGACGTTCCCGGCGGCGTACAGCAGCACATCAGGGACCTCGCGGAGGCGCTGATTGAGCTCGGTCACACCGTCTCGGTGATCTCACCCGCCGACGAGGACACGCCGCTGCCCGACTACGTGGTGCCGGCCGGGCGGGCGGTGCCGGTGCCGTACAACGGCTCGGTGGCCCGGCTCGCGTTCGGGTTCCTGTCCGCCAGCCGCGTCCGCCGGTGGGTCAAGGAGGGCAACTTCGACGTGCTGCACGTGCACGAGCCCGCCGCGCCGAGCCTGTCCCTGCTGGCGTGCTGGGTTGCCTCCGGGCCGATCGTGGCCACCGTGCACACCGCCAACCTCAGGTCCCGGTGGATGCACGCGGCCGAGGGTGCGCTGCAGCCCGCGATGGAGAAGATCAACGGGCGGATCGCCGTGTCTGAGGCGGCGCGGACCACGCTGGTCGAGCACCTCGGCGGTGACGCGGTGCTCATTCCCAACGGCGTCGCGACCCGCCGCTACGCGGTGGCTGAGCCGTTGCCCGGATGGCCCGGGGAAGGCGGCGCGATCGGCTTCCTGGGCCGGATGGACGAGACGCGCAAGGGGCTCGGGGTCCTGCTGAAGGCCTTTGAAACCCTTGGTACCGAACGGCCCGCGCTGCGCCTGCTCATCGCCGGCCCGGGTGACGCCGAGGAGGTGCTCGAGCGGGTGCCCGCCCCGCTGCGCGACCGCGTCGTCCTGCTCGGCCAGGTCAGCGAGCAGGACAAGGTGCGGATGCTGCACTCGGTGGACGTGTTCTGCGCCCCGAACACCGGCGGCGAGAGCTTCGGCATCGTGCTGGCCGAGGCGATGGCCGCGGGCGCGCCGATCGTGGCCAGCGACCTGGATGCGTTCCGCCCGGTGCTGCGGGGCGGCAAGGCCGGCGAGCTGTTCGCCGCCGGTGACCCGGACGACCTGGCCCGGGCCGCCCGCCTGCTGCTGGACGACCCGGACCGGCGGGCCGTGCTGTCCGCCGCGGCCATGCAGGCGGTCAGCGTGTACGACTGGACCGTCGTGGCGCGGGACGTGCTCAGCGTGTACGAGACCGTCGTGCTCGGCACCACTGCCGTGGCTGTGGCGCGGTAACGGCGGACACCGACGTGATCATCGAAATCGTCATCGCCGTCGTGGCGGTCCTGTTCCTCGGCGTGTACGTGTCCTGGCGGGCCGGCCGGCTGGACCGGATGCACACCCGGCTGCAGGCGGCCCGCGCGGCCCTGGACGTGACCCTGGTCCGGCGCAGCTCGGTCGCGCTGGAGCTGGCCTCCTCCGGCTTCCTTGACCCGGCCACCAGCCTGCTGCTGGCCAGCGCCGCGCACGAGGCCCGCGGTGAGGTGCGCTCCGGCTCAGGACAGCCGCCCGCCGAGCGGGCACCCGCCGAGCTGGCCCTGGCTGAGCTGGCCCCAGCCGAGTGGGGGCCAGGTGAGCGGCCGCCCGGCGAACTGGCTCCCTATCTGGAGCCCGGCGACGAGCTGGCCCGCAGTGAGCTGGCCCAGAGCAACCTGTCCCGGGCGCTGCGCGCCGCGTTCACGCAGCCCGGGTTCCGCTCCTCGCTGGAAGCGACGGACGGCGCAGGCGAGCTGATCGCCGAGGTGGAAGCCGCCGCCCAGCAGGTGTTCGTGGCCCGCAAGTTCTACAACACCGCGGTCGCGGTGACCCGCCAGGCCCGCCGCAAGCCCCTGGTCCGGCTGTTCCGCCTGGTCGGCAACGCCCCGCTGCCGCAATTTTTCGAAATAGACGACTCACTCGCCGGCGACGGCGCCCGCACCATGGGGGCCGACATGCAGCACCTGACCGGCTGAGCCTGGGGGAGGGCCCGGGCGAGCATCCAGCGCGGCCGGGGCGCGACCTACCATGGAGGGACAGCGTCCATACGTGCGAGTACGGGGTACTCCACCGATCGAGTGAGGTTTTCGTGTCCACCGTCGACTCCGCAGGCAGCTCAGCCCGCACCGAGGCCCGTTTGGCATCCCCGCAGGACCCCGGCGGCACGGTGGCCGCCGACGGCGCAGTAGCCGTTGAGGGCGCGGGGACCGCCACCGGCACGGCGCGGGTCAAGCGGGGCATGGCGGAAATGCTCAAGGGCGGCGTCATCATGGACGTCGTCACGGCCGATCAGGCGAAGATCGCTGAGGACGCGGGCGCGGTCGCGGTGATGGCGCTGGAGCGGGTGCCCGCCGACATCCGGGCGCAGGGTGGCGTGGCGCGGATGAGCGACCCGGACATGATCGACGGGATCATCGAGGCGGTCTCGATCCCGGTCATGGCCAAGTGCCGGATCGGGCATTTCGCCGAGGCCCAGGTGCTGCAGGCCATCGGCGTCGACTACATCGACGAGTCCGAGGTGCTGACCCCGGCCGACGAGGCCCACCACGTGGACAAGTGGAAGTTCACCGTCCCGTTCGTCTGCGGTGCGACCAACCTGGGTGAGGCGCTGCGCCGGCTGGCCGAGGGCGCGGCCATGATCCGCTCCAAGGGCGAGGCCGGCACGGGCAACGTGGTGGAGGCGACCCGGCACATGCGGCAGATCCGCACCGAGATCGCCCGGCTCGCGTCCCTGCCCGAAGAGGAGCTGTTCACCGCGGCCAGGGACCTGCGCGCGCCGTACGAGATCGTCGCCGGGGTCGCCGCGGCCGGGCGGCTGCCTGTCGTGCTGTTCACCGCGGGCGGGATCGCCACCCCGGCCGACGCGGCGATGATGATGCAGCTGGGCGCGGAGGGCGTGTTCGTCGGCTCCGGGATCTTCAAGTCCGGTGACCCGGCCAAGCGCGCCGCGGCCATCGTCAAGGCGACGACGTTCCACGACGACCCGGACGTGGTCGCGAAGGTGTCCCGCGGCCTGGGCGAGCCGATGGTCGGCATCAACCTGGACGACCTGCCCGCCGAGCAGCACTACGCGTCCCGCGGCTGGTAACCCCCAGCCCGTACCCAGCCCACGCCCGCGGACGGCGGCCCGCGTTCGCCACGGGAAGAGCGGCCCGCGTTCGCCACGGGAAGAGCGGCCCGCGTTCGCCACGGGAAGAATGGCCCGCCCACCGGCGTTACGTGGGTGACCCCCTCGTTGCCCGTGATCAGCCATGCCCGAAGGGTTGCCCGTGCCAGACATTTCCACCGCGCCGCTCGTCGGCGTCCTGGCCCTGCAGGGCGACGTCCGTGAGCACGCGCGCGCGCTGGAGCAGGCCGGGGCCCGGGCCACAGCGGTCCGCCGGCCCGACGAGCTGGAAGCCATCGACGGCCTGGTAATCCCCGGGGGAGAGTCCACCACCCTCTGGCGCCTCGCGGTTTCCTTCGACATGCTGGAACCACTGCGCAAGATGCTGTTTTCCGGCCTTCCGGCGTTCGGCTCCTGCGCGGGAATGATCATGCTGGCGGACCGTCTGCAGGACGGGGCCGCCGGGCAGCAGACGTTCGGCGGGATCGACATGACCGTGCGGCGCAACGCCTTCGGAAGGCAGGTCGACTCCTTCGAGTCCGACATCCGCCTGACCGGGGTGCCGGGGGCGCCGCTGCGGGCGGTGTTCATCCGCGCGCCGTGGGTCGAGCAGGTCGGCCCGGGAGTTGAGATCCTCGGCACGGACGAGCGCGCCGATAGGATCGTCGCGGTCCGGCAGGGGTCACTCCTGGCCACGTCGTTCCATCCGGAACTGACGCCAGACACGCGGATCCACGAGCTTTTTATTGACATCGTGAAGGGAAACACATGAGCGGCCACTCCAAGTGGGCGACCACTAAGCACAAGAAGGCGGTGGTCGACGCCAAGCGCGGCACGCTTTTCGCCAAGCTGATCAAGAACGTCGAAGTGGCGGCGCGGACCGGCGGCGGGGACCCGGCGGGCAACCCGACGCTGTACGACGCCATCCAGAAGGCAAAGAAGAGTTCCGTGCCGAACGACAACATCGACCGGGCGGTCCACCGTGGCTCCGGTCAGGAAGCCGGCGGCGCCACCTACGAGAACATCACCTACGAGGGCTACGCCCCCGGTGGGGTCGCGGTCCTGGTCGAGTGCCTGACCGACAACCGGAACCGGGCCGCCTCGGACGTGCGGACCGCGTTCAGCCGTAACGGCGGGGCCATGGCCGACCCCGGTTCGGTGTCCTACCTGTTCAACCGGAAGGGCGTCGTCATCGTCGGCAAAACGGCCGGCGTCACCGAAGACGACGTTCTCGGGGCCGTCCTCGACGCGGGCGCCGAGGAGGTCAACGACCTCGGCGACTCCTTCGAGATCACCAGCGAGGCGGCCGACGTGGTGGCCGTGCGCAGCGCGCTGCAGGACGCCGGGATCGATTATGAGTCCGCTGACATCGCGTTCATGCCGACCATGGAGGTCCCGGTGGACGAGGAGCACGCCAAGCGCGTGTTCCGGGTCATCGACGCCCTCGAGGACTCCGACGACGTGCAGGACGTTTACGCCAACTACTCGGTCCCCGACGACATCATGGAAAAGCTGGGCTCAGCCTGAGCCCCTGCTGACCGGCCGCCCTAGCTGACCGTCGGCCAGCGCTGACGGCCGGCCACCGCTGAGCGCCGGCCGGCCTGGTGACCGGCCGGCCCGGGCTGACGCGCCGGCCCGCGGGCCGTAGCGTTGCTCTTTGTGGCAACGCATCTGACATCCCAGGGCGGGACGGAGATCCGGGAGGTCGCTCCCGGAGACGACCTCGAGGCGCTGTACGACCTTTCCCGGCGGGCGTTCGGCCCAGCGGGCGGCCCCCCCGAGTCGGCCCTCGCGCGCTCCAGCCGGCAGGCCCAGCTCGACGCGGCCATCGACGAGCGCCGGATCTTCGCCGCCTTCGACGGTGGCCAGCTGGTCGGGTCCGCCCGGTACCACGAAATGCGCCAGTGGTGGCACGGGCGGTCCATGCCGATGGCCGGCGTCGCGGCCGTCATGGTCGCGCCCGAGCACCGTGGCCAGGGCGTGGGCCGGAAGCTGATGACCGTGCTCCTGGAGGCAATCGCCAGCCGCGGGTACCCGGTGTCGGTGCTGTATCCGGCGACCGCGCCGATCTACCGGTCGCTGGGCTGGGAACTGGCGGGCGGCCACCACCACGCCGTCATCCCCGCGCGCTCGCTGCGCGCGTTCATCCCGCCGGACGTCACCAGCAGATCACCCGGCGTGCCCGGCGACGAGCCCATCCCCGCCGAACGCCCCGCCCCGGTGCGCCGGGCCGGCCCGGACGACGCCGGGGAAGTGCTGGCCGTCATCGGCCGGGCCCACGAACGGGCCAGGGACTGCGGGCCCAACACCCGGGACCCCGTCACCGTCGCCCGCTGGCTGGCCGATCCCGAGCTCTTCGCCTATCTGGCGCCCGACGGCTTCCTGGCCTACCGCTGGCACGGGGGGCATGGTGAGCTCTCCGTCGAGCGCGCCATCGCCTCCTCCGACCGGACCGCGCGCGGCCTGTGGGCGATCGTCGCGTCGCACTCCTCGATCGCCAGCACCGTCCGCGCCCGGATCGGCCCCGCCGACCCGGTGTGCTGGCTCACCCGCGAGCCGGACGCCAGGCTCACCAGCCGGGAGCAGTGGATGCTGCGCGTGGTGGACGCGCCCGCCGCCATCGCCGAGCGCGGTTTCCCGATGTCGGCGCGGCTCAGCCTGCCGCTGTGGATCGAGGACGACGCGCGGCCGGGCAATTCGGGGCTGTGGGAGCTCGTCGTGACCGGGGGCCGGGGCCATCTGGTGCACAGCCCGGAGGCGACCCGGCCGCTCACCATCGGTGCGCGCGGGCTCGGCGCGCTGTACGGGGGCACGCCGATGTCGACCCTGCGCCTGGCCGGGCTCGCGGCCGGCGGCAACCCGGTGGCCGACAGTGAGCTCGACGGTGCCTTTGCGGCGTCGTCGTACATGCTCGATTCCTTCTAATTTCCCGAAGGACCTGACGCGGAGGCGCCCGCGCTGCGGAGGCGGCATGCATCCCGAACGGGCCCGACGCGGAGGCGCCCGCGCTGCGGACGCCTCCTAATCCGGGCTCCGCAGGCGACACGCCGCCGGGAGTGCGGACGGGCGGGGCCGCCGGACGGTAAGTTCGAAGAGCCGAACAGATGTTCGGCGGGAGATCGCGGCCCGATCTGATCGCCGGGCCCAAGCGAGCTGGGGGTGACATGGCGCCGACCTACGCGGAGCGCCCCCGCCGCGTCCTCGGCGTCGATCCCGGTCTCACCCGCTGCGGCCTCGGCATCGTCGAGGGGACCCCCGGCCGGGCACTCGGCCTCGTCGAGGTCGGTGTGGTCCGGACGCCGCCGGACGCGGACGTCGGCGTGCGCCTGCTGGCCCTGGAAGAACAGATCGAGGCCTGGCTGACCGCCCACCAGCCGGACGCCGTGGCCGTGGAGCGGGTGTTCAGCCAGCGGAACGTCCGCACGGTCATGGGCACCGCGCAGGCGGGCGCGGTGGCCATCGTGTGCGCGGCGCGCCGCGGCCTGCCGGTCGCCCTGCATACGCCCAGCGAGGTCAAGGCGGCCGTCACCGGCAACGGCCGGGCGGATAAGCCGCAGGTGACCGCTATGGTCGTGCGGCTGCTGCGGCTCAACGACCCGCCCCGGCCCGCCGACGCAGCGGACGCGCTGGCGCTGGCCATCTGTCACCTGTGGCGGGGCGGTGCGCGCTCCCGCCTGGAAGCGGCCGTCGCGAGCGCGGGCAGTACGCAGGCACGTACGCGGGCAAATACGCGGGCAAATACGCGGGCAAGCGCGCAGGCAAACACGACACTCGGGAGGCGCCAGTGATATCGCATCTGCACGGAACGGTCAGCGGCGTCGCCCCCGACGGCGCGGTGATCGAGGTCGGCGGGGTCGGGCTCAGCATCCAGTGCACGCCGGGAACCCTCGCGACCCTGCGGCCCGGCGAGCCCGCCCGCGTCGCGACCTGCCTGGTGGTGCGGGAGGATTCGCTCACCCTGTACGGCTTCGTCAGCGACGACGAACGGAACGTCTTCGAGCTCGTGCAGACCGCCACCGGCGTCGGCCCCCGGCTGGCGCTGGCCATGCTCGCCGTGCACAGCCCCGACGCGCTGCGGCGCGCGGTCTCGACCGGGGACCTGGACGCGCTGACCTTGGTCCCGGGGATCGGCAAGAAGGGCGCCCAGCGCATCGTCCTGGAGCTCAGGGACCGGCTCGGGACGCCGGGTGACGTGCCCGCGGACGCGAGCCGGCCGCTGTCGGCGACCATGCCCTCGTGGCGCGAGCAGGCCCAGTCGGGCCTGGTCAACCTGGGCTGGCCGGCCCGGGACGCCGAGCAGGCGATCACCGCGGTGGCGGCCGACCTGGCGGGGGACGGGGTGGCGCCGGAGACGGCTGACGTCGCGACCGTGCTGCGCGCGGCCATGAAGAAGCTGAGCCGCCAGTGACCGGGCAGCCAGCGAACGGGCGCCCAGCGGACCGGCGAATCGCCGAGGACGAACTGGAGGCGCGGGAGGCCGCAGCCCTCGACCGCGCGCGGGCCACTGACGTGCGGGGCGGCCCGCCGGGCGGTGAAGACGCAGCGGACCGGGTGGTGTCACCGCTCGCCGACGCCGACGACCGCGTCATCGAGAGCGCGCTGCGGCCCAAGCGCCTCGCCGACTTCGTCGGCCAGCAGCGGGTCCGCGACCAGCTCTCCCTGGTCCTGGAGAGCGCCGTGCGCCGCGGCCGTCCGCCGGACCACGTACTGCTGTCCGGGCCACCGGGCTTGGGCAAGACGACGATCGCCATGATCATCGCGGCCGAGCTCGGCATGCCGCTGCGGATCACCAGCGGGCCGGCCATCGAGCGTTCCGGTGACCTCGCCGCCGTGCTGTCCACGCTGTCCGAGGGCGAGGTCGTGTTCATCGACGAGATCCACCGGCTCGCGCGGCCCGCCGAGGAGATGCTCTACCTCGCCATGGAGGACTTCCGGGTCGACATCGTGGTCGGGAAGGGCCCTGGCGCGACCGCGATCCCGCTCGACATCGCGCCGTTCACGCTGGTCGGCGCCACCACCCGGTCCGGGCTGCTGCCGGCGCCGCTGCGCGACCGGTTCGGCTTCACCGCGCACATGGACTTCTACCAGCCCGACGAGCTGGAGGTCATCATCCGCCGGTCGGCCGGGCTGCTCGGTGTCACCCTGCGCGATGACGGCGCGGCCGAGCTGGCCGGGCGGTCCCGCGGCACGCCGCGGATCGCCAACCGGCTGCTCCGCCGGGTCCGGGACTACGCCGAGGTCAGGGGCAACGGGATCGTGGATCGCGCCGTGGCCCGGGCCGCGCTCGAGCTGTACGAAGTGGACGAGCAGGGCCTCGACCGGCTGGACCGGGCCGTGCTCGAAGCGCTGGTCCTGCGGTACGACGGTGGCCCGGTCGGGCTGTCCACCCTGGCGGTCGTGGTGGGGGAGGAGGCCGAGACCGTCGAGGTCGTGGCCGAGCCCTTCCTGGTCCGCCGGGGCCTGCTGGCCCGGACCCCCCGCGGCCGGGTCGCCACGCCGGCCGCCTGGCAGCACCTCGGCCTGACGCCCCCGGAGGGCAACACCGGCCCCGGCGTGGCCACGCTGTTCGACTAGCGCGGGCCCCGGTATGGCTCCGCCGTCCGACTACTGGCGCGGGCCGCGGTGTGGCTCCGCCGTCCGACTACTAGCTAGGAGCGCGCTGAATAAGTCCCATTTGCCCATGATCAATGTCACAAAGCAGCAGGTCAGCTGCTTGCTCCTTGATCACAAACAGGGTTATTCAGTGGCCTCCCAGCGCGGGCCCCGGTATGGCTCCGCCCTTCTACGAGCTGCTCTACTAGCTGCGCCGTCGCCGCCCCGCCGCCCTTCCCCGGGCGCCCCATCCGCCCCCGTGTGCCCACCGGAGGTCGCCGGGAGGTCACGATCACGGCGCGGACGCCGTAGCCTGTTGGTGCGTGGTCGATGGGTCGCTACACTGCGGCAGTTGGCCACTGGCCGCCGCCCCGCGCGGGAACCCGGGTGTATAGCCCGGGCCCGAGCGCGGGCCTGGCCTGGCCAGCCCGCAGAACCCAACTGGAAAGGTGCCCCACTCATGGGGAGTTCATCGGTAGCTACAGCCGCGGCGGCGACAGGCTCGTCCGGCAGCTCCACGTTCATCATCCTGATCATCGTCTTCATCGGCCTCATTTACTTCATGGCCATCCGGCCGGGACGTAATCGCCAGAAGAAGGTCGCGCAGCAGCAGAACAATGTCCTGCCGGGCGCGCGCGTGCGCACGACGGCGGGCATGTACGCCACGGTGGTGGCCGTCGACGGTGATGACGTGGTGCTCGAGGTCGCGCCGGACATCGAGGTCCGCTACATGAAGCGCGCGATCATGGAGGTGCTCGCCCCGGGTGACGAGCCGGACGAGGACGAGGCCGAGCCGGAAGGCGCCGAGGCGGAGTACGAGGACGACGCGTCCGCGGAGCACGAGGATGACCTGCACGGCGAGTACGGCGCCGGGGCCGGGTACGACCCGGTCACGTCCGCCGACGCCGAGCACGAGACGGAGCCGGACCTGAGCGCGCCCGCCTCCACCCACGGCGACGACCTGACCATCAACGGTCAGCGTGACGCGACCGCCAACGGCTCCGGCCCGGGTATCAAGCCGGAGAGCCCGGCGTCCAAGGAGTAAGGGCCGCCGCGACGGCGTCCCGCAACTCCAACGACCTCGCAGGAATCGACTAAGGACTTCAGGACAAGTGGCTCCGCCTAGGAACAGCGGCTCGAAACCGGGGCGCTCGCTCGCGGTCCTGGTCGCGCTGATCGTGGTGATGCTCATCGGCATCGTCGGTGCGAATGCGTTCAGCCCAGGGAAGTGGCACAAGGACTTCAAGATCGGCCTGGGGCTGGACCTTTCGAGCGGTACGCAGGCCACGCTCCAGGCGGTGACGCAGAAGGGCAAGACGCCGCCCGACAGCGACATGGACCAGGCCGTCGCGATCATCACCAGCCGGGTGAACTCGTCCGGCAGCACCGGCGTCTCGGTGCAGCGGGAAGGCTCTTCCGACATCACCGTGACGGTGCCGGGCGCGGGCTCGCAGCAAGTGATCAACGAGGTGAGCACGACGGCCCAGCTCCGGTTCCGCCCGGTGCTGCTGGAGGGCTCGTCCACGCCGGCCACCCCGGCGACCCCGACCCCGAGCCCGAGCGCGACCGGCACCAAGGGGACCAGCACGAAGGCGTCGCCGAGCCCGAGCGCGAGCACCAAGGCGTACATCCGCCACGCCGCGGCCACGCCTGCCCCCGCGGCCAAGGCCAGCGACAGCGCGAGCGCCTCGCCGAAGGCCAGCGCGTCCGCGACGCCGAGCCCCAGCGCGAGCAGTTCGTCCGCGGCCAGCACCGCCGGTGACCCGGCCGCGGTCGACCCGGCCGTGATGAAGCTGTTTGAGAAGCTCGACTGCAGCGACCTGAACACCTGGAAGCAGAAGCTCGGCTACACCGAGCCGCAGTGGGACGACCCTGGCCGCCAGACCGTGGCGTGCGGCCCGAACGGCGTGAAGTACGTTCTGGGCAACGCGGTCATCCTCGGCACCGACGTCACTTCCGAGGCCGCGGCGATTGACACCACCAACAGCCAGTGGGTCGTCAACCTCAACCTTAACGGCAAGGCCACCAAGGCGTTCGGCACGCTGACCGAGGAGCAGGCCAGCAAGTACTACCCGACCGTCACCACCAACGCCAATAGTTCGGTGCTGGACCAGACCGCGATCGTGCTGGACGGGAACGTCGTCTCCGCCCCGCAGACCACGCAGGCCATCCCGGCCGGCCAGGTGCAGATCACCAACATCGGCGGCCAGACGCAGGCCAGCCAGCTCGTCAACGAGCTGAAGTACGGGGCCCTGCCGCTGTCGTTCCAGGTGAAGGACACGACCACGGTGACCGCGCAGCTTGGCCGCAACCAGCTCGACGCGGGCCTCATCGCCGGGGCGATCGGCCTGCTGCTGGTGGTCATCTACTCCTTCCTCTACTACCGCGGCCTGGGCATCGTGTCGGTCTCCAGCCTCGCGATCGCGGGCCTCATCGGCTACCTCGCCATCGTGCTGCTCAGCAAGTACCAGAACTTCACGCTGTCGCTGGCCGGCATCGCGGGCCTCATCGTCGCCATCGGCATCACCGCCGACTCGTTCGTGGTGTTCTTCGAACGGCTGCGGGACGAGGTACGCGAGGGCCGCTCGCTGCGTGGCGCGGTGGAGAGCGGCTGGAAACGGGCCCGGCGGACGATCCTGGTCTCCGACACGGTGTCCTTCCTGGCCGCCCTGCTGCTGTACATCTTCTCGATCGGCGACGTGAAGGGCTTCGCGTACACGCTCGGCCTGACCACGCTCATCGACGTGATCGTCGTGTTCCTGTTCACCAAGCCGATGGTGACGCTGCTCGCCCGCACCAAGTTCTACGGCCAGGGCCATAAATGGTCCGGTCTGGATCCGGCGCGGCTCGGGGCCCGGGCCCCGTGGCGCTCCGGGGTGCCCCGCCGGAGCGCGCGGCCGGCCTCACCGGGCACCGCGCGGACGCCGCGGACCACCTCGAGGGAGGCATGATGTCGCGCCTTGGTGGCATCGGCGGCCGGCTGTACCGCGGTGACGTCTCCATCAACTTCGTCGGCCGGCAGAAACTCTGGTACACGATCTCGGCCTGCATCCTGGTCATCGCGGTCCTGGCGCTGATCATCCGCGGCCTGAACTTCAGCGTCGAGTTCAAGGGCGGCTCGGTCTTCCAGGTCAGCGCGCCGAACGCCAGCATCAGCCAGGTGGAGAAGGCGGTCACCGACGGCGGCGGCGGGAACCCCGTCGTCCAGCAGGTCGGGGTGGGCAGCAAGGCCCAGTGGCAGGCGCAGACCGCGCCGCTGACCATCACGCAGACCCAACACGTCCAGGACTCGATCGCCAAGGAACTGGGCGTCAACGTCAACAGCATCAACACCCAGTTCGTGGGCCCGACCTGGGGCAGCCAGATCTCCTCCAAGGCCATCGAGGCGCTGATCGCCTTCCTCGTAGTGATCGTGATCTATCTGTCGATCGCCTTCGAGTGGAAGATGGCGGTCGCGGCGTTCATCGCGCTGCTGCACGACATCCTGATCACGGTGGGTATCTACGCGCTGGCCGGGTTCCAGGTCAGCCCGGCCAGCGTCATCGGCCTGCTGACGATCCTCGGCTACTCGCTGTACGACACCGTGGTCGTCTTCGACAAAGTCCGGGAGAACACGGCCGGCCTGGTCACCGGGGCCCGGAGCACCTACAGCCAGGCGGCTAACCTCGCGCTGAACCAGACCCTGGTCCGGTCGATCAACACCTCGCTCATCGCGCTGCTGCCGGTGGCCGCGATCCTCATCGCCGGAACCTTGCTGCTCGGCACGGGTGAGCTGTCCGACCTGGCCCTGGTGCTGTTCGTCGGCATGCTGTCCGGCACCTATTCTTCGATCTTCATCGCCACCCCGGTACTGGCCGACCTCAAGGAACGCGAACCGCAGTACAAGGCGCTGGCCAAGCGCCTGGCGGCCCGTTCGGCCAGTCCCCGCGTCGCCAAGCGGACCGCGGCCCGTGCGCAGGCGGGCGTCCCGGCCGGTCCCGCGGGTGCCGGCGCGACGGCTATCACCCCCGGTGACCAGGCGTCCGATAGCGGAACGGGCGAGGACGCGGACCTCTACGGCGACGCGACCGGGCCGGGCGAGGGCGCCGGCGCGCCCGCGCCGAAGTCGTCGGTCGGGGCCGGCCGGACCGCGCCCGGGAGCCGTCCCGCGGCCCCGGGTTCCCGCCAGCAGCCGCGCCGCACCAGCGCGGCCAAGCGGCGGCCGAACGCCAAGAAGAAGAGGCGGTAGACGGTGCCCCCAGACCGGCCCGGCGGGCCCGGAGCGCCCGGCGGGCCCGGAGTGCCCGGCGGGCCCGGAGTGCCCCGCGGGCCCGGAGTGCCCGGCGGGCCCGGCGCGTCTGACGTGCCCCGCGGGCCCGGTGCGGAGACCCTGGATCCCGCGGCGCTCGCGGACCTGATCAGGAAGCGAATCCGTGACGTCCGCGACTACCCGCAGCCGGGTATCTCGTTCAAGGACATCACGCCGATGCTGGCCGACGGCCCGTTGTTCGTCGCGGTGGTCGACGAACTCGCCACCGGGCAGCGGCCGGTCGACAAGGTGGCCGGGATCGAGGCCCGCGGGTTCATCCTGGCCGCGCCGGTCGCGACCCGCCTGGGGGCCGGGTTCGTCCCGGTCCGCAAGGTCGGGAAGCTGCCCGCCGCTACCTACACCCAGGACTATCAGCTCGAATACGGAACGGCCACGATCGAGGTGCACACCGACGCCTTCGAGCCGGGCGACCGCGTGCTGATCGTGGACGACGTGCTGGCCACCGGCGGGACCGCGCTGGCTACGGCGGAACTCGTGCGGCGGGCCGGCGCGGAGGTCACCGGCGTGGCCGTGCTCCTCGAACTGGCGTTTCTGCAGGGCCGCCCCAAGCTCGGTGACATCAGTTTCCGCGCCCTGCTGACCGTCTGAGGCCGCTCCGTTACCCAGCACACCCCCTTGTGACCTCGGTAACGGTCTGACCGGCGCTTGCGGCCTCCGCAAACGGCCGCCGGTAGAATAAGACTTCGGCGGACAGACAGGAGCGCGAGTGGCCCGTGAGGCGATAGCGGATGAAGGGCCCGTCCCGCAGGCCCCGGCCACCGACGCGTCAGCCACCGACGGGACCGCCCAGGCGCAGGTAGTGCTGGTCCCAAATCACGACCATGACGCTCACCATGATGATGCTCACCGCGATGCCGCTACGCCCTTCCGGGCCGCCGATCCGGCGACTTCCGTGTCTGCCTCAGCCGCCGATCCCGCGCCCCCCCCGGCGGAGGGCGCTGCCGATCCCGCGCCCGCCCCACCGGAGCCAGACGCCGGGGATCCCGAGGCCGCAGCGGCCGCTTCTGCCTCTCCGGCCGAATCCACCCCTCCCGCCGCATCCGCGGTCCCGGCTGCGCCTGCGGCGTCTGACCCGTCACCAGCCTCGGCTCCGGCCCAGGCACCCCGTCAGCCCCGTGAATCCGGCGGACGTGGCCGCTCCGCGTCCGCCGCGGGTGGCGCGGGTCCTGGCCAGGCCGCCGGCCCGGCGTCTGGCGCGGGCGTGCGCCGCCGCCTGGCCCGGCTCGGGGCGCAGCGGGGAGCCACAGTGAACCCGGTACTCGAACCGCTTATCAAGACGGTGCGGGCCACGCACCCCAAGGCGGACGTCCGGCTGATCGAGCGCTCCTACGAGGTCGCCGCGTACTGGCACCGCAACCAGAAGCGGAAGAGCGGCGACCCCTACATCACCCACCCGCTCGCGGTCGCGACGATCCTCGCCGAGCTCGGCATGAACACCGACACGATCAGCGCGGCGCTGCTGCACGATACCGTCGAGGACACACCGTACTCGCTGGCCGAGTTGCGCGGTGAGTTCGGTGAGGACATCGCGGCCCTGGTCGACGGCGTGACGAAGCTGGACAAGGTCAAGTACGGGGCCGCCGCCGAGGCCGAGACGGTCCGCAAAATGGTCGTCGCGATGTCGCGGGACATCCGGGTCCTGGTCATCAAGCTGGCCGACCGGCTGCACAACATGCGCACGCTGCGCTACCTCCCCCGGGACAAGCAGGAGCGCAAGTCCCGCGAGGTGCTGGAGATCTTCGCCCCGCTGGCCCACCGGCTGGGCATGAACACGATCAAGTGGGAGCTGGAAGACCTCGCCTTCGCGACCATGTACCCCAAGCGGTACGACGAGATCGCGCGGCTGGTCGCCGAGCGGTCCCCGCGCCGCGACGTGTTCCTGCAGGAAGTCATCGAGGACGTCTCCGCGGACCTGCGCGAGGCCAAGATCAGGTCGACGGTCACCGGGCGCCCCAAGCACTACTACTCGATCTACCAGAAGATGATCGCCCGCAACGTCGGGTTCGACGACATCTACGACCTGGTGGGAATCCGCGTCCTGGTCGATTCGGTCCGCGACTGCTACGCCGCGCTCGGCACCATCCACGCGCGATGGAACCCGGTGCCCGGGCGATTCAAGGACTACATCGCGATGCCGAAGTTCAACATGTACCAGTCGCTGCACACGACGGTCATCGGCCCCGGCGGCAAGCCCGTCGAGCTGCAGATCCGCACGTGGGGCATGCACCGGCGGTCTGAATACGGCGTGGCGGCGCACTGGAAGTACAAGGAAGAGTCGGTCTTCGGCCACCGCGTCAGGGACGGCAGCGGGCCGGACATGGCGTGGCTGCGCCAGCTGGTCGACTGGCAGCGCGAGGCGACCGATCCGGCCGAGTTCCTCGAATCGCTGCGGTTCGACCTCGCCGCCGCCGAGGTGTACGTCTTCACCCCGCGCGGTGAGGTGCTCGCGCTGCCGCAGGGCGCGACGCCCGTCGACTTCGCCTACGCCATCCACACCGAGGTCGGCCACCGGACCATCGGTGCCCGGGTCAACGGCCGGCTCGTCGCCCTGGAGAGCACGCTCGACAACGGCGACACGGTTGAGATCTTCACCTCCAAGGCGCAGGAGGCCGGCCCGAGCCGGGACTGGCTCCAGTTCGTCAAGAGCGCCCGCGCCCGGAACAAGATCCGCCAGTGGTTCTCCAAGGAGCGGCGTGAGGCCGCCGCCGAGTCCGGCAAGGACTCCATCGCCCGCGCCATGCGCAAGCAGAACCTCCCCGTGCAGCGCCTCGCCACCGCGGACGCGCTGCTGCGGATCGCCAACGACCTGCACTACCCCGACCTCACCGCGCTTTACGCGGCGGTCGGTGAGGGACGGGTCAGCGCCCAGTCGGTGGTCACCAAGCTGGTCCAGTCGCTCGGCGGCCTGGCCGGGGCGCAGGAGGACCTCGCCGAGCTGGCGCTGCCGAGCGTCGAGGCGGCCCGCCCGCGCGCCACCGGGGACTCCGGGGTGGTGGTCGAGGGCGCGGCCGACGTGTGGGCCCGGCTGTCCAAGTGCTGCACCCCGGTGCCGGGCGACCCGATCAGCGGCTTCGTCACGCACGGGCACGGCGTCTCGGTGCACCGCAACGACTGCGTGAACTTCATCCACCTGGCCGAGACCCAGCCCGAGCGCATGGTCGAGGTGCACTGGTCTCCGACGGACGAGTCGGTGTTCCTGGTCGCCATCCAGGTCGAGGCGCTGGACCGTACCCGGCTGCTCTCGGACGTCACCCGGGTGCTGTCCGACCAGCACGTGAACATCCTGTCCGCGTCGGTAACCACCTCGCGGGACCGGGTGGCGGTCAGCCGGTTCACGTTCGAGATGGGTGCCCCCAAGCACCTAGGTCACGTGCTCCGTGCCGTCCGGGCGATCGACGGCGTCTACGACGTGTACCGCATCACGAACTGATAGCGGGGCGCGAAGCGCAGCGGGGGGTTCCGGGGGTCGTCCCCCCGGGCCAGCACCGCTAGCCGCTGAGTTCGGCCAGCGTTCGTTCTGCTTCCTCGAGCCATGACCGGCGGGCTTCTAGGGCGTCTTCGGCCTTGCGGACGGCGGCGGGGTCGTTCTTCTCCTGAGCCTTCGCCAGTTGCCGTTCGAGCTGTTCGATTGCGATGCGGAGCTGGGTGACGGTGCCTTCCGCCCGCGCGATGGCCTCCGGGTTGGACGTCCGCCACTGGTTGTCCTCGGCCTTGCGCACGGCGTCCTCTACCTTGCGCAGGCCGCCCTCGAGCTGGTCGCGGCTGTCCCGGGGGACCCCGCCGATCTGTTCCCACTTCTCCTGGATGCCGCGCAGCGCCGCCCGCGCCGCCCGTATGTCGGTCACCGGCAGCAGGGCCCGCGCCTGCTCCAGCAGCTCCAGCTTCGCCGTGGCGTGCTCGCGCAGCTCGGCATCCTTCTCCGACAGCGCCTCGGCCCGCGCGGTGAAGAACGTGTCCTGGGCCGCCTTGAACCGGGCCCACAGCTCTTCCTCGGCGTCCCGGCCCGCGCGGCCGGCCGCCTTCCAGACGCGCATCAGATCACGGAACGTCCCCGCCGTAGGTCCCCAGGCCGTCGAGGTGGCCAGCGACTCCGCGTCCTCGACCAGCTTCTCCTTGCGGACCCGGACGTCTTCGCGCTGTTCCTCCAGGCTCGCGAAGTACGCCTTGCGCCGCTTGGTGAACGCGTTCCGCGCCGCCGACAGGCGCTTCCACAGCGCCGCCTCGGCGGCCCGCTCGGCGTGCGGGGCCGCCTTCCACTCCTCGAGCAGCTCGCGCATCCGCTCCCCGCTGCTCTTCCAGTGCGTGGCCTCCGCCGCGATGTGCTCGGCCTCGTCGACGATCCGTTCCTTGATCTCCCGCGCGTTATGCCGGGCCTGCTCCCGGGCGGCCTTGACCTCTTCGCGCTTGTGCCCGACCACCCCGGTCAGCTTGTCCAGCCGCCCGCACAGGCCGTCCAGGTCACCCAGGGCGTGCGCCTCCACGATGGTCTTCCGCAGCCGTTCCACCGACGCCTGGGCCTGTGCGGGGGACAGGTCCGTCGACGAGAGCCGCTGCTCCAGCAGCGAGACCTCGGTCTCCAGCGACTCGTACTTGCGCTGGAAGAAGGCAATCGCCTCCTCCGGACTGCCCGCCTGCCACGAGCCGATCACCCGCTCGCCGTCGGCGGTGCGCAGGTAGACCGTCCCGTCGGGATCAACCCGGCCCCACGGATGATTGGCGGTGGTCACGGCGAACCTCCTGCTTGTGCATGCCCCCCTGAGGGGCCGAGACCTCAGGTCTTCTCAGTCGTCACGTCGGTCGTACCGTTGCTCTGGTCGCTAGTCTGCATCAGGTCTGCTTAATAGTGATGGTGTCGATGACGACGTTTTCCTTCGGATGGCCGTCCCCGGGAGCGTTCGCGTTGTCGCTTCCGGCCTTGGCGATGGCGTCCAGGATTGGCAGGCCCCGCGTAATCGTGCCGAACGGCGTGTAACTCGGCGGCAGCGGCGTGTTCTTGTAGACCAGGAAAAACTGGCTGCCGTTGCTGTCCGGCTGCCCGGTGTTGGCCATGGCCACGGTCCCGGCCGGGTACGTCGCGCCCTTCAGGTTCTCGCTGGCGAACTCATACCCCGGGACGCCGGTGTCGGTGCCAGTGGGATCGCCGCACTGGAGCACGTAGATACTGCTCGTGGTCAGCCGGACGCATCTGGTGTTATCAAAGTATTTCTGCTCGGCCAGGTGCACGAACGAGTTGACGGTGCAGGTCGCCTTGCTGTTGAGCAGGTTGATGACGATGGTGCCCCGGTTCGTCGCGATCGTGGCCTGATAGCTCGCCGTGTAGTTGGGGCTGGAGGGAGGCAGGCTCACCTTCCGGGCCGCCGTTCCGCTCACGGTATACGTGCAATGGTGGGCCGGCTCGGCCACTGCCGCCGCTGCCGGGGACGCCGTTGAGGACGCGGACGCGCTGGCTGAGGGGCTCGCGGACGCGGACGCCGTCGCCGACTTACCGCCGCCGGTCCCGGCCAGGAAGTACGCGCCGACGCCGACCCCGGCGAGCGCGCACACCCCGCCGGTCGCGATCGCGCGGACGCGCGCCTTGTGCGAGCGCTGAGCGCGGCGTTCCGCCTGCCGCGCGTGCCGCTCCCGGGCCAGCCTGCGCTGACGCTCCTTCTTTCCCGCCACCGGTCAGGTCCTCCTCGTCCGTGTGCCGGCGCTCCCGCTATCGGCTAAACTTCGCGAATCGTACCTGGATAGCCGTAAGTGCGGTACCGCCGTTATCGGTTCGCAGCCGTGCCGCCGGGCTCGGTAGCCTGTACGCGTTACCGTGCTGCACTGAACCTTGTCCACTTAACTAGCTCCACCTGCGCAGCCGCGCACAGTCCGGCCGGCTGCCACCCCGCGGCACGGTGCACTGGCTCAGCTACTGCATTGTCACGGATCAGCCCAGCGTGTTCCCGCACATCCGCCGGGTGTTTCCCTCAGAAAGGACGACCGTGCTAGTCACCGGGTTCCCCGCAGGCGCTTTCGCAGCGAACTGCTACGTCATCGCGCCCGCTCCGGGCGAGGAATGCGTGATCGTGGACCCGGGCCAGGACGCGGAGGACGGGATCGAGGAGATCCTCCGCGAGCACCGCCTCAGGCCGGTCGCCGTCCTGCTCACCCATGGCCACGTGGACCACGTGTGGTCGGTCGCGCCGGTGTGCGGCGCGAAGGGCATACCGGCCTATATCCATCCCGCCGACCGGGCGCTGCTGTCCGACCCGGGCCGCGGCTTCCCGCTCGCAGTGACCCAGCAGCTCTTCGGTGGCGTGACCTTCACCGAGCCCGACGACGTGCTGGAGCTGGCCGACGGGATGACGCTCCCCCTGGCCGGCCTTGAGCTGATGGTGGACCACGCGCCGGGCCACACCCAGGGGTCCGTGACGTTCCGGCTGCCCGCCGGGCCAGCGGCCGGCCCAGACGTGGGTACTGACCTCACCGGGGGTGAGGCGCCCCTGATGTTCTCCGGGGACCTGCTGTTCGCGGGCTCGATCGGCCGCACCGACCTGCCGGGCGGCGACTACCAGACGATGCTGGCCAGCCTGGCCCGGGTGTGCCTGCCGCTGCCCGATGAGACCATTGTCCTTTCCGGGCACGGTCCGGCGACCACGATCGGCGCGGAGCGCGCGGGTAATCCCTTCCTGGCCGGGCTCATACCAGAGCGCGGCCCCATCCGGGGACTTTGACGGCACGGGCTCCGGGGACGATGACGGCGCGGCCTGGACCGCGCCCGCCGGGGCCCGTTCGGAATCAAGAAGATCTTGAGAGGCGATAGCTACATGATCCGCACCCATGGAGCCGGGACGCTGCGCGCGTCGGACGCCGGTGAAACGGTGGTACTGGCCGGCTGGGTGGCGCGGCGGCGTGACCATGGTGGCGTCGTCTTCATCGACCTGCGGGAAGCCAGTGGCGTCGTCCAGGTCGTCTGGCGCGGTGAGGACGCGGCGGAGGCCGGTGAGGACGCGGGGCACGGGTTGCGCGCCGAATTCTGCGTGCGCGTCACCGGCACTGTGCGGGCCCGGCCCGCCGGGAACGAGAACCCCGAGCTGCCGACCGGCGCGATCGAGGTCGTGGCCGACGACCTGAAGGTCCTCAGCGAGGCCGACCCGCTGCCGTTCCCGATCGAGGGCAACATGGCGCTCAGTGAAGAGGTCCGGCTCAAGTACCGCTACCTGGACATCCGGCGCGAGCAGATGGCCCGGTCGCTGCGTATCCGCTCCCAGGCCACCTACCTGGTCAGCGACGTCATGCGCGACCACGGGTTCGTCAATGTAGAGACGCCCGACCTGACCCGGTCCACCCCGGAGGGGGCGCGGGACTTCCTGGTGCCGGTGCGGCTGCGCCCGGGTCACTGGTACGCGCTGCCACAGTCCCCGCAGCTGTTCAAGCAGCTCCTGATGGTCGGCGGGCTGGAGCGGTACTACCAGCTCGCCCGGTGCTTCCGCGACGAGGACTTCCGCGCCGACCGGCAGCCCGAGTTCACCCAGGTCGACCTGGAGATGTCCTTCGTCACCCGGGAAGACGTGATGGCCGTCGCCGAGGACGTAGTCCACCGGCTGTGGAGCGAGATAGCCGGCTACGACCTGCCGCTGCCCCTGCCGCGGCTCACCTACGCCGACGCGATGGCCCGTTACGGCTCGGACAAGCCCGACCTGCGCTTCGGCCTCGAGCTGGCTGACCTGACGGACTACTTCGCCGAGACGGGGTTCCGGGTGTTCCAGGCGCCTTACGTGGGTGCCGTGGTCATGCCCGGCGGCGCGTCCCAGACCCGCCGTGAGCTGGACGGCTGGCAGGAGTGGGCCCGGGCCCGCGGTGCGCGCGGCCTGGCCTACGTGCTCGTCCAGCCCGGTGGGACGCTGTCCGCGTCCGGGCCGGTGGTGAAGAACCTGTCGGAGAAGGAGCAGGCCGGGCTGGTCGCCGCGACCGGCGCGGCGCCCGGGGACGCCATCTTCTTCGCGGCCGGCCCCCCGTCGTCCGCGCGCGAACTGCTCGGGGCGGCGCGCCTGGAGATCGGCCACCGCTGCGGCCTCATCGACCCGAAGGCGTGGGCGTTCACGTGGGTGGTCGACGCCCCCATGTTCGAGGAGGACGGCCGCGGCGGCTGGACACCAGTGCACCACCCGTTCACCGCGCCGCTCCCCGAGTGGGCCGACAAGTTCAGCGCTGAGCCGGGCCGCGCGCTCGCGGACGCCTACGACATCGTGTGCAACGGCTACGAGATCGGCGGCGGGTCGATCCGTATCCACCGCCGGGAGATGCAGCAGCAGGTCTTCGACGTGATCGGGCTGTCCCGGCAGGAGGCCGAGGCCCAGTTCGGCTTCCTGCTCGAGGCGTTCAAGTACGGGCCGCCGCCGCACGGCGGTATCGCGCTCGGCTGGGACCGGCTCGTCATGCTGCTGGCCGGCCAGGACAGCATCCGCGAGGTCATCGCCTTCCCGAAGGCCGCCTCCGGCCTGGACCCGCTGACCGGGGCCCCGACCCCCATCACCCCCGAACAGCGCCGCGAAGCCGGCATCGACGTCATTGTCCCGGCGCAAACCGCCCAGCCCGGTGCCCCCAGCGTCCAGGCTGGTGCCCCCGCCCAGCCCGGTGCCCCCAGCGTCCAGAGTGCTCAACCCCGCGGGACCTCATCCGCAAGCCCGTCCGCTTAGCCGCCGCACTTCGCCTCATTACGCGCACCGGCCGCTCAGGTCACACCAGCACCGGGCCGTGCGGGCTCCCCCCTCCCGAACTGGTGCTCGGCTCCGCGCACCTTCGTCCTCTTTGGGCGCACCAGTACCGCACGGGCGGCGGACGGCTCGCGGGAAACCGCGCTTTACGGCGGAAAACGACACACGATCATGGAAAGTGGCCGCGATGTAACGTTTTGCGGCGCCGTCGGGTTACTGTCAGTGTGTGGCCAGAGCATATGGAGGCCAGGCGGCCCAGTCCGGCAGCCTGTTCGACGAAGCCGAGGAGCAGGCTGCGGCGGCCGCCGCGCCGCTCGCGGTGCGGATGCGCCCGCGCACCCTCGATGAGGTTGTCGGCCAGCACCACCTGACCGGGGAAGGCACGCCATTCCGCAAGCTGACTGATAACGACGCGCCGATGTCCCTCGTCCTGTGGGGCCCCCCGGGAACCGGCAAGACGACGCTCGCCTACGTCGTCTCCCAGGTCACCCGCCGGCGTTTCGTCGAACTGTCCGCGGTGACCGCTGGGGTCAAGGACGTCCGGGCCGCGGTGGAGAACGCGCGGCGGGAACTCGGCATGACGGGCCGCCAGACCCTGCTGTTCATTGACGAGGTGCACCGGTTCAGTAAGACCCAGCAGGACGCGCTGCTGCCCGCCGTGGAGAACCGCTGGGTGTCCTTCATCGGCGCCACCACCGAGAATCCGTTCTTCTCCGTGGTGAGCCCGCTGCTGTCCCGTTCCCTGCTGCTGACCCTCACCCCGCTCAGCGACGACGACATCCGCGGGGTGATCCGCCGGGCCATCGCCGACGAGCGGGGCCTGAGCGGATCGGTCAGCCTCGACGACGAGGCCCTGGACCACCTCGTCCGCCTGGCCGGCGGTGACGCCCGTCGCGCGCTGACCTATCTGGAGGCGGCCGCGCTCGGTGTGCCTGCGGGCGGCCTCATCGACACCGCCGCCCTCGAGCGCGCCGTGGACCGCGCGGCCGTCCGCTACGACCGGGCCGGTGACCAGCACTACGACGTGATCAGCGCGTTCATCAAGAGCATCCGGGGCAGTGACGCCGACGCCGCGCTGCACTATCTGGCCCGGATGATTGAGGCGGGTGAGGACCCCCGGTTCATCGCCCGCCGGATCATCGTGCACGCCAGCGAGGACGTCGGGATGGCGGACCCGACGGCCCTGCAGGTCGCGATCGCCGCGGCCCAGGCCGTGGAGTTCGTCGGGCTGCCCGAAGCGCGGATCAACCTGGCCCAGGCCGTCATTCACCTGGCGCTCGCGCCGAAGTCGAACGCGGTGATCAAGGCGATCAGCGCCGCCTCCGCCGACGTGCGCGCGGGACTGGTCGGCCCGGTTCCCGCGCATCTCCGGGACGCCCACTACGCGGGGGCGCAGACCCTCGGTCACGGCGAGGAGTACCTCTACCCGCACGATTACGAGGAAGGAGTCGTAACTCAGCGTTATGCTCCTGACTCGGTGGCCGATCGCGTCTACTACGAGCCTTCCGCCCGCGGGATGGAGGCGCGCTTCGCGGAGCGCGCCAGCCGAATCCGTGCCATCCTTCGCAGGCCAGGCAGATCCGCCGCGCGATAGGGTCGGCCAGACAACCAATGCCTGTCACGGTAAGGAAGCACGCATGCAGAACGCAGTTTATCTGGCTGCGCTCGTCGCCGCCTTCTTCTTCGCCGTGCTCGTATGCGCCGGCGTCTACGTCCTGATCCGGCTCGCCCGGATGCTCTCCGAGGGCACCCGCCTGCTCGCCGATATGCGCGCGCAAAGTGACACCGTCTTCGAGCGGGTACAGACCGCCGTGGACCGGGCCAACCAGCAGCTCGACGCCACGAGCTCGGTCACCGCGGGTATGGACGAACTGAACGAGGGCATGTCGCAGCTCACCGACCAGGTATCGGCTCTGGCCGGGCTGGGCCGGGCGATCTCGGCTGGTCCGGCCGGGCGCGTGGGTGCCTTCGTCTACGGTGTGCGCCATGCCGTCGCGATCCGCCGGGACGGGACCGGGCGGCCGGAACGGACCGTCGGGCTCGATCACGGCGAGCAGTTGACGGCCATTAGCGGTGGCCGTCGCTTGCCTGCCCGGTCCGGAGGCCACCGGTGATCCGCCGCGTGTTCTGGCTGTCGGTGGGCGCGGCGGGCGGGATCACCAGCTACCGGCGCGCTACCGCCATGGGCCGGGCCATCTCGGTCCGGGTGGCCGGTGACCGCTCGCCGGCGGTCCCCGGGCCCTTCTGGCCGCCGCAGCCCGGGCAGGCGCCGCCCCGCCCCCGCGTGCCGTCCCGTACGCAGGCCCTCCCTCGTACCCAGGCCCTGCCCGGCCCGCGTACTCAGTGGAGCACGGCCCGGGCCGCGTGGCGCACCTCCCGGGCCGCGTGGCGCGCGCAGAAGGCCGCCATCGCCCAGGTCCGGACGGCCCGCCGGTTCGCCCGCGACGTGCGCGAGGGCATGGACCTGTATATGAATCGGCACCAGGAGCAGGCAGGCCCTACCCTGGCGACAACGGCACGTCGCACTGGTGCACCGGGAACCACCGCACCCAGCGCACCGGGAACCACCGCACCCGACCGCACCCAGCGCACCGGGAACGACCGCACCCAGCGCACCGGCAACGACCGCACCCAGCGCACCGGGGACGACGGGAACCACCGCATCGAGAACTACGGCAACCAACGGTCGCCCGCGCGGCCGAACTGATCAAGTGAAGGATGGCCGCTGATGGAGTCGGCAGAGATCGCGCGCCGCTTCCTGGGGTATTTCGAGCAGCACGGGCACACGATCGTCCCATCAGCCAGCCTGGTGGCTGACGATCCCACGGTGCTTTTCGTCATCGCCGGAATGCAGCCGTTCAAGCCGTATCTGCTCGGCCAGCAGACCCCGCCGTTCAGGCGGGCGGCGGACGTGCAGAAGTGCATGCGGACCAGCGACATCGAGGAAGTCGGCCAGACCACCAGGCACGCGACATTCTTCCAGATGCTGGGCAACTGGTCGTTCGGCGACTACTTCAAGGACATGGCGATCCCGTACGCCTGGGAGCTGCTGACCCGCTCTGAGCAGGACGGCGGGTTCGGCTTTCCCGAGGATCGGCTCTGGGCGACCGTGCTGCCCCAGGACGACGAGTCCTACGCGATCTGGCGGGACGTGGTCAAGCTCCCGGAGAGCCGCATCCAGCGCCGTGGGCTGGCCGACAACTACTGGAGCATGGGCGTCCCGGGCCCGGGCGGCCCATGCTCGGAGATCTACTACGACCGGGGCCCGGAGTACGGGCGCGACGGCGGCCCGGAGGCGGATGAGGACCGCTATCTGGAGGTGTGGAACCTCGTCTTCATGCAGGACCAGCTCAGCGCGGTCCGCAGCAAGACCGATTTCGACATCGCGGGCCCGCTGCCGTTCCGGAACGTCGACACCGGGATGGGCCTGGAGCGGATGGCGGCCATCCTGCAGGGCGTCGACAACATCTACGAGATCGACACCACGTGGAAGATCCTGGACCGCGCGGCCGAGCTCACCGAGCAGCGGTACGGCCAGGACCCCCGCGCCGACGTCGCGCTGAAGGTCGTCGCCGACCACGTGCGCGCGTCAGTGATGCTGGTCGACGACGGCATACTGCCCAGCAACGAGGGACGCGGCTACGTCCTGCGCCGGCTCCTCCGCCGCAGCATCCGTAACCTGCGCATGCTCTCCGGCGGCCAGCGGGGCGGGGCGGGCGGCTCCTCCGGCGGCGGCGAGCACTACCTGCACGACCTGGGCGGCGCCGCGATCGAGGCGATGGCCCCGCTGTACCCGGAGTTGCGCCGCGACGCGGCCAACATCTTCACCGTGCTCGACGCGGAGGAGGCGGCCTTCCTCGGCACGCTGCGCACCGGCACCGCGATCTTCGACGCGGCGATGGAGGAGACCCGGCGCAAGAAGTCGACGACGCTGTCCGGTGAGCAGGCGTTCCAGCTCCACGACACCTATGGCTTCCCCATTGAGCTGACCCTCGAGATGGCCGGGGAACAGGGGCTCGTCGTCGACGAAGAGGGCTTCCGGCGGCTGATGGCGGCCCAGCGCAAGCGCGCCAAGGCCGACGCCGCCCAGAAGAAGACCGGCAACGCCGACATCTCCGTACTCGCGGACCTGCGCGAGCGCACCGGGACGGTCGAGTTCACCGGGTACGACCACTTCTCGGGCGAGGCGACGGTGGTCGGCCTGCTCGTCAACGACCTCCCGGTCACCTCGGCCGCGCAGGGCGAGGCGGTGTCGGTCGTGCTCGACCGGACGCCGTTCTACGCCGAAAGCGGCGGCCAGCTGCCCGACGGGGGGCTGATCGTCGTCGGCAGCGCCGGCGGCGGGACCCCGGGCAGCGAGGTCGAGGTCTTCGACGTCCAGACTCCGCTGCCCGGGCTCATCGTGCACCGGGGCAAGGTCCGGTACGGGGAGGTCACGGTCGGCTCGCCCGCGTACACGGAGATTGACGTCGACCGGCGCCGGGCCATCTCCCGCTCGCATACCGCGACCCACCTGGTGCACCGGGCGATCCGCGGCGCGCTCGGCGACGCGGCCGCGCAGGCCGGGTCGGAGAACGCGCCCGGCCGGCTGCGATTCGACTTCACCGCGCCCGGCGCGGTACCACGTTCCGTGCTGGGCGAGACCGAGGACGAGGTCAACCGGGTTCTCATCAACGACCTGGACGTCCGCGCGTTCCACACCTCCATCGACGAGGCGCGGGCCATGGGCGCGCTCGCCCTGTTCGGTGAGAAGTACGGCAACGAGGTCCGCGTCGTCGAGGTCGGCGACTACTCCCGTGAGCTGTGCGGCGGTACGCACGTGGCGCATTCCGGCCAGCTCGGTTTGGTCAAGCTGCTCGGCGAATCGTCGATCGGGTCCGGGGTGCGCCGCGTCGAGGCGCTCGTCGGTATCGACGCCTTCCGGTTCCTGGCCAAGGAGAACATTCTGGTCAGCCAGCTCAGCGAGCAGCTCAAGGCGCGGCGGGAAGAGCTGCCCGAGCGGGTATCGTCCCTGGTCACCCGGCTCCGCGACGCGGAACGTGAGCTCCAGCGGCTCCGTTCCGCCCGGCTGCTCGAAGCGGCCGGTGAGCTGGCCGCCCATCCGGTAGACATCGGCGGGATCGCGTTCGCCGCGCACCAGGTCCCTAACGGCACCGATGCCGACAGCGTCCGCAGGCTCGCACTCGACATCCGCGGCCGGCTGCCTGCCGGGCGGCCGGGCGTGGTCATGGTGATGGGCGTCCCCGCCGACCGGCCGGTGGTCGTGGTGACCGTCAACGATGCGGGCCGCGACCGCGGGCTCGCCGCGGGAAAGCTGGTCGGCGTCGCGGCGCGCGCGCTCGGCGGGGGCGGCGGCGGCAAGCCCGACGTCGCCCAGGGCGGCGGTGCGCCGCTCGGGGACGGCGGAACAGGCGTAATCGAACGGGCCTTTGCGGCGGTCCGGGATGCTTTGAGAGACGGCGCCTGGGCTGGCAGGTTATCGTGATGGCATACTGTCCATGGTGTCAGGCTCCGCTCCCGTGAGAACGGGTGTGCGGCTGGGCGTTGATGTCGGTTCAGTGCGCGTCGGAGTGGCGCGCAGCGATCCTGGTGGCGTGCTGGCCAGCCCGCTCGAGGTGGTCGCGCACGGTCGCGGGGACCTGGATCGGCTGGCCGGGCTGATCGCCAGCCACAACGCTCTGGAGGTCATCGTCGGGCTGCCCACAACCCTGGCTGGACGGGAAGGATCGGCTGCAGTCGGCGCGCGCCAGGTGGCTTCGGCGCTGGCGGCCCGGATCGCCCCGGTGCCCGTCCGGCTGTTCGACGAGCGTTTCACCACCACGACGGCGCATACCGTGCTCCGCCAGAGCGGGAAGAACTCCCGGGCCCGCCGGCCCATGGTTGATCAGGCGGCGGCTGCCGTGCTCCTGCAGGCGGCGCTGGACGCCGAGCGGGCCACGGGACGTCCCCCCGGAGAACTCGTGCCCGTGGCGGGCGGTGTCGCGGGATGAGCGACGACGAACGTACGGAGCCCGGCCGTCCCCCGCGCCCGCCCGTGCGCCCCAATCCGGCCGGCCCGCCCCCGCCATGGCCGGGCGGCGACGGAATCGTGCCGGACGCCCCGGGAACCTGGCCGGTGCCACCCGGAGACGCATACCCGGGCGCCTACCCTGGCGCAGGCCCCGGCCCGCGCGGTGAGCGTTACCCGCGAGACGGCCGGTACCAGCCTGACTACAGCTATCCGCGTGAAAACCGATATCAGCGCGAGGATGGCTACCAGAGCGGCGACCGGTACCAGAGCGGCGACCGGTACCAGAGCGGCGACCGTAGCCGCAGCGGTGACCCTAGCCGCAGCGGTGACCCTAGCCGCAGCGGTGACCCTAGCCGCAGCGACAGCCGGAACCAGCGCGATGACCGGACCGCCGAGCCGGGTCGCTACCGGGGCCGACGCCGCAGCAACGGGCCCGCCCCGGAGGATTACGCCGGCTTCACCGAAGGCGCCGCGCACTACGCCGAAGGCCCCGGTGGACTGCCCTGGTCAGACTCACGGGGCGCACGGGACACGCTGCGCGGCCCAGGCGCTCCGGACGAACACGCGGGCAAGAACGCTGACGACTACGCCGGCAAGAACGCGGACGACTACGAGGACGACCGGTTCGTCCCGGGTCTTGGCGGCCCCCGGTACCGCGACGAGGACGGCGGGGTCGACGAGGACGACGGCTACGACAATGGCGGCGGCGGTGACGGGCGGCGGGGCCGGTCCGGCCGCGGGCCCAAGCGCCGCCGGTCGCGCTGGATCGCCCCCCTGATCGCGGTCGCCATCATCCTCACGCCGGTGGTGATCGGCGGTGTGTACGTGTTCAACCTGTACCAGAGCAAGTACCACCCCGCCGACTACGCCACCGGCGGCACCGGCCAGGCCATTGTCCAGGTGCAGACCGGCCAGACCGCCTCCGAAGTCGGCGAACGGCTGGTCACGCTGGGCGTGGTCGCGAGTGTCCGCGCCTTCGAGCTGGCCGCCGAGCACAGTACGAACAGCCTCGGCCTGGAACCTGGCTTCTACCGGGTGCACAAGCAGATGGAGGCTTCGCTCGCCTTCGCGCTGCTGCTCAACCCGGCCTCGCGGATCCAGGAGAAGATCACGATCCCAGAGGGCTGGCGGATCTCGCAGATCGAGACCGCGCTGGGGGCCCGTTCGGGGATCCCGGTGGCCGATTACCAGCAGGCGCTGAGCAACCCGGGCGCGCTCGGCCTGCCCGGCTACGCCAACGGCAATCCGGAGGGCTACCTTTTCCCGGCGACTTACGAGGTCCAGCCGAACCAGACCGCCACGACCGTCCTGCGGGCCATGGTGCAGCGCTTCGACCAGGAAGCGGCCAGCATCAATCTTCCGCAGGCGGCGACGTCGATGCACATGACGCCCAGCCAGGTGATCATCGTGGCCAGCCTGATCCAGGCCGAAGGCGGAAGCACCTCGTACTACCCGCAGATCGCCCGGGTCATCTACAACCGCCTCGCGCAGAACATGGCCCTGCAGCTCGACAGCACGGTGATGTACGGGCTGAACACGTTCGGGATCATCGCCTCTGATCAGCAGCTTCAATCGACGTCGCGGTATAACACGTATAAGTACAAGGGCCTGCCGCCGGGCCCGATCGACAGCCCCGGAAGCGCTGCGATCCAGGCCGCGCTGCACCCCGCGTCCGGTAACGACCTGTACTTCGTGACCGTGAACCCAAAGACCGGCCTTACCGAGTTCACGGCCAGCCCGGTGACCTTCGAGCAGCTGCGGAACGAACTGGAGCGGAACCTCGGGCAGGGCTGAGGGTGCTGGCACCGGATAACATCGGGTGCCGATGAAGGCCCGCGCTCGGTTCGCCCGATCGACCACTCGCTGTCCCCGGTGCTGCAGTCCCCGGACCGGGCACCGTCTGCGCAGGCGCGGATCTGACGCTTGCGACCGGGGGGCGCCTAGCGTGACGAGTTCAGGACAGCCAGCTGAGCACGGGCCTGACCGGAGCGGGCGGGCCTGCCGTTGGGGCGGTGCCTGTCGCGGCCGTCCCCGGCGTGCCCCTGCTGCCGCGCCGGCGTGGTTGCGCCGGCGCCGTTGGTGGCGGCCAGCTCGCGGTATTCGGCTCTAAGCCGCCTGGCCTCGGCGGACAGTGGTGAGCTGGCGAGCTGCCGGAGTTCCCAGCCGGCCAGCTTCGCGGTGGTGGCGGCAGCGGCCGCGCCGACCAGCACGGGTGTTGCGGCGGTGGTGGCGGCTATCCGGACGGTATAGGCGGTGGCACGCCTGAGGGTGCTCATGATTTTTTCTCCCGCAGGGTCTGAGCGGCAGTACGCTTGCCACGGTGCCCGGTAGGTGACATTCCGTCAATGTGAGCGTGGTCTCACCCCGTGGTGACCTTACTCGGCGGCTGTGGGCCTGCATGCCCACGGGATGCTCACTCCCGGGGTGGGCCACCTGGCCATGTGGGCCGTGCTGCTGGTCCTGATCGGCGGCGCGGCGCTCACCGGCTACCTCGGCAGCCGGACGTTCAGCCGCCGCGTATTGAACTAGGTTCCCCCTTAATTTATAGGTGGTTGCACGTTGATGGTGGTCATGATTTTTTCTCCCGCAGGGTCTGAGCGGCAGTACGCTTGCCACGGTGCCCGGTAGGTGACATTCCGTCAATGTGAGCGTGGTCTCACCCCGTGGTGACCTTACTCGGCGGCTGTGGGCCTGCATGCCCACGGGATGCTCACTCCCGGGGTGGGCCACCTGGCCATGTGGGCCGTGCTGCTGGTCCTGATCGGCGGCGCGGCGCTCACCGGCTACCTCGGCAGCCGGACGTTCAGCCGCCGCGTATTGAACTAGGTTCCCCGGGGGCCGCCGCCCCGGATCCCGGCCGCGGGCGGGCCACGCGGATCAGCGCCGGAATTTCCGCCCCCGGGGAAATTGTTGTTACTCTTAGCCGACGACTAGTCCGGCGTTACTATGCCGGACGTGTAAGCGGAGGTCCACCTCCCACCTCGCCGGCCGCAGGCTGGCAGGTCAGGCCGGATACGTCGGCCCGATCCCGGGAAAACCGGGCGTACGGGGCCGTGCGGGTCTGGCGTTGGCGGGCAGCCAGTGTCACAGTGGTGACGCGGGGCGTTTGCCCGCCATGGTGGTTGCCCCGCGTGCACGGCGTGCGGGGCTTTTCTCGTGTGCGGCACTCGCCGCTTCCGGGGTGGCCCGGCAGGTCTAGTCACGGGCAGTCTGCCGCCGGAAATTCCGCGGCAGTGGTGAGACTCAAGGAGGTCACATCAGCGCCGAACCGCGTATAAACGAGCGCATCCGTGTTCCCGAGGTCAGGCTGGTCGGGCCCGCCGGGGAGCAGGTCGGGATCGTACCGATCGACGACGCGCTCCGGTTGGCTCAGGAAGCCGACCTCGATCTGGTTGAAGTCGCGCCGACGGCGCGGCCACCGGTCTGCAAGCTCATGGACTACGGCAAGTTCAAGTATGAGTCCGCGCTCAAGGCCAGGGAATCGCGCAAGAACCAGGCCCAGACCGTCATCAAGGAGATCAAGCTCCGGCCGAAGATCGACCCGCACGACTACGGCACCAAGAAGGGCCACGTCGAGCGGTTCCTCAAGGCGGGGGACAAGGTCAAGGTGACGATCATGTTCAGGGGGCGTGAGCAGTCCCGGCCCGAGCTGGGCTTCCGGCTGCTGCAGCGCCTCGCCGGCGACGTCGAGGAGCTTGGCTTCGTCGAGGCCCAGCCCAAGCAGGACGGCCGGAACATGACCATGGTGATCGGCCCGCACCGCAGGAAGAGCGACGCCCGGGCTGAGCGACCCGTGCACCCGCAGGCCGAGCGCTCCCACCCCGAGCGCCCGGAGCGTTCTCCCCAGGCCCATCGAGGCCCGCAGGCTCAGCCTGCACAGCCGGAGCCCGCACTGGCGGCTCAGCCGGAGCCCGCACAGGTGGCTCAGCCTGCACAGCCGGAGCCCGCACAGGCGGCTCAGCCGGAGCCCGCACAGGCGGCTCAGCCGGAGCCCGCACAGGCGGCTCAGCCGGAGCCCGCACAGGCGGCTCAGCCGGAGCCCGCAAAGGCGGCTCAGCCGGCGCCGGCCCGTCCTGCGCCCGCACGTCCTGCGCCCGCCCGTCCAGCGCCCGCCCGTCCTGCGCCCGCTCAGCCCGCGGAGGCCCAGCCCGTACAGGCTAAGCCTGCGCCCGCTCAGCCCGCGCCCCCCAAGCCTGCGGCTCAGCCTGCTCCGCAGCCTGCGGAACGTGTGTCCGCCGCCCGGCCGGTTCCCGGCCCGCGCGCCGTACACGCCGCCGCGGCCCGGCGGGCGAACGGTGGGCAGGGCACCAGGCAGCCAGGCCAGGAAGTCTCGGCCAGCTGACCGCGAGCTTGCACCACACCTGACGCACCAGGTGGCAGGCGCCGGACCCTCGCGGCCCGGCGCCGGCCTATGTAAGGAAGTAACGCGCCCCCGGGCGCGCCGATGAAGGAGACGACGGCGACCATGCCGAAGATGAAGACCCATAGCGGCACCGCGAAGCGCTTCAAGCTGACCGGTACCGGCAAGGTGATGCGCCGCCGCGCCAACCGCAACCACCTGCTCGAGCACAAGTCGTCCCGTGTGACGCGTCGGCTCGCCAGAGAACTGCCCGTCGCCCACAGCGACGTCCGGGAGATCAAGAAGCTGCTGGGAAGGTAGCCCGGCCCGCGAGCTTAGGGAGTTAAGAACATGGCACGCGTGAAGCGGGCGGCCAACGCCCATAAGAAGCGCCGCGTCGTCCTCGAACGGGCGAGCGGCTACCGTGGCCAGCGGTCGCGTATGTACCGCAAGGCCAAGGAGCAAGTGCTCCACTCGATGACGTATGCCTACCGGGACCGCAAGGACCGCAAGGGCGCCTTCCGGCGGCTGTGGATCCAGCGCATCAACGCTGCGGCCCGTAGCAACGGCATCACCTACAACCGTTTCATCCAGGGCCTCAAGGCGGCCGGCGTCGAAGTCGACCGCCGCATGCTTGCCGAGCTCGCCGTGGCGGACGCCCCCGCGTTCGCCGCGCTGGTCGAGGTGGCGAAGAAGTCCCTGCCGGAAGACACCGGCGCATCGAGTGCCGCTGCCTGACGGCACTGGCGAGCACACGAGCGTCCGCTCGCCGCGGCTCAAAGCCGCGCATCGAGTGCCGCTGCCTGACGGCACTGGCGAGCACACGAGCGTCCGCTCGCCGCGGCTCAAAGCCGCGCGCCGGCTGACCAAACGGGCGCTCCGGCAGCGCGCGCGGGCCTTCCTGGTGGAAGGCCCGCAGGCCGTTACGGAAGCCTTCCGCTCCGGGGCCCCGATCACCGAGCTGTTCGTCACCGGTGAGGCGCGGGCGCGGCACGAGGATCTGATCACCGCCATGGCCCGCGCGGGGATTCCGGTGCACAGGGTCAGTGGCGAGGTGATGGCCGAACTGGCCCAGACGGTCACCCCGCAGGGGCTGCTCGCCGTCTGCGGCTTCGTCGACGTGCCCCTGGAACAGGCCATCGGCGCCGTGGCGCCGGGCGCCGCCGGCGAGCGTTCGTTGCGGCTGGTGACGCTGCTGGCATGCGTCCGCGACCCGGGGAACGCCGGCACCGTGCTGCGGACCGCCGACGCGGCGGGCGCGCAAGCGGTGATTTTTTCCGACGCGTCCGTGGATCCCTACAACGGCAAGTGCGTCCGCGCGTCCGCGGGGAGCGTGTTCCACCTCCCGCTGGTGGCCGGTGTCCCGCTGGATACCGCGGTCAGCGCGCTGCGCGGCGCCGGGCTGCGGATCCTCGCGGCCGACGCGCGCGGTGGCCGCACGCTGGACGAGCTCACCCCTGCCGAACTGGCCGCGCCGACGGCCTGGATCTTCGGCAACGAGGCGTGGGGCATGCCGGCCGCGCTGCTCGCGCTGGCCGACGAGAGCGTCGCGGTGCCCATCTACGGCCGGGCCGAGAGCCTGAACCTGGCCACCGCCGCCGCCGTATGCCTCTACGCCTGCGCCCGCGCGGCGTACGCTCGATATGACGGAACGCTTACGTGATATGGCATTTCGCTCCCCGTGGCGCACAATCGGTGGTGTGGGCCTGTCCGCCCGCACCAGGGCACGCTAGAGTCTCTGCGCATTCCGCCGCGCAGAAGCCGGGTGTCGGACGTGTTGCGGCAGGCGGGCCGGAGCGGGCGGACGTGCCAGATGGAGGCGGCGTTCGAGTGGGCAGAACATGACGAGCCGACCAGCCCTGGGCGGGCCGGGTGGGCCTGGTGAGCCGGTGAGCGCGGACAGCCTGCCCGGGCCCTTGCCCTCGCCCGGGCCCTTGCCCTTGCCCTTGCCCGGGCCCTTGCCCTTGCCCGGGCCCTTGCCCGGGCCTCAGGCGCTCGCCGAGGCGTGCGGTGTGCCCATCGAGCCCGGCTGGCTCGTCATCGCGGACGAACTTCCCGACGGCCTCGTGGTCGCCGACGAAGCAGGCCGCGTCGCTGTCTTCAACGCGACCGCCGCGCGCCTGACGAACGTCCACGCCGCCGACGCGCTCGGCAAGGATCTGTTCGACGTGCTCCCGCTGCGCGACGCCGACGGCCGCGACTGGTGGGCGTGCACCGACCCCTACCACGGCCTGCAGATCCGCACCCGGCACCCGGAGCGGCCCCTCTACCTGCGCGACGGCACCGAGGTCCTCGTGGCCGTCCGCTACGTCCGCGAACGGCGCCGCCACGACGTGCTGCGGATCGTCGTCGCGCTGCACGACGCCGCCCAGCGCGCGCGCCTCGAGCGCAGCCGCGCTGACCTGGTCTCCACCGTCGCCCACGAACTGCGGTCCCCGCTGACCAGCGTCAAGGGGTTCACCGCCACCCTGCTGGCCAAGTGGCACCGGTTCACCGACGACCAGAAGCTCGTGATGCTGGAGACCGTCAACGCCGACGCGGACCGGGTCACCCGGCTCATCACCGAACTGCTCGACGTCTCCCGGATCGAGTCGGGGCGGCTGGAGGTGCACCGCCAGCTCGTCGACCTGCCCGACCGGGCCCGCAAGGTCATCGCCGGGCGGGTCGCGGCGGGCGAGCCCGAGGAGCGCTTCCGGCTGGAGGTCCGCGAAGGGCTGCCCGAGACCTGGCTCGATCCCGACAAGGTGGACCAGATCCTCGGCAACCTCGTGGAGAACGCGGTCAGGCACGGTGCTGGTACGGTAACTGTCGTGGTAGAGCCAGCCGCCGGAGCCGGCGCCGTGACGGTGTCCGTGCAGGATGAGGGTGAGGGAATCGCCCCCGACCTGGCGTCACGCGTGTTCCGGCAGTTCTGGCGGGGCCACCGGCGCGGGGGGACCGGCCTCGGCCTCTACATCGTCAAGGGGCTGGTCGAGGCGCACGGGGGCACGATCAGCGTTGGCCGCGCGCCCGGCGGCGGAGCGGAGTTCCGATTTACCATGCCCGCGGGGGCTCCGGCCGCCTAGGCGCGCCGGACGTCCCGCGGGCACCCGCGGCGGGCCGCCCTGTCCGCCGCCTCCCCGCACACCTGCCGCCTCATCGGGGCGCCCCATGTGGTTGCCCTGTGGGGCGCGGTAGGCGCGCACCACGTCCGTTCGGCATCATTGACCGCCGAAATCCACCACCAGACCGGTAGTAAACCGCACGGCCCGCGAGGGAAGGCCCGATGTCCGGACCCAATACGAACTACGACCCCGTGGAGGTGACGCCATTGTCACCCGATGAGGTCGCGCGGATGCGCGATGAGGCGCTGGCCGCCATCGCCTCTGCGCGGACGCTGGCGGAGCTGAAGGAGGCGCGGATCGCGCACTTCGGCGACAAGGCGCCGCTGACGCTGGCCAACGCGGAGATCGGCGCGCTGCCCCCGCAGGCCCGCGCCGGAGCGGGCAAGCGGGTGGGCGCGGCCCGCGCCGAGGTCAAGCGGGCCCTCGCCGGACGGACGGCCGAGCTCGAGGCGGACCGGGACCGGCGGGTGCTGCTCGAAGAGGCCGTCGACGTCACGCTGCCGTGGGACCGGATGCCGCCCGGCGCCCGGCACCCGGTGACGATGGCCGCCGAGCGGCTTTCCGACGTCTTCGTGGCCATGGGCTACGAGGTCGCCGAGGGGCCCGAGGTCGAGGCGGAGTGGTACAACTTCGACGCGCTGAACTTCCCGCCCGACCACCCGGCCCGCGAGGCGCAGGACACGCTGTTCGTGGCCGGCCCGAAGGAGGCCGGGGACGGGAGCGGCGGGCCCGGCGGCCCCGGCGTCGCCGGTGCGGCGGGGTCCGGGGTGATCCTGCGCACGCACACGTCCCCGGTGCAGATCCGCGCCATGCTCAGCCGGCCGCTCCCGCTGTACGTGGTCAGCCCGGGCCGGTGCTACCGCGCCGACGCTCTCGACGCCACGCACAGCCCGGTCTTCCACCAGATCGAAGGCCTGGCCGTCGACGAGGGCCTGACCATGGCCGACCTGCGCGGCGCGATCCAGTCGTTCGCGGACGCGATGTTCGGCGAGGGGCTGCGGACGCGGTTCCGGCCGGACTTCTTCCCGTTCACCGAGCCGTCCGCGGACGTGTCCATGGAGTGCCATATCTGCCGGGGCACCTCCGCCCGGCCGGGCGGCGAGCCGTGCCGCGTCTGCCGGTCCCAGGGCTGGATCGAGATCGCCGGCTGCGGCATGGTCAACCCGCGCGTGCTGGTCGCGTGCGGCATCGACCCGGACCGCTACAGCGGGTTCGCGTTCGGCCTCGGTATCGAGCGCACGCTCATGATCGGCCACGGGGTGACCGACATCCGCGACACCATCGAGGGTGACGTGCGGTTCAGCCGGGCCTTCGGGACGGAGATCTGACCATGAAGCTTCCGCTTTCCTGGCTGCGCGAGTATGCGCCGGTGGAGGTGTCCGTCGAGCCTTCCGAGGTGGCCGAGCGGCTGACCGCCGCCGGGCTCGAGGTGGAGTCCGTCGAGCCGGCCGGCCACGACATCAGCGGCGTCGTCGTCGCCGAAGTTCTCTCGATCGAGGAACTGACCGAGTTCAAGAAGCCGATCCGGTACTGCCGGGTCGCGACCGGGGAAGGCCACGAGCCCGGCAGCGAGGGCAACTTGGGGGTCGTCTGCGGCGCCACCAACTTCACGGTCGGCGACCGAGTGCCGCTGGCCAAGCCCGGCGCGGTGCTGCCCGGCGGCTTCGAGATCGGCGAGCGCAAGACCTACGGCCGCGTGTCGCAGGGCATGATCTGCTCCGCCAGCGAGCTGGGCATCGGCGATGACCACTCCGGCATCCTGGTGCTGCCGCCCGGCGCCCCGCCCGGCGCGGACTTCGTCCGCTACGGCGGCCTGCGCGACGAGGTCTTCGACATCGCCGTGACCCCCAACCGCGGTGACTGCGTGTCCGTCCGCGGCGTGGCCCGCGAGCTCGCCATCGCGTTCGGGGTCACGTTCACCGACCCGGCCGACGCCGGGCTGCCGGCGCACGCCGGGCTCGGCGCCGACCTGGGCTGGGTGTCCGGGGACATCCGGCCGGCCAGTATCGCCGACCCGGCCGCGTGTGACCGGTTCGTGCTGCGCGAGGTGCGCGACTTCCGCCCCGGGGCGCGCACGCCGCTGTGGATGCGGGTCCGGCTGGCGCGTTCGGGCGTCCGGACCATCTCCCTGGCGGTGGACGTGACCAACTACCTGATGCTCGAGCTCGGCCAGCCGCTGCACGCCTTCGACGGCACCAAGATCAGCGGGACGATCGTGGTGCGCCGGGCCGAGCCGGGCGAGCGGCTGGAGACCCTCGACCACATGGTCCGGGACCTGGACCCCGACGACATCGTGATCGCGGACGTCTCCGGGCCGATCTCGCTGGCCGGCACGATGGGCGGCCTGGCCACCGAAATCGACGAGAGCTCCACCGACCTGCTCATCGAGGCGGCGCACTTCTCACCCTCCGGAGTGGCCCGGATGGCCCGCCGGCACCGGCTGCACAGCGAGGCGTCCTACCGGTTCGAGCGCGGCGTCGACCGCGAGCTGCCGCTGCGCGCCTCGGCCAAGGCGGTCGCGCTGCTCGCCTCGCTCGGCGGCGGCAAGATCGTCCCGGGCTGCGCGCACGCGCACGTGGACGTTCGGCCGGTCGTGGTCTCCATGGCGGCGGACTACCCGGACCGCGTGGCGGGGGTCGTCTACGGCCTCGACACCGTGATCCACCGGCTCCGCCAGGTCGGCTGCGCGACCGAGCACGACCGGGCGCAGCAGACGCTGGTGGTCACCCCGCCGTCGTGGCGGCCCGACCTCACCGACCCCGCCGACCTGGCCGAGGAGGTCATCCGCCTCGAGGGGTACGAGAGCATCCCGGTGTGCCTGCCGCGCGCCTTCGCCGGGCACGGCCTGACCCAGCGACAGCGGCTGCGCCGCTCCGCCGGCCGGGGCCTGGCTGACGCCGGGTACGTGGAGGTGCTGTGCACGCCGTTCGTGTCCGCCGCCGACGCCGACCGGCTCCAGCTCCCGCCGGAGGACCCGCGCCGCGACATGCTGGCCCTGGCCAACCCGCTCAACGACGACGAGCCGCTGCTGCAGACCACCCTGCTGCCCGGGCTGTTCCGCGTGCTCAACCGCAACATCGGGCGGGGCTTCGCCGACGTCGCGCTGTTCGAGATGAGCCTGGTATTCCTGCCCCGCCTCGGCGGCCGCACCGTTCCGCCCGCGCTGCCGGTGGACCGGGCCCCGGCCTTCGAGGAACTGGCCGCGCTGGAGGCCGCCCTGCCGGACCAGCCGCTGCACGTGGCCGCGGTGCTGGCCGGGGAGCGGGAGCCGGCGGGCTGGTGGGGCCCCGGGCGCACCGAGTGCTGGGCCGACACCATCGAGGCCGCCCGCGAGATTGGCCGGATCTGCCGAGTCACGGTGGACGTGCGCGCCGGCCGGCAGGCGCCCTGGCACCCGGGCCGCTGCGCCGCGATCTTCGTGCAGGCCAGCGACGGTTCGCAGGCGAACAAGTGGCTTGCCGGGTACGCGGGCGAACTGCACCCGCGCGTGGTCCAGGCGTTCGGCCTGCCGTCCCGGACCAGCGCGGTCGAGCTCGACATGTCCGCGATCCTGGCCGCGGCGGAAGGTTCCGGCCCGGTCCAGGCCCCGGTGCTGTCGCCGTACCCGCCGGCCACCCAGGACGTCGCGCTCATCGTCGACGCCGCGGTCCCGGCCGCGGAGGTTCAGGCCGCCCTGCGGGACGGGGCCGTCACCGCGGGGGAGGGCGTCCTGCTGGAGGACCTTCGGCTGTTCGACGTCTACGCCGGCGCTCAGGTGGGGGAGGGGCGCAAGTCTTTGGCGTACACGCTGCGGTTCCGTGCCCTGGACCGGACGCTCACCGCGGCCGAAGCCACCGCCGCCCGGGACGCCGCCGTGGCCGAAGCCGAGGAGCGGGTCGGCGCCGCCCTCCGCGGCGGCTAACTGCTGGCTGCGGTGGCCGCCGGCCGGACTAGCATCGCTCTCGCCAGCAAATCGTGACCGGATGAGGCGCCTGATGAATCAGATGCTTGGGGTAGGCCTGCCGCCCGTGCTGCGGCTCGGCGGGACGCTGCTCCCGCTCGCCGGGCGGGCCCGGGTGTACGCGTGCGGGATCACGCCCTACGACGTGACGCACCTGGGGCACGCCGCGACGTTCGTCTGGGCGGACACCCTGTCCCGGGTGCTGCACGCTGGCGGCGCCGAAGTGATCATGTGCCGGAACGTGACCGACGTCGACGACGTGCTGCTCGCCGCGGCGAACCGGGACGGGTCCCCGTATGACCAGTTCGCGGCCATCCAGCAGTTCTATTTCGATCAGGACATGACGGCGCTGGGTGTCAGCCGCCCGGCGCTGGAACCCCGGGCCCACGTGTTCATTCCGCAGGTCATGGCGCTCACCGCGGGCCTGCTGGACCGGGGCGCCGCCTACGAGCGGGACGGTCAGGTGTACTTCCGTGGCGCGGCCGTAGCCCGCCAGGCGGTCCCGGATCAGGCCGAGGCGCTGCGGCTGGCCGGCGAGTACGGTGACCAGCCGGATGACCTGCGTAAGGACGACCCGTTCGACGTCGCGATCTGGCAGGCGTCCCGGGATGGGCAGCCGGCCTGGGCCAGCCCCTGGGGGCCCGGCCGGCCGGGCTGGCACGCCGAATGCGCGGCGATGGCGCTGCACGCCTTCGGCCCGGCCATCGACGTGCAGGCCGGCGGAGGTGACCTGCGCTTCCCCCACCACGCCTACCAGGCCGCGCTGGCCGAGACCTTCACCGGCGTAACCCCGTTCGCCCGGGCGCGGCTCCACGTCGGCGTCGTCCATGTGGCCGGCGCGAAGATGGCCAAGTCGGCCGGCAACCTCGTGGTGGTCAAGGAGCTGCTCGCAGGCTATCCGGCGGCGGCCGTCCGGCTGCTGATCCTGGACCGGCCCTGGCACGAAGACTGGGATTACGACCGCGCCGGGCTGGACGCGGCCGCCGCCCGGCTGGAGGCCATCGCCGCGGCCGCGGGCCGCCCCAGCCGCGGCCCGGCGGGCTACGACAACACGGCCGTCGCCGCGGTGCGCGCTGCGCTCGCCCACGACCTCGATGTGCCCGCCGCCCTGCGCATCGCCGAAGAGGAAGGCGGGCCCGCGGCCCGTTCCCTGGGCTCGCTCCTGGGCCTCTGGTAAGTGGCCGGGCACTCGACGGGCAGATCGGGCAAACACGACCGATGCGAGTCAGGGTGCGGCGGTGGGGGTGATGGGCACGCTCGGGGTGCTGGGCGGCGGGAGGATGGCGAGGATCTCCGCGCCGCCGCTGCGGCAGGCTGAGGTCTGGCCCGTCTTCAGGACCTCCGTGGTCGGGAAGCCCCGGCAGGTCCAGCCGCTTACCGTGACCGGGGCGCCGCCGCCGTTGCCGCGTATCTGTCCCGTGCGCGCGACGGCCGCGTAGGAGTTCTCCACCCGGAGCGCCGTCGCGCAGGAAACCGGGCCCTCACTGATCTTGATGATGACCGGGACGTTCACGCCGGTCCGGGTCGTCCCGCAGGTCTGACCGGCGTTCGGGGTGCCGGCCGCGGACGTGGCGCACCCCGCGAGCACCCCGAGCCCCAGCGCCACCCCGACCATGCCCAGGCCAGGCCGGGCGGTTCCGCTCCGGCTGGTTCCGCTCGGGGTCAGGCCACTCTGGGGGAGGCGGCAGTCGTAGGGGCCCGGCAGACGGTCCGGGCGCGGGCGGCGACGCATCGGGTGGATTCTCCGCATCCTTGGCTTCGGATCACGTCATCTTTGGACCCGGTTCCGCACCCGCCAGGTTGCAGCTCCGTGCCGTCTTTCCCGGTCCGCTGCTCCCATCATGCCGCTCCCCGCCCGGCCGGCCCAAGCCGCCACCCCGCGCTCAGCCCAACCCGGCAAACCGCATCGCCCCGGCTCAACCCCTCCCGCCCGGGGCCCCTCACTCCGCAGATGATGGTTATCCGGCGCGCGATTGGATGGCGGTGAGGGCCAGGGCGTAGATGATGTCGTCGATCTGGGCGCCGCGGCTGAGGTCGTTGACTGGTTTGGCCAGGCCCTGCAGGATGGGGCCGATGCTGACGACCTGGGCGCTGCGCTGGACCGCTTTGTAGGTGGTGTTGCCGGTGTCGAGGTCGGGGAAGATGAAGACGCTGGCGCGCCCGGCGACGGTGCTTCCGGGCCGTTTGCTCCGCGCGACGGAGGCGATGGCGGCGGCGTCGTATTGCAGCGGGCCGTCGACGGCCAGATCGGGTTCGCGTTCGTGCACGATCCGGGTCGCCTCGGCGACCTTGTTGACGTCGCTGCCCGCGCTGGAGGTTCCGGTGCTGAAGCTGATCATCGCGACCCGGGGTTCGATGCCCAGGGCCCGGGCCGTGGCCGCGCTCTGGATGGCTATGTCGGCCAGGTCGTCGGCGTCGGGCCGTGGGTTGATGGCGCAGTCGCCGTAGATGACCACCTCATCGGGCAGGCACATGAAGAACACCGACGACACCAGCCGGGTGCCTGGCTTGGTGCCCAGGACCTGCAGCGCCGGGCGGACGGTGGCCGCGGTGGTATGGAGCGCGCCCGCGACCAGGCCGTCCACTTCGCCTTGCTGGAGCATCATGGTGGCGACCATGACGGGGTCGGTGAGGTGCTCGCGGGCCAGGTCCTCGGTCCAGCCGCGGTGGCGGCGCAGCGCGGCCAGCGGGGCGACGTAACGCTCGGCGATGTCGTGGGGGTCGGCCACGGTGACGCCGCCGGGCAGTTCCAGGCCGAGGCCGCGGGCCAGCGCGGTGACCTGGCCGGGGGGGCCCAGCAGGACGCTGCGGGCGATGCCCCGTTCGGCGCACGCGACCGCGGCCTGCAGGGTGCGGGGCTCGGTTCCCTCGGGCAGGACGATGGTCGCGGCGGCGGCGCGGGCCCGCTCGACGACCTGGAAGCGGAAGGCGGCGGGGCTGAGCCGGCGGGACCGCGCGGGGCCGGGCAGTGACTCCAGCCAGGGCGCGTCCAGCGCATCGGCGATGGTGTTGACCACGCCGTCGATCCGCTCCAGGTCATCGGCGGGCAGGCCCGGGTCAACGGCGCGGACCCGGGTGGCGGTCTCGTAGCTGTTGTCGTCGGCGACCAGAATGGGCAGGCCGGTGGCGGACGCGGCCTGGGTCAGCTCCCAGACCCGCGGATCGGGCGCGATCCCGGCGGACAGCAGCAGCGCGGCCAGCCGGGTCCCGTTGAGCGCGGCCAGGCAGGCGGCCATGACCACCTCGTGGCGGTCGCCGGGGACCACGACGAGCCGGCCCTCGGTCAGCACGCGCAGGCCCCCGGGGACACCCTGGGCGAACACGGCCACGTCCTTGATCCGGCGGGACAGGTCACCTTCGTACAGCACCCGGGGGTCCAGCTCGCGGACCAGGTCGCGGACCCGCAGCCAGGCCAGCTCGGGGCGATGCGGCACCGCGGCCAGCAGGCGCAGGCCGTGCTGGGACAGCGCCTCGCCCAGCTGCGCCGCGGCCGGCGGAACCGCGGCCGGCAGGCTGCGGATCACGCAGCCGACGACCCGCGCGCGCTCACCGGACTTGTATCCGCTGGCCGCGATGGCCAGCGTCTCGGCCAGGTCCCCGACCATGCCCTCAGTCAGGTCCGGGCCCGGGCGGCCCGCCTCCGCCGGCCACCGGCCGACCACGATCACATCGGCGTCCAGCGCCCTGGCCAGCGCCTGGTTCAGCTCGCTGGCGTACAGCCAGTCCGGGCCCGGGCTGAGCCCCTCCACAATGACAACGTCGGATCGCTCATAAACCGGCTGCCAGGCCGCGACGGTCTTCTCCAGCACCGCATCGACCCCGCCCTCGCCCAGTTGCTGCTCCACCTCCACGGTGGACAGCGGCTGCGGCGGCCGCAGCGCCGAAATGGCCGCGACCAGCGCCACCGAACGGTCCGGGCTGCCGTCATGCCGGGGCTGGGCCACCGGCTTGACGAACGCCACGTTCACGCCGCGCCGGTCCAGCGCCCGCACCAGCCCCAGGCACGTCCTGGCCAGGCCCGCATCAGCCGCGCTCGGCACGACCAGCAACGTCCGGGTCATCACCCCATCCTTGAACCCGGTGCCCGGCCCGTCAACCGCCCGTCAGGATGCGCGCGGTGTCCCGGGCAATCATGAGTTCCTCATCCGTCGGCACGACGAGGGCCAGGACCGAGCCGGCCAGGCTGATCCGGCCCGCGGTGTTCCGACCGTTACCGGCATTGGCCTGGGTGTCTTCAGCCAGGCCGAGGAAACCCAGCCGGCTGAGCACCAGGCTGCGGACGACGGCGCTGTTTTCCCCGATGCCGCCGGTGAAAACCAGCGCGTCGAGCCGCCCAAGCCCGACGACCAGCCCGGCGATCGCCTTGGACAGCCGGTACACGAACACCTCGAGGGCCAGCTGGGCCCGCTCGTTCCCCGCCGCGGCAGCGGCTTCGATGGTGCGCATGTCATTGCCGACGCCAGACAGTCCCTGCAGCCCGCTGTCCAGGTTCAGCACCCGGGTGAGCTGGTCGGCATCCATCCCGGTCCGTTCGGCCATGTAAGCCAGAACGCCCGGATCGACGTCGCCGGAGCGGGTCCCCATGACCAGTCCGTCCAGCGGGGTCAACCCCATGGTGGTATCCACCGACAGGCCGTCGCGCACCGCTGCCGCGCTGCACCCATTGCCGAGATGGACGGTGATGAGGCGCAGCTCGCGGGGGGACCGTCCGAGCAGGACCGCGGCCTGCTCGCTGACGAAGCGGTGGCTGATGCCATGGAACCCGTAACGTCGCACCCCGTATTCGGTGTACCACTCCTCAGGTACCGCGTACCGAAACGCGTGAGCAGGCATCGTCTGATGGAACGCGGTGTCGAACACGGCAACCTGCGGCAGGTCAGGAAGAACAGACCGAACAGCCTCGATGCCGGCCAGGTTCGCCGGGTTATGGAGCGGCGCCAGGTGACTAAACGACCGCACGGCGGCCATCACTGAGTCGTCCACCCGGGTCGAGGCAGTGAACCGCTCTCCGCCGTGTACCACCCGGTGACCGGCCCCGAGCAGCTGAACGCCCGGGTACTCGGCGGCCAGGCGGTCCAGCACCCGGGCCACGACAGCCCGGTGCCTGCCTCCCGGAAGCCGTTCCTCAACGGCCGGAGCCGCAAGCCGCTGGACCCGCAACACCGCCTCGGGCGTGCCGAGCCGCTCGCCGATCCCCGACATCAGGCGCTCGCCGGTCCCAGGGGCCAGCAGCGCGAACTTGACCGACGAACTGCCCGAGTTGAGCACCAGCACCAAAGGGCCAGAATCGTTAACGCCAGATTCACCGGGGCTTGACGTCGTCGTCATCCTCGCCATGCTACCCGCGCAAGGAGCGGCACACTATCCGCGCAAAGGGGGGCAATCTGCGCCGTCCGGATGGCCGATCCCGGCCAATGCCGGCCGTCTCGTTTGCCGCGCCTTGTGCCGGACGTCCGCGGGCCCCGATGATGGCCAGATGAGCTCCGCACCGGCGATCTCCTGCTGCCAGCAGGCCCGCGCGCGCCACCGCCGGGAGGTTTCCGGCCGCTGCAACAGCGCAGTTCGCGTGTGTGCCCGGTCCCGCATCATCGGTCAGCTGCAGGCGGTCAACGGCAGCCGGGCGCTGTGATGCCCGATCCGCCCGGCGAGTCTCCGCGACTGGTCCGGGACGTGCTGCTGCGCGATGGGTCGACGCTGCGCTTGCAGGCCCCGGCGCCGGCGGACTTGGACGACATCCAGGAGTTCTTCGACGGCCTGTCGCCGGAGAGCCGCTACATGCGCTTCCATGGCTCTGGGCGGACCGACCTCGCCGCGCGGGCCGCCGCCGAGAGCGGTGGCGTTGATCGGGTCACCCTGATCGCGCGGCACGACGGCCCGGTGGTGGCGGTCGCCGGCTTTGACGGGCTGCGCGAGCCGCGCGCCGCCGAAGTCGCGTTCGCGGTGGCCGACGGCTGGCGGCGCCGCGGACTCGCAACGCGGATGCTCGAGCAGCTCGCGGAAATCGCGGCGGCACGCGGGATCAACCGGTTCGATGCGTATGTCCTGTCCGTCAACCGGGCGACGCTGAGAGTGCTGGACGGCGCCGGCTACGGTCTGCGGCGCCGGGGTTCATTTGATGAGCTGACGGTCTCGCTGGATATCACGCCGACGGAGACGGTGCAGGAGCGGATCGGCGAACGGGACCATTTCGCCGCGGTCGCCGCGCTGCGGCCGATCCTCGCGCCCTCGTCGGTGGCCGTTGTGGGCGCCGCGGCCACGCCGGGCAATCTGGGCCGCGCGGTGCTGGCGAACATCGTCGCCGGCGGCTTCGAGGGGGTGGTGACACCGGTCAATCGCGCGGGGAACGTGGTGTCCTCGATGCGGGCCGCTCGCAGCCTCGCCGAGCTGGACGTCGCTCCGGAACTCGTGATCATCTCAGCCGCGGGCGACGAGCTACTCGAGTTCGCCGCCGAGGCGGCCTCCGCCGGCGCGAGGGCGCTGGTGTTGCTCCCGGCCGGTCCCGGGGACGGCGGCGTGGCGTCCCCCGAGCGCGGCGAGCGGCTGCTGGAGATCGTCCGGGGCGCCGGCTTGCGGATGGTCGGGCCGGGCTCCCTGGGAGTGATCAACACCGCCGCCGAGGTCCGCCTGAATGCCACGTTCAGCGGGGCGAGCGTTCAGGCCGGCGGCCTGGCGATCGGCTCGCAGGCGGCCGGGCTCGGGATCGGGCTGCTCGGGCAGGCGGAGGCCCGGCAGCTCGGGGTCTCGATGCTGGTCTCGCTGGGCAGCCCCGCCGACGTCTCGACCAACGATCTGCTCGAGTGGTGCGAGGAAGACGACCGGACGGCGGTGGTGATGCTCTATGTGGAGGCGTTCGGCGATCCCGAGCGCTTCACCCGGATCGCGCGGCGGGTATCGCGCAAGAAGCCGGTTCTTGTGGTCAAGGGGCGTCGCAGCGCCGAGCGGGCGCGCGGCGAAGCGCGCTCCCACACGGCTGCGGCGTTGCACGGGGATACGGTCGCTGACGCGCTGCTGCATCACGCCGGGCTGCTGCGGTTCCGCAGCGGCGAGGCGATGTTCGACGCCGCCGAGCTGTTCGAGAGCCAGCCGCTGCCCAGCGGCCGGCGGATCGGGATCGTGAGCAACTCCGCGGGCGTGGCCACGCTCGCCGCTGACGCCTGCGCGACGCGCGGACTGGAGGTGAGTGAGGCCAGCGACTCGCGGTCCCCCCTGATCCTGAGGATCGGCGCCGGGCCGGACGAATACGCGGCGAGCATCCGCGAGTTGCTCGGCGACGTCGGCGTCGATGCGCTGATGGTGCACTACGTCGACCATCAGGATGGTGAACCACAGGCCGTTCTGGATGCGATCTCCGTGGTCTCAAAGGGGGGGGCCAAGCCGGTTGTGGCATCCGTCGTGCGTTCGGACGGCCGGCTGCCCACCAGGAACGATTCGGGCGTGCCCAACTTCCTGTTCCCCGATTCGTGTGCCGAGGTGCTCGCCCGCGCGGCCGAACGTCGCGCCTGGCTGTCGCGGCCGCTCGGCGCGGCGCCGCGCTACTCCGGCCTGAACGGGACCGCGGCGCGCGCGCTGGTCGCTGCACTGCTTGATCGCGAGCCGGCCGGCGGCTGGCTTTCGCCCGGCGACGCGGAGGCTCTGCTGGCCACCCACGGCATCCCGGTTGTTCCCCCGAAGCGCTGCCGAGATCTCGAGGGCGCGGTCGCGGCGGCGCAGGAAATCGGCGGTCTGGTGGCGCTGAAGGCGGATTTTGCGGCCCCCGCACATCCGGGCGACATCGACGGCGCGCTGCTCGGGCTGGAGGGCGAGGCGGCGGTGCGATCCGGGTGGCGCGAGCTTGAGCGACGGGTGCGCGCGGCCGGACAGGAATGGACCGGGGCGATCGTCCAGCGCCTCGTGGCGCCCGGCGCCGACGTGCTGGTGGGGGCCTTCGGCGATCCCGATCTGGGCTCGGTGATCGCGGTCGGCCTCGGCGGCCGTCAGGCCGGCCTGGCCGAAACGGTGGCGTTCCGCGTGCTACCGGCGACAGATGTCGAGGCCGACGAGCTGATCGATTCCTGCGGTGGCGTCGCCACTCAGCTGGACGGGTTCCGGGGCTCCGCGGCGCTCGATCGTGCGGGGCTGCGCGAGCTGATCCTGCGCTTCGCCCTGCTGATCGGGGAGGTCCCCGAGGTGGTCGAGGCTGACCTCAACCCTGTCCGGTGCACGACGAACGGCTGCGTCGTGCTCGACATGCGACTGCGAATCGAGCGCCGGCGCACGCTCGAGCGCATCCAGACCTGGTGACCGGTTGATGTCCCACTGGGGTGGTCGGGGTGTGCGCAATGGCACCTACGGCTAAAGCGCGCGTGCCCAAGGCGGGCGAGGGCTCCGGCGTCAGCGGGCGGCCCCGCGGTTGAGTGTCATCGGCCTGAGCACGCTGGGTTGCATAATTTCTCGAAGTACTGCATAATTTTGCAGATGGGCAGCTCGGCGGCCGGGGATGTGACGGGACGGCGCACCGAGGTCAACTGAGGAGGAGCGCGAGATGGGCGCACGGGTCGCGGTCGCAGGCGCGAGCGGCTACGCGGGCGGTGAGCTTCTCCGTCTCCTGGCCGGCCACCCGGACCTGGAGACCGGCCCGCTGACCGCCGGATCCAGCGCCGGCGCCCCGGTGACCGCCGTGCACCCCAACCTCATCGGGCTCGCGAACCGGACGTTCGGGCCGGCCGATCCGGCCGCGCTGGCCGGGGCCGACCTGGTGTTCATGACGATGCCGCACGCGGAGGCCGCCGCGCTGGCCGCGCAGCTCCCGGCGGAGACCAGGGTCGTCGACCTGGGGGCCGGTTTCCGGCTCGCCGACCCCGCGTCCTGGGCCCGGTTCTACGGCGGCGAGCACCCCGGCCACTGGACGTACGGGCTTCCCGAACTGCCCGGCGCCCGGGAGCGGATCCGCGCCTCGGCCACGGTCGCCTCGCCCGGCTGCTACGCCACCGCGTCGATCCTGGCCCTCGCGCCGCTGCTGGCCAGCGGGCTCGCCGAGCCCAGCGACATCGTCATCGTCGCCGCCTCCGGCACCTCCGGCGCGGGCCGCGCGGCGGTGGCCAGCCTGATGGGCAGCGAGGTCATGGGGGCGATGTCCGCCTACAAGGTCGGCGGCGTGCACCGGCACACCCCGGAGATCGAGGAAGCCCTGCAGGGCGTGCTGCGCCCGGACGCCGGCGGAAACCCCGCCGGCCGGCCGGTCACGATCTCGTTTACCCCCACGCTGGCCCCGATGCCGCGCGGCATCCTCGCCACCGCCAGCGCGCGCCTGGCCGGCCCGGCGGCCCAGGCGGCGCAGAAGGGGGACGCGGCGGAGGCCACCGGACGGCTGCGGGAGGCGGTCGCCGGCTTCTGCGCCGGGGAACCGTTCGTCCACCTTCTGCCCGAGGGCCAGTGGCCCAGCACCGGGGCGACCGCCGGGTCCAACGCGGCGCACCTCCAGGTGACGGCGGACGCGCACGCCGGCCGGGCCGTCGTCGTCGCGGCGATCGACAACCTCGGCAAGGGCGCGGCCGGCCAGGCGCTGCAGAACGCCAACCTCATGCTCGGCCTGCCGGAATCGGCCGGCCTCACCGCGTACGGAGTCGCACCGTGATGTCCTTCCCCGTCCCAGGGACCTTCTCTGCCCCAACGATGAGCACGGGAGCGCGCCAGTGAGCGTCACCGCACCGCTCGGTTTCCGCGCCGCCGGCGTCGTGGCCGGGCTCAAGGCCTCCGGCGACCGCGACGTCGCGGTCGTCATCAACGACGGGCCGTCCCGGGCCGCCGCTGCCACCTTCACGTCCAACCGCGTCAAGGCGGCGCCGGTGCTGTGGACCCAGCAGGTGGTGCAGGGCGAGCGGGTCCGAGCGGTCGCGCTGAATTCCGGCGGGGCCAACGCCTGCACGGGCCCGCTGGGCTTCCAGGACACTCACCTGACCGCGGAACGGCTCGCCGAGACGCTCGGTGACTCGGCGGGAGAGATGGCCGTCTGCTCCACCGGGCTGATCGGCGAGCGGCTGCCGATGGACCAGGTCCTGCCCGCGGTGGACGCCTGCGTCGCCGAAGCGTCCCGCGGCGGGGGCCTGGCCGCGGCCGACGCCATCCGCACCACGGACACGGTCGTGAAGATCTCGTTCCGCCGGGAGAACGACGCGGGCGACGGCGGCGACGGGACAGGTTACGCGATCGGCGGGATGGCCAAGGGCGCCGGCATGCTCGCGCCCGGCCTGGCCACGATGCTGTGCGTGCTCACCACCGACGCGGACCTGCCCGCCGCCGAACTGGACACGGCGCTGCGGTCCGCGGTCCGGGTCACCTTCGACCGGCTGGACACCGACGGCTGCATGTCCACCAACGACACCGTGCTGCTGCTGGCCAGCGGCGCCTCCGGGGTCCGGCCCGATACCGGGGAGTTCACCGCCCTGCTCGCCAAGGTCTGTGCCGACCTGGCGCGCCAGCTCCAGCTCGACGCCGAGGGGGCGGGCAAGATGATCGCGGTCGAGGTGATCGGCGCGGCCAGCGAGGAGGACGCGGTGGCCGCCGGGCGCGCGGTGGCCCGCAGCAACCTGCTCAAATGCGCCATCGCCGGGGAGGACCCGAACTGGGGGCGGGTGGTCTCCGCCGTGGGGACGACCACCGCCGAGTTCGAGCCGGACCGGCTCAACGTCGCCATCAACGGGATCTGGGTCTGCCGGAACGGCCGCGCGGGGGATGAGCGGTCCAAGGTCGACATGAGCCCGCGGGACGTCACCATCACCATCGACCTGTCCGCCGGGCCGAGCGCCGCCACCATCCTCACCACCGACCTGACCGCCGAATACGTGCACGAGAACTCGGCGTACTCCACATGATGGCCAACGGCGACCAGCCGGCCCCGGCTGATCAGGCCCTCGGCGCGGCCGAGAAGGCGGCCACCCTGATCGAGGCGCTGCCGTGGCTGATCCGGTTCCACGACCGGATCGTGGTGATCAAGTACGGCGGCAACGCGATGACCGAGGAGCCACTGCGCGAAGCCTTCGCCCTGGACCTCGTCTTCCTGCGGTACGCCGGGCTGCGCCCGGTGGTCGTGCACGGCGGCGGCCCGCAGATCAGCGAGCACCTCGACCGGCTCGGCCTGGAGAGCACGTTCACGGCCGGCCTGCGGGTCACCACGCCGGAGACGATGGACGTCGTCCGCATGGTGCTCACCGGGAAGGTGAACAAGGACATCGTCCGGCTCATCAACCGGGACGGCCCGTTCGCCGTCGGAATGTCCGGCGAGGACGCGAACCTGTTCACGGCCAGCCGCAAGCCGGCCATCGTGGACGGCGCCCCCGTCGACATCGGGCTGGTCGGTGAGATCCAGGCCACCGATGCCGGCGCCATCCGCGCGCTGCTCGCTGACCGGCGCATCCCCGTCGTCTCCAGCGTCGCGCGGGGGGAGGACGGAGAGGTCTACAACGTCAACGCCGACACCGCCGCGGCCGCGCTCGCCGTCGCCCTGGGCGCGGCCAAGCTCATGATCCTCACCGACGTGCCCGGCCTGTACCGGACCTGGCCGCCCACCGGTGACGTCGTCAGCGAGGTCGGCGCGGGCGAACTGGAGACCATGCTGCCCGGGCTGAGCACCGGGATGATCCCCAAGATGGAGGCCTGCCTGACCGCGGTCCGCGGCGGCGTTCCCCAGGCCCACGTGGTCGACGGCCGCCAGCCGCACGCCGTGCTGCTGGAGATCTTCACCGATTCCGGTACCGGCACCATGGTCGTGCCCGACTCGACGGCGAGGAAGGCGGAAAAACTGTGAGCGCGACGGACGTACTGCGGAAGCGGTTCGAGGCCGCCCTGATGCCCAACTACGGCCTGCCGCAGGTGGCTCTCGCCCGCGGCGAGGGCTGCCGGGTGTGGGACGCCGACGGGCGCGAATACCTGGACCTGTTCGCGGGGATCGCGGTGAGCTCGCTGGGGCACGCGCACCCGGCGCTCACCGCCGCGGTCACCCGGCAGGTCAGCGCGCTCGCGCACACGTCCAATCTCTTCATGCACGAACCCGGAATTGCTTTGGCCGAACGGACATTGGTGCTCCTTGGCACCGGTGCGGGCCCGGCCGACGCGCGGGTTTTTTTCGCCAACTCCGGCGCGGAGGCCAACGAGGCGGCGATCAAGCTGGTCCGCCGGTACCAGGGCCAGCGGGACCAGGCCCAGCAGCGTCCCATCATGGTGGCCGCCGAGAACGGGTTCCACGGGCGCACCATGGGAGCGCTCGCGCTGACCGGCAAGGCGTCCATCCGCGAGCCGTTCGGCCCGTTCGGCATCGACGCGCGGTTCGTGCCCTACGGGGACGCGGACGCCCTGCGCGCCGCGGCCGGCCCGGACTGCGCGGCCGTGTTCGTCGAGCCGTGCCAGGGCGAAGCGGGTGTCATCCCGCCGCCGCCCGGTTACCTCCGCGCGGCCCGGGAGGCGTGCGACGCGTCCGGCGCGCTGCTGGTCATCGACGAGATCCAGAGCGGCATCGGGCGCACCGGGCACTGGTTCGCGCACCAGGCCGAAGGCGTGACCCCCGACGTCCTGACGCTGGCCAAGGGGCTGGGCGGGGGGCTGCCGATCGGGGCGTGCGTCGGATTCGGTGAGTTCGGCAGCGTGCTGGGCAAGGGCGATCACGGCTCGACGTTCGGCGCGAACCCCGTCTCCTGTGCGGCGGCCCTCGCCGTGCTGGAGGTCATCGAGACCGACGGGCTGCTCGGGGCGGCCACCTTGGTCGGCCAGCAGCTGTCCGACGGCATCGCGGCCGTGTCCCATCCGCTGCTCGCCGGGGTCCGCGGCCAGGGTCTGTGGCTGGCCGCGATCCTGACCGAGAACGCGGCCGCCGACGTGGAGGCGGCCGCGCGGCGGGCCGGTTTCCTGGTCAACGCCGTCCAGCCGCACGCGATCCGGCTCGCGCCGCCGCTGATCATCACCGCCGCGGAGGCGTCGGCCTTCCTCAGCGCGCTGCCCGCCATCCTGGACGACGCCGCCGCGACAAAGGCCGTGGCGAGGGCCGCGGCAAAGGGGGCATGATGACATCCGCGACCAGCCCGGGCCCGGGAGAGGCCGGCGCGGCGAAGGCCGGGCCGGGGCACGCAGGGCCGGAGCGGGCCGGGCCGCGGCATTTTCTCCGGGACGACGATCTGAGCCCGTCCGAGCAGGCCGAGGTACTCGACCTCGCCGGCGCGATGAAGGCCGACCGGTTCGCGCGCCAGCCGCTGGCCGGGCCGCGGACGGTGGCCGTGCTGCTCGACAAGCCGTCGCTGCGGACCCGCGTCTCGTTTGCGACCGGCATCGCGGAACTGGGCGGCCACCCGCTGATCATCGACACCCAGACGACCCACATCGGCCGCGGCGAAACGATCGAGGACATCGCGCGCGTGCTGACCCGGCAGGTCGCGGCGGTCGCGTGGCGGACGTTCGGCCAGGACCGGCTGGCCGCGCTGGCGTCCGCCAGTGACGTTCCGGTGATCAACGCCCTGACCGACGCGTTCCACCCCTGCCAGGTCCTCGCCGACCTGCAGACGATCCGCGCCGCGCGCGGCGGCCTGTGCGGCCTCACCCTGACCTTCCTCGGCGACGGGTCCAGCAACATGTCGCACTCTTACCTGCTGGGCGGGGCCACGGCCGGCCTGCACGTGCGGATCGCGTCGCCCGAGGCGTACCGCCCGGACCCGGCCGTGATGGCCGCCGCCGCCGAGATCGCCGGCCAGACCCGGGGCAGCGTGCGCTGGTACGCCGATCCCACCGAGGCCTGCGCGGGCGCGGACGTGCTCGCCGCCGACGTCTGGGCGTCCATGGGGCAGGAAGACACCCGTGCCGAGCGAATGTCCCAGATGGGCCCGTTCGGCCTGGATGAAAACAAGCTGGATCTGGCCGGCCCCGAGTGCCTGGTGCTGCACTGCCTGCCCGCCCACCGTGGCGAGGAGATCAGCGCCGCCGTTATCGACGGCCCCGCCAGCGCCGTCTGGGACCAGGCCGAGAACCGGCTGCACGCGCAGAAGGCCCTGCTCACGTGGCTCCTCGGGCAGGCGTGATGACGCTGACCAGGCCCAGCACCAAGGCGTCGCGGCAGGCGTGGGTGGCCGCCACGCTGGCCGGCCGGCAGGTCCGCTCACAGGAGGAGCTCGCCCGGCTGCTGAACGAGCGGGGCGTTCCGGTCACCCAGGCGACGCTGTCCCGTGACCTGGACGAACTCGGCGCGGTGCGGGTGCGCGCCGCGGACGGGTCGCTCGTGTACGCCCTGCCGGGGGAGCCGGGCGGTCCCGGGTCCAGGCCCGGTCTGGCCGGGGCGGTCAACCCGGGGAGCTCCATGGAGCCCATCGGCGGTGCGGCGGTCTCGGCCAGCGACGCTGGCTCGGCCGTCGGGACAGCCGCAGCCCCGGGCGGGCCGCGGCTGGCGCGGGTGGCCTCGGAGCTGCTGATCTCCGCCGAGGCGAGCGCCAACATGGTGGTGCTGCGGACCCCGGCCGGGGCGGCGCAGTTCTTCGCCTCGGTGATGGACCACGCGGCGTGGCCGTCCATCCTCGGCACGGTGGCCGGCGACGACACGGTGCTGGTCATCGCGCGCGACCCGGCGGGCGGCGCCGAGCTCGCCGCGCGGCTGCTCGCCCTGGCCGAGCGGCGACGATGACCGCCGCGGCCCGCCCGCGGCATCCGAGCCCCGACGAGCTGACCGCGGGTTATCCGCGGCCACTGACCCCCGTGCCGATAACAGCGTGCTGATAACACCACTAAGGATGATGACATGAGTGCAGAGAAGGACCGGATCGTCCTGGCGTATTCCGGCGGCCTGGACACGTCCGTAGCCATCGGCTGGATCGCGGAGCAGACCGGCGCCGAGGTGATCGCCGTCGCCATCGACGTCGGCCAGGGCGGCGAGGACATGGATGACATCCGCAAGCGCGCGCTCGCCTGCGGCGCCGCGGACGCGGAGGTGGTGGACGCCCGGGCCGAGTTCGCCGCGGACTACTGCGTGCCCGCGCTGACCGCCAACGCGCTGTACATGGACCGCTATCCGCTGGTCTCCGCGCTGTCCCGGCCGCTGATCGTCGACCACCTGGTCCGGGTGGCCCGCGAGAAGGGGGCGTCGATGCTGTCGCACGGCTGCACTGGCAAGGGCAACGACCAGGTGCGGTTCGAGGCGGGGATCGCCGCCCTGGCCCCCGACATCAAGGTCCTCGCGCCGGTCCGTGACTCGGGCATGACCCGGGACAAGGCGATCGCCTTCGCGGCCGGCCAGGGCCTGCCGATCGACGTGACGTCCAAGTCGCCGTACTCCATCGACCAGAACCTGTGGGGCCGCGCGGTCGAGACCGGGCACCTGGAGGACATCTGGAACGGCCCGTGGGAGGACATCTACGCCTACACCGCCGACCCCGCGCAGCCGCGTGAGCCCGACGAGCTGGTCATCAGCTTCACCAGCGGCGTCCCCACCGCGGTCGACGGCGCGCCGAAGACTCCGCTGGCGATCATCACCGAGCTGAACGAGCGGGCCGGGGCGCAGGGGGTCGGGCGCCTCGACATGGTCGAGGACCGGCTCGTCGGCATCAAGAGCAGGGAGGTTTACGAAGCCCCCGGCGCGATCGCGCTGATCACCGCGCACCAGGAGATGGAGAGCGTGTGCGTCGAGCGCGACCTGGCCCGGTTCAAGCGGCAGGCCGAGCAGCGGTGGGCCGAGCTGGTCTACGACGGGCTGTGGTTCTCCCCGCTCAAGCGCGCGCTCGACACGTTCATCGCCGAGGCCTCGCAGCACGTGACCGGGGACATCCGGCTCAAACTGCACGGCGGCCGCGCCGTCGTTACCGGCCGGCGCAGTCCCGCTTCGCTCTACGATTACGAACTGGCCACCTACGACACCGGCGACACGTTCGACCAGGCGCTGTCCAAGGGCTTCGTGGAGCTGTGGGGCCTGCCCAGCAAGATCGCGGCGATCCGTGACCGCCGGGTGAGCTGACGCGGGTCCGCCGGGGCCCTTCACAGGCTGACGCGGGTCCGCCGGGGCCCTTCACAGGCTGACGCGGGTCCGCCGGGGCCCTTCACAGGCTGACGCGGGTCCGCCGGGGCCCTTCAACAGGCACGGTGCCGCCACGGTGGCACCACCGCGGTCGCTGGCGTCCACGGTGGCAGCATCGCGGTCGCTGGGCGTCCATGGTGGCACCATCGCGAGTCGTCGTCATAGAGGTTGGGGAACCGTGGGAGACGTGGGAGAAGCAGGCAGCGCGCCGACCCGGCTGTGGGGCGGCCGGTTTGAGACCGGGCCGGCCGAGGCGCTGGCCCGGCTGTCGGTCAGCGTCCAGTTCGACTGGCGGCTGGCCCCCTACGACCTGCTCGCCTCCCGCGCGCACACCCGGGCGCTGTACGGCGCCGGGCTGCTGACCGACGCGGAGCGGGACGCGATGCTCAGCGCCCTGGATGACCTGGACCGCGCGTGCCGCGACGGCACGTTCCGCCCCACCGCCGCCGACGAGGACGTGCACACGGCGCTGGAGCGCGGCCTGCTGGAGCGGCTGGGCACCCTCGGCGGCAAGCTGCGCGCCGGGCGCAGCCGCAACGACCAGGTGGCCACCGACCTCCGGCTGTACCTGCGCGACCACGTGCGGATGATCGTGTCCCGGCTCGCCGAGCTCGAGACGGCCCTGCTCGGCCAGGCCGAACGGCACGCCGGCGTGGCCGCCCCCGGGATGACGCACCTGCAGCACGCCCAGCCGGTGCTGTTCGCCCACCAGCTGCTCGCGCACGTGCACGCGTTCGCGCGCGACGCGGACCGGCTGCGGGACTGGGACAAGCGCGCGGCGATCTCCCCGCTCGGCGCGGGGGCGCTGGCCGGATCCTCGCTGCCGTTCGACCCGCGGGAGCTGGCCAAGCAGCTCAGCTTCGACAGCGCGACGACCAACTCGATGGACGCCGTCAGCGACCGGGACTTCGCCGCCGAGTTCTGTTTCGCGGCGGCGCTCATCGGCGTCCACCTGTCGAGGCTCGGCGAGGAGATAGTGCTGTGGTCCTCGCAGGAGTTCGGCTGGATCGAGATCGACGACGGTTACGCGACCGGCTCGTCGATCATGCCGCAGAAGAAGAACCCCGACGTGGCCGAGCTGGCCCGGGGCAAGGCCGGGCGCCTCATCGGCGGGCTCACCGGCCTGCTCACCACGCTCAAGGGGCTGCCGCTCACCTATAACCGCGACCTCCAGGAGGACAAAGAGCCGGTCTTCGACGCGGTCGACACCCTGCTCCTCGTGCTCCCCGCGATGGCGGGCCTGATCGCGACGTTCCGGCTGCACACCGAGCGGATCACCGCCAGCGCCAGTGCGGGCTTCACTCTGGCCACCGACCTGGCCGAATATCTGGTGCAGCGTGGGGTGCCCTTCCGTGAGGCGCACGAGATCGTGGGTCACCTCGTGGTCTGGTGCCAGGTGCACGACGTGGACCTGCACGAGGTCAGCGACGCCGACCTGGAACGGATATCGCCGCACCTCACCCCCGACGTCCGGCAGGTGCTGACCGTCGAGGGCGCCCTGGCCGCGCGCAAGCAGCAGGGTGGCACGGCGCCGCAGCGGGTCGCCGAGCAACTGGCCGCGCTGCGCGCCCTGGCCGACCAGCACGCCGCGTGGGCGACGAGCTGACCAGACCGGGAGCAGCCGGCCCGGCCGCCTTCGGTGCCGGCGCGGGCGGCCCCCGGCCCGGTGAGGCCCGGCCCGGTGAGGCCCGGCCCGGCGCGCTGCTGTCGCGCTCGTTTTTCGACCGCCCGGCGCTGGAGGTGGCTCCGGCACTGCTCGGCTGCGTTCTGGAGCACCGGACGCCAGACGGGGCGGTCTCCGTGGCGCTGGCCGAGGTCGAGGCGTACGCGGGCGCCGTGGACCCCGCCTCCCACGCCTACCGCGGCCGGACCCGGCGCAACGCGGTCATGTTCGGGCCACCGGGTCACGCCTACGTCTACTTCACCTACGGCATGCACTTCTGCGTCAACCTGGTCTGCCTGCCCGCTGGCACGGCCGAAGCGGTGCTGCTGCGGGCCGGGTCCGTCATCGACGGGCTCCCGCTTGCGCGCCGCCGCCGGGTTACCTCACGGGCCGGCACCGACCTCGCGCGCGGGCCGGCCCTGCTCTGCCAGGCGCTGGCCATTGACCGCGCCCAGGACGGCGCGGACGTCTGCGATCCGGCCTCGCCCCTGCGGATCCTCCAAGCTCCCCCCGGACGCCGGCCTGCTCCTGCCGCGGTACGGTCCGGGCCCCGGGTCGGCGTCCGTGAGGGCGCCGACGTCGCCTGGCGTTTCTGGATCGACGGCGACGCGACCGTGTCCATCTACCGGCCGTACGCGCCACGCCGGCGCGCGAAGACGGAAACGGTTACCGCTTCACGCGGCGAAGATGGCACGATGCAGCCTTGACTACTCCCCGCCCTGAAGGACAGGGTTTCCGGCCCTCGCGGGCTCGGGTTCCTGTTTCACCGCCGACCGCACCCGGGAGGACCCGGAATGTCTTACGTCAGCTCCGCAGGCATCGCCCGGGGAGCCCCGGGCTACGGCAAGACCTGCCGCAAGGATGTTCTTGGCGGCGTTGATGTCCCGGTCGTGCCGGGTGCCGCAGGACGGGCACCTCCAGTGCCTGGCGGACAGGCTCAGGTCCGCGATCACGTGCCCGCACGCCGAGCAGGTCTTGGACGACGGGTACCAGCGGTTGATAACGACCAGGTCGCGGCCGTACCGCTTGCACTTGTACTCCAGCTGGCGGCGGAACTCGCCCCAGCCGCAGTCCGCGATGGCGCGGGCCAGATGCCTGTTGCGGACCATGCCGCGGACGTTGAGGTCTTCGATGACGATGGTCTCGGCCGAGCGGACCAGGCGGGTGCTGGCGCGGTGCAGGAAGTCTCGCCGCGCGTGGCGGACCTTGCGGTGCGCGCGGGCGACCGTGGCCGCGGCCTTGGCCCGGTTGGCCGACCCTTTCCGGCAGCGGGCCAGGCGCCGCTGGTACTGTGCCAGCCTGCGGGCCTTACGCTCCAGATGGCGCGGGTTGGCGATCTTCTCCCCGCCGGAGGTCACGGCGAAGTCGGTCACGCCGAGGTCGATGCCGACGGCACGCCCGGTCTCCTGCAGGGGTTCCGGGTCGCTGGCGTCGATGGTGAAGCTCACGTACCAGCGGCCGTCCGGTTCCCGGGAGACAATCACCATGACCGGGTTCAGCGAGGTCACGTCCACCTCCGGCCACGACCAGACGAATCGCAGCATCGCTTCCGTCTTGGCCAGCCGCAGCTCGCCGCCGCGCAGGGAGAACGCCGACCGGGTGTAGTGCGCGGACTGGCGGCCGCGCCGGGACTTGAACCGCGGGTAGCGGGCGCGCCTGGCGAAGAACGCACTGAACGCCTTGTGCTGGTGCCGGAGCGCCTGCTGCAGCGGAACCGACGATACGTCGGACAAGAACGCCAGGTCCGGGTCCTTCTTCATCGCGGTCAGCGCCCGGTCGGTCGCCGCGTAGGAGGTGCCCGTGCGCTCGGTCTGCCAGCGGGCGTGCCGGGCGGCCAGGGTCCGGTTCCACACGACCCGCACGCAGCCGAACGTGCGGTTCAGCGCCGCCTGCTGCTGCTCGTCCGGGTACGCCCTGCACCGGTATGCCGTCCTCACCCTCGCAGGATCGCACATCTGATCGAAAAACTGCGGCAGCCACGCCATACGGGCGGCTATCCTTTCCTGTCCCGGCGCGCGGGACACCCGATTCCTCCCCGGCTTGAAGGCCGGGGCATCCTTCGGGAGGCCCGGTGACCGACATAATCGACGAACTCAGCTGGCGGGGACTGATATCGCAGTCGACCGACCTTGACGAGCTGCGCGGGGCCGTCGCGTCGGGGCCGGTTACGCTCTATGGCGGATTCGACCCAACCGCGCCGGGCTTGCACATCGGCAACCTCGTGCTGCTGCTCACGATGCGCCGTTTCCAGCTCTTCGGCCACCGGCCGATCGGCCTGGTCGGCGGCGCGACCGGGCTCATCGGTGACCCGAGCGGCAAGTCGGCCGAGCGCTTGCTCAACCCCCGTGATGTGGTCGCCACCTGGGTAGACCGGATCCGGGGTGAGCTCGAGCGCTTCCTGGAGTTCGGGGACGCGGACAACAGCGCGCTGATCGTCAGCAACCTGGACTGGACGGCCGAGCTGTCCGCGCTGGACTTCCTGCGCGATATCGGCAAGCACTTCCCGGTCAATCAGATGCTGGCCCGCGAATCGGTCAGGGCGCGCCTGGAGGCGGGCGGGATCAGCTACACCGAGTTCAGCTACCAGATCCTCCAGGCCCTCGATTACCTCGAGCTATACCGGCGCCATGACACCACGCTGCAGGTCGGCGGCAGCGACCAGTGGGGGAACATTGTGGCCGGGGTCGACCTGATCCGGCGAACCGAGGGCGCCTCCGTGCACGCGCTCGCCACCCCGCTGATCACCAAACCGGACGGCACCAAGTACGGCAAGACCGAGGGCGGCGCCATCTGGATCAGCCCCGACCTGATGAGCCCGTACGCGTTCTACCAGTTCTGGCTCAACGTCGGCGACGCCGAGGTGCCGCAGCTGCTGCGCGTCTTCACGTTCCGGTCCCGGGAGGAGATCGAGGAACTGGAGCGGCAGACCGCCGAACGGCCCGCGGCGAGAGTCGGCCAGCGCGCTCTGGCCGAGGATGTCACGAGCCTCGTGCACGGCGCCGACGCGTTGCCGCGGGTGATGGCGGCCAGCCGGGCGCTGTTCGGCCAGGGCGACCTCGCCGAGATCGATGGGCACACCCTGGCGGACGCCTTCGCGGAAGTCCCGCACACCGAGGTTTTCCTGACGGCTGAACCCGCTGACGGTTCCGGCGGTCCGGGGGACAGCGGGATGCCGACGGTGGCCGACCTGATGGCGCTGACCGGGATCGTGGGGACCAAGTCGGCCGCGAGACGGCTCATCGCCGAGGGCGGCGCGTACCTGAACAACCGGAAGGTGACGGCCGAGGATGCGGTCCCCGAGCACGGCGACCTCCTGCACGATCGCTACCTGATCGTGCGCCGCGGCAAGCGGCACGTCGGCGCCGTGGAGGTCCGCCGCGCCTGAGCCGTCCGGTACGACCCGCCTGACCCGACCGATCCGGCCCGAGCTACCCCGCCGTAAGCCGCGGCCTCCCCCAGGCACGATCGGACTCCACTAAGTGACGTGAGTCACCTTCTGAGGCTGAAGTTCGCCGTGATCCCAATGCGGGTTGGCGGCATTTCGCCGCACTCGCTGGGACAGGTGTCCAGGGCTTCCTTTACAGCCCACTGAGCAGCGGAAATGCGTGCGAAAATGAAGATGTTTCCGTTGCCGAGGGTGCGGGTATAGCGACCGCAAGCCGGCGCAAGGGGTCGGCCCGTCCCGGTCTGCCGACCGGGAGTTCGGAACGATTTTTAGGGCTGCGTGGCGTGGCCCTCACTGCCTGCGACCTCGGCTTATGCGGTTGAGCCGGCCTGAGGCTAGGCGTCAGCCTGCGTTAACCTCGCTGATCGATTTGACGAGTGCCCCGTCCATCTCTAGAGTTCTTCTTGCCCCACAGGGGACGGAACGCCGCGAGGCGGGCCCGACCTGGGGGGAACCCCCAGTGACTACGAAACTGACGGGCTTTGCACGACCACGGAAGCTTGTCGGGTAGTGTCTGCTGGGCGGGCGGGACACCAACCTGAGCCGAAAAGTTCATCGGAGCTTTGTTGACAACGGGGAGCTCGTCCGGTAAGTTTGAGTAGTTGCCCTGGAGGCGGACGAGAGTCCGCTGAAGGTGAGCATCCGCTCCTTGAGAACTCAACAGCGTGCTAAAAGCCAGTGCATTAAGCACATACCCCCGTCGATGGGGCGGCTTCCTTCGGGATGCCCGTCATCATCACGGAGATATGCCAAGATCGCTTCACTGGTCCAGTCTTCGGACTGGTCAGCGAGGCACTCTCGGATGTTTACAATCCGCCGCGGCGCAAGCCAGGCGGTTGTATATAAGCATTCAACGGAGAGTTTGATCCTGGCTCAGGACGAACGCTGGCGGCGTGCTTAACACATGCAAGTCGAGCGGAAAGGCCCTTCGGGGTACTCGAGCGGCGAACGGGTGAGTAACACGTGAGTAACCTGCCTCTAGCTCCGGGATAGCTCCGGGAAACCGGAATTAATACCGGATATGATCACGGCCGACATCGGCCGTGATGGAAAGATTTATCGGCTAGGGATGGGCTCGCGGCCTATCAGCTTGTTGGTGGGGTAACAGCCTACCAAGGCGACGACGGGTAGCCGGCCTGAGAGGGCGACCGGCCACACTGGGACTGAGACACGGCCCAGACTCCTACGGGAGGCAGCAGTGGGGAATATTGCGCAATGGGCGAAAGCCTGACGCAGCGACGCCGCGTGGGGGATGAAGGCCTTCGGGTTGTAAACCCCTTTCGGCAGGGACGAAGCGAAAGTGACGGTACCTGCAGAAGAAGCGCCGGCTAACTACGTGCCAGCAGCCGCGGTAACACGTAGGGCGCAAGCGTTGTCCGGAATCATTGGGCGTAAAGAGCTCGTAGGCGGTCTGTTGCGTCCGCTGTGAAAACTCGGGGCTTAACCCCGAGCTTGCAGTGGATACGGGCAGACTAGAGGTAGGTAGGGGAGAATGGAATTCCCGGTGTAGCGGTGAAATGCGCAGATATCGGGAGGAACACCGGTGGCGAAGGCGGTTCTCTGGGCCTTACCTGACGCTGAGGAGCGAAAGCGTGGGGAGCGAACAGGATTAGATACCCTGGTAGTCCACGCCGTAAACGTTGGGCGCTAGGTGTGGGGTCCTTCCACGGACTCCGTGCCGCAGCTAACGCATTAAGCGCCCCGCCTGGGGAGTACGGCCGCAAGGCTAAAACTCAAAGGAATTGACGGGGGCCCGCACAAGCGGCGGAGCATGTTGCTTAATTCGACGCAACGCGAAGAACCTTACCAAGGTTTGACATGCAGGGAAAAGCCTCAGAGATGGGGTGTCCGTAAGGGCCCTGCACAGGTGGTGCATGGCTGTCGTCAGCTCGTGTCGTGAGATGTTGGGTTAAGTCCCGCAACGAGCGCAACCCTCGTCCAATGTTGCCAGCGGGTAATGCCGGGGACTCATTGGAGACTGCCGGGGTCAACTCGGAGGAAGGTGGGGATGACGTCAAGTCATCATGCCCCTTATGTCTTGGGCTGCAAACATGCTACAATGGCCGGTACAAAGGGCTGCGAAACCGCAAGGTAGAGCGAATCCCAAAAAGCCGGTCTCAGTTCGGATTGGGGTCTGCAACTCGACCCCATGAAGTCGGAGTCGCTAGTAATCGCAGATCAGCAACGCTGCGGTGAATACGTTCCCGGGCCTTGTACACACCGCCCGTCACGTCATGAAAGTCGGCAACACCCGAAGCCGGTGGCCTAACCCCCTTGTGGGGAGGGAGCCGTCGAAGGTGGGGCCGGCGATTGGGACGAAGTCGTAACAAGGTAGCCGTACCGGAAGGTGCGGCTGGATCACCTCCTTTCTAAGGAGCAGCTGGCGCGGACCGTAGTGTTTAAAAGACACCGTGGTACCGCGTCCAGAGCCACATCTCGGGCGAACGTCCTGAGGTGGCTAGCTCATTAGTGGAGCACTGGTTATTCGGTCTGATCGTCATGCAACGTCAGCTAGTACACCTGCTTGCAGGAGGAACGGTGACCGCGATGATGGCCTGGCCGAGCACGCTGTTGGGTCCTGAGGGAACGGACGCTCTTGGTCCTCCCTTTGGACTGGATCGGCCTCTCGCCGAACGGCCTCGGTCACGCGCTGAACTTCCAAGTCGGTGCGCGGACCGGGGTACGCGGCGGTCTAGAGCCCGGTACCGCCCGTACTTTGAGAACTGCATAGTGGACGCGAGCATCATCTGTAGTTGCCAAGTTATTAAGGGCACACGGTGGATGCCTTGGCACCAGGAGCCGAAGAAGGACGTAGGAGCCTGCGATAAGCCCCGGGGAGTCGGCAACCAGACTTCGATCCGGGGATTTCCGAATGGGGAAACCTGTTGAGCGTAATTGCTCATCACCCCTGCCTGAACACATAGGGCAGGTGGAGGTAACGTGGGGAAGTGAAACATCTCAGTACCCACAGGAAGAGAAAGCAACCGCGATTCCCTGAGTAGTGGTGAGCGAAAGGGGAAGAGGCCAAACCGATCACGTGTTAAAGCCGGCAGGCGTTGCGTGGTCGGGGTAGCGGGACCGCTCTGTTAGGGCTGCTGACCTAGCAGGGAGTTATAAATCGTACGGGTAGCCGAAGACGTTGGAAAGCGTCGGCACAGTGGGTGATACCCCCGTAAGCGAAATCTGTACGACTCCCGAGCGGGATCCCAAGTAGCACGGGGCCCGAGAAATCTCGTGTGAATCTGGGAGGACCACCTCCTAAGCCTAAATACTCCCTGGTGACCGATAGTGAACCAGTACCGTGAGGGAAAGGTGAAAAGCACCCCGGTGAGGGGTCGTGAAATAGTACCTGAAACCGTGTGCCTACAAGCCGTGGGAGCGTGTCAGCTCTGCTGACGTGAAGTGACCGCGTGCCTTTTGAAGAATGAGCCTGCGAGTTACGGTATGTGGCAAGGTTAACCCGTGAGGGGTAGCCGTAGCGAAAGCGAGTCTTAATAGGGCGTCTGAGTCGCATGCTGTAGACCCGAAGCGGAGTGATCTACCCATGGGCAGGTTGAAGCGCGGGTAAGACCGCGTGGAGGACCGAACCCACCAGGGTTGAAAACCTGGGGGATGACCTGTGGGTAGGGGTGAAAGGCCAATCAAACTCCGTGATAGCTGGTTCTCCCCGAAATGCATTTAGGTGCAGCGTCACGTGTTTCTTGCCGGAGGTAGAGCTACTGGTTGGCCTAGGGGGCCTACAAGCTTACTGAAGTCAGCCAAACTCCGAATGCCGGTAAGTGAGAACGTGGCAGTGAGACTGCGGGCGATAAGGTTCGTAGTCGAGAGGGAAACAGCCCAGATCACCAGCTAAGGCCCCTAAGCGTGTGCTAAGTGGAAAAGGATGTGGAGTTGCACAGACAACCAGGAGGTTGGCTTAGAAGCAGCCACCCTTGAAAGAGTGCGTAATAGCTCACTGGTCAAGTGATTCCGCGCCGACAATTTAGCGGGGCTCAAGCACACCGCCGAAGCTGTGACATTCGCGCGTTAACTCGGCTCTCTCTTGCGGAGGCGACTGAGGCTTTAACCAACGTGGACTTCGGTCCATCGCGGTTGTTGCCAGGGTTGCCCGAGCGTTGGGAGTCCAGGTGCGTGGATGGGTAGGGGAGCGTCGTGTGGCGAGTGAAGCGGCGGAGTGATCCAGCCGTGGACGCTACACGAGTGAGAATGCAGGCATGAGTAGCGAAAGAGGGGTGAGAAACCCCTCCGCCGAATGACCAAGGGTTCCTGGGGCAGGCTAATCCGCCCAGGGTAAGTCGGGACCTAAGGCGAGGCCGACAGGCGTAGTCGATGGACAACGGGTTGATATTCCCGTACCCGCGTAGATGCGCCCATGCCGAACCTGGCGATGCTGAGCACGCAACGCCGGATCTTCCTTCGGGAGGGTCTGGCCGCGCTTGCGACCCAGACCGGTAGTAGGCAAGCCGAAGGGGTGACGCAGGAGGGTAGCTCTACCAGGCGATGGTTGTCCTGGAGTAAAGGTGTAGGGCGGCGTGTAGGCAAATCCGCACGTCACAAGCCTGAGACCTGATGCCGAGCCTATTTTGGCGAAGTGAGTAATCCCATGCTGCCGAGAAAAGCCTCGCGGCGAGCATCTAAGCGGCCCGTACCCTAAACCGACTCAGGTGGTCAGGTAGAGAATACCAAGGCGATCGGATGAACCGTGGTTAAGGAACTAGGCAAATTATCCCCGTAACTTTGGGAGAAGGGGAGCCATGTCCGGTGAAGAGACGTGCTCTCTGAGCTGGTTGTGGCCGCAGAGACCAGGGGAAAGCGACTGTTTACTAAAAACACAGGTCCGTGCAAAGTCGCAAGACGACGTATACGGACTGACGCCTGCCCGGTGCTGGAACGTTAAGGGGACGGGTTAGTGGCCTTCGGGTCGCGAAGCTCAGAACTTAAGCGCCAGTAAACGGCGGTGGTAACTATAACCATCCTAAGGTAGCGAAATTCCTTGTCGGGTAAGTTCCGACCTGCACGAATGGCGTAACGACTTTCCCACTGTCTCAACCACGGATCCGGCGAAATTGCACTACGAGTAAAGATGCTCGTTACGCGCAGCAGGACGGAAAGACCCCGGGACCTTCACTGCAGCTTGACATTGGTGTTTGGGTCGGCTTGTGTAGGATAGGTGGGAGACTGTGAAGTAGGCACGCTAGTGCCTGTGGAGTCATCGGTGAAATACCACTCTGGTCGTTCTGGATATCTAACCTAGGTCCGTGATCCGGATCAGGGACAGTGTCTGGTGGGTAGTTTAACTGGGGCGGTTGCCTCCCAAAAGGTAACGGAGGCGCCCAAAGGTACCCTCAGCCTGGTTGGCAACCAGGTGTCGAGTGTAAGTGCACAAGGGTGCTTGACTGTGAGACAGACATGTCGAGCAGGAGCGAAAGCTGGGACTAGTGATCCGGCGGTGGCATGTGGAAGCGCCGTCGCTTAACGGCTAAAAGGTACCCCGGGGATAACAGGCTGATCTTCCCCAAGAGTCCATATCGACGGGATGGTTTGGCACCTCGATGTCGGCTCGTCGCATCCTGGGGCTGGAGTAGGTCCCAAGGGTTGGGCTGTTCGCCCATTAAAGCGGTACGCGAGCTGGGTTTAGAACGTCGTGAGACAGTTCGGTCCCTATCCGCTGCGCGCGTAAGAGACTTGAGAGGGGCTGTCCCTAGTACGAGAGGACCGGGACGGACGAACCTCTGGTGTGCCAGTTGTCCTGCCAAGGGCACGGCTGGTTTGCTACGTTCGGAAGGGATAACCGCTGAAAGCATCTAAGCGGGAAGCTCGCCTCAAGATGAGGTCTCTCTCGGGGTTAACCCGGTAAGGCCCCCAGCTAGACGACTGGGTTGATAGGCCGGAGGTGGAAGCACGGCAACGTGTTGAGCTGACCGGTACTAATAGGCCGAGAGGCTTGGCTTCTACTTTTTTGTGAGGGGTTCCAGGGGGTCATCCCCCTGGGCCAGCACAGATTCTGTTTGCGTCCACTATGCGGTTCCCGAGGTGCGGTCGGGAACCAGTTGGCCAGTAATGGCCGATAGGCCGGGGATTTATCTCCGTGCCGACTTACATCTCAATAGAGTTTCGGCGGCCATAGCGAAGGGGAAACACCCGGTCCCATTCCGAACCCGGAAGTTAAGCCCTTCAGCGCCGATGGTACTGCGCGGGGGACCGCGTGGGAGAGTAGGACGCCGCCGGGCACTTTTTTGAAGGAGGCTGCTCCCCTATGGGTTGAGTAGCCTCCTTCTTTTTATTTGAACAGGAGCGGCATCCGTCTCCGGGCGGCTTGTGGCCCAGGCCGCCCGCGAGGGCGCCGGGGCGGTTCGGCTAGCTCCGGTGATTTTATGGACCAAGAATTTGGTGGAAGGGTGGCACCGTGACCGAGTGGCGCGGTGGGCCGCGGCCCCCGCAGGGGCGACGGCCGGAAACCCGGCGATGGGCGCGCAGCGGCCCCGGCCAGGGCGCGCGCGGAGCCGTTGAGTCGCAGGGCCGCGGGGGTCCGGAGGACGGTTCAGGCGGTAGCGGCTCCGCCGGTGCGCGCGGCTCCTATAGCGGCCGGGGGGCATCCGGTACGTCCGGTAACCGAGGTGCCCCTGGCGCTCGCGGCGCTTCCGGCGGGTCCGGTACTTCTGGTAGTCGCGGTACTTTTGGTGGCGCCGGTCCTTCCGGTAACCGCGGTACTTCCGGTGGCCGCGGCACTTCTGGTGGCCGTCCTGCGTCCGGCGGCTGGAGTGGTTCTCGTGGCCGTCCTGCGTCCGGCGGGAACGCTCGGGGAGGCCCTCGGAGTGGCGGGCGGCCGTACTCCGATGGTGACACCCGTTCTGACGGCGATGGCCGCGGGGGAGCGGAGCGCCGGAGCGGCGAGGGTTCCGCACGGACCGGGGGCGGGCCCCGGCCCCGGACCAGCGGCGGCCCCCGAGCGGGCAGCGGCCCCCGAGCGGGCAGCGGCCCCCGAGCAGGCGGCGGCCCCCGAGCAGGCGGCGGGCCCGGCAGTGGCGGGGGGGCCGGCTCCACGGGAGGCCCACGTTCCACCGGCGGGCCACGATCTACCGCGGGTCCGCGATCTACCGCGGGTACGGGAGCCGGTTCACGGTCCGCAGATGACCGGCCGGGGAATACGCGACCGCGTACGACGGGCTCTGGCGCGCCCGGAACGGGAAATGCAGGAGGACCACGCCTGGGCCGGCCGTCGGCTGGCCCACGGGCCAGTGGCGGGCCAGCCTCGAGCCGGTCAGCCTCGAGCCGGTCAGCCTCGAGCCGGTCAGCCTCGAGCCGGTCAGCCTCGAGCCGGTCAGGCTGGGACAGTCGTCCCGGCGGTGACCGTCCCGAAGGTGGCGGGCGGCCCAGTTCCGGCCGCCCAGCGTACGGTGGCAGGCCCAGCGCTGACCGTCCCGAACGCCCCAGCCGTCCAAGCCCCGAGCGCCCTGAACGCTACGGTCGGCCCGCCGCTGATCGTTCCGAGCGGCCGAACTCTGATCGGCCGGAGCGCGGGAGAAACTCAGGTACTGACCGGCGCGACCGCGACGACAGGCCCAGTTCCGGCCGCCGGGGCTACGACGACAGGCCCAGTTCCGGCCGCCGGGGCTACGGCGGAAGTCCGGCTACCGGCCGTCCGGAGCGCGGCGGGAAGCCCGGCGCCGGCCGGCCCGAGCGTGGCGGACGGCCCAGTACCGGCCGTCCGGAGTGGGGCAGCGGGCCCGGCGGCCGTCCGGGGCGCACTGACGCTCCCGGGACCGGCCGTCCCGACCGGAGCCGTGGTGCAGGCCCCGCGCCGCACCCAAGCGACGGAGCCGGGGGCCAGCCCGAACGGTCCGGCCGCTTTGACCGGGATTCCGGGGGCCCTGGCCGGTCTGGGGGCCCTGGCCGGTATGACCGGGGCGCCGACCGGCCCGGCCGGTACGACCGCGGTCCCGAACGGGCTGGCGGGTACGACCGCGGCGGCGCCGCGCACCCGGGACCACGATCTCGTGGCCCGCAGGGCGGCGGGGCCGACCGCGGCGGAGCTCCACCGGTCCCGGACGATGTGACCCCCGATCAGCTCGAGCCGGATGCCCGCGCCGAACTGCGGACCCTGCCCTCCGATCTGGCCGACAGCGTGGCCCGGCGCCTGGTCGCCGCCGAGCTGGAAGAAGATCCAGAGCGGGCCTACGCCCACGCGCGGGTGGCACGCGACCTCGCCGCCCGGGTGGGCGTGGTCCGTGAGGCAGTCGGCGTGGCCGCCTACCGGGTCGGCAAATGGGCCGAGGCCCTCTCCGAACTGCGCGCCGCGCGGCGGCTTACGGGCCGGGAGACATACCTGCCGATGATGGCGGATTCGGAACGTGCCCTCGGACGGCTTGATCGCGCGCTGGCGCTCGTGCACGGTCACGAAGTGGCCGCGCTTGGCCGGCCCAGCCAGATCGAGCTGCTCATCGTCGAATCCGGGATCAGGAGAGACCAGGGGCGCCCCGAAGTTGCGGCGATCGTGCTCCAAGTTCCTGAACTCACTGACGGGCGGATGCGGCCCTGGTCAGCGGCCCTGTTCTACGCGTACGCCGACGCTCTGCTGGATGCGGGCCGGACCGAAGAGGGCCGGGACTGGTTCGCGCGGGCGGCGGGAGCCGACGCGCGGGGGGACACCGACGCCGCTGAGCGCCTTCAGGACCTCGAGGGGATCGCCGTCGAAGACCTTGATCCCTCCGCCGACGATCCGGACCACGAGCCCGGTGTTCCGGATCACGAGCCCGGCGTTGCGGATCACGAGCCCGGCGTTGCGGATCACGAGCCCGGCGTTGCGGACCGCGAGCCCGGCGTTGCGGACCGCGATCAGGCCGAGTAGGTGCCGATGAGCTCCCGGTACGCCTGGAACGCGGGCTTCGGCGCGTAGTCGTCGGTCAACAGGCCGAACTGGTGGAACAGGGTCAGCCGGGTGGTGTCAGGAGTGCCGGGCATCATCGCCGGTCTTGTCGAGCCAGTGCATGATGCCGCTGACGTTGGCCCGGGTGCCGGTGAGCTCCATCAGCTTCTCGCCCGCGCCCCGGCCCGGGCTCCTGCCGCCCCCGTCGCCCGCGCTCTCGCCCGCGGTCTTGTCGTCAACGTCCCGCAGTCCTTTGTAGCGGTCCTTGGTCCGCTCGTGCACCATGGCCACCGCGTGGTCCAGGTCGAGGCCCGCGCGGTGCGCCTTGCGGGTTTCCTCCACCCAGACCTTGATCTCCTCGGCCGAACGTTCCAGCGTCTGGGCCACCTCACCGAGCGGGCCATAGTGGCTGAACAGCAGGCGCTCGGGGCGCAGCGCGCCGAACAAGCGCAGCGACGCCAGCGCGACATCGAGGTCGAAGTCGGGCGGGGGCGTCGCGGCGCGCAGGTCTCCGGTTTCGGGCAGGTAGACCCCCGCGGCGTCGCCCACGTAAAGGTCGCCGCTGGCGGAGTCGAGCAGGCCGACGTGGTGCTTGGCGTGCCCGGGTGAATAGTGACTGTCCAGCCGCCGGCCGTCGCCGAGGTCGACGACCCCGGTCTCCTCCACGGTCTCGATCCGCTCGGCGGGCGTCGGCGCCAGCGTTCCGAACAGAGCGTCGAGGGCGTCGCCGTACACCATCCGCGCGCTGGCCATCAGGCGGGACGGGTCGGCCAGGTGCCGCGCGCCCTTGGTGTGCACGACCACCCGCGCCGACGGGAACATCTTGGCGATGTCGCCGACCCCGCCCGCGTGGTCGAGGTGGATGTGCGTGACCACCACCGTGGCCAGGTCGTCGGGGCCCACGCCGAGCGAGGCGAGCGCGTCGCGGACGATCGGGGCGGACGGCGCCGTGCCCGTTTCCACCAGGCACGGCCGGTCCGACCGGATCAGGTAGCCAGCGGTGATCCCGCGGTAACCGGCCATCCGGGTGTCGATCTCGAAGACCTCGTGGCCCAATGGGGTAATGCCGGGAGTGATGCCGGACCCGTTTTTCTGCGTATCAGCCTCATCGCTCATGCGCTCATTCTGGCAAAGCCGGGCCGCGGCGAAGGTGGTCAGGAGGTCCCGAAGGTCCGCATCACGAGCCCCGTGCGCGGTTTCGGGCCGAACGAGGTGGACTTGCGCGGCATCCGCTCCCCGTTCTCGGCCACCGCGCGGACGTCCGCGGCGGACACCGGGTTGCAGATGACGGCGGTGCCGCCCGCCTGCCGGGCCGCCGCGGCCGCCGAGGCGGCGTCGCCCGGCACCACGACCACGTCCGGTTCGGCGTCCGGCAGCCCCCACGCGCTCTTGACCAGGACCTCACGGAGCACCGACGCGGCCAGGCCCCGCCAGCGCGCCGAACGATCCGGCGGCATGATCTCGGCCAGCCGGTCCGGGTGCGGATCGGTCAGCAGGTACTGCTCGGTGCCGTCCGTGAGCAGGAAGGCCGGGCCGTCGCGCCCGGCATCAGCCAGCAGGCGCACCGCATCGTCGAGATTTTCCCGAACGGGCCGCACGCGGACCGCACCCTTGGCCATCTCGGCCGCCCGTGCGGGGGGCAGGGCCGGGATCACCCGGTGAATGGCGCCGATCCGCGGGGGGTAGGCCGCCGAGTCCACGAGGAACGCCAGGCCGAAGTCCCTCGGGCCGTCCCGGCCGGCCTCGCGCTCGCGGTCCTGCATCTCGAGGTAGGCGGCGTAGCGGTGATGCCCGTCGGCGATCAGCGCGCTGCGGGCGGCCAGGTCAGAAGCGACGAGTTCGTGCTCCGCCGGATCGGTCAGCGCCCAGATCCGGTGCCGCGTCCCGTCGTCGGTCACGGCGCACAGCAGTGGCTCCCTCGTGGCCGCCACCTCCTCCACCAGACGGGTCGCCGCGCCCGGGCCGCCGCCGTCGGCACCCGAGTCGTACAGCAGGAAGATCGGCTCCAGGTTGGCCTGCGTCGTCTCCATCAGCTCGCGCCGGCCCTCCACCGGACCCGGCAGGACGTCCTCGTGCGGCAGCACGCTGGGCGAATCCGGCGGGACGAGCCGCAGGGCACCGACCAGCCCGCGCTGGACGACCTCCCACCCGGGAGTGGGAGTACCGTTCCGCCCGGGAGTACCGTTCCGCCCGGGAGTACCGTTTCCGGGAGAACCGGCGCCGTCTGCGGGCAGGCTCTGCTCGTAGGCGTACAGCGCGGGCCGCGGATCGCGCGCCAGCACGCCCGAGGTGAGCCAGTCGCGCAGGTCGCGAGCCGCCAGCTCAGCGACACCGGGGTCGCGCGGTGATTGCCCCGATCCGGCGCCGGGCAGAATCAGACGGACGACGTTGTGGGGCTCGGACGCCAGGAGGCGGTCCACGGTGCCCGGGCCGATGACGTCATACGGTGGGGAGGTGACGTTCGCGATGCCGCTCACCCGGTCAGCGGCGTAGCGAACCCCGCGAAAGGGCGCCAGCGCGAGGCCGGAAGCCCCCGGCGCTGGCTCAGGGTCGGACGGAAGGGTCAGCACACATGTCAGAAGGACCAAACGGTATTCAGGATTCCCGGCCGGGCGGCGAGAGGCCTGAGGATTCTGACGCCGAGGGCCCGCAGGGCGACCCGCACGCCTGGTACCGGCGCGGGCTGGAGCTGCTCAGCCGGGGCAGCCCGGCGGCGGCCGCGCAGATCCTGCAGCGCGCCGCGGCGGCCGAGCCCGGCTCCCGCAGCGTCCGGGAGGCTCTGGCCCGCGCGCAGTTTGACGCCAAGCGGTACACCGAGGCGGCCGGCAACTTCCGGCTGATCGTAGAGGCCAGCCCCGCCGACGACTACGCGCACTTCGGGCTGGGCCTGTCCCTGGCGCGGGCCGGGGATCCCGCCTCCGCCGCCGAGTACCTGGCGCTGGCCGTGGCCATGCGGCCCGATGACCAGCACTACACCAATGCCCTGCTCGCCGTGCGCGCGGCGCTGCACTCCCGCCCGGCCGATCGCGGGGAGGAGGCTTGAGCCAGCAGGCGGGCAAGAACGCGGGCCAGGACGCGGGCCAGGATGCGGGCCAGGATGCGGGCCAGGACGCGGGCCAGAAGGCGGGCCAGAACGCGGGCCGAGACGCGGGACCGGTCGCGCCCCGGGCCAGCGAAAAGCCCCTCTGCCAGGTCTACGACGTCGCCCTCCTGGACCTCGACGGGGTCGTGTACATCGGCGGTCAGGCCATACCGGGCGCGAGCCAGGCGCTGCGCAACGCAGGCGGCGAAGGCATGCGGCTCGCCTACGTCACGAACAACGCGAACCGCACGCCGGCCGCCGTGGCGGAGATCCTGAACGGGTTCGGGATCTCCGCCACACGCGAGGATGTCGTCACCTCGGCGCAGGCCGCTGCGCGCCTTCTGGCGGAGCGGCTGCCTGCGGGCTCGGCCGTCCTGGCCATCGGCGGCATGGGGCTGCGGGTCGCGCTGCGGGAACGCGGGCTCCGCCCGGTGTCCACCGCGGCCGAACGGCCCGCGGCGGTCGTCCAGGGCTACGCCCCCGGCATCAGCTACCCGACGCTCGCCGAGGGCGGCCGGGCCGTCGCGGCCGGCGCGCTGTTCGTCGGGACCAACGCCGACCGCACGCTGCCCAGCCTGCACGGGCTGCAGCCCGGCAACGGCTCGCTGCTGCAGGTGATCGCCTATGCGACCGGGCGTACCCCGCTGATCGCGGGCAAGCCCGAGCCGCCGCTGCACAAAGAGTCGGTGATACGGACCGGGGCCCGCCATCCGCTGGTGGTCGGCGACCGGCTCGACACCGACATCGAGGCCGCGTGGCGGGTGGACGCGGACAGCCTGCTGGTCCTGACCGGAGTGACCGGCCCCGCCGAGGCGGTGCTCGCGCCCCCGCACCAGCGGCCCACCTACGTGGCCGACGATCTTTCCGGCCTGCTTGAGCCCCAGCCCGCGGTCAGCTCCGAGGGGGGCACGTTCGGCTGTGGCGGCTGGACGGCGCGCTGGACGGACGACGGCCAGCTGGAGCTGTCCGGCCGGGGGGCCAGGATCGACGGCCTGCGTGCCCTGTGCGGCGCCGCCTGGTCCCGCGACGGCCTCACCGCCGACCACATCAAGCAGGCCCTTCAGACTCTGGGAGAACCCCGCTTACCAGACGGCACGGTTCCGCGGCTAATGCCAGCGCAATCGCCTCGTCGGGCACGTTGTGGCCCGCCGTTTTGCCGTGCCAGTTTGACAAGCGCGGCCGGGATGCGCTGTCCTATGTACCGTGGACGACCGCATCCGGATGCCCCGCCGCAGCGATTCACGTCGCGCGGCGACGGGCGCGCGCGGTCACTGTCCTTCGTGTTGCTGTCGCTGACGGCTGCCTGCCGCGCTGACCCCATGATCGCCCGCCCTCGCTGAGGGCGCCGTCCGATCGGCCAGTCCTGGCTCACCCCGTCGCCGGGTGAACATATCCCCGGCCCCCCGCGCTGACCGGGGATCCCCTGGACACCACGTGAAGGACTGGATTCAGTGAACCTCGACGTTTCCGTTGCCCCGGAAATCGCCCAGCTCATGGACTCCGGGCGCCCCGGACCGGGCCGCTCCCACGAGCAGCCGGCCCCGGCGGTCAGCGCCACCCCGACGGTCGGCGAGCTGGCCCGCCAGTTGCGGCTCATCACAGCCGCCCCGGAGCGGTGGTGGGGGCTCGTGCGGTTCGACCCGGAACGGCCCGTGCGCGTCAGCATCCCGGTTGAGGGCCCGGCCGAGGTGTGGCTCATGACCATCCCGCCCCTGGCATACGGCGGCCCGGCGCAGGGCGGCTGGCCAGTTGATGACAGCGCCGATGCCGGCAACTGCGGCTGCGAAGTGGTGGCCGTCGTCGCGGGGGAGGTCACCGAGCAGGTCTTCGGCGACGGCGGGGTCGCGACGGCGCCGCTGCTGCCGGGCAAAATGCGGGTCCACGGGAGCGGCCAGCTGCACCAGGTCATCAACCGCAGCGCCGGATACACGGTCAGCGTGCACGCGCGCGCCCGGGCCACGGCTCCGCAGGGCAGAATAATTCAGCCGAACGGACGTCGGTGACCCTTCTCCCTGCCGCGGGCGAGCCCCGGCGACCAGCGATCAGGCGTCCGGCCGATGGGAGATCATCCGGTGGGTGCACTCCCGAATCACCCTCTGGGCGGATGCCCCATGACATCCGTCATGACACGCTGTGGACGTACGGCACTTCGCCGGACTCCCGGCGGCGCCTACCGTGGAGAAGAACGCGGGCAAGAACGCGGGCACCGTCGCGGGCGCCGAACCGCCGGCTCAAATGCGCGAGAATGATTATGCCCGGTTCCTCCGGGCGTGCTCACGGGCATGAAGGGACAACTACATGATCGAGGTACGGGGCCTCACGAAACGATACGGAGAGAAGCTCGCTGTCAACGATCTCTCCTTCAGCGTGGAACCAGGCAAGGTGACCGGGTTCCTGGGCCCCAATGGGGCGGGCAAGACCACCACCATGCGGCTGATCCTGGGCCTGGACTACCCGACCGCCGGATCGGTCCAGATCGACGGCAAGCAGTACCGGGAACTGGACTACCCGATGCGCGAGGTCGGCGCGCTGCTAGACGCCAAGGCCGTGCACGGCGGCCGCAGCGCGTACAACCATCTGCTGTGCCTGGCGCAGACGAACAACATCCCCAAGCGGCGGGTGGACGAGGTGCTGTCGCTGGTCGGGCTGAGCGAGGTGGCGAAGAAGCGGTCCAAGGGGTTCTCGCTGGGCATGAGCCAGCGGCTCGGTATCGCCGGCACGTTGCTCGGCGACCCGTCGGTGCTGATGTTCGACGAGCCGGTCAACGGGCTGGACCCGGAGGGCATCCGCTGGATCCGTAATCTGATGAAGGCGCTGGCGGGGGAGGGCCGCACGGTGTTCGTCTCCAGCCACCTGATGTCGGAGATGGAGAACACCGCCGACGACATCATCGTGATCGGCCGGGGCAAGCTGATCGCCAACACCACGATCGAGAAATTCATCGCGGAGAACTCGACCGAGACCGTCCGGGTGCGCACGCCGCAGATCGACGTGATGACCAGAGCCGTCGCCGCGGCCGGGGGGACCGCGACGGCTAACGGTGACGGGTCGCTCCTGGTCAAGGGCATGCCCACCGAACGGGTCGGCGACGTCGCGTTCGAGGCCGGGGTGCGGCTGCACGAGCTTTCCAGGACCCGCGCGTCCCTGGAGGAGGCGTTTATGGAGCTCACCGCGGACAGCGTGGAGTACCACGCCGGAGCCGCGGCGGACGCCCCCGCCGCGCCCACGTCGGCGGGCACGGAAACCGAGCAGGCACCCGCGGTGAGGACGAGCTGACATGGCTACGGTAACCACAGAAGGCACGCGCCTTTCTTCGCTGCCCACCCCGTCCGGCCGCGCGGGCCTGATGGGCACGCTGCGCTCGGAGTGGACCAAGATCCGGTCGGTGCGCTCCACCTACTGGACGCTGCTGGCGCTGCTGGTGATCAGTATCGGGATCGGCGCCGCGATCACCGGCGGTGTTGCGGCGCACTGGTCCCAGACGAGCCCGGCGGACCGGGCCACTTTCGACGCGACCGCGACCAGCCTCGCGGGCCTTTTTTTCCTCGGCGAACTCGTCATCGTGGTCCTCGGCGCGCTGACGATCACCTCGGAGTACTCGACCGGGATGATCCGCACGTCGCTGACGTCGATGCCCCGGCGCGGCGTCATGTACCTCGCCAAGGCCGCGGTCATGGCCGTCGTCATCCTGATCATGGCCCTGGTAGCCGCCTTTGCCGCCTTCTGGCTCGGGCAGGCGCTGCTGGCGAGCACGCATCACAACGCGACGCTCTCGCAGCCGAATGTGCTGCGTGCCGTGATCGGCGCGGCCCTGTACGTCACCCTGTGCGGGCTGCTGGCGTACGCCATCGGATCGATGATCCGGCACACGGCCGGGGCGATCACGATCATGGTGGCCGTGCTGTTCGTCATCCCTATCCTGGTCAACCTGCTGCCGAGTAGCTGGCACGCGGACGTGGTGCGGTGGCTGCCGTCGTCGGCCGGTGATGCCATCACCGGAACGGTGAGCGGCGCTCACCCGAACATGTTCTCTCCCTGGGGCGAGTTCGCCGTGCTCGGTGCCTACACCGTGGCCGCCCTGATCGCCGGCTTTATCCTGTTCCGCAAGCGCGACGCCTAGCGACCCGGGCCAGGAAAAGCCGAACGGGCCGCTGTACTGCCACCGCGCACCCGGCCGGCCCTTCGCCGGCACCACGCCACCCCCAACCCCCGGCCGATACCCCGGCGCGCAAGTGCTGAACTCATAAGCCACCGCACGCACTGCGCTGAGCCAGATCGCGCTGGCCGGAACCTTGTCAGGATTGCTTGCACCGGCGGGTTGATTCTCCAGCGGCTGGAGAATGCAGACTGGCGGATATGGAGGACGACGGGCCGCTGCTTTCCATCGGCGAGTTGGCCAGGCGCGCAGGGCTGCCGGTGCGCACCATCCGGTTCTGGTCCGATACCGGCGTGCTGCCCCCGGCGGCGCGGACCGCGAGCGGGCGGCGGCTGTATGACACGGCGTGCGTGGCCAGGCTGGAGCTGGTCGCCACGCTGCGCGACCTGGGGCTGGGCCTGGCCGACGTACGCCGGGTGCTAGCGGGCCAGGCGAGCATCGCCGAGGTCGCCGCCGTCCACCTGGACGCGCTGGACGCGCAGATCCGCGCGCTGCGGCTGCACCGCTCGGTGCTGGCCGTCGTGGTCAAGCGCGCAGCAGGCAACGAGGAGATGACCTTGATGAGCAAGCTGGCCCAGATGTCGGTGGCCGAGCGCAAGCAGATGATCGATGACTTCCTGGCCGATGCGTTCGAGGGCCTGGGGATCAACGCGGCCCAGGCCCAGCGCTGGGGCGCGGCCTGGAACCTGCCCGATGACCCCTCGCCTGAGCAGGTCGACGCCTGGGTGGAGCTGGCCGAACTGGTCAGTGACCCGGACTTCCGGCAGCGGATGCGGCAGGTGACCGGCATCAGCTTGCAAATCGATGCCAGGGACGGGCTGCAGGACTTCCTTGGCTGGGCGCATGAGAACGCCGTGGCGGCAGTGCTGCGGGCGTGCCCGCCGGATTCCCCCGAGGCCACCCAGGTCGTGAACCGCATCCTGGAACCCGCCCCGGGGTTCCACCCGGTGGGCCGCGAGGAGCTGATCGCCGGGCTTGAGGTGACCACCGACCCGCGGATCGACCGGTACTGGCAGCTCACGGCCACCATCAACGGATGGCCGCCGTTCCCGTCCCATATGCCCGGAAGCGTATGGCTGCTCGCCGCGCTGCGCTCCTCATCAGTGGTATAGCGGACAAAGAAGCAGATAGCAGCCGCTCATGCCTCTGCCCCCCGCTCCACTTCGCAGCTCGACACAACGCCGGGGCTGCCGCCCCGGACCCCGCGTCCAAGGGGCCTCCGCGGCCCCTAGTGTTTATTACCCCCCATACTCCGCGCACCCGGCCAGCCCTTCGCCGGCACCACGCCACCCCAACCCCCGGCCGACACCTTAAAGGCACACACCCGCCGTACACCGCACGCACACGGGCCGCCCAGCGGCCCGTGTGCGTGCGGGCACTGTACGGGACAGGCAAACAGCGGCTACCGCCGCTGGCCTGGCCGGGTGCCGTCCTACCCGTTCCGCCAACCACTTCCTGACCTCACCCCCACAACCAGGGGCCGAGGTCAGGAAGCAGCTCCACAGGACGGCACCCACCCAGGCAAGGTCAAAATCAAAGGAACAAGATCAAGGGAAAGGTCAAGGACAAAAGCATCGGGGTACTCACCGCGCAGATGACCGGGAAAGGTGCAAGCACAAGCACACCAGGTACCCGCCGTAACCGCTAGCGGGGAAACAGCCTGGCTCCCCGGTACAAGTTAACCCGGGCGGTGGTGACCGTATCCATCTCACCTGCTGCGGACTCGTGCCCCGCTGCCAGGGCCGGCCAAGGACGCGTTTATTTCCTGGGGCTGACGTAGGTGCCCCGGCGGGGAACGGTGAAGACGAGGCCCTCGGCGCGGAGAATCTCGATGGCGCGCAGGGCGGTGTCGCGGCCAACGTCGTGTTCCTGCTGGAGCTGCTTGACCGAGGGCAGTGGACCGGTGCGCCATTCACCCGCCGCGATCTGGTCGCGGAGGATGGCCGCGAGCTGCTGGTAAGCAGGCTCGGGCAGGTCATGATCCACTTTCATAAGATCAAAGTAGGCCAGTACAGACCTGGGCTGATCAGCGGGTATACCTGTTCTGCTCTGATCTGTGTTAATCTGCATCAGGCCGTGCCCGGCTGGCTGACCCGTGAGCCGGGCACGGTCCCTCAGGGGTCCCACGGGTCAGGCAAGGAAAAGCGGTCATGGGTCTGCCGTTTGATCAGGTCGTCCGGCAACAGCGCTTCATCCACGATCACCCCGAATGGTCGATCCACGCCCAGGACGGGGCCCGCCGTTTCATCGCCGAAAAAGGCGACGGCCAGGCTTGCCACGTCGTGGCGGCCCTGTCGCTGCGTGAGTTGCTGAACCGGCTGGAAGAAATCGTGGCGGCCCATTGACCGACCGGGCGGTCCCGGACCGGGACATTCTGCGGCGGATCATCTTCCAGCTCCAGCGCCCCGGCTGGCGGGTGCACAGCCCGGCCGCCGGTTCAGCAGCGGACGGGAAGTGGCACGCCTGCAACGGCACCACCGACCTGGCCGCTGACTCTTTAGCCGCGCTGCTGGATGAGCTGGACTGGTTCCACGCGACCTGACCGGCGGCGACCGCCGCGGCGCCTGCCGGTGCGGCTGCCGGAACCACCGGCATTGCCGAAGAACCGCGCTATCACGCCCCCAACGCAAAAGGCAACTTCTGCTTCGAGGCTACGCTGGGTTACCGGCGGCTGGAGCGGGGCCGGTGAACGGCGCGTGGCCGGGGGTGCCGGCGGGACCGCTGGAGTCGGCTCCGCGCGGGTTCGTGCCCGGGGAGGAGCGGTCCGCGTTCCTGGCGGGCGTGCTGGAGGGCGTCGAGCTGGGCGCGTGGGACCGGCGGGTCGCGGGCTGGCTGGCCGGGCTGGACACCTGCACGGCGCTGACGATCGCCTCGTGGATCTTGCGGGCGCGGGAAGCGGGGCAGGAGCGGTGAGCAGGGTCGGCATCTGCCTGTCATTGGACGTTATCTGTAGTATTTTCATGTCATGCCTGGTGATCGCCGTGCCGGTGCCGCGGAGCACGCGGCGCATGTCAATGCTGCCGCTGAGCTGCTGGACTCGGGGGCTCCGGCGGCGGAGGCAGCCCGGGTGCTGGCCGGGCGGCTGGGCTGCTCGCAGCGGCAGGCGCGCCGTTACGTCGCCCAGGCCGCGGAATCGGGCCGGGTCCTGGTCCCGGACGAGTCCTCGGTGTTCACCGTCCGGCTTCCGGTACGGCTGGCCGCCGCGGTCCGGGAGCACGCCCGGGCGTCCGGCCGCACCATCTCGTCGGTCGCCGCGCAGGCCCTGGAGGAGTTCCTCAGCCGTGCTCACGGGAACGGCCCGCCGGGATGAGGGAGCTGCCGGTGGAGGCGGAATTCGTCTGCAGCCGTCACGCGGCGGCCGAAATGTCAGTGGCCTACGGCATCTTGGTGCCGCAGCGGCGGGCCAGGACCGCCGCCCCGGCGGCGGAAGGAGGAGACCGTGACGGCAGCGGCGATCTACGCCCGGGTGTCCAGCGCCCGGCAGGCGAAAGACGAGACGATCGGCTCCCAGCTGTCCGCGCTCCGCGACCACGCCGCGACCAGCCGGCTTGAGGTTCCGCAGCAGCGGCTGGCTGACAACAAGCGGTTCGCCTCGCGGAACACCAAGGTCCCCTCCCTGCTGCAGGGCATCGCCGCCTGCGCGTCCTGCGGCTACGGCTACTACCGCGCCACCACGACCACCACCGCCGGGAACAAGATCTACTACTACCGGTGCCTCGGCTCCGACGACTACCGCTACCAGGGCGGGCGCGTCTGCGGCAGCAAGCCCGTCCGCGCCGACTACGCCGACCACGTCGTCTGGGACCACGTCACCGCCCTGCTCGCCGACCCCGCCCTCATCCGCGCCGAGATCGGCAAAAGGCTGGAAAGGGCCCGCACATCGGACCCGGTCACCAAGAAGCGCGGCCAGCTCGAGCAGGCCCTCGCCAAGACCGGCAAGTCGATTGCCGCGATGATCACCGCGTTCTCCGAGCAGCTCCTGACCATCGACGAGCTCCGCGCCCGCATGCCGGCCCTGCGCGCCCGGGAGACCGGGCTGAAGGACCAGATCGCCGCCCTCGACGCCCAGACCGCCGACCGCGACGCCTACCTCAGGCTCGCCGGCGACCTCGAAGGCTTCCTCGCCAGACTCCGCGGCAGCGCCGCCACCGCCAGCGTCGAGGACCGCCAGCGCGTCCTGCGCGCCGTCGTCCAGGACATCCTCATCGGACCCGACAAACTCACCATCCGCCACCGCATCCCCGTCCAGGAACCATCCAGCGGCGGCGGCCACCACGACAAAACCGACACGGAGGGTGACATGCGCGAAAGTTCGCTGTTGCGTTGGGGGCGTGTACGCCCCTCCCGGGGCTATCGCCGGATAAAACCTGGTGCCATGCAGCCACCACCGCCGCCGGTCCCACCCCTGGCAAGCCACTGCGCCGACGCCGGCACGGTCAAGCTCACCGACCGGGACATCACCGGGCTCATGCCGTGCGCCGCCGCCGCCGCATAGGCGGCAAAAAGGTCTGGATGCCGGCCGATGAGTGGATCTGGACACCCGAACCCACCCATCCCGTCCTGGTGGAACAAGGCCACCTGGGACAAGGCCCAGCGGATGGGCTGGACCGCCACGGCAACGTCCGCGACCCCGAGATGCCCACCCGACGGACCGGCCGCCATCACAAGTTCCGGTCCCGCCTGTACTGCTCTAACGGGTATTCGGCCCCGGCCGGGGCGCCATGCTCGCCGCGACCCTCCCGGCCAGCACCGCCGCCGCCGACCAGCGCCGCCAAAAGCGCGCCGAAGGCCTCCGTAAGAAGCTCGCCAGGATCGACGTATCCGAACGCGCCCTGGTCACCGAACTGGAAACCCCGGTTGACCCGGCCGACGCCGCCGCGCAGGCCCTCCGGAACCGCGTCCGTGCCCGGTTCACCGAGCTGTACACAGAGCGGACCGGGATCGAGACAGAGCTAGCCATCCTGGAAACCGCCACCGTCGAAGAAGACGACCCCACGTTGCTGGACGAACTGCCCGCCCTGGGGGACGTCCTCACCGGCGCCCCCGCCGCGCCCACCGAACGATTGCTAGCCGTCTTCGACCTCGAGGCCACCTACAACCGGGACAAGCACCAGGTCACGATTCACGCCACCATCACCGACGCCACCCCCAAGGCCGTCCTGGACTTGCTCACCGACCCCCGCGCCGACCACAACACCCAGTCAGCATCAGGCCCCGCCCCCCAAGATCACGTTAGCCATTCGACCGGGCACACTGGGTCGTCCCCCCGGGCTAGCACAGCGTCAGAATTTCGTGGCCGTCGTCGGTGACGAGGAGGGTGTGCTCGAACTGGGCGGTCCGCCTGTGGTCCTTGGTGACCACCGTCCAGTTGTCGGCCAGGATGTCGTACTCGATCGTGCCGAGGGTCAGCATCGGCTCGATCGTGAACGTCATCCCCGGCTCCATCACGAAGTCGTTGCCGGGGTCGTCGAAGTGCGCGACGACCAGGCCGGAGTGGAACGTCGTGCCGATGCCGTGACCGGTGAAGTCGCGGACCACCCCGTAACCGAACCGGCGCGCGTAGGACTCGATGACCCGGCCGATCGCGTTCAGCGGGCGTCCCGGCGCGACGGCCCGTATCCCGCGCATCATGGCCTCGTGGGTGCGCTCGACGAGCAGCCGCGACTCCTCATCGACCTCGCCCGCGCAGAACGTCGCGTTGGTGTCGCCGTGCACGCCGCCGATGAAGGCCGTGATGTCCACGTTGACGATGTTGCCCTCGCGGATCACCGTGCCGTCCGGGATGCCGTGGCAGATCACGTCGTTCAGCGACGTGCACAGGGATTTCGGGTAGCCGCGGTAGCCGAGCGTGCTGGGGTATGCGTCGTGCTCGATTAGGAAGTCGTGCCCGATCCGGTCCAGCTCGTCGGTGGTGACGCCCGGGGCGACGTGCTTGCCGACCTCGGCCAGGGCCTGGGCCGCGATCTTGCCGGCTATTCGCATCCGCTCGATCGTGCCGGCGTCCTTGACGTCGGGCTCACCCAGCCGCGGGCGCTTCTTGCCGACGTACTCGGGCCGTGGGATCTGCGGGGGCACCGGGCGCAACGCGGATGGTCCGTCCGGGTGGAGCTTGGTCGCCATAATCTGCGAGTCTAATGTCCATGGACGATGACAAGCACTGGTGGTACTGCCTCACCCACCATCAGGTCGAAGGCGACGACGGCTGCCCGGGCAAGGACCGTCTCGGGCCGTACGCCACGCGGGAGGAAGCCAGCCGCGCGCTGGAACTGGTGCAGGAGCGGAACCGGGAGTGGGACGCGCAGGACGGCGACGACGGCGAATGAAGCCGGTTTCCTGGCGCTGGCGGCAGAGTATCGTGAGGTGACTCGCGAGAGAGGTGCGCCGTGACGAACGATCCGCGCCGGACGGGGCTGCCGCCGGTCGCCGAGGCGCGGATGGCGGAGATCCGGCGCAGCGGCACGTGGGGTTCCGCGCTGTCCACCGACGAGTTCACCGCGATCCGCAGCGCCGGCTTCGAACCGGTCGGCCAGGTCCTCGGCGCGGCCGTGTACAACATCGGCTACACCGGCGGGTACGGGTGCGCGGGCGCGTGGACCGGCTACTACGGCAACTCGTTCGGCCCGACCCGCTCCGTCACGCAGGTGTCCAGCCGCGGCGGCGCCACCTCCTTCGCCCCGCTGGTGCAGGCGATGTACGACGCGCGGCACACCGCGATCAACCGGATGACCGCCGAATGCGCCGCCCTCGGCGGCCACGGCGTGGTCGGCGTGAACCTGTCCATCGGGCGCTTCCCGGCGGGCGGCCTGGAGTTCAAGGCAATCGGGACCGCGGTGCGCGCCCCCGGCGCGCCCCTCCCGAAGCGGCCGTTCACCTCCGACCTGTCCGGTCAGGATTTTGCCAAGCTGATCATGCGCGGCTGGGTGCCGGCCGGTCTCGCGCTCGGTATCTCGGTCGCGGCCCGCCACGACGACTGGCTGACGGTCGGCCAGACGCGCTGGGGCGCGGGCAACGCCGAGGTCGCCGGGTACACCGAGCTGGTCCACGAGGGCCGGCACGACGCCCGGATTCAGCTCCAGCGGGAGGTGCGGCATATGGGCGCCGAGGGCGTCGTGATCGCCGACATGCAACTGCGCGTCAGCGAGCGGGAATGTCCCATGCAGGAAGGCCGGCGCGACCACATCGTGGAAACCACGATCATCGGCACCGCGATCGCCCGTTTCGCCCCGAGCCGGGGTCACGAGCGGCAGCCGACCCTCGCCATACTGTCCCTTGACCCGCAGCGCAGGCAAGCCGCGCGGGTACGAATCGGACGATCGTAGGAGAAGGCGGATGACCGACCAGAACGTCAGCGAAGAACTGGGTGCGGCCGGGGTCCCGCAGGACGCCATGCGGCGTCTGGCCGAGCTCGAGCCGGGGCGCGCCGGGAGCATTTTCACCTCGGACCTGTCGGTAAACGAGTTCCTGCTGGTCCGCGAGGTCGGCTTCCGCCCGGTCGGCCTGGTGCTCGGCACGTCCATCTACCACGTCGGCCTGCAGATCGGCCGGTGGGGCAAGAACCAGGAACTGGACGTGCTCTCCCAGGCGATGTACCACGCGCGGGAACTGGCCATGACCCGGATGGAGGCCGAAGCCGACGCGCTGCACGCCGACGGGATCGTCGGGGTCCGGCTGGACGTGGAGATGAAGGAGTTCGGCAACGACATCGCCGAGTTCATCGCGGTGGGCACCGCGGTCAAGGCCGAGGAGGGCGCCGGCGGCGGGGGCGTCACGCAGTGGCGGAACAACAAGAACCAGCCGTTCACCTCCGACCTGTCCGGGCAGGACTTCTGGACGCTGATCCGGGCCGGCTACGCCCCGCTCGGCATGGTGATGGGCTCCTGCGTCTATCACATCGCCCACCAGCGGATGGGCAACATGCTGGGTAACATCGGCCGGAACGTCGAGATCGAGCAGTTCACCCAGGCCCTCTACGACGCCCGCGAGCTGGCCATGAGCCGGATGCAGGCCGAGGCCGAGGCGCTGCACGCGGAGGGCATCGTGGGCGTCCAGTTGCGGCAGCACAGCCACACCTGGGGCACCCACACGACCGAGTTCTTCGCGATCGGCACCGCCGTCCGTCCGCTGCGCCCCGATCACGTCATCGAGCGCCCGACCATGGTCCTCAGCCTGGACAGCTGAGCCCGGGGGGCGGTTACGCGAGCCGGGCTTTCCCCCTGGCTGAGGCTCCCTACGCGGACGGGCCGCTGACCACGTCCAGCAGGTGCGCCAGCCGTTCGCGCATACCGCGCCGCGGCTGCGGGACCCGTTCCCCGGCCGCCGTACTGACCAGATGCTGGGCCACGATGAACGACACCGGCGTGCTGCCTCCCGGCTGTACGGTCAGCGTCTCGTGCGCCAGGCTGTCCAGCTCGCGGTCCCCCCGGTTCAGGGCGAGAATCGTGGCGCCCGCCCGGCGCGCGTCGCTGACCCGGTCCAGCAGCGGGGCGGGCGCGGTCTGCGGCGTGACCACGAACAACGTCTCCCCGCGCCGCGCGGCTTCCAGCCGCTCGAGGCCGATCCGCAGGTGCGGCGGCGCTTTGTCCGGGGCGTTCCAGCGGACGAGGGTCGGGGCCAGCTCGGTGATCCCGGACAGGCGGCTCTCGTCGTCCAGGTGAGCCGCGAGATGCCACGGCTCGTCCTCGGGCGTTCCGACGAGGAGCAGCCCGCCGCGCGTCCCGGTCGAGGTCCGCAGGGCCCGGGCGAACACCCGGGCGCGTTCCGGCCACCCGGTGGCTGCGAGCAGGGCCCGCAGCGCGGCTACCTCGTCGCGGTTCACATGTCCATCGTGCCCCAGCCCGTGATAATTCGCACGGTCATCACATGATTACATAAGGTCGTGTCGCGGGCTAAGGGCGCGGCCGGTGGTAATTCGTCGGGTACCTGGGACGGTCGGCAGGTCGCGGAGCGGCTGCGGGGCGCGCGAGGCGCTTTGGTAGCGTCCTGAATAGATGAGCGTCCTCGCGGGATTCGGGTGACCATGAAATTTGCCTGGCTGTGCAGTCATGAGGCCTATCAGCCCGAGGAACTGGTGGATCAGGCCGTGGCGGCCGAGGAGGCGGGTTTCGATGTCGTCCTCGGTTCGGATCACTTCCATCCGTGGGTGGACGACCCGTCCGCGGCGGGTTTCGTCTGGTCGTGGCTGGGCGCGGTCGCGGCGCGGACCGGGCGGGTTCAGCTCGGGACCGCGGTGACGTGCCCGCTGTTCCACTATCACCCCGGGCTCGTCGCGCAGATGGCCGCGACCACGGACCGGCTGTCCGGTGGCCGCCTGCTGCTGGGGGTGGGGACCGGCGAGGCCATCAACGAGCGCCCCCTTGGCTTCCCGTTTCCCGGTTATGCGGAGCGGCAGGCCCGTATGCGGGAAGCTCTGGAGATCATCCACCGGCTTTTCGCGGGGGAGAAGGTCTCCTTCGACGGGACCTACTACACGACCGAGACCGCAAAGCTCTACTCGCCGCCGGTGGGCCGGCTGCCGGTCATGATGGCGGCCGGCGGCCCGAAGTCCGCCGGCTTCGCCGGGCGGTACGCCGACGGCCTGATCACGAGCGTCAAGCAGCCCGGGGACACGCTGGCCAAGGTCGTCGAGCCCTACCGGCGCGCGGCCGCCGAGCGGGGCGGCTCCCAGCTCATCCTGGCCACGCGGTGGACGGTGCTGGCGGACAAGGATGACGAGGCCTGGCACTGCCTGCTGCCGATGCGGGGCCTGCGCGCCCCCGGGCGGCTGGAGACGGCCGACCCGGCCGAACTCCGGCAGCGGGCCGACCAGATGGACCGGGCTGAGCTCCTCAACAGCTACACGTGCGTCCGGGACGCCGCGGGCCTGATCGACGCCTACCGCCCGCTCGTGACCGACGTCGGCGCCGACATCGTCTCTGTTCAGGTGATGTCGGAAGACCCGATGGCGGCCATTCAGATGATCGGCAAGGAAGTCCTCCCCGCGCTGCGGTCCGCCGCACCGTAGGCCCCGTCCGGGGGAACGCGGGAACAGGCGCCTGGTGCGCCCTGTTCTCGTTGTTGACCGGTGAGCCAGCCGCCAGAACCGCGCGAGGAGAAGACCATGCCCCGACCCGTCCTGCAGCCCACCGCCGCGCACCCGATCACCATTGAGCCCACCCCGGGCCGGGTCGTGGTCCGGATCGGGGACACGGTCGTCGCCGACTCCCGTGGCGCCCTGACCCTGCAGGAGTCCACGTACCCGGCGGTGCAGTACATCCCGATGGCGGACGTGGACCAGAGCGTGCTGCGGCCGACCGGCACGTCGACGTACTGCCCCTTCAAGGGCGACGCCAGCTACTTCAGCGTCGAGACCCCGGACGGCACGGTCGATGACGTCATCTGGACCTACGAGAAGCCGTACGCCGCGGTTTCCGAGATCGCCGACCACGTGGCCTTTTACGCGAACCGCGCCGAGGTGACGGTCGACCCGGCCGGCGCCTGATCCCGGCGCCGGATCACCGGCCGCGCCCGGCGCCGTACCGGCTGAGGGGGCGGGATTACTTCGGCGCGGGCCGCGCGCGTTCGAACGTCGTCCGCGGTCTGGTCGAGGCCCTCGGCGCGCAGGCCAGTGATCACGCCGTCGATGTCGGCCTGCGGCCGGTTCTGGCTCAGCTTGGCCTTCGCCTCGATCCGCGTGATGGCCAGCTCCACGCCGACGATCGCGCGCAACTGACCCGCGATGAACGGCGGCGGCGCGTCATCCACCCACCAGGGCTGCGCGCGGTGGCCCTCGTGCTTGTCCGTGAGCCGGCGCACGAGGTTCTCGACCCAGCCCGGGTCGTCGTGGATGACGAGTCTGCCGTACACGTGGGCGGTGATGTAGTTCCAGGTCGGGACGACCCGGCCATGTTCGGCGGTCGACTGGTACCACGACGGTGAGATGTACGCGTCCGCGCCCCGCACGATGACCAGGGACTCGCCGATGGCCGGCACCTTCCACTGGTCATTGGCGCGCGCCAGGTGGCCCAGCAGCGCGCCGTGCTCGCCGGCCGCAGGGTCATGGACGAACGGCAGCATCGTCGCGAGCAGCCCCTGCGACGTGCTCGTCACCAGGTCGGCCGCGCCGTGCCTGGTGAGCAGTTCGCTCACCAGGCCGTCGTCGGCCGCGAAATGTGCGGGTACGTACATCGGATCCCTGAGGGTTAGCGGTAGGACTCCTGCGGGCCGGGGAACGCGCCAGAGACTACGTCGCGAGCGTACGCCGAGGCCGCCTCGCGCAGGACCGAGGCCACGTCCGCGTACTTCCGGACGAACCTCGGCGTCCGCGGTGACAGGCCGGCCATGTCCTGCCATACCAGGACCTGGGCGTCGCAGTCCGGGCCGGCGCCGATGCCGATCGTGGGGATCGACAGGACCTCGGTCACCCGTGCCGCGAGCACGGCAGGCACGCACTCCAGGACGACGGCGAACGCACCCGCCGCCTCCAGCGTCTTGGCGTCGTGCAGCAGCCGTTCGCCGTCCTCGCCGCGGCCCTGCACCCGGTACCCGCCGAACGCGTGCACCGACTGCGGCGTCAGGCCCAGATGGGCCATGACCGGGATCCCGGCCGCGACCAGATCCTCGACCTGGCGCGCGACCCGCTGGCCGCCCTCCAGCTTGATCGCGTGCGCGCCGGATTCCTTCATGAACCGGGTGGCGGCGCTGAGCGCGTCCCTGGAGGACGCCTGGTAAGAGCCGAACGGCAGGTCGGCGATGACCATGGCGCGGCTCGTGCCCCGCACGACGGCGGCGGTAAGCGGGATCAGGTCATCGAGCGTGACCGGGATCGTCGTGTCGTGCCCGAACACCACCATGGCGGCCGAGTCGCCGACGAGCAGCACCGGGATGCCGGCCTCGTCGAAGATATGCGCGGAGAGCGCGTCGTAGGCGGTGAGCATGGGCCACTTCTCACCGCGTGCCTTGGTGGCCGCGATGTCCCGGACGGTTATGCGCCGACCGGGAGGAGCGCCGCCGTACAGCGGCTCCGGCGTGGCCGCCCGGGCCACGCCCGGGGCGGCGGGAAGGTAGCCGCCGGCCGGCCCGGCAACGGGTGCTGCGACCGGGATTGCGGCCGGGACTTCTGCTGCGGTCCGCGTCTCTGTCGCGGCCACGCGTGGTCCTTCTGCCTGCGGATTCATCGGTGAACCTCCACGTCTCGAGGCGCCCCAGCGGCGTCCCCGGACACACTGATCATTGCATGCACAAGGACCGGAGGGAACACCGTGAATTGCCCAACCGTCGGTACCGAATCAATCCGCCGAGTGCCGCGCAAGGGCGGAACGTCCCGGACTGAGACACTAGTCACTCTGATCAGCGACGGGAGGCGAGCATGGCGGCGGAGGCAGAGCCGGGCGGCGGGCGGCCCGCGTACGCCGGGCCGGTGGACGACGGGGCGGTAGAGCTGCAGGCGCCGGACGGGGAAGAAGTGGACGCCCTGGCCGAGAGCTACCACCGCCGTGGCGGCCAGCCGGGCATCGCGTACGGCATCGTGGCGGGCGGCCGCCTCGTCCACGCCGGGGGATTCGGGCAGCGCCGGGTCGCCGGACCCGGTGGGGCGCCGGGCACCCAGGCCGGGCCCGGCGCCCAGGCCGGGCCGCGCACCGGGTCATCAGACGGCGGCGGCGTGCCGGGCGCCGGAACGGTTTTCCGGATCGCCTCCATGACCAAGAGCTTCACCGCCTCGGCGGTGCTGGCGCTCCGCGACGAAGGCGCGCTCAGCCTGGACGACCTGGCCGAAGAGTTTGTGCCCGAGCTGCGCGGCTGGCCGCCGGTGACGCCCGACGCGCAGCGGGTCCGGATCCGGCACCTGCTGACGATGACCGCGGGGTTCCCCACCGATGACCCCTGGGGGGACCGGCAGCAGGGGACGCCGCTGCCGGAGTTCTCCGAGTTCCTGTCCGCGGGCGTCAGCTTCGCCTGGGCGCCCGGCACCCGGTTCGAATACTCCAACCTCGGCTACGCGATCCTCGGCCGGGTCATCACCGCGGTCTCGGGCGCGCCCTACCCGGATTTCATCAGGACCCGGCTGCTGGCCCCGCTCGGCCTGTCGCGCACCGGCTTCGAGGCTGCCGAATTCGCCCCGGAGGAGCTGGCCGCCGGCCACCGGCGGACCGGCCGGGGATGGTCGCAGGTCCCCCCGGCCCCATGCGGGGCGTTCGCCCCGATGGGCGGCGTGTTCAGCTGCGTGCGGGACCTCGCGGTCTGGGTGGCAGGATTCGCCGCCGCCTTCCCGCCCGGCCCGGAGGACGCCGGCGGCCAGCACCCGCTGTCCCGCGCGGCCCGGCGCGAGATGCAGCTTCCGCAGGTCGCCACCGGTGCGCGCTTCCCGGTGCCGATGCCGGGCACTTCGGCGACCGGCAGTTACGGATTCGGGCTGTTCGTCGAGGACGACCCGGTGTGGGGACGGATCGTCCTGCACAGCGGCGGCTACCCGGGCTTCGGCAGCAACATGCGCTGGCACCCGGCCACCGGCCTGGGCGTGATCGTCCTGGGCAACAGCACGTACGCACCCGTCGGGCCGTTCGCCGTGCAGTTGCTCACCACCGTCCTGAGGCAGCAGGCGCGCCGCGCTGTCCCGAACCGCGCCGCGCACCTGGACGGCTCCGCGCACGAGGACCGCGCCCTGGCGCTGGCCCCCGCGGGCCCGTGGCCGGAGACGGTGGCCGCCCGCGATGACGTCGCCGGGCTGCTGCAGAGCTGGAACGACGATGTGGCGGAGAAGCTCTTTTCCGGCAACGTCCCCCTGGACGAGCCGTTTCCCGAGCGGCAGCGCAAGATCGCGCTGATCCGCGAGCGTCTGGGGGATTTCCGCGACGATCGGAGGCGGCCGCCGGAGTTCGATACACCCGCGCACTGCCGCTGGTGGGTGGCGGGGGACGGGGGAGCGGCCCAGGTCGAGATCCGGCTCAGCCCGGAACGGCCCGCCCGGGTGCAGTCGCTGATCCTGGCCGTGCCGCCCGCCACCGGGTCCCCGCTGCGCCTGGCCCTCGACCGGATCATCGCCCTGATGAACGACGGCGCCACGTCGTGGCCCGCCTCCGTCCCGGCGGCCCCGGCCCTTGACCGGGCGCTGCTGATCCGCCGCCTGCGGATGGCCGGCGCGTGGGCCGGGCGGTGCCACGCCGGCGCGTACCGCGCCGGGGACGGTGAGACGTCGCTCACGGTCGAGCTGGACGGAGAGTTCACCCGGCTGCTGCTCACCGTGGCGGTCGACCGTGGTGCGGGACTGCTCCAGCAGGCCGACGTCATGCTCGGTCTGTAAGGTCCAGGCTTCAGCGGGTAATTTCCGGTGCACAAAACGTTACGAATCCCGGCGGCCGAAGCGTGGCTCGAGCCCCCCCGCAGTCCCGCCGCCTCGGGCGCCCAGCCGCGGACCCACGCCTCGCGGCCCGTGACCCAAAAATAGGATGCGCGCCGGGAATGTATTCCGATACGGTCCTGTTCCGTATCGATAGCGCAGGTCGCCCGGGTCGCGAGGATGCGATGGCGACAGCCGGGCCGGAAGCCATGACTTCCGCAGGCTCTCACTAGCCGGAACGACCGCACCGCGCGTGATCTTCCCGCCGGCCGCTGGGTCTTTGATCCCGCTCCGGCCGGGACCGTTCGTCCGCTTGCGAAAGGCACCATGGATACGCAAACGATCTACCGACGGCGATGGGGCATTCTCAGCGTCCTCGTTGTCAGCCTTCTCGCCATCGTCATCGACAACACCGTCCTGAACGTCGCGCTGAAGACGATTGCCGAGCCGCACGGCGGCCTGGGCGCCAGCCAGAGCCAGCTCGAATGGGCGATCAACTCTTACACGCTCGTGTTCGCCGGCCTGCTGTTCACCTTCGGGATCGTCGGCGACCGGATCGGCCGTAAGCGCATGCTCATGATCGGGCTGGTCATGTTCGGGATCGGCTCGCTGCTGTCCGCCTACTCCCGCTCACCCGATCAGCTGATCCTCGCGCGCGCGGCCATGGGCCTGGGCGGCGCCGCCGTCATGCCGCAGACGCTGTTGATCATCTCCAACGTCTTCGAGCCGAAGGAACGGCCCAAGGCCATCGGCATCTGGGCCTCCGCCGTCGGCATCGGCGTCGCGATCGGCCCGGTGCTCGGCGGTGTGCTGCTGACCCACTTCTGGTGGGGCTCGGTCTTCCTGATCAACCTGCCCGTCACGGCAGCCGGCGCGGTGGCCGTGGCCCTGCTGGTTCCCGAGTCACGGAACCCGGAGCGGGCCGGGCTCGACATTCCCGGTGTGCTGCTGTCCATCCTGGGCCTGGTCCTGCTGGTCTACGGGATCGTCCAGGGCGGCGACGCCGGCTCCTGGGTGCACCCGGGCGTACTGGGGCCGATCTTCGGCGGCCTGGCGGTCCTGGCCCTCTTCGCCTGGCATGAGTCCCGGGCCCGGCACCCGGCCCTGGATGTCCGGCTGTTCCGCGACCGGCGGCTGTCGGCGTCCGTCGGGGCGATCGCCCTGGTGTTCTTCGGCATGGGCGGGGTGTACTTCTTCACCAGCTTCTACACGCAGAACGTGCTGGGCTACAGCCCGCTCGGCGCGGGCCTGCTGACGGTGCCGTTCGCCGTCGGCCAGCTGCTGCTGTCACCGCGCAGCGCCTCGCTGGTCCGGCGGTACGGGGCCAAGGCGGTTGGCGCGGGCGGCCTGTTCCTCATGGCCGTGGCGCTGGCCGGCTACGTGCTGCTGGGCACCGCGTCACCGGTCTGGCTGCTCGGGCTGCTGTTCTTCGTGCAGGGCGCGGGTATCGGCGTGGCCATGCCGGCGGCTACCTCCGCGGTCATGGACGTGCTTCCCCGGGAGCACGCCGGCGCCGGTTCCGCGCTGACCAACACCGCCCGCCAGGTCGGGGTCGCGCTCGGCGTGGCCGTACTCGGCTCGATCCTGGCCCAGTCCTACCACCAGTCGCTGAGCCCCCATCTCGCCGCCCTCCCGGCCACCGCGCGGAGCGCGGCCGGTGGGTCGATCGCGGCAACGCAGGCCGTGGCCGCTCAGCTTGGCTCGGCCGGCCGGTTCCTGCTGGGGCCCGCGAACGACGCGTTCGTCAGCGCCATGCACGTGACCACGATTGTGGCCGCAGCCATCGCGCTGGCTGGCGCCATCGTGGTGCTCCGCTGGATGCCGGGCCTGGGCTCCACCGCGCAGAGCGCCGAGCCGCAGAGCGCCGAGCCGGTGACGGCCGAGCCGGTCGCTGCCGGACGGGCTGCGCTGCAGCCGGCCGCCCTGGGGGCCGCCGAGGCCTCTCGGCAGCCGGCCCTGGGGGGCGCCGAGGTCCCTCGGATCGACCACGTGGGGGCACTCGATGTCTGGCAGGAGAACCTCACCGCCGGGGCGGCACCTGAGGCGGGGTCCGACCCGGCCGATGAGTACCTCGTCGATGTGTGGCCGGGGGACTTCGCCGACCAGTCATCCGGCGTGGAAAGATAAGGAACGATGAATCCGGCAGCCGTCAACCTCACCGCGGAGCCCCCGGGCGACGAGTATGAGCTCGGGCCGCTCAGCGAACGCTGCCCGGATGCGCGCGACGACAGCGTCAACCCGCAGGCGGGCCCGGATCACGGGCCCGCCTCGGGGCGCCGACCCGGCCGCCCGCGCAGCGAGCGCGCCGAGCAGGCGATCATCGAGGCCACCCTGGAGCTGTTCGCTGAAAAGGGCGCCGACGGCCTCTGCGTCGAGGAGGTCGCCTCCCGGGCTGGCGTCGGCAAGGCCACGGTCTACCGGCGCTGGCACAACAAGGAGGACCTTCTCCTGGCCGCGCTGGGCTCGCTGAAGAGCCCGCTGCCCGACCCCGGCGGCGAGTCCGTCCGCGATGACCTGATCGCGCTTGTCTCGGTGATGGCGCAGGACTCTTCCGACCCGCGGCGGACCCGGCAGTACACGCTGCTGCTCGGCGAGGGGGAGAAGTACCCCCGGCTGATGGCCCGATACGCGGAGACGCTGGTCGAGCCACGGCGGAACGTGATCAGGTCCGTGCTGCGCCGCGGCATCGAGGCCGGGCAGATTCGACCCGACGTCGATGTCGAGATCGCCATGCTCACGCTGACCGGCACCGCGATGTCGCGGGGCAAGTGCGAGACGGTGGAGGGCAACGCGGAGTTCGCCGAGCGTGTCGTCGACAGCCTGCTGCTCGGCCTTACCCCCCGCTGACCCTGTGGGCCCGCTGACCCTCTGGTCCACACGCCTGAGGCCGGCGCCCACGACGGCCTTGCCTACCCTGCCCCGTCTCCGCCCATAGCTCACACCGGCCGCCAGTCTGCCGGCCTCGCCGCCGCGGCGGCTCTCGGCGACGAGAACCAGACCGACGAGCCCGTGCGCGAGGAGCTGGCCAGCGACGGCGTGAGCCTCGCCGATGCGCTTCTGTGCGGGATGACCCTGGCCTTCGCCGCATGACCGCGCTGCTAGAAGCGAGCCTCGATCGCGTCCTGTGCCGCGTTGCTGCCATCTGGCATCCGGCCTGGCCGCACATCAGATAATTTTCGGCCAGACCGGCAGCGGCAAGACCACGCTCATCAAGTCCCTGCTCGGGCCTGTGCCCGCATGAGCGGGTGCTGACGCTGGATCCCAAGCCGCACACCGACCCTGTATGGGACGGGCCGCCTGACGACGCGGACGCATGGGGCAAGCCTGTCGCCGCCGTAGCGCCCAGGTTCGGCGCCAGGCGCGGCGGGCCGACGACGCCGCGGCGGCCCGGCGATGGGGCCGAGGACCCGCACCAGCTCCCGCGGCCTTACCAGCCGGTGCGGTAAGCGGACCGGGATTTCATAGACGAGCGAGTATCGCTCGACCGGGATCACGATGTCGGCGGTCTCCACGGCCCGCTTATCGGTGCGGTATGTGCGGCAGATCGTGAGCACCGTCCCGCCCGTGCGCATGTTCAGCCGGTCGGCCTCGGCGGCGAGCGCCGGGCGGGCGCTGACGACTTCCTCGGCGCTGGTGATCTGCTGGCCGATCACAGCCATCCGCTCGACCACGCCGCGCCCGGCGTGCGGGCCCTCCTCGGGGAGCGTGACGGGTGTCCCGCTGGTCAGCTCCAGCGGCTCCCAGCTCACCGAGAGCATGACCGGCTCGCCGTCCGCGGTGAACGTGTACCGGGTGCGCATGGCGGGCTCGCCGGGCCCGGCGTCCAGCCGGGCGGCGACCGCTGGCGTCATCTCGGCGCGCTCGCTGGAGCATTGCCACGATCCGGCGCGGCCGGCCGCGCCCATCTCGGCGCGGAACGGGGAACCGCTGCGGCGCATCGTGTACCAGGCGCGGGTGAGCCGCTGCATCTCCGGCCGCTGCCGCACGTAGGAGCCGGACCCGGAGCGCGTCTCGGCGAATCCCTCGGCGGCCAGGACCCGGACGGCCTCGACGGCCACGCGGTCGGAAACGCCGTACTGCCGGGCCAGCTCATGGCGGCTGGGCAGCTTGGCACCGGGCGGGAGGCCGCCATCGAGGATGGCGCGGCGCAGGTCGTCAGCGATGCGCTGATAGGTAGGCGCGGGCATAGGCCCAAGCTTGACGAACTTGGGTACTCAGGTACAAGCTGAGTACTCAGCTTTTCCGGCCGCTCGGCGCAATCAGGAGATCACGGATGGACACCTCCATCACGTTCCCGGGCATCCCCGCCATCGTGCCAGCCGCCCGGCGGTTCGTGCGCGGAATCCTCGAAGGATCGCCCTCCTATGCCGATGCCGAGCTGATCGCTGGTGAGCTGATCAGCAACGCCATCCGGCACACTCCGGCCGGACGCGACGGCGGCGAGTTCACGGTCACGATCCGCACGGCGCCCGGATGGGCGCGGATCGAGGTCTCCGACCCCGGCACCGGCCAGTGGCACCCGCTCGGCACCGACGACGAGGCCGAGTACGGCCGCGGCCTGGCCATCGTCGGCGCGCTCGCCGACAAGTTCGGCCACGACGCGGGAACGGACGGCCAGACCGTATGGGCGGAGGTCACATGGACGACGGAATAGCCAGGGCCGTGAAAGACCTCCGCCGTACACAGCCGGGGCCCTTAAGGACCCCCGCCGGAACTGGGGCGGCGCCTACGAGATCACCGGGGCCCCCGGCGTCTGGCGCGCGATGCGCCTGGACAATCAGGCCACGCTTCATCAACCTGTTATGCGCTATCATCGCTGAATGGCGATGACAGCTTCTGGCGCCGAAGTCGAGCGGGTGGGGCTCGCTCCCGCTGCGGCCCTGTTCCGGTCGCTGGGCGATCCCGCGCGGCTGATGATCGTGCTCCGCCTGGCCGGCGGCCCGGCGCGGGTGACCGACCTAGTGTCTGCGCTGGGGCTGGCGCAGTCGACGGTGTCCAAGCACCTGGCGTGCCTGCGGGGTTGCGGACTGGTGACCTCGGAGCCCGCCGGGCGCGCCTCGGTGTTCCGGCTGGCCCAGCCCGCACTAGCCGAGATGCTGACCGCGGCAGAGGCGGTGCTGGCCGCTACCGGCAATGCCGTCGTCTTGTGTCCGGAGTTCGGCATAGACGCCAGGGGCAGGGAGCCGTCGTGACCGCCGCCCGCCCGTCCCGCGAGCCGGATGTCCCCGTCCTGGATGCCTGCTGCCCGCCCGGCAGCGGGTCTCCGGCCGGGCTGGGGATGCCCGCGGTGCGCGATGCCGGGTGGCGGCGCGCGGCCCGACTGGCGCGCTGGCTGGCATGGGCCAGCCTGGCGTGGATGTGCACCGAGGGCGCCATCGGGCTGTGGCAGGGCCTGGCGGCCGGGTCGATCGCGCTGACCGGATGGGCGCTGGGCAGCGCGGTGGAGGGCATGGCCAGCGTGATCGTGATCTGGCGGTTCACCGGCACCCGCGCCCTATCCGAGACCGCCGAGCGGCGCGCCCAGCGATCTGTCGCCGTCTCGTTCTGGCTGCTGGCGCCCTTCATCGCCGCTGGATCCGTCCGCGACCTGGCCACCGGCCACCACGCCGGAACCACCGTGATCGGGATCGCGCTGACCGCCGTCGCACTGTTGGTGATGCCGCTGCTGGGCCGGGCCAAGCACAAGCTCGCGGGGCGGCTGGGCTCGGCCGCCACCGCCGGGGAAGGCACCCAGAACTACCTGTGCGCCGCCCAGGCCGCCGCCGTGCTGGCCGGGCTGGCCATCACCGCCGCCTCGTCCGCCGGCTGGTGGATCGACCCCGTCATCGGCCTGGGCATCGCCGCAGTATCAGTGCGGGAAGGCGCCAGATCCTGGCACGGCGACGACTGCTGCTGACCGCGATACGTTCCTGACCGGCATTTCTAGCCAGTCCGGGCCGCGCTGCCTCCGGGCCGCGGTGCCTCCGGGCCGTGGTGCCTCCGGGCCGCGGTGACACCCCAGGCCGCGATGACATCTCCGGCCTAGTTGCCCGGGAGGCGCTCACGCCAGGCATTGGTGATCGGCAGCCGCCGGTCCCGGCCGAAGTTCTTCTGCGTGATCTTGGGGCCGGGCGGGTACTGGCGCCGCTTGTACTCGGCCTGATCCACCAGCCGGATGACGCGCTGCACGAGGTCAGGGTCGTGGCCGGCCGCGAGGAGCTGCTCAGCGCCCATGTCCTTCTCCACGTAGTCGTCGAGCAGGGCGTCGAGCACCTCGTAATCGGGCAGCGAGTCGGTGTCCTTCTGGCCGGGCGCGAGTTCGGCGCTCGGCGGCTTGGTGATCGAGTTCTCCGGGATCGGCGGTGACTCGCCGCGCGCGACGGCCCGGTCGTTCCGCCAGCGGGCCAGCTCCCACACCAGCGTCTTCAGCACATCCTTGATCGGCCCGTAGCCGCCGGCCGAATCCCCGTACAGCGTCGAGTAGCCGGTGGCCAGCTCACTCTTGTTGCCCGTGGTGAGGACCAGATGACCCGCGGCGTTGGACAGGCCCATCAGGATCACGCCCCGGACCCGGGCCTGCAGGTTCTCCGCGGGCAGCCCGGCCGGTGGGAATCCGGCCGGCGCCAGCTCGGCCTCGAAGGCGTCGACCATCGACCGGATCGGCACTGTCACCGAATGCAGTCCCTGCCGCTTGACCAGTTCCTCGGCATCACCCACGGAATGATCGCTGGAGTACCGGCTCGGCATGACCACCGCGTACACGTTGTCCGGGCCGACCGCGTCCGCGGCGATCGTCGCGGTCAGGGCCGAGTCGATGCCGCCGGACAATCCCAGGATCACCGAACGGAACCCGTTCTTGCGCGCGTAGTCCCGAACTCCCAGCACCAGCGCCCCGTAGACCTCCTCCGAATCCGGCAGCGACGGCCAGAACGGTCCCTCGGAAACCTCTGCGGCCCCGGCCCCCGGCGCGGGCCCGCCCACCGGCTCCAGCTCGATGTGCCGGATCGTGATGACCGTGCCGTCGCCGGCGTCCACCGGCTCGCCCTCGTCGGTGATCGGGCCGTCGGCGCCGGGCAGGTCCAGGTCGTTGACGATCAGGGCCTCGTCGAACTGCGGCCCGCGCGCCAGCACGCCGCCATCCGCGGTGACCAGCAGCGAGCCGCCGTCGAAGACCAGCTCGTCCTGCCCGCCGATCAGGTTCGCGTAGGCCAGGGCCGCCCCGGCCTCTCCGGCGCAGCGGACGCACAGCGCGAGCCGCACGTCATCCTTGCCGCGTTCGTAGGGGGAGGCGTTCGGCACGACCAGCAGTGACGCGCCCGCCCGCCGGGTCACCGCGACGGGGCCGCCCTCCTGCCACAGGTCCTCGCAGATCGCGATCGCGACGTCGATCCCCTCTCCCGGAGCCCCGCCCGCGTCCTTGCCCGCGTCCCTGCCCAGCGGCATCCGGAAGACCGGCAGCGTATTGCCCGGGACGAAGTACCGGTACTCGTCGAAGACGCCGTAGTTCGGCAGGTGGTGCTTGGCCGTAGTGATGACCACCCGCCCGTTGTACAGCAGCGCGGCGGCGTCCAGCGGGGCGCCGGCCGGCAGCCCGGTGCGCGGCGCGAGGCCCGGCCGGCGGTCCAGGTATCCGGTGACGACGGCGACCCCGCCGAGGCCCTCGGTGGCCAGCCGCTCCGCCACGGAACGCAGAGCGTTGATGGACGCCTCCACGAACGAGGTGCGCAGGGCCAGATCCTCCACCGGGTAGCCGGTAAGCATCATCTCCGGGAAGACGATCAGCCGGGCTCCCCGCTGGGCGGCGCGGCGCGTCCATTCGACTATCTTGTCCGCGTTCCCCGCCAGATCACCCACGGTCGCGTTGACCTGGGCCATGGCAATCCGCAGCATAGGCACCCATCTAGCTTAGGGCGGCGCCGGCGAAGGCGCCGTGGCCGGACTGGGCCGCCGGACTGGGCCGCCGGAGCAGCTCGCTGCGCTGGGCGGGCCGGAACCCGGGTGCGGCGGCCCGGCGCCCGGCTCCGCGTCGTCGCCCACCGGCTGAAATTGCTGCATCCGCAACGCTGAGCCGGGTGTAACTCCGAGGAAACAAGCGCAGGGCACACTGGGCAAGTCAGTAGCGCGGACAGCGCGGACAGCGCGGCGGCCTGGGATAGCGGGCCGGCGCGCGGCGCAGCACACCGAGCGGGAGGGTGGGATTTGGACCGGGGGCGTCTAAGGTGAGAGGCGTGGACAGGCAGCAAGAATTCGTGCTGCGCACGCTGGAGGAGCGGGACATTAAGTTTGTCCGGCTCTGGTTCACCGACGTGCTCGGCTACCTGAAATCCGTCGCCATAGCGCCCGCCGAGCTAGAGGGCGCCTTCGCGGACGGTATCGGCTTCGACGGGTCGGCGATCGAGGGCTTCGCCCGCGTCTACGAGGCGGACATGATCGCCAAGCCGGATCCGTCGACGTTCCAGTTGCTCCCCTGGCGAGGTGAGGCGCCGGGTGTGGGCCGGATGTTCTGCGACATCCTGCTGCCCGACGGGTCGCCGTCCTATGCCGATCCCCGCTGGGTGCTCAAGCGCGCGCTCAGCCGTGCCTCCGACCTGGGATTCACCTTCTACACGCATCCCGAGATCGAGTTCTTCCTGCTCAAGGAGAAGCCGCAACCCGGGGAGCGGCCGCAGCCGATCGACTCGGGCGGCTACTTCGACCATACGCCGCACAGTATCGCGCACGATTTCCGCCGGGTCTCGATCATGATGCTGGAGAGCATGGGGCTGTCGGTGGAATACAGCCACCACGAGGACGGGCCCGGCCAGCAGGAGATCGACCTGCGGTACGCGGACGCGCTGACCACGGCCGACAACATCATGTCGTTCCGCCTGGTTATGAAGGAAGTCGCCATCGAGCAGGGCGTCTACGCGACGTTCATGCCCAAGCCGTTCACCGACTTCCCCGGCTCCGGGATGCACAGCCACGTGTCCCTGTTCGAGGGTGACCGGAACGCCTTCTACGAGCCGGGTGCGGAGCTTCAGCTGTCCAAGATCGGCCGTGCGTTCATCGCCGGCCTGCTGCGGCACGCCGCCGAGATCACTGCGGTGTGCAACCAGTGGGTGAACTCCTACAAGCGGCTGTGGGGTGCGGCCGAGCGCACCGCAGGCGCGGGCGGGGAGGCGCCGGCCTACATCTGCTGGGGCCACAACAACCGGTCCGCGCTGGTGCGTGTGCCCATGTACAAGCCGCACAAGGGCAACGCGACGCGGGTGGAATTCCGCTCGATCGACGCCGCGTGCAATCCGTACCTGGCCTACGCGCTGATCCTGGCGGCGGGGCTCAAGGGCATCGAGGACGACTACGAGCTCCCGCCGCCGGCGGAAGACGACGTGTGGGCGCTGACCTCATCCGAACGCCGCGCCCTGGGCATCAAGCCGCTGCCGCACGACCTCGGCGAGGCGATCAGCGTTATGCAGGACAGCGAACTGGCCGCGGAGACCCTCGGCGAGCACGTCTTCGACTTCTTCCTGCGTAACAAGCGCGAGGAATGGAACGAGTACCGGCGCCAGGTCACCGAGTACGAGCTGGACCGTTACCTGCCCATCCTGTGATCCGCGGACGGACCGCTCGCCGAGGCGCGATGGTAGCCAGCGCGGTCGGCGCCAGGATCGGCGGTGACTGCAGGGCGCCGACCTCGCTCACGCTGTGCCGGGCGGCGGACGCGATCGCTCGCTGCAGCACAGAGATCGAAACGAACTCGATGGAGACGTGATGTCACGGACGGCGTTGGTGATCGGCGCTGGGGTGGCGGGTTCGGTGTCGGCGATCGCCCCTGTCGAGGCGGGCTGGGATGTCGAGGTGTTTGAGGCCGACGAGCACCGGATTGACTGGCCGGCTGACCGCCGGCCGTAACCGGCGGGCGCGGCCGTTCGTCAGCGGGTGTTCGTCAGCGGCCGCTCTTCGGTGGCCGTTCGCCGGTGGCCCTTTGCCGGGTCCTTCGTCAGCGGGCCGGGGCCTCCAGCCCGAGGCGGCGCTGCTCGATGATGAGGCAGCGGTCTTCCACATACAGCAGCCCGGCTCCCTCGGCGATGGCGCGGGCCTCAGCCGAGGCGATGCCGAGCTGCAGCCACAGGGCCGTGGCCCCCGCCGCGACCGCCTGGCGGGCGATGTCGGGTGCCTGCCACGGCGGCCGGAACACATCGACCAGCCCCACCTGCTCGGGGACGTCGCCGAGCGTCCGGAAGACCGGCTCGCCGAGGATCTCGTCGGCGTGCGGGTTGACCGGGATGATGCGCCAGCCGTGCCTCTGCATGTGCGCCGGGACGGAGTGCGCCGCCTTGGCGGCCGCCGCGCTCGCACCGACCACGGTGATGGCGTCGTAGGTCTTCAGGATGCGCTCGACAATCGCGTCTGTGCGGCTCACCCGGTCACCCTAACCCGCCCGGTGCGCTCCAGCGCCGCGTGGGCTGGTCAGCTGGCTGACGTTCACGGACAATCGGCGGGTGAAAGTGGCGAGGCTGAGTAGGCCCCAGATATCCAGGCATTCTGGGACGCTGCCGTGACGGAATCCGTCAGTGGAGCGTAGTGGGGTCCTCAGTACCTGGCCGGAGGGCCGAAGGGCCCGTTACGTCCGCCATGCCCGGGGGGGACCATGTGGCGGGTGATGCCTGGGACGAGGAGTCGGGATGGCGCAAGCGGCAGCGAAGGTTAAAGACCCGGCCGGACAGTGGGCAGCACGGCGGCCCGCGGCAGCCACACGGCCCGTAGCCACACGGCCCGCAGCCACGCGGCCGGCGGCGGGTCCGGGGTCGGCTCCCGGCCGGGTTCCTTCCCGTGGGCCTGGGCAGCATCCGCGACCAGCCGCTGCACACGATCTACCGGGACAATGCGCTGCTGCGCTCCATCCGCGCCGCCCAGTTCGCCGGCCGTTGCGGCCGCTGCGAGTATGCCGACCTGTGCGGCGGGTCACGGGCCCGCGCCTACGCCGCAACCGGTGACCCGCTCGCTGACGATCCAGCCTGCACCTACCAGCCACCACCGCGCAGCGCCGCGCGGTAACTCCACGGCGGCCTACCAGGCGGCGACGCCTCCCCTGAGGATCTGCAGGGTCATCTGGCCTCCGTCCGGGCCTTCCATATCGAGGACGTGCAGTGCCGCGGCAGCTATTGCCGCTGGCGTGAGGGCCCGGGAATCTGCCACTGGACGACGCATGCGTGACAGCGTAACTTTCCCTTAGAAGCCAAAGTGGCGGTGTAACGATCAGGGTCGGTTACACCGTGCGCGCGCTCCACCTGCCAGCGAGGATCCCGCTCGCCTGCCGGCCAGCTGGATCGCCGGACGGTAGATCCCGCGCGAAACCCTCCCCTCCTGCACGATGGCGGCCCCAGCCGTCACGCACGAAGGAGTTGTCATGGCGCCGGCGTCTCGCGTGGGCGGCCGTTCGAAGAGCCTGGTCCTGACCGCGATGATCTTCGCGGTCGCGATGACTTTCATCGACCAGACCATCGTGTCGATCGCCGCGCCCACGATTCAGCACGACCTGGGCCTGTCGAGCAGCGGCATGCAGTGGGCGATCAACGCCTACCTGCTGGCGCTGGCCGCCTTCTTCGCCTTCGGCGGCCGCCTGGCCGACACCGCCGGGCACCGCAAGATGGTCGTCCTGGGGGTAATCATCTTCGCGGGCGCGTCGGCGTTGTGCGGCGCGACGCCCCGCGGCGGCGCGGCGGAGGCATGGCTGGTGACATTCCGCGCGGTGCAGGGCCTGGGCGGGGCGATCATGTTCCCGGCCGCGATCGCCATCGTGGTGGAAACCTTCGATCTGCGCTCGCGCGGCCGGGCGCTGGCCCTGTTCTTCGGCATCGCCGGCGCGCTGACCGCGATCGGCCCGATCGCGGGCGGCTACCTGATCCAGTGGACCTGGCGGGCGATCTTCTGGATCAATATCCCCGTCGCCCTCATCGCGCTGGCGCTGATCGCCATCTCCAAGCCAGTCACCGACCACCGGCCCGCGCCGATGGACTACCGCGGCCTGGCGCTGATCGTCGGCGGCGTGGGGCTGAGCGTGTTCGGCCTGCAGCAGTCGGCCATCTGGGGCTGGGGCAACCCGGCCATTGAGGTATGCATCGTCGCGGGCATAGCGATCCTCGCCGTGTTCGTCGCGGTGGAGCGCCGGACCGCATCACCCCTGATCAACGTGCACATCTTCGCGAATCGGGCGTTCACCGTGGAGAACATCATCCTCGGCATCGCCATGATGGCGTTCATCCCGGTGTTCTTCTTCGCCAGCGTGTACGGGCAGATCGCCCTGGCCGAGAAGGCGATGACGGCCAGCCTGCTCATCTTGTACTTCTTCCTCGGCTTCGTGGTCTGCGCGCAGATCGGCGGCCGGATGCTGGACCGCATCGGGGCCAAACGGCCGGTCGTTCTCGGCTGCGCCCTGGCGGCCGTCGGGTTCGCGCTGTGGGCCGGGAGAGCGACCGACCTGCGCGTCGGCGCCCAGTGGATCTACATCGTTATGGCCGGGGCCGGCATGGGGCTGATGCTCGGCCAGGCCAACACCGACGCGATCAACCGGGCGTCCCGGTACTCCTACGGCGAGGCCACCGGCATCACCCAGACCGTCCGTAACTACGGGGCGAGCCTGGGGTTCGCCATCCTGGGGACAATCTTGATCTCCACGTTCCGGTCCAGGATCGCCTCCTCGCTCACCGCCCGGGGCCTGCCGGCCCCCGCGGCCTCGGCGCAGGCAGCCAAGATCGCCCAGCTCCAGGGCGGCAACGGGAACGTCGGGGCCATTCCCCAGTTCATCCGCGCGGACTTCGCCGGCGCCACCCGCGACGTGCTGTACGTGATGGCCCTGATCATGGCGGTGGCCGGCGTGGTGGCGTTGCTTGGGCTCAACCGGGGCGTCCAGGAAGACACTCAGGGTGCCGAGGCGGCCGTCGGCACCCAGGCGCCGGCGGCGGCCGTCGGCGCCCAGGCGCCCGGCGAGGATCCCGGCGCCGTTCTTCCCCCGGTTCGCCGCAGGCGCGCCTGATCCCCAGAGGGGCGATCCCCGTCAGCCGCCGGCCCATCCTCGCCGCCGGAGACGGGCCCCGCACGGCCAGGAGCACGGGGCGGACGCGCTGGCCGCCCACGCGCGGGACCTGATTCGGCAACATGCTGTGCGCGCTGGAACTTTACGGGCGCGCAGCGCGGGTTGTCGCGGCCTGGCCCGCCGTCATGCGGGGCGCGCTGGTCAGTCGGACCACAGCAGATCGAGGTCGGCGTCGACCCGCGCGGACAGGTGCGCCACGCGGGGCAGCAGCGGCTGCGGCGGGGCGGCCTCCACCGAATCGCACGCGGCCAGGGCCCGGTCGTTGAGGAACCGGCTCAGCTGGCCATAACTGTGCCGGTCATCGCTGGCCATCCGGTGGTGGTGCAGGCGCATGGGCGCGTACAGGAACAGCTGGTCACGGGCCCGGGTGACCGCGACGTAAAACAGCCGCTGTTCTTCGGCCAGCCCTTCCCGGGAGGTCAGCGCCATGTCGCTGGGCACGGCCCCGTCGACCAGATGGGGCAGGTGCACCACGGGCCATTCGAGCCCCTTGGCCGAGTGCACGGTGGAGATGACGAGGAAGTCCTCGTCCTGCCGCGGCGGCCCGGCGAAATCGGAGGCCGACACGGGCGGGTCGAGGGCCAGTTCCACCAGCGCGTCGTGCAGCGACGGCCGGCTCGCCGCCGCGTCGGCGAGCCGCTCCAGGTCAGCGATCCGGATGTCCGCGTCGGGGTAACGGGCCCGCAGCGGCGTACGCAGAGCGGCCAGGATCGCGGCGGCCCGCTCCCCGGCCGGTTCCACGGCGAGGGCACCGGCCAGGCCGCCGATGGTGCCGGCCAGGGCCTCACGTGCCCGTCGCGGCGCGGCGGCGACGGCGTCCTTCCAGCGGTCGAACGGGGCCGGATCCGCCGGGCTCAGGATCTCGGCGAGCCGCCGGGCATGCCCCGGCCCGATGCCCTCGTGCAGCCGGAGCACCCGGAACCACGCGACGTCATCGGCGGGATTGGCGACGATCCGCGCCGCCGCCAGGAAGTCCTTGACGTGAGCGGCCTCGGTGAACCGCAGCCCGCCGTACTTCACATACGGGATGCCCCGGGCCGCCAGCTCGACTTCCAGCACGTCGCTGTGGTGCGCCGCGCGCACCAGGACCGCCTGGTCACGAAGGTCCCTTCCGGCCTCGTGGGCGTCCAGGATCCGGGCGCAGATCTCCCGGGCCTGCGTCGCCTCGTCGTGACAGCGCACCATGAGCGGCCGGCTCCCGCTCTCGCGGGCCGCCGTCAGCACCAGCTCCAGGCCGCCGGACTGCGGGCGCACCGCATTGGCCAGCCGCAGCACCGCCTGCTTGGACCGGTAGTTCTGGACCAGCCGCACGATGTGAAGGCCGGGGAAGGTCACGGATAGCTGCCGCAGATGTTCCGGATCGGCGCCGCGGAAGCCGTAGATGGCCTGGGCGTCGTCGCCGACGCAGGTCAGGCAGCCGCTTTCGGGCGCGAGCAGCCGCACGATATCGGCCTGCAGCGCGTTGACGTCCTGATACTCATCCACCAGGACCGCATCGAACATGCCGCGCAGGACGGGCCCGGCGGCGGGATCGGCCAGCGCGGCCCGCCACAGCAGCAGCAGGTCGTCGAAATCGACCAGGCCATGGCTCCGCTTGTGCGCGACATAACTGCGGAACAGCCCGGAGAGCTGGGACGTGCAGTCCTCACACCAGGGAAAGCCGCCGCGCACCACCTCAGCCACCGTCGTCTGGGTGTTCACGCAGCGGTTGTAGATGTCCGCGCAGACCGCGGCGCGCGGCATGCGGCGCTGCGTGCCCACGAGGCCGTGCTCCTCGCGCCGGGCGTCGAGCAGATCCGTCATGTCGGCCGGGTCGATGACCGTGAACTCCGGTGGCAGCGAGAAGGACTCCGCGTGCTGGCGGATGATCCGGTGGGCGATGGCGTGGAAGGTGCCGCCGGTGATCCGGCCGCCGGCCGGCCGGGCGCCGGGAACGGCCCGCGACAGCATGTCCTCGGCCGCGCGGCGGGTAAAGGTCAGCAGCAGGATCCGGCCGGGCTGCGTCCCCTGCTCGCACAGCCGGGCCGCGCGGGCGACCAGTGTGCGCGTCTTCCCGGTGCCAGCCCCGGCCAGGATCAGCAGCGGTCCGCCGTCATGCGTAGCGGCTTGGCGCTGTTTTTCATTCAGCCCGTCCAGGGCACTCGCCATCTCGAACATGAAGACGAATGTAGCCAGAACGTCCCGCATCATCCGATCGCCTCGCCGGCTCATGACGGGCTCGCCGGCTTCTGACGGGTCAGAGTACGGCGATGACCCGGGCCCGGTCGGCCAGCGCCGCCATCGCGGTCACGCGGTGTAGGGGCCGCCACCGCGCCGCCGGTCTCATTCCCGCTGGCGGAGGACTTCGATCAGGGCGGAGTCGTCGAGGCGCCCCAGGCCCCGGTCGTGGCCGCGAGCGTAGAGCTGGCGCGCGGCCGTGGCCAGCGGGACCAGGGCCCCGGCCGCTTCGGCGGCCGCGCCGACGAGGTCCATGTCCTTGACGAAGATGTCCATCGCGCTGCGCACCTCGCCGAAGTCGCCAGTGACCATCCGGGCCCCGCGGTCGTCGAACATGAACGATGCCGCGGCGCCGTCGCGCAGCACCTGCCAGCATCGTTCCGCCTCCAGGCCGAGCGATTCGGCGAACGCCAGGGCCTCCGCGGCCGCCGCGATGTGCACGCCGCACAGCAGCTGGTTGACCAGCTTCATCCGCTGGCCGTCACCGGGGGAGGGGCCGACCAGCGGCGCGTTGCGCGCCAGCGCGTCGAGCAAGGGCCGTACTTGACCGACCGCGCGGGCCGCGCCGGACACCATGATCAGCAGGTCCCCGGCCGTGGCGCGCGCGACGCCGCCGGACACGGGCGCGTCCACCACGGCGACGCCACGGTCACCCAGGCGGGTGGCGGCGGAGGCCACGGCTTCCGGCCCGACCGTGGCCATGATCATCACCGTGGTCCCCGGGAGACCCTCCGCCGCGAAGACCCCCTCCGCCCCGAACAGAGCCTGCTCCAGCTGGTCCGGCGTCGCGACCATGATCGCGATGACGTCCGCGGTCTCCACCGCGGCGGCGATGCTGTCCGCAGCGCGGCTCCCGGCCCCGGCCAGCGCGGTCGCCCGCTCCGGGGCGAGGTCGTAACCGGTGACCTCATGACCCGCGCGGGCCAGGCACGCCGCCATCGGCGCGCCCATCGCGCCCAGCCCCACCCAGCCGACTCGCATCAGCGGCCCCCCGCCCGGCCGAGGGGCCGCAATCCGCCCACGCGCGCCGGCATCAGCCGTCCTCCTCGCCGTTCAGGATCGCCACCACCTGGCCCAGGGTTTCCTCGTCACCGACGTTGCCGGCGAAGACGACGTACGGGCGGCCTATCGCTCCGGGGGCCGCGTCGAGCGGGCGGAACACCGAGATCACCCCGGAAAAAGCTGGCCGGCCACCTCCGCTCGCCGGATGCCCAGGCCCTGCACCGCCACGTCGTGCGAGGTGATCCCGCCCTTGGCCACGATCCAGGCGGGCGAGGCGGCCAGAGTCTCGCGGACGACCCGGGACAGCGCCGCCGACACGGTGCGGGCGATGGCCAGGCCGCCGGCCGGGTCGCGGCCCGGAACGACCGCGCGGCTGGTGTAGAGCAGGACGTCGGACCGCGCCAGGGCCCCGGCGACCTGCCGGGCCGCCGGGCCGATCACGTCATCGCCGCGCACCAGGGCCGGAACGTCCAGCTCCACGCGGGTTACCCCGCCGCGTGCGTGCAGCGCGGCGACCTGACGGCTCGTCTGGCCCACGTGCGACCCGACCACGACGATCCCGTGGCCGCCTGGCCGCCCGCCCGAGGCCGATCCGGGGGATGCTCCCGTGGACGACCTGGGGGACGATCCGGGGGCCGATCCGGGCGACCAGATCTGCTCACCGCGCAGCGGGGCCTTCGGGCCCATGCCGAGCAGGGCCCGCACGAACGACGGCCCGGTCCGGAACAGGAATGAGCGTCCCGCGCGCTCGGCCGCCAGCACCCCGTGCGCCACCGTGTCCAGGTCGGAGTATTCGGTGGCGTTGACGACGACCCACGTCCCGTCCCGGACCCGGGCCAGCAGTTCGCGGACCCGGGCCGGGCCGCCGGTCCTGATGTCGGTCAGGCTGATGCTGCCCACGTCCTCCGGCCTTACCGCGCCGTGGCTCTTCTCCGCGACGAAATCCCGCAGGTCCGAGGCCTGGTAGCCGAATGCGGCGTCGCGGGCGAATTCGGTCTCGCCGACCGGGATCAGCTGCCCGCCCAGCCGGGCCCAGTGAATGCCGGCGGCGGTCACCCGCCCGGCCTCCAGGAATGCTGGGATCAGCAGCACGCCGTCGAAGCCCTGGCCAGCGACCGAACGCCGGACGGACTGGAGCGCCGCTACCTCGGCCATCACGTGACCCCGCAGTGTGGAGTCACTCCGGCTGATCAGCTGGACTCGCGCCGACGTCCGTTCGGCGGTAGCAATCAGCCCTCGCGCGGCGCGGACGTTCATCTCGACGGCGGCCGGCTCGTCGAGGCTGCGGGTGTTGGTCAGCACGAAGCATGTGCCGGACGGCCCGCCGAACGCGGCCGCGTAAGCATCCTCCGCCAGCACGGTCACGACCTGGACGTCGTGCACCGCCTGGGAGCCGGTCGGGTCGTCGTCGAGTACGCCCAGCAGGAGGCCGTCCTCGGCCCGCATCGCGCGGATCGACTCCCGGAGGGTTTCGTCCTCCGGGAGCGGGTCCGGTAGCCCGGCGAGCACTTCGGATGCGGCCGGCAGGCTTGACCGCAGGAACCTGGCCTTTCCCTCAGTTTGCGACACGTAGGATCACTATAATCCACGCCTTACCGCCGGCCCGGGGGATCGAGACACCATGGCGAACGTGCTGATCACCGGGGGAGCCGGCTTTCTCGGCTCACGCCTGGCCCGCGACCTGCTGACCACGGGCGCGCTGAAGGTGGGGGGCGGCAAGGCCCGCCCGCTGGACCGGCTGACGCTGGTGGACCGCGTGCCGGTCCCGCCCGATCTGGCCGCGGACGCACGGGTCAGCGGAATCGAAGGGGATCTCGGCAGCCTGCTCGCCCCGGACCGGGGAGCCCCGGCGCCCCTCCCCGCCGCCGACGTGATCTTCCATCTCGCCGCGGCGGTCAGCGCGGAATGCGAAGCCGACTTCGACCTCGGCATCCAGGCCAACCTGCGCGCCACCGAGGCGCTGCTCGCCGCCTGCCGCTCGCTCCGGACCAGCCCGGTCGTGGTATTCGCCAGTTCCCTGGCCGCGTTCGGTGACTCCCGCGACCATCCGCTGCCGGCGATCGTGGACGATCAGACGCTGCCCAACCCGCAGACCAGCTACGGGGTGCAGAAGGTCATCGGTGAGCAACTCATGGCTGACTACACGCGCAAGGGGTTCCTGCGCGGGCGGACCGTGCGCCTGATGACCGTTTGCGTGCGCCCCGGCCGGCCTAACGCCGCCGCCTCCGGCTTCCTGTCCAGCATCATCCGGGAACCGCTGGCGGGCCAGCGCGCGGTCTGCCCGGTCGGACCGCAGACCGCGGTGGCGCTCGCCTCACCCGCCCGGACCATCCAGGGGCTGCGCCGTGCCGCCGCGTCCGACGACGACACCTGGGGCGGCCGGAGCGCGGTCAACCTGCCCGCGCTCACCGTGACCGTCGCGGACATGCTCGAAGCGCTCGGGCAGTTCGCCGGGCCCGAAGCGGCCGCGCTGATCGACTGGGTCCCCGATCCGGCCGTGGCACGCATCGTGAGCGGCTGGCCCGCCCGGCTCCGCACCGACCGGGCGGCCCGGCTGGGCCTCACCCCGGACCCGGACTTCCGCTCCGTGATCGAGATGCACATCGCCGAAACACGCGCCGCTGCCCCCGGCCAGCCGACCCACCCCTGACCCTGGGGGGAGACCAGACAGTGGTCATCAGGATCGGGACGTCGGGGTGGAGCTATGACCACCGGCATCCGGAGCTGTATCCGCCCGGCCTGACCGTGCTCGATCGCCTGGGGCCGGCTGCGCCGCTGGGTTGGTGGCCGGCTGCGCTGCTGGGTTGGTGGCCGGCTGCGCTGCTGGGTTGGTGGCCGGCTGCGCTGCTGGGTTGGTGGCCGGCTGCGCTGCTGGGTTGGTGGCCGGCTGCGCTGCTGGGTTGGTGGCCGGCTGCGCTGCTGGGTTGGTGGCCGGCTGCGCTGCTGGGTTGGCGGCCGGGGTTTGCCGGGGCTGCGGCGTCGCCCGCTCGATAGCCCGCCAGCCGGTGTCCCGCTCCAGCTCGGCCCGTTCGACTTTGCCCCCGCCGCGCACGCCGAACAGCCGTTTCGCGTACACCAGGTAGATGACGATGGCCAGGTTGATGACCAGCGTCACGATCTTCAGCGCCGAGATGCTCTTGGTCAGCTCGTAGATCTCGTACGGCACGAAGACGATCGTCGCGATGAAGGTCAGATACTCGGCCCACCGCTTGCCAAGCCACAGCCCAATCGCCTCGACGCCCTCCAGCACGGCGTAGGCGGCAACTGCGGTACCGAGCAGGTAGAGGTTGGTCGTGCTCACAGCGAACAGCCGCTGCAAGTCGTGCAGCAGCCCGTGGCTGGTGTTGTTGACCGGGCCTCCGACCCCGCCCTGCATGTCCTTGAGGATCTGGGTGAACTCGCTGTTCAGCGCGCCCTTGTTGTCCGCGAACAGGAAGATCGCCGCGGCCAGCGCGGACAGCACCAGGAAGTGGATGATCCGATCTACGGCGATGAGCCGCAGGGCGTAACGGCTGCGCAGCGGGCGGCCGCGCAGCGGCAGGGCGACATCCTCCCGTTCCGGCGGGTACTTCACCGCTGGCTGGGCGGGCGGGCTCAGCGCGATCCACGAGTCGCAGCGCATGCACCGGTACCAGCGCAGCCCGTTCGCTTCCCGGACAAACAGGTCGTCCCGCGGGCGCACAACGGCTGCGTCGGTGCCGAGCAGCTCGTGCCCGTGCAGCCCGCAGCCGATCAGCTCATAACGCAGTTTCGGGCGGTAACGCCGGGGGCGTTCCGCGCCGGGCGGCGTCAGCGGATCGCGAGCGGCGTTGCCAGTAGCCATCACCGAACGCTACCCCGGCGAGTGTCCTACCTAACATGCCATGTGCTTGCGGCGCGGGGTACCCGCCTGTGGGGGGTTTCCGGCTCGCCCTCCCACCTGCGGGGCGTGAAAGCGAATCCGATCCGGGCATGGCCGGTTCCTGCGGCGCGGCGGGAGGGTCCTGCTGCTGCGCCGCGCCGGGGACGCCTTTGCCGCCGGTCAGCTCTGCCCTGCCGTCCGGCCACCTGGAAGAAGGCGAGAGCATCCTGGCTGTCCCGGTCCCCGTGAATGATCAGGACCGCTGCCGGATGCGGCCGGGGTGTTCGAGGACGGACCGGTCGTGGTGGCGCTGTGCGTGCTGAGGTAGTTCGCCGATGAGATCGTCGCAGTGGGCTCGCTTCGCTGGGCTCGCTTCGCTGGGCTCACTTCACGGGCGGCGGGTCACCGTCGGCGCTGTCGGCGAGAGACATGTCCCATCCGCAGACATAGCACGCGTGGCGGAACGCCGACCGCGCGAACTCCAGACCCGCGGCGCGCGGGTCCGGCGCCGAGCGGAGGTCGTCCCACTCCAGGACGTACTCACCCAGGGCGCTGTCCCAGTGGGCGCCGTCGGGGCCGAGGGCCGCCCGGTCGAAGCCTTCGGCGGCGGGATGCGCGTAGGCGTAGAACGCGGCCTGGCCGTGCCGCGCGTCACCCGGCCACCAGCCGACGGCCACCTCCTGGGCGTCCATGGCGTTGCGCATGATGAAGTCGTCCGAGGGAGGCCGGGCCGGAAGCCCGGAGAACAGGCTGACCGCCAGGTCGAACGAGCCCCACCACGCGTTGACCGGTGTCGAGCGGCCGCGGAAGGGCGCTCGGTAGGCGGCCAGGATCAGCGCGGCCTGTGTCGCTGCGGCGAAGTATTCGTCCACCTGGCCAGGGTCATAGTGGGCGTGCTCATCGTCCTGGTCCAGCGGAACGGTCCACGCAACCTCTTGCGGGGTGGGGTCGATCTCCACGTAGCCGCCCATGCGGCGCAGCGCGGTCAGAATGTCGCGGGTGACCGCTCCCACCGCACGGTGCGGGGTCAGCGGTATCCGTTCGGCCTGGCCATTACTGTGCTCAGCCACCGCCTCGTGCGACCGCAGGTCAAGCGCGGCCACGAGCGAGCCGGAGCCGTCGGGACTGGGCAACGGCAGCGTTTCCCACCCGCGTGCCGTCAGGCGGAGCGCCGCGTGCTGCAGTTGCGGCTCCGGTGGCGCGAGCTTCACCGCTAGCTTGCCGAGAACCTGAGTGTGCGCGTGCAGTGTGTCGCACGTCGCCTGCCACTCCTGGTAGGGGCGCAACGGCCATGGCGATTGGGACATGAGCCGCAGGCTAACACCGGCCGGACGGGGCCTGCAGCCGGCCGCCCCGTCAGGCCTCCACACGGACCACTGCGCGGCTTATCACCGCGCCGGAAGGTCAAACGGCCGCAGGTACGGAGTGGGCTGATACCGCAGGAACGCCGGCGCGGTGGCCGAGACGGCAGTCCCGCTGCCGAAGATGTTGTACGCCGGCCCGAGCGCCGTGGCCTGCTCGTTAAGGGCACCGGGGCTGAGGGCATCGCCGTCCCAGCGCCCCGTGTCGAGCCGGTTCAGCAGGGGCTGGGCGGCGGTGATCGTCTCGGCCGGGGTGAACGCGCAGTGCCCGGCGCGGTGCACGAAGATCTGCCGCAGCAGGCGGCCGTCACCGGCGCGGTCGACCACCTGCTGGTAGGCCTGCTCGTTTTCTGGTACCACCAGGCCGTCGCCGGTGGTGTGCATGGTGAGCACCGGCACCGGAAGCTGGCCGTCGAAGGCGATGTTCTGCGCCAGGTAGCTCACCGCGGACGGCTTGGCGCTGATCCGCGAGGCGTGGTTGAGGGTCTGCAGGTCGCGGGTCAGGCTCAGCCCGGCGGCGTGATAGAGCGCGACCACCTCGCTGAGGTCGGCCGACTTGGCCAGCTGCGCAAAGTAGTTCACGCCGGTGTTCCAGGATGGGTTCCCGCCGGCCCTGGCTTCGAGTTCGGCGCGGAACGCGAAGATGAACGGGAAGTCGACCTGGGTGTCCCACTGGTACTGGTTGGCTTCCTGGCTGGTGACGTCGCTGCGGGCGGGCTCGGGGGAGAGCGGGGTGAACCAGCCCGGCGTGTCACTGAGCGCGGCGGTCAGGGCCAGCCGGGCGCGGCCCTGCGGGGACTTCTGCGCGGCGCCCGCGGCCGCCTCGGCGCCGCCCAGGTTCGTGCTCGGGCTCGTGATGTTGACGACCTGGACCGATGGATCGATCAGTTGCTGGAACCCGAACGCTCCATCCAGAGCGGTATTCCAGGTGGCTACGCCACCCGAGAGCACTCCGCACATCGGCAGCGCGGCACTGAAACGGCCCGGGTACCGCTGAATCAGGCCAGCGGTGATGATGCCGCCCAGCGAATGCCCCCAGGCGATGGTGTGGGTGGGCGTACGGTACCTCTGGTCGAACACGTTCAGCGTGCTGATCTGATCGGGGAGCGCCTGCTGGATCGCCCAGCCGGTCGTCGCGTAGGCGGAGCCGGCCAGCGCGTAGCCGTGGCTGAGCAGCCAGCCGCCGGTGACTGGATCGCCGGCATCCTGGGCCGGGTTCGCCGTCCCGGGCACTACATATCCGTGGCTGTAAAGGAAGAGCGTCCCGTTCCACGGCCCGGAAGGACACTGGATCAGGTAGGTCGCGTGGTCGGGCAGCGAGCCATTCAGGGTGGTGACCCCGCCGGACGCGCCGCACGCCTGGCCGGCCAGTGCGGGCGCCCCCGCGCTCAGCCCCGTCGTCAGCAGGGCGGCGGACAGGGCAATAGCACCAAGCCGGCTCGGCTTCATCAGGACCACGCTCCATTGCGCAAGAACGCAAAATTTGCGACTACGCATGGACCATAACCCGAGATATGACCCCGCGACAGTCCGACACGACGGCGATATCTGTCGTCACCTAGCCGATTGTTACGCGTCGCCCACTGTGAGCGCCGGACGTCACTCACGGCGAGCGCCGTTGGCTTGTGGGGCCAATGGCCATCCCCGCTACGTTCATGCTGGCGCCGGGATGCTCGCCGTGGCGGCCGCAGTGGAACCGACGACTTCCCGCGATGCCGTCACAGACGGTGGCGGTGGGGCCGACATGGCGGCGCGCGTAACCGATCTTTGCGTTTGCAGTCTTATCCTTCGGCCCGATGGCGTGCACGGAACGGGGTTATCTGTGCTTCGGCGTAGCCGCACCCGCCTAGACCCCGCGGTCAGCGTCCGCTGCGCGCCGATGTCGAACCGGGCCAGCCGGTCGCAGCATCCCGGTCAGACCGCCAGGGAAGTAACGGAACCGGTCACCGAGGCCCGGTCCTGCCCGGTGTCGAACAGCACCAGGCCGTCGCGGTGCTCGATGACATAGGCATTGATGGGCCGGGGTCCGGTCCAGGTCTGGGAGGCGAGCAGCCACACGGCGGTCGGGCGCCAGGTGGACGCCACGTGGTCGGCGCGGATCTGCACCTGGCCCCGCTCACCGCCGACACACGGCGGATCGGATCGATCACGTTTCATCTCAGTTTCCTCCACTGACGTGTCACAGCTTCCCTCGCCGCTGAGCAGGATCCAGCGGTCAAGGGCTCGTCACTCGGCCGGAGCTAACTCCTGCCGGTTTGAACGCTATGACCGGTCAGCCTCCCGGATCCGGCTGTCCCACCGGGTGTAGTAAGGGCGCACGCCGAAGGCCTTCGCCGCCGCCCACAGCGGCGGGAGCATGAGGTTCTGCAGGCCGATGGGTGGCGAGGTGACCCGGCTTTCCTGGCGGAAATGCCAGAAGGTCGCGCCGAGCTGGAGCGGGTTACGCGGCGCGCCCCTGGGCGTGGTCCTGCCGTCAGCGGCCAGGCCCGCGACGGCCTCATGGAACTCCTTGCTCCGCAGCGCTGGCCGCAGCTCCACCACGGCCTGAATCTCGGCGAGCCCGGGGTTTGCCTCGGAATGGCGCACCCCGGCGGGCACGACCACCGTCTCGCCCGCCCCGGCCAGGAGTTCCTCACCGTCGAGGGTGAACCGGGCCTGGCCGGCAGTGATGATGAACCGCTCTTCCTGGCGGGGATGGACGTGCTCGGTGATCACCCCGCCGGGCACGCTACGCCAGCTGAACCGGACCAGCTGCCCGTCGCTGTCCTCAGCCACCGCGGTGAACTCGATCCACTCGCCGGTGGCCCGGTTGAAGAAGGGCCGGAAGCGGGTCATCGTGCCCTCAGCCCGGCGAGCCCTGGCGGGTCTTGCCGATCAGGTCCTCGGCGATCGAGGCCTTCTCGCCCTCCACCGGGATGACGGCCCACGCCACCAGGTAAGCCAGGACTCCCGTGCCGCCGGTGATGACGCAGACAACCGCCACGATCACTCGGACCAGGGTCACATCCCAGCCGAAATAGCCGGAGACTCCGGCGCAGATCCCGGCCACCATGCGGCCCTTCCGGCTGCGTACCAGCACCTTGGTGCCGTTCGTGGTGTTAATGCGAGCCATCCCTTCGTTGGTCCGGGGCCGGTGGCAGCCGTCAGCGGCCGCCCCCGGATGCCTGCTCTGAGCCAGCAGATCCACTTGTTGTTAGCGCTCACGAGGCGACCCAAGATGACCGAGATGGGTGTGCTGGAAATGATCGTCGTACTTCAGGCCGTAGCCGAGGAGGCGGTCAACGCCGACGTGAGCGAGCCAGATCAGACCGAGGGCAAGGACAAGGTGCTGGCCCTGCCACCAGCCGAGCCCGATCATGGCGGCCGGCAGCGCCGTGCTGTGGGCGAGGTCGTACAGCTGCGCCCCTAGCTAGATGGCTGCCGCGAAGGTAGCCAGCCATGAGCACGTCGGGGACGAGCAGGGCAAGCGGGACGAGCCACCAGGGCTGGCCGGTGGCCGAGTAGGCGATGAGCGAGCCGGCCAGCAGTACCGCGCCTTCCAGGCGAAGCCAGCGGCGCGGCACGCCGGTCACGGTGCCGTCCGGGCGGGCCGCGACACCGACGGCGGCGCTGCCCGTCGTCTCGGCGCCGCACCGGCACGGCGGCGCTGCAGCGCGCGGCACGCCTATTTCGGCCGCCTGGCGGTTCTCCCCGGCGGCCTGGGTTTTGCTGAGACCGGCTCTTGGCACGGCTGGGCACCGACTCCAGGAAGCGCTGGATGGCACCGGTGGTGATGCCGGGCTGTTGTGACTGCGGGTAGTGCCCGGCTTCGGGCACCATGACGACCTGGCCGTGCAGGGCGGAGGCGATCCAGTCAGCTGCCCCGCGCCGAAAACCACATGCAGCCCGTCGTTGCGCGCAAGCGGAACCGGCGCGGCGACGGCCTCGACAGCACTCATTTCCGGTGTCAGACATCGCAACCGCCGAGATCAGGCCAGCCCTGCTTGATGTACCCGGGGCGGCAGACTGCGGGGCAGCACCGTTACTTCGGTGTTGCCCGACGACGTCGCGTCTCACAACGGTGTGCGTCGCTGATGAACGGGTACGGAAAAGGTCAGATGCCGCCATATGCCACCTCGGCCTGGCTGCGCGTAAGGCGCTGCCGAGGTCCAGGGCAGGCGAGACAGATATCGATTCGTCCATAACGCGGGATGGACGGATACCCCTCCTAGTCGGGACGTTACGCCCAATCCGCCGGACGAACAAGGACGCTTGGTGCTCTCACGTCGGGTAATACGACTTCCTAACGCTCTTGCCTCGCGGCGCGGGCCGCTATCGGCACGGCGGGAGCACCAGCGCGGTGAGAACAGCCGCAAGAATCACCTCGTAGGTGCAGAGGCTCAACTCCCCCGCGGCTCGCGCCTGACGCTGCTCGCCAGTACCAATGCGGTGGACGTCCTCGCTGTGCGTGGCGATGGTAATCGCGGGTCCTTGCCCGGGTCGTCGAGCGGATTGCGGGACAGTGACCGGCGGTCGTAGTCACTCCTAGCAGCGCGATTAGCCTCGCCCTGGGCGGGCCGCCCGAACCCCATGTAAGTTCCCGAAACGAACCGTCAGCCGTCGAGTGGCGCGGTGCCCGGGAACTAGCCGTTGCCGCGCGCTTTCCCCCCGTCAGGACGCCGGACAGGGCACCGGACGCGGCAACAGCGACACCGGCCCAGCCGGTCGCGCGCCGCGCCAGCTCCTGTCGAGGCGGCTAATGGCCTGATCAGGCCGCGAGCTGACGTTACCCGCGCCGAGCGTCGCTTAACAGCCGATCTGGTCTCCCGGATCCGGCGGGATTGTCGGCCCGGCCCGAGGCCAGGGAGACCGTCGGACCCGCCTGTTACGATCACTCTGCGTACACCTGGGACCGGGTGCGGGCCGAGCCACCCGGACAGGCTGACGGGAGAAGACGATGGCGTCTCAGCTGAATCCATACCTCAACTTCAACGGCACCACGCGCCAAGCGCTGGAGTTCTACCAGAGCGTGTTCGGGGGGACCCTCAACCTCAATACGTTCGGCGATTTCGGGGCCAAGGACTCGCCCGACGCCAATCGGATCATGCACGGGGTGCTCGAGACGGACGCCGGCTACACGATCATGGCCGCCGACGTCACCAGCGACATGCAATACCACCCCATGGCCGGGTTCTCGCTGAGCCTCAGCGGTGACGACGAGGCCCTGCGCGGCTACTGGGAGAAGCTTTCCGGCGGCGGGGCCGTGACGATGCCGTTGCAGAAGCAGGTCTGGGGCGACGAGTTCGGAATGCTTACGGACAGGTTCGGCGTCCCCTGGCTGGTCAATATCTCCCAGCCGCAGGCCTAACCGGCCACACGGTCCCGTGTGGGCCCCCCGTCCATATGGTCCCCTATGGACGGGGGGCCCACACGGCGTCCCCTATGGACGGGGGCGCCCACACGGGGTCCCCTCTGTACGGCCACACGGTCCCTCTGAACGGCCACACGGTCCCTCTGAACGGCCACACGGTCCCTCTGTACGGCCACACGGTCCCTCTGTACGGCCACACGGTCCTTCTGTATGGCCATACGGTCCCCTATGGACGGCCCCGCAGTGGCCCTGGACGGCCTGCGGTGGCCCTGGACGGCCTGCGGTGGCCCTGGACGGCCTGCGGTGGCCCTGGACGGCCGCGAGGACCGTAGGCTGGACGGGCCGCGATTAGCCTGCCCGGTTGGCCGCAGTGCGCCAGCCGGATGGGCCGCCGTGATGCGGGCGCCCTTGGACGGCTCTCGCCATGCCGTGCCGGATGCCGCCCTGAGCCTGCCTCTCCTCGTCGTTCACGGCTACCCTCGACGGGTCCTCGATAGATCTAGCTACGCCAGCAACCGAGAGAGGCGATTATGAGCATCGGCAAGCCCGAGGTCGACTTCCCCGGCGGCGAGCCGCCGGCCGAGCTGCAGGTCACCGACATCTGGGAAGGCAACGGTGGGACCGCGAAGGCGGGAGACACGGTCCAGGTCCACTACGTCGGGGTCGCCTACTCGACGGGGGAGGAATTCGACGCCAGCTGGGATCGCGGCGATCCGCTGGAGTTCCAGCTCGGTGCCGGTCGCGTCATCGCCGGCTGGGACCAGGGCGTGCAAGGGATGAGGGTCGGCGGTCGCCGCCAGCTGATCATCCCCCCGGATCTGGCCTACGGGAACCGGGGCGCCGGGAACGTGATTGCGCCGGGCGAGACTCTCATCTTCGTCTGCGACCTGGTCTCCATCTGACGGAGTCTCCATCTGACGGAGTCTCCATCTGACGGAGTCTCATCTGACGAACGTCCCGGCGCCGGGTACGTGCCCGGCGCCGGGACGCCAACCCGGCCCTGTGGCCAGCCCTGCGTCCCGGACCGCCAGGTCGAGCCGCGGCAGGCGCGCGGGGGATTGCCCGGCGCCGCCAGCTATTCGACGGCCCCCGATTCCCAGCCACGGCTTCGGCCGGAAAGCGGCAACGCGATCGTCGCGGCCGGAATCGCCGGCGCCGTCTCCTTCGCCCGGCTCTTCATCGCCCAACCCGATCTCCTCAGCCAGTTCGCGCTGGGTCACGGGCTGGCTACCGGCGGCCCCCCGCACCCATTGTCAAGGGGGGGTGTCTCCGGCTACAACCGATTACCCGATCTGGGCCGGCCCCTAGGGTGAATTCGAGGGCCGGTTTGGGCAGACGAGCCGAGAGCAGTTTCGGGGCTCCGCTCCGCCGGGCAACAAGGGGAAACCGGCGGCGTGCAGGGCGCCGCCGCGGACCACGTCGGAGTGTGACCTTGATCACTATCATGACCACACAAAAAGGCCACAGAAACGCATTCTGCAAGAGGCCGGGCTGCGCCCTTCCGGGCGTCCCGGGAGCGGCCGGTTACGGTCGGCCGATAACGGCCAAGCGCGCAGGTCAGCGGTGGGATTCCCAGTTAAACCCACGGACGGCGGCCGACCGGGCGGCCCCCCCGCGTCTCACGTCTGAGCGCCGCCGTCTGCTTCAGCCTCCCCACCGACGGGCCTCAAAGCCGGGCAATACGGATTTCTTTACCCACCTTTGACGGACTTGTATCCACCCGTTTATGCTCACGGCCTGTCAGGCGCTCCCAAGGCTGTTCGCATCCAGGTGACATCAAAAAGCACCGCGTCCAGTTCTCGCCGTGAGCGCGCCCAACACGGGAAGGAGCCTTTTGGGCCGCCCAGGAAAACCCGCAAACAATCGACGTCCGCACCGGCTGCCAATCGCCGCCGCGCCTACGCTGTTCGGCTTGGCCGCCGCGGCGCTTTGCTTGTCGGCGCAGGCAGCACCCGCGGGTGCAGCCACCGTCTCGGCTACCGCGCATCACGCTGCGGCCGCCGACCACACGGACTCCTCGTCCGCCCGCCTAATGTCCGTGGCGCGGAACGCCGCGGCGCACGAGGCGCACGTGGCGCACGAGGCGCACGTGGCAAAGTCCGCCCTGCCGGCCCGGTACACCGTCCGCTCGGGTGACTCGCTGGCTGCGATCTCCCAGCGCTTCTACCACAGCCCGAACGCGTGGCCGGTCCTCTACTGGGCCAACCATCACCAGATCCACTGGGCGAACGAAATCGAGATCGGGCAGGTTCTGAACGTCCCGCTCAAGCCAGCGCAGATCCCCCATGCGCCTGCGCTTCTCGGGCCCCCCGCGGCCCACGTCCCCGCCCCGGTGCAAGCCAGCGTGGCGCCCGTACAGAGTGTGCCCGTACAGACTGCGCCAGTGCGGTCTTACGTGCCGACACAGGCTGCGCCGGTCCAGACCGCGCCCGTGCAGACTGCCCCGAAGGCCGTTTCCGCGGCCACCTATTCCGGTAGCGGCTCCTTCCAGTCGTGCGTGATCGCCCGTGAATCGGGCGGCAACAGTCAGGTCATGAACGCCAGCGGCCACTACGGCCTCTACCAGTTCAGCGCATCGACCTGGGCTGCTTACGGGGGTTCCCCCTCGTCGTTCGGCAGCGCCAGCGTGGCGCAGCAGAACCAGGTGTTCAACAACGCGATCGCCGCGGGCGGCCAGTCCAACTGGTCGGCCTACGACGGCTGCTGATCAGCAGCGGAACACCACGGGCGGCAAGTGGAGCCGCCTAGGACATCAATAAAGGCAGGCAGGTCGGCGGCATATGTCCGCTGGCCTGCCTGCCCGCGTGTCTGCCCGTCCGCCTTTCCCAGGAAGCCGGAAACCACCCCTTACGTCCCCAGCGATCCCGGGCCTACCGTGGCCCACGAGAGTGTGATCCGAGGGGAGCCGGGATGCGCCGCATCGTCTGCCGGGAGTTCGGCCCGCCGGAACATCCGGGGCTGGAGGTGGTTCCCGATCCCAAACCAGGCCCCGGCGAGGTCCTCGTCAAGGTCCACGCCGCGGGCGTCAGCTTCGTGGACGGCCTCATCGTCGGCGGAATGTACCAGCTCAAGCCCTCGCTCCCGTTCACCGATGTGCTCGGCCGGGTGGCGGCCGGAGCCCTGCACCCGGTCGCGCCCCAGACCTATCCGCTCGAGCGCACCGCCGGGGCGCTGAACGCGCTGGCCAAACGGCAGGTCACCGGGAAGCTGGCCCTCCTGCCCTGAGTGGGCCGCCGCGGGCCCGACCGCACCCCCGGGCCGCCAGCGCTCAGGGGTTGCGGAGCCTCGCGCGCAGCAGGCCCAGGTCGCTGCCGGAAAACCCGTGGTCATCCAGCCACGGAACGACGCCGCCGTAACGTGCGTCCAGCTGTTCCAGGAACGCGGTCATCGTCTCCGGCCGCGCCCGGTGTGAATCCGCCGGCTGGCGGACGACGTTCGATCGCGTACGTCGGCGACCTCCGCAGCCGCTGCAGGATCGCCTCGGTCCGTTCGGCGGTGGCGGCGTAGTCGGCGATGACGGCGTCCGCGCGGACCCCGGCGGCGCAGAGCGCGAGCGCGACGACCACCCCGGTGCGGTCCTTGCCCGCCGCGCAGTGCACCAGGGCCGTGCCCTCGGAACGGGCGATGGTGCGCAGCGCGTCGACCACCTGGCCGGGGCGGTCCTCCAGATAGCCCAGATAGTGCCCGGCCCGCGGATCGCCGGAATAGCGGGACCGGTCCTGGTCCGCGCGGGTCAGCAGGACGTCCGCGACCACGTTGGTGGCGTGCCCCTGTTCGGGCAGGACAGGAAGGTGAACGTGCCGGACGCTGCCCACGGCGTGGAGCGGCGCCGGCCCTTCGGCCGTCAGCTCCGCGGTGCTGCGCAGGTCGATGACGGTGGTCAGCCCGAAGTCCCGCACCAGCCTGGCGACGTCAGCAGGCGACAGTTCTTGCAGGTTGTCGCTGCGCAGCAGCCGCCCGCCGACGGTCTTGCCCCCATCGGAGGTGGGCAGGGCACCCAGGTCACGGACGTTGACGGCACCTTCGAGCTCGATCCACGGCATACCTCATCCTGACATCCCGGGCCGGGGGGATGGCAAACCGTAGCCACCGAACGGGCGGTGAACACTCGACGGCGGACACCGTCTAATTCCCCCGCTAGGCTCGGCCTTATTCCCCCGCTAGGCTCGGCGCTGATGCCGACTCTGCTGCTTGTCCACCACACGCCCAGCCCCGCCCTGCAGGAGATGTTCGAGGCCGTGGTCCGCGGCGCGCGGACCGACGAGATCGAGGGCGTCGAGGTGGTCATAAGGCCTGCCCTGACGGCGGCGGCGGTTGACGTGCTCCCGGCTGACGGTTTCTTGCTCGGCACGCCCGCCAATATTGGTTACATGTCGGGGGCGCTCAAGCACTTCTTCGACGGGATCTACTACCCGTGCCTGGAGGCGACCCGCCGGCGCCCCTACGGCCTGTACGTGCACGGCGGCCTGGACACCGGCGGAGCGGTGCGCGCCGTCGAATCGATCACTACCGGCCTGCAATGGCGCGCGGTCCGGCCGCCGGTCTGCGTCACCGGGCCGCCCGGCAAGGCCGATCTTGAGGCCTGCTGGGAACTTGGCGCGCTGGTGGCGGCTGAGGTCGCTGATTTAGCCGAACGGGCCCACGCGCGCGCCCTCCGCCCGCGGACAGCTATTCGAACAAAGTATTGAGCCGAGCGGCCTGAGACTGTTAAGATTCGATACAGCGAACGACCACCGGAGGGATGCGGATGACGGTCAGCGGCGGCGCGGCAGCGGGGACTCCAGGCGAGCGTGACCGGATCGGCCCGGCCCGGATCGGCCCGGAGCGGGCCGGCCCTGAGTGTGCGCTGAGCAAGCGCCAGGAAGAGATGCTGCAGTACATTCGTGAGGTCGTGGGGCGCCGTGGCTATCCGCCGTCGATCCGCGAGATCGGCGAGGCGCTGGGCCTGCAGAGCACCTCGACCGTGGCCCATCATCTGAAGGTGCTGCAGCGCAAGGGCTACCTGCACCGGGACCCGGGCCGCCCGCGGACCATGGAAGTGCTGCCCGATCCGGCCACGGCCGGCCTCGGGCCGGTCCTGCGCCCCGCGTGCGAGCGCGAAGAGGAAAAGCGCGAACCACTGCCGCCCGTCTTCGACTTCCCTTCCCAGGAGGCGGCGTACGTGCCCTGGGTCGGGCAGATCGCGGCCGGTGGCCCGATCATCGCCAAGCAGCAGATCGAGGACACGTTCCCGCTGCCGAAGCAGCTGGTCGGCGAGGGACAGCACTTCCTGCTCCAGGTCCGCGGCGATTCGATGATCAACGCCGCCATCACCGACGGTGACTGGGTGGTGGTCCGGTCGCAGGAAGATGCAGAGAACGGCGACATCGTCGCGGCCATGTTCGAGGGCCATGGCGAGGAGAGCGAGGCGACGGTCAAGACCTTCAAGAGGGGCGGCGGCCACGTCTGGCTGATGCCGCACAATCCCGTCTACGAGCCCATCCTCGGCGACGAGGCGAAAATCCTGGGGCGCGTGGTCTCCGTGCTCCGCCGCATCTGAGTTTCCGCTTTTCGGGGGCGGCCTTTCCCCGGATAAGGGGCGGCTTTGCCGTGCGGCCTACGGCAAAGCCGCCCTCGCCTGTAGGCGGGCGCGTCGTGTGATGCTCGCCACTAGGGACGCGTGACCAGCGCCCAGACGACCTTGCGGATGATCTTTCGCTGGCTCTCGTCCTCTTCGGTGGGGAAGTAGTAGCCCCACCGCCGGCTGACCGTCTCCACCAGCAGGAGGCCCCGGCCGCCCTCCAGGTCGTACTCCATCTCGGCCAGGGCAGGTGCCCGCGGGCTGCTGTCGCCGACCTCAACGACCAGCTGCCGCCCGTCGGACGCGAGCCACAGCCAGACGCACGGCAGGCCGAGGCTCTCCTCCTCGTACCCGGGCATCTCGTAGCTCAGCCCGACCGACGCCTGTATGGCGTTGGTGACGAGTTCGGAGACCACAAGCTCGGCCGGCTCGTCCAGATCGGACAGGCCCCATTCCCACAGCACGTGCCGGGCATGCAGACGCGCGCAGGGCACGGCACCGCGCAACGCACCGAGCTCCAGGTGTGTCCGCAGCGCCCACGAGCCGTTCATCGGCCGCTGTTGCGACCCGTGATGGAACGGGGGACTGGCGGCAGCCATCTCGCTCATCACCTCGAAGTTTGCCCGATGAAGTCCAAGGAGGAGGACGCGATCGAGTTTTTCGGTTGGCCCGTAAGGCCCGGCGCGAAGACTGATGGCAGGCATCCGCTGCGATGCTTCGTCCTGGTTAGAGCCGTATATGGGCTAGTCCTCGAAGCGGCCGTCCAGGTAGCGGGCCAGGAAGCGCTCGGCCACGGCGTAGAACTTCAGCCGGTTCTCGGGCTTGGCGAAGCCGTGGCCCTCGTCGGGGAACAGCATGTACTCGTGGTCGATCCCGGCTTCCCGCAGCGCGGCCACGATCTGCTCCGACTCGGCCTGCCTGACCCGGGGGTCGTTGGCGCCCTGCGCGATGAGCAGCGGAATCCGGATGTCGTGCGCCCGTGACAGCGGCGAGCGAGACCAGAGGAAGTCCGCCTCGGTCTCCGGGTTGCCGACCCGCTTGTAGAGCTGGGCGATCAGCGGCGCCCAGTACGGCGGGATAGTTTCCAGCAGCGTCTTGAGGTTGGAGGGGCCGACGATGTCGACGGCGCAGCAGAAGGCGTCCGGCGTAAAGGCGGCCCCGACCAGCGCGGCGTACCCGCCGTAGGAGCCGCCGTAGATGGCGACCCGCTTCCGGTCCACCCAGCCCTGGCTGGCGATGTAGTCGACCGCGTCGATCAGGTCGTCGTGCATCTTGGCGCCCCACTCGTGGTCGCCGGCCGTGACGAACGCCTTGCCGTATCCGGTAGAGCCGCGGTAGTTGACCTGCGCGCAGGCGTAGCCGCGGTTGGCGAGCCACTGAACCTCCGGGTCGAAGCCCCACTCGTCGCGGACCTGCGGGCCGCCGTGCACGTTGAGCACGGCAGGCAGGTCCGAGCGGGCGGCGCCGGGCGGGAACGTGATGTATCCGTGCACGGTCAGCCCGTCCCGCGCGGTGAAGCTGAACGGCTCCATCGCCGCGAGCCCGTAGCGGTCCAGTTCCGGCCGCGCGCTGAACAGGTACCTTCCGCGGTGCGCGGCGGGGTCGTAGACGAAGTACGTGATGGAGCCCGTGTCGTTGTTGAACGCGACCTGCCAGGGCGAGCCGGCGTGCTCGCGGCCGCCGATCGACGGGTCGCCCGGGTGGAGCGCCCGGATCGCCTCCAGGTCGGCCTCGACCGAACTGTCCAGCACCCGGTACTCGGTGCGGTCCTTCATCACGGTGACGATCTGCGGCTCCCGGGTGTCGGGGTGCAGCACCACGCCGTCCACGTCGGCCTCGGGATCGGTGGCCAGCACCTCGATGTCGCCGCTGGCCACGTCGACCCGGATCAGCCGGGAGGTGTTCGCCTCGACCGGCGTGATGGCCAGCAGCGACCGGCCGTCGGCGCTGAACGAGACGACGTTGCTGGCGGTCACGTCGTCGGCCGGAACCGTTAGCAACAGGCGCCAGTCGTCCAGCATCCGGTCCCGTACCATGAGGTCGAGGTCGCCGTTCGGCTTGGGGGCGAACCCGCCCCGGATGACCATGTCCTCGTCCGCAAGCCAGCCGATGAAGCCCGGGTTCTTGACCTCCAGGGTCATCTCGCCGGTGAGCAGGTCGAGCCGGAAGACGTCGTGCAACTGCGGGTTCTCGCGATTGAGCCCGATCAGGATCTCGGTCGGGAACTTCTTGCTCGAGGCGATGAGCCGGGCCTGGACGCCCTCGAACGGGGTCAGGTCACGGTGGAGCATGGTGTCCAGGTTGACGTCGTGCAGCCGCCAGTTCTCGTCCCCGCCGTTGTCCTGGATGTACAGCAGATGCCGGCTGTCGTGCGCCCAGGAGAACATGCGGATGCCACGGTCCCGGTCATCGGTGACCACCCGGGCCCCGGACCAGTCCACGGCCTCGTCCGAGGTGGCCCGCAGCGGCGCGATCCAGACGTTCAGCACGCCCTCGTGGGGCGCGATCCAGGCCAGCCGGGTCCCGTCGGGAGATAGTCGCGGCAGGGTCCGTTCCGGATTGCCAAACAGGACATCGCGGGGAATGAGATCGGTCATGTGGATAACTTTATGGGCCCGGGATCCCCGGGCCGGCCAGTCAGCTTTCGCCTGTGGCGAAGCGGCACGGGATCCGCGCCCGCCGTGTTCTCGCCCTGCGCCGCCGCGCCAGTCGCGGCAGGCCTGTTCACCAGAGTCGTCAAGGGTTTGAAGCTGCTGACTGAATTTTCTTTGCGCCGGTCAGCTCCCGGGTTCCTCGCGCCAGGTGAGCAGGTCCCCGGGCTGGCAGTCGAGGACCTGGCACAGCCGGGTGAGGGTACTGAACCTGACCGCGCGGGCCCGCCCGTTCTTAAGTATCGACAAGTTGACATTCGTGACCCCGGTCTGCTCGGACAGCCCGGTGAGGGTCATCCCCCGCGCGGCCAGCAGTTCGTCCAGGTGAATGTCGATGGCGTGCCCGGGGCCGGGATCAGCCGGCGCCACTACACCGTTCCCGCGTCCGCGGCCTTGGCGAACTCGGCGTCCACCGTCATGACGCGCCTCCGCTTATCGATAGTCGATATTATCGAAAAACGATAACAGAGCGCTTGCCCGCCGCGGTATCGCCCGGGGACCCGTCGTGGAATGCGGGCATTCGTATTACCGTCATGGCGTGAGTACCTGGGTGAGCGGCACGCGGACGGCAACCCTGGCGGGGCGGCTCGCCCGGATGGGGTTCGGCGACGCGCGCCAGGCGGAACGCCTCGTGACCTCCGAGCTCGCCCTCGATATCAGCCCCGGTGAGCGGCCCGGCACCATCCCCGGCTTCGGCGGGCCGCCCAAGGACGAGGCAGTGCTGGAGGCGATCGCGGCGGCCGCCGATCCCGACCTGGCCCTGCTCGGGCTGGCCAGGATCATCGGGGCCGACTGCGAAACAGACGCGGAGGCCACGGCGGACGTGGCCGAGGTCCGGGCCGCGCTGCGCGCCGAACCGGGGTTCAGGGAACGGCTGATCGGTGTCCTGGGCGTCAGCGCGGGCCTCGCCGATCACCTGGCCCGGCATCCGGAGGACTGCTGCCTGCTGCGCGGCGCGGACGCGGTGCGAAGGCCCGCGCCGGCCGAACTGCGCGCGGCGCTGCTCTACGCGGTGGGCGCAAACCCTCTCGACGAGCACCCCGTCGCTGACCTCGCGGTCCTGGACGGGGTGGACCCGGCGGCCGTGCTGTGCGTCGCGTACAAGCGTCACATCCTGCACCTCGCCGCGCGCGACATGACCGGCGTGGCCCCGACCGAGGAGGTGGCGAGCGAGCTCGCGGACATCGCCACGGCCGTGCTGTGCGCCGCGCTCGCGGTCTCGCGCGCGGAACTGCCCCCGGGCGCCGCGCCGTGCCGGATCGCCGTGCTCGCCATGGGCAAGTGCGGCGGCTGCGAGCTGAACTACGCCAGCGACGTCGACGTGATCTTCGTAGCCGCCCCCGGTACCGGCCCCGGAGCCGGAACCGGAACCGGAACTGATCCGGGCGGCGACACGGACGCCGCACTGCGGACGGCCACCAAGCTGGCGACCGGCCTGATCGCGGTGTGCTCGCGGACCACACCCGAGGGCATGATCTTCCCCATCGACCCGAACCTCCGGCCCGAGGGGCGCAACGGCCCGCTGGTGCGCACGCTGGCCAGCCACATCGCGTACTACGAGCGCTGGGCCAAGACGTGGGAGTTCCAGGCCCTGCTCAAGGCCCGTCCCGCGGCGGGAGACATGGAACTCGGGCAGCAGTACGTCGACGCGCTCGCCCCCATGATCTGGCATGCCTCCCAGCGGGAGCACTTCGTCGAAGACGTCCAGGGCATGCGGCGCCGGGTGGAAAAGACCCTGCCCGCGGCGCAGGCCGGGCGGGAGATCAAGCTGGGCCCCGGCGGCCTGCGTGACATCGAGTTCGCCGTGCAGCTCCTCCAGCTCGTGCACGGCCGCACGGACGAGTCGCTGCGCAGCCCGGCGACGCTGCGCGCGCTCGCGGCGCTCGCCAAGGGCGGCTACGTGGCCCGGGACGATGCCAGCGACCTCGCCGACGCGTACCGGTTCCTCCGGCAGGTGGAGCACCTGCTCCAGCTCTACAAGCTGTCCCGTACCCACATCCTGCCCGAGGACAAGGCCGTCCTGCGCCGGCTCGGCCGCGCGATGCGTTCCGCCGTCCAGCCCGCCGTCCAGCCCGCCGTCCAGCCCGCCGTCCAGCCCGCCGTCCAGCCCGACGGGCCCGGCGACCCGCGCGCGGACGGTGGCCAGCTCAGCGCCGATCCCGCCGCCGGATTCAGCGAGATGTGGCGGCAGCACGCGCTGCAGGTGCGGCGCCTGCACGAGAAGCTGTTCTACCGGCCGCTGCTCAGCGCGGTGGCCCGGCTGCCCGGCGATGCGGCCCGGCTGACCCCGGCCGCGGCGCAGGCCCGCCTGGAGGCGCTCGGCTACCTGGACCCGGCCGGTGCCCTGCGGCACATCGACGCGCTCACCGCCGGAGTGTCCCGCCGCGCGGCGATTCAGCGGACGCTGCTGCCGGTCCTGCTCGGCTGGTTCGCCGACGCGGCCGAGCCCGACGCCGGGCTACTCGCCTTCCGCCAGGTGAGCGACACGCTGGGGTCGACGCCCTGGTATCTGCGCCTGCTGCGCGACGAGACGAAGGCGGCCCAGCGGATGGCCCACGTCCTGGCCTCCAGCCGGTACGCGGCGGGGCTGCTGCTCCGCGCCCCGGAAGCGGTGGCCATCTTCGGCGATGACGGCGAGCTCATGCCGCGTTCGGTGACCACCCTGCTCGGCGAGGCCGAAGCCTCCGTGCGCCGGCACGACGAACCGGAAACCGCCGTGGCCGCGGTCCGTTCGCTGCTGCGGCGTGAGCTGCTCCGGATCGCCGCGGCTGACGTGCTCGACCTGCTCAAGCCCGCCGAAACCGCTGACGCACTGACCGCCGTGGCCGCCGCCAGCATCGGCGCCGCCCTGGCCGCGGCGACGAAGAAGGCCGAGATGGAGCTGCGCGGCCCGCTCCCGACCCGGTTCGCCGTGATCGCCATGGGCCGGTTCGGCGGCCACGAGATGGGTTACGGCAGCGATGCGGACGTGATGTTCGTCCACGATCCGCTGCCGGGCGTGGCCGAGGCCGACGCGGCCCGCGCCGCGCACGCCGTCGCGCAGGAACTGCGGCGGATGCTGGCGCTGCCCGGACCGGACCCGGCCCTGGTCGTGGACGCGAACCTGCGCCCCGAAGGCCGCCAGGGACCGCTGGTCCGCACCCTCGCCTCCTACCTGGCGTACTACCGGCGCTGGTCGCGTCCCTGGGAGGCGCAGGCGCTGCTGCGGGCCGAGCCCGTGGCCGGCGACGCCAGCCTGGGCGAGGAGTTCACCCGCATGATCAGCGAGGTCCGCTACCCCGAGGGCGGTGTCGGCGAAAACGCGGTGCGCGAAATCCGGCGGATCAAGGCCCGCATGGAGGGCGAGCGCATGCCCCGCGGCGTCGAGCCCGCCCTGCAGGTCAAGCTCGGTCCCGGCGGCCTGTCCGACGTCGAATGGACCGTCCAGCTGCTGCAGCAACGGCACGCGTTCGCGGTGCCGGCGCTGCGGACCACCCGCACGCTGCCGGCCCTGACCGCCGCCCGGGAGGCGGGCCTGATCTCCCCCGCCGACGCTCTCGTCCTGGCCGAATCCTGGCAGCTCGCCGCGCGGATCAGGGACGCGGTGATGCTGGTGCGCGGGACCGCTTCGGACACGATCCCCGCCTCGGCCCGCGAGCAGGGCGCGGTGGCCCGGGTCCTCGGCTACGGCCCGGGGGAGGGCCAGGCCCTGGAGCAGGACTACCGCAAGGCCGCCCGCCACGCCCGCGCCGTCATGGACCGCCTCTTCTACGGCTGACGGGCCGGCTGACCGTGGGCGCCCGGGCCGGCTGGCCGCGGGCTCGCACCCCGGCGGCAGAATTTTCCCGGGTTGATCGCCGGGCCGATGTCCGATCCGGGGAACCGGTTCCGACGTCCCGGGTGAGAGGCGCCGCCCCGGTGCCCGCCAGACAGGGGAGAAACCCGTGAAGTACATGATCCTGGCGTACGGTTCGCAGCAGGACTACGACGCGCTAGCGGGCCGGCCCGACCCTGGCCGGCCAGCCTGGTCGGCGGAGGACTTCGCCGCCATGGGGGCGTTCATGGAGAAGTTCAGCAAGGAACTGGCCGAGTCCGGGGAACTGGTCGAGACGCGCGGCCTGACCGCGCCCGTACACGCCCGGCGCGTCCAGCTGGACCATGGCGTCACTGTCGTCACCGACGGACCGTACGCTGAGACCCAGGAAGTCCTGGCGGGCTACTGGATCGTCGAGTGCGAGAGCTTCGACCGCGCCACCGAGATCGCGGCCCGCCTGTCGGCCTGCCCGGGACCCGCCGGGGCCGACGAGGCCCGTGCGCCGTTCGCGGACGTACGGCCGATCGCCGACTCCCGGGACGAGCTGGAGTTCTGACCGTCCATGCCGGGCCGTGACACCGAGGACACCGAGGACCTGCTGCGCGCGCTCGCGCCGCGGGTCCTCGGCGCGGTCGTGCGGCGTTACGGGCACTTCAGCGTCGCCGAGGACGCGGTCCAGGAGGCATTGCTCGCCGCCGCCGTGCGGTGGCCGGACGCCGGGGTCCCCAGCAACCCGCAGGGCTGGCTGATTACGGTGGCCGCGCGCCGGCTGACCGACCTGCTACGGGCCGAGCAGGCCCGCCAGCGCCGGGAGGAGACGGCCGCCCGGCGGATGCTGCCTGGCGAGTGGCTGGCCCGCCCGGCGGACCATTCGGCGCCGGACTCCGACGACACGCTCATCCTGCTCTTCCTGTGCTGTCATCCCGCCCTGTCGGCGGCCTCGCAGATCGCGCTCACCCTGCGCGCGGTCGGCGGCCTGACCACCGCCGAGATCGCGCGTGCCTTCCTGGTCACCGAACAGACGATGACCCGGCGGATCACCCGGGCCAAGCAGGCCATCGCCGGCAGCGGCATCCCGTTCCGGCTGCCACCGGGCGCCGAGCAGGCCGCGCGCCTCGGCACGGTCATGCATGTGCTGTATCTCATCTTCAACGAGGGCTACGTCGCCACGTCCGGCCCGGGCCTGCACCGCAGCGAGCTGTCCGGCGAGGCGATCCGGCTCGCTCGGCTGCTGCACCGCGCGCTTCCCGGCGAAAGCGAGGTGGCCGGGCTGCTCGCGCTGATGCTGCTCATCGACGCGCGCCGCCCGGCGCGCACCGGCCCGGACGGCGCCCTGATTCCGCTGACCGAACAGGACCGGAGCCGCTGGAACCACGGGTATATCGCCGAGGGCCAGGCCCTGCTGACGGCCGCCCTGCCGCGGGGGGTCACCGGCCCGTACCAGCTTCAGGCCGCCATCGCGGCGCTGCACGACGAGGCGCCCAGCGCAGATGCGACCGACTGGCCCCAGATCGTCGCCCTGTACGAGATGCTGATGCGGCTCTCCGGCGGCCCAGTGGTGATGCTCAACCACGCCGTTGCGGTGGCCATGGCCCACGGCCCGCAGGCCGGGCTGGCGCTGCTGGCAGAGCTGGAGGTGGATGGTCAGCTCGCCGGGGACCAGCGGCTCAGCGCGGTCCGCGGCCACCTGCTCGAGATGTCCGGTGACCGCGCCGCCGCCCGCGACGCCTACGAGGCGGCCGCCCGCCAGGCCGCCAATCTCGTTCAGCAGCGCTACCTGTACACCCGGGCCGCCCGCCTGGACACCCTATGACCGCAGCGCTATGGACTCACAAGCGCCGTCGTGGAAGTATCCCGTGGGCTTTAGCGGTAAAGGTGTCTTTACGTACAAACGCTGCGCCCCAGACGCCGGGGACCAGGGCCTACCGCGGGGATGAGTTACCCCGGTCATTGGCGGCGCGGAGGCCTAGAGGCGGCCGTTGGCGGTGCCGAGGCCCACAGGCGGCCGTTGGCGTGCAGGAGGCCCAGAGGCGGCCGTTGGCGGTGCGGAGGCCTAGAGGCGGCCGTTGGCGTGCAGAAGGCTGAGGGCGTCGACGGTGAGGTAGCCGCGCCAGTCGCGTTCGGCCGCGGGGGACCAGGCGAGCCAGTTGAACGTCCAGCCGCCGTCGTCGAGCTGGGCGTGGGCCAGATGATGCAGGTGCGCCTTGATGGTCGCCTCGTCGAACAGCGCCCGCCCGAGCGAGTCCGGCCGGGGCGCGAAGTCCAGCGGTGAGTGCACCTCGCCCGGCGCATCCGGGTCGAGCGTGACGATGCCGCTGTCCGTGATGAGGGGAGCGATCTGGCCGAAGACCGCCAGAGCCCGGTCGCGGTCGGGTACGTGCTGCAGGAAGCGCAGGACGCCGAGCATGCCGTATCCAGTGGGCTCGCTGAGCTGGGCGATCCGGGACCACATCACGCCGGTGGCGCGGTCCAGCCACGGATGCCGGACCTTCCGGGCGTGCAGCGTCCCCGCGATCAGGCCGGTTATGATCAGCGACGCCGGGCGCCCCTCCTCGGGCACCCACCAGGGCGCGTGCGGCCAGACATCCAGGCCCGGGTCGACGAACGCGGCCCCGCCCCCGGCCGGGGCGGTGGCCTCCAGCCAGGCGCACGCGCCCACGGCCAGGTCCCCGTCCCACACGTCGGTCTCGTGCAGGATCCGCAGGGCCAGTTCCACGGCGGCGGGCTGACTGGCCGGGGCGCGCCCGTCCGGCTCGAGGGCCTGGCCGAAGCCGCCGTCCGGATTACGGTACGCGGCGACCGCGTCGCGCACCGGCTGCGCGCCGCCTCCCGCGAAGAGCCGCTCATAGCGGCGCCGATCGAGCACGCGGGCGTTCGCGGCCAGGAACTGGACCGCCTTTCCCATGTCTGGAGTCGTCATGGTCCCATCCCACCGCAGCAGGCGGCCCGCCGTCTTGAACGAAACGGCCATCCGGCGTGGCAGGCCGGCTCGCCGGAAGGCATGCTGGATGACGTGGACTTTTCCGTGGGCTACCGGGAATGGGCGCCGCCCGCCGCGCTGCGCGATGTCCTGGCCTGCCTGTGGACGCGGGTCGTGCCCGGCCGAGCGCCCGGCCCGGGCCTGACCCCCGCCCCCAGCTCTGAGCTGGTCCTGCCCGACGGCTGTACCGACCTCATCTGGGAACGCGGGAGCGGGGCGTTCGTGGCCGGCCCCGACACCGGCCCGGTGCCGACGCTGCTGGCGCCGGGGACGGTGTTCGCCGCGGTGCGGTTCCGGCCGGGCGCGGGCGGCGACGCCCTCGGAATCCCGCTCAGCGAACTGCGCGACCAGCGCGTCGATCTCGCGGACCTGCGGCGCGACCTGGACCGCCTGCTCCCGGCCACCCTGGAGCCCGGCGATGCCGTCGGCGCGCTCACCGCCGTCGCCGGGCGCCTCACCGCCGAGAGGCCCCCGGACGCCGCTATGCTGCAGGCGGGCCGGCTACTGGGCCGCCCGGACGTGCGCGCGGAGGACGTCGCCGGCCAGGTCGGCCTGAGCGGCCGCCAGTTCCGCCGCCGGTGTGAGGCGGCAGTCGGTTACGGCCCCAAGATGCTGCAGCGCGTGCTGCGGTTCCGCCGCTTCGTCTCCCTGGTCGACGCTGCGGGCGGCCGCGCCGACCTGGCCCGGGCGGCCCTGGACAGCGGTTACGCCGACCAGCCGCATCTGACCCGCGAGACCGCCCGGCTCGCGGGCCTGCCCCCGGCCGCTCTGGTCCGGGCCCGCCGCCCGGGCTAACGCGCCAATGGCACCTCTGCCACTACGCAGAGTGCGCATGTGACCTGCCGAGGACGCGGGGCCCGGGCCGTCGGCCTAAACGTCCCCCGGCTCGGCGATCATGGCGGTGCCGACGCGCTCGAACCCCAGCCGGGCGTAGACGCGCGCCACGTCCTCGTCCGAGGCGGCCAGGAACACGGTCTGGACGCCGCGCCGCAGCGCCTCGCGGGCCAGGGCGGCGGTCACCGCCCCGCCGAGCCCCCTCCGGCGCGCGCTCGGCAGCGCCCCCACCCCGGTGATCTCCGCGACGCCGGCCAGCGGCTGGCAGCTCCCGGCGGCCAGGGGCCCATCCGGGCCGAACGCCGCGGCCAGCACCGATTGCCCCGAGCGGAGGCGCTCCCGCAGCATGCCCATGGTGCCCTCGTCGTGGTCGGCGGCGATCTTGTCGCGCTCGATGGCGCCGGCCAGGCCCGCCGCCGTCCCGGGATGCCCGAACGCGACCGCCGGGACGGCCCAGATCCGGTCGAGCTCGGGCTCGCCGGGGGAGACGACGCGCACGGTGATGCCCGGCTCGGTCACCGGGGCCGGCGCCAGCGCACTCAGCACCATCAGCGGATGCTCGCGCGCCGCGAGCCCGGCGCCGGGCGCCGCGGCGGTCATGGCCGGTGCGGCCTCGTCGATCCACTCGAAAGACTCCGGGATCAGCAGTTCCCGCTGCCGCGCGCGGACGGCGCGGATGTCCTCGGCGGTCACCGTCCCGCCGGGCCGCCCGGCGCCCCCGGCGCCTCCGGGGGCAGGGCGTACGCCAGAGGGGTCAGCAGGCCGGCGGGGACGCGCGTAGTAGGGCCATCCCGGACCGGTCGGGACGAATAGCACCAGCGGGCCGTGCTCTTCCGCGCGCGCCCGGCGCCGGGGCACCGCGTCGCAAAAGGCGTCGATCCGCTCGATGGCGGCTGACTGGTCCACACCCCTACTCAACCCCATGAAGGGGAGCCTATGCATCTCAAGAGCCAGCCCGGAGTGTCGTGATGACGCAGCCCTCAGGCCAGAGCCCCAGGGGCGCCCGCCGGAACGGCGGGGCGCGCCAGTCCGTGATGTGGCCCCACTGCGGATCGGCGAAGAACGGCGCCGGCGGCTCCTGCAGTGGGTTGGCGCAGACCGGGGACCCCGCCGCCGACGCCCGACCGGGCTCGGGTCTAGTCTGGCTTCTGCCGGGACTGGTGCTGCGCCGTCACCTCGTCGGCGTACCCGGGTTTCCAGGTCGCGTCGAGTTCGGCGAGAAGGCGCTCGTCCGGGCCGTAGCTGTGGCCGCCATCCGGCTCGCCGGTCATCTCATCCGGCGGGGCCGGGCGGGGGGCGACGTAACCCGGATGCGTGGGCGGCGGCACGGGCGGGAGCTTCCCGCGACCGCGGAGCCCGGGAATGCCGTTGCGCCGTACCGGCACGAGCCATATGAAAAGTGCGACCATGATGGCCGCGGCGATGCCTGGGTAGATCATCATCGGGGACTTCCCAGTGACGGATCGATCACGCTATGTGTCTTCTTACCGTGCCATGTCCCGCATCCAATGTAAAGCAACCAGCGCTCAGGGTATCGATACTGCGATGCCCCGGACGTACAACGGCCGGCAAATCGCGCCATATAGTCTTTGTTCCCATTCAGCCAGGAATATGCGGCCGGGCGCCGGGCGGTCAGCACGGCGGTGCGTCCGGCCAGGAGCGTGTCCAGCCGGACGGGCGACCCGGCAGGCCCTCATCGACGCCGCGGTGCGGCCGATCGCCGAGGGCCGCGGGGACCGGGCGAGTATCCAGGAGATCACCGAGGAGGCCGACCTCGGTTTCGGGTCGTTCTACCACCAACTTCGACAGCAAGGAGCAGCTGTTCCAGACCGCCTCAGAGGAGGCGCTGGAACGCCGGGGGCAGCTGATCGACCGCGCCAGCGCCGGCATCTCCGCCGCGTCGGCCGGCGCTGTTCGTCAACCCCAGATCGGGTGACGGCAAGGCGGCCCGCGCCGGGGTCGCCGCGCGTTCTTAGCCGAGCTTGAGCGGCACGTCCGCGTAAGGGTCGAGCGCGTAGGCGAGGGAGACACGGTGGTAGCCGTCCGCGATATCCCCCTCCGCTACGAGAACCGGGGACAGCTTCTCTCCAGCCAGTACCTTCTGCAGATCCCTCAGCACGCCCGGGTCCGACAGCGGCAGCGGGTCGCGCCGGGTGGCCCGCAGGATGTCGTTGGCGCGGCGTTGGATGACCGGGAGCTTCTGCAGTTTCTCCGACACCTCCTTTGCCCGGTTCTCCCCGAAGCGGATACTGAGGTAGCTGGAGGCAGCGGCATAGTCGTGGTTGGCCACGTCCTTCCTCCACCGCAAATACCGGACGACTTCTCCTGCAGTGGTCATTTGTCCTAGCCTCCTCCCGTCCCAGGCCGCGGGACTCCCGGGGTTCCAGCACTTCTGATCGGGTTGGGCAGATTACGCTGTGACGCGCCCCAATGCGCCTTGGACTGACGGTTTGCCGCTTAAGCGACAGCCGGAACTGGCCATGATCACCGGCATGGACGATTCTAGCGCATACGGTAACGGAATCGAGACGTGAATGGTGGTCAACCGGGTATAGCTGCCGCGCGTCCACTGGCGTTCACATTGGTTGTCACTCATTCCATCCTCGGACCATTTCCTCTCTCATCCCATCTGATCGAGAGAGGTTCGGGCAAATCACAACGGCACACGCAACATGAAATCATCCCTGCGAAACCGCGACTGTAATACCTGTCAAACCGGGGCTAGTGGCACATGCCGCTCAAGCATCTCATGCGCCATAGGTGCCCTGAATCATCGGGGTTGACAGGCAGGTAAACAAGGAGCAGCATACGTACCCGCTGGGATTTGACCTGCTGGGAGTTCTGTTGGCCTTGCACCCATTGTGCGGGGTAAGTCTCGGCGATTGAAATCCCCGACAGGCCGACTCACTAGTTAGAAAGGGAACAAATGGGTACACAGCTGAGGCAATGGGTCATCCGACTCCTCGCCGCCGTCGCACTGCCGATCATGCTGACGCTCGGCCTCGGCGCCGCAGCGAACGCGCAACCTGTGCTGGTGTCCCACGTGACGAGCAGCACGAAGCACCCCAGTACCCATCACGACTGGAAGGTATACGGGCCTTACTATTACTACGACAACTGCAGTGATGCCCAGCAAGACTTCGGCGGTCCTCACTCGTACTGCGAGATCCAATACCGACATGACTACCGCGGCGAGTACTGGGTGTGGTACCTGCATGTGCCGTACTGCGATTGCCATTCGCGATATGTGAAAAAGTAGATATAGATCCAGCCGAACGTGAGTGGGGGTCGGCGCGCCGTCACACCTTGTGCGCGCCGCCGCCACTCGTCTTCGTACTTCCAGCGCCGTCACCTGTCAGCTTGCGTGGATGCCGGATGAGCAAATCTCACCTGAGCGCAGGACGTGGCCGTCCAGGGGCGTGTGCCGCAGGGCCAGGTGAGCGGACCCGATTTCCGATCGTTCATGGTAGAGCCGGATCGGGGACGGGGCGGGATAACGGCGGTGATCAGTCAGCGTGGTGATCAGCCGGGTAAGTGTCGGCGATGCGGCTTCCGTCCTGGCCGGTCATCGTCACGGCGCCCCCGATGATCCGCACGCGCGCCGTCCAGGGCGTTCGGCGTCGCTGGCCCCAGCCGCCGGCGCAGGTCACGCAGAGCCTTCTCCGACGGGCACGCCGCTGACACGCCCGCCAGCCGGCGGTCAGTTTGTTTGCGGCCCGAACGGAACAGGGGCGGAACAGGGCTGATGCCCAATGATTCCGCCCCTGCTCAGCGTGGGTAAGCCGTCTACACGTCGTAGTAGAGCTCAAACTCGTGCGGGTGCGGGCGGAGCCGCAGCGGGTCGATCTCGTTGCTGCGCTTGTAGTCGATCCAGGTCTCCACCAGGTCCTCGGTGAACACGCCGCCCTCGGTGAGGTAGGCGTGGTCGGCCTCGAGGGTGTCGAGCACCGCCTCCAGCGAGCCCGGAACCTGCGGGATGGCCAGCGCCTCGTCCGGCGGCAGCTCGTACAGGTCCTTGTCCACCGGCTCGGGCGGCTCGACCTTGTTCTTGATGCCGTCCAGGCCGGCCATCAGCATGGCCGGGAAGGCCAGGTACGGGTTGGCCGACGGGTCCGGCACGCGGAACTCAATCCGCTTGGCCTTGGGATTGGTGCCGGTGATCGGGATCCGCACGCACGCCGAACGGTTCCGCTGGGAGTACACCAGGTTGACGGGCGCCTCGAAGCCGGGGACCAGGCGGTGGTAGGAGTTCAGCGTCGGGTTGGTGAAGGCGAGCAGTGACGGCGCGTGCTTGAGCAGGCCGCCGATGTAGTGCCGGCCTATGTCCGACAGCCCGGCGTAGCCGACCTCGTCGTAGAAGAGCGGGGACCCGTCCTTCCAGATGCTCTGGTGGCAGTGCATGCCCGAGCCGTTGTCCCCGAAGACCGGCTTAGGCATGAACGTGACGGTCTTGCCGTTCTTGTCCGCGACGCTCTTGATGATGTACTTGAACAGCATCAGCCGGTCGGCCGTTTTCAGCAGCGAGCCGAAGCGCATGTTGATCTCGGCCTGGCCGGGGCTGCCCACCTCGTGGTGCTGCATCTCGACCTGGATGCCCGCCTCGATCAGGGCGCGCGTCATCTCCGAGCGCAGGTCGGTGTAGTGGTCGATCGGCGGGACCGGGAAGTAGCCGCCCTTGTACGGGGGCCGGTGCCCGAGGTTCTTGCCGCCGTCCTCGATTCCGGCGTTCCAGGCGCCCTCGATCGAGTCGATGTAGTAGTACCCGTGATCCGGTGCCGTCTCGAACCGTGCTGAGTCGAAGATGTAGAACTCCGCCTCCGGCCCGAAGAACGCGGTGTCGCCGATGCCCGTGCTGCGCAGGTACTCCTCGGCCTTGCGGGCGATGTTCCGCGGGTCACGGGAGTAGGGTTCGCGGGTCAGCGGGTCGTGCACGAAGAACGTGAGGTTCAGCGTCTTGTAGGTCCGGAACGGGTCGATCGTGGCGCTGGTCGGGTCAGGGAGGAGGAGCATGTCCGATTCGTGGATCGCCTGGAAACCGCGGATCGACGAACCATCGAACATCAGCCCGTTGGTGAATACGTCCTCGTCGAAGACCTCAACCGGCACGGTGAAATGCTGCATCGTTCCCGGCAGGTCGCAGAACCTGACGTCGATAAACTGAACGTTCTCGTCTGCGACGAATCTCAGGACCTCGTCGGCATTTTGAAACATTAACCCTCCCTGACGGGGCATACATATCAGTATTCATCGGCACGCTCTACGCGGACGCGCCTTGGACGCTAGCCCTCGGCAATTTCCGGTCTGTGTCCCTTGTGTTTCGCACATGTTACGCATAGCGAAGGGGCCGTGCTCAGCGGGGTGTGCGGTGGCCGCGCGAAGTCTGTGCCGGCCAGAGGATACCGTGGTGCTGTGGCCGATGACCAGTGGGCCGGGGCCGCCCCGGCCGGTGTGCCCCAGGCGGCGGACGGACGCGTGATTTCCAGCTATCCGGGCGAGAAGTACGGCTTGCCCGAAAGTGGTCCCCGTTCGGTGCCCGGATTGGGACGCCGGTTCGGTGCCCTGTTCGTCGATTGGATCCTCTGCGCGTTCATCGCGACCGCGCTGCTGCATTCGCGGTACTGGGCGCTGGCCGTCTTCGGTGCGGAGACCTACATCCTGACCGTGCTGACCGGCACCACCATCGGCAAGCGGATGTTCGGCCTGCGGGTGGCCCGGCTGGACGGCCGCCCCATCGGGATCGGCTGGGGCCTGGTGCGCACGCTGCTCCTGCTGGCCGTGGTGCCCCCGCTGATCTACGACCGGGACCGGCGCGGACTTCACGACAAGGCGGCCAACACCATCGTCGTCCGGATGTGATCCGGCGTCAGCGCGCCCGGATGCAGCCCGAGTCAGCGGGCGGAACCGGGGACGCAGCCGGGCCCTGGCTTTCCCGTCAGCGCGCCCGCGGGCGCGGCATCCTGGGCTGGCGGCCGCGCGTCGGCATCGGGCCCTTCGGCGCCTGAAGCGACTGCGGCAGGGCCTTCAGCCGGAAGTTGAGGTCGGCGACCTGCGTGCCCTTGAGGTCGCGGGGCAGTTTCATGATCTTGCGCTGCAACTGCCGGAGCGGCACCTGTCCCTGCCCGTCACCGACCTGGAAGTCGAAGACCGGCACATCGAAGGCGACCCGGGCGACCCGCTTTTTCTCGGCGGCGAGCAGGGCCGGCAGCCGATTCGGGGAGCCCTCGCCGACCAGTACGACGCCGGGCCGCCCGACCGCGCGGTGCACCACGTCCATGTTCCGGTTGGCGGCGATCGCGGGCGTGACCGTCCAGTTTCCGCGCACGCTCTGCAGCACCGCCGCGGCCGCTCCCGGCTGCCCTTCGATCGCCGAGTACTGAGCCGTCTGGGCGAACCGGCCGAACAGGAACACCCCGGTCAGGATGCCGAGCAGGACGCCCAGCGGGATGAGGAACCCGCCGAGCTCGGTGAGCAGGCCGACGACGATGAGCACCACCATCACGCCCAGGCCGCTGCCGATCACAATCGGAAGTGCCCTCGGGTTGGCCTTGTGCACGAGCCCTGCCACCATGCGCATCTGCTGGATACGCCCGGGCGTAGCCTCGTCGTCCGCGTTCTTCTGCTTCGCCATGCACGGCAGGATATGGGTTTCTGAGCCCTAGTGGAAAACCGCCCCAACATCAGCCACAGCAGGTTTCTGACGTCAGCCAGAACGGGTTCCTGACGTCAGCCAGAACGGGTCCCCTGACGTCAGCCACAGCGGGTCCCCTGACGCCAGCCACAACGGGTTCCTGACGTCAGCCACAACGGGTTGACGTCAGCCACAGCGGGTCCCCTGACGTCAGCCACAGAGGGTTACGGCGAGGCCCTCTCATACCGGCCTAACGAACCGGGCCTTCAGGCCCGGTGAGTGGCCGCCCCGACGCGTTCGGACCGGATCTGGCCGCCTCGCTGAACAACCTGTCAAACCGGCTGGTGGACCTGGGGCGGCGGGTAGTCCCGGTAGTACTGGCCGAAAACCAACGGATATACCTCTGACATGCGGAGGCTGGGTGGGTTCTTGGCCCGGCGCCGGGTGCGGCCGTCCGGATAGCCCCCGCTCAGTGAGACGTTCACCGGACAGGTCACTACCGCACCACCAACCGCCCACCCGCCACCGGACTCCGGCCGCTACGAATCAACTGACTCAGGATCCTGCACGAATCCTCGTCACAGGCCAACCTCGGGTAGGCCGGCCGCTCAATCCAGGTCATCCGACACTCCACCGCCAAGATGTGACCTGGATCACTTTAACCCGACGGCGTGTCCTGATTCCGGCGTATCCGGTCGCTACCCGTCGTGGGCGGGGTCGGGCAGGCCCTGGGTGCCCTCCAGCAGCGGGTCACCGGTGGCCACGGCCGGCGCGTCCGGCACCGGGAGATCATCGGTGATGGCGTCGGGCCCGAACCGGGCCTGCAGCCAGCGGGCGAACCGGTGGCCGACGCGCTGCATCGGCGCCTCCACCAGGTAGTAGCTCAGCGCGGCGCAGACCAGCACGACGGCCAGGATGCCCGCGGCCAGCCCGACCTGGATCGCGAACGGGTGCGGCCGGTGGAACGCGGGGAACGACCAGTAGGCGTTGAGCACGATCGGGTGCAGCAGGTACACCGAGTAGCTGACCAGGCCGAGCCAGGCCAGCACCCGCGGAACGGTCCGGTGCCGCAGCAGCATCCCGACGCCGAGCGTGGCCCCGGCCAGCACCAGGCCGCTGATCCACTGCAGGTCGAAGTGCATCTGATCGTGGCCGTTCATGTGCCACATCATGCTGTGCCAGACCCCGGCCGTGATGGCCAGCGCGAAGACCACCACCGCGACCACCGCCGCCGCGACCCGGCTGAACTCGCCGCGCTCGGCGCGGTACAGCATGGTGCCGGTGAACATCAGCGCCAGGATGGTCAGCCCGCTCCAGTTGAACGGGTAGGCCGTGTTGAACAGCAGCAGCGTCAGGCCGGTGACCGCGCCGATGGCCGCGCCGGCCATCCGCGGCACCCGGCGCCCGCTGACCGCGAGCAGCAGGCCGATGAACAGCAGGACATCGGCCACGATGGCCACCCGGCGCGAGCCGAACGTGTGGGCCAGCCCCTCCAAGGGCAAGATGCCGCCGAGCGCGACCGCCCCAATGACCGCGGTCAGCGCGTAGCCCGCGCTGTGCCGGTGCACCCGGAACGTGAACAGCGCCGACAGCAGAAGGTAGAAGACCATCTCGAAGGACAGCGTCCAGATGACGGCCGGCACGTTGGCGCCGTCGAGCATGTTCGACATCATGAACGGCAGGGAATACACCCAGGTCTTCGGCTGGGTGTCGGCCCCGCGGATCGGGCCGAAGCCCGTCTTCCAGGCCAGCAGGGACACCGCGATACCCAGGATGTATAGCGGGTACAGCCGGAACCCGCGGCTCACCCAGAAGCCGCGGACACTGCCCTTGCGCTCCAGCGACGCCGGGATGATGTACCCGCTGACCAGGAAGAAAACGAAGACGCCGTACTGGCCGGTGTCGATCACTTCGAACACGTCGCCGTGCACGCGCTGCAGCACCATCCAGCCCAGATGGTTGAACACCACGCAGAGCGCCGCGAATCCGCGCAGCGCGTCAAGCCACGCCAGTCGCTTGCCCTTCGCGGGCGCGGGCGGAGTCGGCTCGGCTAACAGCCACGCGGGGGCACTGGACACGCTCCGCGACGTTACCCGAGAACCGGCCCCAGGGAGCGGAAACACGCCAGGCGGCGGGCAGGCGTTCGGTAACACTAAGCTTGCCGTTTAAGTGCGCCACGAGCGCAGAAGGTGAGGTAGTGGTGTAGGAGACCTCACTGGATGCGGTGCTGTGCAGGAGATGAAGGTCTGGCCCTTCGGCGTCGCCCTGCGGGGGGAGATGTCAAACCGCCTCAAGCTGCGTTGGCTGAAGACCGTCGTGGTGAGCGTTGGGGAAAAGGCGCAGGTCATGCGTCAGGTGGGGACCGGGAAGGCGAGCGTGAGCGAACCGCTGACGACGTGCCGAAACAAGCAGATGACATCAAAACCGGGGCGGTTAAATGGGCCCGGGATGAGCCTGGCGGGAGCCCGTCTACTGGCCAGGCGGTGTCCGGCATGGAGGCGGCGCGAGTCCGGTCTGCGGCTTCTGCATGGAACGTGGGAAGGCGGATGCTGACACCGCTGCCCTGGCGCAGGAGAGTGCCGGGGCGGCGAGAGGGAGCGCGCCGAGCGGCGGGAACCGTGAGGCGCTGAGTACCGTCGCGGCATCCGCTGGCGGACCGGCTCGTATTAGCGGTGAAGCCCTGGTAATCGGGGTGGAGCGAAGGGGCCGGCTCATCTGTCGATCTGTTTCACGCGATCAACCGGGCGATGCTCCGGGAGGAAGCGGGTGAGCATGTCGGAACCGCAGGACAAGCCTTTCGACATTCCGAAGCGGCTGGTGCTGGAGGCATACGAGAGAGTCAAGGCCAACAAGGGTGCCGCCGGGGTGGACGGGCAGTCCATCGATGACTTCGAGTCCGATCTGAGGAACAACCTCTACAAGATCTGGAACCGGATGTCGTCGGGGACCTACTTCCCGCCCCCGGTAATGGCGGTGGAGATACCCAAAACCGGCAGCGGAGGGGGCACCAGAATTTTGGGCGTGCCCACCGTCGCCGACCGGGTCGCCCAGACGGTGGCGGCGCTGGCCCTGGAGGCCCGCACGGAGTCAATCTTTCATGACGACTCCTACGGGTACCGGCCACGCCGCTCGGCGCTGGATGCGGTGGCCAAGTGCCGTCAGCGGTGCTGGAAAAAGGACTGGGGAGCGCCGGGATAAACCGGCCTGGAGAAGGGACATGAGAACGTCCTGCATCGAAGGAGTAGCGATCCACGGTGACCTCGAGTCATGCGCCGGTGTCCGTGAGGACGCAGGCGAAGCGTTGACAGAGGGAAACGTAGGCTGGGTTATTGAGCCGCGAAATCATCAGTCCGGGGTGCCGACGCCGTCCCAGTGGCCGGAAGGCAACATCGCTGGCCGCGCTATCGCGAGCTGCCAGCGGACCCCGCGCGGTCAAAGAGCCTGCGCATGCGTTGAGTCTTCAGGTGCGAGAACCGGGAGATCCCGCGGTTGCCCGTCTGGCTGTGATGGCAGGGCGGGCCGCTCGGGGAATGCTAAGGCGGTAAGCCCGAGATGAACGACCGCGGGAAGTCTGACAGCCGCGTAGTACCTGCGAAGCTGGCGAACAAGACCGGGCAGCCGGTGGCGGAGCTGGTGGAGGAAAGGCGGCTGACCAAGGGGAACACGGGCCAGCAAAACGCGTTGCGGACTCAGGGCCGTGATATTGACGCGTCAAGTGCGCTGGAGCGTGTGCGCCGAGTTGCACGGAAGGACAAGGGAGCGCGATTCACGGCGCTGCTGCATCACGTCGACCTCTCCCGCCTATGGGCGGCCTACGCGGCGATCAGCCCGAAGGCCGCTCCGGGGGTGGATCAGGTGACGTGGGCCGCCTACGGGCAGAATCTCCGGGGGAACCTCGAAGACCTGCTCCGCCGGGTCCACAGCGGTGCCTACCGGGCGAGCCCCTCTCGCAGGGTGTACATACCGAAGCCAGACGGGCGGCAACGACCGCTCGGCATAGCCACCTTGGAGGACAAGATCGTCCAACGGGCGGTGGTCGAGGTGCTGAATGCCATTTACGAGGAGGACTTCCTCGGCTTCTCATACGGGTTCCGGCCGGGGCGCAAGCCCCACGACGCACTCGATGCGCTGGCGGTCGGGATCGAAAAGAGGAAGGTGAACTGGATACTCGACGCGGACATCCGTGGCTTCTACGACGCCATCGACCACGAGTGGCTCCGCAGGTTCGTCGAGCATCGGATCGCGGATAAACGGGTCCTGCGGCTCATCCAGAAATGGCTGAACGCGGGAGTGGTCGAGGACGGGTCGTGGTCGGCAAGCGAGGAGGGAGCCCCGCAAGGGGCCAGCGCATCCCCCCTGCTCGCCAACGTCTACCTGCACTACGTCTTTGATCTGTGGGCCCGGCACTGGCGGAATCGGCAAGCTCATGGTGATGTGATCATCGTGCGTTTCGCCGACGACATTGTTGCCGGTTTTCAGCATCGTTCTGACGCCGAGCGGTTCCATGCGGACCTGGTGGAACGTTTCGCCAGGTTCTGCCTGGAGCTCAACGCCGAGAAGACCCGCCTGGTCGAGTTCGGGCGGTTCGCCGCCGAGAACCGCAGGCGGCGCGGCCTCGGCCGGCCCGAGACGTTCTCATTCCTCGGCTTCACGCACATGTGCGGGAAGACCCGGGCGGGACGGTTCGCGCTGCGGCGCAAGACGATCGCGAAGAGAATGGCGGCCAAGCTGCGCGAGGTGAACGCCTTGCTCATGCAACGCCGTCACTGGCCCATCCCGGAGCAGGGACAGTGGCTGGGCAGCGTGGTGCGCGGGTACATCGCGTACTACGCGGTTCCCGGCAACATCCATGCCGTGTCGGCATTCCGAAAACAGGTCACGCGGCACTGGGGCCGGGCGCTGCGGCGCCGCAGCCAGCGCCACCGGGTGACCTGGGAGCGGATGAGCCGACTCGAAGCACGGTGGCTCCCTCCCGCCCGCATCACGCATCCCTGGCCGAACATCCGATTCGACGCCCGTACCCAAGGTAGGAGCCCAGTGCGCTAGCAGTGCTCGCTGGGATCTGTGCGGGGGGCCGCCTGCAAGGGCGGTCCCTACCGCGATTGATTGATCTTGATGTCGCCAGGTTCTTCGACAGCGTGCCGTGGGACCTCATGGTCAAGGCGGTGCAGGCCAACATCACCACCGGCCAGAAGTGGGTGCTGCTGTATGTGAAGCGGTGGCTTGCCGCCCCGGTCCAGCAGCCCGGCGGGACGCTGGCCGGGCGGGACCGGGGGACCCCACAGGGTTCAGCGGTGTCGCCCGTCCTGGCCAACCTGTTCATGCACTACGCGTTCGACTCGTGGCTGGAACGTGAGTTTCCCACCGTGGAGTTCGAGCGCTATGCGGATGACGCAGTGGTGCACTGCGCGACCGAGCGGCAGGCACGCCAAGTGCTGGCTGCGCTCGCTGAGAGGATGGAGGAGGTCGGGCTGCGGCTGCACCCGGCCAAGACCAAGATCGTTTACTGCAAGGACTCCCGGCGGCGTGGCTCGTTCGAGCACACGTCGTTCGCGTTCCTGGGGTACACGTTTGGCCCCCGCAAAGCCCGGTACCCGGACGGGAAGGCGTTCACCTCCTTCTTGCCCGCGGTCAGCGCGGAGGCACTCAAGGCGATGGGCCAACGGGTCCGCTCCTGGCGGATCCACATGCGCACCAGGGACGACCTCGGTGAGCTCGCCGCATGGATCAACCCCATTGTGGCGGGCTGGATGACGTACTACGGCCGGTTTTACCGGTCGGCGCTGTATCCCTTCCTGCGACGCGTCAACACCTACCTGGCGCGCTGGGCGCGGAAGAAATACAAGAGGCTGCGCTCGTTCAAACGCCTCAGGGCCTGGTGGACCGGGCTCCTCGATCGAGACCCCGGCCTGTTCAGGCACTGGGCGTGGCAAAGCCAGTTCTGCTGGAAAAGGTGAGAAGAGCGGAGTGACGGGAGACTGTCACGCTCCGTTCCGTGGGAGCCTGGGGGTGAGATTCCCCCAGGCCACCCGACCCTCTGCTGTCTGCCTGGCAACTCTTTGCCCGTACTGTCCGGTGTGTCGCTGTGATAACAGACGGCCACCGCGTCATCATCTTCGGGTTCTCACCACAGAACTTGAAGACGCAGGGCGGTGGCCGTGGCTTTCAGTATGGCCCGGGCGGAGGCCCGGGCGGGCGCCGGGGACGAGACAGATCAGGCATGGGAACGGCTGGCAGGGTTCCGCCGGGAGCTGTACCGGTGCTTCACCGCCCGGGCGGACGCGCTGTCTGAGCTGTGCGACGCGGCGCTGTACAAGCAGGACCGGGTGCATATGCTGGCGGAATTGTCGCTGGAGCCAGGGCATCAGCGCGGCCATGGCGCCTTGTACGACGCGCTGAACTGCGGGAAAGTGCAGGCCTCGCGACTGCGCTGGGCGCTGGCCGGGGTGCCGCTGCCGGCCTGGGATGATGGCCGGATCCGGCTGGCGGTCGATGTTAGCAACTGGCTGCGGCCGGACGCGGCGACCAGCCCGGGCCGGTCGTTCTGCCACTGCTACGGGCGGGGGAACAACAGCGCGCAGATGATCCCGGGCTGGCCGTACTCGCTGGTAGCCGCGCTGGAACCGGGCCGGACGTCGTGGACCCGGCTGCTGGAGGCGGTCCGGCTGGGTCCTGATGACGACCTGGCCGCGGTGACCGCCGCCCAGGTCCGCGGGGTCATCGGGCGGATCATCGCCGCCGGGCACTGGCACGACGGCGACCCGGGCATCCTGGTGGTCTTCGACGCCGGCTACGAGCCGGCCCGGCTGGCCTGGCTGCTGGCGGACCTCCCCGTGCAGGTGCTGGGGCGGCTGGGCACCAACCGGGTGCTGCGGCAGGCGCCGCCGCCCCGCCGGCCCGGCCAGATGGGCCCGCCTATGCGGCACGGCTGCGAAACCGCCCCCATCGAACAAGACGGCCCCACCTTGCTAGACGAACTGCCCACCGTCGGGGACATCCTCACCGGCGCCCCCGCCGCACTCACCGAACGACTGCTAGCCGCCTTCGACATCAAAGCCATCTACAACCTGGACAAACACCAGGCCACCATCCACGCCACCCTTACCGGCGCCACCCCCCAGGCCGTCCAAGACTTGCTCAGCGACCCCCGCGCCGACCACAACAAGCAGCCGGCACCAGCCCCCGTCCCCCAAGATCATGTTGCCCATTTGACCGGGCACACTGGGTCGTCCCCCCGGGCCAGCACAGCGACCCGGGCCTCCGGCCCGGTGAGCGGCGGTGTATCGGCGAGTTACCGCAGCGGGGCGCGGAGCGCAGCGGGGGGTTCCAGGTGGGTCGCCGCTGAGCCGGCACCGCCCCCCCGGGCTAGCACCGCCTGCTGGTAGAGGCGGCCGGCACGGTAGGAGGACCGCACCAGGGGGCCGGACATCACGCCGGCGAAGCCCATTTCGAGGGCCTCCTCGCGCAGCTCCACGAACTCCTCGGGCTTGACCCAGCGCTCGACCGGGTGGTGGCGCGGTGTCGGGCGCAGGTACTGCGTGATCGTCAGCAGGTCGCACCCGGCCACGTGCAGGTCGGCCATGGCCCCGCTGATCTCGTGGCGTTCCTCGCCCATCCCGAGGATCAGGTTGGACTTGGTGACCAGCCCGGCCGCCCGGGCCTGGGTCAGTACGCTCAGCGACCGCTGGTAGCGGAATCCGGGCCGGATCCGGCGGAAGATCCGCGGCACGGTCTCGATGTTGTGCGCGAGCACCTCGGGCCGCGCGCTGAACACCTCGGCCAGCCGGTCCGGCTCGGCGTTGAAGTCCGGGATCAGCAGCTCGACGCCGCAGCCGGGCACGGCCGCGTGGATTTCCCGGGAGGTCTGCGCGTACAGCCACGCCCCGCCGTCCGGCAGGTCGTCGCGGGCGACGCCGGTCACCGTCGCGTAGGCGAGCCCCATCGTCGCGACCGACTCCGCGACCCGGCGCGGCTCGTCGGTGTCCAGCGGCTGCGGGCGGCCCGTGTCGATCTGGCAGAAGTCGCAGCGCCGGGTGCACTGGTCCCCGCCGATGAGGAACGTCGCCTCGCGGTCTTCCCAGCACTCGAAGATATTCGGGCAGCCGGCTTCCTCGCAGACCGTGTGCAGCCCCTCGCGGCGCACCAGATTCTTCAGCTCCGTGTATGCGGGGCCCGTCCGCATCCGCGTCTTGATCCACGGAGGCTTCTTCTCGATCGGGATCTGGCTGTTGCGGGCCTCGACCCGCAGCATCCGGCGCCCCTCAGGTGCGACTACCACGTCACCAGCCTACGTTCCGCCCGTCCCTGCGCCGGCATCGCGCTGACGTTCGCTCGCAGCTTCAGACGGCTGCCGGGCCGGGATCCGGCGGGTGAAGAACGGGGCGATCAGGGCCACGACGGCGAGCACCGACAATGCCGCGCGCAGTCCGTCGATGCGGGCGGTCGCGTTCTCCTGGACGATCGCGTCGGCCGTCTTGGCGGGTACGCCGGCCTTATCGAGTGCGGCCTGAAGGTCCTTGTCGGAGATGAACGGCGCGCCTCCGGCCAGCTCCACCTGCGCCTTTGCGGACAGATCCTTGGGGACGGCGGGGTTGTTCTGGACGCCGCTGAGGAACGATGCGGTCAAGGCCGAGATGAGCACCGCACCGGCCAGCGCGGTTCCGATGGACGCGCCGAGGTTGGTCACCGTGTTCTGTACCCCGCCGACTTCGCCACTTTGCTCATCGGGCACCGAGGAGACGGTCACGCTCCCGAGCTGGGAGGCCAGCGCACCGATACCGAGGCCCGCGAGCAGCATCGGCCAGGTCACGATCTCGGGACCGGCGCCCACGTCGAGCGCGGCCACCATGATCACGATGCCCGCGAACAGCGCGAGGAACCCGAACTGGACAATGCGGCGGGGCGACGCGTGCGGGAAGACCCGGGGCACACCCGCGGCGGCCAGCAGCAGCGTGATGGACAGCGGCAGCAGCCGGACGCCGGTCGCGATCGCCGACAGCCCGAGCGCCACGGACAGGAACAGCGGCACGGCGAAGAACAGGCCGGCTTGCAGGAAGTACTGGAAGAAGAACGCCGTGAGCCCGCCGCGCAGGGTCGGGTTGCGAAGTATCGCCGGATCGAGCAGCGGGGCGGCGCCCCGCGCGAGACGCTGATTCTCCCACCACAGGAAGATCCATAGCACAACCCCGCCCCCAAGGATCAGCCAGATCACCGGCGACAACCCCAGCCACGTAGGAGCATCAGGCTTGGGCTGGACCAGACCCCACGTTCCCGAGCGGAGGATGCCGAACACGACGAGGCCGAGGCCCAGCGCGGACAGCACGGTACCGACGAGATCGAGCCGCGCGCCCTCCTCGGCCGGGGTGTCGGCGATCCGGCGGGTGAGCCCCAAGATGATGAGCACGATGAGGACTTCCCCGACGAACACCCACCGCCAGGACAGATACGTGGTGAACAGGCCGCCGATCAGGGGGCCGGCTGCGACCGCGATCGCGCCGGCCGAAGCGACCAGCCCGTACGCGCGAGGCCGCTGGTCACGCGCGAAGTTCGACGCCACCAGAGCGACAACCGCCGGCATGATCAGGGCGGCCCCGGCGCCTTCCAGGACCGACCATCCCAGCATCAGCACGGCCAGATTTCCCGCGAGCGCGGTGATCAGCGACCCGCACCCGTAGATGACGCACCCGATGGCGAAGGCGCGCTTGCGGCCGAGGATCTGGCCGATTTTGCCGCCCGTGATCATGAGCGAGGCCATCACCAGCGTGTAGAAGGTAATCGCGGTCTGGATCCCGGTCACCGTCGTGCCCACGTCCTTGGCCACGGTGGCGATCGACACGTTCATGACCGAGCTGTCGAGCGTCATGAGGAACTGCGCCGAGGCGAGCGTCAGCAGGACGGTCCCCGCCGCCGTCTGGGCGCGCCCCGTGCTGTGGCCCGCCTCGGCCGCGTGACTCAGATCCATGCGCCCAGCCCTATCCGGGCGAAGGACAACCGGGGCGCGCCGCCTGGCTGGTGACGGAAGGACGCGAGTTGCCGGAGCCGGGGCCATTCGAGGGCGGCCCTGGGGGCGGGAACGCCGGGACGTTCCCTCGGCACGACCACCCGAAGGGCCCGTGGCTGGATGGTGCAATGGACCGGGGTGGGCAGGATGACCGTCTCGCCGTCGATGCCGACGGGGATCTGGGGGACGTCGGCTTCGACGATGACCGCACCGGCGGTGAGCACGGCCAGCCCTTTATCGTGCGTGTGGCGGACAAGTTCGACCGCTTGGCGGGCGCTGTCCACCCGGACGGCGACCACGCCGAGGGTGCCGGTGTCGAGCCGGGCGCGCCGGCCGAGGCCTGCGATGTCGCTCATCTCGTACGGGCCGTTGCTCACCAGCAGCGCCTGCGGGCCGTCGATCCTGGTGCCTGCGGCCTGCGCGGACAGCTGGGCGCCGCGGTGGCCCCGGAGCAGGTCAGGCAGCATCTGCAAGGTGGTGCCCCGCTTGTCGTCCCGGTACGCCGGGCTCCGTACCACCTCGGCGTAGGCGCCGAACGAGGCGTTGTTCACGAACGTGCGCCCGGCGATGATGCCCAGGTCGACGCGCAGTTCCTCCCCGTCGGTGAGGGCAGCCAGGCCGGCGGCGGGATCCTCCCGGTCCAGTCCCAGGTCCAGTGCGAAGTGATTGCGGGTCCCGGCGCTGATCACCAGGAAGGGAAGGCCGTGCTCGGCGGCGATCCCGGCCACCAGCGCCTGGGTGCCGTCCCCTCCGGCCACCCCGAGCAAGTCGGCGCCATCGGCCACCGCCTGGCGGGCCAGCGCGGCCACGTCCACGATCCCCGGGCCCTCCAGCAGCGCCACCTGGGCGCCCAGCTTCTCCGCCTTCTCCTTCAGCCCGAACTTGACCACCTTCCCTCCGCCCGACCTCGGGTTCATGATCAGGAACGGCCGTCGCGGGCGTGCCGCCGGGCCGGCCGGCATGCCCCCGTCCTGGCCGCCGGCGCTCAGCGCGGCCCGCGCGGTCCCGGTCGCGGCCACCATCAGCGCCACCGCGGCGACGGCGACCCACAGCAAACTATCCAACGCAAACGTCACGAGGATGAGCACGGGCGCCGCGATCATCAGGACGAGCGCCATCCAGCGGAGCACGCCGCGGTTGGCCAGGAACCAGTATGCGCCCGCCAGGACGGCGCACACGCCGATCACGTTGAGGGCCACCAGCGCCAGGCTGCGCCACCCAGCGACCGCGAGCACCAGCGCCACGGCCGCGAGCATCAGGGCGAACGAGGCGCGCGCGAGCCAGCGCCGGGCCGTCACATTCATCAGGTGTCACCCCAAACAACTGGGTTCTGCCGCCGGCCATGAAACCCATCCCTAGCCTGCGCCAGCCTGGCACGTTTTACGAGTGGCAGCCAGTGACGCAACTCCCGCCCCATAAGGCCCAAAGGCCCGGCGGTCGGCGAGGCAGGCGTAAGCCGGTGGCTGCCCGGCGGTCACCGGGGCTGGCGTTAGCCCTGGCCTGCGTGCTGAGGTGGCTGTGTGAGAGCCGGGTATGACCGCCTTGCTGGGCTGGACGACGTACTGGACCGGGTGCGCGAACTGTCGGCGCGGACACTCCTGTTTGACATTGAGCCCCTGGTCGCGTACTGGGATGGCGACCAGGAGGCCCTTGACCGGGGGGTTGCGGCGGTACTCAGCCAGGTCGGGGCGGTGCCGGGCGTGCAGGTGGTCTGCTTTGCCACGAACTCGGTGCGCCGCCCGTCCGTGTTGTCCCAGGGCGCGGGCGCGCGGGTGGTCTACCTGGCGTCGGCGGGCAAACCGCTGCGGACCGCGCTTTACCGGAGCTTTCCGCGGCCGGGGGTGGTGATCGGGGACCAGATCGCCACGGACGGGATTCTGGCGCGGCGGCTGGGCTACGCGTTTGTGCAGTACCGCCCGCCGCTGGGCCGCCTGCCCGCCGGGCCGCGGCTGATGGACCGGGTCGGGCGGCTGGTGCGGCCACTGCTGTTCACGCGGCCAGGCTGACTAGCGCTGCGCGGCACTATCCGGCCGTCGCAACGGAGGAACGGACCGTCGTCAGCTGGTCGCGCTCGGTCCTGATCGCCGCGGTGAGTCTCCAGGTCGAACGCTCCGTAGTGGCGCTGCCCGTTGATGAAGAAGGTCGGGGTCCCGGACACGCCGGACAGGCCGGCTCGAGATCGCCCGGTAATCCCCGTCGTTCACGGCGGGTAGTAGTCAAGGCCCGGAGGTGGCATGGGTGTGTGGTGGCGGGGGAACCTGGCCCGGCAAGACCGGCACGATCTGCGTGCTCGGCGACGCCCATCTCGACGTGGTCGTGCGCGTCTCCGGCCCCGTGGCCGAGGAGACGGACACGCCGGCCGAGACACTGGTCGGGGTGGGTGGCCAGGCCGCCAACGTGGCCGCCTGGATAGCCGGGCTAGGCGGCCACGCCCGTCTGATCGCCGCCCGGGGCCGCGATCCTGCTGCGGAACTGGTCGCCGCCGAACTGACCCGCCACGGTGTCGACCTGGCCGGCCCGGTCCTGGACGGGCGCACCGGCGTGGTGGTCTCGCTGTCGGACGGCGGCCGGTCCCGGTCGATGCTGACCGACCGCGGGGTCGGACCGCAGCTTGAGCCCGGGGCGGTCGACGCCCGCTGGCTGGCGGGCTGCGGGTGGCTGCATCTGCCCGCCTATAGCCTGGTCTCCTGGCCGGTCCAGGACGCGGCCCTGGCGGCCGCCGGGCAGGTCCCGCAATGGAGCCTGGATCTGTCGTCGACCGCGGCGGTGGCGCAGTTCGGCGTCGGGCGGTTCCGTGAGCTCGCGGCGAGCCTGCGGCCCGATGTGGTGTTCGGCACCGAGGCCGAGGTGGCCCTGGTCGGTGACATTCCGGGGGCCGGGATGGTAGTGAAGCTCGGTCCGGCGGGTGCCCGCGCCGGCGGCCGGGTCTATCCGGCGATCCCGGCGATGCCGGTCGACTCGACCGGAGCGGGCGACGCGTTCGCCGCCGGCTACCTGGTCGGCGGGGTGGGGCTGGCGCTGCGGGCGGCGGCGCAGGCCGTGTCGAGGATGGGAGCGATGCCTTGACCCAGAGAATGTGGGGGGGGTTAGCGAATGCCGGGCGCACAGTGGACGCGGGTGACCGAGGAGGTCGCCACGGCGCTGGCCGGACACCGGCCGGTCGTCGCGCTGGAGACGACGCTGCTGTCCCACGGGTTCTCCGCGGGCCGGGGGCTGGCGGTGGCGGTGGAGTCCGAGCGCCGGGTCCGCGAGGCGGGCGCGACGCCCGCCACGGTGGGTATCGTGGACGGCGCCATTCACGTCGGCCTGACCGAGGCTGAGCTGGAGCGGTTCGCCCAGGCGGGGACGTCGGCCCGCAAGGTAGGCGCGCGCGATCTGGCCGCCTGCCTGGCGCAGGGGGCGCTCGGCGCGACCACGGTCGGCGGGACGCTGGCCGTCTGCCGCCAGATCGGCATCCGGTTCATGGGCACCGGCGGGATCGGCGGCGTGCACCGCGGCTTCGCCGAGAGCCTGGACATCTCCGGTGACCTGGTGCAGATCGCGCGGACCCCAGCGGTGGTCGTCGCGTCGGGTCCCAAATCGCTGCTGGACGTGGGCGCGACCGCGGAACTGCTCGAGACGCTCGCCGTCCCGGTCCTCGGCTGGCAGGCCGCGACCCTGCCGCGGTTCTACACCGCCGAGGGCGGGCCGCCCGTCTCCGCCGTGGTCAGCGACTCCCCGGAGGTGGCGCGGATCTGCCGGGCGCACTGGCAGTTCGATGGTTCGGGAGGCCTGCTGCTGGCCCGGCCGCCGGCTGACGGCATCGACATCGACCCGCTGATCGACGAGGCCGTTGCCCGGGTGCGGAGCCAGAACCTGGCCGGGCAGGCGGTCACCCCCGCGGTGCTGTCCCTGGTGCACGAGCTCAGCGGCGGCCGCAGCATCGAGGTAAATCGCCAGCTCATCGCGGACAACGCCGCCCTCGCGGCCGAAACCGCCGTCGCCTACACCCAGCTCAAGAACGCCTAACCCGCCCCGCGCGCGGCGCCCCCCGGCCCGCCTCTGGGTACGCCCCCTCCATGATCGGCGTCGGTTTTCCGCAGAATAGGAGACAACGAAATCCCCACCCAGTACGGCCCGCCCGCCGACTGACCATCGAGTGGACAGCCCAGTTCTGACATCACGACGCTAGCCCAGCCAACCGGCCACACAGGCCACACAGGCCAGCCATCGTGGGCAACCACACCGCGCGGCGAGCACCGCCCACTCGTCCCGCCGCGCCAGTGACCACGGAAACCAGCACCGGCAAGGGAGGCGGCCCGCCCACCCAACCCCCTGGCGCCGGTCCCGCCGCACGGCCACCGGCCAGTGCGTGAGGACCGACGCCAGACATCAGCACGATCATCGAGGGACCCCACCAACCCGTCATCGCGCAGATGATCAAGGCGATGAGCCAGACACAGCCACGGACCATGCCGCGCGCACCGGTCGAATAGCGGACGCTGTGCAGCGGCGAAGCAGACTGCGCTCAGTTGCTCCAGACACTCCGAGCGGATAGCCCAGCGACTTCAGTCCCTAGCACGAAGACGCAATGTTGCACCCCACCGACATTAGAGCTACCCGCATTCTCCACGTAACCCGCCATCTCCATCATGCCAACTGGAACTCTCCAGGACAGGCATCTGAGCTCTGAGCCTCACCTCGTGCATGTACGGTTACCCTTAGCCGTAGATGCGTAAGTCTGTAGGGAGCAGGTGTAACAAGCGTGCCAGAGCAGGTCGACCTCCTTGACGTAGTTGAGGAGTATGACGGGAACCAGGGCCTGAACGTCGAGGCGGAATCCGGGGAATCTTTTCACGACATTGATCGCCCCTGGAATCCAGAAAGTATAAGAGTTAGCACGAAGAGCTTCTCGCTCCGTAATATGTTGGATGCAATTGAGGAGAATTCGCTAGATCTTGCTCCAGAATTTCAGCGCCTCCGAGTCTGGAGTAACATCCAAAAGGCTCAACTTATTGAATCCATTCGGCTGGTGATCCCACTCCCCGCCTTCTATTTTGCCGAGGATACTGACGGCACTCTCCGTGTTGTTGATGGAGTACAGCGACTCTCGACCGTTGACGACTTTGTGCGTGGCGGGGATGATAATAAGGGCGGCTTTGTCCTAAGCGGTCTTGAGTACATAGCAAATGTCGTTGGGATGCGATTTGCTGATTTGCCGCCCCTCTGGCGGAGGCGAATCTACAATACTCAGATCGTTGCTCACGTCATTGATCCGTCAACGCCTCCGAACATGTTGTCAATGGCATCCGTCTAGCTATTGCAAAGCATAGTTACTTGGAATCAGGTAGTGCCATCTTTCACTTCTTCGGAGAGAGTGAGGTCTCGGCAATGTCGTGTCTCCTACAGGAACAATGTCCGATTGGCCACCTGGCTTTTTCGATCAAGCCGAAGAGGATCTGGCAGAACTGTCGAGGATCAAGCGAGGTTTGTAGATGCGTTTCGTAATCGACGACGCCTTTCACGGCTGTGACGCTGCAGCGCTGAATTTGGATGAGTCGCTAGCGCTCTTTGGTGATCTATTAAAGTCTCTTCATGATAATCGCACACCTGTGGGACTGGTAGGCGGATGGGGTAACCTAAAGGTAACTACGCAAGACGATCTGGCTACGATATTGTCGGCCCCCAATAGCGTAGTCGATAAAGATCTGCGTTGGCTGCTTCTAGGACTATTGAGCAAGTGCAGAATCTGGACGATGATCCTTCAGTGGTCGTCTCAACGACGACTTGAATGTCGATGAGAAAAGCTACGCGAGCCTAGGCGTGGCTTATGCTGCTGATGCAATTTCTGCAGGCACAGGTGTTGGAGTCCTGACGATGGTTCACACGAACCTTGTTGGCTTGTGCCGCGTAAGCTCTACTGTCGCTCACTGCAAAATTTCGTTCGCCGTGAGACCGTCTGTTGTAAGTATTTCTATAGATCTTTGTATGCTTTGGAAAATGTTGCTAAGAAAACTTCTTTGATCTCGCCTCCAAGGCCTTTCCGGACCTATGCTTTACTTGTAGTTTGACTTTTGCTAAGTTCGAGGGAGACTATGCTCTACGGGATATTGTTGTCGAACACCTGAGTGCCTTGAATGACATTTTCTCCGAGTTCTATATCTCTGAGAATGGAAATTCTGCTCAAATATCCATACGTATCGGAATTGATGTAAGCATTGAAGGTGAAACGAGATCATCAGAACGCCTTATGGCAATGAGGATGTCGTATTTGAAGGGCGCACCTATAGGTGTGAGTGGCATTCGAAGATTGAGCCGCACCGCAACAGAATACACTTCTATCCGGGCGATACTTCTACGTATAGCCAAATCCTTGTAGGCATTTTCATAGATCACCTGCCCACGTAATAATGCTTATAGACCTATATCGGTCCACATGACCATTAGAAGAGGGGTGTAAACGTGCTCGCACCTGCCTCGTCCTCCCCGGTAACGTGCGGGTCACTTGCTGCGGGGGCCACTTGTGGCCACTGGCGTGGTGGAATCTTCGGTATGAGGCAGTAACACGAGCGGGAGAGTGGGAACACGTCCCAGCAGTGTACACAGCAGCTGCACACTGTCCATCCAATGCAGCGCCCGGTCGTGCGGGCAGTGTGCGATTGGCTCTCAGCGGCCACCGCCGCTGGCCTGGGTGGGTGCTGTCCTACCCGTTCCGCTTCCTGACCTCACCCACTCTTCGAGCGGGCGGTCAGGAAGTAGCTACACAGGAACAGCACCCACCCAGGCAAAAGACAAAACCAAGATCAAGATCGTGGGGGAACCCTGAACCCCGCCACCGAGCACCCCAAGGCCCCGAGGTTCACGGTTTCCCCACCCCCTCCCGACTCCTGCCCAAAGTCAAAAGCGTGGCGTAAGGCAAGCGCAGACGCCTCCGGGAGCGCGCCTGCAATAGGTCCGTCCGTAGTGCTTGATTTCCGCGCCTGATGGCACCAACGAGCACGCTAAATTCATTCGGTAAGCGTGATTCCGGGCATGCCTTCGTGGGACTGCGAACGGTCAGACGTTGCCGTAACGACGCCTGGCTTTGATGCTGGTAGCGAACCGTTGCCATTGGTCTGGTGCGAAAATCAGTTCCGGGCCGTCCGGGTTTTTGCTGTCGCGGACCGCGACGATGCCGGGGAGGTTCCCGGCGACCTGGATGCAGCTGCCGTTCTGGCCGCTGTGGTGCTGGTGCGCCATTAGGCGCGGTGCAGCTGGTGTGCGTCCACTCCGCGCCTCCTTCCACTCTCGCTCACTTCAGCGTAGCCGTCTGCTGCTCGATGAGGGCGCGTGAATCGTCGGGGCTGAGGGCGAGGGTGCGAAGCTGGTCGAAGGCGAGGCTGTAGCGGAACACCTCTGCTTCGCGTTCTACGTAGATGCTGCTGGTCAGGTGCTCCAGGTAGACCACGTCGGTGGCGATCAGCTCGGGGAAGCCGAGGATCTGGAACTCCCCGTGCACGGCCGCGTGCGCCCCGGCCGTGTCCGGGAGCACCTGAACCTCCACATTCGGCAGGCTGCTCAGCTCGGCCAGGTGCCGCAGCTGCGCGGCCATCACCTGGGGGCCGCCGACCCGGTGATGCAGGACCACCTCATCCAGCACCACCGCGAGGGTGACCGGCTGGTCGCGGGTCAGGATCTTCTGCCGGTTCATCCGGACCTGCACGCGCCGTTCGATCTCGCCCGGCGGGTAGCTCCAGGACCCGGAGCGGACGATCTCCCGCGCGTAGTCCTCGGGCTGGGCCAGGCCGGGCACGATCTGCGCGGCGTACCACCGGATCGAGGCGGCCTGGTCCTCCAGCCCGATCAGCGCCGCGTTACCCGGTTCAGCGTGGCAGCGAGGCGTCCCAGCAGCCGCGCTGCCCGGCGGGCTGGCCCGGCAGCCCCGCGGTTCCCGCAGGGTCCCGGACACCTCGTGCACATCCAGCAGCCGCCGTAGGTCCGCCACGCTAGGCGCGGTGGTCGCGGTCCCGCTCCGGGAGATCTTCGACGGGGACCAGCCCAGCCGGTCGGCCACTTCCTCCCCGGGCAGCCGCAGCGCGGCCCGCAGCCGGCGCAGTTCCGCGGCCAGCTGACGGCCGCGCACCGGCGGCGCGCTGCCGCTCCGCCATCATCATCACCTCGCCGACTGGCTACGGGCTTCCGCCGATCATGCCGCAGATCCACGCATGGAAGCAGCCCAAGACGCTGGTAAGCATATTCGCGTAGAAACTTGCACGCACGCATCTGTAGTGACACTCTTATCCTGCCCGGCAATCAGGACACGGCCCGCTTACGGCCGGGATGCAGCAGGAGGAAGCCATGGGTGTATGCGCATGCTCCCGCCGCCCGCCATGCTGACCGAGCCGATGTCTTGGCGTGGATGCGCCCAGTCCTTCCCCGGCCGCCCGGGCCAGGTCCGCGCCGTGCGGGCGTTCCTGGCCCGCTTCCTGGCCGGGCACCGGGCACCGATGACGCGGTGCTCTTAATCAGCGAGCTGGCCACCATCGCCTGCACCCACAGCGCCAGCAGCAAGCCAGGCGGTCGGCTCACCGTCCGCACCGAGTTCTGTCCCGGTCCGTGCATCCACGTAGAGGTCGAGGACCAGGGCAGCGCTTGGGACGGCCACATCGGCAGCGCCGTGCCGCCGCACGGCCTGTACCTGCCGCGGGAACGTCCGCCACCTGCGGCGCCCGGCGCGGCGAAGACGGCTGGATCACCTGGTTCACCGTCGCCAGCCCACGGGCCACCTCGCATCCGCCGCAGCCGTGATCACCCTGGAGGCCGCGCTCGCAGGTCGGCGTGCGAGTTGATGATGTCGGTGCGGGCGCCGGTCTAGTGCCGTAGCAGGTCACGTTCGCCCGGCCGGGCAGCTCTTTTCCGCGAGTGGCGGGTCCTTGAGACTAGAACGGTGACTGATCGCCTGCGAGTGCGTGAGATTCACGATGTGAGGGCCGGCGCCTGGTGCGGATCGTGCGCCGGGGCAGCGGGTCGGTGGTGACCTGGCGGCGGGCGCAGATGGTGCTGCTGTCGGCCCAGAGCATGGATGTTACCGCGATCGCGAAGGTCGCTTTCACCAGCGAGGACCGGGTGCGTGATGTGATCCGGAACTTCAGCGCGGATGGGTTCGGCTCGCTGTGCCCGAGGTACCGGGGCGGCCGCTGCCGAAGTTCACCCTTCCGCAGCGGCGGGAGATCAAGAAGATCGCCAAGTCCCGGCCGAGCGAGCATGACCTGCCGTTTTCCACCTGGAGCCTGTCGAAGCTGGCGGAGTTCCTCGTCGCTGAGGGGGTGGACGGCGACATCAGCCACGAGGGCCTGCGGGTCTTGCTCCGTGAGGAGGGCGTCACCTTTCAACGGCTGAAGACCTGGAAGACCTCAAAGGACCCGGACTACGCCGTGAAGAAGGGGCGGGTGGAGCACCTGTATGCCATCGCTGACGGTGAGGTGATCCCGGATGCGGGCGAACCGGAGGTGATCTTTTGCATGGACGAGTTCGGGCCGTTGAACCTGCAGCCTCGTCCCGGCCGGCAATGGGCCGCGGTCAGCGGATGAACGCCGAGCCCGGCCGCGCACCTCGGCGCCGGATGCGCGCGATCTACACCCGCACCGCCGGCGTCCGGCACCTGCTCGCCGCCTACGACCTGCACGAGGACAAGCTGTACGGCACGTCAAGCCGCGCAAGTCCCGGACCCGGTTCCTGGAATTCTGCCGGTATCTGCGCTCGCTGTACCCGCCCGCCACCCGTATCGCGATCATCTGCGACAACTTCAGCCCGCACCTGACCACCAGGCGGGATGCCAGGTGGGGACCTGGGCGAAGGCGATCAACGTTGAGATCGCCTATACGCCGACGAATTCGTCCTGGTTAAACCGCATAGAGCGCAGTTCTCCGCGGTGCGGTATTCACGATGGACGGCACCGACCACAGCAGCCTCAAAGAACAGGCCAGCATGATCCGCCGGTGCATCATCTGGCGCATCGATCACGCCTACGACCAGCGGCACCGCCACATCGTCGACCGGGCAAACATAGCCTGAGGCGGCACTAGTAGCCCTGCCGTTCGGCGCGTTCGGTGACCGTGATGAGGGTCTCGCCGGCGGCGGTGACCGACCGGCTGAACGCCGACCAGGGGCGCCTAACCGCCCCTGGACCCGGCGGCCGGGTGGAGCATCGGCGGCGTGGCCGCGGTGCTGCGGAACCCCCAAGTACACCGGGTATCAGGTGATCGGGCGGCGCCGCAAAGGCCGCCTCGTCCCGATCGACCAGTGGCACTGGTCAACGACGGCCAGCCATCCCGCCATCATCGACCGCGCGACCTGGGACGCCGCGCAGACCGTCGGGGCCGAGCACGCGACGTCCTGGGACGGCGCCCAGCCGTATCCCTCCGTGCGCCGCTCGTATGCGCTGCGGTCCCGCATCCGGTGCAAGGTCTGCAAGCGGCGGATGTGCGGCGCGACCAAGACCCACCCTGACCGGCCCGGGCAGGCCAGCAGCTACTACGTGTGCCAGTACGACCCGGCCAATCCCCGGCATGTGGCCGCCGCCCCCGACCACCCAAAGACCGTCCGCGAAGATGTCCTCCTGCGCGTGCTGCGAGACTTCCTCATCGCCTACACCCTCACATCCGGCCGCAAAGAACGCCTCGCTGAACTGCTCCCGGCCGATGCCGCCGCCAAGAAAGCCCAGACGACGCTCAGCCGCCGACTTTGCCTAGCGGCTCGAGCGGGACGTCGCCCAGGGCAGCCTCATCCACGAGCTGTACATCTTGCCCACCGACCCAGCCGACACCGCCGCCCACGCCATGCGGACCCGCATCCACGCTCACTTCACCGACCTGCACCACCAGCGCGAAGCTATCGAGGCGGAGCTGAGGCCCTGGCCAGCGATACCGGCCGCGCCGATGACGTGGATCTGCTGGACGAGCTGCCCGAACTGGACGGGCGGCTGGATGAGGTGCCCGAGCATCTTCAGGCTGAACTATTCGCCGCGTTCGACATCCGGGTGGTGTGGAACCAGCCGATGGACCAGGTCACGTTCTTGCCGCCATCACCGACACGACGCCCGGCGTCATCACCGAGCTGCTCACCCGCACCGGCGGTGACCCAGCCAGCGCCGAGACCGGCCCTGCCCGCACCCATGCCCCCGCTACCAGCAGCAACACCGAGTCAGGATTCACGCGTCTCCCTATGTGCGGAAAACTGACGCCGATCATGCTCGGTCCGGCGGGGGAGGGCCGCTCAGGGCGCGGGGGAGGATGGCGGCCAGGAGGGTGCCCATGCGGCCGGCGCTGGCCCGGCCGGCCTCGATCACCTCGGCGTGGCTGAGCGGCTCCCCGGTCATCCCGGCCGCGAGGTTGGTGACCAGGGAGATGGCCATCACCTCGGCGCCCAGGTGACGGGCCGCGATGGCCTCCATCACGGTGGACATCCCGACCAGGTCGGCGCCGAGCGTGCGCAGCATGACGATCTCGGCCGGGGTCTCGTAGTGCGGGCCGGGCAGGGCCGCGTACACCCCTTCCGTCAGCGACGGGTCGGCCTCCCGGGCGAGCCGCCGCAGGCGGGGGGAGTACAGGCCGGTCAGGTCCACGAACCGGGACGGGTGCGGCGCCGGCGGCGGCGGCCCGTACAGCGGGGACCGGCCGGTGAGGTTCAGGTGATCCCGGACGATCACCGGCTCCCCGACGCGGTAGGTGTCCCGGATGCCGCCGGACGCGTTGGTCAGCGCGATGGTCCGGCAGCCGGCCGCTACCGCCGTGCGGACGTTGTGCACCGAGGCGCTGATCGGGTGACCCTCGTACAGGTGCGTCCGGCCCAGGAAGACGACCAGCCGGAGGTCCCCGGCGGTCATCGACTGGACCGTGCCCGCGTGGCCGGGTACCGACGGCGGCGCGAAGCCGCCCAGGTCGGCCACCGGGATCTCGGTGACATCCGCACCGAGCGCGCGCGCCAGGGCGTCCGCGGCCGGGGCCCAGCCCGAGCCGAGCACGACTGCGGCGTCGTAGCGGGCCTGCCCGGTCAGTTCAGCCAGCCGCGCCGCGCTCCGGGTGGCCGCCACATACGGGTTGTGCGCGACGGGGGTGCCCGCCTCGGGGGTGCCGGCCGCCGGGGATGCCGCTCCCTGCGGGCTGTGTTCAGCGGGGGTGCCAGCCGCCGGGGTGCCGGCCGCCGGGGTGCCTGCCGCAGGGGAGACCGCCCCCTGCGGGCTGTGTTCAGCGGGGGTGCCCGCCGTCCCGGCGCTCACGAGGTGATGTAGGGCTCGCCGTCGGCGGCGGGCGGTTTGACCTGGCCGACGAGACCGGCCACGGCGATGATCGTCGCGACGTACGGCACCATGAGCAGGAAATACGACGGGATCGGGACGTTGATGGTGGACAGGATCGACTGCAGCTCGAAGGTGAAGCCGAACAGCAGCGCCGCGCCGACCCCGCCCAGCGGCGTCCACCGGCCGAAGATCATGGCCGCCAGCGCGATGTACCCCTTACCAGACGACATGTCCTTGCCGAACGATCCCACCGACCCGATGGTCAGGAACGCCCCGCCGATCCCGGCCACCATGCCGGCCAGGATGACGTTGCGGTACCGGGTCAGCCGCACGCTGATGCCAACCGTGTCCGCCGCGGCCGGGTGCTCGCCCACCGCCCGGACCCGCAGCCCCCAGCGCGTGCTGAACAGGCCGACCTGCACCGCCGCGATCAGGATGTAGGTGATGTAGAGGAACAGCGTCGAGTCGAAGAACACCGGGCCGATGATCGGGATGTCGCCCAGCAGCGGGATCTTGATCGGCAGGTAGGTGGACGGCGAATTCAGCGTGTTGGCGTAGGGGACCAGCAGCTTGTCGTACAGGTACCCGGTCAGCCCGGACACGAGGACGTTGAGCACGACCCCCAGGATGATCTGGTTGACCAGGTAGGTGATCGCGAAGATGCCGAGCAGCAGCCCGACCAGGCCGCCGGCCAGCGACCCGGCGATCAGGCCCAGCCACAGCACACCGAACGCGCTGGCGAAGACGGCCCCCGCGAACGCGCCCAGCAGGAGCTGGCCCTCGATCGCGATGTTGATCACGCCGGAGCGTTCGCACAGGCACCCGGCCAGGGCGCCCAGGATGAGCGGGATCGAGTCGGCCAGCGTGCCCTGGAGCTGGTTGATGACGTTGAACGTGTCCACCGACCCCGCGTAGGCCCAGCACAGCAGCGCAATCACGAAGAAGGCCAGGACCAGGCCGATGCTGGCCCGCCGGACGACCTTGCCCAGGTCCACCAGCCGCAGCGCGCCGAGGGCGATGGACGCGGCGCCGAGCGCGTACGCGGTCTGCGCCGCGGGCAGCCTCAGGTTGGGTACCGTCACCTTCGCGAACGGCTGGGAGAAGGCGAACGTGGCGTCGCCGTGGTGGGCGTACTTGCCGAAGACCAGGATGTCGACCAGCCCCAGCACACCGAAGGTGGCCGGCGCGACGAACCGGCGGCTGACGCTGAGCCGAATCCGTCCCGTGGCGGCGAGCGTCGTCATGCGTTCCATCCTTTGGACATGACCTGGCCGGTACCTTCGGCCCGGGCCGCGCGGAGCCGGTACAGCGCCCGGATCAGCGGCGGCGCGGCGACGAACATGACGATCAGCGCCTCGATCACCTGGACGATGTCGACCGGGGTGCCCGTGGCGACCTGCATCAGCGGGGCGCCCGCGTGCAGCGCGCCGAACAGCAGTGCGGCCAGGACCACGCCGCCCGGGCGGGCCCGGCCCAGCAGGGCCACGGTGATCGCGTCGATCCCGTAGGTGCCGTAGCTCTGGAAGTTCAGGCTGAAGTCGGTGCCCTGGATGACAGTTGAGGCGGACAGCCCCGCCAGCCCGCCGGCGATCAGCATGACGATGATCCAGGTGCGCGGCACGCTCATGCCCGCGCTGCGGGCCGCGTTCGGGTTGGCGCCGACGGTGCGGAACTCGAAGCCCAGGGTGCTCCGGCTCATCAGCCACCACACGCCGGCCGCGCAGGCCAGCGCGAGCAGGAAGCCGGCGTTGATGCGCAGGTGCGTGCCGGCCAGCAGCGACAGATGCGCATCGCTGGAGATATTCGGGCTGATCAGGTTCCCGTTGGCGCCGGGCTTTTCCAGTAGCGAGGGCTTGCTCAGCAGGTAGGACAAGAGGTACGCCATGACGTAGTTGAGCATGATCGTCACGATGACCTCGTGCGCGCCGGTCCTGGCCTTGAGGAATCCCACGATCCAGCCCAGCGCCGCGCCGCCGGCGAACGCGCCGAGCACGCAGACGATGACGTGAATGACCGGGGGGAGGCTGACGCCGAACGCGAGCCAGGTGGCCAGGATGGCCCCGCCGATGAGCTGGCTCTGGGCGCCGATGTTGAACAGGCCGGCCCGGAACGCGACCGCGACCGACAGGCCCGCCAGGATCAGCGGGGTGGCGTTGACGGCCGTCTCCGACAGCGGGTTGAACACCGCGCTGACCGTGCCGTCGCGCAGGGCCGCCGACAGGGATTTCTGGTGGAACAGCGCGCTGACTGTGTGCGGGTTGAAGATGGCACCCTCGAACATCGCCACGTAGGCGCCGGAGGCCGCGTCCCACGCCTGGGCGAACGCGTTGCCCGGGGCGGAGAACAGGTTGCCCCAGGCGCGCAGCACGGTGGAGTTGGTGAAGGCGATCAGCAGGCCGCCGAGCACGATGGCGGTCACGATGGCCAGGATCGTCACGACGACGGAGTTGCCCTCGAGCACCGCGTCCAGAATCGCCCGGCCGAAGGGAGTCCGCTCCCGCTTGGCGCCGGACGCGTCCGTCGGCGCGGGCGGCGCGGCGGGCGCGGGCGCGGAATCGCTCAAGTGGGCTTCCTGACGGTCACGGTGGGATCATCGCCGGGCGAATCCGGCCCCGCCGGCTGGGAGGCTCCCGGCGCCGCCCGTTCGGGAGAATCCCCCGCCCCGGGCTCGGGCGTACCGATCCCGCCGATGCCGGCCATCAGCAGGCCGAGTTCTTCAACCGGCACGTCGGGCGGCCGGAACCCGGTGAACGTGCCCTCGTACATGATCGCGATCCGGTCGGAGAGGGCGTAGATCTCGTCCAGCTCGGAAGAGACGAGCACCACGGCCACGCCCTTGTCGCGCTCCTCGATGATGCGCCGGTGCACGAACTCGATCGACCCGACGTCCAGGCCGCGGGTCGGCTGGCTGGCCAGCAGCAGCCGGACATCGCGGCCCACCTCGCGGGCGAGAATGACCTTCTGCTGGTTGCCGCCGGACAGCGTCCCGACCGGCGCCGAGATCGAACTGGGTCCGGATGTCGAACTCCTTGACCCGCTGCTCCGCCATGGTGCGGATCGCGCCCAGGTCGAGGGCCGGCCCGGAGGCGAACGGCGGCCGGTTGTAGGTGTCCAGAATGAGATTCTCCGAAACCGGGAACGGGCCAACGAGCCCGTCCTGCTGCCGGTCCTCCGGGATGTACCCGACGCCGGCCCGCAGCCGGCTGGCCGGCGACGCGCTCGTGATGTCGTGGTCGTCCAGGTGAACCGAGCCGGACGTGACGGGCAGCAGTCCCATCAGCGCCTCGCACAGCTCCGTCTGGCCGTTGCCCTGCACGCCGGCCACGCCGAGAATCTCACCGGCCCGCACCCGGAAGGACAGCCCCTTGACGGCGGCGGTGTGCTCCGCCCCCTCCAGGCCCTCGTGGCCGCCGGGGACGACCAGGTCGCGGACCTCGAGCACGACCCGGCCCGGTTTGGCGATCGTCTTGGTGACCTGCAGCTGGACGGAGCGGCCGACCATCAGCGCGGCCAGATCCTCCTCGCTGGTGTTCGGCGGGCGCTCGCCCACCACCCGGCCGCGGCGCAGGATCGTGATCGTGTCGGCGATCGCCTGCACCTCCTTGAGCTTGTGCGAGATGAAGACGATGGCGCGTCCGCTTTCCCGTAGCTCCCGCATGATCCGGAAGAGGTCCTCGGTCTCGCCGGGGGTCAGCACGGCCGTGGGCTCGTCCAGGATCAGCACGCGGGCGTCCCGGACCAGTGCCTTCAGGATCTCCACCCGCTGCTGCACGCCGACGGGCAGGTCCCCGGTCAGCGCATCGGGGTCGACCCGCAGTCCGTAGCGTTCGGACAGGTCGCGTACCTTCTGGCGCATCCGGCGCCGGTCCAGCAGCCCCAGCGGCCGGGTCTCCTCGTGGCCCAGAGTGACGTTCTCGGCGACCGTGAACACCGGGACCAGCATGAAGTGCTGATGCACCATGCCGATGCCGGCCGCGATCGCGTCCTTCGGCGAATGGATGGTCAGCGGCTTGCCGTCGGCCAGGATCGTCCCCTCGTCGGGCTGGGTGAGCCCGTAGAGGATGTTCACCAGCGTGGTCTTGCCGGCCCCGTTCTCACCGAGCAGGGCCTGGATGGTGCCCGGGACGATGGAAAGGTCGATGTGGTCGTTGGCCACGAGGCTGCCGAAGCGCTTCGTGATGCCCTGCAGCTCAAGATTCACCCGCTCGCCTGCCTCATCTCGCCCCGTCCCATCAAGATAGGCCTGTCCCCTGGCATGAGTTTTCCCGGCCCGGGGCGTCCCTTCGCCCGGGCCGGGAAACTCGCGCTTCAGGCCTGACCTACGAAACCGGGGCCTTCGTCGGGGCCGGGATCTTGCCGGCGATGATGGCGAGCTTGATCGCGGCCAGTTCGGCTTGCAGGCTGGCCGGCACCTGGCTGGCGAAATCGTGGTAGGGCGCCAGCGCCACGCCGCCGTTGGCCAGCGTGCCGATGTAGTTACCGCCCTTGAAGCTCCCGTTCGCGGCCGTGGTGACGGCGTTCTTCACCGCGGGCTGGATGCCCTTGGTCACGCTGGTGATGAAGTACTTGCAGTACTGCGGGGCGCTGACGCAGCCGTCGGTGTCCACCCACATCATGTTCACCTTCTGGCTGCCGGCCGCGGCGTCCGCGTTCTGCACCGCCTTCGCCGCGCCCAGGCCGACATTCCCGGCGACCGGGAAGATGATGTCCGCGCCCTCGGTGATGAACGTCTGGGTCAGCGTCTGGCCGGCCGTCTGGTCGGTGAAGTTGCCGGTGAAGCTGCCGTTCTGGGAGCCCTCGTTCCACCCGAGGACCTGCACGTGCGTGCCGTGCTTGGAGTTGTAGTACTGCACGCCGTCGTAGAATCCGTCCATGTAGATCGTCACGGTCGGCAGCTTCTCGCCGCCGAACGTGGCCACCTTGCCGGTCTTGCTCATGCCGGCCGCGAGGTAGCCGCCGAGGAACCCGTCCTGCACGGTGTTGAACAGCAGAGCGTCGACGTTGGCCAGGGGCGGTGTGTAGGCGTTGTCCACGATCGCGAACTTGGCGCTCGGATTGGCCTTCGAGGCGGTCTGCGTCGCGCCCGCCATCAGGAACCCGACGGTCACGATGATGCCGCACTTCCTGCTGATGAACGTGTTGATGTTCGGCGTGTAGTCGCTTTGCGTGGTGGACTGCAGGTAGGTGACCGAGATCTTGCCCGGGTCGGCGGTCTGCGCCTCCTGCATGCCCTGCCAGGACGAGGCGTTGAACGACCGGTCGTCGATGCCGCCGGTGTCGGTGACCATGCAGCCCAGGAACTTGCCCGCGGTGGACGCCGAACTGGAACTGCCGCTGGGCTTCGATGACGACGAACCGCTCGGCGCCGACGTGCTGCTGCCGCACGCCGCGGCGAGCAGGCCCGCTACGGTCAGCGCTGCGCTGGCCGCAAGGGTCTTCTTCACCGGTTACCTCCTGTTTCGCGGGGCACCATTGCCGCCTGCTTCGTGGGCAGGGGCCGCGCCCGGACCAAACCATGACGCCGGCCGTGGCCGGCCCGCGCGCAGCGCGTTCGTCTGCTTACCGCAGTCGGCCCATACGCTGTAATGATTCCGATCATCTAGATCACCGCAGGTTAGCCCTGATGCGCCCGGGCGGGAAGAAGAGGGCTGGCCCGGCCCGGCTGCCGTTGCCAAATCGCAATCGGCCCGGCGCGGAATCACCATCGGACCGGCGCGGAATCACCATCGGACCAGCGCGGAATCACCATCGGACCAGCGCGGAATCACCATCGGACCAGCGCGGAATCACCATCGGCCCGGCGCGGAATCAGCGCTGGGGCCGTCCGATGCTCCGGCGCAACCTGCACTGTTATCGTTCCGTGTGTTCGGCAGGTGAGCGTTCCGCGCGGGTTTAGCGGAGGTGACTTTTGGCGGAGGGGAATGGCGGGTGGACATTGACTGGACAGCCCTGCGTGCGCTGGCTCGCGAGGTGGCCGAACGGGCCCATGCCCCGTATTCCCGCCTGCGGGTCGGCGTGGCCGGCCAGCTCAGCGACGGCCGGGTCCTGGTCGGCTGCAACGTGGAGAACGCCTCCTACGGGCTGACGCTCTGCGCGGAGTGCGGCCTGGTCTCGGCGCTGCACGCGTCCGGCGGCGGCGCGATCGTGGCCGTCAGCGTCCGCACCCCGGATGGCGCCTGCCTGCTGCCGTGCGGCCGCTGCCGGCAGGTCCTGCTCGAGGCGGGCGGCGCGGGCCTGCTGGTGGACACCGAGACCGGCCCGGTCGAGCTGGAACGGCTGCTCCCGTCCGCGTTCACCGGCGCGGATCTGCCCGGGGCGGGCGGCGCGGAGCGGCCAGCGGCGGGCGAGCACCATGCCTGAGCCCGGTGACGCGCCGGCCCGGCCGCGCCCGGTGACGCGCCGGCCCCGGCCGCGGTCGATTTGATCCATGCCAAACGGGACGGGCGGGAGCTGTCCGACGATGAGGTGCGCTGGCTGATCGCGTCCTATGTCCGCGGCGAGGTCGCCGACGAGCAGATGTCCGCGCTGCTCATGGCCATCTTCTTCCGCGGCCTCGACCCGGCCGAGCTGCGGGTCTGGACCGCCGCCATGATCGCGTCGGGGGAGCGGCTGGACCTGAGCGGCGTCGGCCGGCCCACCGTGGACAAGCACTCGACGGGCGGCGTCGGCGACAAGGTGTCACTCGTGCTGGCCCCGCTGGTCGCGGCGTGCGGGGCCGCGGTGCCCCAGCTGTCCGGGCGCGGTCTCGGCCACACCGGCGGGACGCTGGACAAGCTGGAAGCCATTCCCGGCTGGCGGGCCGCCCTGTCCCCGGCGGAGATGATCGCCGCGCTGCGCAGGGTGGGCTGCGTGATCTGCGCCGCCGGTCCCGGGCTCGCCCCGGCCGACCGCAAGCTGTACGCGCTGCGTGACGTCACCGGGACGGTGGAGTCGATCCCGCTGATCGCGAGTTCGATCATGTCGAAGAAGATCGCGGAGGGCACCTCGGCCCTGGTGCTCGACGTCAAGGTGGGCAGCGGTGCGTTCATGACCCGGCTGGACGACGCCCGGGAGCTGGCCCGGACCATGGTGATGCTGGGCGAGGAGCAGGGCGTCCGGACCAGCGCGCTGCTCACCCGTATGGACGCCCCTCTCGGCCGCGCGGTCGGCAACGCGCTCGAAGTCGAGGAGTCCGTCGCCGTCCTGCGCGGCGAGGGCCCCGCCGACCTGGTGGAAGTGACGCTGGCGCTCGCCCGGGAGATGCTGCGGCTAGCCGGGATCGACGCCGGCCCCGCGGCGGCGCTGGCCGACGGCCGCGCCCTGGAACGCTACCGGGCGATGATCGCCGAACAGGGCGGCGACCCGGACGCCGAGCTGCCCCGCGCGGCCGTCACGGCCACGGTGGCCGCACCGGAAACGGGGTGGCTGCGGCGGCTGGATGCCCGCGCGGTCGGGGTGGCCGCGTGGCGGCTCGGCGCGGGCCGGGCCCGGAAGGAAGACCCGGTGAGCGCCGCGGCCGGCGTGCTCTGCCTGGCCAAGCCGGGGGAGCGGGTGGAGGCCGGCCAGCCGGTCCTGGAGCTGCGCGCGGACACCGAATCGGTGCTCGCGGGCGCGCGGGCGGCGCTGGCGGGCGCGATCGAGGTCGGCGCCGAGCCGCCGCCCGCGCCGCTGGTGATCGAGCGGATCGGCGCACCGGGACCTGGCGAACAGGACCCGGGCACCCGCTGCCACCCCGGTGCAACCCCGGGAGCATGATAAAGACCCTATCTGCGACCCGTCTTCAGGACGGCTGAGGCGAAGGAAGTAACGGTATGCCGATCGACGACCAGGACATCAACGACGAACCTGGCACGGGGGAGGGTGTCGCGGATGGTGGCGCGAGCCCGGGCGGGCACGATAGCGGGGCCGACGGCCCGGCTGGTGGGGGCGGGGAGGGTGTCGCGGATGGTGGCGCGAGCCCGGGCGGGCACGATAGCGGGGCCGACGGCCCGGCTGGTGGGGGCGGGGAGGGTGTCGCGGATGGTGGCGCGAGCCCGGGCGGGCACGATAGCGGGGCCGACGGTACGGCCTGATCTCGGCGGGTGAACGTCAGTACGGACGGAACGAGCGGTCGAGCTTCCGCGCTCGAGCGCTGTATCGCCGTTGCCCCGGCGGCCTTTGCTCGCGATTACTGGGGGGTCCGGCCGCTGTACTCGGCGGCCGGATCTCTCCCCGGCGGTTTCTCCGACCTTTTCAGTTCCGCGGCCGCGGATGAACTACTGGCCGAACGGGCCCTGCGCACGCCTTTCATTCGGATGGCGAAGGAGGGCAGTGTGCTGCCTCCCGAGCGCTACACCGCGTCGGGCGGATTCGGCGCCCAGGTCACCGATCAGGTCGATCCGGCCATGGTGCTGCGTGAATTCGCCGGGGGCGCGACGATCGTGCTACAGGGGCTGCACCGGACCTGGCCCGCGCTGCAGGTGTTCACCCGCCGTCTTGTCGATGACCTCGGGCATCCGGCACAGGTCAATGCCTACATCACCCCGGAATCCGCACGCGGCTTCGATCCGCACTACGACGTGCACGACGTCTTCGTGCTCCAGATAGCCGGGGAGAAGCACTGGTCGGTTCACGCGCCGGTTCTGGAGCATCCGCGAGCTGACGAGCCGTGGTCAGTTCACCGGGCGGCCGTCGAGGCGCGCGCCCGGGAGGAACCCGTCCTGGATATGGTCATGCGCCCCGGCGATGCGTTCTACCTGCCGCGCGGATGGCTGCATTCCGCGACGGCGCGCCGGGGCACGTCCATCCACCTCACCATCGGTATAGCGGCGCTCACCGGAGCCGACGTCGTGCGTGAGCTTGTCTCCGCGCTCACCGGGACACCAGCCTTGCGTGCCCCGCTGCCGATCACGGGGTCGGCGGCCGCGCGGGACGAGTTGACCGCCGCCGTACGCGAGGTGACCGCGGCATTTACCGGAGCCCTGGACGCCTACTCGTCCGGCGCCGGCTCGGCGCGTATCACCGGTGCCGTGCGCCGGAACCTGCGGCGCATGGTGCGGCCTGAGCCGGTTGCGCCGCTGGCTACCGTCGACGCGGCCGCCGAGCTATCCCCCAAAGCGGTGGTCCGGCTGCGCGATGGACTCGATGCGCGGGTGGCCGTCGACGCGGCTGGCGTGCACCTGGGTACGCCGGGCCAGGGCCTGCGGCTTCCCGCGGAGTGTGAGGCGGCCATCCGGGCCCTGGCTGACCGTAAGCCGCTGCACGCCGGGGCGTTGCCGGGACTGGACGAAGCGGACAGCCTGGTGGTCACCCGCCGGCTGCTCCGCTCAGCCATGCTGGTGATCGAGCGCGTTGATTGACGCCATCGGGTGGGAGGCGCCGCGCTCAGGCGGTGGCGCCTCGTGCAGCACACAATCGCGGCGCGCTGACGAGTCGCTCGCGGCGACGGCCTCCTACGGCCGGAGCTGGCTGCTTCTCGAGGTCGCCGGCGCGTGGGGGCCCAGCGCGTTCCGGAACTCATCCGTCCTGGCCCCGGACCTCGGCGCGCTGATAGAGCGCCGGGCCGCGGCGGAAGGGATGCGGCTGGTCGCTATCCGGCGCCCCGGCCGAGCGCGGCTCCGGGACGGGCCCGGCGGGCCGCGCTGGCGGTGGGCCCGTGTCAATAGCACGCCGGGCGGCGAAAGCATCGAATGGGGTGAGGTGAGCGATCCATCTGGCTACCTGACCGCTGCCCTGGAGGAGCCGGGAACGCCCTCAGGCGACATCATCATCGCGGTGTGCGCGCACGGCCGGCACGACGAGTGCTGCGCGACACGGGGACGCTCGGTGGCCGCCCTGCTCGCGGAACGGGACCCGGATGCGGTCTGGGAATGCTCCCACATCGGAGGTGACCGCTTCGCGGCGACCATGCTGCTGTTCCCGCACGGCATCAACTACGGGCGCGCGGACACCTTCGACGCGCGGCAGATGGTCGATGAATACCGGGCCGGGCGCGTGGTCCTCCCGGGACTGCGCGGCCGCAGCGCGTTCCGGTTCCTGGAGCAGGCGGCTCAGGACGCGGCCCGCAGAGCGTTCGGGGACCTGCGCGTCGGCGCGTACGAGCCCGTTCACGCGGCACGTGCCGGACACCAGCTGTGGGAAGTGCTGCTCGCGGACCCGCCCGAAACCGTACGCGTCAAACTCGCGGATACGGTGACGGACGTGTTCTACAGCAACTGCGCGGCAACCGTGCCGCTCGCCCGGCCCGCTTTCGCCGTCCGGGCCGTGGAACGGCTGGCCTGATCACCGAAGAGCGGGCCGGTGTCGTGCTTTCGCGCCCAGTCCGCGTACCGCGCTGTGCGCGCTGGCCGTCACCTTGAGCAAGCGTCGTGGTCATGGTCGCGTTCACAGCAAAGCAGAGGCTGAACCCAAGGTGTCTGCGGCGCGCAGTTGCGGCGCGAGGGCGTCGTCCATCTCGTAGGCCCCGCCGTTCTCGTCGGTGCCCTCGGCGTAGCGTGCCCAGCTGGCCACGACGGCCGCCGAGCGGGTGAAAGGACCACCGCTGACGAGCCGTTGCCTGATGACAGGCAGCAGGAACTTGGGAATAAGGTCGGATGCGTTGGCGCACAGCCGGCCACGGTGTCGCGGACCTCGGGATTAGAGAATCTCTCGATGAGCTGGTTCGCGTAGTGGAGCAGATCGACGCCGGGAACGGGCCGCAGCGTCGGGATGGCTTCGTTTGTCATGTAGTCCAGCAGGTACCGGGCGAACAGCGGGTCGGTGGTGACGTCGTGCACGAGCCGGTACCCGACGAGGTAGCCCGGATAGCACAGGGCCTGATGACTGGCGTTGAGCAGCCGCAGCTTCATCAGCTCGTAGGGCTCCACGTCGGAAACGATCTGCACGCCGGCGTCTTCGAGGGGCGGCCGGCCGTCGGCGAAGTTCTCTTCGAGCACCCATTGCGCGAACGGCTCGCAGAGCACGGGCCACTGATCGTCGATGCCGAGCCGGCGGCTGAGCTCGGCACGATCGGTTTCGGTTGTCTGGGGCGTGATCCGGTCGACCGTGCAGTTGGGGAACCGGACGTGGCGGGTCATCCAGTCGGCCAGGTCGCGATCGCGCAGGCGGGCGAACGCGGTGAACGCGCGCTGGCTGACGTGGCCGTTGCCCTGGATGTTGTCGCAGGACAGGACGCTGAAGGGCGGGATGCCCCGCTCGCGGCGGCGAGCCAGCGCTTCGGTCACGAGCCCGAAAACGGTGCGCGGCACGGCTCCCGGGCGCAGGTCGGCCACGACCGACTCGTCCGACGAATTGAATTCACCGGTGACGGCGTCGAGGTTGTAGCCGCCTTCGGTGATGGTGAGCGACACGATCCGGGTCGACGGCGCGGCCATCTTCTCGATGGCGGCTTCGGGATCGTCGGGCGCGAACAGGTACTCGACGATCGACCCGATCACCCGGGCCTCCCAGGTGCCATCGCTGTGCGGCCAGCACATCGCGCATCGTCCGGTTGGACGGCTGCAGGCCGATACCGCAGATGCCCCAGTCCATCGCCGCGCCGCTATTCATGCCGCCCCTTCCGCGCGGTCTGAGGGCCCGCCGGGCCCGGCGTCCGGCTCGGCGGATATCTGGGTGGCCTTAAGGGCTGAGACGATCTGCCGGAATCGGGCGTGGCGTTCCGCGTGGAAGGCGGCCACCGCCGGGTCCGGTTCCGCCACGAGCCGGGCCGGCGGCGCGAGCGGTCCCTGGATATCGGCCAAGCTGAGCAGGCCGGCGGCATGGGCCCCCAGGAGGGCAGCGCCCCGGCCGGACGCTGCGGGCACGTCCACCGCGTACAGCGGCAGCCCCAGCACATCCGCGAGCAACTGCCGCCAGCCCGCGGCCAGAGTCCCCCGCCGGCCAGCCGCAGACGCGGCGGGCGATGTTCCCCCAGCAGGGCATCCAGCGCCTCGCGGACCGAAAACGCGCTTCCTTCGAGCGCGCCCCGCAAGAGCGAGGCCCGGTCGCCGGCGAGCGACAACCCGGTCCAGGAGCCGCGGAGCGCCGGGTCCGAATACGGTGTCCGTTCCCCCGACAGATGCGGGACAAAGATCGGGTCGTGCGCCTGGCCGGGATGATCGGCGCTCGCGTACAGCTCCGCCCAGGTGGCGTTCATGATCTCTCGCACCCAGTTGAGACTGAGCCCTGCGCTGATGGTGGCGCCCATCTGGTACCAGCCCTCCGGAGCCGCCGACCGGTAGAGGTTGATCCCGGCGTCCGCCCGGCTGACCGGCGCGGTAAGAGGCCGGATGACCTGCGCGCCGGTGCCGACGGTGAGCTGGATGTCGCCCGGGCCGATCCCGCTGCCCAGGGCGGCCGCCGCCGTATCGCCGGCCCCGGCCGCGACGGGGATGCCCGCGGGCAGCCCCAGCTCGATTCCAGCCTCGGCCGTGAGGTGGCCGGCGGCCGCTCCGGCCCAGGGCAGCAGGGGCGCCAGCAAGCTGGCCTCCAGGCCGAGAGCGCTGACCACCTCAAGGTCCCAGCGGTCATCCATCACGTCGTAGAGCAGCGTGGCTGAGGCGTCACTGGGCTCAGCATGGACCTCACCGGTGAGGCGGGCCCGTAGCCAGTCTTTGGGCTGCAGCGCCCAGCGAGCTTTCCGGTAAGTGCGCGGTTCGTTCTCGGCGATCCACTTGAGCATCGGCCCGGTCATCCCGGGGGCCAGTGGGTTGGCCAGCCTGGCCAGCGCACTGGAGCTGAGGCGCCGGTAGGCGCGCAGGCACCCGGTGGCGCGGCTGTCGGCCCAGAGCAGGGCCGGACGAAGGGCCCCTCCGTCGGCGGACGCCATCACCAGACCGTGCATCTGTCCCGACAGCCCGATCGCCGACGGCCGAGCGCCAGCCGCGTGGACGGCCTCACGGGCACAGGCGGCCACCGCGCTCCACCAGTGCGCCGGCTCGGTCTCGGCGAAGCCGTCCGCCGTCGAGGCCACGGTGTAACCGGCTGATGCCTGGGACAGAACCGTGCCCCCGGTATCGATCACAACCGCCTTGGCCGAGCTGGTCCCAAGGTCGAGACCCAGGGTGCAGACCGGGCCGTGCGTGCCTGGGCGGCCCGTCGCTGGGCGGCCCGTTGTGGGGCGGGCAGCCAACCCCGCCGGGAGCCGGGCATCAGCGCTCATCCGGTCAGCACTCGATGATGATCTTGTGGACCGTCCGGTCGCTTCGCAGCGCGTCCAGGGCGGCGGCGTAGTCATCCAGCCGGAACCGGTGCGTAATGAGGCCTTCGGTACGGGCCCGGCCGGTGCGCAGCGCCGCGATCGCGGCCGGGAACGAATTGATCTCGGCGAAGGACCCTTTGATCGTGATCTCGCGGCGGAACACGTCATACGGACTGACCCGCACCAGGTCTTCGGGCTCGGTCACGCCGTAGAACATCACGGTCCCGCCGTTCCGGGTCAGCGGCACACACTGCTGCGACACAGCCGCCGACCCGGTGGCGTCCACCACGAGGTCGTAACCGCCGCCCGAGGTGGCCTTCAGCCGGGCGGCATCGCCGGCCAGATCCGCGCGATCCATCAGGAAGGTGGTGTCGATCCCGAGGCTCGCGGCTCGCTTGAGCTTGAAGGCGGATGGAGCCGCTACCGTCACGCTGGCCGCGCCGCCGCGCGCGATGAGCTGGGCCAGGATCAGGCCGGTCGGACCGCCGCCGAAGACCAGGGCCGAAGTCCCCGGCCGCGGATTGAGCGTCTCCACGCCTCGCAGCGCGGCGGCGCGCCGCCGCTGGTCGACGTAGACGGCGGCGATGAGCACGGCCCCGACCACGACCTGCTGCCAGAACGGCTGGATACCGATGATCACGAATCCATTCTGCAGCGTAGCCGGGATGAACACCCCGATGACGCTGCCGAGGATGGACCCGTAGCCGCCGAACAGGCTGGTGCCGCCGATGACGACGCCGGCGATCACGGCGAGGTTCGTCGAGGTCTGGCCGCCGATGTCGCCGTGGTCGGGCTCGGGTTCGGGTTCGGTGACTTTCCCATGGCCGCGGCCCTCCGTCCCGCGGTGACGGTCCTGGATCAGGACCCGGCTGGGCTCGGGCGTATCGCCGTCGAGAGACTCGTCCAGCGCATCGAGGATCCCCGCGCACCGCTGCGCCGCCGGACCGTTCTCCCGGTTCCCCTGATCCCGAGAGGGTCGGGCGAGCTGCCCCCGCGTCCCGCGTGACCTCGGCCGAGAAGGAAGACGATGAGCGAGCCAGGAATAGCGGACGGCGCGCCGCGTGGGACGACAGGAGCGCCGACCGCATGCGCGACGCGACCGCGATCGTCGAGCGGCTGCGCGCGGAAGGGCGGCTCCCCCCGTCCTGGGCAGACGACGAGGCGGCGGTCCTCCTTCGGGAGCTGACGTCGTTCCGGGTCTGGGACGACCTGGTGAACGACGCCCGGATCGCACCCGACCGCTACGTCGAGATCATCACGGCCGCGGCGCTCAGCACGCTCGGTGCCCCCGTCACCCAGCCGGCCAGCCCTGCGAACGCCGAGGGTGTGTCACCGGCCAGCTGAACCCGCCGATCTCCTGCCGGGCCAGGCCTCCCAGCACTCGGCCAGCTCATCCAGCGCCGCTGAATGCCGGTCAGGCACTCCCGGAGGCCACAGCCCACGTGCGCTAGCCTGAGCACGGACGAAATCCGTCTAGGTCTAAACCATCTTCAATAGTGGAGTTACGAAGGTCGAGGCTGGTCTTGGCCAGGAAGCCGTCGAGGAGGCCGGCCCGGTACTGCATCCGCCTGAGCCGGGTCTTGACCAGCGCGGTCAGCTGGCCGATGTTGTGCTTGGTGAGGTTGGCCAGGGATCTCTTCAAACTCGACCACACGCCCTCGACCGGATTCACCAGCACGCGCACACCGCTATGGTGCAGGCGCACATCAGAGCGCCGAAACGACGATCTCGCGCGGAGTCTGCACGACGGTGACGACGGCCTGGCCCTGGTGACTGACCTGCACGCTATGTGTGGCGGGGACGAATACGGTGGTCAGTGAGATCACGGCGTAGACGATGAAGCTGACTGCGGTCCCCATGATGTTCAGACCCCTTCCAGCGCGCGGGCGTGCACCTCGTAGCCGAGGATGAGAACGTCCGCGATCACCTCGTTGAAGTGGTGAGAGCAGAGAACGATCTCACCTGCCGGGGTGAAGATAAGGTGGGTGGCGCTGGCCGGGCAGTTCTCGTGGTCGCAGATGATCATGATGTCCCCCTTTAGGCTCACCGCAGCGCCCCGAGGGGCGCCCCCGTGAAGAATGTGGCTGCTGGGGTGCGCCTGGACCCGGCGCAGGTGATGGCTTTTGAATTGAAGGGCCTGCACCTGTGCCTCCCGGTTTGCTTTTGGTTGCAGACCGGTTGCAGCCATCAGGGGCCTGGACGCCAGGCGCGCCGCTGCCGGTGGCGTCGTCGACGGCGAACGAGAAAGATCTCGCTATGTACTCCCTGCTATGACATGGCCCGCACGCCCGCGCTGGCAGGCGATGCAGGGGTCGGACAGTGGCCCCGGGGTATACGAACGGGCCTGCTCCGGTGAGATCCGTCCTCGGCCATCTCTCCCGGCAGGGCTGGTGAGATCCGTCCTCGGCCACCCCTCCCGATGGGTCTTGCCATCGATGGCACATCGAACGCGGCTCCGGGGAGCTGCGCCGATGACGTTCAGCACCGATGTCGTTATCGGTATCGGTATCGACATCGGCACCACCTCATCCAAGGCCTAGCCCGGTCGGCCTCGCAGCGCGGCATCCCGCACGTCGAGCAGCCCACCCCGTGGCATACCGGTAGCTGTGGCCAGACCGATATAGATCCGTACCGCCTCGTCGACCTGGCCGTAGACCTGATCGGGGGCGCGGTCCGGGAAGCCGAATCAGCGTGCGGAGCGGTCCGCGTTCGCGGTATCGGCGTGACCGGTCTCGCCGAGAGCGGCGTGCTGCTCCGACATCATCCGGATCGCAGCCGACGAGGGGGGAGGCTCCGGTTTCATCGCCGGCCGCTCAGTGTGGCGCGAGGTCGTCAGCCTCGCTGGTCAGGAGCGTCAGGAGTTCCTCACCTCGGTAGCGCTGCCGCGGCTGGAAAGGCTTATCGATGTCGCGGAACGCTCGGCGCGGCCATGGACTGAGATCAGCCAGTAGGAGGCGGGGCGGCTCGGCACGGCGAGCACCGCTCAGGGCAGCTCGACGGGTGGTTCGACGTCGTCGTAGACGCGGACCGCAGCCATGAGTCCGTCCGGGCGGCCGCTACGCCGGCCGCCGCAGCCTCAGCCACCCAGGAGGCCACGCAGATCGTCTGCTCCCAGCAGGCCGCCTGGAACCAGCGCGAAGCGCATCCTCTGCCTCCGTTCACCGGCGACGCGCCATTGGCCTGGCTGTACTTGGCGGCCACGGATCGGCCATGATGAAAGGCTATGTCTTCGATTGTGGCTTGGCTGCGCGACATCGGCCTGTGGGCGCGCGGCAGCGGGCTGGAAATCGTGCTGCTCCTGACCGGCGCGATACTGCTGACGCGTTTCGCGACCTGGCTGGGCGGGAGGATCACGGGCCACATCGACGACACCGCTCGGGAGACAGACGCGCTTGTCCGGTCGGAGGCGTCGAAACACCGGCACGCGCTGGCGTCGGTGATCACCTGGGTCACCCTGGTCGTCATCTACTGCGCGACCGGCGTGGCGGTCCTGGCGCGCCTCGGCATCCCCGTGACGAGCCTGGTCGCCCCGGCCGCCGTGGCGGCTGTGGCACTGGGGTTCGGTGCCCAGCGCATCGTCCAGGACATCCTGGCCGGCTTCTTCATCATCACCGAGCGCCAGTACGGCTTCGGGGACCTCATCCGCCTCTCGATGCCGGGCCTGCCCGACCCTGCGATCGGGACGGTCGAGGACGTCACCCTGCGGGTGACCACGGTGCGCACCGCCGACGGCGAGGTGGTCATCACCCCCAACGGCCAGATCGCCCAGGTGACCAATCTGTCGCGCGACTGGGCACGTGCCGTGGTCGACGTGCCCGTGCCCGCTGTCGCCGACGTCAACCGGGTCAGTGACGTGCTGCGGCTGATCGGAGAGGAGGCGTACCAGGAGCCTGAACTGCGCAGTCTGCTGTTGGACCCCCCGGCCGTCATGGGTGTGCAGAGCATCGACGTGGACCACTTCCAGATCCGCCTGGTGGCCAGGACGCTGCCCGGCAAGCAGTTCGACGTCGGGCGGATGCTGCGGGTCCGGATCGCGGCGCGATTCCGGAGCGAGGGCATCAACGTGCCGACCGTGCTGGAAACCGCAGAGCCGACCGGGACCGAATGATGCGACGGGTGCGGACCTCCACCTGGATCCTGACCGCTGTCTTCCTGATCGCCCTCGCTGCCTGGGTGTACTTCAAGCCACCGAGCGCAGCCGTCTCCCAGACGCCTGCGCAACCCGCAGGGTCGTCCACGGCGGTGCCCGCTACACCCCGGCCGACAGCGGCCCGGCCGACTACGGCCCGGCCGTCGGCCACGCCAAAACCCACCGCGCGAGTCACGCCGGCCAGCCCGGCTCCCAGCACCAGCACAACGCGCCTGGCCGGAACACCGCCCCCAACCGTCGTTCCGACCGCATCACCCTCCTCGGCAGGGACGCCCTCCCGCTAGCCGCCGGCTCCACGTCCTCTTGGATATCCGGGCACCCCGGGCCGGGCCGGCCGCCGGGTGCTCGGTAGCGCGTTTGATCTCGCGGGTCAGCGGCCTGGCCGGGCGATAACGGGAGCAGGTCCCGCGGCGGCTGGACTTCGCGGTGGAGGATCTTGCCGGTGGCGCCCTTGGGCAGTTCGCCGACGAGCCAGACGTGCCGCGGGTACTTGTAGGCCGCCACCCGTTCCCGGGCGAACGCGCGCAGTTCCGCCGCGGTGGCGGTCGCGCCCGGTTTGAGCTGCACGGCGGCGCCGACTTCCTCACCCAGCTCGGCATGCGGGATGCCGATCACGGCGACCTCGGCGACGGCCTGATGCTCGTGCAGGGCCTCTTCGATCTCCCGCGGGTACACGTTGTACCCGCCGCGGATGATCAGGTCCTTCTGGCGGCCCACGATGAAGAAATAACCATCGCCGTCGACCCTGGCCAGGTCGCCGGTGCGGAACCAGCCGTCCGGGATCGCCTCGGCGGTGGCCTCCGGCTTGCCCCAGTAGCCCTTCATGACGTTGTGCCCCCGGATGGCGATCTCCCCGACCTCACCGGCCGGTAGTTCGCGGCCGTCCAGCTCCACCACGCGCATCTCGACCCCTTCGATCGGGGTGCCGATCGACCCGGGCTTGCGCTCCCGGTCCGGGTGGTTGAAGGAGGCGACCGGGGAGGTCTCCGACAGCCCGTAGCCCTCCAGGATCATGCAGCCGAAGGTCTGCTCGAACCCCCGCATGATCTCCAGCGGCATCGAGGCGCCGCCGGAGATGCAGGTCCGCAGGGACGAGGTGTCGGCGCTGGCGTGGTCCCGGTGGTGCAGCATCGCGGCGTACATCGTCGGCACGCCCTGAAAGATGGTCACCTTGTCCCGCCCGATGATCTGCAGCGCCTTACCGGCGTCGAACCGGGGCAGCAGCGTCAGGCTGCCGCCGGCGACGATGGTCGCGTTCAGCCCGCAGGTCAGGCCGAAGACGTGGAACAGCGGCAGGCAGCCCATGGTCACGTCGCCGGGGCCGGCGTTCAGCAGGGTGGTCGCCGTGAGCTCGGCGTTGCGGGTCAGGTTCGCGTGGGTGAGGTCGGCGCCCTTGGGCCGGCCGGTGGTGCCCGAGGTGTACAGGATCACCGCGTCATCGCCGCCGGCCGGATCCGCCGCCGGGGGCGCCGGGGGCCGCCCGGCGAGCAGCGCGCCCATATCGGGCTGATCGACCTGGAGGATCTGCGCGCCCGTCCCGGCGGCGCCCTTGGCGGCCTCCACCGCCGCCTCGTGCCAGGCGAACAGGACCTTGGCCCCGGAATCGCCGAGGTAGTAGGCGACCTCGCGGCTCTTCAGCATCGGGTTCATCGGCACCACCGTGGCCCCGGCGGCGAGCGCGCCGTAGAAGGCGATCGGGAAGGCGGCCACGTTCGGCAGCATGACCGCGACCCGGTCACCGGGCGCCACCCCCAAAGACGCCAGCAGCGACGCCGCGCGGCGGGCGGAGTCCCGCAGCTGCGCGTAGGTCAGCACCAGGTCGTCCTGACGGATCGCCGGGCGATCGCCGTGATCGGCCACCGTCTTTTCGAGTGTGGAGCTCAGATTCGCCATGACGCCCTCCATCAGGTGGCACGGTTTAGCGCCACCCTCTTGCATCATGCTCCCAGTAGGCCAGGATTACAGCGTCCCGTGTCGCGTCAGCGGCTCAGATGCCGTTGCTCATGTCGCGGTCAGGCGGATGGGTTGTCGAAGTAGTGGCCCTTGTCGAGGTCGTCGATGAGCCCGGGGTGGGTTGGCTGCCATCCCAGCAGCTCGCGGGTCAGCGCGCTCGAGGCCGGGCTGTCGAGGCCGAGGAAGCCGGCCAGCCAGGTGAAGTGCCCGGCGGCATCCTCGGGAGCGATGGAGACCACCGGCACGTTCAGATGGCGGCCGATCACCTCGGCGATGTCGCGGATCGGCACACCCTCGTCGGCGACCGCGTGCAGCGTCGATCCGGCCGGTGCCTTCTCCACCGCCAGGCGGAAGAGGTGCGCGGAATCGAGCCGGTGCACCGCAGGCCAGCGGTTGGCCCCTTCGCCGATGTAGCCGGATACCCCCTTGTCGCGGGCGATGCCGACCAGGGCCGCGATAAAGCCGTTGTCTCCGTCGCCGTGATTTGTCGGGGGGAGCCGCATGACCGAGGAGCGGATGCCCTGGGAAGCCAGGGAGTTCACGAAGTGGGCCGTGGCCCGCCGGAGCTCCGGGCCGCTGCCCGACCCGGCCACCGCCGGGTCGGGAACAAGGCCGTCCCGTTCGGTCGCTACCTGCCCCGGGGTGAGCCCGAGCAGCCCGGAGGCGAGGACGAACGGCCGGTCAGAACCGGCCAGCGCCTCGCCGAACGTCTCGACGGCGCGGCGGTCCGCGTCGGCCGCGCCCTGGAAGTCCCCCGAGAAAGCGATGTCGTGCTTGAACGCGAGGTGGATCACCCCATCCGAGGCGGCAGCGGCACCCCGCAGGCCGTCGAGGTCATCAAGAGTGCCGCGATGCACCTGCGCCCCGGCGGCGGTGAGGGCGGCGGCCGAGGCATCCGAGCGGGCGAGCCCAATGACCTGATGACCCGCGCCGATGAGCTCGGGAACGACGGCCGAGCCGATCCAGCCGGACGCGCCGGTGACGAATACGCGCATGAGAAGAACCTCCGGGTAGTCGAACTGTCCCTGGTGCAGGGAGTGCACCAGGGCAGATCTATGTCAGTTACTGTCATCACTCTACACTCGATGTCAGCCGCTGTCATCAGATAGGATCGGGCCATGTTGCGTCCTGGAAGCTGGTCCAGGCCTGCGGGTGGAAGTCCCGTCCGGGTAAGTACTGGAGCGCCCGGTAGCAGGTCCCGGTTCGTCGTGGAGACGTGGCGGGCTGAGCGGGGCGTCAAGAGCTTTGGAGGGAGCAAGCACGCGGGCCGTAGGGCGAACAGCAGGACTTCCTCGTGAGCACCCTCGCCAGCGCGCCTGACTCCGCAGCGCCGATCGACGCGATCACCGCGGCCCTCGAGGCCGCTGGCGCCCTGTTTGAGGAGCGCCGCGAATACGCCCGGCAGCGCCAGACCGTCATTGCTGCTAACGCAGAGCTCCAAGAGCGCGAGCTGATCAAGCTTGCATCACTGGCTTCGGCGATGGCCGACGTGTTGCGCCGGCGCGGCGTCGCAGACCCCGCCGCGAGCCTGACCGCCGAGGCGGGGATCGCTGTCTTCAAGATCGCGCGCAGAAGTCCGGCCAGATGTTCGCCGCCGGGACGCGGCTCAGCCAGCAGCAGGCGGCAGCCGCCGTCCGGGACCGGCGCGGCACCTGAAGCCGGATCCCGACGGGTGCTGCCAGCGCCCCATTATCCGGGCGCGACTTCATCCCGCCAATCTGGTCGCGGGGCGGGCGCTCAGGCGTGGCGTCGTGCCGCCATCAGCCGCAGGATGAGCGGAGTGAAGATCAGCTGCATGGCCAGCTCCATCTTGCCGCCCGGCACGACGATGATGTTGGGCCGTGACATGAACGAGTCGTGCAGCATCGACAGCAGGTAGGGAAAGTCGATGCCCTTCGGCCTGGCGAACCGGATGACGACGAAGCTCTCGTCGGCGCTCGGGATGTCGCGGGCGATGAAAGGGTTCGACGTGTCCACGGTCGGCACCCGCTGGAAGTTCACGTGCGTGCGGGAGAACTGCGGGCAGATGTAATTCACGTAGTCCGGCATGCGCCGCAGGACCGTGTCGACCACGTCCTCGCTGGTGTAGCCGCGGGCTGTCTTGTCCCGGTGCAGCTTCTGGATCCACTCCAGGTTGATGATCGGGACAACCCCGACCAGCAGGTCCGCGTGCTGGGCGACGTCCGTCTTAGGGGTGACCGCGGCGCCGTGCAATCCCTCGTAGAAGAGCAGGTCGCTGTCCGGGTCGACGTCATCCCACGGCGTGAACGTCCCAGGCTGCTGCGCGTAGGGCTTGGCCTCCTGCGGGTCGTGCAGGTACTTGCGGACCTTGCCCCGGCCGCCCTCGCCGTACTCGCGGAATAGGGTCTCGAGCTCCTCGAGCAGGTTCGCCTCCGGCGAGAAATGGCAGAAGTGATGGTTGCCTTCCTTGTCGGCGGCCGCCGTTGCGGCCTTCATCTGCTCTCGGTCGTACCGGTGGAACGAGTCGCCCTCCACGATCGCCGCGTTGATCTCCTCGCGCAAGAAGATGTGCTGGAAGGTCCTGGTCACCGAGGACGTGCCCGCGCCGGACGAGCCGGTGATGACGACGATCGGATGCTTGGCCGACATCTGTCCTCCTCCGGTCACCGGGTCCGGAACAGGGACCGAATGTTGAACAGCGAGTCGTCGAAGGCCGACTCCTCTGCCCTGGCGCGGTCATGGTGGTAGCGCTCGATCCGCTCGACCTCGTTCCTGGATCCGAGTATCAGTGGCACGCGCTGGTGCAGGCTCGCCGGCTGAATTTCCATGACACGCCCGCGTCCCGTGCTCGCTCTGCCGCCGGCCTGCTCGACGATGAACGCGACCGGATTGCACTCATACATCAGCCGCAGCCGCCCTGGCTCGGCTGGTTGCTTGCTGTCCTTGGGGGACAGGAAGACACCGCCGCGGGCGAGAATGCGGTAGGTCTCCGCCACCAGCGAGGCGATCCAGCGCATGTTGAAGTCCCGGCCTCGCGGCCCGGTCCCGCCCGCCAGGCACTCCTGGATGTAGCGGCGCACCGGCGGCTCCCAGAAGCGCTCGTTGGAGGCGTTGATCGCGAACTCCGCGCAGTCCTCGGGAATGCGCAGCTGCGGGTGAGTCAGGACGAACGCCCCGATGTCGCGATCGAGGGTGAATCCGTCAACGCCATCACCGGTGGTGAGGATCAGCATGGTGGACGGCCCGTACAAGGCGAAGCCCGCGCACACCTGAGCGGTGCCCGGCTGCAGGAAGTGCTCGGCCCGCGGCTCCGCCGCCGGGTCGGGGCTGCGCAGGATCGAGAAGATCGTGCCCACCGAGACGCTGGCGTCGATGTCGCCGGGGGCGTCCAGCGGGTCGAATACCAGCAGGTACTTCCCGCGCCGCCCGGTTGCCGGGACGGGGTAGATGTCATCCATCTCTTCTGACGCCATTGCGGCCAGGTACCCGGTCCCTTCCGTCTCGCCCAGCATCACCTCGTTGCTGATGAGGTCGAGTTTCTTCTGCGCCGCGCCCTGGACGTTCTCCACGCCGTCGCTTCCCGGAGCACCGTCCAGCGCACCCCGGCCGACCTGGTTACTGATGATCTTCACGGCCGTCGCCACCGCGTTGAGCAGGCCCGAGAACTCACCCGTCGAGCCGGGATGGCGGTGTTCGGACTCGATGGTGTAGCGGGTCAGTGTCTTGCGCTCCGCATGCACGGCTGGCCTGCCTCTCGCCGGATACGGCGTCACTGCGTGAACGTGGCCATTGTCGGCCCAGCTGCTCGCGTGCGGCACGGGGCGAAGGTCCTGACCGAGGTCCGCAAGGGTCCCTGGTGCGCGAGAGCTCAGGCTCCGGCCGCGACAGATGGCAGCCACCCGGATCTCCCGCGGCCTGCCGCGCCAGCAGCCGGCCCGGCCGGGAGGTCAGATTTTCATGACGATGGTGGTGACGGGCACGCGGAACCGGCGCTCGGCCTCATGCGGCAGGTCAGCCTCGAGCCAGCGTGAGACTCGCCGGGGCAGGGTGGCCACGATGATCTCGTCGAACTGATGATCGGCGAATACTTTCTCCATGGCCTCGAGCGGGTCGGAACTGCCGAGCCGCCCCTCGACGGGTAGGTCCAGCGCGGCGAGGTTGCCGAGCATCTGCTTGAGCCGCTGCCGGGCCTGCGCGGTCGCTTCCTCATCGGTGGCGGGGCCGGCGTAGTCCGTCGCCCACCACCACGTGCCGGGATGGCTGAGCACATCAGCGGCTGCCCCGGCGTCATAGTGGGCGGCGCTGGTATTCGGAACGAGCACGAAAAAGGAGCAGGGTCCCGACTTGATCCGCTTGCGGAGTTCCTCCCGCAGGTCGGCGGCGTGCAGGGTCTGGTTCGCGACCACAAGGTACCTGTACATGACGACCACCACTCCGAATCTGTCCCACCGCCGGCTGCTCTGGAATCGAACGGCGGCTCCCGCCAGTTCCGATCCCTGCGTCACCTGGATATTCCGGCATGTCGGGCTTACCCAGACGATTTGGCGCTGGTCTGGGACAGAATGCAAGAGGCGCAAGCCCCCATCTGTCTCAATCGGTCAGCGGTGCCCTGGACCCCAGGTCTGCGTCCCGGCCGGCCATGTCGTGTCCGAGGGCCCGGACACCCCGTCGAGCGCAGCTGGCCTGAATCGTTCACAATGGGCGCGTGAGCATGAGCATTGAGCAGATCCGCGCCGTGCCGAAGGTCCTGCTGCACGATCACCTGGACGGCGGCCTGCGACCCCAGACCATCGTGGAGCTGGCCGAGGCCGTCGGCTACGACGGTCTGCCGAGCACCGATCCGGATGTGCTGGCCCAGTCGATGACCGGCGCCGCCCGGCGTGGTCATCTTGAGCTGTACCTGGAGCCGTTCAAGCACACGGTCGCGGTCATGCAGACACCGCAGGCGCTGGTCCGGGTCGCCGCCGAGTGCGCTGAGGACCTGGCCGCGGACGGCATCGTCTACGCCGAGGTCCGGTTCGCTCCCGAGCTGCATATCGAAGGGGGACTGCGCCTCGATCAGGTGGTCGAGGCGGTGCTGGCGGGGTTCCGCCTCGGCAGCGCGAGGTCCGGGATCATCGTCCGCGGGCTGCTCACGGGCATGCGGACCACGGCACGGTCGCTGGAGATCGCCGAGCTGGCCGTCCGCTACCGGGACCTGGGCGTGGTGGGCTTCGACATCGCGGGCGCGGAGGCGGGCTGGCCGCCGAGCCGTCATCTGGACGCCTTCGAGTACGTGCAGCGGGAGAACTTCCACATCACGATCCACGCGGGGGAGGCGTTCGGCCTGCCGTCGATCTGGGAATCCGTCCAGTTCTGCGGCGCGGAGCGGCTCGGGCACGGCGTGCGGCTCGTCGACGACATCAAGATCGACCCGGCCGGCCCGGCGTCCCTCGGCCGGCTCGCCTCCTATGTCCGCGACCGCCGGATCGCCCTGGAAATGTGCCCCACGTCCAACATCCAGACCGGCGTGGCCGCATCGATCGCCGAGCACCCGATCGGCCTGCTCCGGAAGCTGTACTTCCGCGTCACCGTCAACACCGACAACCGTCTGATGAGCGGGGTGACGCTGTCCTCGGAAATGCACGCGCTGAGCGAGGCGTTCGGCTACGGCTGGGCGGACATCCAGTGGCTCACCGTCAACGCGATGAAGAGCGCGTTCGCGCACTTCGACGAGCGGCTGGAAATCATCAACTCGGTGATCAAGCCCGGCTTCGCGCCCCTGGTGGCGGATCCCGGCCTGCCGCCGTCCTCCTCAGCCTGCGCCTGAGGCGCCCGCTCCCGTCAGCGATGGGCACCCGTCCCCCCGGGTCCGTCCTCGAGGGGCGGGAGGTCAGCCGGAGGGGAACACCCTGGCGGACTGGTATACGGGGGTGCCAGCCAGTACCGTCGCCAGCACCGGAATGTCGGTGATCTGCTCGGCGCCGACGTCGAGCGGGTTCTTATCCGGCGTGCGAGGCGGATCTGCCGGGCCGCTGAGACGGGGGAGCCGGCCGAACCGCGTAGCGCGGTGCGACGGACAATGGGCGATACGGCAACCGCCCGGAACGGCCGGGCGCCCCGGACGGTCAGGGGGACAGTGACGTGATTCTGGTGACCGGGCCGACCGGACGGGTTGGCTTCCGCCTGATGGAGTCGCTGGCTGACGCGCACGCCGACGCCACAGCGATGGTGCGGGTCGAGGCGAGGGCCGCTGACCTGCCGGGAACGCCACAGCACGTGGTGGCCACCTTCGACGATCCGCCGCCGGCGGAGGTCCTGCGGGACTTCGACCGGGTTTTCCTGCTGAGCCCGGAGCAGGAGGAACAGGCCACCCTGGAGACGGTCTTCATCGACGCGCTGGTGGCTGCCGGCCACGGCCCGCGCGTCGTCAAGATGGCCGCGGACGGCTTCCAGGATCCGGACTGCGAAGTGCGCTTCATGCGCAGCCACCGGCAGGTCGCCGGGCACCTGGACGCCACCGGCCTCCCGGTCACCTACCTGGCCCCCAGCTGGTACATGGAAAACCTCGTGGATGCGGCGGACACCATCCGCGACGAGGGCACGATTTTCGCGCCCGCAGGCCGGGGCAAGGTGGGGTTCATCGCCGCGAAGGACGTTGCCGACGTCGCGGCCGAGGTTCTCACCAGCGACGGCCACGAGGACGCGATGTACGTGCTGACCGGGCCGGAGGCGCTCGGCTACGCAGATGTCGCGGCGCGTATCTCGGCCGTCTTCGGGCGGGAGGTGGACTACGAGAACCAGCCTCGCGGGGATGCGCGAAAGCGCCTGCTGGCCAGCGGGCTGAGTCCGTGGCAGGCCGAGGGCACGCTCGAGATGTTCGACTGGATCCGGCACGGCGCCGCGGGCACGGTGACCGGGACGGCGCGCGAGGTGACCGGAACCGATCCCCGCCCGATCCAGGACTGGCTGTCGGAGTGGCGCGGTACCTTCGTCGGGCGGCCGCCGGGTCTGCCCCCATCTGCCGTTTAGCCCTTCGTCCACTTAGCCTTTCGTCCACGGCAGCCGTCATCGGTTCCCCTTGTCACATCGATTGTGTTCTGGGGGTCAATGGGGATGACACCTCGCACGCGCGCAGGGCTGTGACAGATGGAGGAGAACGAGTGGCTATCGCGGGCCTGGCCAGCGACAAGGTCCACCTCGAGATCGAGGCGGAGGCGGTGCTGGGCACGGAGCAGGAGCGGAACGGCCGCAAGTCATTCCGTCGGGCATGTGGCCGGGCTGCTGGCCGGGTCCGCGAAGGTCTGTTCGGTCGACCCGGGGTCGAGCCGGCGGGCCGGGCCGATCTGCCGCGCGGCGACTATTGGAGCCCGAAGAATCGGCGCACGCGCGCAGACTTGCGGGCCGCGACCCGGAGAAATGGGAGCGAGAATACGACCTGAGAGATGCTTCCGTACCGCTCATAGATTGCCGCGTTCAGCTCCATGGCGAGCACGATGCTTCTCCCGAGAATGAAGAACCATCCCAGCGTCACGATGGTCGTGCCAATCGCTCCGTAGAGCTGGCTTGCGCGGCCGAGCCGGTCCGGAAGATAGAACTCGCTGATCGCGTGCATGACCGTGATAGTCAGAGCCACGAGCAAGGATCCCGGCAGCAGCGCTCCCGGGTCATCGCTGACACGCGGCAGCATCATCGAGACGCCCATCCACGCCAACCCGTAGATCACCAGGGCCGGGACAAACGCAAGTCCCGCAATGCCTAGTCCCAGGTCCTCTCGCACCCGGTTCACGAGAATAGCGATCACGCCCATGCCACAGATCAGGCCGGCGACCACGCCCGCCGCGCGCAGCGAGGCCCGGGACCCCGTCAGCGGCAGCCGCCAGGCGGCCGCGCTCGCTGCCCGCAGGGCCCTGCTCAACGACCGGCCTGCAGTCAGCACCCCGAACAGGCCGATCAGCACCGCGAACCATCGCGTGAACCCAGGCTGGTGAAAAGCCTCGCTGATCTCCGCGCCGAGGCTACCGGACACACCAGCAGTCCTGCTGACGGCGCGGGAATCGACGAATCCAGAGGCGAACCCCGCGATGCCGACCACCAGGAGCAGCAACGGCACGAAAAATTGAAACAGGCGAAACGCGATCGCGCTACTCAAGACCGGTCCCGCCGATTCCCGATCTCGCCTGTAGGTCCCGGCGATGACATCGACCACAGGAATGTGCTCGTACCGCGCCAGCCACTGCCGGATTGGACTCAAACGCGCCTGAGTCGCCTCAGCCAGCCTCCGGAACCCAGTGACGTCACGGTCGGCCTCGCCGGCAGGCTGATCATCGGGGCCGTCGCTCATCTTGCCCGGCTCGGGCATCTCGCGCCATCCAGAATCTCGCCGTCCCCCGACCGAGTTGAGCTTGCACTCAGGCCGGCCTTCACGTCAGGCTCTCACGTCCACCCGCGGGGCCAGCGGACCGCGCGTCGCGTCCGGCACGACACGGCGATCTGGCGGACACCGGCGAGCAAAGGGCTGAGCGCCGCGCTGCCCGTGCTGGTCGCTTTCTGCCCCGCCGGGCGCCTGGCCCGCGCGCAGTCGTGATGCCGGGCTCAAGGTGGCCGCCCTGGCCGGCACGGCGGAACTCACCCAACGGAGGACCAAGGTCCCTCCCCTGGGATAGTTGCGCTCGCTCGCGGTGGCCACCTCCGGAGGGCTGGTGCCCGGACGATCGGCACCCGGGCAGTCCGGGAATTGTCCCCGTTGTCGTGACAGGCGTCCCGTGATAACGAGCCGAACGGCCCTGACCAGCGTCCGGGTCAGGAGATGATCGTTGCCCTGTGTCTGGATGGATGTGGTTCGGGTCGGCCGTAGGCTTGATCTTGGTTGTGGTTGTCGGCTACGACCTGACCCAGCGTCGGCACGCCATCCTCCGTAACTTCCCGGTAGTCGGCCATCTGCGCTACCTGCTCGAATCGGTCGGGCCCGCGTTGCGCCAGTACATCGTCACTAACAACCGCCAAGAACGGCCCTTCGACCGGGACCAGCGCCGGTGGATCTATACCTCGGCAAAAGGCATCAACAACAACGTCGGGTTCGGCTCCGACGAGGACCTCGACGCCGCCTCGGGCATCATAATCATCGACCAGAGCATGTTCCCCCTGCCGCGCCCGGACCCGGCAGACGATACGGTCGCCTGCGCAAAGGTGCTCGGCTCGGCCAGGCAGCGACCCGGCATGTTCCGCCCGGCGTCGGTGGCCAACGTGTCCGCCATGAGCTTCGGAGCCCTGAGCGGGGTAGCCGTCGAGGCCATCAACCGGGGCTGCGCCCTGGCCGGTTGCCTGCACAACACCGGGGAGGGCGGCGTGACGTCCCACCACCTGCACGGCGGCGACCTGGTGTTCCAGATCGGCACCGGCTACTTCGGATGCCGTGACCGTAATGGGCGCTTCGACCTCGACCGGCTGGCGGACGTGTGCGCCGAACACCCGGTACGGGCGATCGAGATCAAGCTCAGCCAGGGCGCCAAGCCGGGTCTGGGCGGGGTGCTCCCCGCAGCGAAAGTCACACCAGAGATCGCCGCCGCAAGAGGCATCGAGACGGGGCGAGACTGCCGCAGCCCATCCCGGCACAGCGCGTTCTCAGACGTTGACAGCTTGCTCGACTTCGTCGAGACCATCGCCGGGCGCACCGGCCTGCCCGTCGGCATCAAATCCGCCGTGGGCAGCGCCACCTTCTGGGACAAGCTGGCCGAGAGCATGGGCGGTACGGGCCGGGGTGTCGACTTCATCACCGTAGACGGCGGCGAGGGAGGCACCGGTGATGCCCCCCTGGCCTTCAGCGATCACGTATCACTGCCCTTCAGGCTGGCGATGAGCCGCGTGTACCGCGCCTTCGCCGAGAGAGGACTCACCGACGACGTCGTGTTCATCGGCTCAGGACGGCTCGGCATGCCCGAAACCGCTCTGCTCGCCATGGCCCTCGGATGCGACACGATCAACGTCGCAAGAGAAGCAATGCTGGCTATCGGCTGCATCCAGGCGCAACGCTGCCACACCGGGCGCTGCCCGGTCGGGATCACCACCCACTCCGCCTGGCGCACCCGCGGGCTCGACCCTGCCCTCAAGTCAGTGCGCCTGGCCAACTACATCTCGACGCTCCGCCACGAGTTGCTCGAGCTCAGCCACGCCTGCGGAGTCACCCATCCCGCGCTGGTCGGCCGAGACCGCATCGAGATACTCGACGGACACCTCGGGTCTCGCGCCGTCCAGGAGATCTTCGGCTACGACCCATCCTGGGACTAGCCGAAGTCACCGAGACCGCCGGGGATGGTCGCCGTCGCGGGAAAGATCAGCCCTTATTCTGGGCCAGCATGAACATTTCGGTGACCTCGGACACCAGCAGGTAGCGACCACCCCGATCGATGATCCATTGCCGGGCTTGAGTGTGATCGGCGCCCCCCAGCTCGCGCGGTCGGTGTTCTGCACCTTTGCGGATGGGCTGGTCTCCTGATAGACGCCGCCTACCCACCTTGCCGGACCGCTCACCAACCTGATCGCCTGGTTCTGGGTCGGGGAACACAACGGTGACCGGCACCTGGTGGTGGTCAACCTATCCGGCCAGCCGTCCCAGGCACGCATCCCGCTGGACTGGCCCGACCTGCCCGGCCGCAGCTGGCAGGTCACCGACGTCCTCAGCCAGAACGTGTTCAAGCGGGACGGCGGCGAGTCGGCCAGCCCCGGGCTGTTCGTCGACCTAGGACCGTGGCATTCCCACCTCCTCGCCCTCCAATGACCGCCCATGGCCGGCAATGACCGCCCATGGCCGGTCAGCCAGGCGTTAGGTAATTGGCGGCGATCACCGCGGTTCAGCTCCACGCCGCCGATGGTGAACGCGACCTCCCCGTGTCTAGCTCCCGTTCGCTTCCCGGCCGGCCTGCATTCGTGCCACGTCCGTGCCAGAACGAGCGGGAAACTGCGGTCATCAGGGGCCATTCACGGGCGCTGCGAATTATCTTCGACCTGGGCACGCGCCGGCTCACTGAGTGCGGGGTCCAGAGCATGTCGGCTTTTAGCTTTGATCCGCTCGGCCAGTTGGTGGCATGCGGGTCTGGTGGACGTAGGATTCCGGCTGAGCTTCCGGCGCCTCAGCGAGAGGGCGCTTGCATGCGCTAAAGATCTTTAATGGCGGGGGTTACCGGCCTGGCCCTCTCTGACATACCTCACCAAGACTCACGAGGACCAGACCGAACGCGTCTGTCACGGCGCTGAGTGACCCTCGCCGCGCTGCGCCTGTTCTGCGGCAATCACTGCAACAGGCGCAGCGCGATGCGTGGAGGCACCGTGACCGTGGTGTCCGCTGGTATTCGGGGGGCGGCGCGAAGACCGCCGGGTGCCACTGCGAGGAAGCCCTCCTTCGGCGGCCATACAGGACCTTCACCCGTTACCCGCCGCTACAGACAGTCATCATCGGTGATGACTGTCCCATGGTGGCGGCAGAAACCTGCCATGCAAAGTGAAAGGCAGATCGTCCCGTTCGCTCCCGCCTACGTGACCTGCCCCACCCCGCTGCATCGGGGTAGCGGAATAAATTAGGTTAGGCTAGCCTAATCTAATTCCGTCGACCCGTCGACCCGTCGACCCATCGACCGCCTCTCAATCCTGTGGAGCCTGGACCCATGAGCCAAGCCCAGACCCTTCTCCTCGGATCCGTCGCCGGCGTGACCATCCTGCTCGGGCTGCCGCTGGGCAAGGCGCGCGCGCCCCGGCGGGGCCTGCGCCAGTTCCTCAACGCGCTGGCAATCGGGATTCTGCTGTTCCTGATCTGGGACGTGCTCACCCACGCTTACGAACCGCTGGATAGCGCCCTGGGCCGATTGCACGACCGGACCGCGGGGATCGGCCCGGTCCTGGGGTACGGCGCCCTGTTCCTAGGCGGCATCGGCACCGGGCTGCTGAGCCTGGTGTACTACGAACGGTGGCTCGGCCGCCGGGCCCGGCCAGGAAGCTCCGGCCCGGGAGCCATGGCTGAGGGCGAGCTGGCCGCGGCACGCGCGGGCGTCGCAGACTGGTCCGCCGCCCGGCGCCTGTCCCTACTGATCGCCGTCGGCATCGGGCTGCACAACTTCGGGGAGGGCCTCGCCATCGGACAGAGCGCCGCTGTCGGCGCCATCGGGCTGGCGACCATCCTGGTCATCGGCTTCGCGCTGCACAATGGCACCGAGGGATTCGGCATCGTCGCGCCCCTGGCGGCCGAGGGCGACCGGCCCTCTTGGGGCTTCCTGCTGCTGATGGGCCTGATCGGCGGCGGCCCCACCGTGGTGGGCACCGTTGTAGGGCGGCAGTTCACCAGTGCCGTGATGAGCGTAGTGTTCCTCACCCTCGCAGCCGGCTCCATCCTCTACGTCGTCATCCAGTTGCTCGGCGTCGCGCAGAAGGCCGGACGCAAGGACCTTCTCTACTGGGGAGTCCTGGCCGGCCTCGCCGTGGGGTTCCTGACCGACATGGTCGTGACGGCAGGAGGCGCATGAGATCGGCTCCTCCGTGGGCCGGGTTAGATCATGGTGACGTCGGTGCGGCGGTTGTCGCGCTTGAACGGCAGTGCGGTAACGGTTGCCCGCAGTCACCGTCGTAAATCAGCACTGATTCGTGGGGGGCCGGGGCCGTCCGCCTGCCCCATGGCGAACTCGCGCTCACGGTGCGCATCCTTATCCCTATTCCTCCCGGCCCTGACGCCCCGCAGCAGTGGCTTTGTCTTCGACTCAACACGGGCGACTGTCCGGTCTCGCACGAAAATCATGTCTGCCCCGATCATCGACAGGGAAAAGAACGGCAATGCCAGCAAGATGCCGATGCCCACATGCATTCCGATGATCCCGGCGAGAGCAAGGATGCGGGTCGGGCGGGTGAGCTGCAGGAAAGGGAAGAAAAGTTGCAGGAACACCGTGCCGTAAGTAGCCACGAACACTATGGAGACGTGGTTCGATAGCACGCCGTTCAACATTGGGAAAGCCTCGAACGAATGCATGCGCATTGGGTAGTAGATAGCGGTTCCGTCCTCCCACAAACTACCCTGGATCTTAAACATGGCCGACGAGACATAGATGATAAAGACTTGGCAGGCCACGGCGATAACCGCTGCGTTGTGGAACAAGTTCTCCCATCCCGGCAGCACTGCAATCCTGCGCGCACGGTCGCGCCGCGCTGCCGCTCGTGTGCGGCGGCGGGCGTCTAGCGACCAGTGCGCCGACAAGTCAGCGAAGCAGAGATAGAAGAGTACGAGCCGGACGACGACGTCTCCAGCATCCGTGACGAGCGGATTCTGCTGCGTGAGGCTGACCCACAGGACGAGCAGCACCGGGGTGACGAAACGGGTCCGCCATCCGAGCGTGAACAAGAGCGCCATGAATCCCATGAGCAGATAAGTCGCGGTAAAGAGCCCTGGGGAGTTCCCACTGAAGAGGGTGAAGGGTCGCGTGAAGCCTTCCTCGGCCACTAGCGGCTGGAGCCATCGCGAGCCCACGCCCCAGATGTACTGGCGGTCGGCGAAGTTGACATCGAGCAGCCCCATCATCAGCAGACCGTAGAGGATCCGCAGAAGCGACAGGCCGTAGGTGGCGTGCTTGGCGTCGAACAGCCAGCCCTCAAGCGCCTTCCGCTTCCCATCGACAGTCAGCCAGGTCTGGTCCGGAAAACCCGGGAAACGAGCCCCCATCATCGGTGCCCTCCCCGGACGGCCTCGGCGAAGTATTTTTGGGACTGACCGTCGAAGACGACAGTCGGCCGCCATCCGTAATACGTGAAGACGCTCTTTGGCTGCGCGTCCTTGTCGGCCCTGTCCGCAAAGTTGGGAACCGGCGTATACTCAAGTCGAATCTGTACGGCCTCGACGTCTGGGCCCCACAAGGCATATGCGTACTGGGTAGCGAAAGCAGCTGCCACGCGCTCGTGGCGAACATAGGATTTCTGCAAATCGGGATCGGCCCCTTTCTGCGCACTCAGGTCAGCGAGTAGCTGATCCCAGCCGGAGTGGGAATAGTCCCGTTCACAAATGCTGGCCTGGTTATCAATGAGGTTGTCTCGATCGTCACTCAGGACTGGGGATAGCCCGTAGATGTACAGGTCGGACCTGGGGTGTAGAGGATTGTGCAAGATACCGTTCCACTCACGCCTTGTGACGTCCACCCAGTCACTGGTCCGGAGCTGCCCGGTCGAGCGATCGGTCCATCGGGCCCGAAACAGAAACGTGTAATCTCCTTGATCCGGATTAGGGGCGAAAATGCTCCAGCCTTGCTGGAAAAACGGCTGCATGTAAGGGTTCAGAACTGGAGCCATGGCATCGTAAAGCGGGACGGCAGGGGACACCCACAAGGCCGTGGCGGCGAAGTGGAAAGACAGGACGAGCGCAAGCACGACCGCGGCTCCGCGAACCCAGGCTGACCGCCTGAAACCTGTCTCACATAGCTGCTTCTCAATCGCTGGGGTCTGTCGCACCGGGGAGCACTCCACTCCTGTCAATCTTCCATTAAGCAACGTGCCGCAGGACGCCGCTATATACGCGCCAAGCCGCAGTCCGGGCTCGCCGTGCACGCCGCCGTCGCCAACGGGTCCTAATTCCAGCGCGGCCAGGGACCTTACTCCAAGCGTTGCGACGGAGCGCGAAGAAGGGGAGTCACCGCCGCCGCCGCGTAAAGCAAGCACGAAGGCCTGAAAGACTCCTGCGAGGTGAGGCTGAATCTCTGCAGGAAATCGAGCGAGTCTTCAGGGCTCGAAACCGCATCCTTCCCGGTCGACACAAGGTCGGGCTGAGCCATGGATTAAATGCACCTCCATCCCGAGAACATCCGGCTTCGCGGCGCAGCCACGATGACCAGGCATCACCTGGACCCTGATGACTAAGACCTGACCAGGGAAACGGCGCCCGCAATTTCGGACGGTCCGTCCCCCTGGTCTGGTCCCAATCTTCTGGTGACTGTGACTAGCTATTCATCCATGCCCACAGGCGATGCGGCGCTATGAACACCGTCGCCATCGCTACGCGGAAGGAGCCTGGCCCTGCTGGCCGTCGCCGTTCTGGCCGTCCTGGCTCTAATGGCGGTCCCGGCGGCCCGCGCCGTGCTAGCCGCTATGGTCGCCCAAGGCCGCCGACACGATGGTAGGGGCGGGCGCTGTGATGCAGACGACCAGGCAGTCGCCGCGGTCGCCCCCGCCGTGGCCGCCCCGGTCGCCCCGGCCGCGGTCGCCCCCGCCATAGCCGCCCCGGTCGCCCCGGCCGCGGTCGCCCCCGCCGTGGCCGCCCCGGTCGCCCCGGCCGCGGTCGCCCCCGCCATAGTCGCCCCGGTCGCCCCGGCCCCGGTCGCCCCCGCCATGGCCGCCACGGTCGCCCCGGCCCCGGTCACCCCCGCCATGGCCGCCACGGTCGCCCCGGCCCCGGTCACCCCCGCCATGGCCGCCACGGTCGCCCCGGCCCCGGTCACCCCCGCCATGGTCGCCACGGTCGCCCCGGCCCCGGTCACCCCCGCCATGGTCGCCCCGGTCGCCCCGGTGGGCGGCGCTAGCGGTCACAGAGTGAGCTGCCGGCGCCCTGGTGGCCGCTGACCCTGCGGTGGCCACGCCGCCAACGATGGTCGCGGCTGCGATTGGGACAGCCGCATAGGCGAATATCTTCCTCATGCCATTCCTTCTTCCTGGCTCTTTTGAGCCGCAAACGCGAGCTTAACGATCCAGGCATATAAAGGTAAGGGAGAAGGTTATTAATGGGGGAATGTCCGCCTGGTAACAAAATATGGCGAATAACGGCGTGCCTACATGAAGGGCAGCCTGCTTTGAGGATTATTCATTGGGGGATGTCCGCCTGGTAACAAAATATGGCGAATAACGGCGTGCCTACATGAAAGGCGGCATGCTTCCCGAAAGGATTGGGTTACCACACTCAGGACCGGGTCCCACGTCCCCAATACGAATGTTGCACCGGGACGTGAGGCCGGTCATGGCGCGTACGCGACCAGACCGGGGCAGATCAGGTACGGGGCCAATCCGCGAGCCGCTCCCGCAGCAGTGCTATGTCCAGCGAGCTAAGCCCGAAGGGGGCGAACACCCCGTCGCCCCATTGGTCCAGCCGCTGGCCCGCGTCCGCGAAGTCCCGGTCGGTCAGGCCCGGATCTAGCCGTCGCGCGAAGCCGATCATCTCCTGGATGCTGTAACGCCTCAGGGCAGCCGCCGCGTCTATGTAGTCACGCGGCTCGGCCCGGCTGGCCAGTGCGCACACCTTGCCGCCGATGACGTCTTCAAGATCGAGGACAGGGCCGACATCCATGATGATCGGGCTGCGCGTCCGATCGAAATAGGCCATCTGCAGCATCATTTGCTCCCCGCTGCGCGCGGTGATGATCCACTCCGCCAGCCCCTCACCCATCCCGTAAAAGATGTCCGAGAGGCCGCCGGCCTTGTCCCGGCGCTCGGTCCCGAAACCCTCGTCGCGCAGCGCCGCCTCCACCGCATCGGCGGCAGCCTCCACGGCCCCCTCTTCATCGCTGAAGACGTCCACGTCCTGCGTGGAACGGTCGATGATTCCGTAGGCGATCAACGCATTGCCACCCCCGAGGGCGAACCCGTACGCTGCGGCAGCGCGCAGGGCGATGGCGGCCACCTGACCGTGGAGCTTGTCGACCGGCATTAGGCGGCTGCGGCGACCTGCAGGACCGGGTGCTGATCCTCCCATGCTTGCCGGACACCCCGGGGCAGGAACAGGTCCGGCCAGAGGGCGATCAGCGTGTCGCCGTCCAGATAGGTGCTGAGGTCCTCCGGACGACCAGCTTCCCGAAGCACGGTCTGATAGAGCCACTGCCGCATGTCCCGGTCACCGAGGTCGAATGTATGACCGGGGCAGCTCCAGAACAGCCACAGCGGCAGCTCCACCGTTCCCTCGGTGGGTCCTCGGAGCTCGTCAAGGCTGGGGGCGACCACTGCGCGGCGCCCGGGACGGGATTGGTACCGGGCCCGCGGCGCGTCGGCTTGCATGGTGGCCATGCCCATAGCGTACATCCTCGACCGCTCAGTCGTCGAATATACGATCGATAGACTGAACGGCCTCGAACTCCGTCTTAGCCAAAGATAACCGCGGCCCTGGTCGCTGACCGGTACCCGACCGAGTTTCTGCCTGAGACAACTCACGCGCGGACACCTTGATGCGCATAACGACGTCGTCGGTGGGGCGGTCGTTAATGCCGTGCGCGATCAGCGCGTTCCCGCCGGCTAGGGCGAAGCCGTTCCGGGCCGCCGCGCGCAGAGCGGTGGTGGCGACCTCACGCTGCATTTCACTGATTGGCATCAGATGACTGGAGCCGATGGCTGGACCACGTGCCTGGCCTCGCCTTCACGGCGAACACCCTCGGGTAGGCCCAAGCCCGGCCATGGGGCAGCAAGCATGACACCGGCCGGCTAATGATCTTGTGCGCGATCAGCGCGTTGCCACTGCTCCGGGCGGCCACCGCGCGGCCAGGGCGCCTGCTCCCGGGCGGCCACCACACGGCCCCTGCGCACGCTGCGGTCGATCAACCCCCGGCCAGGCCGGTCGGCCCGGTCAGGGCGCCGGCGCCGGTCAGCGCGTCCGTGCCCTCGACGCGGCGCCACGACGGGTGCCCGAGCGCGCCGGCGAGGTGGCGTTCCATTACCCCGAGCGCGTCGGCGACCGTGGTCCGCCGCCCCGTCTCCGCGGTCAGCGACGTCACGCCGGCGTCGCTGATCCCGCAGGGCACGATGCGGCCGAACCAGGACAGGTCACAGTCGCAGTTCAGTGCGAAGCCGTGCATGGTCACGCCGCGGGCCACCCGCGCCCCGATCGCGCCCACCTTCCGGTCGGGCAGACCGCCGCCGGTGACCCACGCGCCGCTGCGGCCGCCGATCCGCTGTGCCGTAACGCCGAATTCGGCGCACGTCCTGATCAGCGCCTCTTCCAGGGACCGGACGTAGCCGACCACGTCGACCGGCTCACGGAGCCGGACGATGGGGTACCCGACGAGCTGCCCAGGGCCGTGCCAGGTGATCCGGCCGCCCCGGTCGACGTCAACCACGGGCGCGCCCGGGTCGCCCATCGGGCGGTCGGAGGGTTCGGTCCGCTTCCCCGCGGTGTAGACGGGCTCGTGTTCGAGCATCAGGCAGGCGTCGGTGATCTCGCCGTCGGCGCGGCGCTTGTGCACGGCGCGCTGCAGGTCCCAGCCCACCAGGTAGGGCACAGCGTCCGCGCCGAAGCCGGCGTGCGCGTAGACCAGCTCATCGTTCACGTTGCCAGCGTACGCCGCGCGCTCACCGCTGGCCCCGCGCGCGCTCACGGAAACCGGGGAAGCCTCCAAGGAATTTCTCAACCGCGCAATCTTTAATAGTGAGTGTGATAAGAGAGGACGACCTCCGCCGGATGAGCCCGGAAGAGCGGCGGCGCCTGGCCCGGCTGCTCGCCGCCATCGACGAGCCGCACGTGCTGCGGGACGCCCGCTTCCGGCGCCGCAAGCGCCTGTCCCTGCTGCTGTTCATGGGCGCCTGCTTGGTCCTGGCCGGGTGGATCGCTGTGCTCATGCTGACCCTGCCCAAGCACTACACCGCGGGTCACTGGCGCGGCGCCTGGGTTGGCTTCGACTTCGCGCTGCTGGCCGCGTTCGCGGCCACGGCGTGGGCGTCCTGGCGCGAACGCCAGGCGCTGATCATCTGCCTGGCCGTCACCGGGACGCTGCTGGTCTGCGACGCCTGGTTCGACCTGATCCTCGATCTCGGCACCCGCGAGATCTGGATGAGCGTCGCCTCGGCGGCGATCGCCGAGCTGCCGCTGGCCCTCGTGATGTTCTTCGCGGCGCGCCGCCTGGTCCGGATGAGCGTCGGCGTGGTCATGCAGCTGGAGGGCATCACGGGCCCGGTCCCCGCGCTGCGGCGCATCCCGCTGTTCGCCGAGGGCCTCGCCGCCTGCCTGCCCGCCCGCTACCGGCAGGCCGAGCAGGAGCGGGCCAGGAGGGAACCGGTCGGCTGACCGGCGGGCTGTCACACTCGAGCGAGCGGGGGGCTGTCCCGTCTTAACGGTGAAGAACTCGCGGCCGGAACGGAGCCATCATGCGATTGTTTGCCGCCGGGGGGCACCGGCGTCATCGGGCGCAGCCTCATCCCGATGCTGATCACAGCCGGCCACCAGGTCACCGCCACCACCCGTTCGCCCGGGAAGGCCGGGCCGCTGCGGTCGGCGCGCGGCCCCCGTGGCGGGTGCCGGCCGCGCTGGGCCGCCTGCTGGCCGGCGACCCGGTGGTCTCGCTGATGACCCAGATCCGCGGCTCGTCCAGCGCCCGCGCGCGATCCGCTCGGTGGTCAACCCGGACAAGCTCCGGCATCTCGGTGCGACCTCGGAGGCGTTCGCTCGGGGAGATCGGTAGTCCCATGCTGGCAGGCGGCTGGCCCGCGCAGGCCGGATCGCGGCCCGTGATACTCCGGGCGAGTGCCCACTGACCCGCCGCCGTACCTGCCGCTGCTGCGGGGATCGGCCGAATCTTCCTACTGTCCCACGTGCGGCGCCCGCCACGTCCAGCACGCCCGCGTCGTCCTCTTCATCCGGGCGCTGTGGGGCAGCGCAGGGGTGGCCCAGTACCAGACCGTGGTCGCCACGCGGCGCCTGGCAGCGCGGCGCACCCCCAACAGAATGGCGGCACCATGAATGACATCACCCGCAAGCGCGCCCAGCGCGTCGTCGAACGGCAGGTGGCGGACGGCAGCATGACCCGCCTCGGCGACGGCCAGATCATCGAACGTGACCGGCGCGCACAGCAGACCGCCAGCCAGGCAGTGATCATGACCAGCACCACAGGGCACGGCGCTCACCTGATAGCAATCTGGTCCGCTGCGCCAGCAGGTACTGCATCTCTGGTGCTGCTCATAGCCGGTCCCCTCTACCTCTGTGGCGGGCCAACCACTCAGCCAGGCCATCGCCCGCCCTGGCTACCTCCAATATGCGGCTGTGTCCGGCCGACGGCAGAGGCGAACGTCCCGACGCCGCACCGACGCCGAGGCTCAAGCAGAGTGTTCCAGCAAGCAGGATGGCCGTCCGGCCTGGTCAGGACGTGTTTTCGCGCAGCCGGGCGCATTCCGGCGCAGGCCGGTGACGAGATCGGTAGCCTCAGCAGATGGCCACCGATTTCACCGAGGAAAACGCCGCGGACGCCGTCATCGAGAGCTTCGCCGATACGCCCGACGAGCGGCTCCGGACGGTGCTCACCAGCCTCGTCCGGCACCTGCACGGCTTCGTCCGCGACGTCGAGCCGACCATCGCCGAATGGGAGCAGGCGATCGGCTTCCTCACCGCCACCGGGCAGAAGTGCAGCGACATGCGGCAGGAGTTCATCCTGCTCTCCGACGTGCTCGGCGTCTCGATGCTGGTGGAGACGATCAACGAGCGCGGCGCGGCCGGTGCGACCCAGTCCACCGTGCTGGGCCCGTTCCACGTGGTCGAATCCCCGGTGCGGGCCGTGGGTGACACGATCGATCTGGTGGGCGACGGTGAGCCGTGCGTGGTGACGGGCCGGGTGGTCTCGGTGGACGGGACGCCGCTGCCCGGCGCGGTGCTGGACGTGTGGCAGGCGGACGACAAGGGCTTCTACGACGTGCAGGTCCCCGACGCGCAGCCGCCCGGCAACGGCCGCGGGCTGTTCACCGCCGACGGCGAGGGCCGGTTCTGGTTCCGCACGCTCGTGCCCAGCTACTATCCGATCCCCACCGACGGCCCGGTCGGCGGCTTGCTGCTCGCTACCCGCCGGCACCCGTACCGGCCCGCGCACATTCACTTCATCGCGACCGCGGCCGGGTACCGCCCGCTGACCACGCACATCTTCGTGGCCGGAAGCGACTACATCGATTCCGACGCGGTGTTCGCGGTGAAGAAGACCCTGATCACGAACTTTGAGCGGGTCGACGACGCCGCCGAAGCCGCCCAGTATGAGGTCACCAGCCCGTTCCGGCACGCCGGCATCCAGATCGCGCTGCAGCCCGCCTGATCCCGAACTGATCCCGCCCGCGCCTGCATCGCCGGGCTGACCGCTAGGAGCGCTCACCATGGAATATCTCGTCACCATGACCACCCACGTCCCGGAGGGAACCTCAGAAGCAGCCGTCCAAGACATTCGCACCCGTGAGGCCGCGCGCTCGCGCGAACTTGCGGCGCAGGGGCACCTGCTGCGCCTGTGGCGCCCGCCGCTGCAACCAGGCGAATGGCGCACGCTCGGCCTGTTCGCCGCGGACGATGGCGCCCAGCTTGAGAAAGTCCTCGCATCGATGCCGCTGCGGGTGTGGCGCACCGATGAGGTCGCGCCGCTCTCGCCGCACCCGAATGACCCGGCGCTCACCCGCAGCTGACGCCGGGAGAAGTCATGGACCAGGCTGGCTTGGAGCGCCGCGAGAGGGCCTACCTTACCGGGGTGGGCCCGGCTCGCCCGGTCTGGCGACTGGTGGACGTAACGTCCCGGTAAGCATAGGCTGTCACCGCGGTCGGCCTGGGCCTGCTGTTCATGCCGGCCACCCTGGTCGCCCTGTCGAAGGTCGAGGACCGCGACGCGGGCCTGGCCTCCAGCCTGGTCAACACCGGCCAGCAGGTCGGCGGCGCGATCGGGCTCGCCGTGCTCGGCACCGCCGCCTGGACCGTCGTCGCCGATACCGCGCGCAGCTCGGCGGCCGCCGCCAGGACCGCCGCAGTCGCTGCCGCTAAGGCTGGCCACCCGGTGCACGTCAACGCCGCGCGCGCGGCGGCCGCGATCTACGATCACGCGCTGGCGGTCGGATTCTCCCGCGGGTTCGAGGTATCGGCCGCGATCATGCTGCTAGCCCTGATTGTGACGGTCGCCATGATCCGGGTCAGGCGCCAAGACCTGGCCGGCGTCCAGCCCGTGCCCGCAGCACGACCAGAAGACCCAGCGGCCGCACCAGCCGGCGGCTGATCCACCGTCGGCCCGGCGCAACCGCGACCCTCATTTCATCAGCCAGTCGCCGCGCCCGCTCAGCAAGCCGAGCCCTCAGTGCGCCCTGGATTTCAGGGTCGGTCATTATCCCGTGGCCGGTCGGGAGTGTGTGCCGGGAGTGTGTGAAAGCCGGGCAGGTCGGCCGGCCGTAGCGGACCCCAGACCCGACTACCGGCTGGTCCGCCGCTCTGGACTGCGGCTGGCGGACCTCTACCGCCGCGGCGGCGCCTACTGGTACAACATAACTACAACTGGGTGGTGGGATTCGCGGTGGCACTGGTCCTTTACGGGGGGCTGACGATGGTCTCGGTGGGGCGGCAGCCGGCCGGCAGCGCGTCGTACGCCGGACAGCAGGGCTGACCCGCTGGCGCGACAACAGGCTGACGGGCTGCGCGCCGCGGCGCGGGCGTGGATCGCGGACGATCCCGACCCGGCGGACCGCGCCGAGCTCAGCGCGCTCCTGCAGGCCGGCGACGACGGTGAGCTCGCGGCGCGGTTCGCCCAGCCGCTGACGTTCGGCACCGCGGGCATCCGGGGCCCGCTGGGGGCCGGCCCGGGCCGGATGAACCGGGCCACCGTCCGCCGGGTGGCGGCCGGCCTGGCCCGGTACCTGCGGGCCGCTGGGCCCGAACTCGCCCGCCGCCCGGTCGTCATCGGCTTCGACGCGCGCCGCGGCTCCCAGCCGTTCGCGGCCGAGGCCGCCGCGGTGCTGACCGGCGCCGGCCTGCGGGTCCTGTCGTTCGGCGCCCCGGTCCCGACGCCCGTCCTGGCCTTCGCGGTCCGCCTGCTGCGCGCCGCGGCCGGGCTGATGATTACGGCCAGCCACAACCCCCGGGAGGATAACGGCGCCAAGGTGTACTGGGCGGACGGCGCCCAGATCATCCCGCCGGTCGACGCCGGGATCGCGGCGGCCGCGGAGCAGGCCGGCCCGCTGGCCGCGGTGCCGCTCGGCGGCCCGGGCGAGCCGCTGGGCCGGGAGATGATCGACGCCTACCTCGACGCCGTGGTCCCGGCCGCGCTGCCCGCTGACCGGCCGCCGGGCGGGAAAGATTTGGCCGAACGGAGCTACCGCGACGTTCTCCCCGGCACCGGGGTGGTCCCGGGCGACGGGCCCCGGGATGCGGACCCCGCCGCCGGGGCGGTCCCCGGCGTCGGCCTCCGGGACGCGGTCCCCAGCGCGCGGGCGCTCCCGGGCGATCCGGTCGCGGCCCGCCAGGCGCTCCGCGTGGCCTATACGCCGCTGCACGGGGTCGGCCTGGACACCGTGCTGCGTGCCTTCGCCCGGGCCGGGTTCGCCAAGCCGGCCGTGGTGGCCGCGCAGGCCCAGCCAGACGGGGCGTTCCCGACCGTGCCCCGGCCCAACCCCGAGGAACCGGGCGTCCTCGACCTCCTCATGGCCGAAGGCGACCGGAGCGGCGCGGACCTGCTGCTGGCCAACGACCCCGACGCGGACCGGCTCGCCGCCGTGATCCCCGGCCCGGCCGGCGGCTGGCGCGTCCTGACCGGCGACGAGATCGGCGCGCTGCTGGCGGACCACCGGCTCCGGCACGAGAGCCAGCCGGGCCGCCGCCTGCTCGTCACCACGGTGGTCTCCGCGGACCTGCTCGGCCGGATGGCCGCCGCGGCCGGCGCCGGGTACGCGGAAACCCTCACCGGCTTCAAATGGATCATGCGGGCCGCGGACGGGGAGGTGGGCCGGTCGTTCCTGTTCGGCTACGAGGAGGCTCTCGGCTACGCGGTGACCGACCGGGTGCGCGACAAGGACGGGATGTCCGCCGCCATCGTCCTGGCCGGCGCCGCCGCCGAAGCCAAGAGCGAGGGCGGCTCCCTGGCCGCCCGGCTCGACGACCTGGCCCGCCGGTTCGGCCTGTTCGTGACCGGGCAGTTCTCCGTGGAGCTGGCCGGCGGCACGGGCAAGAACGCGGGCACGGGCAAGGACGCGGGCACGGGCAAGGACGCGGGCCAGGGCAAGGACGCGGACGCGGGCGCGGACGCGGGCGCGGACGCGGGCCAGGGCCTGCTGGAGGAGGCCCGCGCCGAGCCCCCGGTGTCGCTGCTCGGCCAGCCGGTCGCCGTCGTCGACGACCTGGGCCTGGGCCTGCGCTCCCGGGCGGACGGGACCAAGGATCCGCTCGCGCTGCCCCGCTCCGATGTGATCATCTGGCGTTGTGCCGACGGGACCAAGGTGGCCGTGCGGCCGAGCGGCACCGAGCCTAAGGTGAAGGTCTACTTGCAGGTCGTGCTGCCCGCCGCCGGCCACGATGACCTGGGGCCGCTGCGCGCGCAGGCGGCCCGGCGGCTGGCGCGCCTGCGCGAGGAGGTAACGGAGGTGCTGAAGCTGTGACGACTTCCCCGGCGCTGACCAGGAGCCGGCTGGCCGCGATGATCGACCATACGCTGCTGGCTCCGGAGGCGACCCCGAAGGACATCAACGCCCTGTGCGCCGAGGCCAAGACGCTCGGCGTGCACGCGGTGTGTGTATCCCCGACGCTGACCACCGTGGCCGCCCTCGGGGTGGCCGGGAGCTTCGTCCGGGTGGCGGCGGTGGCCGGCTTCCCGTCCGGCGCGCACAACGCCAGGCTGAAGGCCAGCGAGGCGGGCGAGGCGGCCGCGACCGGCGCCCACGAGATCGACATGGTCATCAACCTCGGGCTGGCCGCCCAAGGCCGCTGGAAAGAGGTTGAGCAAGAGATCGCCGGCGTCCGGGGGGCGGCACCCGGCCCCACCCTGCTGAAAGTGATCATCGAAGCGGCCCTGCTGGACGAGGAAGGCATCCGCGCGGCCTGCCGCGCCGCGGAGTCGGCCGGCGCCGATTTCGTGAAGACCTCCACCGGCTTCCACCCGGCGGGCGGGGCGACCACCAGGGCGGTGGCGCTGATGGCCGCCACGGTGGGTGGCCGCCTCGGCGTGAAGGCCTCCGGCGGGATCCGCATCGCGGCTGATGCAATCGCCATGGTGGAAGCCGGCGCGACCAGGCTGGGCCTGTCCCGGACCGCCGCCATCCTCGCCGAGATGCCCGCCTAGCCCGCACTGCACAGACAGGAGACCCCTATGGGATGCGTACGCGCCGCGCTCATCCAGCAGAAGTGGACCGGCGACAAGGACTCGATGACCAAGAACGCCGTCTCCGCGCTGCGCGATGCGGCCAGCCAGGGCGCGCAGGTCGCGTGCCTGCAGGAACTGTTCTACGGCCCCTACTTCTGCCAGGTGCAGGACCCGCAGTGGTACTCGTGGGCCGAGGACGTGCCGGACGGCCCGGCCGTGCGGCTCATGCGGGACGTCGCGCGCGAGCACAGCATGGTTCTCGTCGTTCCCGTCTACGAGCGGGAGCAGGAGGGCGTGTACTACAACACCGCCGCGGTCATCGACGCCGACGGCCGCTACCTCGGCAAGCACCGCAAGAACCACATCCCGCAGGTCACCGGGTTCTGGGAGAAGTTCTACTTCCGCCCCGGCAACCTCGGCTACCCGGTGTTCGACACCGCCGTGGGCCGGATCGGCGTCTACATCTGCTACGAGCGGCACTTCCCCGAGGGCTGGCGGGCGCTCGGCCTGGCCGGCGCGAAGATCGTGTTCAACCCGTCGGCGACCAGCCGCGGGCTGTCGGAGTACCTGTGGAAGCTGGAGCAGACCTCGGCCGCCGTGGCCAACGAGTACTTCGTCGGCACCATCAACCGCGTCGGCGTCGAGCCGCTGGGCGACGACGACTTCTACGGGCAGTCCTACTTCGCCGACCCGCGCGGGCAGATCATCGGCGGCACGGCGTCCGACAGCCAGGAGGAAGTCCTGGTCCGCGACCTCGACATGAACCTGCTGCAAGAGGTCCGGCACCAGTGGCAGTTCTACCGCGACCGGCGCCCGGACTCCTACGGCCCGCTCGTCGAGCCCTGACAAGGAGGCAGCGTTGCGCACTCTGATCCGCGGCGGGACCGTGGTCACCGCGACCGGGACGCTCCCCGCCGACGTGCTCGTCGACGGGGAGACCGTGGCCGCGCTCCTGGATCCCGCCCATACGGCCGCGCTGGCCGGGACGGTGGACCGGACGCTGGACGCGTCCGGGCGGTACGTCACGCCGGGCGGCATCGACGTGCACACCCACCTGGAGATGCCGTTCGGCGGCACGTTCTCCTCCGATGACTTCGAGACCGGCACCCGTGCGGCCGCGTGGGGCGGCACCACGACGATCGTCGACTTCGCCGTGCAGAAGAAGGGCACCTCCCTGGCCGAGACCCTGGACACCTGGCACGGCAAAGCGAACGGCAAGGCCAGCATCGACTACGGCTTCCACATGATCGTCTCGGACGTGAACACCCAGACGCTCAAGGAGATGGACGTGCTCGTCGGCGAGGGCGTCACCAGCTTCAAGATGTTCATGGCCTACCCGGGCGTGTTCTACGCGACCGATGGAGAGATCCTGCAGGCCATGCAGAAGGCGGCCGGTAACGGGGCCACGATCATGATGCACGCCGAGAACGGCATCGCGATCGACGCACTCGTCGCCGAGGCCCTGGAGGCCGGCCACACCGATCCCGGCTGGCACGGGCGCACCCGGCCGCCGGACCTGGAAGGTGAGGCCACCTCGCGCGCGATCCGGCTGGCCCAGGTCGCGGGCGCGCCGCTGTACATCGTGCACTTGTCGGCCCGGCAGGCCCTGGACGCTGTCACCGGGGCCCGGGATCGCGGCGCGCCGGTCTTCGCCGAGACCTGCCCGCAGTACCTCTACCTGTCCCAGGACGACCTGGACGCCCCCGGGTTCGAGGGCGCCAAGTACGTCGCCTCCCCGCCGGTCCGCACGAAGGACCACTGGGCGCACATGTGGCGCGGGCTGCGGACCAACGACCTGTCCGTGGTGTCCACCGACCATTGCCCGTTCTGCTTCAGGGAGCAGAAGGAACTGGGCCGGGGCGACTTCTCCAAGATCCCGAACGGCATCCCGGGTATCGAGCACCGCATCGACCTGCTGCACCAGGGCGTCGTGGACGGCGAGCTGTCCCCGGCGCGGTGGGTCGAGGTCAACTCCACGACCCCGGCCCGGATGTTCGGCCTGTACCCGCGCAAGGGCACGATCGCCCCGGGCTCGGACGCCGACATCGTGCTGTATGACCCGGCGGCCCGGCATGTGCTGTCCGCCTCCGCGCACCACATGGCGGTGGACTATTCGGCCTACGAGGGCCGCGAGGTGCAGGGCCAGGTGACCACGGTGATGTCGCGCGGGGAGATCATTCTCGAGAACGGCGAGTGGCATGGCCGGGCCGGCCGGGGCCGGTTCCTGCCCCGCGGCACCTGCCAGTACCTGGGCTAGCCACCCGCGTAGGGAGGGAGCGGCAGATGGACATCGGCCTCGTCCTGCAGAACGACCCGCCGGCGCAGCGCGTCATCGGGCTGGCCCGGCGGGCCGACGCCGGCGGCTACAGCCACGTGTGGACGTTCGACTCGCACGTGCTGTGGCAGGAGCCGTTCGTGATCTACTCCCAGATCCTGGCCCAGACCTCCCGGGTCATGGTCGGGCCGCTGGTCACCAACCCGCTGTCCCGGGACCCGTCGGTGACCGCGTCGCTGTTCGCGACGCTCAACGACACGTTCGGGAACCGGACCGTGTGCGGCATCGGGCGCGGGGATTCCGCGCTGCGCGTGCTGGGCAGGCGCCCGGCGTCGCTGGCGGTGCTGTCGCGGGCCATGCGGGACATCCGGGACCTGGCCGAGGGGCGTTCGGTCGACTTCGACGGCACCCCGGTCCGGATCCCGTGGGTGCGCGACGGCCGGCTGGAGATCTGGATGGCCGGATACGGGCCGAGGGCGCTGCGGATGTGCGGCGCAGAGGCCGACGGCTTCATCCTGCAGTGCGCTGACCCGGACATCGCGCGCTGGACCATCGGCTCCGTCCGCGCGGCCGCGGCCGAGGCGGGCCGGGACCCGGAAGACGTGACCATCTGCATCGCGGCGCCCGCCTACGTCGGCACGGACATTGCCCATATGCGCGAGCAGACCCGCTGGTTCGGCGGCATGGTCGGCAACCACGTCGCGGACCTGGTCGCCCGGTACGGGGACTCCGGCGAGACGATCCCGCGCGCGCTGACCGACTACATCAAGGCCCGCGAGGGCTACGACTACTCCCACCACGGTAAGGCGGACAACCCGTCCACCACGTTCGTCCCCGACCAGGTGGTGGACCGTTTCTGCCTGCTCGGCCCGCCCGGGGCCCACGTCGACCGGCTGACGGAGCTGCGCGAGATCGGCGCGTCCAACTTCAGCGTCTACCTGATGCACGACGACGCCGACGCCACCCTGGAGTCCTACGCCAAGCACATCATCGGCACCGTCTGACCCGCCCCGGGCGTCGCGGCCCGGGATGGCCCCGACCGGGCCTGATAATGACAAGGCGGGATGTCAGCAGATTGTCGTCGGCGGGGGTGGTTACCAGGTTGAGGGCGGATGGGCAGATGGGTGAGGCTGAGCGCCGCCGCAGGGATTTCATCCGGGCGCATCATCCGGACCGGGGCGGTGATCCGGACGTATTCGTCGCGGGCCTGCGCTCCTTCGATATGGATCAGGAGGGCAGCCCGCAACCGGGGCCCAGGGTGGTGGTGGTGAGGCGCCGGCTGTGGCCCACCCGGATGGTGATCGCGGTGTTCCGGCGGCTTGGCCACGGCAGGAGGCCCCCGCGCGTCCACTAGCGCTGTGCCATTAGCCGCCGGGCTGCGCGGAGTTACTGATCCTCGTCGATGAAAATGTCGTCGACGGTCACGTTGACGGCGACGGTCTGCAGCCCGGTCTGGTGGCGGAGGGTGGCGATGACGCGCCGCTGGATGTCGCGTGCCACCTCATGCGCGGGGTCTCCGTACGTTACCGCCACGGCAAGGTCCACCACGGCAGTGTGGCCCAGGACGCCCACGGCGGCATGGGAATGATGATGGGCGAAGGTGGCCTGCTCGGTGAGCGCGGCGATTTTGCCGTGGGTGCTGCGGCCGAAGGCGACCTGGACGCCGGGGACCATGCGGGCGCTGTCCCGGGCCAGGGCGGCTATGATCCGGGCGGCGATGCGGATGAAACCAAGATCGGTGCTCTGCAGCGTGTACCACACGTCGCGGAACAGTACCCGGATCTGGCTCATGACCGCCGCGGTCAGGCCGGGGGGAGCCAGTACCGGGCGGGCCGCCGCTTCGGTCACCGGGGCCCACACGGCAGCGAACTCTGCGATCGCGGCCTGGCAGTGCACACAGTCCCTCTGGTGAGCGTCCCGGTCTGCAGCGTGGCCGTCGGCGACCTGTTCGAGGAGAGGATCGACATCGGCCCCGCAGGGCAGCGTAACCGTGTCCAGATGCCTGTCTGCCTGGCCGCCGGCGGGTGGGTCGTTCACTGACCCGGTCACCTCCATTCCTCCAGCTTTGCCCCCAGTGTGCGCCGTGCCCGGAACAAGTGGCTACGGACCGCTGGCACGGTACTGCGGGTCACTTCTGCGACCTCGGCGTAGGACAGTCCCTCGAAGTGGTGCAGGACGACGACGGCGCGCTGGGCGAACGGCAGCGCGGCGAGCGCGTCGGTGACCGCGTTGACGGCCAGGTTACGCTCGGCTTGGGCCGCGGGCCCGGTGATGGGGTCGGCTGCCTCATCGAGGAGGTCCGCGAGGTCGGCGCCTCGGCCGCGGGTGACTTTATTAAGGGTTCGCCGGGTGACGATCTGGTAGAGCCAGGTCGAGAACGAGGAGTCGGCCCTGAACCGGGCCAGGTTCTCCCACGCCGCTATCAGGGCCTCCTGGGCGACGTCTTGGGCGTCATGGTGGTTACCGCAAAGCCGCAGGGCAACGCGGTAGGCCATCGCGGAATGCCGCTGCACGAGAATCTCGTAGGCATCCAGGTAGCCCTCCTGGGCGCGGGCAACCAGGAAGCCGTCCCCGACCGGCGGCTTCGGCTGCATTCCGTCTCGCCATCAACTCGTCCCTCTCGTGCCGTGCCAGCATCCCATAGCCCGCGAAGGAAGACGCCGGCGGCCGGAGGCCGCAGCCATCACTCAGCGTATCCGGCCGGGAAAAATGTCAGGAATGCTGCGACGATTCGCCTGGTGCAGTGTCTAACTAAGTGACGGCCCGGCGGGACAGCCGCGCTGGGCCGCAAGCCACTTGTCACACCGAGCCGGCATTCAAGGGAGCGTTTCAGATGAGCGAGTCCGCAGCGTCGAGGACCACCGAGCCCAAGGCGACCACCACGACGACCGGCAGCCCGGCAATTCGGGACCGGCTGGCCACTGACGACGGGCAGATATCGGTCGCCGAAGGCGTCGTGCAGAAGATCGCCGGCAAGGCTTGCCGGGAAATCGCGGGCGTGCACGCGATGGGAACCAGCGGCGCCCGCGCCTTCGGCTCGATCCGCGAGCGCATCCCCGGCAGTTCAGGCGCCAGCTTCTCTCAGGGCGTCGGCGTCGAGGTCGGCGAGACCGAGGCCGCGATCGACCTGGACATCGTGGTCGATTACGGCGTGGCCATCGCCGACCTGGGCCGCAGCATTCAGCGCAACGTCAAGCAGGCGGTCGAGCGGATGACCGGTCTGCACGTGGTCGAGGTCAATATCGCCGTGGACGACGTCTACCTCCCCACCGACGATGACCAGGACACGTCCCCGTCCCGGGTGGCATGACTCTGCCGTCTGCGGGCAGTCGGCCTGGATCTGCGTTCATTGACGGCATTGACATCGACGCTGTCGCGGCGGCCGTCCGGGCATGCGCGGGCGTGTCCGGGCTTGATGGCGGCCAGTTCGGCGAGGTTGCCTCCTATCTGCCCGGCCGTAAGGTCGAGGGCATCGTGGTAAGCGGCGGCCGGGTGCGCGTGCAGATCCGGTCCCAGTGGGCGGTCCCGGCCCCTGACCTGGCCGCCCTGATCAAAGCGGTGCTGGTCCCGCTCACCGGGCACCGCCCGGTCGACGTGGTGATCGGCGACATTGATGATCCTGCCGGCCCGCCGCCACCGCGCGCGCCGGTTCGTCCCCGCCGGTCCCGTGCGGGTCCGGGACTGCCGCCGGCCTGAACCGCCGGGAGGATCCTGTCTTCGCCTCAGTCTGGATGTGAGTAATGAACCGTACCGCGCTCGCCACCGTGACCGGCCTGATCCTGGGCCTGGCCCTGGTGTTCGGCAACTTCGGCGACATGCTGATCGTGGCCCTGTTCGGCGCGATCGGCTACGGCGCCGCCAGGATCCTCAACGGTGACATGGACGTGCAGGGATGGCTGTCACGCGGCCGCAGCCGCAGATGAGCACTCCCGCCGGCCTCGAGCCGGCCGTCCGGGCTGGCCGTAACGAGCTGGGTACGATCAGCATCGCCGATCGGGTCGTCTCCAAGATCACCGCCCGGGCCGTGGTTGAAAACCCTGACGCCGGAGCGGCGGCGGCCCGCATGCTGGGCCGTGCGGTCCCGGGCGCAGGACGCCTGGGTGTGCGCGGCACCGACCTCGAAGCGCTGCCGAAAACATCCGTCGAAGTTGATGGTTCCAAGGCCTTCGTCAACCTGGAGATCAGTGTCCGCTGGCCGGCATCGGTTCCGGAGACCACGGAGCAGGTCCGCCGGCACGTCCGCGAGCGGGTCCGGGAGCTGACCGGGCTGGACGTCGTCGAAGTCGACATCGTCGTGGCCGATCTGGCCACCGACATCACCCCGCCGCCCCGGGTCAGGTAACGGAGGAACCGCGAATGCGCCTGGTCAACCGCCCGCTTGCCCTCATCCTCGCCGCGGCCCTGGCTGTGGCGAGCGTCATCGTCATCATCGAGGTCATCGCCTTCCACATCAAGAGCGGGCCGCTGGTGCTGCACTGGACCACCTGGTACCACTGGGCCGCAAGAACTCACTGGGACGCGCTGGTGGTCCGAGTCTGGTCAGCCATCCTGATCGTCATCGGCGCGCTGATCCTCGTCCTGGAGCTCAAGCCCCGCCGGGTCACCCGCCTGCCGCTGCATTCCGGCCACGACGCTACCGACGCGGCCGTAACCCGTGGCGGCCTGGCCGGGACGTTGCGGGCGGCGACGACCGCGGTTGACGGGATCTCCGGCGCGGCCGTAAAAGTCCGCCGCCGGCGCGCCCGCGTGACCGCGGTCTCGGCCGCCCGCGGCCGGCCCGCCGCTGACGCGCTCAAAGAACCGGTCACCCAGGCGCTGCACAGCCGCCTGGACGGGCTGGATTTGCGCGATCCGCCGCGCCTCACGGTGCGCGTCACTGCACGGAGCCGCTGATGCACGCCGACCGCACCAACCGCGTCGCCCTGATCCTGTTCGGCCTGCTGGTCCTGCTCGCCGGCGCCGCAGGCCTGACCGCCTCGACCGCCGTGTTCGGCGCGGCCTTCGCCAAGCGCACCTTGTTCGCCAACCGCGTCAGCACCTACATCGGCCACCACGGAACCTGGGTATGGCCCGTCGCCGCCGGCGTCTGCCTGCTGATCGCTCTCGCCGCGCTGCGCTGGATCGTCGCCCTGCTGATCTCCACCGACCGGTCGGGCGACATCCCCATCCCCGTCCGCTCACATGAAGGCACCACCATCCTGCGGCCCACCGCCCTCACCGGCGCCCTCACCCGGGAAGTCGGGGGCTACCACGGAGTCGATACTGCCCGGGGCCGGACCATCGGCGACGCCAGCGCACCGGAAATCGTGATCGCCGTCACCGCCAGCCAGTCGGCCGATCTGCCCGCCCTGCACCGCCGCATAGAAACCGAGGCTCTGGCCCATGCCCGGCAGGCACTCGGAAAAACTGATCTGCCGATCCACCTCCATCTTGACGTCAGCCGCCGACCCACGTGACCGGCCGGCGAGCCGCCGCCAGATGATTGTGGCGCCAGGAATCCCGGGTCAGAGCCCGAGTTCGGCTTCGAAGCTGCCCTCCTCCAGGCGCTCCTTGACCATGGAAAGGAAGCGGGCGGCGTCCGCGCCGTCGACGAGCCGGTGGTCGTAGGTGAGGGCCAGGTACACCATCGACCGCACCGCGATGACCTCGCCGAGGGCCGGGTCCTCGACCACGACCGGGCGCTTGATGACGGTCCCGGTGCCGAGGATGGCCACCTGCGGCTGGTTGATGATCGGGGTGTCGAACAATGCGCCGCGGCTGCCCGTGTTGGTCAGCGTGAACGTGCCGCCGGACAGCTCGTCGGGGCTGACCTGTCCGGACCGGGTCCGCGCCGCCAGGTCGGCGATCTTGCGGGCCACGCCGCCCAGGTTGAGGTCACCGGCGTTGTGGATGACCGGGACCATCAGGCCGCGCTCGGTGTCCACGGCGATGCCGAGGTGCTCGGCGTCGTGGTAGGTCACCTCGGAGTTGGCCATGTCGATCGCGGCGTTCACCATCGGGTACGCCTTCAGGGCCTCCACCGCGGCGAGCGCGAAGAACGGCAGGAAGCTCAGCTTGACGCCCTCGCGGGCCTCGAAATCCCGCTTGGCCCGCTCCCGGAGCCGTGCGATCGCGGTCACGTCCGCCTCGACGACGGTCGTGAGCTGGGCCGACGTCTGCAGGGACTCGACCATCCGCTGGGCGATGACCCGACGCGGCCGGGGCATCCGCTGGGTGGTGCCGCGCAGCGCGGACGGGACGATGGCCGGCCGGGACGGCGCGGCCTGGCCTGCCTGGCCCGCTGGCTGGGCCGCGCCGTGGCCGGCCGCCGCCGGGGCCCCCGTGGGGGCGGCCGGCGTAGCGGCGGGAGGCGCCGCGGCCTGCCGGGTCGGCTCGGCCTCGCGCTGGGCGCGGGCCGCGTCGAGCACGTCCTGCTTGCGGATCCGGCCGCCGACGCCGGTCCCGGACATGGATTCCAGGTCCACGCCGTGCTCGGCGGCCAGCTTGCGGACCAGTGGCGTGACGTAAGGACCGTCGCCGCCGCCGGGCAGCGGGGTGGGCGCCGCGAACTGGCCGCCCTGATCCTGCGGGGCCTGGGCCCCCGGGCCGGAGGCCGCCGGCGGCGGAGCGCTGGGGGCCTGCTGCGGCGGGGCCTGCGGGGTCGCGGCCTGCTGGGACGTATGGGTCGGCTGCGACGACCCGTAGGACGGCTGCGATCCGTGGGGCGGCTGCGACCCGTACGACCCCTGCGGCTGGTATGACGGTGGGGCCGGCTGGGGCGGGGCGGACGGCTGGGCCTGCGGCGACCAGGCCGGCGCGGAGGGAGGCGCCGGGCTTCCCGCCGAGCCGTTGCCCGAGGCTCCGTGGGGCCCGCCGTCGGAGGACGGCGCTGGTGCGGCCTCCTGCCCGGGAGCGGGGGAGGACGCGGCCGCGGACTCCGACGGGCCGCCCGCGCCGGCGGAACCGTCCGCCGGAGCGTCCGCGCCCTCCTCGATCACCGCGAGCTGCGCGCCCACTTCCACGGTCTCGTCCTCGCCGACCGCGATGTCACGCAGGACGCCCGCGGCCGGTGACGGAATCTCGGTGTCGACCTTGTCGGTGGACACCTCAAGAAGCGGCTCATCCGCCTCCACACGCTCGCCTTCCTTCTTCAGCCAGCGTGTGACGGTGCCCTCGGTGACGCTCTCGCCGAGCTGGGGCATGGATACCGAGACCGACATTGTTCCCGTAACTCCTTCGTTGTCCGCCGCGCGCGTTAGCCGCGGAGGGGTTTTACGCTCACGCGTGGACGTGCAGGGGCTTGCCGGCCAGCGCCAGCATCGCCTCGCCGATGATCTCCGACTGGGTGGGGTGCGGGTGGATCAGCTGTGCCACGTCGGATGGCTCGGCGTCCCAGTTGTAGATGAGCTGGCCCTCGGCGATCAGCTCGCCGACCCGGCTGCCGACGAGATGGATGCCCAGGACCTCGCCCGGGGTGCCGTCCTCCCGCTTGGCCGCGATGACCTTCGCCGCGCCCTGGGTCTGCAAGATCACGCTCTTGCCGTTCCCGCCGAGCGGGTAAGAAAACTCGGTGATCTCGATGCCGCGTTCCACGGCCGCCGCCGAGGTGATCCCCACCGAAGCCACCTCCGGGTCGGAGTAGGTGATGCGCGGCACCCCGTCGTAGTCGATGGGGGTGACATCCAGGCCCGCCACCCGCTCGGCGACCATGATGCCCTCGGCGAATCCGACGTGGGCGAGCTGCGGCGTGGCGATCAGGTCCCCGACCGCGGAGATGGTCGGCACGCTGGTCCGGCAGTACTCGTCGACCTCGACGTACGCCCGCTCCATCTCCACGCCGGATTCCTCGTACCCCAGCCCCGCTGAGACCGGGCCGCGGCCGACCGCGACCAGGAGCAGGTCCGCGTCGAGCGTCTTGCCCCCGGCCAGCGTCACAGTCACGCCGGTGTCGGTGTGCTTCACGCTCTCGAACCGGGCGCCCAGCTCGAAACCGATGCCCCGGCGGCGGAACGCGCGCTGCAGTAGCTTCGCGCTCGACTCGTCCTCCAGCGGCAGCAGCTGCGGCAGCATCTCCACGATCGTGACCTCGGCCCCGAAGGAGCGCCACACGCTCGCGAACTCGACCCCGATTACGCCGCCGCCCAGGATGATCACCGAGCTGGGCACGCGCCCGTACCGCAGCGCGACGTCGCTGGAGATCACGCGGTCGCCGTCGAGGTCCAGGCCGGGCAGGCTCCGCGGCTCCGACCCGGTGGCCAGCACGATGTGCTCGCCCTCGTAGACCGCGTCGCCCACCTGGACCTGGGCCGGCGAGATGAGCCGCCCGTAGCCGTCGATGGTTTCGATCTTCCGGCTGGCGATCGTGGACTGCAGGCCCTTCCAGAGCCGGTCGACGACCTTGTTCTTGTACGCGTGCACCGCCGAGATATCGATGCCGTCGAAGCTGGACCGGACGCCAAACGATTCGCTTTCCCGCGCCTGGTCGGCGACCTCGGCCGAGTGCAGAAGAGCCTTGGTGGGGATACATCCCTTGTGCAGGCAGGTCCCGCCCACCTTGTCCTTCTCGATCAGTGCCACGCGCTTGCCCAGTTCGGCGGCGCGCAGCGCGCATGCGTAACCTCCGCTGCCGCCGCCCAGCACGACGATGTCGTAGGCGCCGCTGCCTTCTGTCACGGAACGCTCCCTATCTTTCATTCACAGTCGCTTCCATCATTTCACCGCGTCCTTGGCACGCCGCAACGCCCGGCCGCCCGGTACGGCGCGCCACGAACAGCGTGCCCGGTCAGGCGTTCATTCCGCGGGGAGCGTGCCCGCCGCGACGTCCTCGGCGATCTGCACCAGGGCCCTGGCCGCCGCGCCGGTACCGCCCCGCGGCGTGTACCCGAACGGGCCGGACTCGTTGAACGACGGCCCGGCGATGTCGATGTGCGCCCACGGCACGCCGTCCGGGACGAACTCGCGCAGGAACAGGCCGGCCACGAGCATCCCGCCGCTCCGGTCGCCCGAGACGTTGGCCAGGTCGGCGACGGACGAGTCCAGGCCCTTGCGCAGCTCACCGGGCAGCGGCATTGCCCAGGCGGCCTCGCCGGCCCGGTCCGACGCCGCCGCGACCTCCGCGGCCAGCGCGTCGTCATTGGCCATCACGCCGGCCACCCGGGGGCCGAGCGCGACCAGCTGCGCCCCGGTCAGCGTCGCGATATCGATGATCAGGTCGGGGAAGTCGGCCGCGGAGCGGGCCAGCGCGTCGGCGAGCACGAGCCGTCCCTCGGCGTCGGTGTTCAGCACCTCGACCGTCTTGCCGCCGTACATGGTGAGCACGTCCGACGGGCGCTGCGCGGATCCGCTCGGCATGTTCTCCGCCAGCGGCAGATAGCCGACCACGTTGACCGCGGGACCCAGCGCCGAAATGGCCTGCAGCGCGCCCAGCACCGCCGCAGCCCCGCCCATGTCGGACTTCATCCATTCCATCGACTTCGGCGGCTTGAGCGACAGGCCGCCCGAGTCGAAGGTGATGCCCTTGCCGGCTAGCACGAGCGTGCGGGTGGCGTCGGGATGGCTGTATTCGAGCCGGACGAGCCGGGGCGGGTGCACCGAGCCCTGGCCGACGCCAACGATGCCGCCGTAGCCGCCGGCCGCGAGCGCGTTCTCATCCAGCACCTCGATGTCCAGCCCGCAGGCGGCGGCGACCCGCTGCGCCTCGGCCGCGAACGTGACGGGCACCAGGTCCGAGGGGCCGGTGTTGACCAGGTCGCGTACCAGGGTCACGGCGTCGGCGAGCACCTGCGCCCGGTCCGCGACCGCCTGAGCCTCCGGTCCGCTCAGGCTGGTCAGCAGGGTCAGCACCGCGTCGGGGGTGGTGCCCGTCGTCCGGTAGCGCCGGAAGGCGTACCCGCCGAGCAGCGCGCCGAGCGCGACGGCGGCCACCTCGCCGGCGTCACGGGCCGGCAGAGCCAGCCCAATGTGCCGCTTCCCGTTGCCCGGCACACTGCCGCTGCCGTCATCCAGCCGGGTGGCCGGTCGCGCGGCGGTCAGCGCCCGTACGGCCGCGCCGGCCGCGCGCCGTAGCGTCTCCGGCTCGAAACGGCTCTCCCCGCCGTCCGGGGTGGCGCTGCCCCCGCCCAGCCCCACCGCGACGATGACCGGCACCGGAAGCCTCCCGGCCGCCGGGATCTTCGTGATCTCCTCGGCGCGGCCCGTCGCGTCGAGGGCCGTGAGCAGGTCTGTGAGGGTGCCACCGAGCGCGTCGTCGACCTCGCCGGATCCCGGGGCCGGGCGGGGCCCGTCCACCCCCTGGATCACGCCGACGATGAGGGCGTCCGCGTGGAGGGCGCGGGCCGGCGTCTCGCTGGTATGAATCGTCATCGTCACCCTGCCGATGCTAGTGCCTGAACGGTGCGCGGCCCGCGAGGCGTCCTCACTGGCATGGGGAGGGGCGGATCTGCCACTCACCGTCGCTGATGACAACCCGCGGGGCCATGATGGCGCCGGTGCGGCGGGCCCGCGGGTCGCGATGGCACGTAACGTCGATTCCGCACGAGCCTGACTGGAGGTCCAGTGAACGAGCTTGCCCTCGCCCTGACCGTCTTCGTGGCGTGCGCCGTGGAGGCGGTCGAGGCCCTGACCATCGTGCTCGCGGCCGGCCTGACCAGGGAATGGCGGTCCACTTTCCAGGGCATGGCCGCGGCGCTCGTCGTGCTCGCGGTCGTGGTCGCGGCGCTCGGCCCGGCCCTCACTCTCGTCCCGCTGGGCGCGCTCCGCCTGGTGGTCGGCGCGCTGCTGGCGATCTTCGGCCTGCAGTGGCTGCGCAAGGCGATTCTGCGCGCCACCGGGTACAAGGCGCTGCACGACGAGGCGAGCGCGTACCTGCGGGAGGTGGCGGCGGCCAGGGAAGCCGAGCGGCAGTCCCGGCGCGGCGTGCGCGACTGGTACGCGTTCACGCTGTCCTTCAAGGGCGTGCTGCTGGAGGGCCTCGAGGTCGTCTTCATCGTGATCACGTTCGGGATCAACCAGCACAACATCGGCCTGGCGGTCATCGGCGCCGCCGCCGCGGTCCTGGTCATCGCCGGGGTCGGGATCGCGGCGCGCGCCCCGCTGGCCCGCGTGCCGGAGAACGCGATGAAGTTCTCGGTGGGCATCATGCTCACCTCGTTCGGCATCTTCTGGGGCGCGGAGGGCACAGGGGTGAACTGGCCGGGTCATGACGCGGCGCTACTCGGCGTGATCCCCGCGGTCGCGGTGGTCTCGCTGGGCTACACGGCCCTGCTGCGCCGCCACTCTGCCACGACGCCGGAAACTCAGGCCGTACCGGTGCCCAGCCCGGACCGTCCGGAGGGAGCATCACGTTGAGCAGGGTCCGTTCGGTCTGGGATTTCGCCTACGACTTCGTGGTCGGTGATGACTGGCGTGGTGCGGTGGTCATCGTCGCGGCGCTCATCGCCACCGCGCTGCTCGTGCACGTGGCGCACGTCAACGCCTGGTGGCTGCTGCCGGTGTGCGTGTTCGTGGCGCTCGGCTGGTCGCTGCGCCGCGCCACCACGGACCGGGCGTAGGAGGTGCGGCCGGCCCGCCGGTGCCGCGGCGGGCGATTGAGGGGCCGGCCCGGCGCCCGGCGCGAGCACGCCGACGATCAGCGACCCCAGCAGCGTGCCCCGAAGACCTGGCGGCGTCACCCCGCAGGCACCGACGGGTCGCCCAGCACCGCCCTCCAGGGCGATCCGCCCCTACGCCCCAGCGGCCTAAGCCGGCGGTCAGCTCATCGCGGTGACCACGAGGCAGGCGGCCGTGGCCGTCTCGACCAGCGCGCCGAGCACATCACCGGTGACCCCGCCCAGTCGCCGCACCGCGTGCCTGGCCAGGGCCAGGGCCACCAGCAGCCCGGCCGCCTCCGCGACCGGCAGGATCCACTCGACCGGCACCGCGGCGATGGCGGCGGCCAGATAGATGCCGCCGATGGTGACCGCCAGCACTGCCGCCGTGATCAGCGCCGGAACGACCGGGGGCAGGGTGCCGGCCACCAGCGCCCCGAGCCCGTCGGCCCGTGCGGCGGGCACCCCTTGCCGGCACGCCCAGGTGAGCGCGAGGCGGCCGGTGACCGCCGCCACGATGACCGCGGCCGGGCCCCGGCCCGCCGCGTCCGCCTGGGTGAGCCCGGCCACCTGGAGCAGCAGCGTCAGGACCAGCGAGACCACGCCGAACGGCCCGATGTCGGAGCGGCGCATGATGTCCAGCGCGCCGGCGGCGGGCTTCCGGCTGCCCAGCCCATCGGCCAGGTCCGCCAGCCCGTCGAGGTGCAGGGCGCGGGTGAGCACGGCCAGCGACCCGACCGACAGCGCGGCCGCGGCCAGCGACCCGGTGTGCAGCAGATGACCGGACACGTACAGCACGGCGGCGGCGATCACGCCAAGCAGCAGGCCGACCACCGGGGCCCACGCCATGGCTTCCCCGGCGGTCTGGCGGTCCGGGGAGGACACGGGCGCGGCGTTCGCTGCGTCTTTCGCTGGGGGCGAACTGGCCGCCTTGCGGCTGCGGCCACCGGCGGGCAGCACGCTGAGCAGGGTGATCGAGAGCCTGAGGGCATCGCGGCGCATGGCGGTTCAGACTAAGCGCCCCGGTCCGGTGCGGCAGGCCCTTCCGCAGCGCGTGGCAAACACGTACTATCTCAAATTATGGCGGAATGGTGGTCAATCGAGGTCTTCCACGCCGACCTGTCCACGGCCCGGCAGTGGAAGGATTCCTACGAGGGCGCGCTCATCGAGGCGGCCCTGGCGAACGGCGCCCTGAACTGGGCCTGGCACGAGCACCCCGCGGGCGTGGTCCTGGAGGTGGCATTCCGTGACGACGCCGGGTGGGAGGCGTTCCGCGCGCTGCCCGCCGTGGCCGCCGCCCTGGATGCGGCGCCGGACCCGGTGAACGGGCTCATCATCTACCGGGGCCGCGGCGGCTCGTCCGGCTCTCGCCGGCGCCGGCGCCGCGGGCCAAAGCCGAGCGCGGGGGCGATGGCCCTGACCGAGCCCACCGAAGAGCAGCGTCTCGACGTGACGGAGACCGAACCGCGCGAATGGGCGGGCGTGGGCGCACCGGCGCCGCCGGGATTCTGACCAGGCGCAATGTTCTCCCAGCGCCGTCCACACCAGGGTTCCCCTGGCGCCGTCCACACCAGGCCGGTCCGCCGGCGTTCTCGCCCTCGTTCCTGCCTGCGCACTCTCCCGCGTCCCTGGCCACGTCGTTGCCCTCGTTCCTGCCCGGGTCCTGCCCGGGTTCTTTGCGTCAATTCGGCATCGGATTGTGACCTGGCGCAAGGCCGCCGTAGCCCACTCTGGGTGAATTCACCGCCCGGGACGGGGCAGGATGGAACGCATGAGGGATACACGAGTCTCGGCGGACGACCTGCGCGCGGCAATCGAGCGCACGGGCTATTACCCCGGACTGGTTACCGATGCCGTCTGGTCCTCGCTCGGCCCCGAGCCCGTCCAGGCCTACGTCGTGCAGCATGACGCGATCTTCGATCCGGGCATGGAAGTGCGCCGGCACATCACGGTCCTCGCGCTCACGCCCACCCGCCTGATCTACTCCCACACAGACGAGCATCCCGCCGAGGAGCCGGACAGCCGGCCGCAGGCGGAGACCAGTACCGAGGCCGTCCGCTTCTCCCGCGTCTCGTCGGTCGCGCTCACCCGGGTCGTGCCCGATCCCGGGTCCTACGTCGCCGGTGTGACGATGCCGAGCGAGGTTGTCCTGACCATCGGCTGGAACGTGCTGTCGCACGTGGAACTGGAACCCGCCCACTGTGGTGACGAGAACTGTGAAGCCGACCACGGCTACCTGGGCACGATCACCGCCGATGACCTGACGCTGCGGTGGAGCGAGGCGGCCGACGGCGCGGACGGGATCCGCCAGGTGCTCGCGTTCGCGGCGGCCCTCTCCGACGTCACGGCGGGGACCGGCCGCTAACGGCGCACCCGGGCCGCACCGGACCCGGAACCACCGGAAGGTCACAAGTAAGGCATAAAAGGGCACATTGGTGCTCATAATGCGTTTGAGGTTCGTTGGGGTTACGCTGCCTAAAATGGCAGCATGTTCCGGCAGGACGAGCCAGATGCCCGATCGACAGGCTGGCTCCGGCCAAAGCAGCAGGCAAAGGACCATTACCGCATGACGCGCGAGCCGAGAATCGCCCCCCTCGTACCGTCGTATGGCTCCGGAACACTCGCCGAACTCGGGGCGTCCATCCTGGCGTCGGCCGGTGGCTCCGGAGCCAACGTCCTGGGGCTGCCCGGGGTGCGCCGGGTCTGCCTGCTGATCGTGGACGGCCTCGGCTGGGAACTGCTGCGCGCCCATCCCGCCGCGGCGCCCTTCCTGTCCGAGCTGGCCATGAACGCCCGCCCGCTGACCGCCGGCTTCCCCGCCACCACTGTGACCAGCCTGACCACGCTGGGCACCGGCCGCCCGCCGGGCCAGCACGGTGCGCTCGGTTACCAGGTCGTCATTCCGGGCCAGAACCGGCTGCTGAACGGCCTGCGCTGGGACGATCACATCGATCCGGAGCAGTGGCAGCCGCAGCCCACGATCTACGAGCGCGCGGTCGCCGCCGACATCGCGGCGTACTACGTGGCCGCGCGAACGTTCCGCCGGTCGGGGCTGACCCGCGCGGCGATGCGCGGCGCGCGGTACCGGCCCGCGGACAGCATGGGCGCCCTCGCGGGTGAGGCCGCGCTCGCGCTCCACGATTCCGAGAACGCCATCGTGACCGTCTACCACGGCGACCTCGACGCCACCGGGCACGCCTTCGGCGTCGGGTCCGAGGCGTGGTACTACCAGCTCACCCACGTGGACAAGCTCGCCGAGCAGATCGCGGGCGCACTGCCCGACAGCACTGCCCTGTACGTGACGGCTGACCACGGCATGGTCGACGTACCGCCCGAGGATCGCATCGACGTCGACACCGAGCTGGAGATGCGCCATGGCGTCGCGCTGCTCGGCGGCGAGGGACGCGCCCGGCACGTGTACGCCCGCCCCGGCGCCGCCGCCGACGTCCTGGCGACCTGGCGCGAAATCCTGGGCAGCCGGGCCTGGGTCGCCTCGCGCGACGAGGCCATCAAGGAAGGCTGGTTCGGCCCGGTGGATCCGGGCATGGCCCCCCGCATCGGCGACGTGGTCGCCGCTCCCACCAGGAACTGGGCCATCGTGGCCACCGAGACGGAGCCCAGAGAGTCGGCGCTCGTCGGCATGCACGGCTCGCTGACCGCCGCCGACCAGCTCATCCCGATGCTCACCATGCCGGTCAACTGACATCCACGCCTGCTCGCCCGGCCTGCTGATCATCAAGGGCCAGGAAGTCATCATGAACGTGGCCTGCTCTTTTCGGGCTCAGGCCATCCGCGGCTTCCGGAACTGGATCGGTGTTATCGGCGTCGCAGCGCGGAAGTGCCGGCGGAAGACTGAAAGCATGACGATTCGCCGCATACGGCGCCCCGTTCCGGGCGGCCATTTGACAGCGAGCGTGGCGGGGGCGTATAGCGGAACTGCTAGCGGATAGGGCGGGGTGCGTCGAACGCGAAACAGCATCCCGCAGCGGTGATGCCCGTAGCGCCGCCATGCCACAGATGATCCGCGAGGCCGGGGGGCTGGCGCGTCCTTCCCCGCGAGCGTTGCCGGCCCTTCCGGACAGGGATCAGGGGACATGAGTCATCGAACCGGACTGATCGATGAAGAACTCACCGCCGTCACCGTCGTCCATGACAGCGGTGCGGCTGAGATCGTGGACGCGCTGATCCCGCGTGGCCAACTCACCGCAACCGATCGTCAGGTGCTCGCGATGAGCGCTGCGAAGGCGGACGCGACCGCCCGGACGGGCGCAGACGTCGAACCGTCCATCACCACTGAGGACACTCGACACTGACGTGTTTAGCTAACACAGCGAAGCCCGGGATTGATGGACCGTTCCCCGGCTTCGCTTCGCTGTCAGTGCCGATCAGGCCGCGTCCCCGGCCGTCGCGCCGGCGTGGCTGCCGCAGGGCTCACCGGATATTTCCGCTCATCGCGGGTACCTCGTCCCCGGCGCATCTTCGCGACCACGTCTCCGGTGCCGCGCTGACCCTTTCCGGGGACGATCTGCCCGAACTGAACCGCCTGGCCGGGCAGGCGGGGCCAGTTCGCGGTACCCGGTGCGGGCCAGCCAGGTGAGGGCCCCCGCGATCAGCGCGAAGGTGGCCGGCGCCGGGCCGGCCACCGCCAGCGCACCCGCGCTGATCCCGGCGGCAACGGCCAGGCGCAGGGCCAGCACGGCCGGTCGGCCGCGCCTGATCCGGCCGGGGCCACCTCGCCGGGCGGCGAGGTCGGCGTAGGCCTCACGGCGCCCGGTGACCGTGCGCAGCATCGTGTAGGCGGCGGCAGCCCCGGCGAACCGGGCCGGGTCGCCGCCGTCGCCGCGGTCGGGATGGACGGCCGCGGCGATCCGCCGCCACGCCGCCCGGATGTCGTCGTCGCTCAGGTCCGGCCGGGCCGGCAGCCCCAGGACGGCGAACGGATCGGCGTCGCTCACGATCGCTCCCGGCCGAACGCCTCGTCCAGGAAGGCACTGACGTCGGCCATCGGCTCGGCCGGCGCTGGGACCGCATCCACCGGGACCGTGCTCGCCGCGCCCGGCCGCGGCGGCGCGGGACCCTCCGCTCGCCGGGCGGCCGCGCGGGGGAGCGCCGCCGGCGCGGCGACCAGCCGTTTCACCTGGACGTAGGTCACCCCGCCCTGGTGCACGTAGGCGGCCTGCCCCACCCCGAGCCCCCGCACCAGGTCCGGGTCGAGCACGGGCATGAGCCGCACCCGGGAACTGCCCTGGTCGCTCCACCGGGCCGGGGCAAAGTGGGCCGCCCCGGCCGCCCCGACCGTGGCCGCGGCGGCCGGGGGTGCGCCGATCAGCCGCCGCGTGCTGTCGACATATTTCCTCGTCCCGGCCAGCCCGACGACGGGATCGGGATACGGCGTGCGCAGCAGCCAGATGCCGCCCTCGGCGGTGGCCGCGATCCGGTACCGCTCGTCCTCGTCGGCGGCGAGCCCGGGCCAGGACTGCGCGGACACCTGTACGGCCAGTCCCAGGGAACGCGCCCGCTCGTACAGGGCCCAGATCGGCAGCCGCCGGGACACGGCGCTGAATTCATCGACGGCCAGAAGGACGTCCGCATTCCGCCCCGGGCCGCTGATGTAGCTGGCCAGCATGTCCACCAGCGCCCGGGCCTGCGCTTCGGCCACGGACGTTTCCGCCGTGCCCTCCAGGATGCAGTACCAGGCGTCCGCGTCGGCGAAACTGCCCGCCGGCTCGAAGCCGGTCCCGAGACGGCGCCATAGCCCGCGGAACCGCAGCGCCACGTCGGGGATCAGATGAGCGCCGGAACGCAGCGCGGCGAGCGCGTCCGCATCCCCGGTCGCGTACGCGGCGGCCAGCCAGTCGGCGTCCAGCCGCGCCAGGAAGTCCGCCGAATTGGCCGGGGGAGCGGGCGGCGCCTGGACGGCCAGCGCCACGACCGCCTCCATCACGTCGGCGTAGTAGGCCGCTGCGCCGCGCCCGTGCTCGATCAGGTCCAGCAGCGTGGTCGTCAGCCGACCGGGCGGCAAATCCCACAGCGACAGGCTCGCGTCGTCCGGCCAGACGGCCGTGGCCCGCGCGCCCGCGTCCCTCAGCACCCGGCGGGCCCGGTCGGCGATCCGCCGCGAATCGGCGCCGCCCTTGCAGTCCAGCACGACGAGCAGCGGGCGCCGTCCGGTCCCGGCCGCCTGATGGCTCAGCGCCGTGGCCATGAACCCCGCCCAGAGTCGCAACAGCAGGGTCGTCTTCCCCGTGCCGGTCGTTCCGATCACGACCTGGTGCGAGCGCAGGCGCTCGTAGGGCAGGGCGCTGACGGCGGTCGCCCGGTGCCGGACCGCGCGGATCGTGCCGCCGACCGCCACCGAACCGTTCCGGTAGGTCAGCGGGACCGACCCGGGCGCGGCGATCCGCGCCCGGGCGCTGCGGACCTGGCGCCGCCACTGGCGCCGGTCGAAGCTGATGGCCGAACCGGGGGACAGGCCGCCCGTGCCGGTCTCCATCCGGTACATGCGGACGGCCCAGGCCAGGCCGCCGACAAGCAGGCCGGCCGGGATCGCGGCCGGCGCGATGCCGACCGCGGCCGCCGCCATGTGCCCGGACGCGCCCAGCCGCCACATGCCGAGCCACGCTCGGTACGGCGCCGTGGCCGCCCGGAACCATGCCGGGGCGCCGGGCTCACCGGGCCCGCCGGGGCCACCCGGACCGCCGCGTGACCCGGGCGCGGACAGCGCGGCGGCGGTCAGCCAGACCGCGAGCATCGGCAGGCACCAGAGCGCGGCGCCGTAGAGCCGGCGGGGCGGCCAGCCGCACGCCCAGGCGGTCACGACCGCGCCGGCCGCGACAACCGAGACGGGCGCCGCCGCGACGACCACCGTCACCGCAGCGGCCACCTTGATCAGCCGCCACAGCATCCGCGCCGCGCCGCGCAGCAGTAGCAAGGCCAGGTACTGGCGGATCAGCATGCCCGCTCCCGGCCGGCCGGCGGTGGGCCGTCCAGGGGCGCCTGGGCCGGCAGATCCCGGATCTCCAGCCGGCCCCCCAGCGGGCCGAGCGCCTCGCGGGCCCGCAGTACGGTGGGCCGCGCCGCCGCCGAACACACGTACAGGACCCGCGCGTGCCGCGGCGGCCGGCCCGGCACGGCGGCGTCCGCCGCGGGGCAGCCGTAGTCGCCGGTCCGGGACAGCAGTTCGCGCATGATCGTGGTCGTCCGGGTGACGGTCTTGCGGGTCAGCTCGGCCTCGATCGCCCAGCATTCCCCGGCCCAGGGCAACGGGGCGCCGTCCGGCCAGTGCACCTCGCCGTCCGGCAGATGCTCCCGCAGCCCGGCCCGGGTGCCCGCCCGGGCCCGCAGCCGGCGTTCCCCGCGCCAGAATGCCCCGGACTGCCGGTAGCCCGCGGTGGCCGCTAAAGCCAGCCGCACCGTAGTGACCGCCCTGATGTGCGCCAGGCGGGAGAGCGCGGGCGGGTTGGGTGCGTACCGCGCGCCGCACGCGGCCAGCCCGGCGCGGGTCAGCCAGACCCAGGAGGCGCCGGGGCCCAGCCGGCCCGCGTCCGCGTAGCCGAGCCGCCGCCAGCGGGCCGTGGCGGCTCGGGCCCGCGGCACGGTGCCGCCGAGGACGGCGGCCAGCAGGTCGAGTTGCAGGCCGTACATCTCGGCGGTGAAGAGCATGGCGCCGATATCCCGGTCGCCGAGGCCGCGCGGGCCGGCGCTGGCGGGACCGATGGGCCGCTCGCGCACCGTCATAGGTGATGCACATAATGCCCCGAACCAGCCCATCCCGTTCGCCATATCGCGATACGGAGACATCTCCGCCAACCTCCCAGGCCGTAACGGAGATATCTCCGGCGCCCGCACCACCCAGCCCATGTCACCGGGCCGCGCGGCCTGAGCTGGGAGTTCGCGCGGAGGCGCGGTCCGGCGGAGAATCGGCTTATGCGCCTGCCCCGCTCCCCCGGTCCGTGAAGCGGGCCGCCCGGTGGGGGTCCCTGGCGGCCGGGGCGCTGCCGCTGCTGGCCTTTCCGCCGGCGGAGCTGTCCTACCTCGCGTGGTTCGCGCTGGTGCCGGGGATGCTGCTGATCCATCGCGCGCCGACATCGCGCGAGGCGGCCATCCGGGGCTGGTGGCTGGGCTGCGGCTATTTCGTGGCCGCCATGTACTGGCTGGCCCCGGAGATCGGTCCCGCGGTCATCCTCGTCGCCATCGTGTTCGGAGCCCTGCTAGGTCCGTTCGGGAAAATGATCTGGGTGCTGCTGCGGCCGCCGGTCACCGTGCCGCGGGCGCTGGCCGCCCTCGTCATCGTGCCCAGCTACTGGCTGGTTACCGAATGGCTGCGCTCCTGGCAGGCCCTCGGCGGCCCGTGGGCCGTTCTCGGCGCGAGCCAGTGGCAGCACCCGGCCGTGCTGGCGCTGGCCGCGGTGGGCGGGGTGTGGCTGGTCAGCGTCGCGATCGTCGCGGCGAACGTGGCCGTCCTGATCGCGATCGTGACCCGCCAGCTCGCGTCCAGGCTGGTGGCTGCCGCCGCGGCCGCGGCCGTGCTGGCGGCCGGGCCGGTGGCCTTCGCGCTCACGCCACCGGCCCCCACGGCGGGTGCCACGACGATCGCGCTGGTGCAGCCGGGGGTGGTGAACAACCCCGTGCTCCGCGTCGACGGCAGCCAGCGGCTCACCGCCAGCCTGAGCCGGGCAGGCAGCCTGAACCGGGTGCGGCCGGACCTGATCGTCTGGGGCGAGAGCAGCGTCGCCGTCCGCCTGCAGGCCGACCAGGCGCTGCTGCGCAGCATCGAGAAGCTGTCGGCCACCGACCGCGCGCCGATCCTCGTCGACCAGGACTCGCGCGCCAACGGGAAGCAGAGCAAGGTCGCGGTGCTGGTCGGGCCGACCGGGATCGACGGCACGTACACGAAGACCCGGCTGGTCCCGTTCGGTGAGTACATCCCGTTCCGCGCGGCGCTGTCCTGGCTGACCAAGATCAGCAAGGCGGCGCCGGTGAACATGGTGCCCGGGGATGGGGCGCACACCTTGCGCGTCACCGGGCCGGGCGGGCGCGCGCTGACGATCGGCCCGCTCATCTGCTTCGAGTCGGCCTTCCCGGACATGGCCCGGGCGGACACCGACCAGGGGGCGCAGGTGATCGTCTACCAGACGGCCGACACGACGTTCCAGGGCACGGGCGCGCTGGCCCAGCACGCGTCGCTCGGCGCCCTGCGCGCCGCGGAGACCGGCCGGCCGGTCGTACAGGCCGCGCTGACGGGCGATTCGGCCGCGTTCGACGCGCGCGGCCGGGTGGTGGCCTGGATGGGGGAGTCGCAGCGCGGGGTCACGGCGGCCCGGCTCGCGCTCCCGGCGGCTAGCTCCCGGACCCCGTATGACCGGCTCGGCGACTACGTGCCGTGGACGGCGGTGGCCATCGTGGCGCTCTTCGCCCTGGCCGTGACGATCCGCTGGCGGAGCGATCGCGGCAAGGGTGGTGCCCCCGGCGGCGATGAGGCAGAATATAATGCGGGTAGCGGGTTGCACGTACCTGGCTAGCTCTTCAGACAGGCAGTTTCTTCGGACGGGCGTGAGGACGCAGGGGAAGGCGAACCTCGTCGTCTGCCAGGAGGAACGGTGTCTGCACAAGGCGTGTTGTATATCCATTCAGCGCCCCCGGCGCTGTGCCCGCATATTGAGTGGGCCGTGGCGGGTGTCATTGGCGCGCCCGTGGACCTGCCGTGGGTCGGCCAGCCCGCGGCGCCCGGGACACTGCGGGCCGAGCTCAGCTGGGAAGCGCGCCCGGGCACGGCCGGGGCGGTCACCTCCGCGCTGGCGGCCTGGAACCGGCTGCGGTTCGAGGTCACCGAGGACGCCAGTGACGGGTGTGACGGGGTGCGGCACAGCTACACGCCGACCCTCGGCCTGTTCACCGCGGTGACCGGCGGAAACGGGGACATCCTGATCCCCGAGGGACGGCTGCGCGCGGCCCTGACCATGTCCCAGACGGACTCCTCGCTCCGGTCCGAGATGGACCGCATGCTCGGCCGGGCCTGGGACGAGGAACTGGATGCATTCCGTTGCGGCGGCGACGGCGCGCCCGTACGCTGGCTCCACGCCACCGGCTGACCTGGCCTTCACTCAGCGAGAAAGGCGCTCAGCGACGAGGCTATGGGGGTGGACGGCTCGGCGGGCCACACCGCTGCGTCGTGATGCCCGATGACAGACACGACCATTCTGCCCGAACGTATTAGCGACTAACTCGGTGCCCTATGCGAACATAGTGTCGATGGGCCCATCAAGGGATAAAATCTGCCGTCGGCAGAGCATGGTCCCCCATCGCGGAGGATGAGCAAGTTTACGTGGAGAGTTAGATGATCAAGGTATCGAAGCCAGTCCGAAACGGTTCCGTGCGCGTCACCTTCACCCTGCCGGCCAACGAGCCACCGGGCGCCGTGTCCCTGGTCGGCGACTTCAACAACTGGGACCCCTTCGCCCATCCGCTGCGGAAGCGCTCGAACGGTACCCGGAGCACCGTGGTGAACGCCCCGCCGGGGAGCACGCTCCGCTTCCGCTACCTGGCCGAAGGCGGCCTCTGGTTCGACGACGACGGAGCCCATGCCGTGGACGCCCACGGCGCGATCTTCGCCGTCTGAGCCGGCGCCTCCCGCAGGCCCCTGGCACCCGGTCGCGATTGTGGTGGTGTTCCCGCGCGTGCGGGAACACCACCACAATCAGTGGGACAGCGATGCCGTTACGACTCGGGGAGATCCGTGCCCAGATGGTCGAGGCTGGTACGGATGGGACGCAGGTCCGGCTGCGGGGAATTCTGCGGGTCGCGGTAGCCGACTACTCCATTGTGCTTGTTGGGGTCTTCGGTCGGCCCGCTGTGCGAGCTGGTGCGCTGGTGGATGGCCCGCGCAGTGTCGATTACCTGCTCAATGGCCGTCTCCCGATGCCCGGCCTCGGTGATCGCCTGGACCGCTAGCCGATGTGCCTCCCGGTTGCGCGCGGCGACCTGCTGGGACAGGCTGGCGGCCTTTTCTCGCAGGCGATGTGCCTGCGCCAGCGGAGCGTCCACTGCGGTGGAGAGTGCTTCGAGACGTGCTACCTGCTCGGAACCGTCGAGCGCGTGGATAGCGACGACGAGCAGGTTAGCCAGCACGCTCACGAACGCCAGCGCCAGCGCGATCACCAGGGCGGTGCCCTGGGCATCCGCCCCCAGCGCACCTAGCACCTCACCGCGCATGCGGACGAACATCAGCGTCCCGAGCACCACGGTCATGGCGATCGAGGCTGCCACTGCGATCCTGGTCAGGCCGTCGAATTCGACGGGCAGGAGCACACCGGAGTGGTCCTTATAGGCCCGCATCCGGTTGCCGCTGAAGCCGAAGAACCCGTAGGACAACAAGGTCACCATGGCCGCCAGCAGAACGGCGAACGCCAGGTTCGGCGACAGTGGGCTCGACCAGTTGACGTCGGTGACGTCGGCGAAGAAGTAGAGCAGCAGACAGAAATCCAGCACCAGGACCCCCTTAGGGATCTGCCGTATCCACCGCGGTAGCCGATGGTGCTTGCGTGAGCCGTTGGCAATCTCGGCTTCGATCCTGGCCCGCTGGGTCGCCTCGTCCTGCTGGACCTCGATTGCCGGGCGCTTGCCGCCGTCGGGGTGGTTGACCCGGTCGCCCATCCGGTAGTGGGCGCTGATGAGCAGATCCGCCCGCTCGGCCTTGAGTCCGTCGGAGTCTCGCGTGATCCTTTCGATGCGGCGATGGGCCCTGGCGAGGGTTGTGTCACCCCCCGCTTTGCCGAGCGCGCGGATGGCCGTCTCGCCATGCGTCGCCTCGGCTATGTTCCGGTCCTCGCCGATGTGATCAGCCTCTGCGACCAGCGCGCCGACCGCGGCACGCCGGGAGATCCGCCGGAGCAATGGCCGCGGAGTAAAGCGGCGGCGCAGTCTAGCGCGGGTCCGTTGCTGGCGACGCTGCTGCATTGCCTCCCCGGCAAGATCCGGCTGGCCGCCCGGCACTGCCACCCTGGGCGGGAAGGGGGCCGCGGCCGCCGCGGCGTCCAGGTCATTCACATTGGCCGGGGACGGGGCCTGCGGCGTCACGGCCACATCCTGACCCGGTTCCAGGTGCGGCTTGCTGTCGGGGTTGGGACTGTTCATGCTGACCTCCGAGGTGAGGCGGTCACGAAGTGGCCGCTGCTGCGGGGCTGAGGAGGATGATGACGCGCCTGAATTTGGCGCAGACGTTTTCGTCGAGCTGTCCGTTGCGGTCACACGCGGCCGGTGGCTGGCCGGCCGTGCCTTCACCACCGGCGTGGACGATGTGGCTGGCCGGCACTCCGAGGCGCAGAAGTTCGGTCTTCACCGCGTCCGAGCGCCTTTCGGACAAATTGACGTTGTAAACTGCCGATCCCCCATCGGGAGAAGCGAATCCGGAGATCGAGACGAAGCGGTGGCCCGAACGAACCCGGGCGGCCAGCGGGCCGAGGATGGTGTCCGCTCCCGGCAGCAGCCGGGCACTGGCGAAGGCAAAGAATTCGTCGGTTGGCACGCTTGTGCCGCTCCAGCCGCGGGGTCCCTGAACGGACAGCACGGCGGGAACTGGGACCACGGGCACAGCGGCCGTGCTGTGTGAGGGCGGGGCTGGCCGCGTCATCTCGTCGGTGCCGCAGGAGACGGCCTGGGCTGCATGGCAGATGGCCATCCAGTAGCCGATCAAAGCCGTCCGCTGCGGCAGCGGCAACGCGGGCTGCGGTGGGGCCGTGTCACCCAGCCCGGAGAAAATTACTCGCCAGCCGGGCAAGGGCGGCAGCAGACCCCGGCTCTCCAGCTGGGCGGCGATAGCAGCCGGATTTGCGTCCCAGCCGACCTGCCGCAGATCGAAGGCACCCGTGGTGGATAGGCCCGAGGAGAGGATCAGGAGGGTGCCAGGGACGGATGTGATCCGGGCTGCCACGGCGATCCTGGCGAGCAGATCGACGGGGCCTGAGGCCGCCTCATTGGCGAGGGCGTTCTGCACTCGGCTGATGTTCTGGCTCAGCAACTGGCCGCGCCGCGACCCGTACTCCACCTGGCCGTCCGGTCGCCGCGGTGTCAGCGGCAGTTCGACCGGCTCGCCGGTGTCCGCGGTAACCAGGTAGGCGTCGCCTTCGGTGCTGTCGGCGCCCGCCGAAAAGAGCAGGTTACGGTTATCTGGTGCCAGTGTCGGCGCCGGCTCGTTCCTCGTGGCGCTCGCCACCAGGACGACAGCCCGTGGGGTGTTGTCCGGTGCCCGGCCGCAGCCAGCAAGCAACCCGAGCAGAAGCGCGAGCAGAGTGGCGATGGGTACATATGGCCGGCGGGTCGCTGCGCCGGCGTAACGATGGATCATCGTGCTATCCCCTCAATTACTGAAAGTTGAGGTGCTGTTACGGCTTGAACTGTGGTTCAGATCACTCGTTGATGATGAGTGAGGGACCGAGGACACTGCGAGGGACAGCGCAGGACGCGATGAGGACATCTGGCGGACCTGGGCGGACCGGAAGCGGACCAGGCTGAGCCGACGCTTGCGCAGGGGCACACGACAGGCAAAAGTCAAAACATACGTGGGTGTGCGTCACGTGATTGCGGCCGGAGGTAGCAATGGCGGGTCGGCTCGTGGGGAAGCCCCGGACTGTCCTTGAGCAGTTGCTCGATGAGATGGACCACACCCAGGAGGAAGTGACTAAGCAGTTCGACGCCAAGGCAGCGGAGCTCGGCCTGCGGGGCGTCACCATGACCGAGCGCCATCTGCGGCGATTGGCATCAGGGGAGCGGCGAGGCACGACACCGGCCACACGCCGGGTGCTGCGGGCCATGTTCGGCCGCCCGATTGACGAGTTGCTGGCGCCCTGGCCGGGACCGGCGGCCGGGGGGGTAAGCCCGGCCGGACTAGTGGTGGCCTCATCGCTGGACTCCAGCCAGGAGGATCTGGGGGCCGCTTCGCAACGAGCCCGGCAGTTCGCGGAGTACATCAAGACGTCCCTGACCGGCGAGATGATGGACCAGGTTGAGGACGACGTCCGTGAGCTGGCGGCACTGTACTCGCGGCGCCCGGTGCAGGAAATCCTTAGCCGCCTGATCGCTACCCAGGAAATGGTGTTCAGGCTGCTGGAGACTTCCCAACGGCCGGCGCATGCTCGCCAGCTGTACTTCCTCGCCGGAGTAGTGGGCGGCATGCTGGCCCGCGCCAGCCATGATCTGTCCCATCCTTACAATGCACTGACCCAGGCGCATACCGCGTTTGCCTGTGCGGACCGGGCCGAACACGATGGGCTGCGAGCCTGGATCCGCGGCCTGCAGTCCATGATCACGTACTGGGCGGGACGGCCCGAAGAGTCGGTGAAGCATGCGAAGTCCGGCCGCGTGTTCGCACTCGCCGCACACAACACGGCCGCGATCTGGCTGCCCGCGGTCGAGGCCCGGGCGTGGGCGCGGCTCGGTAACGCTGGCATGGTGCGAGAGCTCATCACGGAAGCCGACCGGCAACGGGAGGCGGTGCGCTCGGACAGCCTGGACGAGCTGGGCGGGATCTGCACATTCGGTGTTTCCCGGCAGCTCTACTGCGCCGCCGACGCCCTGGCGTGGCTGCCCGAGGAAACGGAGCTCTGCGAGAGGTACGCCGAGCAGGCCGTCGATGCGTACGGCGACACGTCGGCACCGGACTGGTCGTTCAGCTTCGCGGCCGGCTCCCGGGCCGATCTGGCGATCGCTCGGATCGGCCAGCTGGAGACCGAGGGGGCGGCCGAGGTACTCGCCCCCGTGCTTGAACTTCCGGTGCACCAGCGCACCAACCCCATTGTCCAGTCGCTCAAGCGCGTGGGGACCGCGCTGAACGCCGCCCCGCCCGACGAGCACGGCCGCAGCCTGCGGGAGGAGATCGAGGCGGTCACGAACTTCCCGAACAGGAACGTCCTTACCGGCAAGGTGATCTGAGAGAGAAGGGGCAGTGTCTCTACAGCTGCATTGGTACCTGCCGACATCCGGTGATGGCCGGGACATTGTGGGATGGGTGCATTCGCGCACAGCGACAGCTGAGCCGCGCCCGGCCGACCGCGCCCCGGATATCGAGTACCTGGCCGACGTTGCCCGAGCAGCCGACCGCCTCGGGTACGTGGCCGCGCTGACGCCGACCGGCACCTGGTGTGAGGACGCCTGGATTACCACTGCTGCGCTGACCAGGGAAACCAGGGGCCTCAAGTTCATTGTCGCCTTCCGGCCCGATGCGCTTGCGCCAACGCTGGCTGCTCAGATGGCGGCGACCTATCAGCGCATGTCAGGGGGTCGTCTGCTCCTTAATATCGTCATCGGCAGCGATGAGGAGGAGCAGCACCGGTTCGGCGACTGGCTCGGGCATGACGCCCGGTACGCCCGGGCCGCTGAATTCCTGACCATCCTCCGCGGAGCGTGGTCCGGCCACCCTTTCACCTTTTCCGGCGAGCACTACCAGGTTGCCAACGCGACCGTCGGCCTCCCCCCGGACCCCGTGCCGGAAATCTTTCTCGGTGGTGCGTCCAAGCCGGCGATCCGGGTCGCGGCGCAGCAAGCGGACGTTTACGTGGCGTGGGCGGAGCCGCCACCGGCCATCGCCACCCGTATCGCGCGGGTACGCGAGTGCGCTGCCCGGCAAGGACGGACGATCCAGTACGGCCTCCGCGTCCACGTCGTAACCCGTGACACCGCCAAGCAGGCATGGGCCGAGGCTAATCGGATGCTGGCGGCCATCGACGAGCGCGCCATCGCCGTTGCACAGGAGCAATTCCGCCAATCCACCTCGGTCGGGCAGCACCGGATGACGGCGCTGCACGAAGGGCACCGGGACTATCTGGAGGTTTACCCGAACCTTTGGGCCGGCTTCGGGCTGGTCCGCAGGCACGCGGGAACTGCTCTTGTCGGCAGTCACGAGGAAGTCGCCGACCGGATCGAGGAGTATCACCGCCTCGGTATCGACCACATCATCCTGTCCGGCCAGCCACATCTGGAGGAAGCGCACTGGTTCGCCGAGGGTGTCGCCCCGATACTGCGGCGCCGCATGCCGGACATGGCAGGCCCGCACCCGGGCCGGGCGCTGGCCGACTGTGCTGGATGAGGCCCTGGCAGTCGTTCAGGCTCTCAACGGTCAACGAGCTGTCGAAGAATCAGGCGCTGTTTGTCTTCGGGCTGTATCTAGGGCTTGCGCTGCCGAGCTTGCTCCACCTGGGGGCGGCCGCCTGCCACTAGCGAGCCGCCTAATGCATTAGCAGGCCAGCCCCGCTAGCGGGAGCGCGGAATGACCAGGCCTGATTCGTAGGCGGTCACCACGGCCTGGGTGCGGTCACGCAGTCCCAGTTTGCTCAGCATCCGGCTCACGTGCGTTTTCACGGTTTCGTCGGTGACCACCAGCCGGGCCGCGATCTCCGGATTGGACAGGCCTTCCGCGACCAGCCGCAGCACCTGCGTCTCCCGGGGCGTGAGTGCGGCCAGCGCTGCGGTCGACGAAGGCTCCGACCGGGGACGCGTGAGAGCGAACTCGCTGATCAGGCGGCGGGTGACAGTCGGCGCGAGAAGCCCCTCCCCGGCCGCGATGACCCGCGCGGCGTCGAACAGCCGCTCGGCGGTGACGTCCTTGAGCAGGAAGCCGCTGGCCCCAGCGCGAAGTGCGTCGTAGACGCAGTCGTCCAGGTCGAAGGTGGTCAGGATGAGGATGCGCAGGCCCTCCGGCCCATCTCCGGCGAGCTGCCGCGTGGCCTCGATGCCGTCCATACCCGGGCATCCGGACGTCCATCAGGACAACGCCGGGGCGCAGCGGACGGCAGATCCGCACCGCCTCCGCCCCGTCGCACGCGGTGCCCAGAACCGTGAAGTCGGGCTGCGTGCCGAGCAGTTCGGCGAATCCGGTCCGGACCACTTGATGATCGTCGGCGACGACGATCCGGATCGCGGGAGGCCCGGCGCTCATCCGGCCGTCTCCACCTTGCCGGGCAGGCTGGCCGGTTACGAGGAAGCCGCCACCGGCCGCCGCGCCGGTGTGCAGCTCCCCGCCGACGGCCAGGGCCCGCTCACGCATGCCCAGCAGGCCGAGGCCGCCGCCCGGCTGCTCCGCCGGCGGCCCGGAACCACCGGCCGGCTGCTCCGCCGGCGGCCCGGAACCGCGGCCCGGCCGTACCGCTGGCGGCCAAGGCGATCGTCATCGGCGCCGTCACCTTCGTGGCCGGGCTGGTGGCCGCCACCGTCGCGGTAATTGTCGGTACCAAACTGGGGAGCGACAACTCGTACGTGTTCCCGGTGTCGTGGCTGACCGGGCTGCGCGTGGTCGCCGGCGCCGCGGCGCTGGATTCATGGAGACCAAGTACGTCGCCGCGCAATGGTGAACCGGGCCCGCCGGGGCTGGTGATTCATTCAGCCGAACGGACGTGGCCGCGAGCCGTCCGGCGATCGGGGGGCCGTCCGGCGATCGGCCGCCGGGGATCGGGCCGGCCGGGGATCGGGGCTGGCCCGGGATCGGGGCTGGCCCGGGTTCGGGCCCGCCTGGCGAGACTGGAGCGCGCCGCGTGTCGCCACCGCCGCCGCAGGCACGTAGCCTGACCCTGTGGACCGGCGCATCTTCGGGCTTGAGAACGAGTACGGCGTGACATGCACGTTCCGTGGGCAGCGGCGGCTGTCGCCGGATGAGGTGGCACGCTATCTGTTCCGCCGGGTGGTGTCGTGGGGCCGCAGCAGCAACGTGTTCCTGCGCAACGGGGCCCGCCTGTACCTGGATGTGGGCAGCCACCCTGAGTACGCGACGCCCGAGTGCGACAACGTCACCGACCTCATCGCGCACGACAAGGCGGGGGAGCGGATCCTCGAGGGCCTGCTCGTCGACGCCGACAAGCGGCTGCGCGAAGAAGGCATCGCCGGGGACATCTACCTGTTCAAGAACAACACCGACTCCGCCGGGAACTCCTACGGCTGCCACGAGAACTACCTGGTCGGGCGGCACGGCGAATTCGGCCGGCTGGCCGACATCCTGATCCCGTTCCTGGTCACCCGGCAGGTCATCTGCGGCGCCGGCAAGGTGCTGCAGACCCCGCGCGGTGCGGTGTACTGCGTCAGCCAGCGGGCCGAGCACATCTGGGAGGGCGTGTCGTCCGCGACGACCCGCTCGCGCCCCATCATCAACACCCGGGACGAGCCGCACGCGGACGCCGAGCGGTTCCGCCGGCTGCACGTGATCGTCGGCGACTCGAACATGAGCGAGACCACCATGCTGCTCAAGGTCGGCTCGACCGACCTGGTGCTGCGCATGATCGAGGCGGGCACGGTGATGCGCGACCTGACCCTGGACAACCCGATCCGGGCCATCCGCGAGGTCAGCCACGACATGACCGGCCGGAGCAAGGTCCGGCTGGCCAACGGCCGGGAGATGAGCGCGCTGGAAATTCAGCGCGAATACCTCACCAAGGCCCAGGACTTCACCGACCGCAACGGCGCGGACGCCACCGCCCAGCGGGTGCTCATGATGTGGGAGCGCGCGCTGGACTCGATCGAGAGCGGGAGCCTGGACAAGGTGGCCCGGGAAATCGATTGGGTAACGAAATATCAGCTGATCGAGCGTTACCGGGCCAAGCATGACCTCCCGCTGTCCTCGCCGCGGGTGGCCCAGCTCGACCTCGCCTACCACGACGTGCACCGCCGCCGTGGCCTGTACTACCTGCTGCAGCGCGCCGGTGCGGTGGACCGGGCCACCCGTGACCTGGACATCTTCGAGGCCAAGTCCGTTCCGCCGCAGACCACGCGGGCCCGGCTGCGCGGCGAGTTCATCCGCCGCGCACAGGAGCGGCGCCGCGACTTCACCGTGGACTGGGTCCACCTCAAGCTCAACGATCAGGCCCAGCGGACGGTCCTGTGCAAGGATCCGTTCCGTTCGGTGGACGAAAGGGTCGAAAAGCTCATCGCGGGGATGTAAAGCCGCACCAGGCTCAGCGCGCGCACGGCTTATCGGCCGCTGGCGAGTCACCCTGCATGACGCATTCTTGCCGTCTGCTGATTCCCGGCACACGCGCGCCGTCATCCACAGGTAACAGGCGTGCCGGTATATTCGGCCCAGCCTGCTGTGACGGAAAGGACATATGCGGTGAGCGGACCCACACCAGAACGCGTCTTCGAGCTGGACGCCGTGGTCATCGGCGGATGCGGCCACGTCGGCCTGCCGCTGGCGATCGCGCTCGCCAGCCGCGGGGCGCGGGTCGGCATCTACGACGTGAGCCAGGCGGCGGTGGAAACCGTCAACGCCGGGCGGCTGCCGTTCGCCGAGCCGGGCGCCGCGGGGCCGCTGCGCGAGGCCCGCGCCGCCGGGCGGCTGGAGGCGTCCGCCGACCCGGCCATCGTGGCCACCGCCGAGCACGTGATCGTGGTGATCGGCACCCCGGTGGACGAGCACCTCAACCCGGACCAGGCCGCCATCCCGAACGCCCTGGGCGGCTGTGCGCACTTCCTGAGCGACGGGCAGATCCTCATCCTGCGCAGCACCGTCTACCCCGGGGTGACGGCGCTGGTGGAGAAGACGGTCACCGGGCTCGGCGTCGAACTTGACGTGGCCTTCTGCCCGGAGCGCATCGCCGAGGGCAAGGCGATGACCGAGCTGTTCGAGCTGCCGCAGATCATCTCGGCCCGGACCGCGCGCGGTGTGGAGCGCGCCAGCGCTCTGTTCCGCCGGCTCACCGGGCAGCTCGTCATCATGACGCCCGAGGAGGCCGAGCTCGCCAAGCTCTTCACCAACGTGTGGCGGTACATCAAGTTCGCGACGGCCAACCAGCTTTACATGATGGCCAACGACTGCGGCCTGGACTTCGAGCGCATCCGGCAGGGGCTGGGGGAGGATTACCCCCGCGCCGCCGACATGCCGGCCGCGGGCTTTGCCGCCGGGCCATGCCTGTTCAAGGACACCATGCAGCTCGCGGCGTTCAACAACAACAACTTCGCCCTGGGCCACACCGCGATGACAATCAACGAGGGCATGCCCCTGTACGTGGTGCACCGTCTGGAGCAGCGCTTCGACCTGGCGTCCATGACGGTCGGCATCCTCGGCATGGCCTTCAAGGGCGGCTCGGACGACATCCGGTCCAGCCTGTCGTACAAGCTCAAGCGGATCCTGGCCTTCAAGGCCGGCTCGGTGCTGTGCACGGACCCGTACGTGACCACCGACCCGGCCCTGCAGCCGCTGCCCGACGTCCTCAGCCAGTCGGACCTGCTGGTGATCGCCGCGCCGCATCCCGAGTACCGCGAGCTCGTGACGGGCAAACCGGTCGCGGATGTCTGGAACATCCTGGGGCAGGGCGTACGGATATGACATCGGACGCGCCCCGGGTCACGATCGTTATCCCGGCCTACAGCGAGGACGAGCAGATCGTCCCGATCCTGGACCGGCTCTTCGAATCGGTGCGCCTGCCGTGCGAGGTCCTGGTCATCGTGGACAGCGATACCGACTCGACAGTTCCGGTGGTCGAGGAGTACGCGCAGAAGGAAGACCGGATCCGCTGCCTGGTCAACATCTACGGCTCGGGGCCCGCCAACGCGATCAGGTTCGGCATCGACGCGGCCCGGGCCCCGGTTGCGGTGGTGACCATGGCGGACGGCTGCGACGACGCGCGGCAGATCGACGAGCTGGCCCGGCTGGTGGAACGGGGTGTGGCCGTGGCCGCCGCGTCCCGGTACATGGCCGGCGGCCAGCAGGTCGGCGGCCCGGTTCTGAAGGGCACGCTGTCCCGGGCGGCCGGCCGCTCGCTGCGGATCCTGGCGCACGTCGGAACCCGGGATGCCACCAACTCGTTCAAGGCCTATTCGACGCAGTTCGTGCGGGAGGTCGGCATCGACTCCCGCGACGGCTTCGAGATCGGCATCGAGCTCACCGCCAAGGCCAAGCGGCTCGGCCTTCCGGTCGCCGAGATCCCGACGATCTGGCTGGACCGGCAGGCCGGCGTCTCCAACTTCAAGGTCGCGCAGTGGATTCCCAGCTACCTGCGCTGGTACAAATTCGCCTTCGGGCCGCGCATGTCCGCTGAGCAGATACGCGCCCAGGCCCGCCCGGCCCCGCGTCCGGCACAGCGCCCGATACAGAAGGGAAATAGAGGGAACTGATGGAGAAAGTTCTGGTCACCGGATCGGCCGGGTTCATCGGCGGTTACGTCGCCGAGGAACTGCTGCGGCGCGGTTACGCCGTGGTGGGGGTGGACAACTTCTCCAAGTACGGCCGGGTGAAGAAGTCCTACGACGACCACCCGCACTACCAGCTGGTCGAGGGCGACGCCCGCGACGCGGACCTGATGGCGCGCCTGCTCATCGACTGCGACCACTTCATCGCCGGCGCGGCGATGATCGGCGGCATCTCCTACTTCCACACCTACCCCTACGACCTGCTCGCGACCAACGAGCGGATCATCGCCGCCTGCTGTGACGCGGCCATCGCCGCGCACCGGGATGGCCGGCTGCGCAAGGTCACCTACCTGTCCTCCTCGATGGTCTTCGAGGCCGCGAACGAATGGCCCTCGTACGAGGGCCAGCAGCGGGAGATCCCGCCGCCGCTGTCGTCCTACGGCTTCCAGAAGCTGGCCGTGGAGTACTTCGCCCAGGCCGCGTGGGATCAGTACGAGCTGCCGTTCACGATCGCGCGCCCGTTCAACTGCGTCGGGATCGGTGAGAGCCGGGCGCTGGGCGATGAGGAGATCCTGTCCGGGAACGTCCGGCTGGCCATGAGCCACGTCGTCCCCGACCTGGTACAGAAGGTGCTCAAGGGCCAGGACCCGCTGCACATCCTCGGCTCGGGGGAGCAGGTCCGGCACTACACCTACGGCGGGGATCTCGCGGCCGGCATCGTGACCGCGATGGAGCACCCGGACGCCCGCAACGAGGACTTCAACCTGTCCACCGCCGAGGGCACGACCGTGCTCGAGCTGGCCGGGGCAATCTGGGCCAAGATCAAGGGGGACGGGGTGCCGCTGCGGATCGTCAACGACGATCCGTTCACCTACGACGTCCAGCGGCGGGTGCCCGCCGTCGAGAAGGCCAAGCGCCTCCTCGGCTTCGAGGCGACGACCAGTCTGGACCAGATCCTGGACGAGGTCATCCCATGGATCAGTAGCGCGGTCGAATCCGGCACCATATGAGCCTGACCTGAGCGGGGAGCAATGTCGGCGTCGGGAGGCGAGACGGCCCAGGGCCTGACGGTGGCCCCAGGGAAGGGGCGTCCCAGCGAGGGGCATCCCCGGCCCCGGCGGGCCGGCCTTACCCGGCGGGCCGGCCCTACCGCCCGCGCCGGGCGGTGGCTCTGGGCGGCCGGGCTGGCGGCCGCCGGGGTACTGCTCTTCACCGTGTACCTGCGCCTGACAAACACTTACCCGGAAGACTCCGATCAGGCCAACCTCGGCCTGCAGGCGTGGGACATGCTGCACGGCAACCTGCTGCTGCACGGCTGGGTGCTGTCGGATGTGTCCTTCTACACCACTGAGCTGCCGCAGTACATGCTGCTGGAGCTGATCCTCGGGCTGAATACCGGCATGCTGCACGCCGCGGCGGCCATGACCTACACGCTGGCGCTGCTGCTTGCGGCGATGCTGGCCCGGGGCCGGGCCTCCGGCCGCCGGGGAGTCCTGCGGGCGGTGATCGCCGGCGGCATCATGCTCGCCCCCCAGCTCGGGTTCGGGGTCTTCGTCCTGCTGCTGACCGTGGGGCACATCGGCACCTCGATCCCGCTCCTGGTGACCTGGCTGGTCCTGGACCGGGCGCGGCCGGGGTGGCGGCTGGCGGTGGCGACCGGGATCCTGCTGACCTGGGGCGCGGTCGGCGACCCCCTGGTCCTGGCCGTGGGGTCCCTGCCGCTCGCGCTGGTCTGCGGGCTGCGCGTCATCCAGGACCTGTTCGGCGTCGATGGGACGCGGGGCGCGCGGGGCGCTTTCCGGGAGCGTGTGCGGCACGCGACGGAGACCCGCCGGTTCGAGGTCTGCCTCGCCGCCGCCGCGGTCGCCTCGGCCGTCGTCTCCCAGGTCCTGATCCGGCTGATCCACGCGCTGGGCGGCTACACGCTGCACGCGGTCACGTTCACGATCGAGCCCGTCAGCACGTGGGGCGCGCAGGTCGCGGCCACCTGGCGCGGCCTGCTGGTGCTCTTCGGGGCCAATTACGAGGGCCTGCCCTCCGGTGACGACCGGGACCTGGCCCTCCCGCATCTGGCCGGGGTGGCGCTGGTCGCGCTGGCGCTCGTCCTGCTGGCCTGGCGCTTCTTCCCCCAGGCGACCCTGGTCGACCAGGTGCTCGGTGCGGCCATCGCGATCAACGTGGTGCTGTACGTAGTCAGCAACATGCCCTCACTGAACCCGCACGAGCTGGCGGTCGTGCTGCCCTGCGGGGCGGCGCTGGCCGGCCGGATGCTCGTCCGGGCCGCTCCGCGGGACGCCCCGGCCGGACACGGTGCCGGCGCGGAACGCGGCGGCACGATCACCACGGTGGCCCGGGCCGCGCTGGCCACCGCGGGCGCGCTCGTGCTGGCCGGGTACCTGGCCGGCCTGGCCCGGGAGGCCCGCCACCCGGCTGTCCCCGCGCAGAACACCCAGCTCGCGTCCTGGCTCGCCGCGCACCACCTGACCTACGGGCTCGGCGGCTACTGGGAGAGCAGCATCATCACGGTGGATTCCGGCAGCCGGGTCAGGGTCCGCGCGCTGATGCAGTTCACCATGCAGCGGGACCTGTGGGAGTCCAGGTACGCCTGGTATGTCCCGGGTGGGCAGTACGCCAACTTCATCGTCTTCGAGAGCCTGCCCGGCTTGTATCACTGGGAGCCACGCGCCCTGGTGCGCCAGTACTTCGGCGACCCGGCCCGCACGTACAACGTCGGGCCCTGGACGGTGCTGGTCTGGAACCGGAACCTGCTGCCGGACATCCCGGGGAACCCGTCATGAGCAGCCGCGGTGACCGGGCCGCGGCAATCGCGCCCGCCGGGCCGCCGGCCGAGGCGGCGGACGGCGCGGGCCGGGCGCGCCGCCCGTGGTGGAGCCGCCCATTGTGGATGTGGGCGGTGCCGTTCGCGGTCCTGCTGACCATCCTGTTCGTGCGCAACCGGTTCCTGTTCACCACGAAGTTCCACGAGCAGGGCGACGCCGCCGCGAACTCGATCCGGATCGAGCAGGCCATGCATTTCACCCTGCTGATCGGCAACTACTCCCGGGAGGGGTTCAGCCATCCCGGGCCCGCGTACATGTACGTTCAGGCCTTCGGCCAGTGGCTGTTCCAGTACGGCCTGCACGTGGTGCCGACGGCCTGGAACGCGCACCTGCTGGCCGTCTTCGTGCTCAACAGCGCCCTGCTGGCCCTGGTCGTGGCCATGGTCTACGGCTGGACACGATCGCTGCGCGCCGCCGCCGCATGCCTGGCCGTCATCGGGATCTTCGGGGCCGTGCATCCGCCCGCGATCAACTCCGACTGGATGCCGTACATGTACGTCGTCATGTACTGCGTCTTCCTCGTCGCGGCGGCGTCGGTCGCGGCGGGACACGTCCGGGATGCATGGATCTTCGCGCTGGCCGGCTGGTTCCTGATCCACGGCCACGCCTGCTTCCTGTTCATCGTCCCGGTGATCGCCGCGGCCGTGATCGCGGCCCTGGCCTGGCCGCACCGGCGGACGCCGGCCGGGTCGCTGCGGCGCTTCGTCCGCCACGAGCGCCGGGCCTGGATCCCGGTCGTGGCCATCAGCGCCGTGTTCGTGCTGCCGATTGTGGTTAACCTGGCGCTGCACTGGCCCGGCGACTTCGGCAAGTACTTCGCCTACGGCAGATCCGGCCAGGCGGGCGGCCACAGCGCGATGCAGATCACGCGGTACGCGCTGTGGTTCTGGTGGCCCTACCGGGACGCCTGGGCCGTCCCGCTCGTGCTGTACGCGGCCGCGATCGCGGTGGCCCGCGTACTGGTCCGCGTACCTGCCCGCGGCGGGCTGCGCCGCTTCCTGCTCATGCTGCTCGCCATCAATGCCGTGTCGTCGGTGGCGGTCGGCCTCTACGCGGCCGCCGGCATCGATTTCCTGAACCAGTACTACATCGCGTACTTCTACTGGTCGGCGCCCCTGCTGGCGCTGCTTGTCATCGCGGTCGGCGTCAGCCAGGCGCTCGGCGTCCGCACGGGCACGGCGCTGGCCGCGGCGGGTGCCGTCGCCGCCCTGGCCGTGTTCGCGCTGGTGCCGGGGATGCGCACGAGCACCGAGGACACCGACTCCGGCCTGCCGCACGCGGTCGCCGTCCTCGCGCCGCGGTCACCCGGGCGGGAGATCGTGCTGTCCATCCAGCGTCAGGCGTGGATCGATGCCACCGGCTTTCTCGTCCAGGCCGAACGGGCCCACGTGCGGGCCTGCCTGGACGAGCCGTACTGGACCTTCATGATGACCAGGCAGTTCATCTGCACCCCGCAACAGGCGGCCGGCGGGGTCCGTTACACCTTCGAGTCGCCTCAGGCGCCCTTGTCCGCGCCGGTCCTCCTGCGCTTCGGCCACTCAGATGTCGTCGCCGGCTCGTGACCGATGCTGAGGGAGCCGAAGTGACCGCGCACGACCGGACGTTCGGGGCCGACCGCGGCGCACCTGGTGCCGGATTGCCGGAAGGCCGCCGAACCGGGCGGGGATCCCGGGCCCCTGCCGCCCACCGGGCTCAGAGGGCCGGATGGGCCGCCGGGATCGCGGTGGCCGCGGTCGTGCTCTTCCTGTGCTACCTCCGCCTGTCTGACCGGGTCCCGGCCGGCTCGGACGGCGGGTCGATCGCGCTGCAGGCATGGGACATGCTGCACGGCAATGTGCTGCTGCGCCACTGGACCGTGTCGGATGTCTCGTTCTACCCGGCCGAACTGGTCCAGTACGCCCTGATCGAGGCGGTGCGGGGGCTCGGCCCCGAGGTGGTCCACATCGCCGGGGCCATGACGTACACGCTGATCCTCCTGCTCGCCGCCTGGCTCGCCAAGGGCCGCGCCACCGGCCGGGAAGGAATTATCCGGGCGCTGGTCGCGGCGGTCGTCATGCTGGCGCCGGCCCCGGGCATGAGCCCGACGCTGCTGATGAGCCCCGATCACTTCGGCAGCGCCGTGCCCGTGCTGCTGGCCTGGCTGACCGTGGACCTGCTGCCCGGCCGCCAGGCCGGGCAGCCCCGCTGGTACGTGCCGCCCGCCGTGGCCATCCTGCTGGCCTGGGGCCAGTTCGCCGACGGCCTCATCCTGATCACCGGCGTGGCGCCGATGGTCATCGTGTGCGGCGTGCGCGCCGCCGTGAAGCTGTGGCACCGTCGACCGGGAAGCAGTGCGCCAGGAAGGGGGGCGCCAGGAAGGGGGGCGCCAGGAAGGGGGGCGCCAGGAAGGGGGGCGCCGGCGCCGCGCGGCTGGCCCTGGGCGGAGACTTCGCTGGCCGTCGCGGCGATCGTGTCCGTCGGGCTGGCCCGGGTGGCCACGGCCCTCATCCGGCATAGCGGGGGATTTACGGTAAGGCCGGTGCCGACGGCGTTCGCTGGTCTGGCCGCGCTCCCCCACCACCTCCAGCTCACTGCTGAGGGGCTGCTGGGCCTTTTCGGCGCTGACTTCTTCGACTCCCACTCAGGCCCGGACCTTGCCTTCGCCGCGCTGCACCTGATCGTCGTAGCCGCGGCGGCCCTAGCCTTCCTCCTGGCCCTCCGCCGCCTCGGCCGGGACGACGAACTGGCCGTCCCGGGACTGGCCATCGCGATCGTGCTCAATGTCGCCGCGTACGCGCCGACGCTTTTCGTGCAGGACCTGCTCAGCACGCGGGATATCTCCGCAGTGCTGCCGTTCGCCGCGGTCCTGGCGGGACGGCTGCTGGCCGGCCCGCTGCTCCGGGCCAGGCTCACCGCCGCGCTCGCGATCTTCGCCGTCGCCTGCGCCGCCGCGCTCGGCTACGACGCCGCTCAGCCGGCGCAGCCCGCTCACGGCCAGTCCCTCGCCGCGTGGCTGTCGACCCGGCACCTGAGCGGCGGCCTGGCGGTGGATTACTGGGTGGCGAATATCACGACCCTGGACAGCGGGGGCAGGATCACCGTCCGGCAGGTCGGGCTCAGCGACGGGGCCCTGACCCGGCCCCTTCCCCGCGAGCTGAAGTCCGACTGGTACAGCCCGGCGAGCCAGTACGCCGACTTCTACGTCGCGAGCGACATTAACCCCGCCAGTTCCAGCGAGCAGGCCGCCGCGGTGCGCACGTTCGGGCCGCCGGCGCAGGCGCTGCACCCGGCGGGCTACACCGTCCTGGTGTGGCACAAGAACCTGCTGGCCGGCCTTCGGTAGTCGCCCTCGGTACTCCCGTCGCCTGATCGATGACCGACGGTCCGGACGGGCGCGGCCCCCGCGTGCCGCGCGCCACCCTCTTTGCCCGGCTAGAACGTTCGCGCGCTGATTCGTCGCGACTTTCTGCGACCAGGCCATCTCAATTTGCGCTCACGCGGCCCAGTCGGCCGCTAGGGTCATCTGCGGACTGTAATCCCGCCGCTACTCGACTCCGAATGGAATCCTCTCGTGCCCGTCCCGACGTCCATCGCATCCAGCCCGGGGCGTGTTCGTCTCCGCGCGCCGGGTACCCGATGGGTTCCGCGAACAGCGTGGGCGGCCGGGATCGCGCTGGCGGCGGGACTGCTGTTCCTGGCCTACCTGCGCCAGTCCCAGCGAGTCCCGGTGGGCTCCGACGCCGGGTCGATCGCGCTGCAGGCGTGGGACATGCGGCATGGCAACCTCCTGCTGCACGGATGGGCCATGTCGGACGTGTCGTTCTGGTCGACCGAGCTCATGCAGTACGTCGTGCTGGAGGCGCTGTACGGGCTCAGCCCCAATGTGATCCATATCGGCGGGGCGATGACCTACACCCTGCTGATCCTGCTCGCCGCGTACCTGGCCCGGGGCCGGGCCCCCGGCCGGGAAGGCGCCGTCCGGGCGCTGGTCGCGGCGGTCATCATGCTGGCCCCGGCGCCCGGCGCGAGCGCGACCCTGCTGATCACCCCCGACCACCTCGGCAGCGCCGTCCCCGTACTGCTGGCCTGGCTGGCCGCCGAGCGCCTGCCGTCGCGCCCGGCGGGCGGCCCGGGCTGGGCTCGCTGTTACGTGCCGGTCGTGGTGGCCCTGCTGCTGGCCTGGGGGGAGGTGGCCGATGGCCTGATCCTGCTCACCGGCGTGGCCCCGATGGCCCTCGCGTGCGGTGCGCGCGCCTGGGTCACTGGCCGGCGCGGGGCCGGGCGTCGCGCCGGCCAGGACGCCTCCCCAGCCCGCGTTCCGGGCGAATCGCCCTGGCCGGACGTAGCCCTGGTGGTGGCCGCGATCTTCGCCGCGGTGATCGCGCGGGCGGCCGAGGCGGTCATCCGGCTGAGTGGCGGCTACGTGCTGAAGCCAGTCGCCACCCAGTTCGCCGGGCTGCCGGCCATGCCGCACCACGTCAAGCTGACCGCCGAGGGCCTGCTGGTCATCTTCGGCGCCGACTTCTTCGGCCCGCATTCCCGCGCCGCCCTGGCCTTCGCCGCACTGCACCTGATCGGGGTGGCCGCGGTCGCGGTGGCGTTCGTCGTTGCCGTTGGCCGGCTGGGCCGCGGTGCCGAGCCCGCCGTCCCGGCGCTGGCCCTCGCGATCGCCTTCAGCGTGGCGGCGTACCTGACCACCTCCTACGTGCAGAACCTGCTCAGCACGCGGGAGATCTCCACCGTGCTGCCGTTCGGGGCGGTCCTGGCCGGCCGGATCCTGGGCGCCCCGGTCGTGCGGGCCCGGCTGACGCCCGCACTGGCCGCCGCCGCCCTGGCCTGCGCCGTCGCGCTCGGCTACCACGCCCTCCAGCCTCCGGTGCCCGCGCAGAACCAGAACCTGGCCGGCTGGCTCGCCGCCCGGCATCTGACCGCCGGCCTGTCCGCCGATTACTGGGTGGCCAACAGCACGACGCTGGACGCCGGCGGGCGGATCACGGTCCGGCAGGTGTCACTGCGCGACGGGACCCTGGCCCGCCCGCTGTCCTGGGGGTTCAAGCCTGAGTGGTACGACCCGGCGACCTCCTACGCGGACTTCATGGTGGCCCGGGACAAGGGCGCGGGGGGCTGGGGCGCCGCCGCCTTCCGGGCCTTTGGGCCGCCCTCGCGGACGCTGCACCCGGCCGGCTACACCGTCCTTCTCTGGCACACGAATCTGCTGGCCGGCATTCGGTAGTGCCGCCACCCAGTAGGCTGGCGGGGCTCTCATCGTCCATCCTGAGGTCCTTACACATGCGACGCATCGTTGCGCTATTCGTTATCCCGCTGATCGCTGGCTTGGCTCTGGCCGGCTGCGGTTCGTCCGCCCAAGCTTCCCCGAACGCCTCGGTCACGGCCAAGGGCTCGTTCGGCGCCTCGCCGTCGGTCAAGATCCCGAAGCAGCAGCCGACCAGCACCCTCGTGGTCAAGACCCTGATCCAGGGCAACGGCGCGACGATCAAGAAGTCGGACCTGTTCCTGTCCAACTACACCATCTACGTGTGGAGCGGCACGACCAACAAACTGCTGGGCTCGACCTACTCCGGCTCGCCGCAGGTGCTCCCCGCATCGCTGCTGCCCGGCATCCAGAACGCCGTGACGGGAAAGAAACTCGGCAGCCGGGTCCTGGCCGTCATCCCGCCGAAGCAGGGCTACGGCGCGACCGGCAATTCCCAGCTGGGTGTGACGGGTAGCGATACGCTGGTATTTGTGATGGATCTGATCCAGAAGTACTCCTCTGGGTCGGTTTCGGCCTCTGGGGCCACCGTGTCCAGCGGTGGCGGCAGCCTCCCGTCGGTGACCGCGGCCCAGGGCAGCGCGCCCAAGGTGACGATCCCCAAGGGCGTGACCCCGCCGAAGACGCTGGTCACCAAGACCCTGATCAAGGGGTCCGGGCCGGTCGTGACCAAAGGCCAGGCCGTCGTCGTCCAGTACACCGGGGTCAACTGGCGGACCGGGACGGTCTTCGACTCCTCCTGGCAGCACGGCCAGCCCCTCAGCTTCAGGATCGGGGCGACTCCCAGCCAGGTCATCCCCGGCTGGGACAAGGGCCTCGTCGGCCAGACCGTGGGCAGCCGGGTGCTGCTGGTCATCCCGCCGGCCGACGGCTACGGCAGCGCGGGCCAGTCGCAGGCCGGTATTAAGGGCACCGACACGCTCGTGTTCGTGGTCGACATCCTCGGCGCCGTGAGCTCCGGCTCGGCAGGCTGACCGGACAGATAGCGATGGCCGGTCCGGCGCAGGAGGTGGCAGGGGCTGCCCCCGCGCCGGAACCGGGCATTACAGAACGGACGGGAGCGGTTACATTGCATCCCGGCCGGCGTGCCTCCCATCGCCTTCGGCGGGACCGGTGGGCCCGGCGTCTCCGGGCGGCCGCGTTCGCCACCGCCCCGATCGCCCTGTTCGCCGCGTACATCCGGCTCTCCGCGACCTATCCGGTGAATTCGGACGGGGCGAACATCGTGCTCATGTCGTGGGACATGCTGCACGGCGACCTGCTGCTGCACGGCTGGTGGATGTCGGACGTGTCCTTCTACACGACCGAGCTGCCCGGGTACATGCTGATCGACGCGATCCGCGGCCTCAGCCCGGACGTGGCGCACATCGCAGCCGCGCTCACCTACACGCTCGTGCTGGTGCTCACCGTCCTGCTGGCCAGGAACCGCGCGACAGCGCGCGACGGAGCGGTGCGCGTCCTGATCGCGGGCGGGATCATGCTGGCGCCGCAGCTGGGCGTGGGCGTGTTCGTCCTGCTGCTGTCGGTCGGGCACATCGGCACCGCGGTGCCCGCCCTGGCCGCGTGGCTGATCCTGGACCGGGCGCCGCGGCGCTGGTACGTCCCGGTCATCACCGCCTGCCTGCTGGGCTGGGCGATGGTCGCCGACTCCCTCATCCTCGTGGTGGCCATCGTGCCGCTGGCCCTGGTCGGTGTGGCCCGCGCGCTCTGGTGGCCTGGCGAGACAGGCGCCGGCGGGAAGCCCGGTATCCACGGGAAGCCCGGTACCCACGGGAAGCCCGGTGCCCACGGGAAGCCCGGTACCCACGGGAAGCCCGGTACCGGCCAGCGGCTGCGGTCCGCGTGGTACGAGCTGTCGCTGGCCGGGGCGGCGATCACCGCGGCCGTCATCTCGTGGCTGCTGCAGCGGGCGATCCACGCCGCCGGTGGCTTCACCGTGCACCAGATCCCGTTCAGCCTGGTCACCCCGGCCAAGCTTGGGGTTCACGCCGCGACCACCGGGGACAGCCTGCTGGCGCTGTTCGGCGCCAACTTCGGCGGCCTGCACTCCGGAGCCGCCGTCGCGTTCGCCGTGCTCCACCTGGCCGGTCTCGCGCTGATGGCCTGGGCCCTGGGCCGGACGCTCCGCCGGTTCGCCTGCTGCGGGCTGATCGACCAGATTCTCGCCGTCGCCATCGTCGTCAACCTGGCGACGTACCTGTTCAGCAGCTTCTCCTCGGGCGTACTGAACGGCCGGGAGATCGCGCTGGTGCTGCCGTTCGGGGCGGCCCTGGCCGCGCGCTCGCTGGCGCCGGAGTTCCTGGCGGCACTCCAGCCGCGGGCGGCCAGGGCCGCGCGGGAGCCCGCGTGGTTGCCCGCCTGGCTTCCCGCGCGGGTTTCCGCGCGCTTGCTGCTGACCGTCCTCGCGGGCACCATGCTGGCCGGGAACGGGGCCTGCCTGGGGTACGAGCTGGCGCAGCCAGTCTCCCCGCCAGCCAACGCGCGGCTCGCCTCATGGCTGCAGGCCCACCACCTCACGCACGGGCTGAGCGGGTACTGGCAGGCGAGCGTGGTGACGGTCGGCACCGGCGGCCGGGTCACGATCCGCGCGGTGTCCATCGCGGACGGCGGCCTGGTCCCGTACCGGTGGGAGGCCAAGGCCTCCTGGTACGACCCGGCCACCCAGGACGCCAATTTCGTCGTGCTGCAGAACCAGGCGGGTTTCTTCAACGACTGGCAGCCGGCCCGCGAGACGCTCGCCACGTTCGGTCCCCCGGAGCAGACGTTCCGCACCGGCCCCTACACGGTGCTGGTCTACCAGCAGAACCTGATGAACGCCCTGCATGCGTGGACCGTCCGGGCCGGGGCGGCCGGGACCGCGGTGACCCCGTAGCGGTTCGGCCCGGCCATGCCATCATGCCAGGGGCCGTGGCCCCTGGCGCCGGGTGGAGCGTTCTTAAGAGATCTGCATCCGGTAGAGGGCGACGAGTATGACCAGCGACGCCGCGCATGCCGCCAGTGGCCCCAGCGACGCTAGCCGCCGCCGCGGCGCGGCCAGCAGGATCAGCACGGACAGCAGGTAGACCTCCACGAAGGACCGCAGGTCGGCGTAACCGTCCCAGTTCGTGGGGGCCAGGGAGAAGACCACCACCAGGTACACCACGAAGGAGGCCCGCTCGTACACCGGGACGGTGGTGGCCCGCAGTGAGAGCAGCGCGGCCACCGCGAACAGCGCCAGCACGACGAACTCGATGTCCCAGATGATGACCGCGCCCGGCGCCGACGGCACCGGCGCACTGGGGTGGGCGAAGTTGCGGGCGATCGCGGAGAACGCGGCGGAGAACGGCAGGCCGGCGTTCTTCCCGCCGTCGCTGAGGATCGGGAAGACCCCCGTCGCCGCCTTCACCACCAGTTCCCAGCCGGCGAAGACCACGGCCGGGACGATCCAGGCCAGGTCATCTGCTCCCGGGCGGGCCCGCCGGCGTGCGATCTGGATAATCCGGGTGACTCCGAGCACGGCCGGTACGATCAGGACCGTTTCCCGGGTCAGGACGCCGCAGCCGAACGCCGCGGCGGCCAGCAGCGGATGCCGTTTCCGGTAGGCCAGGATTCCGGCGATCAGGCACAGCGCGCCGAGCGGCTCGGTCAGGTCCCGGGACAGGCTGTCCATCAGGCCGAAGTAACCCGCCAGCAGCAGTCCCCACAGCGCGTGCCGGCCCGCCTCCTGGGCCAGGATACCGCCCAGGTAGGCGAGCGCGCCGAGGGCCGCGACGTTGATCGCCACCAGCGCGTACGGCACCGCCGCGTGCTGACCGAGCGACACCAGCCACGCCAGCGCGGAGTAGCCGATCCGCATGAACCGGTACGGCGCGTCCATGGTGATGCCGAACGCCGTCTTGTGCAGGTTGGCCGGATCCAGCGCCATCCGGTAGTAGAACTGGCCGTCGTAGCCGGTGTACTGGAAGACGTGCACCCCGCGCGGGACCTGGCCCGGGTGGCCGTACACCGACCCGACCCGGAGCAGTTCGGTGATGTCGCGGTGGTCCAGCAGCACCAGCCGGCCCTCGATCGCGGCCAGCGCGGCCAGGAAGAAGAGGATCCCGGGCACGGCCGGCCGGTCCGTCTTCCGGCGGAGCGCTGGGCGCCGTTCCGGCGCGGTCGCGTCCTCGGACGTGGTTGACGCCAGGTGCACGTGCGGCCTCCGCCCTGAGTGTGACGTCCGATGCGGGGCCCGTGGCGGGAACGCCCGAGGACGCGCACAGCGTACCGGACCAGGAGCGCGGGCGCGGGTGCTACCGGCGGTGACGGGCCATCACCTGGAACGGCCGCCCCGCAGGCGTGCCCATAGGTGTGCCCGCCGGCCGGCCGTCAGCGTGCCGCGCCCCGGGCGTCCCGGGCGCCGCGTGCCTCAGGCGCCGTCCGTCAGGTCGTCGATAACCAGGCCGAGGCCGACGCCCAGCATCCACACGTCCTTGGCCAGCGGGATGCCCTGCTGGGTGGGCAACGGGGTGCCTTCCTTGCGCATCCCCGGTGTCCTGACGTACAGCCCGAGCAGGCCGCCGGAGAATGCGGCCAGGCCCGCCCCGGCCACCGCCGACGGGACGACGGGCAGCAGCAGCGCCGAGCCGAGCGCGATCTCCGCGCCGGCGAGCAGGCGGACGAAGTCCTTCGGCTTCAGCTTGGCCAGGAACGGGTAGGTGCCGACCGCGAATCCGTGCAGCTGGGCAGCGGTTTCCTCATCCGCGGACAACTTGCCGATCCCGGAGTTGAGGATGAATGCGCCGGTAGCCATCCGCTGCGGCAGGTGGTGAAGCCTCACTGGAAGTCTCATGTCTTCTCCCCGCTCGGGTCTCCTGACAAGGCCCGGTTCTATTTTCAGTGGAGGCGCCCCATTGTGGCACTCCGCAACAGGACCGCTGCGTGCCGCCCGGCCGCAGCGGCGGCCAGGAAGTAGGCGCGGTCGCCGTCCAGCCCGCGGCCCATCGTCGACAGCGGCGCCGGGCACCGGCGCAGCGCTTCGTCCAGGCCGTCCACGGCGACGTGGACCAGCGTGTGCCGCCCCCCGAGCGGCCTGGCCTGCTCGGTCACCTGCGCGCCGAGATCACCGGGCAGGATCGGTACGACCACCTCCGCGCGCGCCAGCGCCACCCGCCCGTAGGACGTCAGGCTGTGGTGCGATATGCCGCGGTGACGCCCGCGCGGATCCGCCTCGCTGACTCGCAGCGCGGCCACCGGCAGCCCGGCGAGGACGGCCACCGCGTTGACCGCCTCGCCGGCCGCCACGCCCGAGAACCCCCACCGCGTGCCCGTGCCGAGGTTGCCCGGCCCCTGCGTCACTACGGCCACGTCCGCCCCGAGCACGTGCCGCGCGGCGAGGAGGCCGCTGTGCAGGGTTACCGCCTCCAGGTCGCCGCCGAACGCCTGGCCCACCGTGATCGTCCCGGCCAGCCAGCCGGCCTCACGCAAGATGGCGCAGGTCCGGGAGAACCACGCCGGCAGCGCGCCGCCGTCGGTCATCACATACGCGACGCGCACCCCGGCCGGCCCGGTCCTTGTCCCGCTCGTCCGATAGAAGATGCACCCGGCACACCCGACACACCCGGCACACCCGGCACACCCGGCTGGCCCGTTGAGGCCTCTCCGGGCCAGCCGGCGTCTCCGGCCGGAGAGCGGTCACCGGCGGCCCGTTCGGCATCGTGATAGAGACCAGCCAGGACGGGCGCGAGAGCGGAATGAAGGTCGGCCACCACCACCGGCATCGCGGCGATATCGTCGGCGGAGCGCAGCGTCTCGTGGTAGGGCGAGTCCTGCTCATCCGTCCCGAGCACGACCGCCTGCAGCGGCGTGTACCGCGCCTTGACCAGGTGACCGGGGCCGGAGCGGTCCGGCGGCAGGCGGTCCGGCACCGCGACGACCAGCGCGTACCCTCCGGTGCCCAGCCCCAGGTCCAGCGCGGCCGTGTTCAGCAGCACGCGGTCGCCCGGTTCGGGCCGCCCCGTCAGCGCGGGGTAGGCCAGCGCTGTGACCTGCGCAGACGGCTCCCCACCGACCGACACCTCGAGTTCCACCGCCCCCGGCCATTCCTTTCGGATCCGGGAGACCGTTCCGTTCCTCCACGTGATCACCCGGCCAGCGTAACCATGTGCGCCGAAGCCCCGCCGGCGGGGCCTGCGCGGCGAAGGACGCGGGCAAGGACGCGGGCAAGGACGCGGGCAGGTGGCGGTGAAGTATGCGGGCAGGTAACCGGGCTGGCGGTAACCGGGGCGGTGAAGTACGCGGGCAGGTACCCGGGCAAGTGGCGGTAACCGGGGCGGTGAATAGGCGCCCTTACCCCGTCCGGTAGGTGAGAATGTAGGCGGAGCTCATCGGGCGGGGAGGAGGAGTGCGGATGTCGCGGCGGAAGACCGAGCGGCTGCTGAGCCTGGTGGTCTGCCTGCTGTCCACCCGGCGCTACCTAACCGCGGAACAGATCCGCCAGGCCGTGGCCGGCTACCCGGAGCAGCCCGAGGCCTTCAAGCGGATGTTCGAGCGGGACAAGGAAGAACTGCGCGAGCTGGGCATTCCGCTGGAGACTGGTTCGCTCAGCCCGCTGGACGGCGAGGACATTGGCTACCGGGTTCAGCAGCTAGCCTACGCGCTGCCTGAGCTGCGGCTGGAGGCGGACGAGGCGGCCGTGCTCGGCCTCGCGGCCCGGGTGTGGCGGCACGCGGAGCTGGCCGGGGCGGCGGCGGGCGCGCTGCTCAAGCTGCGGGCGGCCGGCATCGACACCGATGACTGGGACGCCGACGCCGGCGCCCGGCAGGGCATCGAGCCCCGGGTACACACCACCGAGCCGGCGTTCGGGCCGCTGTGGGAGGCGGTCCGCGACCGCCGGCCCGTGACCTTCGCTTACCGCGCCGCGGGGCGCAGCGAGCCGCAGATCCGCGAACTGGAGCCGTGGGGCGTGGTCAACCGGCACGGCCGCTGGTACGTGGCCGGCCGGGACCGCGGCCGGGACGCGGTCCGGGTGTTCCGGCTCGGCCGGATCGAGGGGGACGTCCGCTTTTCCGGGCCGCCGGGCGGCGTCACCGTCCCGGCAGGCACGGACGTGCGGGAGGTCGTCCGCACCTGGGACTCGGTGCCGCCGCGGGAGAACATGGCCGTGCTGCGCGTGCGCCCCGGCGCCGGGTACGGGCTGCGGCGCTATGCCACCAGCCCGCCGGACGCGGATTCGTCCCCGGCGCGTTCCGTCCCGTCTGATGCCGCTTCGTCTGATGCCGCTTCGTCCGGTTCCGCCCGGGCCGGTTCCGCCCGGGCCGGTTCCGCCCGGGCCGGTTCCGCCCGGGCCGGTTCCGCCCGGGCCGGTTGGGACACGATCACCGTGCCCTACTCCGACGTTGGGTGGTTCGCCGACCACGTCGCCTCCTTCGGCGCCGATGTCGTGGTCACCGACCCGCCTGACCTGCGCGACGCGGTTATCAGCAGGCTCAAGGGGGTGCTGGCGTGAGCCCGCGCGAGAAGGCACCGGGTGCGCCCGCCGGCCCCCGGGGGCCCCGTGGGCCCCGCGAGTCCGGTGCGCATGGTGCGGCCGCCGTCCCCGGCACGGCGCATCGGCCCCGCGGGCAGGCGGCCACCTCGGCCGAACGCCTGCAGCGGCTCCTTGCCCTGGTGCCCTACGTCGTCAGCCGCAAGGCGGTCGGCTTGGCCGACACCGCGACCGCGTTCGGCCTGAGCGAGCGCCAACTCGTCGACGACCTCAACCTGCTCTGGTGCGTGGAACTGCGGAACCCCGACCCGTTCTGCCCGATCGACCTGTCCTATGAGGGCGGCGAGATAGTGGTCAGTCAGGCGGAGTCGATGGGGCGGCCGCTGCGGCTGGCCGTCGACGAGGCCAGCGCGCTGCTCGTCGCGCTGCGGATGCTCGCCGACATTCCGGGCCTGGAGGACAGGTCGGCGCTCAGCCGGCTGATCGCCAAGCTGGAGGCGGCCGCGGGCGAAGCGGCCGGGCCCAGCGCCCAGGTCGCCGTACAGGTCGACAAGCCGGCGGGGGACCAGGCGATCGCGCAGATCCGGGACGCCCTGGAGCGGAAGCGCCGCGTGCACCTGCGGTACTACGTGCCCGGCCGGGACGAGGCCACGCAGCGCGACGTGGACCCGATGCGGCTGCTTGTCGTCGAGGGCAGGGCCTACCTGGAGGGCTGGTGCCGCCGCGCCGAGGGTGTCCGGCTGTTCCGGCTGGACCGCATCCTCGGCATCGACGTGCTCGACGTCCCGGCCGCGGTGCCGGAGGACGCGCAGCCGGTAGACGTCGATCAGGGCCTGTTCCGGCCGTCGGCCGACGACGTGCACGTCACGATCGAGGTCTCGGCGGCCGGCCGCTGGGTGGCGGAGTACTATCCGTGCGAGTCGGCCGAGGAACTCGGCGACGGCTGGCTCCGCATCGGGCTGCGCACCCCGGACACCCGCTGGGTCCGCCGGCTGGCGCTGCGGCTGGGGGAGGACGGCCGGGTCATCGCGCCGGAAGACCTCCGCGGGCAGATCCGGGAGGACGCGACGGCCGCGCTGGCTGCCTACGCCTCCGGCTGAGGGCCTCCTTTATCAGGACGCCGGGGCGGCAAGTATCAGGACGCCGGGGCGGCAAGCCCAGATCGGTCGCCAGGCGCTGGCTGCCCCCGGTGGATCGGGTCACAGAATGTGACCGATACCGATTCCACAAAACCGCCATCCCGTCGAGGTTGATGACGCCCGGACCGGGACGCCGCGCACCAGGAGGTACGGGAGTTATGGGCGCCTTCCTGCCACCGCGGCTCGCAATCGGCCCCGGCGCCGTAGGTCGCGACGATGATCCGGCCCAGGCCTCGCAGGTACTGGCCCTGCTGCCGGCGGGTCGGATCCAGTCTGGCCGTCGCCGGCCCGTCCCGCTGTAGTCGCACCACACCTCCTTCGGCGAAATGGACAAATAGACCCAACATCCCCGTACAGCCCCGGCCGGTTCCGGGTGTCACAGCGGCGCGGGAGGGCCGAAATGCTGACCGGCCGCATCCGCCACGCGGTTCGCGGGGGCTCCTGTGCCAGCGGTCCGACGTGTACACTCGCCATGAAAAGCCCCGACCGCGGGGGGGCCTCATCCCCGCCAAAGAGGACGGAAATGATAGGCGACCTATTTGACAGTCCGTGGAAGATCCTGATTGTCGCCGTCGTGCTCATCGTGCTCTTCGGATCCGCGAAGCTGCCGGTCGCGGCCAGGTCGCTCGGGCGGTCGATGCGGATCCTCAAGTCCGAGGTCTCTAGTCTGCATGACGACGACGCCGAGGCCGAGAAGGCTTCTTCCAACCCGGTCCCGGTCCCGGTCCCGGTAGCGCCGCAGCAGATCGCCTCGCCGGTGCCCGCGCCCCCGCCGGTCGCCGCGGAGCAGCCGACCTCCCAGGAGCAGATCGACAGCCTGCAGCGGCAGATCCGCGAGCTGAAGGACTCATCCGTCAGGGAAGCCGCATCGGTGCCCGCGGACAAGAAGCCCGTCTGAGCAGGACACACTCCAGGGACCGGAAATGCCAAAGCTGGCTGACACGGTGACGGGTGCGCGCGTCGTCGGCAGCCGCATGCTCCAGGCGTCCAGGAAGCACGACCCCGAGGGCCGGATGCCGCTCATGGAGCACATCCGCGAGCTGCGTAACCGCCTGGTCAAGGCGGCGCTCGCGCTGGTGGTGGCCATGGTCGTCGGGTTCGTCTTCTTCAACCCGATCTGGAAGTTCGTCAGCCATCCGTTCTGCTCTGCCGTCATCAACGGCCACACCGGCTGCAAGGTATATGGTGACCGGCTCGTCGTCACCGGCATCTTCGATCCCTTCATGCTCCGCGTGCAGATCGCATTCTTCGTGGGGCTGATCATCTCCTCGCCGGTCTGGCTGTACCAAATCTGGGCCTTCATCGCGCCCGGGCTCTACCACCGGGAGAAGCGGTGGGCCTATCTGTTCGTGGGCGCGGCCGTCCCGCTGTTTGCCACGGGCGCCGTGCTGGCCTACTACGCGATGAGCCGGGGCCTGCACTACCTGCTCGGCCTGACCCCGGAGGGTGTCAGCAACCTGCCGACGATCACCACCTACCTGAGCTACTTCCAGGCCATGATCCTGGGCTTCGGCCTGGCCTTCGAACTGCCGCTCGCCCTCGTCATGCTCAACATGGCCCGGATCCTCACCCACGAGCGGTTCGCTAAATGGCGCCGGCTCATGATCTTCGGCGCCTTCCTGTTCGCGGGCATCGCCAACCCGAGCCCGGACCCGATCAGCATGCTGATGCTGGCGCTGCCCTGTGTGGTGCTGGTCGAGGTGGCCGAGGTGATCATCTGGGCGAACGACCGGCGCCGCGCCCGCATCCCGGACCCGTACGCGGACCTGGCCGATGACGAGGCCTCGCCACTGGACATGGCCGAGGCGTCGCCGCTGGAGATGAGCGACAACGGGACCGGCCCCGACCACAGCAGCCTGAACTGACGCCTAGGCTGGGGAGATGGCCCCTGCGCTCGACCGGGGAGACGATGGCTTCGCGGAACCTCACGCAAGGACCCCCGCGCGGCGCTACGCGCAGTTCCGTGACCGTCACTCGCATCCGGAGCTCACCAGCTTCCGCGCGCTGTATGACTTCGAGTTCGACGACTTTCAGGTCCAGGCCTGCACCGCGCTGAACGAGGGCAACGGCGTGCTGGTCGCCGCGCCGACCGGCTCCGGCAAGACCGTGATCGGGGAGTTCGCCGTCCACCTGGCCCTGGAGCGCGGCCTCAAGTGCTTCTACACCACGCCGATCAAGGCGCTGTCCAACCAGAAGTACGCCGACCTGGTGCGCCGGTACGACAGCCGGACCGTCGGCCTGCTCACCGGCGACAACAGCGTCAACGGCGAAGCGCCCATCGTGGTCATGACCACCGAGGTGCTGCGGAACATGCTCTACGCGGGGTCGGCCACCCTCAGGGGGCTCGGCTACGTGGTCCTCGACGAGGTGCACTACCTCGCTGACCGCTCCCGCGGCGCGGTCTGGGAGGAGGTCATCATCCACCTGCCCGAGTCGGTACGGGTGGTGGCGCTGTCGGCCACGGTGAGCAACGCTGAGGAGTTCGGCGACTGGCTGGACGACCTGCGCGGCGGCGTCACCGTGATCGTGGACGAGCACCGGCCGGTCCCGCTGTGGCAGCACATGATGGCCGGGAACCGGCTGTATGACCTGTTCACCGACCCGGCGGGCACCCGCGTTAACCCGGAGCTAATGCGCCTGGAGCAGCGGGACCGGGGGGCGCCGCAGCAGGTTCCTGTGACGGGCCGGAGCCGCCCCGCACGCGGCGGACGGCGCGGTCACCCCGGCGGCCGGTCCGGCCGCGGCCGGGCGGGATACGCGGGCGGCCGGAGCAAATACGCGGACGGATACGGGGGCGGGTACGGGGGCGGCCAGGGCAGGTACGCGGGCCGGTCCGGGGGCGGGCCGTCACCGGGCCGGGCCCGGCCGCCCTACCGGCCCGAGGTCGTCTCCCGGCTCGACGCGGCCGGGCTGCTGCCGGCCATCGAATTCATCTTCAGCCGGGCGGGCTGCGACGCGGCGGTCCAGCAGTGCCTGGCCGCCGGGCTCCGGCTCACCCAGCCCGACGAGGCCGTCGCGATCACCGAGTTCGTGGAGCGGCGCGCGGCCGACATCCCCGACGAGGACCTCGCCGTGCTCGGCTACCGGGAATGGCTCACCGGCCTGCAGCGGGGCATCGCCGCGCACCACGCCGGCCTGCTCCCCACCTTCAAGGAGGTGGTCGAGGAGCTGTTCTCGGCCGGGCTTGTCCGCGTGGTGTTCGCCACCGAGACGCTCGCGCTGGGCATCAATATGCCGGCCCGGACCGTCGTCATCGAGAAGCTGGACAAGTGGAACGGCGAGACGCACGCCGAGCTGACCCCGGGGGAGTACACGCAGCTGACCGGGCGGGCCGGGCGCCGGGGCATCGACGTCGAGGGGCACGCCGTGGTGCTGTGGCAGCCCGGCATCGACCCGCAGGCGGTCGGCGGCCTCGCCGGAACGCGGACCTACCCGCTGAACTCCAGCTTCCGGCCGTCGTACAACATGGCCGTCAACCTGACGGGCCAGGTCGGCCGGGACCGGGCCGCCGCCCTGCTCGAGTCGTCGTTCGCCCAGTTCCAGGCGGACCGCGGCGTCCTGGATCTGACGCGGCAGGTCCGCCGCAACAAGGTAGCGATGGCTGAGCTCGCCGAGAAGATGGCCTGCGACCAGGGCGATTTCGCCGAGTACGCGGCTATGCGCCGGGATCTGTCGGATCTCGAGGGTGACCTGTCGCGGCGCCGGGCCGTGGCCCGCCGCACCGAGGCGGCCCGGTCGCTGGAGGTCCTCCGCCGTGGCGACATCATCCGGGTTCCCGGCGGCCGGCGGGCCGGCATGGCGGTCGTCCTCGAGCCGGGTCCGGGCTCCGGCCGCAGCCCGGACGGCCGCGGCGGCCGCCCCCACAGCGCCCGGGGCAACGGCCGCACCCGGGACTCCGGCGGCAGCGGGGCCTCCCGGGAGGCTCGCGGCGACGGCCGCACCCAGGACACCCGCGGCAGCGGGGCTTCCCAGGAGGCTCGCGGCGACAGCCGCACCCAGGACACCCGCGGCAGCGGGGCTTCCCAGGAGGCTCGCGGCGACGGCCGCACCCAGGACACCCGCGGCAACGGGGACTCCCAGGAGGCTCGCGGCGACGGCCACACCCAGGACACCCGCGGCAGCGGGCACAGCCCGGAGACCGCCCGGCTGGCCGCGCTGGCCGGTCACGGGCCCCTCGTGCTCACGGCAAACCGTCAGGTCAAGCGGCTGTCACTGGCCGATTTCCCGGTCCCGGTGGAGCCCGTCGACCGGATCCGGATTCCCGCCTCGTTCAGCGTCCGCTCCCCGCAGCACCGCCGGGACCTGGCTGCCTCGGTGCGCAACCGGCTGGCCGGCCGCGACATCGCCGGCCCGCAGCGCGTGGCTGACTGGAACGACAGCGCCGCCCGAGACCGGCCCGGGTCGGACGGCCGGACCGGGGGGGCCGGGCAGGCGGGCCCCGCCGGGCTCAGCTCCCCGGATCATCAGATTGCTGACCTTCGGCGCCGGCTACGCCGGCATCCCAGCCACGGCTGCCCCGACCGTGAGGAGCACGCCCGGTACGCCGAACGGTACGCGCGCGTGAAGCGGGAAACCGAGGCCCTGGAGCGGAAGGTGGCCAGCCGCTCGCACGTCATCGGGCGCACCTTCGACCGGGTATGCGCCGTGCTGGAAAATCTCGGCTACCTCACCGGGGACGCGGTCACCCCGGAGGGACGGCTGCTGGGCGGCCTGTATACCGAGCTGGACCTGCTCGCCGCCGAATGCCTGCGCCGCGGCTACTGGAACGGCCTCGACACCCAGGAACTGACGGCCTGCGTGTCGGCGCTGTCGTTCGAGTCGCGCCAGACCGACGACGCGGCCGCTCCCCGGCTGCCGTCGGCCAAGGTCCACGACGTGCTCGGGCGGATGGTGCGCGCCTGGGGCCAGCTCGATGAACTGGAGAAGGAGAACGGGGTCTTGTTCCTGCGCGAGCCCGACCTGCGTTTCGCCTCGGCGGCCTACCAGTGGGCGGGCGGTGCCCGGCTGGAGGACGTGCTCGAGTCAGCCGACCTGACTCCCGGTGATTTCGTCCGCGCGGTGAAGCAGCTCATCGACCTGCTGGACCAGATCGCGGCCGCGCCCGTGCCGGGCACCGCCGGCCGTGATCTGCGGGCCACGGCCCGCGCCGCGATCGACACCATCCGCCGCGGCGTGATCGCCTACACCGCGGTTACTGATTAGCCCCAGCCGTACCCCGGCGAGGATCGGGGCCTCGAGCCGCGAGGCGCCGGGAAGCGCGACCGGCCGTAACCGAGCGCTGCCGGTTGCCCGTCCGTTCTGCCTAGCGCGGAGGCGGTGGGTGCGCGCCCGGAGGCTGGTGCGCACCCGGGGGTGGCGGAGGCGGGCGCTCGCCGGGCCGCGGCGGGGGCGGTACGGGCGGCGGTGGCCCGGGCCAGATGAGCAGGACCGGGCATGGCGCGTGGTCGACGACGAAGCGCACATCTTTACCCAGGCTCTTGGGACCCGGGCCGTGGCCATCGCGCGCCACGATGAGCATGGTGGCGCCGCTGACGGCGGCGGCGATCTCGTGCTTGCCCCGTCCGTTCAGCTGCAGATGGTCGGCGTCACGGCCAAGCCGGGCCTGCGCCCGGTCGAGCAGTTCGTCCGCGGCCTTCTCGGCCCGCGCGAGCAGCCGCTGCGCGGGGTCAGCCCCGCCGCGGCCGAGCAGGCCGCTGAACGCGCCGTGCGCCGTCTCGGCGGTCGCGCTGTCGACCACCGCGAGCAGCGTGATCGCGGCGTCTGGCGGAGCCAGCGAAAGCGCAGCGTCCACGCACGCCTGCCACGTGCCCTCGGCGACCCAAATTACAACCGGCATACCCTCAGTCTGACGCCACCCGCGCCTGCGGCGTGTCCAGCGGCGTGCGGCGTGTCCACCCTCCGGAGCCCACTGGAACCCACCGGGCGCCGTACGGACTTGCGTTGCGCACGCTATCGATATATCTTTGACCTAGCTAGACAGTAATGGGGCTATCTAGATGGTCCGTAGGTATGCCGGACCAGGCCCTGCGTCCAGCGCAGGCAACAGAAACATCGAAGGAGTACACGCAATGCACGAAGAAGAGTGGGCCCGCAGAGGCGGGCACCGGGGTCGCGGACGCGGCCCCAAGCGCGGTGGCTGGGGTGGCCCGCCGCCGGAAATGATGATGCGGGGCGGCCCGTTCGGCGGCCCGAGGTTCGCTCGCGGACCACGGGTACGTCGGGGCGACGTCCGGGCGGCGGCGCTTTCGCTGCTGGCCGAAGGCCCCCGCAACGGCTACCAGATCATCCAGGAGATCAGCGAGCGCACGGACGGCGTATGGCGCCCGAGTCCCGGGTCCGTCTACCCGGCGCTCCAGCAGCTGGAGGACGAGGGCCTGATCCGCGCCGAGACCAGCGAGAGCGGCCGTAAGGCGTTCGGGCTGACCGACGAGGGCCAGTCCTACGCCGAATCGCACGCCGACGAGCTCAGCGCGTCATGGGACGCGGTGACCGGCAGCGTGGACGACGCGGAAGTCGAACTGCGCGGGCTGATCCGCCAGGTGATCATGGCCGTGACCCAGGTGGGGCAGGCTGGCTCCGCGGCGCAGGTGAAGGAGGCCGGCAAGGTCCTCACCGACACCCGCCGCGCCCTTTACCGGATCCTCGCCGCCGATGACGAGGCCGGAGCAGGCGGCTCCCAGCAGTGACGCGCGGACTAGCGCGCCGCTCGGCCATACGGGCAGCAGCCGCCGCCGGGATTCGCGCCGCCGCGGCCCGCACCCGCACCGGGTGCGGACCGCGGCCCGCTGTTAGCGCCCTGGCCGCCAGGCTCAGTGGCCGCCGTCCGGCTCGGCAGAGGCGATTACGCTCGGATGAGAGGTTCGTAGAGGGAGGCGCGGCACGTGGCGGTACAGACCGGCGCGGGAGCCGGGGGCTCCGCGCGCCCCGGCCCGGCCCATTCCGGCCCCGGCCGGAGCACGGCGATAGCGGTCAGTGAGCTGACCAAACGGTACGGCGACATCGAGGCCGTCCGGGGCATCAACTTCGAGGTGGCGACGGGGGAGACGTTCGGCTTTCTCGGGCCGAACGGAGCCGGCAAGTCGACCACCATCAGCATCCTGTGCACCCTGGTGCGCCCGACGTCGGGCCGGGCCGTCGTGGCCGGGCACGACGTCGTCACCGAACGGGACACCGTCCGCCGCAACATCGGGCTGGTGTTCCAGGACACGACGCTCGACACGTACCTGACCGGTGAGCAGAACCTGCGCTTTCACGCCGACCTGTACGGCGTCCCCAGGGCCGCGGTCGCGCCCCGGATGCGCCAGGTCCTGGACATGGTGGGCCTGTGGGACCGGCGCGAGAGCAAGGTCAGCACCTACTCGGGCGGCATGCAGCGCCGGCTGGAGATCGCGCGCGGCCTGCTGCACGCACCGCACGTGCTCTTCCTGGACGAGCCGACCGTCGGGCTCGACCCGCAGACCCGCTCGTCAATCTGGCGGTACATCAACGAACTGAAGCAGCGCGAAGACATCACCATCTTCCTCACCACGCACTACATGGATGAGGCGGAGCACTGCGACCGGATCGCCATCATCGATCAGGGCAAGATCGTCGCGATCGACACTCCCGAGGCGCTCAAGGCCAGCGTCGGCAAGGACCGCGTGCAGATCAGCACGGCAGACGACCAGGCGGCGATTGCGGAGCTGAAGGACCGGTTCAGCATCGACGCCGCCATCCATGAAGGGCTCGTCACCTTCTCGGTGGAGTCGGGCGAGGAGTTCGTGCCCCGGCTGTTCGCCGAGCTGGACGTGTCCATCCGCTCGGTCAGCGTGGCCCGGCCCTCGCTGGACGACGTATTCATGAATTACACCGGGCGGACGATCCGCGACACCGAAGCCAGCAGCGCGGACGCTATGCGGGCCATGGCGCAGCGCTTCGGCAGGAGGCGATGAGAGAGATGGCTACCTCGACCACCGAAGCGGCCGCCCCGTCGGCCGGCACATCCCTCACCGACACCATCAGGGTCGCCGTACCCGAGAAGGGACTCCGCCAGGATCTGCGCGCGATCGGCATCGTCTGGCGCCGTGAGCTGATCAGGTTCCGCACCGACCGGCTACGCATGATCACGGCGCTCATCCAGCCCGTGCTCTTCCTTTTCGTGCTCGGGACGGGACTGGGCTCGCTCGCCGGGCGCGGCCTGCCGCCGGGCGTGAGCTTCAAGACCTTCATCTACCCGGGTGTGGTCGCCATGGGGGTCCTCTTCACGGCGATCTTCTCGGCCGGCTCGATCGTCTGGGACCGCGAGTTCGGGTTCCTGCGCGAGATGCTGGTCGCTCCGGTCAACCGGGGCGCGATCGTGCTCGGCAAATGTCTGGGCGGCGCGACCGTGGCCACCTTCCAGGGCATCATCGTCCTGGCTCTGGCCGGCCTGGCCGACGTGCCGTACAACCCGGTCCTGATCATCACACTCATCGGCGAGCTGCTGCTGCTGTCGTTCACGCTCACCGCGTTCGGTGTGATGATGGCCGCGCGGATCAAGCAGTTCCAGGCCTTCATGGCGCTCACCCAGATGCTGGTCCTGCCGCTGTTCTTCCTGTCCGGCGCGCTCTACCCGCTGAACGGGCTGCCGGCCTGGCTGACGGTGCTGACCAGGATCGACCCGCTGACCTATATCGTCGCCCCGATGCGCCGGGCGGTCTTCAGCCACCTCAACCTCAGCCCCGCGGAACTGCGCGCGCTGGCCCCGGGCATCTCCTGGGGCGGCTGGGTCGTGCCTGTCGGCCTTTCCCTGGGCATCGTCGCGGTCATGGGCGTCGGCATGGTCGGCATAGCCATCGCCGAGTTCAGCAAGGCGGAGTGATCCGTCTCGTCCCGGGCAGATACTGCGAGCCACCCCGAAGGACCCGGAGGGTCCGAGCATGGGGCCTCCCGGGGGGTCCGGGGGGTCGCCCCCCGGGCAGATACTGCGAGCCACCCCGAAGGACCCGGAGGGTCCGAGCATGGGGCGACCGGGGGGTCGCCGCCGGGGTCGCCCCCGGGGGGTCCGGGGGGTCGCCCCCCGGGCAGATACTGCGAGCCACCCCGAAGGACCCGGAGGGTCCGAGCATGGGGCGACCGGGGGGTCGCCGCCGGGGTCGCCCCCGGGGGGTCCGGGGGGTCGCCCCCCGGGCAGATACTGCGAGCCACCCCGAAGGACCCGGAGGGTCCGAGCATGGGGCGACCGGGGGGTCGCCGCCGGGGTCGCCCCCGGGGGGTCCGGGGGGTCGCCCCCCGGGCAGATACTGCGAGCCACCCCGAAGGACCCGGAGGGTCCGAGCATGGGGCGACGCCGGGTGGCTACGGGGGCAAACCACCCGGCGTCGCATTCATCGGCGTTCCGACGGGGGCCCGGAACGCCGGCAGTGGTGCTCCGACGGGGGACCAGAGCACCGATATGAATGCTACACGGAAACCCCCCGGTACGTGTCAAGACCCAATTACGAGCGCATCCCGGGAGAAGTGCGGAACCGTGCGGCTATGTCGCGTCTAGGTCGCGCGTTAACTGTGTGCGGACGGGTCGCCAGCGCTCTGATGTCCGGTTCCCGAGCTAGTCTGACCAGGCGGACTGTGTCGTTCCGGCAGGTTTGGCCGATACTCCATGAATCCACGAACGTTGTCAGGCTCACGCCCCCCGTTGGCAAAAACGACCGCAACGTACGGGATGAAAATCGCGAAGACGGCGGGTATAGCGGCGAGCCACCCGAAGTGGTTGAGGAACAAGAGGATCGTGATACCAAAGCAGATGGCGCGGAAGGACATCATGATGAGGTACCTGCGCTGCCGGTAGGCGATGTCCTCGGACATCGGGCGGCGGGCCTGCGTGACCAATGGAACGTTTCGGTTGTGGTCACGCCCTGCGATCCTCATCTTTCCAAGGTATCCCTGCCCCGCGCGAACACGCACCCGGGTCCGCAGCGGCCGGTGCGGCCACCAGGCGGCGTCATCGGCGGTGCGGCCCTCCACCTGCCCCAAGAGCGTCACCACCTGCTCCCTGACATGCTCCGACGCCGTCTCGCATACCGGGCACACCCGCGCGCCCGGGTCCGCCGTCACCACCCACACCGTCCGGCCACCGCCGGGCTCGTCATCGACCTCCGCGACCTCCGGGCCCTCCAGCGCGAACAGCCGCGACGCCATATCCTGACACACGTGCCCGTGGCTTCCTGATGATCATGCTTCCGTGGTAACACTAGCTTTAAGCCTCTAAGGCCCGACCGAGTCCAAGCACGACTTCAACGATTAGCCTGATCCAGCATTCCCTTTTCCCGGGCGATGGTCCATGCGAGCCTTAGAGCTTCAGCACGATTAGACGCTTTTACAGCACATACATATTCATTATGAGTTTTTCCGTGAGCACGGTATCGCAGGTAAGCGTAAATGCCGTACGAATGCTTCACGCGTATCAAGCGGACAGAGGCCAGCGATTGACGGCCATCCTTCAAGCGAATCTTGCGGACATCACGGTCACCGGCCGCTTGGTCCTGTTCCGCTGCGAACTCGGCGTTAGAAGAGCCGGGAGCGTGCAAGATGTCGGACATCCTAGCCATCCATGCGGGCTTCGTCCTGCTGCCGCTGGCTTAGCGCTTGCCGGATTTGGTTCGCGACCACCCTGGCGACTGGTGGCGGAACCGAGTTTGCGACCTGTCTGTGCTGGTCGAGGTTCTTGGCTTGCCCGGAACGGCTCCGAACAGGTCCCTTAAGCATGTGACTGTCAGGGAACCCGTGCAAACGCATGTATTCACGGGGAGTGAGGTATCGGTCTTCCAGCGGATGGAAGAAGATCTCACCGCAGCGTAGTGTCAGTGAAGGCTCTGACCGGGAGAGGCGCCGGAATTTCGTGGTGTCCTTTCGTTTGAGAGTCTGCCGGACTTCTACTGGCAGGTGCAGTTGCGCAGCCAGCCACTGACCTTCTGGAACATCGTGCATACGTCGTCGCTGCCCGTCGGGCGTTACGTCAACATGACTGTCAGCAACGGGGTGGTCGTTGACAATCGGTGGCGTAAGAGGCAGGTTGTTAAGGGCTTGACCGACGGAAACGGGCGTGGTGTGGGTTGCCTCTGGGAACGAGAACGACAGGCCTTCCATCACGGCTACGAGGATAAGTCTCTCGCGGCGCTGGGCGACACCGTAATCAGCGGAGTTGAGGATCCTTGGTTCGACGACGTAACCGAGCGTCTCTAGCCGCCGCACGAGTTCGGCGAACATGCTGCCGCTCTCCCCGTCCGCTCCGGGTGCGGTCAAGACGCCCTTGACCTGCTCCATGAAGATCGCCTTTGGCTTCAATGCTTCGGCAAAGCGAGCCATCTCAAACAGCAGCTCAGCCCGTGGGTCGTCCAAGCCGCCCCGCCGACCGATCTGGGAGAAGGGCTGGCAGGGAGGCCCACCGCACAACAGATCGAGGTCGCCTTCACGTAGGCCCAGCTCATCCCGGAGAGCGTAGGGATCAACAGAGAGCACGTCCGACTCGATGACGCGGGACTCCGGGCTGAAGTTAGATCGGAGGGTCTCGCAGCAGTGAGGATCGATCTCGATGGCGGCGAGGATCTTGAAGCCGGCCTGCTTCACTCCAAGGTCCATCCCACCAGCGCCAGAGAACAAAGAGAGCGCAGTCGGCCACGAAGCAGAGCTTCCCACTCCTCCGCCTGGAAGGCTGTCTGCACTCATCGGCACCTCCTAGAACTACACGGGTGTAACTGACCCTAGTGGCGCGCGGTAACAGGGACAAAACACCACGCCTATTGGGTATCCGCTGGGATACCCGGCAGCGAGACGGTCTCCTGATCGCGCTCTCGCTCTGGAAAAGCATGGGTCTCAGGGAATTCCTGAGCCAGGATGATGTCATCGACGCTGGGGTGCGTTCAATGATCCTCCCCAAGCTCCAGGGGTCGGCGCCTGGTATGACGCAGTATCTACGCGGCCTCGCAGGTGTGCTCATCGGCGACGAACCTCCAGCCGAGGAGGATATCGACGCGCTTCGTGACAGATTGCCGGAGGCCAGGTACCCTCGCTCCCTTGAGAAGGTCGTCTCAATGATTGAACAGCTAATCACGCTGGGATATTTTGGTTTCTGGTGATGGATAGACCGCGGCCACTGCTAACGATCTCTTACGGTGACAACTCGCTATCGGTATATGGCTCTGTTTGTGAAATCGGAGAACTTCCCGTTACCTTGATAGATACGGGATGCCAGGTCCCGAGGAAGAGGACATTAACGTCCTGCACAGGTACCGGGACGCCATCATCGCACCCCATCAGCCTAAGAAGAGGATGGTAGTAGGAGGATTGATAGCTTTTCCCGGTCCGGGGCAAGACGAGTACAGGGAGCACCACTTCTTTAAGAGCTGGGCGAAGGCAGGTATTGCGGGAATCCCCATGCTGCCTGGGCGGGTCGAACTTATGGGTGAGGTTCTCAGCGAGGAACTTCCGCGCCTGGATCGTTAGACATAGCAGGCGGCAAACTATCGAAAATCTCAGCGACTGCGGCCTCAAGCGGCTCATGCTCCCAGATACGCAGGACCTTCCAACCCAACTGCTCAAGCTTTAGATCGGTCTGCCGGTCACGGTCAGCGTTGCCCTGGATTTTAGGGACCCAGTAATCAGAATTGGCCTTCGGGATGCGACAGTGGGCTGCGCAGCCATGCCAGAAACACCCGTCCACGAAGACCACTAGCCGCTTACGTGGGAAGGCAAGGTCCACCCGAATGCGCCTGCCACCCAAGTCGATGGGATAGTCCTTCCGGAAACGGAGTCCCAGCCTGTGGAGAGCCGACCTGAGCCTGATCTCAGGCTTGGTGTCAGCCCTGCGGTTCGCGCGCATCGCCGCACTAGCGGCCGAAGACGAGGGCGATGGATAGGGCAGCTTCGAGCTTGCCACAACTAGACAGTCCCATCCCGTAGTCCCATGCAAGCAGTATCCACTATCGCTGAGCGCAGACAGCAGTGAGGGATCGATGAGCGGTTACTCGTTGACACGAGGGCGGCTCACATCTGCTCCGCGGGTCTATGATGCCTGCCTGGCGTAACTTGATGGGACACACATCCTCGGGCCGAGGATCTTCCGCTCTCTTGCGCATGCGCCGGAGGTCCTCGCGAGATTTGCCATGGGAGAATGCCTGATGGATATGAGCGACCTGCGGACGCCACCAGCCGGTCCCGGCCAGGGCCAGGTCAGGTCGGGGACTGGCGTCCGCCCGGTCCCTGGGCGCTAGCTGGCCTGGCTCACCGAGGACATGTTGAAGCCCTCGACCCGTATCGGCGGCATCGCCACGCGGCTGAAGTAGTCGCCCCACTCGCGCGGCAGCGCGGCGACGGACGCGCCCACCTCGGCCAGCCAGGCTCAGCATCCCGACCGGGCTTTCGTTGAACCGGAAGTTGTTCACCGCCCCGGTGACCTCGCCGTTCTCCACCAGGTAGACCCCGTCCCGGGTCAGCCCGGTGAGCAGCAGCGTCTGCGGGTCCACCTCCCGGATGTACCACAGGCAGGTGAGCAGCAGGCCCCGGCCGGTACGCGCGATCATCTCCGCCATGCTGGGCGCGGCGGGGGCGTCAATCTCGAAGATCAGGTTGTCGATCGCGGGCGTCACCGGCAGGCCGGACAGCCGGGCCGAATACCGGGTCTGCGTGAGCGCGGCCAGCTCGCCCCGCCGGATCCAGTCCGTCGGGCCCAGCGGCAGGCCGTTGTCGAACACGGAGGAGTCGCGGCCGGAGGCGTGCGCCACGATGAACGGCGTGCAGGCGAGCCCGGGCAGCCATGGGTCGCTGCGCAGCGTCACAGGCATGCCGGTGAGTGGCTCCCCGACGCGGGTGCCGCCGCCGGGCTTGCTGAACACGGTCCGCCCGTCCAGCGCGTCCTTGGCCCCGGCCGACCAGTACAGGTAGGTGAGCAGGTCCGCGGTGGCCGTGGGCGGCAGTAGCGTCTCATACCGCCCGGCCGGCAGGTCGACCCGCCGCCGCGCCCACTCCAGCCGCTCGGCCAGGCCGCGGTCCAGGGCGGCCACGTCCACGTCGGCGAAGTCCCGGGTCGCCTCGCCCGCCCACGCCGACCGGGTGAGGTCATCCGACTTCGCGTTCAGTTCAACCTTGCCCGTCGGCTGGTCGTGCCGCAGCCGCAGGCCGGTGGAGGTGCCGAGGAACATCGACGTGAGCTCGTGCTCGGCGTACCCGTACAGCTTCCGCCCGCTGGAGCTGGCCTCGCGGAGCGTGTCGCCAAGCTGCCCGGAGAACCCCTCCAGCACGCCGATCCCGGTGCTCTCCGCCGGATCGTCCCACCCCGGGCGCCCGGACATGATGCTCCCGAACGGACCTGAGCTCGGGTCGACCAGCGGGCTCGCGTCCTCCGCGAGGGAGCCCTCGGCGGCCTCCTTCTCGGCCGCGCGGACGATGGCTTCCACCTCGTCGCCATGAACCCCGGACCGGGACACCACACCGACCGCGGCCCCGGGCCCGCGCCAGTCGATCGCGATTACGGTCAGCCGGCGGGAGCGGGCCACCCCGTTCGTGGTGAGCGTGTTCCCGGCCCAGCGCAGGTTGGCCGTGGAGGTCTCGTCGGCGATGACCACGCAGTCGCCGCACGTCGCCAGCGAAAGGGCCTGCTCGACCATGTCCTGCGGTCGCTGGTTCACGCTGCTTCCTCCGCTGTGTTGAGTATCCGGATGCCGCGCATGAGGACCGACGGGGTGCCGTGGCTGACCGGGGCCACCTGTCCGGGCTGGCCCTTGCCGCAGTTGAACGCGCCGCCCAGCACATACGTCTGCGGGCCGCCGACGGCCTCCATGGCGTTCCAGAAGTCGGTGGTGGTCGCCTGGTAGGCAACGTCCCGGAGCTGGCCCGCCAGCCGCCCACCGGTGATCTTGTAGAACCGCTGCCCGGTGAACTGGAAGTTGTACCGCTGCATGTCGATCGACCAGCTCTTGTCGCCGGCGATGAAGATCCCGTCCTCGACCCCGGCGATCAGCTCGCTGGTGGACGGGCCGCCCTCGGCGGGCAGCAGGGACACGTTGGCCATCCGCTGCAGCGGCATGTGCCCCGGCGAATCGGCGAAGGCGCAGCCGTTCGACCGGCCGAGGCCGCGCAGCGCGGCCATCCGGCGATCGAGCTGGTACCCGGACAGCACGCCGTCGGTGATCAGGTCCCACGACTGGCCGGCCACGCCCTCGTCGTCGTAGCCGACCGTGGCCAGGCCGTGCTCGGCGGTCCGGTCCCCGGTGACGCGCATGCGCGGCGACCCGTACTGCAACGTGCCGAGCTTGTCCGGCGTGGCGAACGAGGTTCCCGCGTAGGCCGCTTCGTAGCCGAGCGCCCGGTCCAGCTCGGTGGCGTGCCCGATCGACTCGTGGATGGTGAGCCAGAGGTTGGACGGGTCGATCACCAGGTCATAGCGGCCCGGCCGGACCGTCGGGGCGGCCAGCTTCTCCGCCAGCAGGGCCGGGATCTGCTCGAGCTCGGCCTGGAAGTCCCAGCCAGTCCCGTTCAGATACTCATAGCCCCGCCCCACCGGGGGCGCCAGCGTGCGCATGGTCTCGAAGCGGCCATCCTTCTCCACCGCCACGGCGGTCAGCGTGGGGTGCAGCCGCACCCGCTGCTGCGTTGCGGTCGTGGCGCCGTCGGCGTAGAACTTGCACTCCTTGATCTGCAGCAGGTGCGCGTCCACGTGGTCGACGCCGTCGCGGGTCAGCAGACGCTTGCTCCAGTCCGCGAGCAGCGCCGTCTTGTCGGCCGCGCTGACGGCGAACGGGTCGATCTCGTAGGCCGATACCCAGGTGACGTCGCCGTGGGCAGGTTCGGGCGCCAGTTCGATCCGTTCGGTATTCATGGCCGCCGAAACCTTGGCCACCTCGACCGCTTCGCGGGCCGCCTGGGCCGCGGCGTCGGGGGTGAGGTCGACGGCCGAGGCGAACCCCCAGGTGCCGTCGACCACGACGCGCACGGCCAGGCCAATATCGCCGGCGTCGAAGAGCGTCTCCAGGTTGCCGTCCGACAGCCCGATCGTCTGGCTGCGGATCTGCCCGGCGCGGAAGTCCGCGTGCCCCGCCCCCAGGTCGGTCGCCTGCTGCATCGCGGCGTCGGCCAGGGTCCGCAACGGGAGCGTCGTGAACTGGGGATCTATATCGTGCTGCCTACCGTGAGTCACGTCAGCAACCTACTACCGCAGCGCCGTCCGGCCCCGGCCGGCCCCGAAAGCGTTCCCGGCGGCGGACCAGGTGCGGGCGGGATCACGGCGGGACCGGTACGCTCACCACGATTGTCCGCGCGCACGAAGTGGAGGTGGACGGCAGATGGGACGCTCAGTCCTGGTGACGGGGGGCAACCGGGGGATAGGGCTGGCGATCGCGCAGCGGCTGGCCGAGGACGGTGAGAGGGTCACGGTCACCGCACGGTCCGGGGAGCCCGTCGAGGGGCTGGCCGTGGTGCCCTGTGACGTGCGGGATACCGCGTCGGTAGACGCCGCTTTCAAGAAGGTCGAGGCCGAGCAGGGGCCAGTCGAGGTGCTGGTGGCCAACGCCGGCATCACCCGCGACCAGCTCCTGGCGCTGATGAGTGAGGACGATTTCACCAGCGTGCTGGACACCAACCTGACCGGCGCCTACCGGGTCGCCAAGCGGGCGGTCCGCGGCATGGTCCGCGCCCGGCGGGGCCGCCTCATCTTCATCTCCTCCGTGGTGGGGCTGTATGGCTCGGCGGGTCAGGCCAACTACGCGGCGTCCAAGGCCGGCCTGATCGGCTTCGCCCGCTCGCTGGCCCGGGAGCTGGGCTCGCGTGGCATCACCGCCAACGTGGTCACCCCCGGCTTCGTGGAAAGTGACATGACTGCGGCGCTGTCGGATGACCGGAAGTCGACCATCCTGGGGGCGGTCCCGCTGGGCCGCTACGCCGCCCCGCACGAGGTCGCCGGGGTGGTGTCGTTCCTGGCCGGGGACGACGCGGCCTACATCACCGGCGCGGTCGTTCCGGTGGACGGCGGCCTCGGCATGGGACACTGACCGCCATGGGGATCCTGGCGGGCAAACGCATTCTGGTCACCGGCGTGCTGACCGACTCCTCGATCGCCTTCCACGTGGCCAAGGTCGCGCAGCAGGAGGGCGCGACCGTCGTGCTGACCGGGTACGGGCGGCTGAGCCTGGTGGAGCGGATCGCCAAGCGGCTGCCGGATCCGCCGCCGGTCCTGGAACTCGACGTGACCGACTCCGGTCATCTCGACTCGCTGGCCGAACGGCTCTCCGGGCACGTCGACCGGCTCGACGGAGTGGTGCACGCGGTCGCGTTCGCGCCGCAGGACGCCATGGGCGGCAACTTCCTCAACACCTCCTGGGAGGACGTGGCGACCGCCGTTCAGGTCTCGGCGTTCTCGCTAAAGTCCCTGGCCATGGCGGCGCTGCCGTTGATGAACGGCGGCGGCTCGATCGTCGGCCTCGATTTCGACGCGAGCGTCGCCTGGCCCGGCTACGACTGGATGGGCGTGGCCAAGGCCGGCCTGGAGTCGTGCGCGCGGTACCTGGCCCGCGACCTGGGCGGCAAGGGCATCCGGGTGAATCTGGTGTCCGCGGGGCCGCTGCGCACGATGGCGGCCAAGAGCATCCCCGGCTTCGACCGGTTCGAGGGGCTGTGGGGGGAGCGGGCGCCGCTCGGCTGGAACATCGCCGATCCGGGGCCCGCGGCCCGCGCGTGCGTGGCGCTGCTGTCCGACTGGTTCCCCGCGACGACGGCGGAGATCGTGCACGCCGACGGCGGCGCCCACGCCATGGGGGGCTAGCAGGCTGTGCTGGCCCGGGGGGACGACCCTGTGCCCGGCCGGACAGCCGCCGGTGGCAGATCGAGCAGTACAGCCGGGAGCGGAGCTTGTACCGGCGGCCGGTGCGGGCAGAAGGCATTTCGGGGTCGCGGACGTTGCCGCAGGTCCGCGATACCGCCGTCGCGGGGGATCCCGGCGGCGGCGCGATCTGCCAAGCGTTGGAGTGGCTTCGGTCTTCCAGGTCGTTGCCGCCGGATTCCCCGTCCCAGTAGTAGGCCACGATCTGGCTGCCGGGCGGGAGCCATGCCCGGCAGTTGCGGACCTGCCGGTTCATGGACGCAACGGGGTCTTGCAAGCGCTCGTTGGAGATCCGGCCCAGGAACGCCACCGGGACCGCGTCCGCCGGCCCGGCTGTCGCGGCCAGCGACTGCGGGATGTCACCCGGCACGCACTGGGGGCACCTTCCCGCATCGGCCCAACGGCTGGATCGGATCCTCTGTGCCGTCACCCGGTTCTATCCGGCCTTTAGGCCCCGGAGGGCGTAAAGCGCCGTTCTCCGGCAATGCCGGTGTTCCCGGCAGCCGGTTCCCGGCAGCCGGGCGGCGGCAGCCGCCGGTCAGGTGGCCCCGGACCAGTCCAGCTCGTCCAGCAGCGCTTCGGGTGTGGCTGCGGACAGATGCGCTTTGCTGTTGGTGGCGCGCCAGCGGCCGTCTTTGCTGTCGCTAATGGCCGGGCTGGTGATCTGCCAGCCTGCATGCTGGTGAAACACGATGCGGCGCATCGTGTCCTGGTCCGGTGCGGTCCGGCCGGTCACTGCCCGGCCTCGATCTCCTCTAGCCGGTCCAGCAGTTGCCCGAGGCTTAAACCGGCGATGACGTGACTGTTCTTGCCTTCGGTCTTCTCGGCGGTGAACCGCACCCCTCCGTCCTGGGGGCAGATGGACCAGGCCGGGTGCTCTTTGATGAATCGCTCCCGGCGGAGAAGCTGGTCGAACGGCAGTGCCATGACGGCATTCCTTGCCTGACCCGCAGGTGACCCGTTGGGGCCGTGCCCGGTACGGGTCAGCACCGGGCACGACTGCGGTCAGTATAGATGTCCTAGGACATCTTAAGAAGTCATAAGACATAGCTGGTGCGTCTGCGCAGGTCAGCGGTCATCTATGGTCGTGATCATGTCCCTGGAAGACCGGAGTGCCCGGATACGCCGTGATTCGGCGGTGTCGGTCGCGGCTCAGGTGGCCAGGGACCTGGAAGCCGAGATCGACAGCGGCGCGCTTCCCCCGGATACGCGCCTGCCCAGCGAAGCGGAGCTGGCCGAGCAGTACGGCGTCGCCCGGATCACCGTCCGGTCAGCGATAGCGATGCTCAGGGACGCGGGCAAGGTCGTCACCGTGCACGGCCGGGGAAGCTTCACCGCACCCTGACCGCCACCCGCCGAGGGTCCGGCGCGGCTGACCGCGCCACGTGTCCATGCGCTTGGGGGTGTGCGGGCCGGGCCGCGGGCGGTCCGGGCCGCACACCCCCAAGGATTTCCTTCTGTGCTGACAGCGGCGCGGTAGCGCGCCGATTTTTCCGGAATGTGTTGCCAAGCGATCCGGGGTGCCTGGGACCAGCTGGCATCCCACTAGCTAGTACTGCGGCCCGTGTAGAGCAGGAATCGACCGTCTCAGCGGTAGTCGCAATGTCAGGGAAGGTAGCGGTCGATTATGGCCATGAACTGGTGAATATCGAACGGCTTGGCGACAGACTCGGCGGCTCCGTTGGCTAGCAGTTCGTTGATGATGTCGTCTGAGTCGCTGCTGAAGGCGACCACGGGGATCGCCGCGGTGGCGGTCGCGGAGGTGAGCTTTCGCAGGATTTCGCCGCCGGTCGCGTCGGGGAGCCGGTTGTCGAGCAGGATGAGGTCCGGGCGTTTGTCGATGGCGGCCTGGACCCCGTCACGGCCGTTCGTTGCCACGTGCAACTCGATGTTGGGGCGGCGCCTGAGCAGCGCTTGAACCAGGCTGATGTTGTTCTCGTCGTCCTCGATGTAAAGCAGGGCGTGGTTCATCAGGCCCCCTTCGCGGGCTCGGAGCAGGCCCCTGGGAAGCGCCCGGCGCCGGGCCGCTCATGCTGGCATGATCCGGATAGTTGGCTGTGGCTGCTGGTCCTGAGCGCGGGTGGCGGCGAAGGTGTCGAGCAGCGTGCCGAGTTCGGCGAGTTCGATGGGTTTGGTGAGGTAGGCGAGCGCGCCGCTGGCGAGCAGGCGGTGGACGGCGCCGCGGGAGGCGTCGGCGGAAAGGACGATTACGGGGATGGCGGCGGTGGCGGGTTCGGCCTTGAGTTCGCTGAGGACCTGGTCTCCGTGCATGTCGGGCAGGTGCAGGTCGAGCAGGATGATGTCGGGCATGTCCCGGGTGGCGCTTTCGAGGCCGGCCCGGCCCGATGTCTCGGATCTCAGCGTGATGTTCGGCTTGCCCCTCAGGAACCGGGATACCACTTCGACGTTCGCCGGGTTGTCCTCGATGTAGAGGACGCTGATGCTGGCTCCGGCCGGGGCGTGCGGCTTGGCCGTCGGTGACGCTTTCGCGAGGCCCGGGGCTGGGAGCTGGATCAGGTCGGGGGCGCGGGGGAGGCTGACGGTGAAGGCCGCTCCCTGGCCGGGGACGCTCGATGCGGTCAGCTGGCCGCCCATGGCCTCGGTGAGGGCCCTGGCCAGCGGCAGCCCGATCCCGGTGCCCTCGACCGTGGTCTGCTCGGCGCCGAGGCGCTCGAAGGGGACGAAAATACGCTCGATGTTTTCGGGTGAGATGCCCGGCCCGGTGTCGGAGACCACGATGCTGGCGTGGCCGGTGCCCTCTTCCCGGCAGGCAATCGTGATAGTGCCGTCCCGGTGGTTGTACTTGACAGCGTTGGAGATCAGGTTGACCAGGACCTGGGAGAGCCGGTGCCGGTCGGCGTGCGTCGCCAGGGCCGGATGGGGGCAGTCCTGGATGATCCGGATCGCGCGTTCGGCGGCGATCGGCGCCATCAGCCGGCTGGACTCCTCGATGAGGGGGCGGACCAGGACCGGCTCAACAGAGAGGCTGAGGTCACCCGATTCGATCCGGGCGATGTCGATGAGCTCGTTGATCAGCGTGAGCAGATGACGCCCGGCGCCGAGGATTCGCTCGACGGCGTCGCTGTCTTCGGCGCCGAGTTCGGACATCTGGAGGAGCTGCGCGAAGCCGAGGACGGAGTTGAGCGGGGTCCGCAGCTCGTGGCTCGTGCTGGACAGGAACGAGTTCTTCGCCCGGGTGGCCGTCATGGCCTCATCCCTGGCCGCTGTCAGCTCCGCCTCCCGGCTGGCGAGCAGCTTTTCGGCCTGCAGGTGTGACTCGGCGACGCGGCCGATTTCGTCACCCGCATAGATGATGGGTTCGAGCGGCTCTCCCTCGCCCAGCCAGCGCGCGTTCTCCGCGTTCATGCCGACCCGCCGGGCGATGCCCGAGGTGAAGAGGGCGACGCCGGCCAGCCCGGCGAGCAGGCCCACGGCGAGACCGGCCACGTCGAGCAGCTCAATCCTCGCCTGAAGCGCGGTGATCTTGTTGTGCGCGATGGCTACCAGGTCGTTGGGGCCGTCGGCGAGACTGGCGACCTGGCGGCGCAGCAGGTCCATCGTGTTCTTCTGGTTCTCCAGCGCAGGGCGCAAGTTCCCGATAGAGACACCGGGCTTGATGGCAGAACGCAGCTGCGCGAGCTGGACGAGCACCTGGCCCGTGGTGGCGTCCGCCGCCTGTTGCTGGCGGACGTCGCCTTCTACGCTGGCCGCTTCCCGCAGCGACCTGCGCTCCGCGCCGATCCGCGTCAGCGTGAGATTGTAAGGGGCGAGGAAAAGCGGGTCGCGGGTCGCGGCGTAGCCGCGGATACCCGTCTCCGCGTTCACCGCGTCGGCGAGCACCTGGCTGGCCGCGCTAGCCAGGTTACGGGCGTTTGTGCTGACGTTTCGTTCATGGCTTTCACTTTGCTGGAGCCGGAGGTTCGCGGAGGTGACGCCCATGAGGGCGATCAGCGGCACCGCGACCACGATCAGGCCCTTCACCCGCAAGGACCGGTCGAGCCACCACTGCCGGAGCCCGCACGGCTGGTCCGCCCCAGGCGGCGGTGAACTCGCGGTGCGTGATCTCATCCGGCGCTCCCGCCGATTACCTGAAGTAGCGCATTTCTCACTGTACGTTACCACAGTCCGTCTGCCGCGACTCTAGAGTTGCCTCGCTTTGGGGGGCTTTCGCCCGGAGGGCGTCGCTTTAGGCGAGGAGTGCCCGGAGGGCACCGTTTCAGTTTGTCCTGGCGCCGGGACGCGTGCGGCGGCGGGTGTTCCGTGTGGCGGGGACCGGCGCCAGGTGGGCGGGCCGCCGGCCTGTTGCTGCTGTTTTCCGTGCCTGGTGGGCGCGGCCGGGACGAGTGCGGCGGCACTGGGCCCCGGCCTGCCAGTGGTGTGTCTTCCTCGGTTGACAGCCTTCCTTAGCCCGCGCAGCCGGTCACGCTGGCCGCGCTAGGGGGTTGCTGGTCTGGATCTGGGCTGTCCACTCGATGACCAGTTAGCGAGTCGGCCGGGCTGGGCAGTGATTGTTCGGCATCCCTATGGGGAGCAAACCCGGAAAACTCGGTGTCACTGCTGTTCCCCCGTTGCGGGCTCGAATCACAGTTCGGTGGTCCACTCGATCACCAGGCGTCGGCTCGGGTTGGCTGTTTGCCATTTGGAATGGCACGCCCCCCGGAACCCCCCGCTGCGCTCCGCGCCCCGCAGTGGCACTTCGCCGATACACCGGCCACTCACCGGGCCTGAAGGCCCGGTTCGCTGTGCTGGCCCGGGGGGACGACCCAGTGTGCCCGGTCAAATGGGCAACATGATCTTGAGGCTGTGGTTCCCTGGTTGTGATGGTAGCGGGGTGTTGTGGTCGGCGCGGGGGTCGGTGAGCAGATCGTGGATGGCTTGGGGTGTGGCGTTGGTGAGGGTGGCGTGGATGGTGACCTGGTTTTTGTCCCGGTTGTAAACGGCCTGGACGTCGAACGCGTCGAGGAGCCGTTCGGTCAGGGCGGCGGGTGCTTCGGTGAGGATGTCGCCCAGGATCGGCAGTTCGTCCAGCAGGGTGGGGTCATTGTCGGGCTCGGCGGGGGCTATCTTCGAGGACGCGTAGCTCGGTTTCCAGGGTGGTGCGCTGGGTGTAGAGGTCGGTGAACCGGGCGCGGATCCGCTGGCGGAGGGCCTGGGCGGCGGGGTCGGCGGGGTCGGCGGGGGTTTCCAATTCGGTGATCAGCGCGGTCTCGGCGGTGTCGAGCCGGGCGATCTTGCGGCGGATCGCGGCGGCTTGCCGGTCGCGGCGCTCGGCCTGGCCGGCGGCGGTGGCGGGCAGGCCGGTGGTGAGCAGGGCGGCCCGGTCGGGGCCGAACACCCGCTCGGTGAAGAACCGGGCGAGGGCGGCGGTCATGACGTCTTCGCGGACGGCGACGGTGCGGTGCTCGGGGTGGGCGGCGTAGTGGCGGGGCAGGCCGGGATCGTGCGGGCACCGGTAGTAGGTGTGGGCGCGGATGGTGGTGCCGCTCATGCGGCGGTGGCAGATGGAGCAGTACAGCCGGGAGCGGAGCTTGTACCGGCGGCCGGTCCGGGTGGTGGGCATTTCGGGGTCGCGGACGTTGCCGTGGCGGCGGCCGGTCCGCTGGGCGGCGTCCCAGGTGGCCATGTCCACCAGGGCGGTGTGGGTGGGTTTCGGCGGACCAGATCCATTCGCTGGACGGCATCCAGACTTTCTTGCCGGCTTTGCGGCGGCGGCGGCCCATCACCTGATGGCCGGTGTACTTGGGGTTGGACAGGATCTCATCGACCAGCGCCAGGGACCAGCCGGCCGGGCCGGGCGGCGGGTAGGCGGCCGGGTCGGCGGCCAGCCGGGCCCGGATGGTCGGCTTCCCCAGATGCTCACTAACCCGCCACCGGTAGATCAGCGCGACGATCGGGCCGTAGACGGGATCTTCGGTGAGCCGGGTTTTGGTGCGGCCTTCGGCGGCCTTGATGGGGTTGGGATGCGGGTGCCGTTCCCCGAGGTAGCCGACCGGGACTTTGCCGAGGTTCCAGCCGGCGAGGGAATGTTCTTTCAGCCCGTCCCAGACTTTGCCTTTCAATTGGAGCCGGTACCATTCGGCGACGCCTTGCTTGACCCGGCGGACCAGAACGGTGGTCGCGTTGATCCCTTCGATATTGAACGGCTCGTCGGTGGCGAATATCGGGATGCCCTGATTCTGGAGTTCTCTTTCCAGTTTCAGTGAGTTGTAGGTGTCGCGGGCGGAGCGCTCGATGTCCTCGCAGACCACGAACGTGAAATCCGGGGTGGGGGATGCGGCCTCGTTCAGCAGGTCCGCGATGCCGCCGTCGCGGGGGATCCCGGCGGCGGCGGTGATCTGCCAGGCGTCGCCGTGGCCCCGGTCTTCCAGGTCGTTGCCGCCGGATTCGACGTCCCAGTAGTAGGCCACGATCTGGCAGCCGGCCGGCAGCCAGGCCCGGCAGTTGCGGACCTGCCGGTTCATCGACGCCACCGGGTCCTGGAGCCGCTCGTTGGAGGTGCGGCCCAGGAACGCTACTGGGACCAGCTCAGCCGGCCCGGCGGTGGCGGCGAGGGCCTGGGGGATGTCTGCTGCTGTCGCGGTCATGCTGTCTCCTTAGGTCCCGGGCCGCCGGGCCCGGTGCTGGCGGGCCCAGTGCAGCAGGTCCCGGATCAGTTCGGCCTGCCGCTCGTCCAGTTCCCTGGCTTTGCGCCCGGTCTCTATCTTTATCTTGTACCGGACTTTCATCCTGCCCGGCCTTTCCTCTCTCCTCAAATTATATGCGATAATGACCGGCCCGGGAATAGGGACGGTAAATCACCGGTCTGTTCTTCTAGCCTTTCCCGGTCTTGCCCCGGCTGCTTAATGCCCATTTAATGCCTGCTCCCTTTCTCGTGTCTGGGGCCTTTAATGCGCGTGAGCGTATTTGCTGGCCTGGCTGGGTGTCACCTCGCCGTCGTCCCGCCCGCAGGGGTTAGCGGGCCGGGCCGTGCCTGTCCAGGTGGAGCGCCCCACTGGACGAACGACCTGGATGGGCGCGGCCTGGTCTGCTCGGCTTGTCCCGGGATGACGGCGAGGTGACCGGCAGGCTTCCACCCCAGCCACGTGCGGCGGCCTGGCCTGGTGGCCCCCGTCACCGAGCCGGAGGCCCCCGCCGGAGGCATCATGATTGATCACCGGCCCGGTGGCGGGGCCAGATCCCCCCGCGCGGTCAGCGCAAACCAGGTGATCAGGCCAGTCACGACAGCCGGGCCGGAGGGCTGCCCCGGCACAAGATGCAAGACCAGCAGCGACAGCTCGGCAGCACACCGGGCCGGAACGGTCAATCTTCGGCAATGCCGGTTTGTTCGGCAACTGTTGACTCTGCGCGCTCGGCTGCTTTGATGAGCATGTCGAGCGCGGCGCGCAGGTCGGCGTGCGAGTTGATGATGTCGGTGCGCGCGCCGGTGTAGTAGCCCTGCCGGTCCGCTCGTTCCGCCACGGCGATAAGGGTTTGCCGGGCGGCTGCGAGAGCGGTCGCGAGGGTGATCATGGGCGTGGCGCCGGTCCTGCGGCGGACGGGCTGATGGTGAACCAGGTAATCCATCCCTGCGGCCCGCGCCGGGTGCCGCAAGCGGCGGACAGCTGGCGCAGCAGATACAGGCCGTGCGGGGACCGCGGGGCGGTGATCTGGCCGTCCCACATGCTTCCCTGGTCTTCGACCTGGGCGTGGATACAGGCGCCGTCGCGGACGTGGGCGCGGACGGTGAAGGTGCCGCCTGGATCGCCGCTGGCGGAGTGCGCGATGGCGTTGGCGGCCAGTTCGCTGGCCAGCAAAATGGCGTCGCCGGCTGTAGGGCAACCCGCCAGGAAAGCCCGCAGCGCGGCCCGCATGTGCCGGGCCTGCTCAGCGCGGCCGGGGTAGCTGCGTTCCCACGTTAACGGCGGGCGGGAGGGCCCGGCCGGTGGCCGAAGTGCTGCGCGGTCGCTCATGTCATCCTCCCGGGCCCCGCCGTGATCTGGTCGGCGGTGCTGCCGATGGCGGGTGATCAATGGTGGCTGGTGCTGTACAGTCCCAGGATGCTCCTAACTAGGGAAGATGTGAACCAGTTCAAATGAACTAGTTCAAATTGACTCGTTCATTGATCATGGATAGGTGAGGTGACCTGGTGCCGAACCGGTCAAGCCCGACAGTGCGACGGCGACGCCTGGCAGCAGAGATGCGCAGGCTGCGGAAGGAATCCAGCCAGACCCGCGAGCAGGTCGCCCAATTCGTGGGCTGCTCCCCGGTCACGGTGACCCGGATCGAAAGCGGGCAAAGCGCACCCCGGGTTGCCGATGCGGCCCGCATGCTGGAGCTGTACGGCGTGACCGGGACCCGGCGCGACATGCTGATCACCCTGGCCCAGGAGGCACGCCGGCGTGGCTGGTGGCAGCAGTACTCGGTGACCCCCTGGTTCGAGGTCTACGTCGGGCTAGAAGAAGAAGCCTCCGAGATCCGCTCTTATGAGGCCGAAGCCATCCCCGGACTCCTGCAGACCGAGGGGTATGCCCGCGCCGTCATGCTCGCCGACGTCGACGTTCCCCCCGATGAGGAAATTGAACGGCGGATCGCGGTCCGGATGAAGCGCCAGGAACGCCTCACCAGTGAGGACGCGCCAAGGATATGGGTCGTGCTGAACGAAGCTGCGCTGCACCGCCAGGTCGGCGGCATAGCCACCATGGGGGAGCAGTTGCGGCATCTGGCGGAGGTGTCCCGGCCCAACCGGGTCATCGTCCAAGTGCTGGCCTACGGCGCAGGCGCCCATCCGGGCATGGACGGCTCGTTCGTCATCCTGCGGTTCCCCGAACCCGCCGACCCCGACGTCGCCTACGTCCAGTACCGCCGCGGCAGCGTTTACCTTGAGGAACCGGCCGACGTTGGCGCTTATGCTGAGTTGTTCGACCATCTGCGCGCCAGGGCGCTCGGCCCCGACGAATCCCGCGCTCTGATCGCCCAGGTGGCCGGCCAAATGACCTGAGCAGGACGCGAAGAAAGTGCGGGGAACCCGCGATGGAGGCATCCGGCGCCATCTGGCGCACCAGCAGCCACAGCACCCAAGATGGCAACTGCGTTGAGGTCGCGGCGGCGCGTCCCGGCCCGGTTATGGTACGGGACAGCAAAAACCGGCAACGGCCCGGGCTGGTCTTCGGGCCCGGGCAGTGGCGCCGGTTCACCGACCGGCTCAAGACCGCGACACTGACCTGAGAACCCTTCCCGGCCCGCAGCGAGACACGCTCCCCGTATCCGGGGCCGATTCCATCACCGCGCCTGTGCCGTTTCGGCGGACATGATCAAGCCACGCAAGGCGTGCCACTGCTGTTCCTCGCTCACGGAGTTACGGCCAGCATGGGTAAGTTCCTGCGCATGCTTTCCTCGGACCTCGGCTGTTACGCAACATCCGTCTCACCATTGGACATAAGTACGGATTGACCTTGCTTTTGACCTTGACCTTGATTTTTTGACCCTCTTCTTTTCGGTTTTCTGTCTTTGCCTGGGTGGGTGCCGTCCTGTGGAGCTGCTTCCTGACCTCGCCCGCTCGGAGAGTGGGTGAGGTCAGGAAGCGGTTAGCGGAACGGGTAGGACGGCACCCACCCAGGCCAGCGGCGGTAGCCGCTGTCCGGTTGCCCCGCACAGTGCCCGTACGGGCGGGCCACATGCTGCGCAACGAGTGTTTGGCCAGTGTGCGGCCTTTGTGCATCCCGGGGTCTCACTTGTCTCTTGGCGTGCTGGTGAGGGGCTGGCTGTGTGCGCGGAGCAGTGGGGAGTAATAACGGTAAGGCGCTGAGCCCCGTGGACGCGAGGTGCAGGGCGATTATTCAAACAGCCCGTCTGGTATTTCAGAGCTTCCGCCGGTCTGTGCTAGATCGATGAACCGCTCCAGTTGAAAGGTTGGAGCGGCGCGCATGATCGCAATAGCCTTCAAAGGTGTATCGCCTTTCCGGAGCGCCGAACTGGCATTGTGCCGTTCAGAGCTCTGGCGCTCCCTGGTTTGCCGGGAAATTATCGTACCTCGGGAGAAATCCAGGACCCGGATTCCCTGCTTAAGGCGAAGCCCGGAAAATTGACTAAGATCTAGCATGTACGCTTCGAACCGATGACCGGCAGCGTGAGGGTCAGAGACTCCAGCATCTAGCAAGTGGATGAGCCTGACATCGAGCAGATCAGTCAGCACGTTGTAGCACTCTGGGAATCTTTCCTTGTCGCCGTATCCGACCAGAAAATATGTGTGATTCTCAAGGTCGAGGCAGAATGAACGAACGCGGAGGAACGCTTCGAATGTCCGAGCTGCCGAGTCAACATTAGAGGCCATATCCTCTTCAAGCTCTTGCAGCTTAACTTGGGCCGCGTCGCCAGCTGCCTGGTTTACATCTTGAACCCCTACTAGCTTGGCATTCGCCCTTCCTTGCGCCTTTGTGATGGCACTTCCGGCAAGAAGTAGATAATCCCTAGGTACGGCACCCGAGGCCAGTACCAGTCGATCCAGCGCCGTGCCGTGAAACAATCTGTTTAGCGCTGATACACCTACCCGTCGGACGTATTGGGTGAGGATATTCTCAAGAAAGTCCTTTGCGCGACGTGGATCTTGCAGAGTGACATCTAGGTTAAGATGGTCTGCGTCATGAATTGTCTCTAGACCCAGCGGCGGCCTCGACTGAAACCAGCGCGTTAGGTGACGGATGGATGCGATTTTCATCCATGCATCACAGTCTCTGACGCAACCGTGAAGCATGTCGAGCAAACGCGGTTGATCGTTTCGGCGGAGGTAATAGAAATCGTCGAGAAATATATATATCCGCATGCCGCTGATTTCGATAAACCGGCGAACGGCTCGCTGCATTTCAGGTATGAGAATTTCGGCTTGCCGATCTGAGATATCAAGACTGACAAGTAGGCGACGAGTTTGCTCATAGAGCGTAGCTATCGTAAGCGGAACCATAGATCCGCTAGGAAATTGCTGTGCCCGCGCGACCATCTGGCTCAAGAGTTCATCAAGTACGTATACGAACACTCGGTTTGAGGGTTCATTTCGATATGTTTGCATATTGAGCCAACACGTCAGCGTGGATTCGGACGGCAAGCTGCGACGTGCCTCTACGAGTAGAGCACTTTTCCCTGCACCACGACGGCCAAATATCAACTGATGACGGGTAGCCGCAACAGAGGAGAGATTGAATTCGGCGTTTGGTACATATGCGAGGCTAGGCTGAACCTCGGAGACGCGTGAACGGGCGCTAATTAGGTGAACGAGCTCAGTAGCGCGACTGTCCTGTACTCCTTGAGGAAGAGGCTCTTTCGATGCCGCTTCGACCTTTAGCTGCTCTGTAGATGCACGCCGTATCACTATAAATGCGCGGTGTTCTTTTCTCGAAAGCTGATCGTCAAGCTGATTTCCAAGTTCGGCTGCCCTTGGAACATCATGCTCATAGACGAACACCAAATAATTAGTCTCATCTGGATAAGAGCGCATAACAACATCCACGACGGGTATACCAGCCGCAGTGAAGTGGCGTACTATTTTGTCGGTAGTCTCGTTTGTCTGCATTTCGGTCATATGTACACGCAGCCCTTGCGCTTCAAATACTGTGCAGCTTCTGTCAGTAGTTCGTTAGCGTTCACACTCAAGTCTTGGGCGATGGGCCGCCAGCATAGAGGATCTGCTGGATACGGATCGTAGTCCGCGTCGTTGCGGTGTGAGCGAGCGTCTTTAAGAGCATTGCGCCACAAATCGCTATCCGTGAAATCCGCTGGAACTTGGCTAGGCAAGGCGCCGTGCTCCTCGTAGTCATCTCCACCGTGTGTAAAATAGACAACCGCTCGGACTGAGTGATACATACAGTAATAAAAACGGCTGATGGCGCTTCGATATTGTGGAGGCTTAACGCGCAACAACTTATTGCCTGCGGTAAGAACTTCGCGAGCAAGCTTCAGCCTGTCCGCGGTGACCTGTTGCCGGAGGTCGTCAAGGCTCCGAGAGGTTGACGACGTTAGATGGACGCCCTCGCCTAGAATGACGATGGTCTTCTTATGAAACTTGCTCATGCGCAGAAGAGCTTGCTCCTGGGACGCATACGGACCCAGTGATCCTGTCCTGATCGGAGGCACATGGGCAGGATAGCGCGGCTCTCGAACTTATCGCTCGTTCCGCTGTGCGTGATGATCAACCGGCAGACGCCTGTATTCGCATCGCGCTTGCAAAGGACGGTGCCGCTAGACAACTGTGTCCGTGGGGGCATCGGGCAGACGAACGGCAGCGGCGTCTTCGGGCGACAGAAAGAGACTGTGCCCGAAGGGCGCCATCCGTAGGTCTGTCCTGGTGCAGGGCCGTCACGGCGCGCGTGCAGCATGCGGCGGGACCCAGCGCCAGGGGTGGGGTGGGCGGGCTGGTCGCCTCCTGTCGTTGCTGCTTCCTTGGTCGTTCGCGCGGCCGGGACGAGTGGACTGTACTCGGCTCCGGCCTTCGGGGTGTTCCTCCTTCGGTGCCTATCGTCCTTAGCCTGGATGGCCGGATCCGGTGTCGGCGTCCGGCTCGTGTCTGGTCAGAGCCGAGTCGTCCACGAGATCACCAGGCGTCGGCGCGGGTTGACGTTTGCCATTTTTCGTCGTACACCCGTGGCGTTGTTCATGGCTCAGCAGCCAGCGTCTGATTCGGCCTGGGTGGCGTTGCCGGTGTCGCCGCCGGTGTACTCGGCCTGGGCGATGCCGTACCCGCCGCTAGCTGTAGTTTTTGGTGATTATATTTTTCTGATTTTGGCTAGTGTCTCTGTTGACTTGTTTTCCTTTGTGACACGCGCTTGCGGTGCTTTACTTTTTTCTGCTATCTATCCTATTACATATATTCATGGCGAGTTTGTACAAGAAGATGATCAGCTTTTAGCCGAGTGTTATTTTCGCGAGTGGGTTATGTGGAAGGTAAGTCGAAGATGTTCTCCGAGCGGTACTTTTGCTTCGGGGTGATATTGAGGCGTTGTTGTACTCTCACTAGGAACAGATGTTGTTCAAGCTTATTCGGTACTTTTATTTTGGGGCGGTGGCCGCGGGTGGGGGTTGTTGTTTGATTTATGAGTATACTTGTATTATCTATGAGTAGATCGTTGTTAGTTCTTCTTAAATGTCGTTGTCATCGTTCACTTACTTGTCGTTGTATGCGTTGTATCTTTTTTTGGATTTTTGTTCTAAGCGCGGGTTCGCGGATTGGTGGTGACATGGGGTGTATTGGTTTATTAAGATGGTGTGTTTTGGTATTGTATTATTGTTGGTTCTGTGATTCATGATGCGGTATTGCTGGATTCGTTGTCGCTTATCGAGTAGAAGTTGGCTTTGTCTGCGTGCTCTCTTTTTTTGTTGTATATTAGTTCTGTGGCGTTGTATATTATGAATTTCGCTACTTGATTTATAGGTAACGCCAGAGCGCCAGTCTCTCAGCGAGGCAAGGTCTAGCAGTTACTCGCGGATTTGTGGTTGGTAGGTTTCGGCTTGGTGTTCATTCTGGACGGTGACGTTTTGTTGTTTTTTATGTTTATTTTTTTAATAAGTTCGATGTTACTTAGTTCTCGGAGATGATTATTATTGTGGTCGTTTGGCACTTCGTCTTGTTCTTCTCAGTCAGGTAAGACGGTATCTAGATGATCGTCGTTTTTGACTCCGGGCAGAATTCCGAGATTAATTTTGGGTGTTGGCGGGTATGAATTTGTATTATGTGGGTTGGTGCTTGTTAGTGAGTGTCGTGATTTGTTCGTCTTGTTGTTGTCGCTCGGGTCGTCTTTTATAGGATCGGTTCGGTAGTGATCGCTTATGATACTCGTCGTGTTATATACGGTATCGTGTTTTGGGTGATTTTTACTTATTCCCTTGAGCGTATGCTTATTAGGTTCGTGGTTTCGAGGTATTACGTTGTTCAAGGTTATTCGGTAGTTCTATAAGGTGTTTTTTATTTTGTCTCTCGGTAAGATTCGCGTCTTGGCTCAAGGTGGAAACTTAGATCATTAAGATTATTTATGACGCTTGTGTTTTTCGCGTTATCATTTGGGAGCTGACCGGGGTAGGTTCGCGACTTGTGGTTGACTTGGTTTTGACGTTGTTGGGCGCTCGCGTGGATGTAGGAGATCTTTGGTTAGCACGTGTTGATCAGCGACCACTACGATTGTTTTGTTTTCGAGGTTATCGTCGTTTATTTTTTTAGTCTGAAGTCGAGTTCTCTTTTCGTCAAATGAAAGACTCTCACTCTGTGTCTTTCTCCTCTATGTTTCATTGTATCTAGCACTATATCCTATATTTACATTTTCACTTGCGTCCTGTCTCTGCAGATCGCTTATCTGATGCGCATGCAGTCTCATCGTGCCTTTCTGCGCATGTCAGTCCGCGAGTTGTTGACCAGCTCTCGGTATCGGCGAGATTATCTTGATATATTCTGTCGCACGAGGCAGTCCCAAAGCTCTCCGATGTTCACCGAGACATTGTTACTCAGGATAAATTTATCTAGGTCTTCTAGTTCGATCTCCAGGCACTCAAAGTTAGGTTATAGGATTAAACGGCTTCTTTAACTTCTTCTAATAGGCAGAACACTCTGGCAGGGAGTATGATCGTCGGAAACTCGGGCTAGCGCTCCCATTGGCTAGCGGGAAAGACTCGGTGTGCGTGCCGTTGGAGCAGTCGGTGGTGACCACTTCGGTAACCGTGTCGGAGATGTCCCCGGAGCCTTCCAGTTGCGCGGTGACCGCGTAATACTCCGCTGCCGGGCTGTAGGTCATGGAGGCATGCCAGGGCAGATAGTTGCCGTCGCTCAGCGGGCCAGCGCCGTCGCTCGGGTTGTTGGTGGTCGCGCCGTTGCCGTACTGGATGGACGGCTCACCGGTCCCGGTGACGCTGAACACCACGATGTCGGTCTGGCTGAGCATGGTGGGCGCTGCCGGGGTGGTGGCGGCGGCCGCCGGGGTTGTGGGCGCAGTCGTGGGTGCCCCATTAGGTGTCCCGGTGGCGACTTCAAGCGTGACGTGCGTCCAAGTGGCCGGGCCGCAGATGTCACTAATCGCCTTGAGATCCGGAACGATCACGGCAGACTGGGCAGCTGGGCAGATGTCACGTAAGAAGTATTGTCCAGTGTGGTCACGTCATCATTGAGTTTTGATTCGGCCGACTTTAGGCCGGGCGCTGTTCCCTTTTCAGCCACGATGCTGGCCAGCGCGCTCGTGACGGGGTTGCTCTGGCCAAGGAAATTGTTCAGCAGGTCGCCTGTGGTCTTCGCCGGGGGCAAGCCTGCATAGTCCCCGTTGAACACGCTGTTTAGCGTGCTGTCGATCTGGGAGCAACCACCGGCTGCCTGCGTAGCGGCAGCCTTTGGTGCCGTGGCGGCGGAGTGGGGCTGACTTCCGCACGCGGTGAGAGTGATTCCGGAGGCCAGTGCGATAGCCGGGATTGCGAAGAGCTTGTTCATGATAACTTCCGGTTCCAGAAGTGCCTGCGCGCCCTGCGGGCTGTCATACGGTCGGCCCTTGCCTGTGTGATGGCGGCTTGCGCGGCGGCCTGCTGGTCGAGCCGGGCGAATACAGTCGGCGCCGCCTGCTGGGTGGCCTCCGAGTTGGCACACTTGACGGCGGCGCTTTCGGTGCGGTGGTTGTGCTCGCACCGGTAGACTTGGCCGGACTGGCTTTCCAGACGCGCGTGGAACCTCGGCCCGCTGGGAGTCTTCCTGCTGCCCGTACCAATAGAGCCAAATGAAATATCGTATGCATGGAGCGTTATGCAAAACTCCCCCTCCTCAAGTCCCTGACCTGCAAAGATGCGTGAGAGAAGCCGGGTTTTGCATAAGCCTCATGGGCCCCGGATGTAGAAACTGGTTCGCGGTCTGCTCGTGACCCTCATGAATTCCCCCTCCTCTAAATGACGGCCACAGATTAATTCTGAACCGTTCGCCCCTGTTCCCTTTCCAGGGCGCGATAGCCAGCGATCAGTCAGACTAGTTACCTCTTGACGAGCCGATAGATGCCGTAAGTCAGGCCGAGCAGGAAGTCCAGGATCACCCAGCCGATCACCAGCGTGGCAGTGGCCAGTCCCGTACCCACGGCGTTTGCAGCCTGTATGCCAACGGCACCGTGCTTCACGCAATCGGCGTACGAGCTGAAGAGACCCTGCCAGGCGTTGCCTCCACACCATTGCGCGATCTCGGCCGGGGTCGCCGCAGTCTTAGTGGCTGCCGCGCTGATGACCCAAATGAGCATGATGGCCTGGACACCCAGGAACACCCACAGGAAGACCTTCTTCGGCTTATACGGCTTGTACTCACCCTCACCCTTGGAACGCACGATGAGTCCGCCGAACGCCTTCTGGTCACGCTTGGCATCCTTCTTGCTGGGCTCTTGCTTGACTGCACCCTCGCGGTCCTGCACTGCATAATGCACGCTCATGATTCCCCTTACATCGGACGGTTCAATCTGAGCCGTTCAACCCCGGGCCCCCGAAGGGCCTGAAGGGCCTGAAATTCAGCGGTCAGTGGTCAGTGGTTATCACTTCCACCCGTGACCCAGCCCACCGACCCGTTGGGGGACAGGGTGACGGTGATGTCCCAAGTGGACCCGTCCGAATACTGGGCGTCGCACACCTGTACGTCCTCGACTCCTCCTCGGTAGTAGCAGTGGGGGCAGAGCTGACGATCGTCTCCCCCCTGGTGTGCTTCCCCAGTGCAGAAAAGCCTCATTTCACCCTCTGTTAACATGAACCTACGCAGCGTACATCCTGGTACCTAGAGGAGAATGACTAGGAAGTCAGAGTCAAACGTCACCTAACGTTGACAGTCGCCGGACGCTCGGCAATAAAATCGCCTCCCTGGCGCCGGGCGGCCCGGGGCAATCTGCGGGCTCCCCCCAGATTCTGGTGTGACAGCCTTCCGTCACCGAGGGACCTGGCTGGGCTGGGTCAGCGCCGAGCCGCTTGGACGCTGGGGTCCAGGGCGGCAGCCCCGGCGTCGACGGCGGCCATGGTGTGCAGGGATGGGGTGCCGTCAGGCATCGCGCAGAAGGATAGGAGCGCCCGTAGGGCACCATTCGGGGTTTGGGCGTGGTCGGGGTGCGCGGGTTTCGTTCGGCCGGGTCGGCGGTGGGCGGGTGGGCGGGCCATCCCTCTGGTTGCTGCTGCTTCCGTGTCCGGTGGGCGCGGCCGGGGAGGAGTGCGGAGGCGCTCGGCCCCGGCCGGCCGGTGGGTGTGTCGTCCTTGGGTGCCTGCCTTCCTTAGCCCGCGCGGCCGGTCACGCTGGCCGCGTTAGCGTGGTGGTCTCAGAGCTGGGCCGTCCACTCGATGACCAGGCGGCGGCCACCCATTTTTTCGGATTTGTCTCGTCTCCCTATGGGGAGCAACCCGGAAAACTCGGTGCCACTGCTGTTTCCCTTCGTTGCGGGCTCGGGTCACAGTTCGGTGGTCCACTCGATCACCAGGCGTCGGCTGGGGTTGGCTGTTTGCCATTTGGAGTGGCACGCCCCCCCGGAACCCCCCGCTGCGCTCCGCGCCCCGCAGTGGTAACTCGCCGGCACACCGGCCGCTCACCGGGCCTGAAGGCCCGGTTCGCTGGGCCGGTTACGAGCGCCTCGCCGTAACCCGTCCGTGCTTCTCTTCTCACACGGACCGGCCGCTCACCGGGCCTGAAGGCCCGGTTCGCTGGGCCGGTTACGAGCGCCTCGCCGTAACCCGTCCGTGCTTCTCATCCATCACTCAATAGGGTGGCCAGCCTTGTTTCGCGGGGGCGTTCGCCGATGGTGCGGACGGCGCGGGCGAGGGCGGGGCCGGCGCCGTGGACGACGGACAGGTGCTGCTGGGCGCGGGTCAGGGCGGTGTAGACAAGCGGGCGGGACAGCATCCCGGACGCCTCGGCGGGGAAGACCGCGACCACGGCCGGCCACTCCGAGCCCTGGGCCCGGTGAACGGTGAGCGCCCAGCCGTGCCGAAGGTCCCCGAGGAGCTTGAACGGCACCGTGACCGGCAGGCCGCTGAACGACACGGTGAGGCCCTCGCCGTCGGTGCTGGTGACCGTGCCGACCTCGCCGTTGGCGAACCCCTCGTCGGCGTGGTTGGCGATCGCTACCACCCGGTCGCCCGGGTCGAAGCCCCGGTGCGCGCCGGGCCCGGGATTGAGCCTGGCTTTCAGCGCCCGGTTCAGCTCGATCGTCCCGGCCGGCCCCTTGTGCACCGGCGTCACCACCTGAACCTCCTCGGCCGCGATGCCCAGCGCCCGCGGGATGGAGTCCGTCACGAGCTGGACCACGCGGTGCGCGGCCTCCGCGCTGCCACGCGCGGTCACGATCACGACCTCCCGCTCGGGTGAGTCCACCGCGGGCAGGTCGCCGCCCCGGACCGCGGTGGCCAGCTTGGCGATGGTCCCACCGTCGCGCTGCCGGTACAGGGTGGTCAGCTCGGTGACCGGGACGGCGCTTGAGTCGATGATGTCGGCCAGTACCCGGCCGGGCCCGATCGATGGCAGCTGCGCCGGGTCGCCGACCAGAAGCAGCCGGGTGCCGTCCGCGCAGGCCTCCACGAGCGCCGCGGCCAGCTCCACGTCGAGCATCGAGCTCTCGTCGACGACCACGAGGTCCGCGTCCAGCGGCCATTCCTCGCCCCGGGCGAAGACCCAGCTGCCCTCGCGGCTGCCGGGCCCGCTCCCGGCCATGCCGGGACCGCCCGGCGCGCCGGGCTCGCTCCCGGCCACGCCGGGCCCGTCGGCCACGCCAGGCCCCCCAGGCCCGCCGGGCCCGCCCGGCGATGCCGTCCCCGGGAAACCCCCGCCGTCGGCGCCGCTGCCGCCCGGGCCGGGGGAACCGGCGTCCGCGAACAGGCCGTCCGCGGCCTCGGCCGCGCCGGAGCGGAGCATGCCCCGGCCCTGCGCGCCCAGTAGCCGGTGCAGTGTGGTGGCGGGCGCGCCCGCGAGTTCCTCCAGCCGTTTGGCGGCCCGGCCGGTGGGCGCGGCCAGTGCCACCCGCAGCCCGCGCTCGGCGGCGAGCGAGACGACGGCCGCGACCGTCCGGCTCTTGCCGGTGCCCGGGCCGCCGGTCAGCACGGAGACGCCGTGGTCGGCGACCGCCTCCACGGCCGCGCGCTGGCGGTCATCAAGCTCGGCCCCGGCGTGCCCGGTGGCCCCGGCGTGCCCGGCTTGCCCGGCGGCCCGGGCCTGCCCGGCGGCCCGGGCCTGCCCGGCGGCCCGGGCCTGCCCGCTGACTTCGCCGGAGTCCCCGGCGTTTGCGGCGTCGACCGGCTCGGCGGTCGCGGCGAGGCGCTGGAGCCCTTCGGCCACGGACTCCTCGGCGATGGCGTACTGGGTCAGCGCGAGCAGCGTCCCGTGTCCTGGGCCCAGGTCACCGTCGTCCGAATCCGCGGCCGCCGTGCTCACCCCGGAGGCGTCCGCGCCCGCGGCGCCCACGTCGCCGGCGGCGGTCGCCCCCGCCGCCCCGAACTCCGCCGCCCCGAACTCCGCAGTCCGGAACTCCCCGGACCCGAAGTCCCCGGCGCCATCCCCAGGCTCTGGCCCGGCGCCGAACACCTCGAAGGGCAGCACCGCGCCGTCATCGATCGCCGCGAGGACCGCGTTCCCGGGATCATCGATACCGAACATGCCCAGCGCGGTGATCACCGCGTCTGCGGGCACCGCCGTGTGCCCGTCCCGGGACGCCTTGACCAGCAGGTGCACGACGAGGGCCCGGCCGCGCCGCGGGTCCTGCCGGTCAGCCTGGCCCACCAGCAGCTTGCGCGCGAACCAGTCGGCCTGATCGGGCCGGATCTGCGGGAGCAGCAGCAGCTTCCACGGATCGTCGCGCAGCTGCCGGGCGGCGGACGGGCCGAGCAGCGCGACCGCGGAACCCGCGAAGCGCGCCGGAACCCGGCACTGGATCAGCAGCTCGGCCGTTTCGTAGGCCGGGCGCACCCGGGTGAAGGACGCGGCCAGCCTCGCGGCCCGTTTCGGCCCGATGCCCTCCATCAGCTCCAGGCGGCCGGCGGTGACGTCCGCGGGATTGGTGATCCCGGCCGCGCGCAGCTTCTCCACCATGGCGCGGCCGACGCCGGGCCACAGCCCGGCGAGGCAGAACTCGCCGAACAGCCCGGCGGTTACTTCGTCACTCATGGTGGACATCCCGGCCAGCGTAGCCCAGCCCCACGATGTTCTCACCGGCCTCCGAGCGGCCGCTGCCCCGTGTTAATCGGGCGCTCTGCTTGCCCATGCGGGGATCCCGCACGGATACTCCTGTTATGGGAGGCTCATCGCCGGAGGCGCCCACCACCCCGGACGTCATTGTCCGCGCTTCCGATGAGGAGCGCGACGAGGCGGTCAGCGAGCTGGGCGAGCGCTTCGCGGAGGGGCGGCTCTCCCACGACACGTTCATGCACCGAATGGACGAGGCGCTCGGGGCCCGGGACCGCCGGCAGCTGGACGGCCTGTTCACCGACCTGCCGCGCCGCCGCCCCGGCCTGGGGGCCCTGTCCAGCCTGCGTGCCGAGATCAGGGAGCGCGCCCGGCGCGGGCGTGAGATGCTCGCCGCGGAGATCGAGACGCTGTCCGGCGCGGCCCGGGAGGGCCTCGGGGCGCGCCCCGGTTCACCGCCCAGGGCCGCCCGCCGCCCGGCCGCCCTGTCCTTCCCCCGCCCGGCCCCCGGCATCCGGTACACGATCGGCCGGGACAGCGCGTGTGACCTGCTGATCGAGGACCTGTCCGTGTCCAGGTGGCACGCCCGGCTGGAGCACGCGGCGGGCCGCTGGCTCCTCACCGACCTCGGCTCCACCAACGGCACCAGGCTGAACGGATGGCGGGTCCGTGACGCCGTGCTGGTGCAGGCCGGGGACCGGCTGGCGTTCGGGTCGGCGGTCTTCGTGATCTGCGCTGATCAGCGTGACGCCGGCGCCCCCTGGCCGGATCTAGCTGGTCCCGGGTCAAGCTAAAGTCAGACTCGTGACGACCGTCCTGCTGGTGCGCCATGGCCTGACCGCGGCGACCGGCCACACGCTATCGGGATGGACGCCAGGCATACCGCTGGACGACCAGGGCCGCGCGCAGGCCCGCGCGCTCGGCACCCGGCTGGCGCGGCTGCCGCTCGACGCGATCGTCACGAGTCCGCTGGACCGCTGCCGCCAGACCGCCGAGGCGGTCGCCGCCGCCCGGGACGGCCGCGGCCCGGAGATTCGCCAGGACGAGCGGCTCGGCGAGTGCCGGTACGGCGACTGGACCGGCAAGCCGCTGCGGAAGCTGGTCAAGGAGCCGCTGTGGCGGGTCGTCCAGGCCCACCCGAGCGCCGTCCGCTTCCCCGGCCCCGACGGGGAATCCATGATGGACACCCAGCACCGCGCGGTCGCCGCCGTCCGGGAGTGGAACGCCACCCTGGGCCCCACGGCGACCTACCTGATCTGCTCGCACGGAGACGTGATCAAGGGCATCATCGCCGACTGCCTGGGACTGCACCTCGACCTCAGCCAGCGAATCCAGGCCGACCCCTGCTCGCTGACCGTCATCCGCTACACGCCGCTGCGGCCCTTCCTGCTGCGGATGAACGACACCGGCGGCGGCATCGAGGACCTGATGCCGCCGGCCCCCGGTGAAAGGGATTCGGAGAACGCGGGCAAGAACGCGGGCAAGAACGCGGGCAAGAAGGGCCAGCGCCATGAGAGTGACGCCGTGGTGGGCGGCGGAGCCGGGGCTAATCCGCACAACTTTCCGGCAGAAGCCCAGACCGGGGCACGCACTGGGGCGCGGACCGGGACAAAGACCGGGGCACCTGCCGTTCACGAACCGCCAGCGGACGCGCAAGGATAGGAGGATGCCGGTCTACATGTATGACCCGCCGGAGAGGTTCGTGGCCGGGTCCGTCGGGCAGCCGGGGGACCGGACGTTCTACCTCCAGGCCACCTCCCGCGGTCGTGTCACAAGTGTCTCGCTGGAGAAGTTCCAGGTCAGCTTGCTCGCGGAGCGTCTCGACGAGCTACTCGACGAGGTGCTACGGCGCGGCGCCTCCCCGGAGCTCCCAGCGGCACCGCCGACCAGCCTGGAGGATGACGCGCCCCTCGACATGCCGGTGACGGAGGACTTCCGGGTCGGCGCGATTGCGCTGGCCTGGGACGGGGACGAGGGCCGGGTCGTCATCGAGGCTCAGGAGGCGTCGGAGGAGCCGGTTGAGCCGTTGGCGGAAGAGGTCCCGGCCGACGGGCCAGGCGTGCTGAGGGTGCGGATCACCCCCGGCGCCGCCCGGGCGTTCGCCCAGCGCGCGCTGCGGATCGTAGCCGCTGGCCGGCCGCCGTGCCCGCTGTGCGGGCTTCCGCTGAGCGCCGACGGGCACATCTGCCCACGGCAGAACGGGCACCGCGCCAGTGCTTGACGGGTTCGCGAGTCCTCCCCGGCGCCGGCCGCCCGGCGCCGGCCGGCGCGCGGGCGCCAAGCGCCGCGACCGGGCCGCACCGCCCGAGGCAGGCGGTAACGGTTCCGGTCCGGGATCAGTGCCCGGGGACGAGGCGGCCCTGCAACTGCTGGCCCACGGCAGCCTGGAGATCCTGGGCCGGCTGGTCGAGGCGTCCAACCAGACCTGGTACTGCGCGGTCAGCTCCAGTGACTACCAGGCCGCGTGCGTCTACAAGCCGGTCACGGGGGAGCGCCCGCTATGGGACTTCCCGACCGGGACGCTGGCCGGGCGGGAGGTCGCCGCCTACGTCGTCTCCCGCGCGGCGAGCTGGGACGTGGTGCCGCCGACGGTGATGCGCGACGGGCCCTACGGCCCGGGCATGTGCCAGCTCTGGATCGACATCGACCCGCAGGTGGACCTGATCGAGCTCGCGCGCCGCGGCGACCACACCGGCCTGCGTGACCTGGCGGTCTTCGACGCGGTCGTGAACAACGCCGACCGGAAGATCGGGCACCTGCTGCCGACAGGCGGCGGCCATCTGTTCGGCTGCGATCACGGCGTCTGCTTCGCCGAGGACTATAAGCTGCGCACCGTGCTGTGGCAGTGGCGCGGCAAGAGCCTGCCCCAGCGGGCGGTGGAGGCCCTGCGGCGGCTGTGCGCGCTGCTGGAAAGCGGCGAGCTGGCCAGCGAGCTGTCCCAGTGGCTCAGTCCCGGGGAACTGGCGGCCATGAGCATCCGGGCGGAAAAGCTGCTCAAGCACCGCGTGCATCCGTACCCGCCGGAGGACTGGCCCGCCATTCCCTGGCCGCCCTACTGACGTCCGTTCGGAATCATGATGCCGAACGGACATGTCGCGGAGCCCGCCTGGCGCCAGAGCTAACCTCAGCGCCAGCGGCTCAGATGCCGCCGGGTTCCCCGCGGCGCCCGCGCCGCCTGAGGTACCGCTCAAACTCGCGCGCGATAGCGTCCCCGCTGGCCTGCGGCAGGTCGGTGGCGTCCTTCGCTTCCTCGAGCGTGCGGACATACTCGGCGACCTCGGAATCCTGCTGCGCGAGCTCGTCGACACCGCGCTCCCAGGCCCGGGCCTCCTCGGCCAGGTCGGCCAGCGGCAGGGAAGCGTCCAGGATGTCCTCCACGCCCCGCAGCAGGGCCAGCGTGGCCTTGGGGTTCGGCGGCGTGGCCACGTAATGCGGCACCGATGCCCACAGCGACACGGCCGGGATGCCGGCCCCGGCCAGCGCGTGCTGCACCACGCCCAGGATGCCCGTCGGTCCCTTGTAGTCGGAGAACGGCGCGGTCACGGTGGCCGACAGCTTGGGGTCCGACGCGCCCACGGAGACCGGTACCGGCCGGGTGTGCGGCGCGTCGGCCAGCAGCGCGCCGAGCAGGATGACCGATTCGACCTCCAGATCGATGAGGCCCTGGACCAGCTCACTGGTGAACGTGCGCCAGCGCATGTTCGGCTCGATCCCGTGCACCAGGACGATGTCCTTGTCCAGGCCCGTTCCGGTGGCCGCGCTCTCGCGTTCCTCGCCGTCCTCCGCGCCGGCCGGATCCGTCCCGTCGCCGGCGGTCGCGGCCGGGTCGGGTGCGGCGCCCGCGCGCGCCACCGACAGTCGCGTGGTGGGCCAGACGAGCCGCTCGATCCGGCCCTCCGTTATCTCGACGACCGGCCGCGTCACCTGGAAGTCGTAGAAGTCCTCGGGTTCGATGGCGGCGATCGGCTGCGCCTGCCAGGCGATTCCCAGATGGCTGATTACGCCGCTCGCGGCCTCCCCGGCGTCGTTCCAGCCCTCGAAGGCGGCGATCGCGACAGGTGAGGTGAGCTTGCCCAGACTATCGAACTCGATGCCTCCCCCCTCCTCCCTGTACCTGCGCGCCGCGCGGGCCGCGTGCGCCACTCCGCTCCTGCCAAGTTTGGCTGTGCCAGCGACATCGGGCCGGTGACACCGGGCACGACGCGCACGGTCACCGAGCGCTGCCGTGTGCCCAGCCTACGTTGTCGGCGGCCCTGCGGGCAGCATCCGCCCCACCCCAGGACCGTGTGGGCCGTGATCGGCATGCGCAACGCGTATCTCCGGTCCGTCCCGGTTGCTCTTGAGTATCATGCAGCAACCTCCGATCCGTACACTGGACATGATGAACGCGCCTGAGACAGATGCAGCGAAAAGACACGGGGGCGGCGGACTGCGGTCGGCGCTGGCCAGCCGCGTGCTGGTGGCGGACGGCGCCATGGGCACGATGCTGCAGGCCAGCGACGCCGTGCTGGACGACTTCCAGGGGCACGAGGGCTGCAACGAGATCCTGAACGTGTCGCGCCCGGACATTGTGCGCTCGGTTCATGACGCGTACCTTTCCGCCGGGGCGGACTGCGTCACGACCAACACGTTCGGCGCCAACTTCGCCAACCTCGGCGAGTACGGCATCGCGGACCGGATCACCGAGCTGTCCGAGGCGGGCGCGCGCATCGCCCGCGAGGCCGTGGACGCGGTGTCCGAGCCCGGCCGGCCGCGCTGGGTGCTCGGTTCCATGGGGCCCGGGACCAAGCTGCCGACGCTGGGGCACGTCAGTTTCGCCACCCTCCGTGACGCCTACCAGGAGAACGCGGCCGGCCTGCTGGCGGGCGGCGCCGACGCGCTCATCATCGAGACCTGCCAGGACCTGCTGCAGGCCAAGGCCGCCATCATCGGGGCCAGGCGGGCGATCGCCGCGGCGTCCACCGACGTCGTGCTGATCGCGCACGTGACGATCGAGACGACCGGCGCCATGCTGCTCGGCAGCGAGATCGGGGCGGCGCTCACCGCCCTGGAGCCGCTCGGCATCGACGTCATCGGGCTGAACTGCGCCACCGGCCCCGGGGAGATGAGCGAGCACCTGCGCTATCTGGCCGCGCACGCCCGCATCCCGCTGTCCTGCATGCCCAACGCGGGCCTGCCCGAGCTGACGGCCAGCGGGGCCCGCTACCCGCTCACGCCGGGCCAGCTCGCCGACGCGCACGAGCGCTTCACCGCTGAGTTCGGCCTGTCGCTGGTCGGCGGGTGCTGCGGGACCACCCCGGAGCACATCGCCGCGGTCGTCCAGCGGGTCGGCGGCCGCGCCCCGGTCGCGCGTCGCCCGCGCCCCGAGCCCGGTGTCGCCTCGCTGTACGCGCACGTTCCGTTCCAGCAGGACACGACGTTCCTGGCCATCGGCGAGCGGACCAACGCCAACGGGTCGAAGGCGTTCCGTGAGGCCATGGCGGCCGACCGGTACGACGAGTGCGTGGAGATCGCCCGGGCGCAGACCCGGGACGGGGCCCACCTGCTGGACGTGTGCGTCGACTACGTCGGCCGGGACGGCGTGGCGGACATGCGGGAGATCGCCGGGCGCTTCGCCACCGCCGCCACCCTGCCCCTCGTCCTGGACTCCACCGAGCCCCCGGTCATCGAGGCCGGGCTCGAGCTGCTCGGCGGCCGCGCGGTGATCAACTCGGTCAACTACGAGGACGGCGACGGGCCCGGGTCGCGGATCGCGCGCGTCATGCCGATGGTGCGTGAGCACGGCGCCGCGGTCATCGCGCTCACCATCGACGAGCAGGGCCAGGCCCGCACGGCGGACTGGAAGATCGCCGTCGCGACCCGGCTGATCGAGGACCTGACCGGTAACTGGGGCATGCACCGGTCGGACATCATCGTGGACTGCCTGACCTTCCCGATCGCCACCGGCCAGGAGGAGACCCGGCGGGACGCGATCGAGACGATCGGGGCGATCGCCGAGCTCAAACGGCGCTACCCGGACGTGCAGACGACGCTCGGCGTCTCCAACGTGTCGTTCGGGCTCAGGCCGGCCGCGCGTGCCGTGCTCAACTCGGTGTTCCTGGCCGAATGCGTGCGGGCCGGGCTCGATTCGGCCATCGTGCACGCCTCCCGGATCACGCCGATGGCCCGGATCCCGGACGAGCAGCGGCAGGTGGCCCTCGACCTGGTCTACGACCGGCGCCGCCCGGACTACGACCCACTGGGCCGCTTCCTCGACATGTTCGAGGGTGTGGACATGGCCGCGATCAAGGAGAGCCGGGCGGCCGAGCTGGCCGCGCTGCCGCTGTGGGACCGGCTGAAGCGCCGGATCATCGACGGGGAGCGGAAAGGCCTGGAGGCCGACCTGGACGAGGCCCTGGCCCAGCGGCCCGCGCTGGAGATCGTGAACGACACCCTGCTCGACGGCATGAAGACCGTCGGTGAGCTGTTCGGGTCCGGGCAGATGCAGCTGCCATTCGTGCTCGCTTCGGCCGAGGTGATGAAGAGCGCCGTCGGGTACCTGGAACCGCACATGGAGCGGACGGACGAGGACGGCAAGGGCAGGATCGTGCTGGCCACGGTCAAGGGTGACGTGCACGACATCGGCAAGAACCTGGTCGACATCATCTTGTCCAACAACGGCTACGACGTGGTGAACATCGGCATCAAGCAGCCGATCTCCGCGATCATCGCCGCGGCGGAGGAGTCGGGCGCGGACGCGATCGGCATGTCCGGGCTGCTGGTCAAGTCGACCGTCGTGATGCGGGACAACCTGGCCGAACTGAACTCCCGCGGCCTGGCCGTCCGCTGGCCCATCCTGCTGGGCGGCGCCGCGCTGACCCGCGCCTACGTCGAGCAGGACCTCGGCGCGCTGTTCGACGGCGAGGTCCGGTACGCGCGGGACGCGTTCGAGGGCCTGCGGCTGATGGACGCGGTGATGGCGGTCAAGCGGGGCGAGGCCGGGGCGCAGCTGCCCGAGCGCCGGACCCGGCAAGTACGCCGTCCGCTGCGCTCCCTGCCGGACGGCGCTGTTTCCCCGAACGGCGAGGGGACCGCCCGCTCGGACGTGGCCGAGCTGGCCGAGGTGCCCGAGCCGCCGTTCTGGGGCACGCGGGTCATCAAGGGCGTTCCGCTCGCCGAGTACGCCGCCTACCTGGACGAGCGGGCCACCTTCATGGGGCAGTGGGGCCTCAAGCCGTCCCGCCGCGACGGCGGGGTGACGTACGAGGAGCTGGTGGAGGAGCACGGCCGGCCGAGGCTGCGGATGTGGCTGGAACGCGCCCGGGCTGAGGGCCTGCTCGAGGCGGCCGTGGTGTACGGCTATTTCCGCTGCGTCAGCGAGGGCAATGACCTGATCGTGCTGGACGACGACGGGAAGGAACGGGAGCGTTTCACGTTCCCGCGGCAGCGGCGGGACCGGCGGCTGTGCCTGGCCGACTTCTTCGCCTCCCGCGCATCCGGCCGGACCGACGTCGTGGCGTTCCAGCTCGCCACCATGGGATCGCGGGTCAGCGAGGCCACCGGCGAGCTGTTCGCGAAGAACTCCTACCGTGACTACCTCGAGCTGCACGGCCTGTCCGTGCAGCTCACCGAGGCGCTCGCCGAGTACTGGCACGCCCGGATCCGGAGCGAGCTGGGCTTCGGCGCGCAGGACTCGGCCCACATCGAGGACTTCTTCCGGCTGGGCTACCGGGGCGCGCGGTACTCGTTCGGCTACCCGGCCTGCCCGGACCTGGCCGACCGCGCCAAGGTCGCCCGGCTGCTGCGGCCCGGCGACATCGGGGTCGAGCTCACCGAGGAGATGCAGCTCGTTCCCGAGCAGTCCACCGACGCGCTCGTGGTTCATCACCCCGAGGCGAAATACTTCAGCACGTGATGGACGCCCAGCACACCGCCGTGTCCGCCGCCCCCGGTATGGCCACGCCCAACGGCACCGTGGGGGACGCGGACAAGTACGCGGACACCGACGACGACGCGGACACGGGACCGCAGGCTGTCCTGTTCGACATGGACGGGCTGGTCATCGACTCTGAACCGCTCTGGTTCCAGGTCGAGACGGACGTGATGACCCGGCTCGGCGGCAGCTGGACCGAGGCCGATCAGCAGGAACTGCTCGGCAGCTCACTGGCCAACTCCGTGCGCTACTTCCTGGAGCGGGCCAAGGCGCCCGCCGATCCGGGCCAGATCGCGGAGTGGATGATCGGCGGGATCGTGGCCAAGGTCCGTGAGCGGGGGGTCACGATCATGCCGGGCGCCGCCGAACTGGTGGCCGAGGTCGAGGCGGCAGGCCTGCCCTACGCGCTGGTCACTTCCTCCCAGCGCCGGTTCGTGGACGCCGTGCTGGCCCGGACCGGCCTGCGCTTTCCCGTGGTGGTCTGCGCTAACGACGTGACCCACGGCAAGCCCGACCCCGAGTCCTACCTGCTCGCCGCGAAGCGGCTGGGCGCTGAACCAGGCCGGTGCCTCGTCCTGGAGGACTCCATCACCGGCGTCACCGCGGCCGAGGCCGCCGGCTGCCAGGTGGTCGCCGTGCCGACCCTGCGTCCCATCGAGCCGCGGCCCGGCCGCCGGGTGGTACGTTCCCTGCGCGGCATCAACCTCGGCTGGCTCCGGGCGGCCTGGGCCGGCCGCCCGGAGTTACCGCATCGCCCGGTGCGGCCCGGTCTTACTGGGCCGCGCTGCTGGCAGCCCTACTGGGCGCTGCCGCTGGCCGTCCTCGCGACGCTCGGCTCGCCGGCGTCCGCCTCCGGCTCGCGCAGCGGGAAGTGGCACGCGGCCATGTGCCCCTTCGCGGTGAACGGCCGCAGCGGCGGCTCCTGCTCGGCGCACAGGTCCTGAGCGATCGGGCACCGCGTGCGGAACCGGCAGCCTGAGGGCGGGGCCACGGCCGACGGGAGCTCGCCCATCACGCCCTGGCTCTCCTTGGCCCGCTCCAGCAGTGGGTCCGCCACGGGCACCGTGTCGATGAGGCCCTTCGTGTACGGGTGGACGGGGCCGAAGTACACGTCGTCGGCCGGGCCGACCTCGACCAGCTTGCCCAGGTACATGACCCCGATGGCGTCCGAGAGGTACCGGACCACCGAGAGGTCGTGCGAGATGAACAGGTACGTCAGGCCATTGTCCCGCTGCAGGTCCAGCATCAGGTTCAGGATCTGCGCCTGGATGGATACGTCCAGCGCCGACACCGGCTCGTCGGCCACGATCATGCTCGGCCGCAGGATGAGCGCCCGGGCCAGGCCGAGCCGCTGCCGCTGGCCGCCGGAGAATTCGTGCGGATAGCGGTCCAGCGCGGCCCGGGGCAGGCCGACCTCGTCCATGATCGCGGCCACCCGCTCTTCCTGCTCCTTCCGGCCGCCCTGGTGCTGGATCACCAGCGGCTCGCGCAGGATCGTGCTCACCCGCATCCTCGGGTCCATCGACGCGTAGGAGTCCTGGAACATGAGCTGGATCTTGCCGCTGTGCCGCCGCCGGCCCCGCGTGCTGAGTTCGGTCAGGTCCTGGCCGTCGAAGATGATCGAGCCGGAGTTCGCGTTCTCCAGGCCCACGATGAGGCGGCCGATGGTGGTCTTGCCGCAGCCGGACTCACCCACCATGCCGAACGTCTTGCCCCGCGGCACCTCGAAGCTGACGTCGGCCACCGCGCTGACGCTGCCGACCCGGCGCTGCATGATGGCGCCGGCGGTGACCGGGAACTCCTTGACCAGATGCTCGACCTTCAGCAGCGCCCCGTCGGCCGTCGCGCCGCCCACCGAGGGCGCGGTGGCCAGGACCGGGATGGCTGCCTCGGCCGCTCCGGCTTCCGCCTCCGCCTCGGCGGCCGCCAGGGTGGGCGCGTCGCCGTCCTCGGCGGGCGCGTCGAGGGCGGCCTCGCCCACCGGGAAGAAGCAGCGGTACTCGTGCAGCGGGACGTCGCCCTTCAGATCGGGCTCCGTTTCCCGGCACGAGTCCTGCACGTACCGGCACCGCGCCGCGAACCGGCAGCCGCGCGGCGGGTTGGTCAGGTCCGGCGGCTGGCCCGGAATGTTGTACAGCCGCTTGGCGACGCCGGCGGGCTCCACGATCTTGTCCGGCAGCGCCTCGAAAAGGGCCTGCGTGTAGGGGTGCCGGGGGTTGGCGAACAGGGTTGTCGTGTCCGTCGTCTCGACGACCCGGCCGGCGTACATGACCGCGACCCGGTCGGCGCGCCCGGCGATCACCCCGAGGTCGTGGGTGACCAGGATCACCGCCATGCCGAGCCGCTGGCGGAGGCTGTCGAGCAGCTCGAGGATCTGCTTCTGGATGGTGACGTCGAGGGCGGTGGTCGGCTCGTCCGCGATCAGCAGCTTCGGCTCACAGGCCAGTGCCATGGCGATCATGACCCGCTGGCGCATACCGCCGGACAGCTGGTGCGGGTAGTTGCTAATCCGCTCGGCCGGCTTGGGCATGCCGACCAGGCCGAGCACCTCGACCGCGCGCTCCAGCCCGGCCTTCTTGTCCGCCCCGCGGTGCAGCCGGACGCTCTCCGCGATCTGGTCACCGATCGTCATCGTCGGATTCAGCGACGTCATCGGGTCCTGGAAGATCATGCCCACCAGGTTGCCGCGGACGTCCTGCATCGCCTCGTCGTCGAAATTCGTGATGTCCTGGCCATCGAGGTTGATGCTGCCGCCGGTGATGTGGCCGCCGTTGGGCAGCAGCCGCATCACGGACAGGGCGGTCATCGTCTTGCCGCAGCCGGACTCGCCGACGATGCCGAGGCATTCACCCGGGTCGACGGTGAGGTTGACGCCACCGATGGCATACACGGTCGACCTGCGGAGCCGGATCTCGGTGTGCAGGTCCTTTATTTCGAGCAGGGGTGCCATGCGTCCTCGTCGTGCGTTGTCCGGAGAGGGCCGGCCGGGTTGGCCGGCTCCTCATGCGTCAGGTGCGGTCAGCGCCGCTGGAGGCGGACCTCGAAGGAGTCCCGCAGTGCGTCGCCGATGAAGTTGATGGCGATGACCACCAGGACGATGGCGATACCGGCCGGGTAGATCAGCCACCAGTAGCCGTCGTAGGTGTACTGGACGCCGTTGCTGAGCATGCCGCCCCAGTCCGTCTGGGGCGGCTGGACACCCAGGCCCAGGTAGCTCAGCGCGACCACCAGCAGGATGGCGTCGGCCACCTGGAAGGTGGCGTTCACGATGATGGTGCCGACCGCGTTCGGCGCGATGTGCCGGAGCACGGCGCGGGTACCGCCGCCGCCCATCACCTTCATCGCCTGCACGTAGTCCCGGACCCGCAGCGACAGGGCCTCGCCGCGGATCAGCCGGGATGTGGTCAGCCACGACGTCAGCGCGATGACGATGATCAGCTCCAGTTCGGTGGCCGGGAACATCGACACGACGACCAGGGCCAGGAACAGCGTCGGGATCGCGAGCATGGCGTCCACGAGGCGCATCATCACCGCGTCCACCGCACCGCCGACGTATCCGGCGATGGCTCCCCACAGGGTGCCGACCACGGTGGCCAGGACCGCCGCCGCCATGCCGACCTCCAGGGACACCTGGCCGCCGACCATCAGCCGGCCGAGTACGTCGTAGCCGCTGGAGTCGGTGCCGAGCGGATGGCCCGCCCCCGGTGCCTGGTTCTCGATGGCGAGGTTGGTGTGCACCTGGTCGGTGTGATAAACGAGCGGCCCGATGTAGCAGAACAGCACCATCGCGACGAAGATGATCACGCCGGCGATGGCGAGCTTGTTCTCGATGAACACCTCAAGGCCGCGCACGAACATGCTGCGGGACTTGCCGGAGGGAAGTGTCCCCGGCGCGGCATCATCGGGCTCGAACTCGTCGGGAACGATGCCCTTGAGCCCAGGCATCAACGGGGTATCGACTCCGGGCGCAAATGGCTCTGGCGAGGACGGTGGCATGGTCATGAGCTCACGTACCTCACACGGGGATCGAGCACCGCGTACGCGATGTCGGCCAGCAGTGACCCGACGACGGTCGCGATCGCGACCACGATCAGGACGCCCAGGAGGACGGGGTAGTCCTGGTTCTGCGCGGACTGGAAGAACAGGTACCCCATGCCCGGGTAGTTGAAAACGGACTCGGTGATGAGCGCGCCCGCCACGATGGCCGGCAGGGAGAGCCCGACCAGCGTCGCGATCGGGATCAGCGAGTTCCGCAGCACGTGCCGGATGAGCACGCGCCGTTCCGAGGCGCCCTTGGCCCGGGCCGTGCGCACGTAATCCTCGGTGAGGTTGTCCAGCATCGACGAGCGCATGTACCGGCTGAACAGTGCGAACGTCACCAGGGCCAGGGTGACGACGGGCAGGGTCAGGTCCTTCCAGTCCGTGAAGTCGCTGGTCAGGCCGCCCTGCGGGCCCTCGGCGCCGAAGATGTGCAGCTGGTCGGCGAAGATCATGATCAGGACCGTCCCGACGAAGAACGTCGGCGCCGCGTAGAACAGGAAGGAGAGCCCGGTGAATGTGTAGTCGACGGCCTTGTTGCGCCGCACCGCCTGCCAGACGCCGATCGGGATGGCGACGGCGAGCGCGAGGATCGTGGAGATGCCCACCAGGATGATCGTCTTCGGCAGATGGCTGCCGAGCAGGGACGCGACGCTCTGGTTGAGCTTCCAGGAGTAGCCGAGGTTGCCCTGGGCCAGGTGCCCGACCCAGAGGAAGTATTGCTCGAACCACGGCTTGTTGAAGCCGTACTGGGCGTCGAACGCAGCGATCGTGGCTGGGTTCCGGTACGCGGTGGGCCCGAGAATGGCGATCGCGACGTTACCGGGGATCGCCCGCAGGAGTATGAAAGTGATCATCGTGACCAGCAGGATCACAATGACCGCCTGCAGCAGGCGGCGGACGAAAAAAGCTATCAACGCGATCCCCTCCGGCGTGCCGACGGGGGCACCGGGCGAACCCGATACCCCCGTCCCGCCGCGGCCGCGGCGGAGCCGTACACGTAAGTCATGATCACTTGGTGAAGTACCAGTTCTCGGGGTTGATGTTAAGCGTCGGCGGCTGCGGGTTGACGCCCTGCAGGTTGCTGGCGATCTCCGTCAGCTCGTAGACGCCGTTCGGCTGCCACATCTCGGGAAGCTGCGCCTGACAGGTAGTCCTGCCAGTTGTACAGCGGCGTCAGTGAGCTGCTGGTCAGCGTCTGGTTGATGAGGTTGTCGTTCTGGCTGTTGCTGTACCCGGACGGAGTTCGACGCGGAACCACTCTGGAACAGTGTCTCACCGCTGGGGTAGTAGTCGGGCGCGAAGGTCCAGCCACCGCCCCAGTTGGCGAAGTCCCAGGCACAGGACGCGTGCGTGGCGACGCATCCGCCGCCGCCGATCGCGGTGACCTGGTTGAACGGCTTCGGCTGCAGGTTCAGCTGGATGCCGACCGCCGAGGCGTTCGACTTGAGCTGGGTCATCTCCGAGTCGATCCAGTTGATGCCGGTCGCGTACGGCAGGGTGAAGGACAGGCCCTGCCCCTGCTTGACGCCCGCGCCGCACAGGCTCGGGTTGGTGCAGGTGGTGGTCCCGTTGGGTATGACGTTCCAGCCGTGGCTGGAAAGCAGCTGCTTGGCCTGGCCGGGGTTGTAGGGGAACGGGTTGCCCTGCTTGCCCTTGGCGGACAGGTACGTCGCCGGATCGGAGGGGACCGGGCCGACCGTCACATTGCCGTACCCGCGCAGTGGGCCGGAGATGACCGCCTCCTGGTTGATCAGGTACGCGAGCGCCTGCCGGAAGTACAGCTGCTTGAGGACCTGGCCCTCCGGGGTGGTGGAGTCAATGTTGGGGACGAAGTAGTTGATGCCAAAGGAGTACAGCGGGCCGAGCGAGTACCCCGGCACCGGGTTCGCGCCGACCGCGGCGTTCGCCGGCTTCTTCGGGGCGTCCGTGGTCGGCAGGTAGCCGACGCTCAGCTGCTGGCTGCCGCTGCCCGAGCGGAGCACGTTGTACTCGGCCGACTCGGTGGTGAACGGCACCTCCTTGAACACGGACAGCGTCGCCTTGACCGGGCCGGAGTAGGACTTGTTCGGCACGAACGAGGCGTTGCCGTCCGCGTTGAAGCTCTGCAGCTTCCACGGGCCGTCCACCACGCTCCAGACCGGGGAGCTCGCCCAGCTCGACATGGACTTGGACTGGCTGTCGAGGTAGGTGTAGACCGCCTTGCAGTCCGCGACGGTGTCGGTGCAGTCGCTCGGGCCCGACGCCGTCACGTCCCACGCCTTGGGCATCGGGGTGATCTGGCTCAGCTCGTTGTAGGTGAACCAGGTCGGCGAGTATGCCTTGTTCATCGTCATGGTCAGCGTCGTGGGGCTGGTCGCCTTGACGTTGGTCACGTTGGTCGGGAACCCGCCGGGCGAGAAGTCGCCCCACTCGGTCGCGCCCTCCGCCTGGAGCATGTGGATCCAGAACAGGACGTTCTGCGCGGTGACCGGCGTGCCGTTCGACCACTTGTAGTTCTTCAGCGTGATCGTGACCTGCTGGCCGTTGTACACCGGCTGGTCAGCCAGGCTGAGGGAGGGGTTGATCGTGGGCTGGGTGCCATTGCCGAACCAGTACAGCGGGCGGTACAGGAGCTGCTGCAGGTACGAAATGTTCGACACGCTGAAGTAGGTGCTGTTGGAGAAGGGGAAGATGTAGTTCGGCGTCACGGACGCCGGGAGCGCGTACGTGGCGGTGCCGCCCGCCTGCTTCGTGCCGCCCGTCGACGTGCTGCTGCCGCTGCTGCCACAGGCCGCCGCCACCAGGGCAATCGCCGCGGCGCCGCAGCCCGCGATCATAGTCATGCGGGCCCGCCGGCCCCGGCTCGGGCGTTGCCCGCCGGGGGGTGCCTGGTTACCGGCCTGCGTGCGGCCGGTGAACCAGAGCCGACGTGCCCGTTGCTGCTCGGGATGTCCTCCCATGCGGCAAGCTCCTTCTAGTCGTCGGGAGCGGTCGGCCGTTTGGGGGTGCGCCGACCTGCTCTGATGCGAGTCGATGTCCTACGTATCACGATGCGACCGTAACCCCCAAAACGTCATTCGGGATCGCGCCTCGTTCGTGATACCTGCGTTATAGTGACACTCCCTGCGCAGGGAATATGTTTCAGTACAGTCGATAATCTGTTACGTTTTCGTAGCACTCGGCCCCGGGCGCCCGCCCAGAGAACCTTGCCTCATCCCGGCATCCCGGCGGACCATCAGTCGCCATGGTCAGGTTGACCGGGAAGATTTCCCGGTCAAGCGTACCGACGGCGCCCACCACGTTCTCCACAGGGGTGGCCTGCGGAAAACGCCCGGCGCACCGGAGTGAATCACCGGAAAGCGCCGGGAAGCCAATGGCGGGACAGGGACGCGGCCGCGATTGCGCCAGGGACCAGAGTGAACAGGGTCACGCAAGAAGTGCAGCGACCAGCAGCAGGGCCGGGACCACGACGGCCAGCACGCTCGGCCAGTGCCATATGGACACCGGGCGCGACGGCCATTCCGGTCCGTTACCGGCGCCCGCCCCGCCCCGGCTGTTCTTAATGGACACCGGGCGCGACGGCCATTCCGGTCCGTTACCGGCGCCCGCCCCGCCCCGGCTGTTCTTAATGGACACCGGGCGCGACGGCCATTCCGGTCCGTTACCGGCGCCCGCCCCGCCCCGGCTGTTCTTAATGGACACCGGGCGCGACGGCCATTCCGGTTCGTTACCGGCGCCCGCCCCGCCCCGGCTGTTCTTACCAGCCCCGTTCTCAGGGGCTCTGTTCTCACCGGCCTCATAGGCCCCGGGCGCCGGGTGTGTCACGGGCCCTTCGCCGGTCCCGGGTGCCTCGTTAGCCGCCGGCCTCTGGTTCGCGCTGTGCCTTTCGCTGGCGCTGTGCCTTTCGCCGGGGCTTGGTGGCCCGGGTGTCCCGGCCGCGGCAAGCGTCCTGGCCGCGTCCGCGCGTTCCCGGCGGGCCCGCTCGGCCAGGGCCCGGGCGATCCGTTCGGTCTCCTTGCGGTGCACCGCGCTGGGCGGATCCGCGGTGGCCGCCGCACCGCCGACGGAGCGGCGGGCCAGGTCGGGCCGGCCCAACGAGGACCGCATCCCCATCTCGGCGGCCCGGCGGGACGACTGAACCGCCCACGCGTGGATGACCCTGGTCCGCTGCACACGTTCCGGTCGCGGTACCGCTTGCCGACCGTTATTGGTGGGCTCCTGCCACGCGCAGTGCACCCGCAGCAGATCGCGCAGGTCCACGTTGGTCACGGCCGGCCACGGCATCCGGTGGTCCCGCACCGGGTTGCGCACCACGATTCCGCCGTCGGTGGCGATGACCCGCGGCCGGAACGCCGCGACGTACATGATCCCGGTGACCAGCAGCAGCGCCGCGGCGGCCGCCACCGAGACACGATCGCGACCCTGCACCGCGATGTCGATCAGGTTGGCGACCGCGAACGCGAGCCAGACCCACCAGGCCAGCAGGGCCAGGGCCGACCGGTACGTGTCCGGCCGCCGGGCCTGCCTGGCCTCTCCGACATCGATCCGGCCCTCCGGCGGCCCCGAAGGAACGCCGACCGTGCGGCGCACTAAGTGATCCCGTGCCGGCGCAGGATGTCCTCCACCCCGGCCATATCGTCGTCGTCGTCCAGGGCGCCCTTCCCGGCCCGCGCGGGCTTGGTGGCCAGTTCCTTGCGCCCCGGGCCCTTCCCCGCCGTCGCGTCGCCGGGGCCACCGGGTGTCCCGCCCGGATCCGCCCGGTCAGGCTGGTCCTCCACGGCTCCGCGTGCCTTGCGGGCCCGCTTCCGGCGCCGGCCGCCGGCGGAGACCACGAACAGCGCCGCGGCCAGCGCGGCCACGCCGACCCCCGACCACACCTTCATCGAGAACACGAAAGAGCTCGCAAAGGTGCCGATCGCCGTGCCGATCTTCCAGAACATCTCGATGGAACCGGTGAGGTAGGCGGCGAGCGGCAGCAAAGACCAGGCCGCGCCGCGAAGCCCGGCCTTCAGTCCCCGTCTGCGCATCGCGAACCAGCTTGCGACCAGTCCGATTCCGGTCAGCCCGGCACAGAGCGGCAGCCAGGCGATCGCGTTGTATGTCGACATCTCTACCTCGACAGCGCTAGCTCGACGCGTGCCCCGGTGGGCAGCGGCCCCTTGACCCCATCGTTGCACAGCCTCCGGACCGGATGAACCGCCCGGACGGCGCCGCCCGCACGCGCTCCGCCATCTGCCCGTGGCGGAGCGACCAGGGTCAGCCGGCGAGTTCCCCGCTATCGGCCGCCCCCACCTCATCCGCCGGGACGGCCGCTGGCTCGTGCGCGCCGCGGGCCGGGAGAACCGGGGCGGGAACCGGGGCGGGAAGAGGCGGGGGGGTGCCGCCGAACTCGGGACACAGCGCTTTATGCGCGCACCATTCACACAGCCGGCCCGGCCGCGGCCGCCAGTCGCCGCTATCGGTGGCCCGCTCGATGGCCTGCCACAGGGCCAGCACCTTGCGCTCGGTGGCCCGAAGGTCCGCCTCGTCGGGCGTGTACCGCACGACCTGCCCGTCCCCGAGGTACAGGAGCTGCAGCAGCCGCGGAATCTCCCCGCGTGCCCGCCACAGCACCAGCGCGTAGAACTTCATCTGGAACAGCGCCCGGGCCTCGAAGTCCTGCGGTGGCGCCTTGCCGGTCTTGTAGTCGACTACCCGGATCTGCCCGGCCGGCGCGATGTCGAGGCGGTCGATGTAGCCGCGGAGCCGGAGCCCGGACTCCAGTTCGGCCTCGACGTACAGCTCGCGGTCCGCGGGCTCGAGGCGGCGGGGATCCTCCAGCCGGAAATAACTGTCCACCGCGGTGGCCGCGTCGCGGATCCAGGCGTCCCGCTCGGCCTCGCCGGGAAACAGCGCGGCCAGGTCCGGCTCGGCGGCCGCCAGCCGGTCCCATTCCGGCCGCAGCAGCGAGCGCGCCGCGTCCGGGGTCCGCTTGGCCGCCGTCAGGTCGAACAGGCGCTCCAGCACCGCGTGCACGAGCGTCCCGCGGGCGGCGGCGGTGCTCGGCGGCTCGGGCAGTTTGTCGATGACCCGGAACCGGTACAGCAGCGGGCAGGTCATGAAATCGGCGGCCCGGGACGGCGATAGCGCCGGCCCGCGCGCCGTGCCCGGGCCCTCATCCGGAGGGCCCGGGTCGGCGATCTCCACCGCGACGAGTTCATCCACGCCCACGAGCGTAGGGGAGGGCACTGACAATCGGCCGGGTTTCCGCGGCCCCAGCGGGGACTTGGGTTCCGGCGGCCGGGCGCGGGCCGCGCGGGCGCCGGGCGTTCGCCGCGGTTCCCGTCCGGCGCGGCCTCATCCCGGTCGCGGGGCCCTCGATGGCACGTAGCATCGATGCTGTGGCAGGCATCACGCCCGACAAGCCAGACCAGCGGCCGCCGAAGCAACCGGGGTCCGGGATCGTGGTCGCGCGCCCGTTCGGCATCCCCGTGACCATTTCCCCGTACTGGTTCGTGATCGCGGGCGTCTTCATCGTCATCTATGCGAACGACCTGGCCGGGACGCTGAACGGCAGCGTCCGGTACGTCGTGGCCGCCGCCTTCGTGATCCTGCTGTACCTGTCCGTCCTGGTGCACGAGCTCAGCCATTCCCTCGTCGCCCGCGGTTACGGGCTGCCGGTGCGGCGGATCCTGCTGTACCCTCTGGGCGGCATCTCCGAGATCGAGCGCGAGCCGCAGACGCCTTTGCGGGAGTTCACCGTCTCGGCGGCCGGCCCCGCGCTCTCGCTGATCCTGGCCGCTATCGGCTACGGGCTGACGAAGGTGGTCCCGGACGGGACCATCGGCTGGATCATCGTGAACCAGTTCCGCTGGGCCAACCTCCTCGTCGGCGTCTTCAACCTGCTCCCGGGCCTGCCGCTGGACGGCGGGCGGATGTTGCGCGCCGTCGTGTGGAAGGTCACCGGGCGGCCGGGCACGGCCACGATCGTAGCCGCGTGGTCCGGCCGGGTCCTGGCGGTGGCGCTGCTGGTCGTGCCGGTCGGGTACGCGATGGCCAACGGCCAGAGCCAGGACCTGATGTTCTTGCTGTGGCTGGCGTTCATCGCCGGGTTCATGTGGATCGGCGCGGGGCAGTCGATCCGGGCGACCCGGGCGCGGGAGCGGCTGCCGGGTATCCGGGCGCGGCTGCTCGCTCGCAAGGCCATCCCCATTCCCGCGAGCCTCCCGCTGGCCGAGGCGATCCGGCAGGCCGAAGAGGCCAACGCGCGCGCCCTCGTCGTGGTGGACCACGACAACACCCCGATCGCCATCGTGAACGAGTCGGCGGTGATGGCGACCCCGCCGCAGCGCCGGCCCTGGATCGAGGCCGGGACGCTGGCCCGCAAGCTCGATCCCAGCCTCGTGCTGTCCGCCGATCTGAGCGGGATGGCGCTGATCGACGCGGTTCGCAAGGCCCCGGCGAGCGAGTACCTGGTCGTGGAGCCCACCGGCCAGGTCTACGGCGTACTGGCCGCCAGCGACCTGGACGGCGCCTTCGCAGGGGTCTGAGCGCCTTCGCGGCGCCTTCGCAGGGCTCTGAGCGCCTTCGCGGCGTGCGACCGTCGCCCCGCCGATAGCCTGTCCGGCATGATTGTCCCACGTCGCGGCCCGTTCCAGGCAGGCGACCGCGTCCAGCTCACCGACCCGAAAGGCCGCCACCACACGGTGGTCCTGGAACCGGGCAAGTCCTTCTTCACCCACCGCGGGTCGCTCAGTCACGACGACCTGATCGGCAGGCAGGACGGGACCGTGGTGACGTCCTCGGGTGGCACGCCCTACGTCGCGCTCCGCCCGCTGCTCGCGGATTTCACCCTGGCCATGAAGCGCGGCGCGGCGGTCGTCTACCCCAAGGACGCCGCGCAGATCGTCGCGATGGCCGATATCTTCCCGGGGGCGCGGGTGATCGAGGCGGGGCCGGCTCGGGCGCGCTGACCTGCTGGCTGCTGCGGAGCGCCGGCGAGTGCGGGTCCGTGACCTCGTTCGAGCGCCGCAGCGACTTCGCCGAGATCGCCCGGCGCAATGTGGCGAGCTTCTTCGGCACCGTGCCCGCGGCCTGGCGCCTGGTCATCGGCGACTTCGATGCCGGAGCCGTGAGTTCGCTTTCAGCGGACCACGCTGACCGCGTAATCCTCGACATGCTCGCGCCGTGGGACTGCCTGGACGCCGCCGCGCGCGCCTTGCTGCCCGGCGGCGTCATCTGCTGCTATGTGGCGACCACCACCCAGCTGTCCCGTACCGTCGAGGGGCTGCGCGCGCAGGGGCAGTTCTACGAGCCGACCGCGTGGGAGTCGATGGTGCGCGGCTGGCACGTGGACGGCCTGGCCGTCCGGCCGGAGCAGCGGATGATCGGGCACACCGGGTTCCTGGTGACGGCGCGGCGGCTGGCGGACGGGGTGACCCCGCCGGCGCGGCGCCGGCGCCCGGCCAAGGGTGCCCACCCCAGTGCGGACGATGAGGCGCAGGTGCCCTCCTGAGACCCCACAGGACCACCCTGGGCTCGTGCGCTTTTTTCGCCGCGGCTTTCGCGGCCTCATGCCCCCGGCCCGATACGCTGGCGAGAAGTGTCTAAACCGTAACGATCGGCCGCCCCGGTTGCTTCGGACGCCTCCCGGCGGGCATTAATCCCGTGTCCAGTGTGCTCTGCATATCGCGGACCGCCAGGTTACGAACGGCTCCGCGGTAGGTAAGGTCTAAATAATTCAGGCACCGGAAGGAGGTGAGGGCCGTGGGAAGCAGGGATGAAAGCTCACGAGCCTCACGGCATGACGATGAGGTCAAAGGCCTTACCGCGCAGATCTCCTTCCTTGACGAGGAGATCGCCGCTTTGCGCCGCAGGCTCGCGGATTCGCCCCGCCAGGCGCGGCTTCTCGAGGAGAGGCTGCGCGAGACCGAGGCCAGCCTGGCCGCTGTCACCGCGCAGAACGAGCGGCTGACCGGCACGCTGCGCGAGGCCCGGGACCAGATCGTCGCGCTCAAGGAGGAGGTCGACCGGCTGGCGCAGCCGCCGTCGGGCTTCGGCATCTTCCTGTCCGCCAGCGACGACAGCACCGCCGACGTGTTCACCGGCGGCCGGAAGATGCGGGTCCATGTGAGCCCCGCCGTCGAGCTCAGCGAGCTCAAGCCCGGCCAGGAAGTCGTGCTGAACGAGGCGCTCAACGTGGTGGTCGCCGAGGGCTTCGAGACCGCGGGCGAAATCGTCATGCTCAAGGAGCTCCTGGAGGACGGCGAGCGCGCGCTGGTCATCTCGCACGCCGACGAGGAGCGCGTGGTCCGGCTCGCGGACCCGTTGCGGGCGTCCACCCTGCGCAGCGGCGACTCGCTGCTGCTGGAGCCGCGCTCGGGCTACGTGTTCGAGCGGATCCCCAAGGCGGAAGTCGAGGAACTCATCCTGGAGGAAGTCCCCAACATCGTCTACTCCGACATCGGCGGCCTGGCCTCCCAGATCGAGCAGATCCGGGACGCGATCGAGCTGCCGTACCTGCACGCGGACCTGTTCCGTGAGCACCAGCTGCGGCCGCCGAAGGGCGTGCTGCTCTATGGTCCGCCCGGCTGCGGGAAGACGCTTATCGCCAAGGCGGTGGCGAACTCCCTGGCCAAGCAGGTCGCGGCGAAGACCGCGGCGGACGGCACCGCCGGGCCCGGCTCGGCGGGGCGCAGCTTCTTCCTGAACATCAAGGGCCCCGAGCTGCTCAACAAGTACGTGGGCGAGACCGAGCGGCACATCCGGCTCGTGTTCCAGCGGGCCCGGGAAAAGGCCAGCGAGGGCATGCCGGTCATCGTGTTCTTCGACGAGATGGACTCGATCTTCCGGACCCGCGGGTCCGGGGTCTCCAGCGACGTGGAGAACACGATCGTCCCGCAGCTGCTCAGTGAGATCGATGGCGTCGAGGGCCTGGAGAACGTGATCGTCATCGGCGCGTCCAACCGCGAGGACATGATCGACCCCGCGATCCTGCGGCCCGGGCGGCTCGACGTCAAGATCAAGATCGAGCGGCCCGACGCCGAGGCGGCCAAGGACATCTTCTCCAAGTACATCCTGACCCAGCTCCCGCTGCACCCCGACGACCTGGCCGAGCACGGCTCTTCCCGCGACGGGACCGTCGAGGCGATGATCCAGCGGGTGGTCGAGCGGATGTACACGGAGTCGGAGGAGAACCGGTTCCTCGAGGTCACCTACGCCAACGGCGACAAGGAGGTCCTGTACTTCAAGGACTTCAACTCCGGCGCCATGATCCAGAACATCGTGGACCGGGCCAAGAAAATGGCCATCAAGGAGTTCCTCGACACCGGGCAGAAGGGCCTGCGGGTGGCGCACCTCCTGTCGGCCTGCGTGGACGAGTTCAGCGAGAACGAGGACCTGCCCAACACCACCAACCCGGACGACTGGGCACGCATCTCCGGCAAGAAGGGCGAGCGCATCGTCTACATCCGCACCCTGGTGTCGGGCAAGACCGGCACCGAGGCCGGCCGGTCGATCGACACGGTGGCCAACACGGGCCAGTACCTGTGACGTGGACGAGCGGGCCCGCGCCGCGACCGCGGCGCGCGCCCGGGCCGCGTGCCGCGTCGTGCGTCTACGGCGTAGCTGCGGCCAGGGCGGCATAGGCTGGCTGTATGAGCGTGCTGCGGGTGATGGGCACCGAGACTGAGTACGGGATCTCGGTTCCCGGCCAGCCAGGGGCCAACGCCATGGTGACCTCGTCCCAGATCGTCAACGCGTACCAGGCCGCGACGGCGGCGCGGGCCCGCCGGGCCCGGTGGGACTTCGAGGAGGAGAACCCGCTCCGCGATGCCCGCGGCTTCGACCTCGCCCGCGAGAGCGCGGACTCGACCCAGCTGACCGACGAGGACCTGGGGCTGGCCAACGTCATCCTCACCAACGGCGCCCGGCTGTACGTGGACCACGCGCACCCGGAGTACTCCACCCCCGAGTGCACCAACCCGCTGTCCGCGGTGATCTGGGACAAGGCCGGTGAGCGGATCATGGCCGAGGCCGCCGAGCGCGCGGCCACCATTCCCAGCGCCGCGCCGATCCAGCTTTACAAGAACAACACCGACAACAAGGGCGCCTCGTACGGCTGCCACGAGAACTACCTGATGCGCCGGGCCACGCCGTTCGCCGACATCGTCCGGCACCTGACCCCGTTTTTCGTCTCCCGCCAGGTCATCTGCGGCGCCGGGCGGGTGGGCATCGGCGCGGACGGCCGCGGTACCGGTTTCCAGCTCAGCCAGCGGGCCGACTTCTTCGAAGTCGAGGTCGGCCTGGAGACGACGCTGAAGCGGCCGATCATCAACACCAGGGACGAGCCGCATGCGGACCCGGAGAAGTACCGGCGGCTGCATGTCATCATCGGCGACGCCAACATGAGCGAGGTCGCCACCTACCTCAAATTGGGGACCACCGCCCTGGTGCTGTCGATGATCGAGGACAAGTTCCTCGACGCCGACCTGTCCCTGGAGGCCGCGGTCGCCGACCTGCGGGCCATCTCGCACGATGCGTCGCTGCGCCGCCTGGTGACCCTGCGGAACGGCAAGAAGATGACCGCTATCCAGCTCCAGCGTGAATACCTGGAGCTGGCGCGCAAGTACACCGAGGACAAGTTCGGCTCGGACGTCGACTCGATGACGGCCGACGTGCTCGACCGGTGGGAGTCGGTGCTGAACCGGCTGTCCGAGGACCCGATGCAGCTGTCCCGCGAGCTGGACTGGGTGGCGAAGCTGGAGCTGCTGGAGGGCTTCCGGACCCGGGACGGGCTGAGCTGGGACCATCCGCGCCTGCAGCTCATCGACTTGCAGTATTCCGACGTCCGGGCGTCCCGGGGCCTGTACAACCGGCTCGCGGCCAAGGGCCGGATGGTACAGCTGGCCAGCGAGGAGCAGATCCGGCGGGCGATCGAGGAGCCCCCCGAGGACACCCGGGCCTACTTCCGCGGCCGCTGCCTGCGCCAGTACGCCGAGTCGGTCGCCGCCGCGTCCTGGGACTCGGTCATCTTCGACATCCCGGGCCGTGAGTCGCTGCAGCGGGTGCCGACGCTCGAGCCGCTGCGCGGCACCAAGGCGCATGTGGGAGATTTGCTCCGGCGCTGCCGGACCGCGGCGGACCTGGTTTCGGCACTGACCGGGCAGCCGGATTGAGCCCGATTTGCGACGGACCGCGAATCCGGGGTTGAACAGGACGTCGGCGGGCGAAGATAGCGTTGGGGCAGGGAACGCCCCCGATTGACGGAGGTACCGGGATGGCAACATCAAAGGACACGGGCGGCCAGCGACAGACCCCACGGCGCACCGAAGAGGCCGAGGAGACCGAGGCCCGGTCGACCGAAGATGTCCAGGAACGGCACGAGAAGCTCTCCGACGACGTTGACGCGATCCTGGACGAAATCGACGAGGTACTCGAGGAAAACGCGGAGGAGTTCGTCCGCTCGTACGTCCAGAAGGGCGGTCAGTAACCGCTCGTCGCCAGGGCCCGTACTGCCGCTCGAGGGAGCCGCAGTGCGGGCCGATAACTGCGTTCGCCGTAGGGCTGACACCCGTTTTGACGTACGGCCCGGCCCTTGTGCGGAGCGCCCGGCGGTCGCAGTAGGGTCTGTTCGTAAGAAGGCTTTAGATACGGAAGGAACCGCGTGGGCTCTGACTTCGATGGGAGCAGGCGTTTTCCTGGAGCGTTCATGGCTCCCCGGATTTCTTCGTTCGCTGACTTCCTCGCCTCCTACGCGCCGGACCTGCTGCCCGGCAGTGCGGTACGCCGGGCTCCGGCGGCTGGCGCGGAGACGCTGCCGTGGGCGCCGGGCGCGCCCGGCGTAAACGGGCTGCCTGACCTGCCGCACGCGACGACCATCGTCACGGCCGTCTGCGGCGACGGCGTTGTCATCGCCGGGGACCGCCGCTCGACCGCGGGCAACATGATTGCCAAACGGGATGTGGAGAAGGTCTTCCGCACCGACGACTATTCCGCCATGGGGATCGCGGGCACGGCCAGCGTGGGCCTGGAGTTCGTCCGGCTCTTCCAGGTGGAGCTCGAGCACTACGAGAAGATGGAAGGCCGGTCGTTGTCGCTGGAGGGCAAGGCCAACCGCCTCGCCACGATGATCAGGGGCAACATCGCCGCCGCCATGCAGGGACTCGCCGTCGTCCCGCTCTTCGCCGGCTACGACGAGGACACCGGGATCGGCCGGATCTTCAGCTACGACGTGGCCGGCGGCCCGTACGAGGAGCACCGGTACCACTCGATCGGCTCCGGGTCGGTGTTCGCCCGCGGCTCGATGAAGAAGCTCTACCGGGACGGCATGTCCGCGTCCGACGTGGTGCGGGTCTGCGTGGAGGCGCTGTACGACGCGGCCGACGATGACTCGGCGACCGGTGGCCCCGACCTCACCCGCGCGATCTACCCGGTGATCGCGGTCGTGACCGGGGACGGCTTCAGTCGGCTGTCCGAAGCCGAGGCCGAGTCGCATGCGCGCGCCGTCGTCGACGAGCGCATGCAGTCGCCGGACGGCCCGAAGGCCCCGCTCAGCTCGGGCTGAGCCCGGCACCCTCCCCCCTCCCAGCCGAACTCGCGAGTAAAGGAAACGCCTGCGGTGTCCATGCCGTTCTACGTGTCGCCTGAACAGGTGATGAAAGACAAGGCGGACTATGCGCGCAAGGGGATCGCGCGCGGCCGCAGCGGGGTCGTCATCCAGTACGCCGGGGGGATCCTGTTCGTGGCGCCCAACCCGTCCCGGGCGCTGCACAAGATCAGCGAAATCTACGACCGGATCGCCTTCGCCGCTGTCGGCCGGTACAACGAGTACGAGAACCTGCGCAAGGCGGGCGTGACCTACGCCGACGTGACCGGCTACCAGTTCGACCGCCGCGACGTTACCGCGCGCGGCATCGCCAACTGGTACGCCCAGCAGCTTGGCACCATCTTCACCGAGAGCTCCAAGCCGTTCGAGGTAGAGATCATCGTGGCCGAGGCGGGGGAGAGCGCCGACGCTGACCAGATCTACCGGATCACTTTCGATGGCTCGGTGGGCGACGAGCACGGCTTCGCCGCCATCGGTGGCCAGGCCGACCAGGTGGCCACCGTGCTAAAGGAACGTTATTCCGACGGCATGACGCTGAGCGAGGCGCTCAGCGCCGCGCTGGCCGCGCTGGCCGCCCCTGCCGGCAACGCTGCCCCCTCCGGCAACGGCGGCGAGCGCCCGGACATGGGGACCAGCCAGCTCGAGGTGGCCATGCTGGATCGCACCCGGCCGCACCGGACGTTCCGTCGGCTGCAGGGCGCCCGGCTGGAG
>CAVSZI010000016.1:0-422829 GCA_963732345.1 uncultured Actinomycetes bacterium | reverse complement strand
GACCGCTCCTCCGGGCCGAGTCCTATGCCGCTGGCCTGCGCTTATGCGTTCCGAGACGCGATCCCGGGACGCCACCGTCCGCTATGCGTCCGTGGGTACCGGATTCTGGCGGCCGTGCGGGCCGCGGACAGGGGCACGCACGCCCACGGACGAGCGGCTGCGAGCGGTTGTAAGGACCGCGCGCCCGGCTTTGTGGCCGCTAAGCTGGCATTCAGGCTGCCTGCTCGCTGTCGCCGGTCCGGCACGTGATGCTAACGAGGCGACTGGCGTCAGCCAGTTCGCACGTCCCGGTGGGCAGCGACGACGTGGTTGCCGCCTGCCCAAGTCACGCCGCAGACCGGGCACTTGACGTACCAGTCATCTCCGCCTTGCTGGTAAGCGTCTGTCTCAAATTAACCTTTACATGTCCTGATTGTCCGGCCATGCTTCTGGTATGGCCGTGGTCATGGAGATTGATGAGCGGATGCTGGCAGCGAAGTTCGAGGTGATCCTGCCGCATCTGGACGAGCGGCAGCGCCGTCTGCTGCTGGCGGCTGAGGCCAGGTCGCTGGGTTATGGCGGGGTCTCGCTGGTGGCCCAGGCGGCCGGGGTGTCGCGGGTAACGGTGACCACCGGGGTGGAGGAGCTGGAGGCGGGCGCGGACCCGATGCCGGGGCGTGCGCGCCGGCCCGGCGGGGGGCGGATGCCGCTCACGGAGGCCGATCCAGCGTTGCTGGATGCGCTGGACGCGCTGGTCGAGCCGGAGACCCGGGGCGATCCGATGACCCGGTTGCGGTGGACTACCAAGTCGACCCGCAATCTGGCCGGGGAACTGGGGCGCCAGGGGCACCGGATCTCCCACCACAGCGTCGGGCGGCTGCTGGCCGGACCGCTGGGGTACAGCCTGCAAGCCAACGCCAAGACCGTCGAGGGCAAGCAGCACCCGGATCGCGACGCCCAGTTCGGCTACATCAACGACCGGGTCACCGCTGCCCTCGCCGCGGGAGAGCCGGTAATCAGCGTCGATGCGAAGAAGAAGGAACTGATCGGCGAGTACGCCAGCAAGGGCCGGACCTGGCGTCCGGCCGGGAATCCGCGCAGGGTCGAAGTTCATGACTTTCCCGGCGAGCAGGGCAAGGCTGTGCCCTATGGCGTCTACGACCTGGGCGCCGACACGGGCTGGGTGTCCGTGGGCAGCGATGGCGACACCGCCCAGTTCGCCGTGCAGGCCATCCGCCGCTGGTGGGCCACCGTCGGCAGCGCCGCCTACCCCGGCGCGACGAAGCTCCTGATCACCGCGGACGCGGGTGGCTCCAACGGCTACAGGCTGCGGCTGTGGAAGAAGGAACTGGCCGCCCTCGCCGAGGCCACCGGGCTTGCGATCACGGTCTGCCACATGCCGCCCGGCACCTCCAAGTGGAACAAGATCGAGCACCGCCTGTTCAGCCACATCACGATGAACTGGGCCGGACAGCCGCTGACCAGCCACGAAGCCGCTGTCAACCTCATCGCCGGCACCACGACCCGCACCGGCCTGACCGTCCACGCCGAACGCGACACCGGCACCTACCCGCGCGGCATCAAGATTCCCGACCGGGAGATGAAGCAGCTGGCCTCGCAGTACCTCGACCCGCACGACTGGCACGGCGAGTGGAACTACACCATCACCCCGACCAACACGCCCGGTTGAGCGTGTCGTTCATTTCCAGGCCCTAAGTCACGAGGCCTTGCTTGCCGGTTCCGTGGCACTGGTCTTCGGTACTCGCTTGATCGTCCATACGCTTCCTCCCTAGCAGGGCTTGAGGCGTAGCGGACACAGTCAGCTGGCCTCGGCGGTGTCCTTCGGTATGGCGGTTTGCTTCAGGTAGTCCAAGGTTTCGATGATCGTGCCCACCTCGGGATCGGTGAAGAAAGTGTCGAGTCCGCGCGGTACCCGGCTCTTAAATGGCTGCTCGTACAGGTGGCCGATATCCAGGAAGCCGTTCTTGGTGAGTGATTCGATGATCAGCTCGACAAAGCTGTACTGCGCAGGGCTGAAGGTCTTGCCTTGCTGGAACTTGTCGAAGGCGCGTACGGCGGTCTCTCGGCGCAGGCCGGTGATGGAACGGAGGAACAGCCCGAAGCCGTGGTACTCGTCGGTCACCAGGTCGATGTCGGCCTGGGTACCGAAGCCCAGGTCAAGGAAAATGTTCTTGAGCTCGTCTAGGTCGGCGCTGCTGATCTGGCGGCCTCGCATGAGTTTCTGGACGAGCAGGTCGTTCTCGTGGCTGCGCAGGTATGTGCGGACCTTCCGCTCGAACCTGCTGCGGTTGGTCCCGATGTCCATGCCCTTGAGCTCGGCGGGTGTGAGCTCGCCGAGCTCATCTTGGAAATCAGTGAACACGACACCACGGCGCTTAGCGGGGAGAAGCCGGACGAGGCCGCGCATGGTGCGGCGCAGGGTCTCCAGCATCGGCAAGGTAATGTCCTGCCACCAGTCCTCGCCCGCGACCTCGCTCAGGAACTCGGCGTGCCGGTTGACGACCGGGTTGTTGAGTGTGGTGGGGTCCAGGAGGTCTTCGGCGATCCGTTGCACCTGCATCTTCAGTGCCTCGTACCCGGGATCGCCAACCAGCAGGCCCAACTGGAGGCGTAGCGCGATCAGGTCGAACCGCTTGGCCTCCTCACTGTTCTCGTCGTCCTTGTACGCGCTGGGCAGGCCAGCCAGTTTCTCTTTCAGCTCGTCGCGTTTCTCGGCACTGATCTGCTTCCAGGAGTCGGCGTCGAGGTAGGTGTCCACATCGCGAAGGTGCTGCCGAACCTCGATGTTGTCGCGGTCCATACCCGCGACCTCGGCTTGCAGTCGGGTCGAGACACCGCGACGGACGGCGGCATCGCCTGTGGGCTCAGGGCTAGCGGGCTGACCACCCAGCGCCGGGTAGAGGTGGTCCAGCGTGTAAAGCAGCTCGGTGCGCTGCGCGAACAAGCGCTCGCCTAGCGACGGCTGGACCTTGGCATCGGCCTCGGGAATGTCGGAGTTAAAGTACTCGACGTTGCGGGCGACATCGAAGATGATGAACTGCTTCTTATCCTGGCCAGGTCCGAACAGGTCTGGGCAAAGTCGGGTACCCCGGCCGAGCATCTGCCAGAACTTGGTCTTCGATCGGACCAGCTTCGCGAAAACCAGGTTGACGATCTCGGGTATGTCGATCCCGGTGTCCAGCATGTCGACCGACACCGCGATGCGCGGCGCGGAATCCTTGATCCGGAACTTGTCGATCAGGTGCTCCGCGCCCTTGATCTGGTACGTGATGACGCGAGCGAAGTCGCCGGGCTGCTCGGGGTAGATCTTGTTGAACCGATCGACGATAAACTCGGCGTGCTTGTTGTTGCGGGCGAAGATGATCGTCTTGCCGAGCCGGTCTCCGCCCTCGACCTTGAGGCCGTAAGTCATGACCGTCTGCAGCATCTTGTCGATGGTGTCGGCGTTGAACAGATACTTGTTAACCTCGTCGGCCGAAACCTCGGTGGGAGTCCCATCATCATCGTCCCACTCGACCTCGTCCCACTTTTCCTTTTCCTCGTCGGACAGGTCGTCGTATTTGATACCGAGCTGGGGAATCTTCAGCGGCACGTTGATGGTGAACGGGCCGACCAGATAGGAGTCGGCCATGGCCTCGTCCAGGCTGTAGGCGTCGGTGGGGTTGCCTTCCTCCAGATTGAAGACCCGGTAGGTGTTGCGGTCGATCTCGTTCTTCGGGGTCGCGGTCAGCCCGACCAGCAAGGCGTCGAAGTAGTCGAAGATGGCCTTGTACCTGTTGAAGATCGACCGGTGAGCCTCGTCGATAATGACCAGGTCGAAGTAACCGGGGCCGAACTTGCGCTGTCCTTGATCCGACACCTTGTTGATCAGGTTGAGCATCGTCGGGTACGTCGAGACGTATACCCGGGCGTTGTCATCCTTCTCGGTCACGAGGTTGACTACCGGTGTCCCGGGCAGGTGCGCTTTAAAGGCGTTGGTGGCCTGAGTGACGAGTTCCTTGCGGTCGGCGAGGAACAACACCCGCTTCACCCAGCCAGCTTTCTGGAGCAGGTCGACCAGCGCGATCGCCGTCCGTGTCTTACCTGAGCCGGTCGCCATAACCAGCAGGGCATGACGCTGGCCCTTCTCGAACGCCTCCCCGATCTTGCGGATCGCCCGACTCTGGTAGTAGCGCTGAACGATCTCCTCGTTGATTACCGCGCTGTTCAGTGCCTGGCGAGAAGCCCGGCGGGAGATCAGCGACCGCAGCTCGTCCTTGGTGTAGAAACCCTGCATTGGCCGCGGCGGGTAGAAAGTGTCATCCCAGATCCGGGTCTCGTAGCCGTTCGTGTAGAAGATGACCGGACGGGCGCCGAACTTGACCTCCAGCGCGTCAGCGTACTCCTTGGCCTGTTGCTGCCCCGCGATCTCAGACGTCGTGGTGGCCTTCGCTTCCACAACGCCGAGCGGCCTGCCGTCGGCGTCCCACAGGACGTAGTCGACATACCCCTTACCGGACTTGGTCGGAAGGCCCTCCACCGGATACTCGCGGTCTTCCGGCTTGTCGAGCGCCCAGCCGGCCTCCTTGAGCATCAGGTCTATGATGTGGGCCCTGGTGTCTGCCTCGTTGTACTCGTGCGTGTCACGCCGTGCGGCGTTGGCGAGCTTGGCGGCTTTGATCTCTTCCCGCAGTTGCTGTATCTCGGCGTCCAGGTCCTGGCTGCGCCGCCGCTCCTTTGCTAGCTCTTCCTGCTGTTGGGCGTACCGGTCAGCCATCTGCCGAAGCTCTTCGAGCCGCTTCTTCCGTACGGAGACGGGCTCCGGGACCGGGATTAGGGAGGTGTCGAATGCGAGGGTGGCAGGCGGGACATCGGTCTCATGCTGGGCATAGGTACGGGCCAGCCAGTACAGGACATGGAATAGTTCGCTCACCGAGCGGACGGCATCCTTGGAGTGCACCTGGGCGGCAGAGTGGACCGCGAGGTTGCCTTGCCGCCGGATTAGGTCCATCTTTGTCCGCAACGCTGGCCCGGCTTGCCTGACTAGCCTCCCTATTCAACGTTGAAGGCGACCTGAGCGGCCTGATGGCATTCCGGTAGCCGTGAGCTGGGATTTCGTGGCGTAGCGGGCCGGGAGCGGGTGCACCTTATGGGTGCGTGGCGATCTGCCGGGTCCGGGAACGGGAAAGGGGGACGGCCGCGGAGCGGCCGTCCCCCTTCCGGCGTTTAAGAACGAAGAGCGCCCGGCGCCTGGGAGATTACTGGTTACCACACTCAGTCACTTCCAGGCCGGAGCGCCCTTCGCCATGCAGCATAACGGGTGGGATCATGCCCTGCAGGTCACCGCGGACGGGAAGGGCCTGGTCGGCCACGCCGGCGCGATCCTGCTCCGCAAGGCCGCCGACCAGGCCGGGCTCACCGTCGGCCTCAGCGCCGCCCTGCGGAAGAAGAGCACGTCGCCGCTGCTGGACCGCGGGATCGTGCTCGTCTCGATGGCGGCCGCGATCGCGCTCGGCGCCACGAGCATGAGCGACATCGCCCTGCTCGCCCACCTGGCCCCGCTGCTCGGGACAGCGCCCAGCGGCCCGACGGTCCGCCGCGCCCTGGACCTGGCCGGGACCCCGGCGATGCTGGACCGGATCGCCCGCGCCCGGGCCAGGGCCCGCGCGCACGCATGGAAGCTGATCGAGGAGGCCCCCGCCGGGTTCCCGTGGCTGGCCGTCGCGGGCAAGACGCTGGCCGGCTGGGTGGTCATCGACATGGACGCCACCCTGATCACGGCGCACTCAGACAAGCAGGGGGCGGCTCCCACCTGGAAGAAAGGCTACGGTTTCCACCCGCTGGGGGCCTGGTGCCGCAATACCCGCGAGTGCCTGGCCATGCTGCTGCGGCCCGGGAACGCCGGCTCGAACACGTTCACCGACCACAAGGAGGTGCTGGCCGCGGCCATCCGGCAGGTCCCCGCCCGGCTCCGGCGCAGGCTCCTGGTCCGCGTCGACGGGGCCAGCGCCAGCCACGAGCTCGTGAAGCACCTGCTGTCCCTGCGCTCCCCGCGCCGGAACGTCCTGTTCACCTGCGGATGGATGATCACCGCAGCCGACGAGGACGCCATCAGGCTCCTGCCCGCCGGCGCGTGGAAGCCCGGCACCGCCCAGGACGGCAGCGTCGAGGAGGACAAGGCCGTCGCCGAGATCACGCACCTGATGACCAGGGCGAAGAACTGGCCCGATGGCCTGCGGTGGATCGTCCGCCGGGTGAAGCCGTCCCGCCGGCAGATGAGGAACCTCACCGCCTACGAGAAGGAGACCGGCTGGCGGTACTCCATCATCTGCACGAGCATTCCCGACGGCGGAATCAGCGGCGTCCCCGGCAGCCACCACCCCCAGTACATCGACGTCCTCCATCGCGAGCACGCCTGCGTCGAGACCGCCGGCGTCCGCACCGCCAAGGCCATGGGCTTGCGCGCCCTCCCCTCGAAGACCTGGCAGGTCAACGCCGGGTGGGTCATCGCCGCGAACATAGCCGCCGACCTCGCCGCCTGGACCCGCCTCCTCGGCCACTGCGACGACGCCGAACTCCGGGACGCCAACCCCGATACGCTCCGCTACCGGATCTGGCACATCCCCGCCAAGCTCGCCCGCCACGCCCGCCAGAGGACCCTCGCCATCAGCCCCGACTGGCCATGGACGCAAGCCTTCCTCAACTGCTGGCACCGGCTCAGCGCCCTGCCTGCACCAACCTGACCAGGACAAACCATCCAACCAACGCGAAAGGAGGACCGCCCCGGCACAGTCGGAGCCGGTGCGCACCCGGGCACACCGGGCACCAATCGCACCCCGCACCACGGAGAGAAACGGACATGAAGCTAAAAAACGGAAGCCAGCACAATCAGTAACCGGCCCTCAAGAAGCCTGAACGATTGAGGCTAGGGACGGCTCGTTGATCATCGCGCTCAACTCGCGCTGGTATGGCTCTTTCAAGGAAGAGTCAACCTTGTAAACCCAGTTCAGCGCCTGCTCAACCGCCCGCCGAGAGTAGAAACACGAGGTGCGGGGATCGGCGATCGCGAGCCGCTCAGCTCGAGCAGCCTCCTTGAACAACTCCGGCCACTCGGCCTGCAGAAACTCGAAATTACTCACCCCGACCGCCCTTGCTCCCTCAATCGGACAGATGCGGCAAGCCTCTCACAACCCGCTGCGGAAAGCCTTCGCTTGCAGGGATGCGAAGAGCTCATTCAAGGCTCGCGAGTTCTCTGTTTGGATGGGTTTGAGCGCCGTGACACGCTTAAAGCGTCTACTGAATTCCTCCTGTAGTGCTATGGGCGGCACGGGGACTGTGAGTGCTCGGATTGGCCCCTGGAAAAGATTGGCCTGGCTGGACGCATTCGCAGCCCTGAGCATGGCATTCCTGAGAGCCGGCATGCGCAAAACGTTGAACAGATAGTCGCTCGCTACAATCTCGTGATCCGGCTTTATCAAAGCTACGCTTCGAACGAGAGACAGAGGTTCATCTGCTTCAACGAGCGCAACCCTGCCGATTGTGCCAGAACATGACAGTAGGACATCGCCGGGTCGGGGATTGCATCTCTTGCTTATTCGCGCATACTCAGACGGCCCGATGTAGTCAACTTTACTAAAATCGATGAACCCGTCTTGAATATTGCGTGCGGACAATAGTTTAATGCCATCGCGCTCTCGAATGGGAGTAAGATGTTCGCCATCGGTTACTTGGTGCGCCACCTCTGATACGGCTAGGCGCGGCCATCGCAGATCTGTCCCCCCAGGATCCCCAAACATGTAGGTAAAGATGGCTTGGATTAGGTCGTTAAGGAGGGTGACTGTTTGCCGGCGCCTTGCCTGCACCTGATCCGCTTGATCCAAAATTTCTGCAATACGTCGCTGTTGATCAACAGGTGGAAGTGGAATTTCAAGCTCTTTGAGATTTTCAATGGGGAAGTTGTCTGCGGTGGTCGCCCGAACCCAAGCGAGTATCTGGCTGGTACGCCATTGGATGAACCGAGCCAGATATTCCGGAAGAACGACCTTCGAGCAAATAAGGGCTTTCATATCCTGGTTAAGTGTTACAGGTATTTTCGCGATTCCGATTGGCAGGGAGTGCTTAAGCACGCCGGACCGGACGACTACAAGTACACTTCCGTCGGGAACCAGCTTAGCAGGACTGTTAGCTAGCCCGAGCGGCGTTAGACAAACTTGACTTTTATTAATGTTCCATGTCTTCATATCCTTTGGTGTTACCCACGGGATTTCTCCGCCATAATAGGTATGGTCAGTTCGTGTGGGCGTGCCACCCCCGACTATTCTCGCAACGGAGCCGATTGATGTGGTAGGCCATGGAGTCATCTGAGGACCGCCTTCAGGTTAGTCCTGCTATCCCTGCGGGGGACGCCATGGAGGCGTGAAAATAGGGGCCAGGCTGACCGCTGACGCCGGTGTTATCTCTGGGACGTGAGCCCGCGGGTTAGTCTGAGCGCTGGGGCCTTGACCTTGAGGGTCATGAACTGTTGCTGCGAGCACGCCGGTCAGAATCTTAGTTCCCGACCGAGGCCCCCGGTCAGCCGTTGCGGTGTTTGCCCTGCTGGCGGTATGAGGGAGAGGTCCCGGCGATGATGGAGCCCGTAGAGGTCCCGGACGAGGAGCACGAGCAGATCCTGGAGCGGGTCGCCGCGATCGACGTGGCCAAGGCTACCGGGATGGTGTGCACGCGGGTGCCGCATGATTCGCGGCCGGGGCGGCGGGTCACGAGGGTATGGGAGGTCCCGGCGACCACGAACGCGATCATCGAGCTGGGCGAGTACCTGGCGGGCCTGGGGATCGAGAAGGTCACCCTGGAGTCGACGTCGGACTACTGGCGGCCGTTTTACTACCTGCTGGAGGCGCCGGCCTGGACGCGCAGCTGGTGAACGCCCGTGAGGCGAGGGGCGTGCCGGGCAGGCCCAAGAGCGACAAGCTCAACTGTGTTTGGCAGGCGAAGCTGACCGAGCGGGGCATGCTGCGGCCCAGCTTCGTCCCGCCGGCACAGATCCGGCAGCTGCGGGACTATACCCGGCTGCGGGTGGACCTGACCCGGGACCGGTCCCGGCATGCCCAGCGGCTGGAGAAGCTGCTGGAAGATGCCCTGATCAAGCTGTCGTCGGTGGCCACCGACATCATGGGCGTGTCCGGGCGGGCGATGATCGAGGCGCTGATCGCCGGGGAGCGTGACCCGCAAGTGCTGGCCGGCCTGGCCCGGGGCCGGATGAAGGTCAAGCACGCCGCGCTGGTGCAGGCCCTGACCGGCCAGTTCGGCGACCACCACGGCGAACTGGCCCGGATGCTACTGGACTCCTACGATGCGCTGACCGCCCAGATCGGCACGCTCACCAGCCGGATCGAGGAGCTGATCGCCGCCATCCCCCAAGCCCGCGGCGTGGACGCCGGCGGGACCACCGGCCCCGGGGCGGGCGAGGGCCCGGACGCGGCGGTCCGCTCAGCGATCGCCCGCCTGGATGAGATCCCCGGCGTCGGGCGGCACACCGCGCAGGTGATCCTCGCCGAGACCGGCCTCGATATGGCCAGGTTCCCCACCGCCGCCCACCTGGCCTCGTGGGCGAAGCTGTCGCCGCGGACCATCCAGTCCGGCGCCCGCAGCCGCAGCGGCAAGACCGGCAAGGGCAACCCCTACCTCAAAGGCGTCCTCGGTGAGGCCGCCGCCGCCGCGGCGAAGACCGATACCTTCCTCGGCGAACGCTACCGGCGGATCGTCAGGCGCCGCGGCAAGCTCAAGGCCCTGGTCGCGGTCGCCCGCTCCATCCTGGTGATCATCTGGCACCTGCTCGCCGGCCCGGCCGCCACCTTCCACGAACTCGGCGCCGCCTACTACGCCAGCCGCACCGACAAAGACAAAAAGACCCGCAACCACGTCCGGCAGCTCGAAGCACTCGGCTTCACCGTCACCCTCGCCCAGGCAGCCTGACCGCTACGCCTGACCGCCGATCACCGATCCCGGGCACACCCCGCATCCCCGGCCATCACTTGCCGGGGTTCGCTGCCGCGCCCTGGCTGGGGTTATTTTCCGGTCAGAGATGCCTGACTGGATCTCGGATTCGAGGCGTTCCAAGTCGGCGATGATGTCGAGCGGTGAGCGGTACTCCACCTCCTCGCGGACCGTCTCCTTGTAGCGGTTGAGGCTGAGGTCGTAGTTCTGTGCAACGATTTCGGCCTTAGGGACGCAGAAGCTTTGCTCGGTTCGGGCGCGGCTGATCTCGCTGCCGTTTCGGCGGGCCCAGCGGGCCAAGACATCGGGAAGATTGTTCTTGGCGTGGTCCGCCTCAGTCAATGTCTCGGACGGGCGGGCTCCGAGCTTGTCCTCCAGAAGCAGCAGAGTTCGCTTGTCGTCAAGGCTAAAGCCATCGGCGGTGACGTCATAAAACCATACGTTGTCGGTACCGCCTGCTTCGGTCTTGGTGAAAAAGACGATCGCGGTAGATACGCCGGCGTACGGCTTGAAGACACCGCTGGGGAGCTTAACGATCGCGTCCAGCTTCTGGTATTCCACCATTTCCTTGCGCAGTGCGACGTGAGCCTTGGTCGAGCCGAACAGCACGCCGTCTGGGACGATGACGGCGGCGCGGCCACCTGACTCGAGCAACCGCAAGAACAACGCGAGAAACAGCAGTTCGGTCTTCTTAGTCTTGACGACCCGCAACAGTTCCGCTGCAGTGGTCTCGTAATCAAGACTTCCCGCGAACGGCGGATTGGCGAGGATGAGGGAGTAGCGCGCAGCGTCGTCGGCTGCGCTCTGGGCGAGTGAGTCGCGGTAGCGGATGTCTGGCTCGTCGATGCCGTGCAGCAGCATGTTCATGCTAGCGATACGGAGCATGGTGCTGTCAAAGTCAAAGCCGTGAAACATGCTGTTGTGGAAGTGCTCCTGCTGGGCATGCTCCAGCAGGGCGCTCGCGTGTTCACGCTGGACATACTCTGCTGCGGCGACCAGGAACCCGGCTGTCCCGCATGCCGGGTCGCAGATCTCGTCGCGCGGTCCGGGGTTCATCATCTCGACCATGAGCTGGATGATGTGGCGGGGCGTACGGAACTGGCCGTTGTGTCCGGCCGTGGCGATCTTGCTGAGCATGTACTCATACAGGTCACCCTTGGTATCGCCGCGATCGAGCGGCAAATCGTCCAGGGTGTCCACGGCCTTGGTGAGCAGGTTCGGCGTGGGAATGGTGAACCGGGCGTCCTTCATGTGGTGCGAGTACGTCGAGCCCTCTCCGCCCAGTCGCCGCAACCAAGGGAATACACCGTCGGCGACGACCTGGTACATGTCCTCTGGCGACATCTCGGTGAACACCGACCAGCGCAGTTCCAGGGGATCGTTCTGGGTGTAGACCGGGTTCTCGATCGGCTTGCCGGTGCGGTTCGCCTTGTTCTCCTTGAGCGTCTGCAGGTCGTCAAGGCGCTTGATGAACATGAGGTAGGTGATCTGCTCGATCACCTCGAGCGGGTTGGAGATGCCTCCAGACCAGAACGCGTCCCACAGCCGGTCGATCTTGCTACGTAGTTCACCCGTGATCACGCTGCGGAGCTTAGTGGAAGCTGGTTCACCGGTGGAAGGTACGGCGCTGGCCGTGGGCTCTGCGCCGCCTCGGGGGCCGCTACTGACGGGTTCCTCTGGGCGCATGCCGGAGGCGCCTCTCCCGGCATGCAGTTCCGCAGCTGCCCTACTCAGGATGCCTGCTCGGTATCGTCTCCTTCCTCGTCGTCTGGCTCAGCGTCTGGAGTGTCGAGCGCGTCGGTGATGCGCTGGTTGGCGGCATCAGCCTGGCCGTCAATGCAGTGGGCGTAGATTTTGAGCAGGACGGCGACGCCGTGCCCGGCGCGGCGGGCGACCTCGGTGGCGGGCACCCCGGAGTTCAGCCAGAGTGATACGGCGGCGTGGCGCAGGTCGTAGGGGCGCCGGCCGAGCGGGGAGCGCTGCTGGGCGGGGGTGAGGGCCTGCTTGCGGGCCTCGGCCCAGACCTCGTTGTAGCCGGAGTCCTGGAGGATGCCGCCCCGGGCGGTCTGGAAGATCCGCCCGTCGGGGGTGGTGCCGTACCGCTTGATGTGGGCGCGCAGCAGCCTAACGAGTTCGGGCGGGATGGGGATGGTGCGGGTCTCGTGCGCGGCGCGGTGCTTCAGGCCGCGTTCCTCGCGGGCGGTGCCGTGATCGGTCCAGGCCGTGCCTGCTCGTGACGCGGAGGCGGCGAGGTCGATCCGGCCCCAGCCTTTCCTCGGCAGGTGCAGGTCGCTCTCGCGGAGTATGACCGCCTCCGAGGGCCGCAGTGCCGCGTAGTACAGGCAGGCGAAGAAGGCTTCCAGGTGCTGCCCCCGGCCGCTCAGTGCCCGGACGGCGGCGAGCAGGCTGCGGGCCTGCGCAGGGCTGACCACGACCCGCCGGTCGACGCTCTGGGCGACGGCCGGGGTGGTCCACTGGATGCGGTCGACCGGGTTGGATGTGAGGTGGCCTTGTTCGACGGCGTAGCCGAGGGCGTTGTAGAACACCGACCGCTTGCGCCGCTGCGTCGCCCCGGCCGCCGCCTTCCCGGTCAGGGTCTTGGCGCAGGCGGCCAGGGCCAGCCGGACCGTGGTGGTGTCCTCCAGCTCGGCGACGGGCAGGGAGGCGCGTTCGGCCCAGTCGAGGGCGGCGGCGATCTTCTCCGGCGAGTCGAGATCGCGGGTGGCGGGGTTGAACGCCCAGGAGAACAGCGCTTGCCGCAGCACCCTCGGCTCGGGCGCGCCCGGCTCCTTGCTCGCGAGCGCGATGGTGACGGTGACCAGGGCCTCGGCGACTGAGCGGCGCGAGACCGGGGCCAGGTTGCCCCACTTGGCCTCGGCATAGGCGCGGGCGTGCGCGTACCAGGTGATCATCTCCCCTTCCGTGGTCTCGGCACCGGGCAGGCCGGTCCAGGGGTTGAAGGGCCGCCGGTCACGGACCGCGTCCTTCAGGCCGGTCAAGAACCCGTCCGCGAGGGGGCGGGCCTTGAACGACTTGCAGTGCTCGCGGCCGTCGACCGCCCAGCGGACCCGGAACCGTGCCGCGCTGCCGCTGCCGCTGCCGAGCTTCCTGGTGTCCCAGAACCTGACGTCGTAACTGTCCATCTGCTCCTTGCTCCTGTCCTTGTGACGTGCTGTCTTCCAGGCGGCGCAGCCACGCGGTCAGCGCGCTGCGCCGGACCCGGACGCCGCCGCCGGGCAGCCGCATGACTGCCGGGCCGGCTCCCTGCCTGCGCCAGCGGTAGAACGCGGCCCGGGACACCCGCAGCTCGGCGATCACCTCATAGATCGTCAGCAGCGGGTCGTCCGGGGTACCGGGTTCGTCCGCCGGGGCGGCGGAGGGCCGGCCGGGAGCGGTGCGCGTTCCCGGGCGCGGCCCGTCCGTGGGTCCGGGTCGACGGACGCTCCGCTCCACCCGCCGCGTCAAGTCCGGCCCCCGCCCGGCCGGCGGCAGCGGACGGCAGCGCGGGACTGCGGGGAAACGAGGAAAGAACAAGGGCCACACGGGCGGCCCGTGCGGCTGGGCGGGGGCTGTCGGACGGCCCGGCCCTGCCGGAGGGGAAGGACGGCAGGGCCGGGCGTGGGGTTCCGGGCGGTGACCGGCGGCGCAGCCCCGCCGTTGCCGGGAATGGAGGCGGCCGGCCCGGTTGCCGGCCGGCGAGGCGCGCTGGCCTGCCGCCCGGGACCGCAGGCATCCACCCTCCACTCCGGCCGCCACGTCAAGTCGGCCCGGCCTGGCGCGCGGGCGGGCTTCATACCCGGCCCGCAGCCACGCGCCGGTACGGGCCGGTACCCGCCCCGCCAAGGGGCGGCCCTTGGGCAGGGCCGGCCACCGGGCGGGTACCGCGAAGCGGGCACGGTGGCGCGCACCGCGAAGGTGCGCGCCACCGTCGCGCAAGCACCCGCGACCGGCGGGCAGCCCGATACGGGCGCGCCTGCCCGCAGGCACCGCGTCATGCTGGCTGAAGGATCTGACATGGGGCTGGTTAGTCCCGTCTGTCGCTGCTTTTCCTTTCACTAAAGAAATCGGGTTTTGAGGGCCTTTTTTCACGCGCTCCCGGGAAACAGCTGCTGGCGGGGCGGAGCTACGCGGTCGTTGCAGGGGTTCGATGGACCTCCGGCGGTCCTTCTTGTCCCTCGCGTGTACCTGCTGTGTCCCTGGCGGGGAACGACGCAGGTCAGCCCCCTGATATACCTGGCCGGAAACGGCGGGCGGGCGGCGCGGCGGGAAGGGGTCAGGCCCACCGCAGGGCGGCCGGGCGCAGGTACATCCCGGGTCCACGGCAGGCACACGTGCAGACGGCGCGGCCGGGGCGGCGTTCCGTTGCCGTCCCGGCCGCGCGCTGGCGTGTGCCGCGCGTTACGCGGCGCTGGGCGCGGTCTCCGCGCTGGTGCCGGGGTCGCCGGCGGTGTCCGGGGCGGGTGCGGGGGCGGCGGGGGCGAGCCGGTAGCTGCGGGGCTTGTCGGTGACCATCTGCGCGGTGCCGAGAGCGGTGAGCTTGTCCAGGGCGTTGGCGACCGTGCCGGCCGAGCGGGTGAGCACCTTGCCGACCTGGTGCGGGGTGAAGGCGGTGTCGGGGAACGTGCGCAGGTGCTCCTCGACCAGGTCGCGGAGTGCGCCGGGCCGGGCGGCGGAGGCGTGCCGGCCGCTGACGGCGGCCCTGATCACCCGCCGCCCGCAGGCGGCCTGGTCCCGGGCGGCGTCCAGGGCGGCCAGGGCGGCGTCCAGGTCCCCGGCTGCGAGGGCTTTCCTGGCCTGGTCGGCGGCCTGGGCGATGGCCAGGACGTTCCCGGCGGCCTCGGCGGTGACCACCGGGTCCGGCTCCGGCGCGGTGCCGGCTTCCGCTTCCCCGCCTTCGGCGGTGCCGCCGAAGGCGGGGGCGTCGGCGGGCGGGGCCTCGCCGCCCGGGGCTGCTGCCGCGGCGGCGGGCTTCCAGGAGTCGGCGAGGCCGGGCCGGCTGCCCTTGATGCGGGTGGCGGTGCCGGCCTTCTCGTGCGCGAGCAGGGCCTGGCGGGTGGCGGCTGTGCTGGTGCCGGCGTGCCCCGCGATGACCGCGACGGCCGCCCCCCGGGTTCGGCCGACAGAACGGCCAGGACCGCCGCTGCGCGGCTGTCGCCGGCCGCCGGGGCAACGGGCGCGGGGGCCGGGTCCGTCGCGGTGTCGGCGGCGCTGCGGGCCGCGCCGCGGGCGGGGGTGCTGGTGCGTGCCATGCCGTGGCTCCGTTCTTATTCTCCGGCGCAATTCCCGTTTTCATTTGTCTGCGCCGGTGTTTCTGGACGACAATTGCTCTGGTCCGGACGTGAAGTCAAGCGGCTCCGCGACAATTCTAATTGCCGGGGGATTTTCCTCGGAATTTCCGGGTACGCCACGACGCTATCTAGCCTTCCCGAGGCAGTCAACGCTTTTCCGCCTCGAATTCACGCGTTTCTTCGCCAATTTCCGCGCAATTCGTCACTCACGGCCACGGGCAAAATAACTGTTCGCCCTCGCGCCTTTCCGCCGCCGCCGGCCGCCTTTCCCGCGCCTTCCCGCGCCTTCCCGCGCCGCCCGCCAGCGCCTCGCGCGCCTGCCCTCACCTAGCCGCACGCCCTCGCCGGGCCAGGGCAGGCACGAGGCTCCGGGCTCGGGCCTGCCAGCACGAGGCTGCGGACACGGGCGAGGTGAGTACCTGTCACTGCAGGGGTACCGGGCCACGGACAGGAGACAAAAATTAAACGTACGTCACGCATGCCTGGCCCGCCATACATAAAATGTTTTAGGGGCATACCCCAATACAGTCGGGGAGTTCACCGGAAGGTTTATTTCCGCCACGTCCTGCGCGTCCGCCGCCGGCAGGGGTTTCCCGTCTCAGCAGGAGACCCTACCGGAATACGGATTAGCAAACGGATCGGAAAGGCCGCAGGTTCGCGGACCCGGCTCAACGGTGCCCCCCCCCAGGAAACCGTTCCCGGTTCCCGCTTCGGGGACCCGGAGGGATCTTCCCGCGCCGCATGGCGCGAGCACGAGAAAGGTAAGGATCAGGAGCCTGCCGACCGTCTCAGCGCTGGCGGTAGGCAGACCAGGCGTGCGCGGCGTGGGCCATCTTCGCCGTCCAGGCGGTGGTGCTGGAGCGAGCGATCTCGCTCCAGAGCCGGTCATTGGCGGCGGCGAACAGGGCGATGTGCGCGGGGTCGGCGTCGCGGAAGGCCGGGAGGCGGCATGCTTGCCGTTCGGCCTCAGCGGCGGTGTGGCCACCTGAGGCCATGAGCCGCAGTATCCAACAGGCCGGGTCGGTCCAGGCTGCGCCGAGGGTGGGCCAGGCCCAGTCGATCAGCCAGGCGCGGCCCGGTGAGATCAGCACGTTGTCCGGGGTCCAGTCCGAGTGCGTCAGGACCGGTCCGGCGAACACCGAGGCCGCCTGCGGGTCATCGAGGTAGGGCGTCCAGCGGTCCTCGGCCCGCTTGAACGTCCCGGCATCATCGGGGACCTTGATGGCGCTCAGTGCGTCCATAAGCTGGACCAGCCGGTCCAGATCGGGTGAGCCTGGAGTGTAGTCGGCGTGGCGGCCAGGTGCATACTCATAGCCCAGGATGTTCCATCCGGCCTCGTCGAAGTGCCACAGCAGGGCGGGGGAGATCCCGGCCACCAGCGGGGCCACCGCGGCCTCACGCGCCTGGGTGATGACCCGGCGATGCCCGGACGGCAGGCCCTTGACGAACACCATGCCGTCGCGCGCGTCGATGATCGCGGCCAGCGGCGAGTTCTGCCCGGCGGTCGCGATGCGAACAGCCGTGATGGGCCCGGTGCGGGCCTGGATGGCCTGCTTCAGCGACGCAGGCAGGTCCTTCCAGGCGATGCGCTGTTCCACGATGCTCCTCACCTTGCGCCCCAAGGGGAACCCGGCGCGCTGCCGGGCCCCCCATCAGGCCATGCAGGGTGCTTAGCCCCTCAGTAGGGCTGGCTGCTGCTCGCGCTGCACGAGCACATCGCGAGCAGGCTATCGGTGTCGGCGACGAACTCGACGGCATCCGGCGCGAGAACGGCCGGCGTGCCGGCCGACGGGACGCTCGGCGCCTCGGGCGGGCGGCTGAGCAGTTCGATGGCAACTGCGGTCATGAAAGGTTCACCTCCTTCCGCGGACCGTGGGACAGCTCTTTTCACCTCCTTCCGTGCTGGCAGAACACCTCCAGCGGGGCCTGGGCCTGCCGGTACAGGCTGGCCAGCGGCATGCAGGTCCCGCACGTCTTCTGCAGCGTGCAGCCGGAGCAGCCGCCGTGGCGGGTCACGAGCGCGTCAGCGGCGGCCGCGAGCCGGCGTAGGCCATCGGCGCCTTCGGTGATCAGGTCGACCTGAGGGTCGCGGCCGATCTTGCAGATGGACGCTTTGCCGTGCGGGTCGGCGTGGAAGTGGTTGATCCCGGCGTTGCAGCCGGTATACGGCGCGCGGGTGCGGAGCACTTCGCGCGCCTGGCTGGGCAGCACCTCACCACCGCCATGGATAGTGGGGCTGATGTTGGTGAACTCGAAACAGGGGATGCCGTAGCGGCTGGCGATGGCCTTCATCTGCGGGATTTCGTGGGCGTTGCGGTTGGAGACGACAATGTTGATCCGCATTGGCAGCTGCGCTTCGTGGGCGGCGGCGAGCCCATGCATGAATCGGCGGAACGAGCCCCGCCGCCGTGTCATGCCGTCATACGACTCTTCCGTGGCCCCGTACAGGCTCAGTGCCAGCTGGTACGGTCGGCGCGTCGTCAGCAGCTCCAGCGTCCGCGGCTGGTCGAGCCGCGATCCGTTGGACGAGATCATGATCATCATGCCCATGTCCCACGCGGCAGCGTGAGTCTGGGCGAACAGCGGGTCGATCAGCGGCTCCCCGCCAGTCAGCTGCAGCCACAGCACCCCCGCCTCGGCCATCACCTGCAGGAGCCGCTCCCGGCCGGGCCAGTTCAGGCCCGCAAACCGCTTATCGCCCAGGTAGCAGTGCTCGCAGTCGTAATTGCAGCCCAGGTTCAGCTCATAGCTGGCACGGGCGTACCCGTAGCCGGTCTCGGGCCGGACCAGGATCGTGTCTCCGATCAGGCGGCCTGTCAGGTCTGTGCCCCAGCCGACCCGGACCGGCTCGGTGAGCCAGCCGGGGATCGGGGCGTTAGGAGGCGCGTCGCGCAGTTCGGCGTACCGGGCGGCCCCGATCCGGACCGCGCCGTCACAGCCCGGCCGGACGACCACATGCCCTTCGGGATATGGGCTGGCAATGAGCTGATGGGTCACGGACGCCTCCAGATGCGAGGGGGTGGCGGGTCAGGCGAGCAGCGTGCCGGTGTAGGCGTGAAGCCGGGCGGCCAGGCCACCCGGGTCAGGCAGCCGGGTCAGGTTCCTGATGACGAGCGCGGCGGCGACCAGCTGGGCATACCGGCCGGTCGGGGTGTCCAGCACGTCCGCGAGCGCCTCGTAGACCCGGGCGGCCACGGCTGGGACTTCGAGTGCGGTCAGGTACAGGTAGGCGGCGCCGTAGCCGGTGACGGCCACGCACCAGTGCTCCATGTCGAGGATGCAAAACCGCGGGGCGGTGATGTTCTCCCAATTCAGGTCAATGTGCTCGGTGCCGAAAACAGGAACGCAGCTGGCGGGGACCGGCCGACCGTGGGTCGCGCTGAGCAGGTAGCCGTACTCTTCGGCGTCGTGGACCGGGAACCGGCGATCGGTGGGGTAGGCGCGCAACGCCGCCAGCGACGCGGCCAGGTCGGCGAACCAGTCCGCCGGCAGGTCCGGGGCTGTCCGCAAGAACCGCTCCCGGGACGCGGGCTGATCGGTGACCAGGGTGAGGACTTCGGCGCTGACCGGGACCGGCACCGGCCCCTCGGCCTGCCACTCGATCCTGTGCAGCAGCGCCGGTTTGCTCACCCCCTCGATCGCGGCGGCCTCGGCGGTGCCCCGCCACGCCTTCCCGCTCATCTCGTGCTCAAAGAACGGGCTCACCCGCAGCCACGCCCGCTGGCCGCGGAACTCAACCGGAGATCCGACAAAACCCCAGCGGTGCACCCGCCCGCCGGGAGCCAGGACTACGCCCAGTCGTCGTGCTGACTCTTCAAGCAGCCCTGTCTGCCACTTGCCGAAGTCATCGATCCGTGTCGGCAGCCAGCGGTACCGAGATGTACGCGCGATGCGCATGGCTTGCTCCTGCTCATTTCGTGCTGGTCTGCGCCCAGACGACTTTTCCGCCCAGTGCGGGTGGGAAGTCCCACCCCCACCGTTCGCTGGCCGCCTCGACGATGAGCAACCCCCGGCCGCTTTCAGCGTCCTCACCGGCGTCGGCGGGGGCTGGTGGCAACGGGCTGGCGTCCCAGACGAAGATCACGACCTGCTGCCTGTCCGACACCAGCCACAGCCGGACCGGATCGTCTTGCGCGGTCACCCGGGATATCTGCATCGCATTGGTGACCAGCTCGCTGACCAGCAATTCAGTGCTGTCACTGCACGCCGTCAGGCCCCATTCCCACAGCACCTGGCGGGCGTGCAGCCGGGCGCACGGCACCGCGCTGGGCAGTGCGCCGAGTTCCAGAAAGCTCCGCAGCGGCCACTGCGCCGCGAACGGCGCCAACCGCGTCACGTCCGCCGCGGTGGCCGGAGGCCGGTGCTGGCCGGGCCACGCTGGTCGTGCGGCACGATGAGGGTTGTCGTCGGCGTGCTGCCGTCCGGTGCCTGTCGTGTCGTCCATGATCGCGTCCCTTACTTGCGTCCCGACCATCAGCCGACCCGGTCAGTCATCAGCTGTCGGGCGCAAGTGCGCGGGCTGCTGCGGGTGCTGCGTGAGGTTCAGCCCGGCAAGGACCAGGGCGGCCTCGATCTCAGAGATGCGGCGCGGCCCCAGTCCCTGGACGGTGCGGAGCTGGCGGCGGGCGTACAGGTTCATGACGTCATCGACCGTGCGCGGTTCATCAAACGGCGCGTCGTGGGCACGGGCCAGCGGATTAAAGCTCATCCGCGACAGCACCGTCAGCAGGCACTCCACCGGGCACTCAGGACGAACCGGCCCATGATGCGGTACCCGGCCAGCGATCATGATCAGCTCCTCAGCCATGAGCCGGCTGTCTCGCCGTACCGGGGCGCGGTACGGCGTCGCCCTGGTGATGTCCTCAATCACCGAACCGGCCATGCTGAAATCACCGAACCGGCCATGCTGACTGGGGCGGCGATCGGGCCGCCGACGTCCGGCTCAGGCATAATGATGGCCTCGGTCCACAAGTCGCGGACCCAGGCATTGACCTGGCTCATATCAAGACTCCTGAAGATACTTTCTTAATGAATTTAGGAATAGCATCACTTATGATTTACGCCCTACGCCCGCATAGAAAATTGTGCGGCCCGGCTGCTCCGGCATGAAATCATTACGCCACTCCGATACATTGACAAGTCCGGGCGTGACCATCTCCAGCCCATCGAAGGAATCGCAAGATTTCAGAGCGAGTCCGGGGGGCTTGGCACTGTGGCGCCCTCGTACAGTTGTTCCACCCCGGCGGTCATGTCCGGGGCCGCGTTGTGCCCGGTGACGTGAGAGATGGTCAGGTAGCTGCCTGGGGCCATGGCCCGCTTCAGCTTGTACACGATCTGATGCGGATGCTCACTGTCTGGAATGAAATGCAAATAGCGACGAGAAGAATCGCGACGGCTGAGTAAAGGCAATAAGCGACAGAAGCTGGGGATCGTTCAGTATCTCCTCGGGCTGGCGCAGATCCCGGCAGATAATGGCAACGGCTCGCTTGTTGGTGAGCAGTCAGCGCGACTGGCCCAGGACTTCGGGGTCGTAATCGACGTAGACAACCTTGGTGCCCCGCGCGACCAGATGCGCGACAGAGTGGACCTGGCCGAGAGTCGGCAGCCCACTCCCGATGTCCACGATCTGGCGTACGGGCGGGCGGGCGCCCCCGACGAGGTAGCGGACGGCGCGGCCGAGGAATCGCCGGTTGTCATAGCAGGCCACGCTGGCGTCGGGGACCAGCTCCAGAAGCCTCTCGGCGGCCTGGCGATCAGCCTCGTTGTAGTCCTTTCCGCCGAGCAGGTAATCGTAGATCCGCGCCGCGTTGGGTCTTTCGGCCTTAATGTCACCGGATGGTTCACTGACACTCATCGCGCATCTTTCTCCTGTCCCGTCACCGTGATCTGCCCAGCCTGCTATCACGCGGACACGCACCGCTCCCGTCACTAGCGGTGCCGCCTGACGCGGCGTGGTGACATAACTGCCGTCGCGGGTACCGCCTTTTGACCACCGGCCCGCGATTGGGGCGATTCCCCGGCAGCATGCCGGCTTACGCTGGATTCAGGCGCGAGCCAGGGAGGATGCGATGCCGGGCGAGCCCACGCTCTTGCGGACTCTGATCACTGCCAGGCACTGGCAGCGATACGAGACGTTCGCGGTGCAGTTCCAGCGCGCGGCCGGGAAGCTCGCCGATGAGGAAGGTGAAGAAGAGCTGGCGAAGATGTCGGTCTCGGCCCGCCAGTTCGAGCGCTGGTATGCCGGCAAGCTGCGGACCCTGCCTCACCCTGACGCGTGCCGGATTCTTGAGGACATGTTCGGCTACCCGGTCCAGCAGCTTCTGGCACCGGTCGATCGCTCATCTCAGGACACACCACTCATACTCGGGCAGGACGATCCTCGCCCGGCGGTAAGAACGCCGACGCAGAGCGTGATCTGGGCGCCAGGGACGCTGATCCCCGGTGATCCCGGAATGACAGAGGATTCCGCCCCGTCTGATCCGGAAAGGACACTTGCCATGGCAGCACGCCGGGCAATGCGCTTCAGCGCCACCGCAGGTTCGAGCAACATCGGCGGTGAATCGCTCGAGCAATTGTGGGCCGAGACGAGCCGTCTCGCGATCGCCTATCCGCAGCAGCCACTGTCGGCCATAACTGGCGATATCGTCTCTCTCCAGGACATTGTGTTCTCGCTCTTGGAAGGCCGCCAGCGTCCCCGTGAGTCCCGCGACCTGTACGTCATCGGCGGCCTTGCCTCCGGGATGCTGTCGAAGGCATCACACGACCTGCGGGATCCCGGCACGGCGATGACCCATGCCCGCACCGCCCTGCTGTGCGCCAACAACGCCGAGCACACCTCGCTTGCCGCCTGGGTGCGCGGGCTGCAGTCCCTGATCACCTACTGGGCGCTGCGCCCCCGCGAGTCCCTGGAGTATGCCCAGCTCGGCCAGCAGCTCCCCGGAACCACAGGATCGGTCACCGTCTGGCTGGCCAGCCTTGAAGCCCGCGCCTGGGCACGTCTCGGCAACGGCACAGCCAGCCGACAGGCCATCGCCCGCGCGTCGGAACTGCGCGAACAGCTCAACCGCAACGACCTGGACGAGATCGGCGGCATGTGCTACTTCTCCAACCCCCGGCAGCTCTACTACGCCAGTGACGCAGGAGCCGCCCTGCCCGAGCATGACGAATCCGGCCTGCGCGAGGAGACCGAGACCTTCGCCGCCGACGCGGTAGCCGCCTACGAGCAGGCATCCACCGATGAGAAGTCCTTCGGTGACGAAGCAGGCTCCCGGACCGCCCTGGCCATCGCGCGCATCCGCACGGGCAACCTCGAGGGAGCCCGCGAAGCCGTGCAGCCAGTTCTGCACCTGCCGGTGGCGCTGCGGATTCATGGCGTCGTCACCAGCGTCTTGGACGTACACCGCGCCGTCACCACCCAAGCCGCGGACACGCCGCTCGCCCGCGACATCCAGGAAGAAATCGAAGCCTACTGCCGCACCCCCGCCGCGGCACTGCCGCGCTAGCACGCACGCAAGCATGTACCCAGCTCTCATCACAGGCACCGCGGTGATGCTGCGCGAGCTAAAAGAGGCGGACGCGGACGCGCTGCATAAGGTCTACGGCAACGACGAGGCGACCCGGCACCTCAGCTTCGAGCCACGCAGCCTAGAGCAGGTCACCGCGATCATCAGTGCCGCGATCCGGTCCGCATCTGCCGATACCAGGACCGAGTACATACTCGCGGTCGCCGACAAAGACGAGGAATTGATCGGGGCCGCGCGGCTGGCGACGGGCGAGTACGACAGCGCCACCATCGGCTTCGCGCTCCGCCCGGACCAGTGGGGCCAGGGTAAGGGGCTGGAGACGGTCCGCCTCCTGCAGCGCCTCGGCTTCGGCGAACTGGGCCTGCACCGGATCTGGGGCGCGCGCAGCCCCCTTAACCAGGCATCGGCTCGCACCATGCGGGCCGCCGGGATGATTGAGGAAGGCACCATCCGGGGGCACCTGTACACGCGCGGGGCATGGCGGGACTCGGTGGTCCACTCCATTCTGCGCGAGGAATTCGACGCGCAACCATAGGCTCCCGCCCACACCGCAGGAAGCAGGCGGAATCGCGGACGGACGCGGGCATGCAGGCTCGACTCAGCAGCGCACGTCAAGCCGGAACACGGCCACCAGCGGGGCCCGTCCGTGGCTGTCCGTGGAAAAGCCGACGGTGCACGCCGACCGTCCTGGCGGCACGGACGCCCGTCCGCTATATGTCCGTGGCCCCGCAACACAACGGTCCCCAGCGACCCAAGGTGACACACGGCGGGACATAGAAGAACGGCCCGCATAGCCGCAAATCCGCAGCTAGCGGGCCGTTGTCGCAGGTGGTGGCAGGTGGTGGATTCGAACCACCGAAGGCGAAGCCGACGGTTTTACAGACCGCTCCCTTTGGCCGCTCGGGCAACCTGCCTGGAGCCGCCGTGTGCCCGGCGGCACAGAGAAGAATAGCGGACGATGCGCCGGGCGCGAACTCGGACGGGGAACGCAGGGCCCGGGCCGCGAACCGTACGACGAAGCCCGGGCCCCGGCGCGCCTTCGTGTGACCCCACGCCGCGACGCCGTCTAGCCTTGTGCCATGCCCGCAGAGTCCTCGTTCGACATTGTGTCCAAGCTTGACCGGCAGGAGGTCGACAACGCGCTGAATCAGGCCGGCAAGGAGATCGGCACGCGGTTCGACTTCCGCAACGTGGGCGCCTCGATCGCCTGGTCCGGCGACCACGCCGTGGAGATCCGCGCCAACAGCGAGGAGCGCGCCAAGGCAGTTCTCGACGTGTTCAGGGACAAACTGGTCAAGCGCGGTGTCTCGCTCAAGGTGCTGGACACCAGCGACCCGAGGCTGTCCGGCAAGGAGTACCGGCTGGCGATCAGCCTGAAGGAAGGCATCACCCAGGACGACGCCAAGAAGATCGCGAAGATCGTCCGGGACGAGGGGCCGAAGGGAATCCGGGCCCAGGTCCAGGGCGATGAGCTCCGGGTCTCGTCCAAGAAGAAGGACGACCTGCAGACGGTCATCACCCTGCTCAAGGGCAAGGAGTTCGACTTCGCCCTGCAGTTCACCAACTACCGCTGAAACGCCCAGCCGACAGCGCTTCCAACTGGGCCTTTGTCTGCTAACTGGCTCAGGAGGGCACAGGGCGGGCACATCGCCAAGTGCAGCGTCCAACGCATACCAGCGTCGGCGAGCAGAAGTGCCCGTTAGTGAGACGTAACCAAGCCGCTGAGCGCGCTGCTCCGGCCCGTCCAGCGATCCGCCAGGGCCCGCATCCCGGGAAACCCCAGGCCCGCTACCGCGGCCTTCGCAAGCCTCCGGCCCATGGCGGTCGCCGCGCATGTACCCGAATGCGACGGGCAGGTGACGTGGGTGTCACGCGAGGATGTCCCGGCCTCGCGCGGTGCGCGTATCCTCGACCCCGGGGAAGACCGACAGATTGCTAACGCCGCAGCTAGCTGCCCGCAGCGGTCATCCTTCAAGCGTAAAATTGTTTCCCGTCCGAACTCACGCCCCGACCGTGTGGTGGCGCCGAGGAGCGCCCGGCTGCGGCGTGCGGAGGAGGTCCCTCACTGTGACCAAACAGGTCCAGCAGCTTGATCGTGTCATCATCCGTTTCGCAGGGGACTCCGGCGACGGCATGCAGCTAACCGGCGACAGGTTCACTCAGGAGACGGCTGTCTTCGGTAACGACCTTTCGACCCTGCCGAACTTCCCGGCTGAGATCCGCGCCCCCGCCGGGACGCTGCCCGGCGTTTCGAGCTTCCAGGTTCATTTTGCCGACCACGACATCCTCACCCCGGGCGACGCGCCTAACGTACTGGTCGCGATGAACCCGGCCGCGCTCAAGGCCAACCTCCGTGACCTGCCACACGGCGCTGACCTCATCGTCAACACCGACGAGTTCACCAAGCGGAACCTCACCAAGGTGGGCTACGACGCCAATCCGCTCGAGGATGGCACGCTGTCCGAATATAACCTGCACGCGATGCCGATCACCTCGATGACGGTCAAGGCGCTGGAAGACTTCGACGTCACGCGCAAGGACGCCGAGCGGGCCAAGAACATGTTCGCCCTCGGCCTGCTGTCCTGGCTGTACGACCGGCCGCAGGAGGGCACGCTGAAGTTCCTCCGGTCCAGGTTCGCGACCAAGCCGGAGATCATGAAGGCGAACATCGCGGCCTTGCACGCGGGCTGGAATTTCGGTGAGACGACCGAGGCCTTCTCGGTCAAATACGAGGTCAAGCCGGCCACGCTCAGCAAGGGCACCTACCGCAACATCACCGGCAACACCGCTCTCGCCTACGGCCTCATCGCCGGCGCCGAACTGTCCGGCCTGCCCCTGTTCCTCGGCTCCTACCCGATCACGCCGGCCTCCGACATCCTGCACGAGCTGGCCAAGCAGAAGCGGTTCGGCGTCCGCACGTTCCAGGCTGAGGACGAGATCGCCGGGGTGGGCGCCGCGCTCGGCGCGTCGTTCGGCGGTGCCCTGGGCGTCACCACCACCTCCGGGCCCGGCATCCTGCTCAAGGCGGAGACGATCGGGCTGGGCGTCTCGCTGGAGCTGCCGCTGATCGTGTGCGACATCCAGCGGGCTGGCCCGTCGACGGGCATGCCGACCAAGACCGAGCAGGGCGACCTGCTGCAGGCCCTCTATGGCCGCAACAGCGAATCCCCGCTGCCCGTGATCGCCCCGTCCAGCCCGGCGGACTGCTTCGCCGTCGCGATCGAGGCCACCCGGCTGGCGGTCAAGTATCGCACCCCGGTCATCCTGCTGTCGGACGGCTACCTGGCCAACGGCTCCGAGCCCTGGCTCATCCCGGAGGTGACCACCCTGCCGGACCTGACGCAGGAGTTCTCCTTCGCCGACCCGGACGACTGGCGCGACGCCGACGGTGGCATCGATTTCAAGCCGTACCAACGGGACCCGAAGACGCTGGCCCGCCCCTGGGCCGTCCCGGGCACCCCGGGCCTGGAGCACCGGATCGGCGGGATCGAGAAGGCCGACGTGACCGGGGACATCTCCTATGATCCGGACAACCACGACCTGATGGTGCGGCTGCGCCAGGCCAAGATCGACGGGATCGCCGCCGACATCCCGTCGCTGGAGGTCGACGACCCGGGCGACGAGGCCCGCGTCCTCGTCCTTGGCTGGGGGTCCACCTACGGCTCGATCGGTGACGCGGTCCGCCGCGTTCGGCGGGCCGGCCAGTCCATCGCCCAGGCGCACCTGCGCCACCTCAACCCGTTCCCCGGCAACCTCGGCGACGTGCTGCGCCGTTACGAGAAGGTGCTCGTGCCCGAGATCAACCTCGGCCAGCTCGCGCTGCTGCTGCGTGGCCGCTACCTGGTCGACGTGATCTCCTACAACCGGGTCCGGGGCCTGCCGTTCGGCGCCGCCGAGCTGGCCGGCGTGATCAAGGATGTGATCGATAATGCCTGAGGCCGCACAGACGCCCGGGAAGGGCTCGCGGCTGGGTAACGCTAGCGGGCCCGCGAACGGCCAGGGGCCGCTGAACGGAAATGGCCAGCCGAACGGACCTGGGCCGGGAGCCCGCCGGCCCGAGTCGCTCACCCTGGTGCCGAAGGCCCAGGAGAAGCTGGCCACCAAGGACTTCAAGTCCGACCAGGAGGTGCGCTGGTGCCCCGGCTGCGGGGACTACGCGATCCTGGCCGCGTTCCAGGCGTTCCTGCCCGAGCTGAAGGTCCCGCGGGAGAACGTGGTCGTGGTCTCCGGCATCGGCTGCTCTTCCCGGCTCCCGTACTACATGGACACGTACGGGATGCACTCGATCCACGGCCGGGCCCCGGCGATCGCCACCGGGCTGGCCTCGTCCCGGCCGGACCTGTCCGTCTGGGTGATCACTGGTGACGGGGACGCGCTGTCGATCGGCGGGAACCACCTGATCCACGCGCTCCGCCGCAACGTCAACATTAAGATCCTGCTGTTCAACAACCGGATCTACGGGCTGACCAAGGGCCAGTACTCGCCGACGTCGGAGCAGGGGAAGATCACCAAATCGACGCCGTTCGGCTCGCTGGACAACCCGTTCAACCCGGTGTCGCTGGCGCTGGGCGCCGAGGCCACCTTCGTGGCCCGCAGCATCGATTCGGACCGCAAGCACCTGACCAGCGTGCTGCGCGCCGCCACCGACCACCGGGGTGCCGCGTTCATTGAGATCTACCAGAACTGCCCGATCTTCAATGACGACGCGTTCGCGCCGCTGAAGGACGCCTCGTCGCGGGACGGTCAGCTAATCCGGCTGCAAGACGGTGAGCCGATCCGGTTCGGCGCGGACGGCCAGCTCGGCCTGCGGGCCGGCCGGTACGGCCGGCTCGAGGCCGTGGATGTCGCGGACGGCGCCCGCGAATCGCTGCTCGTGCACGACGCCCGCCAGGACGACCCGTCCTACGCCTTCGCGCTGTCCCGGCTGGACGCGGCGCCCGTCGCGCACACGCCGATCGGGGTCTTCCGCCAGGTCGAGCGGCCCACCTACGACGCGCTGATGGCGCAGCAGGTGCGCGAGACCCAGACCAAGCAGGGTGAGGGCGACCTCGCCACCCTGCTCGCTGGCGGCGACACCTGGACGATCCGCTAGCTGACGGATGCGCCAGCGGTCAGCACCAGCGTGCCGCGCAGGCCCAGCCAGGACTGGAAGAAGGGGGAACGAACACCCCCCATGAACGCGCCGAGCTTGGCCACGCCCACCGAACAAGACGGAGAAGGGAAATCCGGACCGCCGCCCCGGTTTACGCCGGCCCGACCTCAGCCGTCGGCGCGGACCACGCCAACCGGGCAGGTCACGCCCGTGCCGCCGGCCCCGCAGTAACCGAACGGATTCTTGTCGAGGTACTGCTGGTGATAGTCCTCGGCGAAGTAGAACTCTCCAGCCGGGACGATCTCGGTGGTGACGGCGCCGTAACCCGCCTCGGCGAGCTTCTTCTCATAGACCGTGCGGGACTCCTCCGCGGCCGCCTTCTGCGCGGGCGAGCGGTAGAAGATCACCGAACGGTACTGGGTACCGACGTCGTTGCCCTGGCGCATGCCCTGCGTCGGGTCGTGTGACTCCCAGAACACCTTGAGCAGGGTGGCGTAGGAGACCTTCGCGGGGTCGAAGACGACCCGGACGGTCTCCGCGTGGCCGGTCCGCCCGGAGCAGACCTCCTCGTAGGCCGGGTTCGGCGTATAGCCGCCCTCGTAACCGACGGAGGTGGACACCACGCCCGGAGTCTGCCAGAACTTCCGCTCCTCGCCCCAGAAGCAGCCGAGCGCGAACTCGGCGATCTCGGTCCCGGCTGGGTACGGGGGGGCCAGCGGGGTCCCGAGGACGGTGTGCCGCTCCGCTACCGGCATGGTCCCCGTCCGTCCCGGCAGGGCCCGGCTGGGGTCCACCATCTGCGTCGCGCGCATCCCGAACAAGCTCATTGCATCCTCCTTGGTTTTGCAAGGATTACAACGTTGCAGCAGGGATCAAACTTCCTTAGCCGGTGCGCTCGACCACGAAATCGCAAAGCGTCTCGAAGGAGGCCCGGGCCGCCCCGGGCGGCAGGGCCACGACGTGCTCGCGCGCCTTGTCCGTCCAGGCGATCAGGTCCGTGCGGGCGGCCTTCATCGCCGGATGCGCGCGCAGCAGCGCGAGCGCCTCGGCGTGCTCGGCGTCATCGGCCAGCGGCCCGCGGGCCAGCAGGGCGTGCAGCCGCGCGTCGGCCGGGTCCACCGAGCGCATGGCGTGCAGGACCGGCAGCGACCGCACCCCCTCGCGCAGATCGGTCCCCGGGGTCTTCCCCGACTGCCCGGTCTCGCTGCTGATGTCGAGGATGTCGTCGGAGATCTGGAACGCGACCCCGAGCGCCTCGCAGGCCAGTTCCATACGCGTGACGATCTCGTCCGGCGCCCCGGAGAACATGGCTCCGAACCGTCCAGACGTGGCGATCAGCGATCCGGTCTTCTCCATCACCACCCGCCAGTAGTGATCTAGCGGGTCCTCGCCGGGGCGCGGGCCAATCGTCTCCGCTACCTGGCCGCTGACCAGGCGGGCGAAGGTCTCCGTCTGGATCCGGATCGCCTCGGGGCCCAGGTCGGCCAGGATGCGTGAGGCCCGGGCGAACAGGAAGTCACCGGTCAGGATGGCGACGGTATTGTCCCAGCGGGAGTTGGCCGACGGGTGGCCCCGCCGGATCGCTGCCTCGTCCATCACGTCGTCGTGGAAGAGCGTGGCCAGGTGGGTCAGCTCGATGGCGGCCGCGGCCGGCACCAGCCGGCGGTCCCGCGGATCGCCGAACTGCCCGGCGAGCAGCACGAGCATCGCGCGGAAGCGCTTGCCGCCCGCGTTGACCAGGTGCAGGGAGGCCTCGGTAAGCAGGGACTCCTCGGTGCGCGCCGTATCCCGGATGACGGACTCGACGTGCGTGAGGCCCTCGAGGATCTCCGCCTCGACGGCGGTATCGGGGAAGTCGACTGGTACGGCACTGGTCACGCAGGCTCCAATTCACGGCACATCCGGCCCGGGACCTCCGAGTATGCCCGTTATGGCCGCCGCCGACACACAGGGGCCGACCCGGGCGGCGGCGCGATGGCCCTGCGTCAGCGGACGAACAGGTGGGTCGCGGCATTGTTCGCCAGGCTGAGGACCGGCTCCGGGATGATGCCCAGGAACAGCGTGACCGCGGCCCCAACCGCCACCGCGGTGCCGGTGAGCACGCTGGGCACGACCACGGCCGGGCCGTCGGGCAGGGGGTCGCTGAAGAACATCACCACGATGACGCGGACGTAGAAGAACGCCGCGATCGCGCTGCTGAGCACACCGACGATCACCAGCGGGATCGCGCCGCCGGCCTCGGCCGCCTGGAACACGGCGAACTTCCCAGTAAATCCGCTGGTCAGCGGAATACCGGCGAAGGCCAGGAGGAAGAACGCGAACGTGCCCGCCACCAGCGGTGATCTCTTGCCGAGCCCCGCCCAGCGGGACAGGTGCAGGGCCTCGCCGCCGGGGTCCCGCACCAGGGTGATCAGTGCGAACGCCCCGACCGTGCTGAACCCGTAAGTGACCAGGTAGAACAGGCTGCTGGACAGGCCGAGCGCGCTCGCGGCGATGACCGCGGTCAGGATATAGCCGGCGTGCGCGATGGAGGAGTAGGCCAGCATCCGCTTCACGTCGGTCTGCGTGATGGCGATGATCGCGCCGACGAGCATGGTGAGGACCGCGACGGCCCACATCGCCGGGCGCCAGTCCCAGGTCAGGTTGCCGAACGCCACGTAGAAGACGCGCAGCAGCGCGCCGAACGCGGATACCACCACGCAGGACGCCATCAGGGCGGTGATCGGAGTGGGCGCGCCCTGGTACACGTCGGGCTTCCACTCCTGGAACGGCACCGCCCCGATCTTGAACAGCAAACCCACGCCGAGCAGTGCCATCCCGGACAGCAGCAGCGTCTCGTTGGCGGTGTTGGTGGAGGCCGCCGCGGCGATGGCGGACAGTCGCACCGAGCCCGCGAACCCATAGAGCATCGCGATGCCGAACAGGAAGATCGCCGAGGAGAACGCGCCGAGCAGGAAGTACTTCACCGCCGCTTCCTGCGACAGCAGGCGGCGCCGCCGGGCGAGCCCGCAGAGCAGGTACAGCGGTAGCGACAGCACCTCCAGGGCCACGAACATCGTGAGCAGGTCGTTGGCCGCGGGGAACAGCAGCATGCCGCCGATGGCGAACAGGGTGAGCGGGTAGATCTCGGTGTGCGTGACGCCCCTCAGCAGCCCTTCGCGTTCCTCGGCGCTGCCGGGCACCGCGGCGGCCTGCGCGACGAACGGGCTCAGGCCGTGTGCGGTGTCCGCGATGATCAGCACGCTGACCAGGGCGAGCACCAGGATCGTGCCCTGGATGAACAGGGTGGGCCGGTCCACGGCCACCGCGCCCATGGCCGCGACGTGCCCGGCGCCGCCACCGGCGAAGATGCTGCCGGACGTGGCGATCAGGATGGTCAGGATGAACGCCGCACCGAGGCCGCCGAGCGCCAGCACAAGGTGCAGGCCACGGCGGGCCGGCCGCGGCGCGAACGCCTCGACCAGGACGCCGGCGAGCGCCGCACCGAAGACGACCAGCATCGGTGCGAGCTGGCTGTACTCGATGTGCGGGGAGGCGATCGTCGATGCCGCGAGCACACCGGCGTGCCCTACGAGGCCCGCAAGGCCCACGGAGCCGGTCACGGTGCCGTTCCCTTCTGCGCTGTCGCCGGGTGCGCCGGCACGGGATCAGTCATGTGTACCTGGACCATCGTCTGGTGCACGGCCGGGTTGATGACGTCGAGCACCGGCTTGGGGTAGATGCCCATGGCCACGATCAGCGCGACCAGCGGTACCACCGCCCATAGTTCCCGGGGCTTCAGGTCCGGCAGGCCCTCGACCTCCGGCGTGGTCGGGCCGTTCATCGTGCGCTGGTACATCCACAGGATGTAGATGGCGGCCAGGATGATGCCGACGCTCGCGAGGATGGCCGGGAGCTTGTAGCGGCTGAACGTCCCGACCAGCACCAGGAACTCGCTCACGAACGTGGACAGGCCGGGCAGCGACAGCCCGGACAGGCCGGAGATCAGGAACAGCCCGGCCAGCACGGGAGCCACCTTCTGCATCCCGCCGTAGTCCGCGATCCGGGCCGAGCCGCGCCGGCTGATCATGAACCCGGCCAGAATGAACAACGCCCCGGTGGAGAACCCGTGGTTGACCATGTACAGGGTGGCCCCGGACTGGCCCTGGCTCGTCATCGCGAAGATGCCGAGGGTGATGAAGCCGAAGTGCGAGACCGAGGTGTAGGCGAGCAGCCGCTTCAGGTCCTGCTGTCCGATGGCGACGACCGCACCGTACAGGATGCCGATGACCGCCAGCGTGAGGACCAGCGGCGTGAAGTATTTCGACGCGGACGGGAACAGCTCCAGGCAGTACCGGATCATGCCGAACGTGCCGACCTTGTCCAGCACGCCGACCAGCAGCACCGCGGCCCCGGGCTGCGCCGACGCGGCGGCGTCCGGCAGCCAGGTGTGGAACGGCCACAGCGGCGCCTTGATCGCGAACGCGACAAAGAACCCGAGGAACAGCCACTTCTGCGCGGCCGGGTCGATCGGGACGTGCAGCAGCTGGCTGAACAGGAACGTACCGTGGTGGCCGGTAACGGCGCTGCGCGAGGAGAACACGTACAGCGCGATGACCGCGACCAGCATGAGCAGACCGCCGGCCAGGCTGTAGAGCAGGAACTTCACCGCCGCGTACTGCCGCTTGCCGACACCGTAACTCCCGATCATGAAGTACATCGGGATGAGCATGGCCTCGAAGAACACGTAGAACAAAAAGACGTCAGTCGCCGCGAAGACGCCGATCAGCATCGTCTCCAGCACGAGCATCAGCGCGAAGTACCTCTTGACGCTGCGCTCGCCACCCTCGACGTCGTGCCAGGACGCCAGGATGACGACCGGCATGAGCACCAGCGACATGCCGATCAGGACCAGCGCGATGCCGTCCACGCCGACCGCGTAGTGCACGCCGAACTGCGGGATCCACGAGACGGTCTGGGTGAACTGGTAGTCCGGGCCGCTCGGCTTGAACTGGGCCGCCATCACGATGAACCAGATCAGCGTGAGGACGGAGAAGCCGAGGGCCAGCCGCTTGGACAGCAGGTCGCGGGCCGCGCGGTCGGCTTCGGCGCCGTTCGCCGGCAGGCCGGGGATCGCGGCGATCAGGATCGCCCCGGCGAGCGGGATCGCGCCGGCGATGGTCAGCCAGGGAACACTGTTCATGTCGTCTACAGCCTCACCGCGAGGAGGGCGGCGACCAGCAGCGCGGCGCCGAAGAACATCGACAGGGCGTAGGAGCGGACGAAGCCGGTCTGGATCCGGCGCAGCCGCCCGGACGACCCGCCCACCGCCGCGGCGGTGGTGTTGACCGCGCCGTCAATACCGCGGTTGTCGAAGTACACCGACAGCCGGGTCAGCCACTGGCCCGGCCGCATCAGCACCGATTCGTTGAACGCGTCGCCGTAGAGATCCCGGCGCGCGGCCCGGGTGAGCAGTCGGCCGGCCGGAGCGATCGCGGGCACCTCGACGCGCCCGTACATCGCCCACGCGGCCAGCACGCCCAGCAGCACGACCGCCAGCGTGACAATGGACGTGGTGTTGAGGAGCGCGTGAATGGCGGGTGCCTGCCCGATCACCGGGGCGAGGAAGTTCGCGAGCCGGTTGTTGATCACTAGGAAGCCGCCCACCACGACGGAGCCGATGGCGAGCACGATGATCGGCCAGATCATCACGGCCGGCGACTCGTGCGGATGCGGAGCGGACCCCCGGGTGCCGGCTTCCGGCGTCTCGCGGCGTTCCGCGGGAACCTCCTGCTCCCACCGGGGCCTGCCATGGAACGTCATCAGCACCATTCGCGTCATGTAGAACCCGGTAATCGCCGCGCCGATGATCGCCGCCGTGCCGAGGATGGCACCCGACGTGCCGCCCTTGTCAAAACACGACTCGACGATGCCGTCCTTGGTGAAGAAGCCGGAGAACGGCGGGATTCCGATGATGGCCAGGTAGCCAGCGATGAAGGTGACGTAGGTGACCGGCATGACCTTGCGCAGCCCCCCGTAGCGGCGCATGTTCACCTCGTCGTTCATGCCATGCATGACCGAGCCCGCGCCGAGGAAGAGGTCGGCCTTGAAGAAGCCGTGCGCGACCAGGTGCGCGATCGCGAACGCGTACCCGATCGGGCTGCCGAGCCCGGCGGCGAGAATCATGTAGCCGATCTGGCTCATGGTGGACCCGGCCAGGGACTTCTTGATGTCGTCCTTGGCGCAGCCGATGATGGCCCCGAAGAGCAGCGTGACCGCGCCGACGACCGTGATCGCCAGCCGCGCGGTCGGCGTGTAGGCCAGGATCGGGTTGGACCGCACGAGCAGGTAGACGCCCGCTGTGACCATGGTGGCCGCGTGGATCAGCGCCGACACCGGGGTCGGGCCCTCCATGGCGTCGAGCAGCCAGGATTGCAGCGGCACCTGCGCGGACTTGCCGCACGCGCCGAGCAGGAGCAGCAGCCCGAGCGCGGTGTCCACACCGCTGCCCGCCGCGTGCGCGCCGTTGAAGACGCCGGTGAAGTTGACCGTGCCGAACGTGCTGAACATGAGGAAGATCGCGATCGTGAGGCTGGTGTCGCCGACCCGGTTCACGATGAACGCCTTCTTGGCCGCCACCGCCGCGGACGGCTTGAACTGCCAGAACCCGATCAGCAGGTAGGACGCCAGGCCGACGCCTTCCCAGCCGACGTACAGGACCAGGTAGTTGTCGGCCAGCACCAGCAGCAGCATCGACGCGACGAACAGGTTCATGTAGCCGAAGAACCGGCGACGCCCCGGATCATGGGCCATGTAGCCGATCGAGTAGATGTGGATGAGCGAGCCCACGCCGGTGATCAGTAGCACAAACGTTATCGACAGCGGGTCGAGCAGGAGGCCGACGTCCACGTGGAGGCCGGCCACCGCGATCCAGCTGTACATGTGCACGTCCCGGCTGCGCTCCGCCGCCGGGTAGCTGAGCATGTTGAAGAAGACGATCACGCCGTAGACCAGGGACGCGATCGGCATCGCCACGCCGAGCAGGTGCCCCCACCGGTTGGTGCGGCGGCCGCCGCAGATCAGCACCAGCGCGCCGAACACCGGGAACGCCAGCATCAGCCACGCGTAGCGCTGGACGCCGACGGCGGGCACGGTGGTCATGGTCGCGGCGATCGCGTGCACGCCAGCAGCCGAGCTGCTCACCCCTCCACCCCTTCTAGTTCTTCAGCAGGCTGGCGTCGTCCACCGACGTCGACCTGCGGGTCCGGAAGATCGCCATCAGTATCGCCAGGCCCACCACGACCTCCGCCGCGGCGACCACCATAACGAAGAACGCGATCACCTGGCCATCCAGGTTGCCGTGCATGCGGGCGAACGCCACGAACGCCAGGTTGGCCGCGTTCAGCATCAGCTCGATGCACATGAAGATGATGATGGCGTTGCGCCGGATCAGGACGCCGACGCCGCCGATGGCGAACAGGATGATCGACAGCGTCACGTACGCCGAAGGGCTCATGAGTCCGCCCCTCCCTTGCTCGAGGCCTCGACCGGCTGCCCGGGGCCGTCGTCACCCGGCGGCTGAGCGCCGGGCCCGCCGGGCCCGCCGGGGCCTTCGCCGCCCGGCCGGGCGGCGCCGCCCTCGGTCTGGTCGCCGCGGTAGGCCAGTTCCGGGCCGGGCGGAGCGGCCGGGAGGGCCGGTGTCCCGTCGCCGCCGATCTCACGCCGGGCCAGCATGGAGCTGACCGATAGCTCGGACGTGGAGCCGTCCGGCAGCAGGGCCGGCATGTCGACCGCGTTGTGCAGCGCGAAGACGCCCGGGGACGGCAGCGGGGTGGGGCGCCCGCTGGCGACCCGGCGCTTGGACAGGTCGCGCTGGGTCAGCTTGGGGGAGGTGCGCTCCCGGTGCGCCAGCACCATGGCGCCGAGCGCGGCGGTGATCAGCAGGGCGCTGGTGGCCTCGAAGGGGAACACGTACGTGGTGAAGATCAGCGTGGCGATCCCGGTGAGGTTGCCCACGCCGCCGTTGGCCACCGACTGGGTGGCGGGCCCGAGCGCCGCGTGGCCGAGCCCGAGGATCAGCAGCACCACCAGCGCGATCCCGGCGACGGCCGCGGCGAGCCGCTGGCCCCGGATCGTCTCCACCAGCGATTCCCGCGAGCTCACGCCGATCAGCATCATGACGAACAGGAACAGCATGAGGACGGCGCCCGTGTACACGATGACCTGGACGAACGCGAGGAACGGCGCGCCCTGCAGCAGGTAGAACACGGCCAGGGACAGCATGATCGCGGCCAGGAACAGGGCGCAGTGCACCGCGCGCCGGGCCATTACCATCCCGCAGGCGGACCCGACCGAGACGACGGCGAGCAGCCAGAAGATGACCGACTGGGTGGTCGCGGCCGCGGTGCTGCCCGCGCTGGCCAGGACGTCGCTCACCGGTCCTCACCGGCCGCCGTGCTGTCGGCGGGATGCCCGGAGGGAGCGGCGAGCGGGGATTCCCCGTGACCGATCTTCGCAGCCTGGCCTGCCGCCTGGCCGCCCGGGTCCGCGCCCGCGGTCGCCGGGGCCGCAGACGCGGGAACCGCATTCCCGGTGCTGGCGATGCCGGCCGCGCCGAGCAGGTAATAGTCCTTCTCGTCGTTGCCGAGCCGCATCGGGTGCGGCGGGGCTTCCATCCCCACCTGGAGCGGCGCCAGGAGTTGCTCCTTGGTCCAGATCAGGTTTTCCCGGCTGTCGTCGGCCAGCTCGTACTCGTTCGTCATCGTCAGCGCGCGGGTCGGGCACGCTTCGATGCACAGCCCGCACAGAATGCAGCGCAGGTAGTTGATCTGGTAGACGTGGCCGTACCGCTCGCCCGGGGAGTAGCGCTCCCCGGGCGTGTTGTCGCGGCCCTCGACGTAGATCGCGTCGGCCGGGCAGGCCCACGCGCACAGCTCACAGCCGATGCACTTCTCGAGCCCGTCGGGCCACCGGTTGAGCTGATGGTGACCGTGAAAGCGCGGCGCGGTCGGCCGCTTCTCCTCCGGGTACTGGACGGTGTCGACCTTCCGGAACATCTCGTGGAAGGTGACCCCGAACCCCTTGATGGGGTTGAGAAAGTCAAGCACCGGTGACCTCCTTGGTGCCGTTGGTGTCACCCGCACCGGCCACTGCGGCCGCCCGGGGCGCGGGGCCCACGGGGGTGGCCGGGTCGGTGACCCCGACGCCGTGGTAATGGGGCAGGTCGAGCGGCGGGACCCGGTAGGTCACGCGGTCGCGGGTGCGGGACGAGGGTGCGCCGCCCGGTCCGGGCTCGGCTTCCAGCGCCGCCGACTCGGCCTCGGCCGCGCGGGAGGCGCGCCGTTCCGCGGCGACGTCCCACGACACGGCGATGACGATGATGATGGCCAGGACGACGCCCCCGACGACGTAGACGGCGGTGTTGTGGGTGTCGTACCGCCAGGCGCGGACCGTGGCGATCAGCAGCAGCCAGACGATGGCGACCGGGATCAGGACCTTCCAGCCGAGCCTCATGAGCTGGTCGTAACGGACCCGGGGCAGCGACCCGCGCAGCCAGATGAAGCCGAACTCGAACAGCGAGACCTTGATCAGGAACCAGATGATCGGGTACCAGCCGCTGTTGGCGCCGGACCACAGCGACAGCGGCCACGGCGCCCGCCAGCCGCCGAGGAACAGCGTCGTGGCGAGGGCGGAGACGGTCAGCATGTTGACGTACTCGGCCAGGTAGAACAGCGTGAACCGCATCGAGGAGTACTCGGTGAGGTACCCGCCGACCAGCTCCGCCTCGCCCTCGGGCAGGTCGAACGGCAGCCGGTTGGTCTCCCCGACCATGGTGAGCACGTAGATCAGGAACGAGGGGAGCAGCTCCCACACGTACCAGCCGCGCGCCTGCGCGTTGACGATGCCGGTGGTCGACAGAGTGCCCGCGTACAGGAAGACCCCCACGAAGGACAGGGCCATCGCGATCTCGTAGCTGATCACCTGGGCCGAGGACCGCAGGCCACCGAGCAGCGAGTACGGCGACTCCGCCGACCAGCCGGCCAGCACAACGCCGTACACGCCGATCGAGCTCATGGCCAGGACCAGCAGCACCGCGACGGGAAAGTCGGTGAGCTGCAGCGGCGTGTGCACCCCGAAGATCGAGACCTCAGGGCCGACCGGGATGATCGCGAAGCTCACCAGCGCCGTGGTGGCGGACAGGATCGGGGCCAGGGCGAACAGGATCTTGTCCACCTGCCGCGGCACGATGTCTTCCTTCAGCGGCAGCTTGAACGCGTCGGCGACCGGCTGGAGCAGCCCGAACGGGCCCCAGCGGTTGGGCCCCGGGCGGTTCTGCATGCGGCCGATGACCCGCCGCTCGGCCCAGATCATCAAGATCTGGAACAGCAGCAGGAACAGGAAGATGACCACCACCTTGAGGGCGATGATCCACCAGATCAGGGGGTAGAAACTCGCCAGCGTGGGGTCCGCCGCGGACACCGCGCCCGCAGCCAGGTTGGTCATTCTGGGCTCCTCAGCGTGACCCGGGTGCCGTGGCCGGCGCCGAGCTGCGCGCGGACGGCGCAGCCGGCGGAGTTGGCGGGCAGCCACACCACCCGGTCGGGCATGTCGGTCACCTCAGCGGGCAGGGTGCAGGATCCCTGTTCGGTGGCCACGGTGACCTTATCGCCGTCGGACACACCGGCTTCGGCCGCGGTCCCCGGTGACATCCGCGCGGTGGCCGGCCGGGCCGTCCCGGCCAGGTACGGCTCGCCGTCCTGCATGCGCCCGTCGTCGAGCAGCAGGTGCCAGGTGGCCAGTATCGCCTCGCCCGGCCCGGCGGCGACCGGCACGCCGGCCGGGACGGCCGGGGCGGTTTCCCGGCCCCCGCGCCAGGTGCCGATCCGGGCGATCTCGGCCCGTGCCGCCCCGGCGTCCGGCAGGCCGAGGTGCACGTCCATCTCGTCGGCGATCTCGCCGAGCACGTACAGGTCGGGCCGGATGTCGGGCAGCTTCAGGGCCGGGCCGAACGTGCCGCCGCGGCCCTCCCAGTTGACGAACGTGCCTTCCTTCTCGGCGACCGCCGTGACCGGCAGGACCACGTCGGCGCGGTCGGTGACCGCGCTGACCCGCAGCTCGAGGCTGACGATGAAGGGGGTCGTCTTCAGGGCGGCGAGCGCGGCGGCCGGATCGGGCAGGTCCGCGGGGTCGACACCCGCTACGACGAGGGCGCCGAGCTCACCGGCGGCGGCCGCGGCGAGGATACCGGCCGTGTCCCGGCCCGGCTCGGACGGCAGCGAGGCCACGCCCCAGGCCCGCGCGACCTCCGCGCGCGCCTGCACATCGCTGACGGGTCGGCCGACCGGGAGCACATTGGGCAGCGCACCGGCTTCGATCGCCCCGCGCTCGCCCGCGCGGCGCGGGATCCACGCCAGCCGCGCGCCGGTCGTCCCGGCCAGCCGGGCCACCGCGGACAGCGCCCCCGGCGTCTCGGCCAGCCGCTCCCCGACCAGGATGATCGCCCCCGCCGCGGCCAGGGCCCCGGCCGCGGCCGTCCAGCGGCCGGCCTCCGCCGCGGCGGCGGCCCCCCGGGCGGAGGACGCGGCTCGCCGGGAGGTGCCGGAGTCCCCGCCCAGGCCCGCGAGGGCGCGCGCTTCGTCACCCGGGGCCGTGGCGAGCAGGTCGCCGGACAGCTTGGCCAGGCCGCTGGTGGCGAACGGCGCCACCGAGTAGACCCGCAGCCCGCGCTTGCGGACCGCCTTGCGCAGCCGCAGGAAGACGATGGGCGACTCTTCCTCTGGCTCGAAGCCGGCCAGCAGCACGGCCGGGGCCTGCTCGAGGTCGTCGTAACTGACCTGGATGCCCTGGCCGGCCACGCACGCGGCCAGGAACTCCGCTTCCTCGGCGGAATGCGGGCGGGCCCGCATGTCGATGTCGTTGGTGCCGAGCGCGACGCGGGCGAACTTGGCGTAGGCGTACGCGTCTTCCAGCGTGAGCCGGCCGCCCGTCAGGACTGCGGCGCCGTGCGGGCCCGCGGGCGGGAGCCCGGCCGGGGTGTCGTTGACCCGGGCGGCGTTCAGGCCGCGCGCCGCGGCACGGATCGCCTCCGGCCAGGACGCGGGCACGAGCACTCCGTCGGAGTTCCGGACCAGGGGCCCGGTGAGCCGGTCATGCTCGGTGGCGTAGGTGAACCCCCACCGGCCCTTGTCGCAGTTCCACTCCTCGTTGACCTGCGGGTCGTCGGCGGCGAGGCGGCGCATGACCCGGCCGCGGCGGTGGTCGGTCCGCTGCCGGCAGCCGGCCGCGCAGTGCTCACAGACGCTGCTGGTGGAGACCAGGTCGAACGGGCGGGACCGGAATCGGTACGCCGCGCCGGTGAGCGCGCCGACCGGGCAGATCTGCACGGTGTTGCCGGAGTAGTAGGAGTTGAACGGGTCGCCGTGGGCGGTGCCGATCATCTGGTTCGGCCCGCGCTCGACGAACTCGATGAACGGGTCGCCGGCGATCTCCTCGGAGAACCGGGTGCACCGGGTGCAGGAGATGCAGCGTTCCCGGTCGAGCAGCACCTCCGAGGAGATGGCGACCGGCTTTTCGAAGGTCCGCTTGGGCTCGGTGAACCGGGTCTCCCCCCGGCCGACGGCCATAGCCTGGTTCTGCAGCGGGCACTCACCGCCCTTGTCGCACATCGGGCAGTCCAGCGGGTGGTTGACCAGCAGCAGTTCCATGACGCCGGCCTGCGATTTCTCCGCCATCCCGGAGGTGAGCTGGGTGCGTACCACCATGCCCTCGGTGCACACGGTGGTACAGGAGGCCATCGGCTTGCGCTGGCCTTCCACCTCGACCAGGCACTGCCGGCAGGCGCCGATCGGGTCCAGCAGGGGATGGTCGCAGAACCGGGGGATCTGGATGCCGAGCCGCTCGGCCGCCCGGATCACCAGCGTTCCCTTCGGCACGGCCATCTCGAAGCCGTCGATGGTGACGGTCACGGTGTCGACGGGCACGGGCGCGCCGGGCGCGCCGGACCCGCTTTCCTGCACGGTCATCGGTCTATCGGCCTCCGCCCAGAGAGTGCGCTGAGCCGCTCGAATCGAACAGAGTCGAGGCGGCGGGATCGAACGGGCAGCCGCCGCGCTTCTGGTGCTCGATGTACTCGTCCCGGAAGTACTGGATCGACGAGGTGATCGGGCTGGTCGCGCCGTCCCCGAGGGCGCAGAACGCGCGGCCCAGGATGTTGTCGCAGATATCCAGCAGCTTGTCCAGGTCCTCGTCGGTACCGTGGCCGCGCTCCAGCCGTTCGAGCACGCGCACCATCCAGTAGGTGCCCTCACGGCACGGCGTGCATTTGCCGCACGACTCGTGCTGGTAGAACTCGGTCCAGCGGAGCACGGCGCGGACGACGCAGGTGGTGTCGTCGAAGATCTGCAGCGCCCGCGTACCCAGCTGGGACCCGGCGGCCATCACCGATTCGAAGTCCAGCGGCACGTCCAGGTGCTCGTCGGTGAGCAGCGGCACGGACGAGCCGCCCGGGGTCCAGAACTTCAGCCGGTGCCCGGCGCGCACCCCGCCGGCCAGGTCGAGCAGTTCGCGCAGGGTGATGCCGAGCGGCGCCTCGTACTGGCCGGGAGTGGTGACGTGCCCGGACAGCGAGAAGATCCCGTAGCCCTTCGATTTCTCCGTGCCGAGGCCGGCGAACCAGTCCGCGCCGTTGAGCACGATGGACGGGACGCTCGCGATCGATTCGACGTTATTGACCACGGTCGGGCTCGCGTACAGGCCGGCCACCGCCGGGAACGGCGGCTTGAGCCGGGGCAGCCCGCGGTAGCCCTCCAGCGAGTCGAGCAGCGCGGTCTCCTCGCCACAGATGTAGGCGCCGGCACCCGAGTGCACCACGACGTCCAGGTCGTAGCCGGACTTCAGGATGTCCCGGCCGAGGTACCCGGCCGCATAGGCGTCGGCGACCGCCTGCTGCAGCCGCCGTACGACGTGCAGAATCTCGCCGCGCACGTAGATGAAGGCCTGGTGGCAGCGGATCGCGTAGGCGGTGATGATGACGCCCTCAAGCAGCAGATGCGGTTCGGCCATCATCAGCGGGGTGTCCTTGCAGGTCCCCGGCTCGGATTCGTCCGCGTTGAGCACGAGGTAGTGCGGCTTGCCGTCACCCTGCGGGATGAAGCCCCACTTCATCCCGGTCGGGAACCCCGCTCCGCCGCGGCCGCGCAGCCCGGACTCCTTCACCATGGCGACGATGTCGTCCGGCGGCATGGCCAGCGCCTTGGGCAGGGCCCGGTAGCCGCCCGCGCGCCGGTACCCGGCGAGCACGAAGCTGTCCGGCTCGTCCCAGTGCATGGTCAGCACGGGGGTCAGCGTGTCGGTCAACGCGACGCTCCCTCGGTGGCAGTTCTGCTATCGGGCGTATCGGGAGGTTCGGGCGCCGTCCAGCCGTGCTCCCTGGCGATCCTCAGTCCTACCAGGCTGGCGGGGCCGGCCGCAGGCCCGTCGCTGGCCTGGCCGTCGCTGAACCCGGCGAGGATCCGGGACGCCTGCCGCCAGGTGCACAGCCGGCCTGGGCCACGGGTCGGCGTGACGGGGCGGCCAGCCCGCAGGTCGTCCACCAGCGCGGTGGCGGACTCCGGCGTCTGGTTGTCGAAGAACTCCCAGTTGACCATCACGACGGGGGCGTAGTCGCAGGCCGCGTTGCACTCGACGTGCTCGATGCTGACCTTGCCGTCGCCGGTGGGCTCGTCCGGCCCGACGCCGAGGTGGTCTTCCAGCGTCGCCAGGATCTGGTCGCCGCCCATGATGGCGCACAGCGAGTTGGTGCAGACCCCGACGTGGAACTCACCCACCGGCTGCCGCTTGTACAGGGTGTAGAAGCTGGCCACCGCGGTGACTTCGGTCTCGGTGAGGCCGAGCCGCGCGGCGCAGAAGGAGATCGCGTCGTCGGAGACGTAGCCCTCTTCCGACTGCATCAGGTGCAGCAGCGGCATCAGGGCCGACCGTGGCCGCGGGTAACGGCCGATGATCTCGGCCACATCCGGCTCGAGCCGCGCCAGGATCTCATCGCTGAACGCCATCACCGGTCCACCCCTCCCAGCCGCATTGGGAGCGCAGCATCGATGCGGTACGGCCACACGCCCGTACGGCGAGACGATTGGCTCACCGGTCCACCCCTCCCAGCCGCATTGGGAGCGCAGCATCGATGCGGTACGGCCACACGCCCGTACGGCGAGACGATTGGCTCACCGGTCCACCCCTCCCAGCACGGGATCGATGCTGGCGATCGCCGGGATCACGTCGGCGAGCATGCCGCCCTCGCAGAGCGCGGCCAGCGCCTGCAGATGATGGAACGAGGGGTCCCGCATGTGCACGCGGTAGGGCCGCGTGCCGCCGTCGCTGACGACGTGGCAGGCCAGTTCGCCCTTGGGTGACTCGATCGGCACGTACGCCTGCCCCGCGGGTACCCGGAAGCCCTCGGTGACCAGCTTGAAGTGGTGGATGAGCGCCTCCATGGACTGGCCCATGATGTGCGCGATGTGCTCCGGCGACGGTCCCAGCCCGTCCGGGCCGAGCGAAAGGCGCGCGGGCCAGCCGATCTTGGCGTCCTGGATCATCACCGGGTCGTCGGCGGGCCGGGTGCCGGCCAGCCGGTCCACGCACTGCTCGATGATCCGCAGCGACTGATCGATCTCATCCATCCGGATCGCGTACCGGGCGTAGGTGTCGCACGTGGTGCGGGTGGGCACGTCGAACTCGTACGTCTCGTACCCGCAGTAGGGCTGGCTCTTGCGCAGGTCCCACGGCAGCCCGGCGCTGCGCAGCATCGGCCCGGTCACCGCGAGCGCCATGCAGCCCTCCAGGTCGAGGAAGGCCACGCCCTTGGTCCGGCCGATGAAGATCGTGTTGGAATCAATCAGCTTGCGCAGGTCGCCGGTCCACCGCGGTGCCTCGCGCAGGAACTCACGGATCTTCTCCAGCGCGCCGGGCGGCAGGTCCTGGGCGACGCCGCCGGGCCGGATGTAGGCGTGGTTCATCCGCAGCCCGGTGATCAGCTCCATCACGTCGAGCACGTTCTCCCGCATCCGCACGCCCTGCATGAAGATGGTGGTGGCGCCCAGCTCGAGGCCCATCGGCCCGAGGCCGCCGAGGTGCGAGCCGATCCGGTTGAGCTCCATCATCAGCACCCGGATGATGTTCGCCCGGTCCGGGATCCTGTCCTCGATGCTGAGCAACCGCTCGACGGCCAGGCAGTACGACGTCTCGTTGAAGATCGGCATCAGGTAGTCCGCGCGGGTGCAGAACGTGACGCCCTGCGTCCAGGTGCGGTACTCCATGTTCTTCTCGATGCCGGTGTGCAGGTAGCCGATCCCGACGCGGCACTCGGTAACGGTCTCCCCCTCCAGGGTCAGGATGAGCCGGAGCACCCCGTGCGTCGACGGGTGCTGCGGGCCCATGTTGATGACCATGTGACCGGTGCCCGGCGTGTCCGCGGCCTGGTCCGCGGCGGCGACCAGCTGGTCCCAGTCCTGGCCGGACACCGTGTAGACACGGCCCTCGGCCGTGCCGTCGTCCAGGCCGGAGGCGCGCGGCGGCGCGGAATGGCTGGTCATGCGTACGACCTCCGCTCATCGGGCGGCGGCACCTTGGTGCCGCGGTACTCGACGGGGATGCCGCCGAGCGGGTAGTCCTTGCGCTGCGGGTGGCCCTTCCAGTCGTCCGGCATCTCGATCCGGGTCAGCGACGGGTGGCCGTCGAAGATGATGCCGAAGAAGTCCCAGGTCTCCCGCTCGTGCCAGTCGAGGGCCGGGTAGACGTCGACCAGCGACGGGATGTGCGGATCCTCATCCGGCGCGGTCACCTCGAGGCGCAGCCGCCGGTTATGGGTGATCGACACCAGGTGGTAGACGGCCCGCAGCTCGCGTCCGGCCTCGGCCAGGTAGTGCACTCCGGAGACCCCGGTGCACAGTTCGAAGGCCAGCTGGGGCTCGTTCCGCAGCTTGGCGGCGACCTCGGGCAGCCGCTCCCGGCGGACGTGGAAGGTCAGCTCACCGCGGTCGGCGACGACCCGCTCAATGGCGTCACCGAAGCCGGTGCCGTCCGCCTGCAGGACGCGCGCCAGCTCGTCGGTGAGCTCGTCAAAATAGGACCCGTAGGGCCGGGGGCTGGACAGCTCCGGGGCCAGCCGGACCAGCAGCCGGCCGTAGCCGGAGGTGTCGCCGCTGGTCTTGGCGCCGAACATGCCGTGCCGGACGACCTGCTCGGCGAGGCGATCCTCTCCGGCCCGGGCCGGCAGGTTGACGTTCTCCTCGGCCCCGGCACCAGCGTCCTGGCCGGGCGTGCCGGGGCCGGTGGGCTCGCTCATTCGTGTGCTCCCGGCTCCGCGGCGGATCGGGCCGGCGTGCCGCCGAGCAGTCCCTCGACGGGCAGCGCGGGGGTGTGCAGCGGCAGCCGGCTCACCCGGGCCCGCTCCAGCTCCTCGATCTGGCGCTCGCGGTTCTTGCCGAGCTTCATGTTCTCGATCCGGTCGTGCAGCTTCAGGATCGCGTCCAGCAGCATCTCCGGCCGCGGCGGGCAGCCGGGCAGGTAGATGTCGACCGGCACGATGTGGTCCACGCCCTGCACGATCGCGTAGTTGTTGAACATCCCGCCACTGGACGCGCAGACGCCCATCGAGATGACCCACTTGGGGTTGGCCATCTGGTCATAGACCTGCCGCATCACCGGCGCCATCTTCTGGCTGAGCCGGCCGGCCACGATCATCAGGTCCGCCTGCCGCGGGGTGGCCCCGGTCTTCTCCATGCCGAACCGGCCCAGGTCGTGGCGCGGGCCGCCGGTCTGCATCAGCTCGATCGCGCAGCAGGCGAGCCCGAAGGTGGCCGGCCAGAGCGAGCTCCGGCGCGCCCACCCGGCGGCCTTCTCGACCGAGGTCAGCATGACGCCGCTCGGCAGCAGTTCTTCAATGCCCATGACTAATCCCACTCCAGGCCGCCGCGCCGCCAGATGTAGGCGTACGCGATCAGCACCGTGACGACGAACGTGACCATCTCGACGAGGCCGAAGGCCCCGAGCTTGCCAAACGTGACCGCCCACGGGTAGAGGAAGACGATCTCGATGTCGAAGAGAATGAACAGCATCGCGGTCAGGTAGTACTTGACCGGGAACCGGCCGCCGCCCGGTGGCTGCGGCGTCGGCTCGATGCCGCTCTCGTAAGCCTGCAGCTTGGCCCGGTTCCACCGCTTCGGGCCGGTCACCGCGCCGATGACTACCGAGAAGACCGCGAACCCGGCCGCCAGCAGGGCCAGCACGAGAATGGGCACGTAGAGAGTCATTTGTCCCCGTTCCCTCTCTGCGATTTCGGGTGGATCCGCGATCCGCGATCGCGCGGGCCGGGTGCGCCAGGCCGAGGGCGGTTGCCGCGCGTGCGCGTTCCCGGCGCGGCGGGCGCGACCGGGATTTCTATCCTAGGCACGGTATCCACATTCGCTTCTTCAGGGGCTTGGCTAGCGCGCGGGCGCGAGCCTGGTCATGGCATTGATCAGCCGGTCGGAGGCGTCTCCGCGCGGGTCGGTCAGGTTGCCGAGCAGCTTCAGGGCGAAGCGCATCAGCGCCGGGCGCGACATGGCGTGCCGCGTGGCGAACCGCATCAGCTCCGGCCGGCCGATCGCTTTCACGAACGTCCGCCCGAGAGCGTAGTAGCCGCCGTATGCGTCCGCGAGCACGCGGGGGTAGCTATTCAGCACCTTTTCAGCTCCGGCCCAGGACGGCGCGGCCAGGGCCTGCGTCACGGTCCGCGCCGCGATCTCCCCCGATTCCATGGCGTAGGCGATGCCCTCCCCGTTGAACGGGTTCACCATCCCGGCCGCGTCGCCGACGAGCAGCAGGCCACGGGTGTAGTGCGGAGTCCGGTTGAAGGCCATCGGGAGTGCGGCGCCACGTACGGGCCCGACCCGGTGGTCCTCGGTGTACCCCCACTCGGGCGGCATCCCGGCCAGCCAGCGGCGGAGCAGGGCGTGGTAGTCGGTGTTGCCGAACGCGGCGGACGTGTTCAGCAGGCCCAGCCCGACGTTGCTGGTGCCGTCGCCCATGCCGAAGATCCAGCCGTACCCGGGCAGCAGCCGGTCACCGTCCCACAGGTCGAGCCAGGACTCCAGGTAGTCGTCCTCGTGGCGGGGGCTGGTGTAGTAGGCGCGGACGGCCACGCCGATCGGGCGGTCGTCCCGCTTGCGCAGGCCCATCGAGACCGACAGCCGGGAGGAGTTCCCGTCCGCCGCGATGACGAGGCGGCCCCGGTAGACCTGTTCCGCCCCGGCGTCGGCATGGGCACCGCCGTCCCGCTGGCCGCCGGCCGGGCGGGCGGTCACGCCGGTGATCCGGCCGGTGCGCTCGTCGATGACCGGGCCGGTCACGTTGACGCCCTCGATCAGCCGCGCCCCGGCCTTGCTGGCCCGCTCGGCCAGCCGCTGGTCGAAGTCCAGCCTGTTGCGGACCAGGCCGTACCCGGGATAGCTGGTCAGTTCCGGCCAGGGCAGCTCCAGCCGCATCCCGGCACCGACGACGCGAAGTCCCTTGTTCCGCAGCCACCCGTCGCGCTCGCTGATCGGCACGCCCATGGCCACGAGGGCCTTGACCGCCCGCGGCGTGAGGCCGTCCCCGCATACCTTCTCCCGCGGGAACCTGCTCTTTTCCAGCAGCAGCACGTCCAGCCCGGCGCTGGCGAGGTAGTAGGCGGTCGTCGACCCGGAGGGCCCGGCGCCGACAACGATGACATCCGCCTCGTCGGTGGCAGGCCGTGCGGCCGCCGCCGTGGCGACGGGGGAAACGTGCTCGGTCACGTGTCCGTTCCTGACTTTCCCTTTGGCTTGTTCAGAGGTTCGCAGTCGCGGCGCGGCCCGCTTGTGGCCGCCGTCGTATTCCGTCCCGGCCGCTTGTCGAGATCCCGCGGGCCCGTGCCCGTGCGGAGCCCGCCCCGCACTCCTTGTGAACCTCTTCACAAGTTCTTTGCCGTTAGTTTAAGCCCGGCCGGTGCTGGGCCGTTCACCGCCCCGCCCGGCGCGGTGAACGCGCACCGTGCGCCGTTCCGGTCCGGCCCGCGTTCTGGTCGGCCGCGCCCGGCGGCCCGGTCCCAACCTATGCCCATCGGCTGCTCTTGGTGGCCGCTCAGGCGCGTGACACGTGGCCGGTCAGGCGCGTGATAACGGGCCCGAACGTCCGGCGGAGGCTCAGTCCGTCCGGCGCGGAGGCTCAGCCGGGACGCCGTGCGACGTGCACCGCGACGATCCCGAACGTCAGGTTGCGCCACTTCACCGCCGACCAGCCCGCCGCGTGCAGCATCTTGGCCAGTTCCTGCTGGTCTGGCCAATCCACGATCGACTCGGCCAGGTATTCGTACGCGGCCGGATTGCGCGCCGCGCGGCGGGCGATGGCGGGCAGCGCCCGCGCCAGGTAGCGCTCGTACGCCACCCGCAGCGGCCACGCCGAGAGCCGGGAGAACTCGCAGATGACCAGGCGGCCGCCGGGCCGGGTGACCCGGAACATCTCGGCGAGCGCCCGCGCGGGATCAACGACATTCCGCAAGCCGAACGAGATTGTCACCGCGTCGAACGTGCTGTCGGAGAACGGCAGCCGGATCGCGTCGCCGGCGACGAACATGGGCTGCGGGCTTTCCGGCGCCGCCCGGACCCGGCGCAACCCGGCACGTAGCATGCCGAGGGAGAAGTCGCACGCCACGCAGTCGGCGCCGGACGCGCCGAAGGTGACGGTCGAGGTGCCCGTGCCCGCGGCCAGGTCAAGGATCCGCTCCCCGGCCTGCGCCCCCACGGCGCCGGCGACGACCCGCCGCCACCACCGGACCTGCCCGGCGGACAGCAGGTCGTTGAGCAGGTCGTAACGCCCGGCCAGCCCGTCGAACATCGCGGCGACGTCGCCAGGCCGCTTATCCAGATCCGCGCGGGTCATGCCCCCCAGCCTGGCACAACCGCGCCCGTGCTTCAGACGCAGCCACGCAACCGCGGGTCACGCCAGACGATCGCTACCGGCCCAGCGACCCCGGCCGTCAGGCCGGGTGAGCGGCCGGTGCTATCGGGGAGAACCGCAGCGGCCCTACGGCGAGGCGTTTGTAACCGGCCCAGCGAGTCCGGGCCTCCGGCCCGGCGAGTGGCCGGTGTCTCGGCGAGTTACCCGCAGCGGGGCGCGAAGCGCAGCGGGGGGTTCCAGGGGGGTCGTCCCCCTGGGCCAGCACAGCGCATGCGGGGGGTTCCAGGGGGGTCGTCCCCCCGGGCCAAACTGGTCAGAGCAGGTGGGGTCGGCGCCAGGGCTCGCCGAGGACGTGCTGGGCCAGGAACGCGAACACGGTCTTGTACCAGACGACCGCGTGCCCGGGGCCGAGGATCCAGAAGGGCGTCCCCCCCGCCGCCGCGGCGGCGGCCGTCACCGGGTGTCGGTGATCATGGCCGCGCCGGCCGTGGCGTTCGTCGCCTCGTCGATCAGGATCATGCCGCCGGTCAGCCGGTTCCGGGTGTAAGGGTCGGAGAAGACGGGCTGGGTCAGGCGCAGGGTCACCCGGCCGACCTCATTCAGCCCCAGCTGGCGGGCGCCCCCGTCCCGGTGCAGGGTGTTGACGTCGATCCGGTAGTGCAGGTCCGTCACGATCCCCTTGACCGTCCGCGACGTGTGCTTGACGATGAGGCGGCTGCGCGGGGTGAGCGGCTTGTCGCCAGCCATCCAGCACACCATGGCCTCCACGTCCTGCGTGACGGCCGGCCGGTTGTGCGGGCGGCAGATCATGTCCCCGCGGGAGATGTCGACGTCGTCGTCCAGCAGCAGGGTCACCGACATAGGCGGGAACGCCTCCGGGACCGGCTGGCCCGCGACCTCCACGCCGCGCACCGTGGTGGTGAAACCCGAAGGCAGGTGCATGACCTCGTCACCCGGCCTGATCACCCCGCCGGCCACCTCACCGGCGTAACCGCGGTAATCGTGCAGGCCGGGGTCGGTGGCCTGGTGCGGCCTGATCACGTACTGGACCGGGAACCGCACGTCGATGAGGTTCCGGTCGGACGCGATGTGCACGTGCTCCAGGTGGTGCAGCAGCGACGGTCCCTCGTACCAGGGCATGTTGGCCGAGCGCTGGACCACGTTGTCGCCGAGCAGTGCCGAGATCGGGATGAAGGTCAGGTCAGAGATGTCCAGCTTGGCTGCGAAGGCGGAGAACTCCGCGGCGATCCGCTCGAAGACCGTGGCGTCATAGTTCACCAGGTCCATCTTGTTGACCGCCAGCACCAGGTGCGGGACCTGCAGCAGCGTCGCCAGGAAGGCGTGGCGCCGACTCTGCTCCGTCAGCCCGTTGCGCGCATCCACGAGGACGACGGCCAGGTCGGCGGTGGACGCGCCGGTGACCATGTTGCGGGTGTACTGGATGTGGCCAGGGGTGTCCGCGATGATGAATTTTCGCCGCGGCGTGGCGAAGTAGCGGTAGGCCACGTCGATCGTGATGCCCTGCTCACGCTCGGCGCGCAGCCCGTCGGTCAGCAGCGCCAGGTTCGTGTATTCCTCGCCGCGGTCCTTGCTGGTCCGCTCCACGGCCGCCAACTGGTCCTCGAAGATGGCCTTGGAGTCGTACAGCAACCGCCCGATGAGCGTGCTCTTGCCGTCGTCCACCGAGCCGGCCGTAGCGAACCGCAGAATATCCATCAGAAATAGCCTTCCCGCTTGCGGTCTTCCATGGCCGCCTCGCTGGTGCGGTCGTCCGCGCGAGTCTGGCCGCGTTCGGTGATCCGGGTCGCCGCCACCTCGCTGATAACCGCGGCGACGGTCTCCGCGGACGATTCGACGGCCCCCGTGCACGTCATGTCGCCCACGGTCCGGTACCGGACCACCGCCTCGAAGACCTGCTCGTCGTCGCCGCGCGTCACGTACGGGCTCTCGGCCAGCAGGATCCCGTCCCGCTCAAAGACGTTGCGGGAATGCGCGAAGTACACCAAGGGCAGCTCGAGTTCCTCGCGCTCGATGTACTCCCAGATATCGAGCTCCGTCCAGTTGGACAGCGGGAAGACGCGGATGTGCTCACCCCGGCGGATCCGCGTGTTGTAAAGGTTCCATAGCTCGGGCCGCTGGTTTTTCGGGTCCCACTGGCCGAAGTCGTCGCGGAAAGAGAACACCCGCTCCTTGGCGCGGGCCTTCTCCTCGTCCCGCCGTGCGCCGCCGAACAGGGCGTCGAAGCGGTGCTCCTCGATCGCGTCCAGCAGCGTGACGGTCTGCAGCCGGTTCCGGCTCGCCCAGCGGCCGGCATCCTCGGTCACCCGGCCCGCGTCGATGGAGTCCTGCACGAACGCGACGATGAGCCGGACCCCCAGCTCCGCGACGAGTTTGTCCCGGAATTCGATGACCTCGCCGAAGTTGTGCCCGGTGTCCACGTGCATGACGGGGAACGGGATCCGGGCCGGCCGGAACGCCTTTTCCGCAAGCGCCAGCATGACCACCGAGTCCTTGCCGCCGGAGAACAGCAGCGCGGGGCGCTCGAACTCAGCCGCGACCTCGCGGATCACGTGGATGGACTCGGCTTCGAGCACGTCAAGCTGGGAGAGCGTGTAATCGGTGGGCATCAACGGCATCCAGAAGGCGTCGGGGACAGGGATTGTGTCCGGCGGGCTGGGGCCGCCGCCGAGGCCGTCATCGTTGACTGCCGCTGGTCTCGCCGGACTGGGCGGACCTGATCGCATCGAGCAGCGCGCCGGCGAGGGCGGGCGGACACACCAGGATATCCGGCATGAACAGGTCAGGCTGATTGTACGAAAGCTCGCGGCCGTCGATCCGCGAGGCGCGGAACCCGGCCGCGCGGGCTACCGCGACCGGGGCGGCCGAATCCCATTCGTACTGGCCGCCAGCGTGCACATAGGCGTCGGCGTGGCCCCGCAGCACGGCGGCGACCTTGGCGCCGGCCGATCCCAGCGGGATGAGGTCCGCGCCGAGAAGTTCGGCCATGCGGGGCAGGAACGGCGCGGGCCTGCTCCGGCTGACGACGACGCGCAGCCGCCCTCCGGGCCGTGCCGACGGCCAGGACCCGGGCCAGGACCCGGGCCAGGACGCGGGCCAGGACGCGGGCCAGGACGCGGACGGGGCCGGGGGCGGGGTGACGGTGGACAGCACCTCCTCCTGCGCCGGAAGGGCCACCGCGCCGGCGGTGAGGCCGCCCTGGCCGTCCGGGGGACTCTGGCGGCCGCGACCACTGTGGCCGCCCGCGGGGTCCTCGCCATGCGGGACGCCGCCGTGCGGGACGCCGCCGTGCGGGGCCCGTTCCCACAGGGCCACGTGCACCGCCCAGTCCTCCCGGCCTGCGTCCCCGAATTCGCGGGTACCGTCCAGCGGGTCAACGATCCAGACCCGGTCCGCGGTCAGCCGGCCCAGGTCATCGGCGGCCTCCTCGGACAGTACCCAGTCCCCCGGCCTCAGCCGGGCCAGCTCGGCGGAGAGAAACTCATGCGACATCCGATCGCCGGCCTTGCGGAGCTCGTCCGGCTCACCACCGTGGCCCCGCAGGGCGACCAGGCGTCGGCCCGCCTCGACGGCAAGATCACGGGCGAGACGGTCGTCCTCCGTCGCCATCGGCGAGCTCCTCGATGCTTCCTGGCCGAAGCCGGTGGGCGTGGTCAATCTGCCAACGTTAGCGTCAGGGCACCGCTCCGTTCTTCCCGAGCCGGATGAGCTTCCCCCTCAGTCGGCGTGGAAGGTGTTCTGCGCGGCGGCCAAGCCCTTCGACAGCAGAGTCTCTACCGCGTCGGCGCCCCGGTCGATGAGCAGGGGCAGTTCCTTGCGCTCAGCGGCCGAAAAATCGCGCAACACGAACGCGGCGGCGTCCATCCGGCCCGGCGGGCGGCCGATACCGATCCGGGCGCGGTGGTATTCGTGGGTGCCGAGCGCCTGCGTGACCGAACGAAGGCCGTTATGGCCGTTGTCACCGCCGCCGAGCTTGAGCCGCACCGCTCCGAACGGGATGTCCAGCTCATCGTGGACAACCACGATCCGCTCCGGGGGAATCTTGTAAAAAGCGGCGATCGCCGCCACCGGGCCGCCGGACACGTTCATGTAGGTTCGCGGCTTGGCCAGCGTAACCGGCACCCCGGCCAGCCGCCCGTCGGCCACGTCGTTACGGGTCCGGTTCGCCTTGAACCGGACGCCCATCCGTTTGGCGAGCAGGTCGACCACCATGTGCCCGGCGTTGTGCCGGGTACCGGCGTATTCCGGGCCCGGGTTACCGAGCCCGACGACCAGCCAGCGTTCCTCTGGCATCGCCGGCCTCACATCCGACCGCGCATCGGACTGACGGATCAGCCGGCGTCGCTCTCGCCAGCCGCCCCGGACTCGACCTCGCCGACCGGCTCAGGGATCTGGGCCTCGGCCGCCTCGGGACCGCCGATCTCCGCCTCCATCTGCTCCGCGGTGGGCGCGGGCAGAACGTGCACGATCAATGTTTCCGGGTCGACCTGGAGGGTCGTACCGCGCGGCAGGGTGAGGTCGCCCGCGTGAATCGAGCTGCCGACCTCCATGCCCGTGACGTCGACGTCGATCCCGTCGGGGATGTTGGTCGCCTCGGCCTCGACCGAGAGCTGGACGACTTGCTGGTCAAGCAGGCCGTCGGGAGCAATGTCCCCACCGACCCGGACCGCGATGTCCACGGTGACCTTCTCGCCACGGCGGACGAGGATGAGGTCCGCGTGCTCGATGAAGCCCTTGATCGGGTCACGCTGGACCGCCTTGGGCAGGGCCAGGCCGGTTACGCCGGGGACGCCCTCGAGGCGGATCAGGACGTTCGGCGTCTTCAGCGCGAGCATCAGGTCGTGGCCCGGCAGCACAACGTGCCGCGTCTCCGCGCCGTGGCCGTACAGTACGGCGGGCACCCGGCCCTCACGGCGCGTACGCCGGGCGGCGCCTTTGCCGAACTCGGTGCGCGGCTCGGCGGCGATGCGGACCTCAGGCACGGTCGTCACTCCTCATGCAGTGGGTACTTCTGTCCGGCAGCGTCAACGGCCCGGTGCTGGCCGAACGCCATGCCATGCACTGACGTGAATACACGCCAGAGATTTCTGCAGCCCGTGCAGAGCATCACGTGACGGAAGCACCGGCAATGAAGGCCGCGCCTTGAAGTGTAGCTGACGGCACCGCCGACCATGTCCGGGCCGGACCGTGTCCGGGGCGGCGCAGGCCTTCCTGCGCCGCCCGGGACCAATCAGCCGCCCGGACGGGCTGTCCTAACCCTGGGTGCCTTCGTCGACCATCCCGGCGGGGTTGGCCTCGTCGACCATGCCGTCCGGCTGGGCTCCGCCAGCCGTCCCCGCCGACTGGCCCTCGTCAACCATCCCGTCCGGCTGGGCCCCGCCCGCCGTCCCCGCGGACTGCCCTTCGTCGACCATCCCGGCCGGCGTGGCCTCATCCACCATCCCGGCCGGCGTGGCCTCATCCACCATGCCCGCTGGCCTGGCCTCATCCACCATGCCATCCGGCCGGACCGCACCTTGTCCCGGCTGCGGCTCGTTCCCCGCCTCGTTTGACCCCATAATCGTCGTCTCCTTCTTTCGTGACCCCCGGGAGGCCGGACGAACGGCATATGCCGGCCCCTTTGCGGCAGCAGCCTAGCGGCCGCAATGCCCGCAATCATGGTGGTATGACCGACAGGCCCGGCGGTGCCATGGTGACAGTCATGTAGCCCCTTAGATAGGGATCGATCCCCCTCGCGCAAGCCTCGGCCTGCTGCTCCGCTAGCGCTCACGAATGCGCGAGGGCCGCGCCAATCTCCGCTGCCTGCCGCTCGTCCCCGAGCTCGCGGACGATGGCGAGCGCCCGGTTCCAGCAATCATGGGCCGCCTCGGTATCCCCGGCGCTCTGCTGGGCCTCACCGAGCAGCCGCAGGGTGGCCGCCTCGTTCTGCCGGTCGCCCATGCCTTGCCGGATGGACAGGGCCCGCCGCAGGCAGCCGAGGGCCTCACCGGTGCGGCCCATCTTCAGGTGAGCCCGGCCCAGATGGTGCAGCGCGTAGCCTTCGCCGCGGGGGGCATCGAGGTCGACAAAGATAGGGCGCGCTTGGGCGAGCGACTCGATCGCCTCATCGAAACGCCCGAGCTCCAGGTAGGCCTCCGCCAGGTTGATCAGGGCGATGCCCTCACCGTTGCGGTAGCCCGCCTCCCGCTGGACGACCAGGGAATGCTGCAGCGGCTCCAGCGCCTCCAGGGGACGGCCCAGTTCCAGGTACACATTCGCGAGGTTGTTGGCGGCCTGCGCCTCGCCGCGGCGGTCGCCGATCTCCCGGCGGATGGCCAGAGCATCCTCGAGATAGCTGATGGCCTCGCCCACCCGCCGCTGGCCGAGGGCCTCACCGAGGTTGTTCAGGATCCACGCCTCGCCCCGCCGGTTAAGTGTGCGCCGGACACAGTCCAGGGCGACCTGATGGGTCGTCACACAGTCGGCCCAGTTGCCACGTCGGCTGAACACGCTGAATAGCGACGCGGCCAGCTGCCAGGCCGCGTCGTCAAAGCCACGGTCCGCGGCCTGCCGCGTCGCCGCGATCACGCTGGCGCTCTCCTCGTCGTACCAGCTCAGCGCCCGGTCGTCGTAGGGAGCGGCGCCCGGCCAGGGTGGATGGGGTGCGGCCGGGAACGGCCGTAGCGCGGGGTGGGACCGGGGGGACGGCACAGCCGCTGTGCCGTGTGTGAAGGCTGCACCGTAGCGGCCAAACGGCACTGGCCGTTACGGTGCAGCCGCAGCGGCGGGGTGAAGCGTGGCCACCGTCCGCGAGCGTCAACGGGTAGGACGGCGGTCACCCTTGGCTGCCGGACCGAACGCGTCCCGGTTCGCCGAGAGCAGGCGGGCTCCGGTGGCCCGGGACAGTTCAGCTCTGAGCGGCCCGGGACGGCTCAGCTCTGGCCGTCGAAGAGGCTGGTGACCGAGCCGTCGCTGAACACCTCGTTGATCGCGCGGGCGATCAGCGGCGCGATCGACAGCACGGTGAGCTTGTCGAACTGCCGGTCCGCCGGGATGGGCAGCGTGTTCGTGATCACGACCTCGCTGATCTGGGAATTCTTCAGAGTATCGACCGCGGGACCGGACAGCACGCCGTGCGTGGCCATCACGATCACTTTGGCCGCCCCCTGCTCGAACAGCGCCTCGGCCGCCTTCGTGATCGTCGCGCCCGTATCGATCATGTCGTCCACCAGGATGCAGGTCCGGCCGGCGACCTGGCCGACAACCTCCAACATCTTGACCTGGTTGGCCACGTCCGGGTCCCGGCGCTTGTGGATGATGGCCAGCGGGCAGCCGAGCCGGTCCGTCCAGCGCTCACACATCCGTACCCGGCCCGCGTCCGGCGCCACCACCGTGACCTGGCTCAGGTCGAGCTTGTCCTCGATGTAGCCGGCGAGGATCGGCAGCGCGAACAGGTGATCCACCGGCCCGTCGAAGAACCCCTGGATTTGCGCGGTGTGCAGGTCAACCGCCATCAGCCGGTGCGCTCCCGCCGTCGCGAACAGGTCGGCCATCAGCCGCGCCGAGATCGGCTCCCGGCCCCGGCTCTTCTTGTCCTGGCGCGCGTAGCCGAAGAATGGGGTCACCACCGTGATCCGCTTGGCCGACGCGCGCTTGAGCGCGTCCACCATGATCAGGTGCTCCATGATCCACTCGTTGATCGGCGCGGTGTGGCTCTGCAGCACGAAGACATCGCAGCCACGAACGGAGTCGAGGAAGCGGACGAAGATCTCACCGTTGGCGAAGTCGAAGAGCTTCGTCGGCGTCAGATCGATGCCCAGGCACGCGGCCACCTCCTCGGCCAGCCCGGGAAATGCCCGGCCGGAGACGAGCATCAGCTTCTTCTCGCTGTTCGCCATGATGCCGCTCACGTGGTCTCTCCCTCGCTGGGTGCCTCTTTACCGTGAGCCGCCTCGGCCGCCGCCGCGGAGGAGGTGCCGGGCCGGCGCCGGCCGACCCACCCCGGCACGTTGCGCTGCCGCGACCGGCCGATGGCCATCGCCCCCGGGGGGACGTTCTCCGTAATGACGGACCCGGCAGCGGTGTACGCGCCATCGCCGACCTCGACCGGCGCGACGAGCATGGTGTCGCTCCCGATCCTGACGTGATCTCCCACGCTGGTGCGGTGCTTGGCCACACCGTCGTAGTTGACGAACACCGTGGCGGCTCCGATGTTCGAACCGGAACCGATGTCCGCGTCGCCCACGTAGGTCAGGTGCGGCACCTTGGAGCCCTTGCCGACGACGGCGTTCTTCATCTCGACGAAGCTGCCGACCCGCGTACCGGGTCCCAGCCTGGTCCCGGGCCGCAGGCGGGTGTAGGGCCCGACGCTGGCCCCGGGCCCGATCTCGGCGGACTCGCAGACAGCGCTGATCACGCTCGCGCCCGCGCCGACCACGGTGTCGCGGAGCACACAGCCCGGGCCGATCCGGGCCCCGGACGCGATCGCGGTACGGCCCTCCAGGTGGGTGGACGGGCCGATCTCGGTATCAGGCTCGAGGATCACGTCCGCGTCGAGCCAGGTCGTCGCCGGGTCGATGATCGTCACCCCGGCCCGCATCCAGTGCTCCAGCAGCCGGTCGTTGTAGATCCGCCGGGCCTGGGCGAGCTGGACGCGGTCGTTGACGCCCTGGATCTCTGAGGAGTCCGCGGCCTGCCGCGTGCCGACCCGGTGACCGTCGCTGCGCAGGATCGCCACGACGTCGGTGAGGTACTCCTGGCCGAGCACGTTCGTCGTCGGTACCCGCTTGATCGCGTCAGCCAGCAGAACGCCCTCGAAGATGTAGCAGCCGGAGTTGATCTCGTCGACCAGCCGCTGCTCGTCGGTGGCGTCCGCCTCCTCGACGATCCCGGTCATGGCACCGGAGGCGTCGCGGATGATCCGGCCGTATCCGGCCGGATCGCTGGTCCTCGCGGTCAGCACCGTCACCATGTTGCCCTCGGCATCGTGCTCGCGGGCCAGGTCGGCCAGGGTGGCGGCGCGCAGCAGCGGCATGTCGCCGTTGGTGACGATGACCTGGCCTTCGATCGGGCCGACGGCCTCGATCACCGTCCGCACGGCATGGCCGGTCCCGCCCTGCCGTTCCTGGATCACGACTTGGGCGTCCGGCGCCTCGCGGGCGACGTGCGCGGTCACCTCGTCACGGCCATGGCCGGCCACAACCATCAGCCGCTGGGGAGCGAGTTCACGCGCAGCCGCAATCGCATGGCCCAGCATGGTGCGGCCGCACAGCGAGTGCAGCACCTTGGGGACCGTGGATTTCATGCGCGTGCCCTCGCCCGCGGCGAGAATGATGACGGCGGCCGGGCGGCTGGGGCTCACTCCGCAGGGCTCCTCGGATTGCTGCCAATATGTCCGGGGGCTGACGTGACTGTTTATGCGCCCCTCATCGGGAGGATACCGCCAGGTCGCATTATCCGGCGGCCTGCTTGCGCAGGTCGCCGACCCAGCCGGCCGCTCCTGGCGCCCGCTGACCAGCCCCTCGGCTCCGGCCCGTACGCTGGCCATGCTCCGGCTGGGCGAGCGTGATATCGGCCTGCCGCAAGTGGCCATGGCCGGCGGGCAGCGCGGCCACGCCGGGACGGTAGCCGCAGGCCACCAGGGTGTAGCGGCCTGACGGCACGTCGCCGAAGAACGAACAGGCCGGTGTCCGTGGCGGCCGCGCCAACCTCGGCCCCCGCCTCGTTCACGAGGCTGAGCCGCGCGCCGGTCCGGGACGCGTGCCGTTCGCCGCCGGCGCGCTGTTCGCCGCCTCGCGCAGCGCGCCGGCGGCCTGCCGGGCCGGCCGGGACAGCGACCCGGCACTGATCCTTCTCTTCCTGCGATTCCTCACGACAGTTGGAATCGCGGGCGACCGGCTGGTCTTCCGCGTCTACATTCACGAGAACGCCGACGCCGACGCAGCCCAGCGATTCTGGCTGCGCACGACCGGCGCGAGGCGGGAGCAGTTCCGCCCCACGACGCTCAAGCGCCACAATCCAAAGACTGTCCACAAGAACGTAGGGGCGGAGTACTACGGCCGCCTTCGCATCGACGTTCTCAGAAGCGGTGACTTGTATCGCTGGATCGAGGGGTGGACCGCCGCCATACGGCTGTAGCACCGCGGCCGACCGGTCCTCCGGGGGACGTTTCCACAGCTCCCGGAGAAGGATTCGAACCTTCGTTTACTGAGTCAAAGTCAGCTGTCCTGCCAGGCTAGACGATCCGGGATCGACTCTCGCCACACTCTACCGGTCCTGCATCGGGCGACTGATCGAAGATCGCTGGGGTCCAACCCCTCAGGGCACGGCGCGAATATCGCGGACCACGGCCCTCGTTTACCGCCTGGGCGGCATCCGGCATGATCGTCACTCTCGGGGGCAGCTGAACTGTGCCTGACTTTGGCGCGGGCCCAACCGCCCGCCCCGCGCCCGAACGTGTGCGGGTCACATCACGGGCTGGCCGGAAGAACTTTTTTAATACTTTTGGCCGTAGCGTTGTCCAACCTACGGTTTCGTAGGTTACGGTTACGTAAGCGTCAAGCACGCTTGGTCGCTCTATGACTCACAACGCCCCGACCACAGCGAGGAGCACGATGACCACCTCCGAGAGGGCCAAAGCCCCCTCCGACGTCCGGCCGGCATTCGCGCCTCCACCAATGGCCGCCCGCACCACCCTGACGACCGCCGCCACCACGGCCCGGGAAGCCGGAGCCGCCCCCAGGGCCACTGTCCGGGTCCCCCGTTCCGACCTCGACGACGAGAAGGCGACCACCGGGCAGCGGGCCCTCGTCGGGGTCTTCGTCGTCGTCCCGCTCCTGGCACTGATCGCGGCCATCCCGGTGGCGTGGGCTTGGGGGTTCCTCGGCTGGCATGACGCGATCATCGCGCTCGTCTTCTACTGGGTATCCGGGCTCGGCATCACCGTCGGCTTCCACCGGTACTTCACGCACGGCTCGTTCAAGGCCAAAACCGCCCTGCGGGTGGCTCTCGCGGTGTGCGGCACCCTGGCCATCGAGGGCCCGGTGTTCAACTGGGTCGCCGACCACCGCCGCCACCACAAGTACAGCGACAAGGAAGGCGACCCGCACTCACCGTGGCGCTACGGCGACGACTGGAAGGCGCTCTCCAAGGGCCTCGTCTTCGCCCACGTCGGATGGCTGTTCGACCCGAACAAGACGTCGAAGGAAAAGTTCATCCCCGACCTGCTCGCCGACGCCCGCATCCGGCGCGTCCACCGGCTGTTCCCGGTGCTGGTTCTCACCTCGTTGCTGCTCCCGGCGCTCATCGGCGGCCTGTGGTCCATGTCGTGGTACGGCGCGCTCACCGCGTTCTTCTGGGGCAGCCTGGTCCGGATCGCGCTGCTGCACCACGTCACCTGGTCGATCAACTCGATCTGCCACACGTTCGGCAGTGAGGAATTCGAGGTGCGGGACAAGTCGCGGAACGTGGCCTGGCTGGCCATCGCCTCGTTCGGTGAGTCCTGGCACAACCTGCACCATGCTGACCCGACGTGCGCGCGGCACGGCGTGCTGAAGGGGCAGCTTGACCCCAGCGCCCGCGTGATCTGGGCCTTCGAGAAGCTCGGCTGGGCCTACGACATCCGCTGGCCGGACGCCGGGCGGCTGGAGGCCAAGCGCCCGGTCACCGCGACCAGGAAGCTCGGCTCCATGACCCGCAACAGGTTCACTCCGATCGCATCACGGCCGGCGCAGATGAGTGACGAGATGGCCGGCCCAGCGCAATGATGGCTGAGTGAACGACGATCCGCCCGTCAGATCCGCTCGCAGACGAATGACCGGGAAAGAACGCCGCGAGCAGCTGCTCGACATCGGGCGGCGGCTGTTCGCGGAGCGCGGTTTCGAGGGGACCTCGATCGAGGAGATCGCGGCTAAGGCCGGGGTATCCAAGCCCGTGGTGTACGAGCACTTCGGCGGCAAGGAGGGCCTCTACGCCGTCGTCGTCGACCGCGAGGTCGACCGGCTGCTCACGCTGGCCACCACGCTGCTGGACGGCGGCGACACGATGCCGAAGTTCCAGGAAGCCGCGGTCAAGCTGCTGAAGTACATCGAGGACAACGCCGACGGGTTCCGCATCCTGGTCCGGGACTCTCCGCCCGGATCAGGAACGGGCACATTCGGCACGCTGCTGTCGGACATCGCCGGGCAGGTGGAATACATCGTCGGCGACTTCCTGTCCTCGCGCGGCCAGGACCCGAAGCTCGCCCCGATGTTCGCCCAGATGCTGGTGGGCATGGTGGCCTTCACCGGCCAGTGGTGGCTGGACGCCCGCAAGCCGCAGTTGGAGGACGTCGCGGCGCACCTGATCAACCTGGCCTGGAACGGGCTGTCGCAGCTAGATCCCGCACCGCGCATCCCACCGGAAATCATGGCCAGGCAACGCGAGGAGGACAAGCCGGCGACCGGGTGACGGGACGTCAGCAGGGCGCCCGCCACGGCGGGCCGGTCAGCAGGCGCGTCCCGGCGCACCGCAGGGGCCCGCCGATTCCGGTGGGCATACGGGCAGGCCGTCGGCGGCCCAGGCGGCGTATCCGCCGGCGATGTCGGTGGCGCCCGCCAGGCCCAGCTCCTGCAGCGCGGGAGCAGCCCGAGGTGGTTCGGTACCCACTGCAGGACGGCGTTGGCGGTGAGGACGTCGACCGGAGCGACCGGCCGCCAGTCGCGCAGGTCAGCCAGTTCGAAGGAGATTCCCGGCTGCCCTTCCCATTTCCGCGCCGCCTCGATCATCTCCGGGGAGCTGTCGACGCCGTGCAGCGCCGCGCCGGGCCAGCGGCGGGTGAGATCAACGGTGAGGTCGCCTGGCCCGCAGCCCAGGTCGACGACGCTCCGCGGCGCGACGGCCCCGATCCGGGCGACCAGTTCGGCAAAGGCCTTGCCCGCTCGGCGGCGAAGCGCCGGTACTGGTCCGGGTCCCACATGAGCGCCCTCTTTCTCTTGACGTCGAGATACTTTTATCATTATTCTCGGGCGCGGACATCTCGATCTACGGGAGCGGGCATCTTGACGTCAAGAGATATCCTGAAGAAATGGCGGATGGTCCCGAACTGAGCTCAGGGGCACGTGTCACGCCGCGGGGCGCGCAGCTCCTCGACGGCGGACCGGGCCCGGATGGTGCGGTGCGCGACGAGGTAGACGATCTGGTGGCCGCGTGGCACGCGCAGCGGCCCGATCTGGACGTCGAGCCCATGCAGGTGCTGAGCCGGGTGTCCCGGCTGGCGCGGCACCTTGACCTCGCCCGGCGGGCCTCGTTCGCGAGTCGCGGGCTCGAGACGTGGGAGTTCGACGTGCTGTCGGCACTGCGCCGACAGGGACCGCCGTATCAGATGACGCCGGGAGCACTGATCCGCGCGACGCTGGTCACCTCGGGCACCATGACCAACCGCATCGACCGGCTCGCCGAGGCGGGACTCGTCCGCAGGAAACCCGACCCGCGGGACCGGCGCGGTGTGCTCGTCACCCTCACCGACCAGGGCCGGGCCACAGCCGATGACGCGCTGGCGGACCTGCTGCGCCGCGAGAGGGAACTGCTCGCCTCGCTGGGGCCTGACGACCAGCGCACGCTCGCCGGGCTACTGCGGACCCTGCTCGCCCCCTTCGACGCCCTGCCGCCGGAGTAACCTGGGCGCTAAGCGTTGTCCGTTTCCCCGCTTGGCGGCCAGGGCCGCGCGAACCGTGTACTTGTCATGGCCTCAGGCTTCCATGCCGCCGGCGACGCTGAGCCAGCGTTCTTCGAGGGCGGCCTTATCTGCGCGGACGGAGCGCAGGTCAGCCCCCATTTGGGTGAGCTTCTCGTAATCGCTGGCGTTCTCGGCCATCTGCGCGCCGAGCTGCGCCTCCCGGCCGGACAGGCGGTCGATCTGCCGTTCGAGCCGCTGCAGCTCCTTGCGCGCAGCCCGTTCTTCCGCCGTGCCGGGGGCGGTCCCGTCGGGCGGCGCCGGGGCCGCCGGGCTGGGCCCGCCGGCCACGGACGCCGCGGACGCCCGCCCCGGCGGGCCCGCCGGGGCGGCCAGCGACGCCTCACGGGACCCGCGCACCTGGTCCAGGTACTGTTCCACGCCGCCGGCCAGGAACGACAGCTTCCCGTCCCCCAGCAGCGCCACCACATGATCGGTGACCCGCTCCAGGAAGTACCGGTCGTGGCTGACAACGGTCATCGAGCCGGCCCACCCGTCGAGCAGGTCCTCGAGCTCGGTGAGGGTCTCGATGTCCAGGTCGTTGGTGGGCTCGTCGAACAGCAGCACGTTCGGCCCGTCCATCAGCAGCCGGAGCAGCTGCAGCCGGCGCCGCTCCCCGCCGGACAGTTCGCCGACCGGGGTCCACTGCTTGTCCCCGCGGAAGCCGAACCGCTCCAGCATCTGGCTGGCCGATATTTCGCGCTTGCCGACACGGACGAACGACCGGACGTCCTGGACCGTCTCGAGCACCCGGCGCCCGGGGTCCATGTCGGCCAGTTCCTGGCTGAGGTGGGCGATCCGCACGGTCTTGCCCCGCACCACGGTGCCCACGGCCCGGATCGTATCCGGACCGCCCTCGCCAGGGCTCTCGCCCGGGCCGGACGGCGCCGGGGAGCTGCCCGGCCGGGCGGGGACGAGCGACCCATCGAGCAGGCGCAGGAACGACGTCTTGCCGCTGCCGTTGACGCCCACCAGCCCGGCTCGCTCGCCGGGTGCCAGCTGCCAGGTGACGTCGTCCAGCAGCACGCGCGGGCCGGCCCAGAGCGTGACGTCCTCGACATCGATGACGGTCTTGCCGAGCCGCGCGGTGGCGAGGCTGGTGAGCTCGACGGTATCCCGGACCGGCGGCTCATCGGCGATCAGCGCGTTGGCCGCCTGCACGCGGAACTTCGGCTTGGTGGACCGCGCCTGCGGGCCGCGGCGCAGCCACGCGAGCTCCTTGCGCATCAGGCTGCGCCGGCGGCGCTGGACCGCCTCCGCGTTGCGCTCGCGTTCGGCCTGGGCCAGCACGTACGCCGAGTATCCGCCGTCGTACCCGTACACCTGGCCGGACTCGACCTCCCACGTGCGGTCACCCGCGGTATCCAGAAGCCAGCGGTCGTGGCTTACCACGACCAGGGCGCAGCCCCGGTCCCTCAGGTGCCGTCCCAGCCAGTCGATCGCCTCGAGGTCCAGGTGGTTGGTCGGCTCATCGAGCAGCAGAACATCGACGTCGGAGACGAGCAGCGACGCCAGTGCCGTCCGCCGGCGTTCGCCGCCGGAGAGCCGGCTGGTGTTCGCCCCGAGATCGATCCCGCCGAGCAGCTCCGCGACCACGCCACGGGCCCGTGGATCACTGGCCCACCGGTGCTCGGCGGCCTCGCTGGCCCCGGGGCCGAACACGGCCTGGCGCACCGTGCCGGACAGCTCGTCCCGCTGGCGCAGGTACCCGACCCGCAGGCCGGCGATGCGCGCGATCCGGCCGGAATCAGGCTCCACGGTGCCCGCGAGCAGGGACAGCAGGGTCGATTTGCCCGCCCCGTTGCGGCCGACGACACCGATCCGGTCGCCGGTCGCGATGCCCAGTGATACCGAGTCCAGCAGCGTGCGTTCGCCGAACGCCTTGACCACCTTCTCGGCGCTGATCAGGTTCACCATGCCGCCCGCACCCTCCACGGGTCACGGCGGGACGTCATGCGGAAGCCCGTCACGGCGCCCCGGCCGTGACCGACGCCCCCGGCACCGGGCCCGCCGCCCGGGTCACCGCCCGGCATACCCCGGCACCGGACAGGGACACCGCGAGGTCCACCGCGCGCTCGGCGCTGGCGGCGAGAAAGACACACGTCGGCCCGGATCCCGCGACGATCGCCCCGAGGGCGCCGAGTTCCCGGCCGGCCGCCAGGGTCTTGCGCAGCGCCGGGAACAGCGAGAGGGCGGCCTGCTGCAGGTCGTTGCTCAGCGCCTGGCCCACCGCGGCCGGACTCCCGGACCGCAGCGCGCCCATCAGCGCATGGTCCAGCATGGGACCAGGCCCCGGGCTGTCGGTCACGAGCCCCGCGCCGTCGGCCGCGAGCCCGGCCCGGGGGCGGGCCAGGTGACCGGAGGATCGGTCCGGCGCCGGATCGCGGGTGGCACGCAGCCGGTCGAGGGCCGCGTAGACCTCCCGTGTGGATAGGGCCCCATCGGCCACGGCCAGGACCCAGTGATACTCGCCCGAGGCCAGCGCGGCGGTCAGCCGCTCTCCCCGGCCCTGGCCGACGGCAGTGCCGCCCACCAGCGCGAAGGCGACATCGCTGCCGACGTCCGCCGCGACCTCCCGCAGTCGCTCGTGGCTGAGCCCGGCATTCCACAGCTCGTTGCACGCGACGAGAGCGGCGGCGGCATCGGCGCTCCCGCCGGCCAGCCCGGCGGCCACCGGTATCCGTTTCCGGATAGTGATCTCGATAGGCCCGGTGACGTCGCGGGGCAGGCCAGCGGCCAGCGCGAGGGCCGCGGCGGCCTTCAGGGCCAGATTCTCCGGGCCGGCGGGCACCGCGTCCGCGCTCTCGCCGCTCACCAGAACCCGGTCCCCGCCGGGGGCGGCCCCGGCCACGGTCACGTCGTCATATAGCGAAATCGCCTGGAACACGGTCACGAGGTCGTGGTAACCGTCGGCACGGCGCGGCCCGACGGCGAGCTGGAGGTTGATTTTGGCGGGGGCCCGCACGGTCACACCGGTCACGATCCTCCAATCTTAGTTGGATGATGGCCCCCGCCCGAGCAGGCTACGGACGGACGGGCCGCAGGCCCGATCGGACGCGACCCCGGGCCCTGGCCCGGGCGAGCGCCCGATGTCACGGCGAGCACCGGAGCCGGGGCGTCGCGGGGGGCTCCGGGGGGTCGTCCCCCCGGGCAGGAACCGCTTCGGCGATGCGGGCGAACTCGGCCACGCCAAGCGCTTCACCGCGCGCGCCCGGGTCGAGGCCGGCCGCACGGACCAGGCGTTCCGCCTCTGCCGCGGACCCGGCCCAGCCCGCCAGGGCCGCGCGCAGCGTCTTGCGGCGCTGGCCGAACGCGGCGTCGATGACCGCGAACACCTGCTCGCGGGACGCCGACGTCCGCGGCGGATCGGCCCGGGTGAACGACACCAGGCACGAGTCGACCCCCGGCACCGGCCAGAACACGGTCCGCGGCACCGGCCCGGTCAGGCGCATCCGCGCGGACCAGGCCAGCTTGGCCGAGGACACGCCGTATTCCCGGCTGCCCGGCGGCGCGCAGATCCTCGCCCCCACCTCGGCCTGCATCATGACGAGGCCGTGCCGCAGCAACGGCCACCGGGCGAGCACATTGAGCAGCACGGGGACAGTGGCGTTGTACGGCAGGTTGGCCACCAGCACGGTGGGTGGGTCTCCCGGAAGCTCACGCATGCGGGCCGCGTCCGCCGTCACGACCTCCAGCCGCCCGGCGAGGCCAGGCGCCCGGGCCGCGACGGTCGCCGGGAGCGCCGCGGCCAGCACGAGGTCCATCTCCACCGCGACGACCCGCCGGGCCACCTCGAGCAGCGGCAGGGTGAGCGAGCCAAAGCCCGGCCCGACTTCGAGGACCACGTTGTCGGGCCGCAGGCCGGCCAGCGCGACGATCCGCCGTACCGTGCCGTGGTCGATGACGAAGTTCTGGCCGAGCCGCCTGGTCGGGCGCACCCCCAGCCGCGCGGCCAGGTCCCTGATCTCGGCCGGCCCCAGCAGCCGCGCGTTCACCACGGGTCCGGTCACCACGGGCCGAAGATGCGCTCCCCGGTCGCCGTCACCAGCGCGCAGAGCTCGGCCACATCCATGTTCTTCACCTCGGCCAGGCAGCGCGCCGTGTAGGCGGCGAGGGCGGGCGAGTTCGGCTTGCCGCGGTAGGGCACCGGGGTCAGGAACGGGGCATCGGTCTCTACCAGCACCAGGTCCGCGGGCGCCACGGCGGCCGCGTCGCGCAGGCCCTGCGCGCTGGCGAAGGTGAGGTTGCCGGCGAAACTCATCACGTAGCCGGCGTCCGCGCACCGCTTGGCCATCTGCTCGTCCCCGGAAAAGCAGTGGAACACCACCTTGTCCGGCGGTCCCTCCTCGGCCAGGATGCGCAGCACGTCCTCGTGTGCCTCCCGGTCGTGGATCATCAGGGCCTTGCCGGTCCGCTTCGCGATACCGATGTGCGCGCGGAACCACTCACGCTGCAGCGCAGGGTCGGAGGCGTCGCGGTAATAGTCCAGGCCGGTCTCCCCGACCGCGCGGACCCGCGGCAGTCCGGCCAGCGTCTCGATCTCGGCCCGCACGTCGTCCAGCGCCGTGACCGCGCCCGTGTCGTTGGGGTGGATGGCGACAGCGGCGTACACGGTTCCGTACTCCTCCGCGCACCTAGCCGACCAGCGCGACGATTCCAGGTCCACGCCGACCGTGATGACCCGCTCGATCCCGGCCGCGTGCGCCGCGTCGAGCACCCCGGGCACGGGCAGGCCCATGATGTCCAGGTGCGTGTGACTGTCGAACAGTGCTGGCCCGGGGGGACGACCCCCCGGAGCCCCCCGCGACGCTCCGGCTCCGGTGCTCGCCGTGACATCGGGCGCTCCGTAACCCGCGCCAGTTTCGGTCGGCTCGCTCATCAGTGGCCAGACTCCCGGAGCCGGGCCACTTCCTCGTCGGCTACCGACGGGGCGAGCTTGGTGAACAGCGGAGCCGGCACCTCCAGTGGCGTCCCCGGCCGGATGGGCTGGGACTCCCAGCGCGCGGCACCGTCGTACCGGCCGGTGATCACCGGGTAGGAGGGACCGCCTTCCTCGTCCACTTCCCTGATCTCGGGCGTGCCGGACCAGTCACCGGACCCGCCCAGCATCTCGAAGACTTTCTGGGACGAACCCGGCAGGAACGGCGTCAGCAGCGTCTTGGCGTCGTCGACCACCTGCAGCGCGACGTGCAGGATCGTCCGCATCCGGCCGGGGTCGCTCTCACGCAGCTTCCACGGCGCCTGCTCGGAAAGGTACTTGTTGGCCTCGGCCACCGTCCGCATCGCCTCGCCGGTGGCCAGCTTGAATCGGGACCTCGCCAGATGCAAGCCGACCACGGCGAACACCTGCCGGGAGCGCGCCAGCAACGCAGAATCCGTATCGGTCAGCTCGCCCGGCGCGGGGATCGACCCGATGTTGCGCGCCGCGAACGAGACCGAGCGATTGACCAGGTTGCCCCAGGTCGCCACCAGCTCGTCGTTGTTGCGGCGGACGAACTCACTCCAGGTGAAATCGGTGTCCTGGTTCTCCGGGCCGGCCACGGCCACGTAGTACCGCAGCGCGTCCACGTCGTACCGCTCGAGGAAGTCGCGCACGTAGATGACGACGTTGCGGGAGGAGGAGAACTTCTTCCCTTCCATCGTCAGGTACTCGCTGGAGACGATCTCGGTGGGCAGGCTGAGCTCGCCCAGTGGGCCCGGCGTACCGCCCTTACCGCCCCGGCCCGAGTAGCCGAGCAGCATGGCCGGCCAGATCTCGGAGTGGAAGACGATGTTGTCCTTGCCCATGAAGTAGTACGACTCGGCGCCCGGCGACTGCCACCAGGCACGCCAGGCGTCGGGGTCACCGGACCGCCTCGCCCACTCCACCGACGCCGACAGGTAGCCGATGACCGCGTCGAACCAGACGTAGATCCTCTTGTCCGGGCGGTCGCGCCAGCCGTCCAGCGGGACCGGCACCCCCCAGTCCAGGTCACGGGTGATCGCCCGGGGCTGGAGGTCGTCGAGCAGGTTAAGCGAGAACTTGAGCACGTTCGGCCGCCACTGGCCGCCCTTGCTCTGCAGCCAGCTGCCCAGCACGTCGGCGAAGGCGGGCAGGTCGAAGAAGAAGTGCTCCTCCTCGACAAACTCCGGCTTCTCCCCGTTGATCCTGGACCGGGGGCCGATCAGATCGACCGGGTCGAGCTGGTTGCCGCAGTTGTCGCACTGGTCGCCGCGGGCGCTGTCGTACCCGCAGATCGGGCAGGTGCCCTCGATGTACCGGTCCGGCAGCGTACGCCCGGTCGACGGGGAGATCGCCCCGAGCGTCGTCTTCGGGAAGATGTAGCCGTTCTTGAACAGGCCCAGGAAGATGTCCTGCGTGACCGCATAATGGTTACCCGTCGTGGTCCGGGTGAACAGGTCGTAGGACATGTTCAGCCCGGCCAGGTCCTGGACGATAACGCGGTTGTACCGGTCCGCGAGCTCGCGGGCCGTCACGCCCTCGGCATCGGCCTGCACCTGGATCGGGGTGCCGTGCTCGTCGGTGCCGCTCACCATCAGCACCTTGTTCCCCGCCATACGCTGATACCGGCTGAACATGTCACAGGGCAGCCCGAAGCCCGAGACGTGCCCGATGTGACGAGGGCCGTTAGCGTAGGGCCAGGCCGGTGCGGCCAGAATGTGCCGGCCGGGCTGAGTTGGCGAGGACATGCTTCAAGCCTAGGGCCACCCGCTGCCTGCTAAGCGCGAATTTACGCCCCGTCAGAGCCAGCTCCGCCCCCATCGCTGCCCGCGCCTGCGGTCACGCCCGCGTTCTGGCCGGCGCCGGCTCCGTCAGTGCCGCCGTTCGCGGAGTCGCCGTTCGCGGACGCCTGCGCGGGAATCCCCGCGGCGGCACCGGCGTCGACACCCACCGTGCCGAGCGCACCATCCGCCCGGCCCCGGCTGACCTTGCCCGGCGCGGCCTCACGACCTTCCTCGTCGGTCTCCAGCGCACCCATGGCCGGGTGCCGGGTCCGCCGGATGCCCAGGATGCTGAGGAAGAATGTGCCGAGAATGATCTGGCAGCTGACGATCAGGGCGGTGACCGACGGCACCACGATGCGCAGAGCATGGTTGTAGTCGAGCGAGCCGAAGCTGGCGCTGTGCCAGTAGGACAGCGACACCGCCAGGCCGACGATCCCGGCGATACCGAGCACCGCCCCGGCGAGCAGGCCACGTTCCAGGCTCAGCGTTTTCAGGATGTGCCGGACCCGCTTGTCCTCCGGCAGGAATCCCTCGGCACTGGCGTACACCTGTGTGAACAGCGCGAACAGTACCGACTGGAAGCCGATGACGACCATGGCCGAGGCCGCGACGAGCGTGTCGACGTCGAACGTGACCGGGCCGATGCTGAACGGCCGCGGGATGACGACGGCACCGATCAGGATGCCGAGCGCGAAGACCACCAGGCCGGGTACGAAGAAAAGCCAGCGCGGGCTGAACAGGAGCAGGAAGCGCAGGTGACGCCAGCCGTCCCGCCAGCTCCGCAGGTGCGGCGGGCGGCTCCGGCCGTCCTTGGCCAGCGTCGTCGGGACCTCGGTGATGCGCTGCTTGGCCAGGGTCGCCTTGACCACGAGCTCACTGGCGAACTCCATGCCCGTGGCCTGCAGCCCGAGCCTCATCACGCTGTCCCGGCGGAAGCCGCGCAGACCGCAGTGGAAGTCGCCGATCTTGCTGCTGAAGAACAGCCGGCCGATGGAGCTGAGCACCGGATTCCCGATGTAGCGGTGCAGGGCCGGCATCGCGCCCGGCTCGATGCCGCCCTTGAAGCGGTTCCCCATCACCAGATCGGCCCCGTCGCGCAGGCTCTGGACGAACGGCATCAGGTTGGTGAAGTCGTAGCTGTCGTCCGCGTCGCCCATGATGATGAAGCGGCCGCGGGCCGCGACGATCCCGCCCATCAGGGCGTTGCCGTAGCCCTTCTCGGAGACGGGCACGACCCGTGCCCCAGCGTCGGTCGCCAGCTGCTGGCTCCCATCGGTGCTGCCGTTGTCGGCGATGACCACCTCGCCGCTGATGTCGTGCTCACGCAGAAATCCCACGGCCTTGCGGACGCACGTCGCGACCGTCTCGGCCTCATTGAGGCACGGCATGACGACGGTCAGCTCCACGTCATCTCCCTTACTGCTCACGGTTTCACCATCCGCCTGCTCACGGTTTCACCATCCGCTGAAGTTTTGCGCCAGGTAGCGTGGGAAGGCGCTAGGCCCCGGGGCAGCCCCGATCACCCGGGCCGCTGCCGCACCGTAATACCGTAGGCGAAAGAATGCATGCGAGGCGGCCAGTACTGGCGAAGCATTCACAAGCGTTTGTGCAACACGGTCACTGAACAGTACCAACACGGTCACTGCACAGTACAAGGACAGTACAAGGAGGGTCCGGGTTGACCGCACCGGCCTCAGGCTCACGGCGGGTCACGCTGCCCCGCCTGCCCGGCTCGTTTCGCCGGAACCGCTCCACAGCCGCGGAGGGATCCCCCGGCCGGTTCGCATCCCTGTTGTCCCCCACGGCGATCCGCGCCCTGATCGCCAGGAACCGCCTGTTCGTCCTGGTCCTGATCCCGGCGATCGCCCTGCGCGCCGACGCCGAGCTGGGTTACCGGTGGCAGTCCTGGTTCAACGACTCGTTCCAGTACATCGGGGACGTGATCGGCCTCCACCCGGACGTGACGCGCCCGGCGGGATACGCGCTCTTTCTCAAGGTCCTGGAGCCGCTGCACAGCTACGCGGCCATAACGATCTTGCAACACCTGATGGGCGTGGCCGTCGGTGTCATGGTGTACGCGGTAGCCAGGCACCGGTTCGGGGTAGCCCCCTGGATCGCCTCGCTGGCCGCGGTCCCGGTCCTCTACGACGGTTTCCAGATCCAGCTCGAGCACCTGATCCTCAGCGACGTCCTGTTCGAGTTCCTGCTCGCCCTGGCCACCACCCTGCTGCTGTGGGACAGCAAGCCGTCGTGGCAGCGCTGCACGCTCATCGGCCTGATCCTCGGTGTGTCGGCCACGGTCCGCTCGGTGGGCCTGCCGTTCCTGGCCATCTTCGCCGTCTACATCATCATCAAGCGGATCGGCTGGCGGGCCGTCGCCGGCATCATCGTGGCGTGCCTGGCCCCGGTCCTGCTCTACTGCACGTGGTTCTACGCGGTATACGGGCAGTTCGCGATGACGGACAGCACCGGCATCTTTCTCTACTCGCGCGTGATGGCCTTCGCCGAGTGCTCCAAGATGCACGTGCCCACCGACGAGCTGTCACTGTGCACGACGACCCCGCCGGACAAGCGGCCCATGACGCAGTCCTACATCTGGTCAAACATCTCCCCGCTGGACCGTTTCCCGCCATCGAAGTTCTCTCCGCTGCCGAATCAGCTGGCCCAGGACTTCGCCAAGCGGGCGATCATCGCCCAGCCGGTGGGCTACGCGCAGATCGTGGGGTACGACACGATCCGGGTGTTCGAGTGGAAGCGCTACGTCTTCCCGAACGCCGCCACCTATGACGAGTACCTGTTCGGCTACCGATCACTGCCCATCCCGTCCTGGGCCCGCGGGCACGTCGGGTCCTTCAACTCCGACGTGGCCTATTACATCCGGGGCAATCCACTGACCAACGTGGTCGAGCCATTCGCCGCGGTGATCCGGACCTGGCAGCAGTACGTCTGGCTGCCCGGCACCGTGTACGGCGCCATCCTGGCCGTCGGCCTGGGCGGCATCGTGCTGGCCTGGCGGCGGCTGGGCGGTGAGGCCGCGCTGCCCTGGGTGATTTCGGTTGCACTGATCGTCGTACCGGCCGCAACCGCCGAATTCGACTACCGGTACGTGCTGCCGGCGGTGCCGTTCGCCTGCCTCGCGGCCGCCATGGCCTTCGGCCGGGACACGGCCGCCCGCAACTGGCTGGATTCCCGCCGGGCCCGGCGGCGCGGAGAGGCGGCGCCGGCCGGCGCCGCGGGCCACGGGGCCGGCGGGGGCGCCGATCAGGAACTGTCGCGCGGCGAGACCACAGCGTCGTAGACCCGATTGCGGGGCACGCCGGTCTCGGCGGCGACGGCGGCGATCGCGTCCTTGCGGCTCGCGCCGCCGGCGACCCGTCGGCTCACCTCGGCGACCGCTGCGCTGACATCCCCAGCGTCCGCGCCCCGGCCAGCGGCCGGTGCCCCCTCGACGACCACGGTGATCTCACCGAGCAGGCCGCCGGCCGCCCAGGCGGCCAGCCCGGCCAGGGTGCCGCGGCGGACCTCCTCGTGCGTCTTGGTCAGCTCGCGGCACACGACGGCGCGCCGTTCCTCCCCGAAGGCGGCCGACAGTTCGCTCAATGTCGTCCCAGCCCGGCGCGGTGACTCAAAGAACACCATGGTCCGGCGCTCACCGGCCAGCTCGGCGAACCGCCGCGACCGATCCCCGCGGCCCCGGGGCGGGAAGCCCTCGAAGCAGAACCGGTCCGTGGGCAGCCCCGAGACGGCAAGCGCCGCCGTCACCGCCGACGGCCCCGGCAGGACGGTCACCCGGAGGCCCGCCTCGGCCGCGGCGGCCGTCAGCCGGTAGCCAGGATCGCTGACGCCCGGCATGCCGGCGTCGGTCACGAGCAGGACGTCATGCCCGGCGCGCAGTTCACGCAGCAGAAAGTCGCGGCGTCCCGCCTCGGCCCCCTCGTAGTAGGAGACGAGGCGCCCGGTCAGCTCGACGCCCAGGCGGCCAGCCAGCCGCCGTAGCCGCCGGGTGTCCTCCGCGGCGATGACCGGAGCCGCCGCCAGCTCCGCGGCCAGGCGGCCGGACGCGTCGTCCGGCCGGCCGATCGGCGCCGCCGCCAGGATCAGCGTGCCGCTGGCCGCGGTGTCCGTCTCACCGACGAGACCGCCGGGATTTCCTGCTCCGCCGCGCATTCACTTTCCTTCGCTGCCGCCGCCTTTTCATCCCGTACGATATGCAGCGATGGCGGCAACCGAGGCCGGCGCACCGGCGACCGAAACGGCGGACAGGACACTGGCGCTACGCGACCGGCTGGTCCCCGCACTGCCCGCGGACCGGGTCCTGGGCTGGATAGGACCGCTCCTGGTCACCGCGTTCGGCGCATTTCTGCGCTTCAACCGGCTGGCGGTCCCGCGCACGCTGATCTTCGACGAGACCTACTACGCCAAGGACGCGTACAGCTTCCTCAACTACGGGGTCGAGCACAACCTGGTCAGTAACGCCAACGCGCTCATCCAGTCGGGCAGCACGAGAATATTCTCCCCCGGCGCCGAATACGTGGTGCAGCCACCGCTCGGAAAGTGGCTCATAGCGGCGGGCGAATGGCTCTTCGGCCTGAACTCCTTCGGCTGGCGCTTTTCCGCCGCCGTGTTCGGGTCGCTGGCGATCCTCCTTATCTGCCGGATTACCCGGCGGATGACGCGGTCGACGCTGCTGGGCTGCATCGCCGGCCTGCTGATGTCGCTCGACGGCCTGGAATTCGTGATGAGCCGTACCGGGCTGCTCGACATCTTCCTGATGTTCTTCGTGCTGGCCTCGTTCGGCTGCCTGGTGATCGACCGCGACGTCTCCCGTACGCGCCTGGCCCGGGCGGTGGCGGCGCAGGGCACGAGCGGGGCGGGCCCCGGAATCGGCATCCACTGGTGGCGGGTCGCGGCTGGCTTCTTCATCGGCTGCGCCTGTGCCTGCAAGCAGGATGCGGTCTGGTACGTCTTCGCGTTCGCCGCCCTGGCCATCGCGTGGGACGTCGGAGCGCGGCGCGCCGTGGGAATCGGCCACTTCTGGCGCGGTGCGCTGGCCCGCGACGGGAAATGGCTGCCGCTCACCTTCGGGGTGCTGCCGCTGGGCGTGTACATCGCCTCGTGGAGCGGCTGGTTCGCGTCTTCCCTCGGCTACGACCGCAATTACGCGGCCACGCAGGGCGTCCATACGCCGGTGCTGTCCGCGCTGTACTCGCTGTACGAGTACCACGTGCAGATGGTCCAGTTCGGCGTGGGCCTGAGCACCCGTCACCCGTATGAGTCGCAGCCGTGGGACTGGCCGGTGCTGTCCCGGCCGGTCGCCTACTTCTACCAGTGCTACACGACTCCCTTCGCCAGCGCCGCACACGCCTGCCCGACCGCCTACCGGGGCCCGGAATGGTCGCAGGAGGTCCTCGCGATCGGCACCCCCGCCATCTGGTGGGCGTCGATCCCGGCACTGGCCTTCTGCCTGGTCTGGTGGCTGCTGCACCGGGACTGGCGGGCCGGCGCGACCGTCCTGGCGGTGTCGGCGGGCTGGCTGACCTGGTTCCCGTTCGTCTCGCGGACCAAGTTCTACTACTATGCCCTGGAGTTCGAGCCGTTCCTCATCCTGGCGATCGTGCTGTGCCTCGGGCTGATCATCGGCTCCGCGCGCGCAAGTGCCGCGCGCCGGTCGATCGGTGCGGCGGTGGCTGGGGCGTACCTGCTCGTAGTGCTGCTGAACTTCTTCTACCTGTACCCGATCCTGGCCGGGAAGGTCATCCCGTACACCGCCTGGCTATCGCGCATGTGGTACCACGGCTGGATCTGAAGTTCCGTTCAGCCTGGTCACAGGTTTCGCGATGTAACGTAAGTACAAGCTGTTAGACGTTTGTGATTTGCATTACATCGCCGGGCTATCCGGCCTTCTCAAACGTCTACTAGTAAGTAGCAATGATCGAGCCCGGAGAGAACCCATGAGCGCCAGCGATGAGGCCGAAGAGAGCCGTGCCCGGTTCGAGCGTGATGTCGTGCCTCAGCTCGGCCAGCTGTATCCCGCCGCCCTGCGGATGACCCGCAACCCGACCGACGCCGAGGACCTCGTCCAGGAGACGACGGTCAAGGCGTACGCGGCCTTCCACCAGTTCCAGACGGGCACCAACCTCCGGGCCTGGCTGAACCGCATCCTCACCACCACGTTCATCAACGTGTACCGCAAGCGCAAGCGCGAGCCGCAGCAGGCGCTGGGCGGGGACCTGTCGGACTGGCAGATGTCCGCGGACCGGCTCGCCCCGCCGTCACCGTCGGCGGAGGCCGAGGCACTGGACCGGATCACCGACTCCGACCTGCTGCGGGCGCTGCGTGAGCTGCCCGGGGAGTTCCGGACGGCGGTGTACCTCGCCGACATCGAGGGTTACCCGTACCGGGAGATCGCGGAGATGATGGGCACGCCGATCGGCACCGTCATGTCCCGGCTGCACCGAGGCCGCAGGAGGCTCCGCGAGCAGGTCACCGAGCACGGCCTCCCGGTGACCCCGGCCGATACGTAGCTGGCCCGGGGTGCAACCCCCCGCATGCGCTGTGCTGGCCTGGGCGGACGGCGTCGTTACTTGGGCTGGAAGCGGACGCCCGGCCGGCCAGTACGCGGGCCCGCTGGACTCCCCGCCGGCCGGCCGGTATGCGGGGTCCGCAGGCCGGGGCCCGTGCGCTCGCGTACCGCCGTGTCATCAGCGGCAACGCAGCCGGTAGGGTCAGATGCCGCAGCGCATGATAACGATCTGTCGTTGCCGGCCGGCTACACAGACACGCGGGAATAGGGAGGTGCCGTGGCCTGCGTCATCCTTCGCCCCGCCGTGGGAGCCGGCCCGGGGGCACCCGGTCCGGCCGCCCGCGCGGTGGCCCGCTGAGTCCGGCCGGGCTGGCCCGTGGCCCCGGATTCCGACTTCACCGCCGGCGGCCCAGGCGTCCCCGCTGAGCCCGGCGGGCCGGGCGCCCCCGGCGGCGACGCCCCCCATCACGTCGTAGCGGTGGACGCTATGGGCGGAGACAGCGCGCCCGGCGAGATCGTGGCTGGTGCGCTTGCCGCTCAGCGTGAGCACGGGATCCAGATCATCCTGACCGGGCAGCCGCAACCGGTGGCGGCCGAACTCGCCTCCCTCGGCGCCGCCCCGGATGAGATCCCGGTCGTCCCGGCGGAGGATGTTCTCGGCATGGACGAGGGAGCCCTGGCCATCCGCCGGCGCCCCCGGTCCAGCATCGCGATCGCGTGCCAGCTGGTACGACGGGGCCAGGCCGCGGCGGTGGTGTCGGCCGGATCGACCGGTGGGGTGGTCACCACGGCCCGGCTGCGGCTGCGGCCGCTGACGGGCGGCGCGCGGCCGGCCCTGGCCGCCGTGCTGCCCACACTGCCCCGCCCCACCGTGCTCATCGACGTGGGCGCGACCGCGGACCCCAAGCCGGAGATGCTGGTCCAGTTCGCCCAGCTCGGTGTGGCCTACGCTCAGGTCACCCTCGGTATCCAGGCCCCCCGGGTCGGGCTGCTCACCATCGGGGCCGAGCCCGCCAAGGGCAACAGGCTGACCCGGGACGCGCACGAACTGCTCGCCGCGGACCCGGTGCACGGGGCTTCACCGCTGATCTTCGCCGGGAACATCGAAGGCGGCGACCTGATGGCCGGCAAGGTGGATGTCATCGTCACTGACGGGTTCACCGGGAACGTGGCCCTGAAGACTCTGGAGGGGTCGGTCCGGTTCGCGGCCGCGCAGCTCCGGGAGGCCGTTACCGCCAACCGGGCGGCCCGTCTCGGCGCCGTCCTTCAGCGCCGCGCGTTCCGGGACATGGCCGAACGGCTCGACGCGGAGACCTACGGCGGTGCGGCGCTGCTCGGGCTGGGCGGGACGGTCGTGCTCGCGCACGGCGCGAGCACGGCCCGGGGCGTGAAATCGGCGTGCGTTCTCGCCCATGACCTGGCGTGCGGGCAGATCGTAGACAAGATCAGGGAACGGCTCGGACCGGGCCGGTCCGGCCACTTCCGGCGCCGCCCGGCCGGGTAATCCGTGCGCCGCCACCGGGCGGTTGATCTTGCGCCGCCCCAGGTTGACCAGGTCAAATCCACTAGCGTGCGTGTGGCTGTCGATTATCTCGAGGGGATCACCGGATGCGGCCGGGCGCGCCGCACCAGAGCGGCACGTCACGTCGGCCGGCCCGGTGGCCACGATCGCCAGTGACTCAGATCGCGGCCGATCATGGTCTCGAGTTCGTCGAAGTCCTCCTGATAGGTATCGAGGAGCCGTTCCGCGACCGGGCTATGCAGGACGGGCTCTGGCACTCCCGCAGCGGCAAAACGCTGTGCGTGGGAAGAATTTAGGAGCTTGGTTCTTACAGGCAAATGAATGGGGAAGACGCCGAGAAAAGCGAGGACGTCTGCCAGCAATCCGCTACCCTGGGAATCTTCCCAGTCGTCGTAGAGATAGGCCCGGACCCGCTCACGCGGGAACTGGTTATAGTAACGACGCAGGTGTCTCGAATACAGCCCCCTCTCGCGGTACCGCCAGACGTAGGCCCAGCCGGCGGCTTTCCGGGTATTCTCCAACGCCAGGGCCCGCTCAAACGTCGTCTCCGGCTCTACCCCGTCGAGCCTCTCCAGCCGAAAACTTGAAAAGGCTCGCTCAACCGGATGGCGGAGGATGGCAATGATCCTCGCTTGCGGAGCCAACTCGCTCATGAGGCCTGCGGCCCGGCTTGAGCATAGATAGGCCGGCGATATGGTAAACATTCACCCGTGTGGCGTGGGTGATGTTTGAGGTGCTGTGCGTGACGGGTTCTGGGCAGGAAGATACGCAGGGTCAGGCCTGGCCGGGAACCGGGGGCGTCCAGGGGCTGCCGGTGAACAGGGCGTGCAGGACGTCGAGGACGTGGCATCCGTGCTTGCGGGCGGTGTCGATGTAGCCGCGGATGTCCAGGCGGTCCTGGGTGGTGTCATCGCTGGTCAGCCGCCCGGAGACCTTCTGCTGGGTCTTATTCGGTCGTAGGCCGGACTCGCTGATGTTGTTCGTGGGCCACACGTCGGTGTCGGTGGTGAACCTCAGCACGTCGGCTTCGCGGTCGCGGCAGAACTCCAGCATGTCCCGCCCGGGATGCTGCTTCGTGCTGTTCTTCGGGCCGGGGATGCGGGGCACGCCGGCCAGCGCGACGGTGATCGCGCGGCGGAACTGCCGCGTCGAGTTGTCCCGTGACCTCGTCCAAACTGAGCATCGAATGGGAACTGGCGGAGGGAAGTGTGCAAAATGAACACTGATAGGCACAGCGTCTCGTGTAAAGGACGATCACGGCTTCCCGTTCACCCAGGAAATCTCGAATCACCAGACTGACCGGCCGATGTCCCCGCTTGGGACGAACATGGAGCGTGCGACGGCCAGCCTTGCCGCGCACGTATGCACGATCGACCCCCGTTGCCCTGAACCGCACCTCCTTCAACAATGGGGGCACTTCACCAAACTCACGCATCAGCGCAGCGTCAGTATCCTGGAAAAGCAGGCGACGAAACTCCGGGTCGAACCACGCCCGCTTCGCTACCCGGTTCACTAGACCACCGCGCTGGCTCTCGGCCGCCGCTTCGGCCGCCGCCGCTTCCTCTGCCGCCGTTGGGTGCCCCTCCATGAACCGGCTCCTTTTCGTCGCGTTATATGGTCAGCCCGTCATTCTGAAGGCAGTTGCCAGTAGGAAGACAGCAGAAGCCGTGATCCTTCGGCGAGCGGCGTGGCTCGATGGAGACCGAGGTTGTCGAACACCACCATCGTGCCCGCTTCCCCTTCACAAGAGGTAAACATTCACCCGTGTGGCGTGGGTGATGTTTGAGGTGCTGTGCGTGACGGGTTCTGGGCAGGAAGATACGCAGGGTCAGGCCTGGCCGGGAACCGGGGGCGTCCAGGGGCTGCCGGTGAACAGGGCGTGCAGGACGTCGAGGACGTGGCATCCGTGCTTGCGGGCGGTGTCGATGTAGCCGCGGATGTCCAGGCGGTCCTGGGTGGTGTCATCGCTGGTCAGCCGCCCGGAGACCTTCTGCTGGGTCTTATTCGGTCGTAGGCCGGACTCGCTGATGTTGTTCGTGGGCCACACGTCGGTGTCGGTGGTGAACCTCAGCACGTCGGCGTCGCGGTCGCGGCAGAACTCCAGCATGTCCCGCCCGGGATGCTGCTTCGTGCTGTTCTTCGGGCCGGGGATGCGGGGCACGCCGGCCAGCGCGACGGTGATCGCGCGGCGGAACTGCCGCTGCAGCGGCTCGCGGATGGCGGCGGGGATCGCGTCCAGGCCGTCGCCGCTGGCCTGGTTGCGGGCGTGAATCAGCGCGCGGAGGGCTTCTTGCGCCTGCCCGGGCCAGATCGTGCCGGGGTAGGTTTCCGCGCAGTCTTGCAGGTCACGCAGCAGGTGCTGGACGCAGGCCTGGTGGCCGGAGATGTTCTTCCACGTCGTGTGGAAGTAGTTGCCGTACCGGTCGGTGACCGCGATCCCGGCGAAGCCGGCGAGGATCCCGAAGTCCTTCATCGTCTCCAGAGACCGGGTGCCGAGGTGGAACAGCGAGTATTTCCCGGTGAACGCGCCGTGGACGAACTTCTTCTCCCCGGCCGCCCCGGACCGCAGCGTGGTCTCATCAAACCCGACGACCTTGGAGGCGATGATCAGCATCTTGATCAGCTTCACGACTCCGGCGGTCATCGACGCGGCCGCCGCGAGGCAGGAGTGAATGAACCCTGCCGAGACGTCCGCGCCGGCCACGTCGGACAGCAGCAGCCGGCACCGCTCCACGGGCAGGTGCTGGAACACCAGCAGGTAGACGGCCAGGGCACGCAGCCGCGGCCCGATCGAGACCGCGGAATCCGGGACGCCAGGCGGACGGGGCGCCACGTGGGTCTTCCCGCACTGGCACTGTGTCTCGTGCAGGTCGTGCTGGATCGTCTGGGCCTTCGGCTCGGGGACCTCTTTCTGCTGGTACGACCGCGATACGCCGAGATCGGCGGCTTCGGCGAGGTCCGTGCCGCACGCGCAGGTGCCCTCGGGGTAGCAGTCCCGGGTGTCATCGGGCACGGTCCAGGTCATCGCCGACCCGGGCGCGCCGGGCTGCTTGCCGCGTTTGCGTTTCTTCGCCGCATCGCGTTCGGCGGCCCGCCGCTTCTTGCGCGGGGGCTTGCGGCCGGGCGTGTCATCCCCGCTGGGCGGCATCGAGGAGTTGCCGCTGTTACGGGATACGGCCCGTTCCAGCCGGGTGAGCCGGTCCTTAAGTTCCGCGAGGTCACCATCTTGCGCCGCGATCTGCTCTCGCAGGCCCGTGACCTCAGTGTCCCGCGCCGCCAGCTGTTCTTGCAGCTGCGCGATCTCCTCATCGCGGGCAGCGCACGGGGCGCAACCCGGGGCAGGAGGCGGCATCTCGGACACAAGAGATGATCTTGGCCTGCCGGCTCGCAGTAGTCAACTCGCAACTGACTGCCGGCTCTGCGTGAATGCGCGCCCCGGGCCGATGTCACTGACTGCGCCCGGAACAAGGCTGCCCAGCGACAGGGGTGAATGTTTACCACAAGAGAGCATCGCCCACCCGTAGCGTTCGCGCAGGCGGCGAGCATCCGTCGGCAATAGACACCCGGCGTATGGGCTTTCCTCATTGACGTAGTTCCCGTCCACTCCCTGACCGTAATACGCAAAGAAATCTTGTTCGCGCCGGAAACGCCAAGGACGCCACTTGTGGCTTCCCATCAGATATTGCATAGGCGCGTTGTGGGCAGTCACACGGGAAAGATAGACAAAGATCGACAGAAGCGGTCTCCACTCGTCGATGTGGTAGAAGTCGACCGTGCTGGTCTCACCGATTCCCTTTTTGAGCTGAATTGCGGGACGGTCGGGTACGGCGACCGGGGAAAGATAAGCCTGAGCCAGGTCCCTTACGCGGCGGTCTCTGAGAACCGCCGCAGTCACGGGTACATGCACTTCCGGGTTCAAAAGTAGCAGGCGAGCATTCCTGCGCACGATATCACGGCCGTGCGCATCTGCCATTAGGTCGGTCTTATCCCTGATTTCCTGTACGATCGCGTCGACAGTCTCCTTAGATATGAAGCCTGGTATGATCACGATTCCGTCCCGCCGAAGACCCTGAAGGCATACCCTGTTCTCAGGCAGCGGCGGCGTTAGTCGGCGGGCACGCCGATGGGCGATCCTTGCCCTGCAGAACTGAAGATCCTTGACTATTGCCGCCATTCGATTCCATCGGGGTGCTATCAAATTTCACTAGCGCTAGGCAGCAGCCAAATATATGAGCTCACCTACGTGGCTATCCGGAAAATCGGGTGGACCCTGCGTCGGGCCCATCCGACTCATTCCCACCACCGCGAGTAACTAGCAGCGTCGATAATTCACGCCGAAGTGGCCCGGGTTCACTGACACCTGCTGGACCTCAAATTCTACCGACTCGTCCATCTCGTGATGCCACGCTTCAGTCGGAACAGGAATTTCGACGGTTCGCTCAGAGAGCAGCGACACGCCAATTATGTGATCCATGAATCCTCCCGGCAGCCAACGATGTTCCCGGGCCCTGAGGCCAAACAGCGACAGGTACCGAGCGACTTCATTTCAGGCTCAATGATCCTTATTCAGAAGTCAATCTTGCGGTTTCGAGGAATCTGTGTTAAGGCTGGCCGGGCTCAGATTTTGGGCGGGCTCGTGACGTGGAGCAGCTTCAGGCTAGTGACCAGAACATGCTGAACGGAACTGGTAATCAGCAGCCGGAACTCGTTCACCTGGTCGCCCTGGAGGACGGGAGCGGCCGCGTAGTACGAGTTGTACAGGCCGGCGACCTCGAGCAGGTGGCGGACCAGGATGGCCGGGTTGTCCTCGTCGGCGGCCCGGGCAATCTTCTCGGGCAACTCCAGGAGCCGGAGGATCAGCAGAGCCTCCTGGTCGCTGAGGTCGAAGGCGGTGATGTCGGCCGCCCGAGGCAGGGGTCGGTTGTACCGGCGCAAGATCGACCCGGCCCGGCTGGCCGAGTAGACGACATAAGCGCCACCGGACTTCTCGAAAGCGGCGATGGTCGGCGTGAGATCGCCCCTGGCGATGCTGACGACGCCCTTCATGTCGCTCTTGAGATCATTGAAGATCACTGAACCGACCGCGAGCTGGCGGGCGGCCTCATCGATCTCCTCCTCCGTCATGCCGCCACTCGCCGCGGTCTTCGCGCGGTAATATGCGACAGACTCGGTGAGCAGATCATTCACTCCGGCCACGCTGTCACGGCTAGAGAGCTTTTTCCCGGTCGAGGCGTCAACGTAGAACCCGAAATACGTGTGCTTCAGCCGTACCTCGCCCGGCTGGACGAGGCCAAGCACCTCCGCCGCCTGGAAGAGACGGGAGAAGTGGACCCGCTGTTCCTGGCCCACAACGTAGTTGATGTCGGTCGGATGGAAGATCTCCCGGCGCAGCTTGATGGCTCCGAGATCCCGCGTGGCGTAAATGCTGCTCCCATCCGAGCGCCGCGCGACCAGCCGCTCGCCGTCCGGCAGCGGCACCACCAGGGCCCCCAGGTCCTTCGTCAGAGAGGCCGCGGCCGTCTCCCGCGCCTCGGGCGTCATCTCACCGGCCTCGACAGCCCGGTCCAGCGCGGCGAGCTGGGCATCGACCATCTCCTGGGTCAGCTCGTACGCATGTCCCTGGGCGACGGCATCCTCGAGTACCTGGGTGCCGACGTCGAGGTACATGCTCTCGCCGATGGTGAAGTCGATGTGGATGTCGAGAGCGGAGTAGAACGACTCGAAGTCATCGAGGCTCCACCCGACGATCTGGCGCCAGAGGTCCACCTCGGCGGCGTCCCCCTGCTCGAGCCGGCCGAAGCGCTGCTCCGACGCGGCTGCATACCCTTCGTAGGCGGCACGCAAGCCAGCCGCGGTGGTGACGCCCGGGAAGTACCGCTGTATCAGCGCACGGTCGGACTCGGGCAGGCCGTCCAGATCGGCACCGGCCGCCGCCGCCCGCTCCGTGGCGCGGCGAATCGCGTAGATCGTCAGGGACCGCTCATTGTTCGTCATGCCTGCCGGGAAGAGCGCCCCGAAACGGCGGTATCCCTCCAGCATGAAGCCAAACCCGCCGAAGTCGTTGATGTGGTTCACCCGGTAGACCAGCGCGCCGCTCGCCTCGTAGAGATTGGACAGCACGTGGCCGATGATCGTGGAGCGCAAGTGCCCGGCGTGAAGGGTCTTGGCCACATTCGGGGACGAGTAGTCGACGATATCGGTGCGGTCGGCGCGGGTGTCGTTGAGGCCGAACCGGTCGGCGAGCTCGACCATCGCGGCAATCCCGGCCCGGAACCATTCGTCGGCCAGCCGTATGTTGACGTAGATGCCCTTCTGGGACACCTCGCTCACGACGTCAACGAGTGCAGGCGACCGCAACGCCTGGACGATGAGCGGAGCCTGGGTGGCGATGTAGTCTTTCGCGCCAAACTCGCGCAGCAGTCCGGGTATCCGCAGGGCGATGTCCGCACCGAAACGGGACCGCTCGAGAATGTCCAGCTCCCAGGACAGGTCGGCCCGGCCGAACTGGTCCTGGAGCACGCTGCTGATCCGCTCCCGGAGCAGCGCCATCGGGTAGGAGTTAGCGGCAGGCGGCGGCAGAACAGGACGATGCGCGCGGATGATGTCGCGGAGGTTCACGATTTCCTGGCGACGGACCTCGTTATACGCGGCAAGTTCGTTCATCGACCCCAGTCCCACGATTTGCGTTTCCTGATCCGGCATCGCCGGCCTTCATCCTGGCGGACCAGTACCCGGGACCGCCCGAGAGGCATGTCCGGGAATGGCGCACGCCGGTACCCGTCCATCAGGTCGGCGCCGATAGCCCGCCTCTCCTACGGCAACGCCGGTCCCGAACCGGCGGGCCCCAGAGACCGGGCCGCGCGTAAGGACAAATTCTAGCCCAGGCGATTCACGGCCCAGCGCGCCGCTGGTTCGGTGACGACGAGCGGCTCGGGACCGAACGGGCGGCGGACCCGCAGACCAGACCGTCGTGGTCGAATACTCCTCGCCCAATATCGCGAAGGAAATGCACGTCGGGCACCTGCGGACCACGATCGTGGGCGACGTCATCGCCCGCATCCTGGACTTCGAGCTGGCCAGTTTCTTCACCGCGTTCTACGAACTGTGCCCGGTGCTGAAGACCGAGGACGAGGCGGTCCGGGCCTCCCGGCTGACGCTGTGCGGGCTGACCCTGCGCGTTCTGCGGGGTGGGCTTGACCTGCTCGGCGTTCCGGTCCCGGAGCGGATGTAGCGGTATCAGCGAACGTTCTGGGCGTTCCCAGGCTGCTCCCAGGCAGCGCCGACAGCGGTCCCAGGATGAGGGCCGACACTCGCTGGTATGAACGCATTGGCGCATCACTTCGCACGCGATCGCCGCAGATCCCTGATCTGGGCGATCGGCGTAATCCTGACCCTGCTCCTGGCCGCCGGCGGGGCCGTCGCCGGATCGGTGCTGGCCGGCTCGGGCGGGCCGGGCGGGTCCAGCGCCTCGTCCGGGGAGGCGGCGACACTCAACGCGGCCCTGCGCAGCAGCGGGACCAGCACGGGCAGCAACGGGACGGCCACGGCCGGCACCCCGGCCAGTAAGGCCCGCGCCGGGGCCGGCGCTGTCGCCCGGCTGCGCCGCCTCGGCGGCATGTACGGGCAGGTCGCCCTCCGCGGCAAGGACGGCACGACCCGGACGCTCGCCTTCGAGCGGGGCGTCGTCACCTCAGCCGGCGGTGATCTGGTGGTCAAGGCGGCCAACGGCACCACGTGGACCTGGCAGTACACGGCCAGCACGGTCGTGCGCAAGGGCGGCTCGAAGGTCAGCCGCTCGGAGCTCTCCAGCGGCGCGCATGTCCTGCTGGCCGGGCCGGTGGTATCCGGCGCGCGCGACGCGCGGCTGGTAGTCATCGCCGGGGCCAAGCATCCCGCTCCGGGCACGGCTCCCGCGCCGTCCCCGTCGGCCTCGGCGGGCGGCTCGACGTCCGCCAGCTGACCGGCGCAGAAGAGGGGGAAGCGCTCCCGGCGGCCGCCCAGGCCGCCGGGAATCGCTTTTCACAAGAATGTGAATTCCCGAACGTATTTATTACGTGCCAGGTCATCCCGCATCACGCCGATTGCTATCCGCAGCCTCCGCAAAACCCCCATCGCAGGAATGTGAACTCTCGAACGGACTGCTTACGTAGACGCCGATCACATACCGGTATAGACGGCGCCAGTGCACTCTCATAACCATGGATATGGACGAGCCGTCCATCGGCTATCCAGAAACTCACTGGCAATCGCAGTCGCAGGCGGGCGCGCATGGCGGGCGCAGCGACCAGGGAAGGAGGCACCGATGATGGGCCGCAATCGGCGTTACCCGGCTGGGAGCCGGCGCAGCAACCTAAAGGCGCGCCTCGGCATTGCGACCGCGGTCGTAGTCGGCGGCGGCGCAATCGGGGCGGTGGCGCTGGCAACAACAAGCCATCCCGGCACAACCGCGGCGCAGTCCGTCGGCTACCACCGGAACTATTCGCACAATGGCAACCAGAGCAATGATCTCGCCGCGGGCCTTAGTGATTACTCGTGGTCGCGCGCACGTGCCTTTTCTTACTTCTCCCACCTCGCCAACACCAATCGTGAGACGGAGATGTGGCGCGGTCACAGCAAGCTCGCATTCGAGCGCGGCACGGTGGTCCTCGGCACCAAGACGTTCGTCCTCATCCGCGCGGCGAACGGCTCGTTCAACGTGTGGTGGCTGTCCGGCGGCACGAGGGTCACGAACGTGGCCACCAGCATGACCGGCACCACGGCGCTGACCGGCAGCTCACGGGCCGCCGGCGCGGCGATGAACGGGCAGATGGCCCCGGCGACAGCCATGCTGACCGGGAACACCACGGCCGCACAGCGGGTGCTCGCGCCGACGGCGACGACCGTCACGGTCCACGTCGTCGGAACCGGCATCACGGTCTCGGTCACGGTGACCCGTAACGTGGCCACCGTGGCGCAGAACAACACGTGGTGGCGGCAGCCCGCCATGACCACGGCCGTCGGCCTTCAGCGGGGCGACCTGGTGTTCATCGCCGGCGGGCGCGCGGACTGGGCGCTGCACGCCAAGGTCATCCTGATCGAGAAGACCCCGATCATGACGCCGGCGACCGTACCGACTGCTGCGCCGACAGTCACCCCGAGCACGATCCCGACTCCGACCGGCACCGCCGGAACCATGGGTAACCACACCTGAGTTCATCACCCCGGGTCCACCCGCCCCCAGGCGGGAACCGCGCAGCCGCCCGTGCCATGCCGCTCCGCGCGGCATGGCACGGGCTGCCGGCGTCGCCACAGGAGAGTCGCCAGGGGAGAAAGGACCCACCGGGGCAAGACGAGGTACGCGGCATGGCAGTAGGCGCGGCCGGGCACACGGCACGGACCTGGAATCATTACGGGCAGGTGCCCGTTCGCGATAGCAGGGGCTCCCGTGGCGACACGGCAGGGCGGGAGAAAAAATGCTGGGACCCAATGGCTGAAAGTAAGCACATTCCGAAGGTGCTCGTCGTCGACGACGAGCCGAACATCCGCGAGCTTGTCCAGGTCGCGCTTAATTTCCACGGCTGCACGGTGCTGACCGCGGCGACCGGCAAGGCGGCGCTCCGGGACGCCGAGACCACCGAGCCCGACCTGATCGTCCTGGACGTCATGCTGCCCGACCTCGACGGCTTCGAAGTGTGCCGCCGGCTTCGCGCCCGCGGCAACGACGTGCCGATCATCTTCCTGACGGCCCGCGACACCTCGTCTGACACGGTGCAGGGGCTCGCCCTCGGCGGCGACGACTACGTGACCAAGCCGTTCTCGGTGGAAGCCCTGGTCGCCCGCATCCGCGCCGTTCTCCGCCGCGCCGCCCGCCCGGCCGACGAGTCGGCGGCGGACGATACGGTCACGCTGCGGGCTGGCGACCTGCAACTGGACGAATCCCGCTGGACAGTGCACCGCGCGGGGACGCCGGTCGAGCTGTCGCCGACCGAGTTCCGGCTGCTGGCCTACCTCATGCGGCACCAGGGCCACGTCCTCACCCGGGCGCAGCTGCTCGAGAACGTGTGGGGCTGGGATTACGCGGGCCAGTCGCAGATCGTCGAGACGTACGTCAGCTACCTGCGGCGAAAGCTCGACCCCCTCGGGCCGCCGCTCATCCACACGCAGCGCGGCGTCGGGTACACGCTGCGGCCGCCGCAACCCGTCCCGGGTGCTGCGGAATCCCTTAGATGACCCGTTCCCCCCGGCTGTCGCTGCGCGCCCGCCTCCTGGCCGGACTGATCGCCGTGACGGCTGTCTTCCTGGTCATCATGGGAACGGTCAGCGCATTCGTGGTCAGCGACCACCTCTCCGCCCAATTCGACGACACCCTGCTGGCTGCGGTGGGCGAGACACCCGCGCAGCTGAAGGCCAGCCCGGCCTTCGCCCTTGCCGGGGTGGGGCCCCGGGGAACCGTCGTGGAGTATGACAACGGGTCGCCCTACGCCAGCCAGCTCGTCGCGGCCCTGGACGCGATGCCACTGACCCAGCTGCGTCAGCACGTCAAGGCGCACACGGTCTATCCCGTTCCCGGTACCACCCTCGCGGCGGCCGGGCGGCGGGTCTCCCTGGGCTCCGGTATCGACGGCATCATGGTGATCGCGACGCCCCGGGACCGGGTTGCCGCCGGGGTACGCAGCCTGGTCATCGCCGAGCTCATTACCGGCTGCGCCCTGCTCGCCGTGCTCGCCCTGGGCGGCCGGTGGCTGATCGGCCGGGGGCTGGCGCCGCTGGATCAGATGGCCACGACGGCGCGGCGGATCACCAGCCGCGGCGACCTGACCGCCCGGATGCCGGACCCGGGTGATCACGCGGAGGTCGGCTCCCTGGCGGACGCGATCAACACGATGCTGGACCGGATCCAGCAGGCATTCAGCGCCCGGCTGCATTCGGAGCAGAAGGTCCGCCGGTTCGCCGCGGACGCCTCCCACGAGCTCCGTACCCCGCTGACGACCATCCGCGGATACGCCGAGCTCTACGGGCAGGGGGCCCTCGGCCCGGATCAGCTGCCGAACGCGATGCGCCGGATTGACGAGGAATCACAGCGGATGAGCAGGCTGGTCGCCGAGCTGCTGGAGCTCGCGCGGCTCGACCGGACGTCCTCGCTGAACCTGACCGAGACTGATCTGGCTGTCCTGGTGCGCGACGCCGCCGCCGACGCGAGCGCCGTCGAACCCGGCCGCCCGGTCCAGGCTGAGGCCCCGGACCGGCTGGTCGTCGTGGCCGACGAACCACGGATTCGCCAGGTACTGGCGAATCTGCTGGCCAATGTGCGAGAGCACACCCCGCCGGGGACACCGGTTGCGCTCCGGCTCAGCTCCGCCGGCGGCGGCGCCCTGATCGAGGTCGCCGACGCCGGCCCGGGAATGCAGCCCGAGGACGCGGCCCGCGCGTTCGACCGTTTCCACCGCGGCGCCCGAGACAAGCACGCGGGCAAGTACACGGATAAGCACGCGGGCCAGAACGCCGGCCGGGTGGAGAACGGGAGCGGGCTCGGGCTGTCGATCGTCCAGGCGATCGCGGCCGCGCACAACGGTCACGCGGATCTGGTGTCCGCTGCCGGGCACGGCACCCGGGTGCGGGTGTGGCTGCCGGCTCAGGTGGTGTCCCGCGACGTCGCCCCGCCGCCCTAACGCGCCCACGGCCGACGCCCGCGCACCGCTCAGCCACGGCGCGTGAACCTACGCATACGTAGCCAGCCCCGGCCCGCTGACGTAGCCTGGGCACAGCACGGGCAATTACGCGGAGGAGGCGAGCGTGACCGCCGGCGTCATCCTGCTGTTCTTCATAGCGATCCTCGTCGCCTTTTTCTGGAACAAACTCCGCAAGCGCGCGGGCCTCGGTGTCTCCTCCAAGACCTGGATGGGCGCGATCATTGTCGTCGCCCTCATAGCCGCGCTGCTGTACGGATCCAGCCAGGGCCACTAGCCGGCCCGGCACCAGGCGGTCAGGACGACTGGCCGTCGATCGGCATCTCGAACCAGACGGCCTTCCCGTTTCGTGTCGGCCTGGATCCCCACCGGGTGGCGAGCTGTTCCACCAGGTACAGGCCACGGCCGCCCTCGTCGCTTTCCTCAGCCGACCGGATCCGCGGCAGCCGCATATCCGGGTCGAAGACCTCGACCCAGACCGCCGCGGAGCCCCGCCGCAGCCGCATGGCGAAGTCCTTCGGCGCCGCGGCGGCGAGACCGGCCGGGCTGCCGTCCATGACCGGCAGCGGCATGTCCCACGGCATCGGCGACGCGGTGGGCGCCGCCACGGCGCCCACCGGAATATCGCCGAACTCGCGGCGCGGGCTGGTCGCGGCCGACGTGTGCAGGACGGCGTTCGTCACGACCTCCGAGACCAGCAGGCACCCCAGTTCGGCCTGGGCGCCGTCCATCCCCCACGCCCGGAACGTCTGCAGCGCCATCCGGCGCGCTTCGGACACCATGACCGGCTCGGCCGGGAAGACCCGCTCGCGGGCGTCAAGCTCGGCCGGGAGCGAACGGGCGACCAGGATCGCCATGTCATCGTCGATATCGCCGGGAACGGACTCTTCCGCGGCGCGGGCGATCGCATCGGCGCCCCCGGCCGCGGCCGCGCTGACCGCGCGGCACAGCATGCCGAGCGCCTCTTCCTCGGTGTAGTGACCGGAACCGTCGGCGCGCGCACGGCGGTCGGTCAGGCCGTCGGTGTAGAGGACAAGGGTGGCATCCGGCGGCAGGATCAGCGTCTCCTCCTTATACGTCGGCAGCCCGCTGATGCCCTTGCCGCGTACTCCGAGCAGGACCCCTTTGTCGCCGATCTCCATCTGCCGCGCCTCGCCGTCGACCACGAGCAGCGGCGCGTCATGGCCGGCGTTCGCGAAGGACAGCTCACGGGACCATGGGTCGTAAACGAAGTACGTGCAGCTCACCATGGGCGGGTCGGCACCCGGCAGTCCGGTGCCGTCACTGGGCGTCATGGAGCGGCACCACTCGTCCAGCTTGCGGAGAATGTCCGCGGGCGCCTTCTCGTCCTGGGCAAACGCGCGCAGCGCGGCCCGGAGCTGCCCCATGATGGCGGCAGCGCGGGCGCCCCGTCCCTCAACGTCCCCGATGACGATGCCCACCCGCCCGGCCGCCAGCGGGATGACGTCGTACCAGTCGCCGCCGACCTGGGTCTGGATTCCCTGACCGTGGGTCTTCAGCGGTTCGGCCGGCACGTAGCGGCAGGCCACCTCGAGGCCGTCCAGCTCCGGAAGGGCCTGGGGCAGCAGGCTCTTCTGGAACACCAGGGCCGTATGCCGCTCCGCCTCGAACAGCATCGCGTTGTCGATCGCGATCGCGATCCGGCTGGCGATCGCGCCGAACAGGTCGCGGTCGTCGGGGCCATACCGCCGGCTGTTCCGCTCGGTGAGCCCGGACAGCGCGAGACTCATGACTCCGAGCAGCTCACCCCGGGCGTTCAGCGGCAGCGCGATCACCGAGATCATCCCGACGTCGTAGCTGGCCCGCAGGCTGTCCGCACTGGGCGCTGGGAAATTCTCTTCCTGCAGGTCCGAGACGACGACGATCTCCGACCCCGCCATGGCCTGCTGGCAGAAATGGCCCTCCGGGTACCGGACCTGCCCCCCCACGGGAGTCCATGCACCGCGCGGTGGCTCCCAGCCGCCGGCGTTGGTCTGTACCCGCCGGACCAGCGTGTCGCCCTGAAGGAGGTCGATGAAGCAATGGTCGGCGAACTGCGGGACGAGCATCTCGGTGACATGGCGGAGGGTCGCGCCCAGCTCCAGCGAGCCGCCCAGCCGCTCGCCGATGCGCTCCAGCAGCCCGATCCGGTTCCGTTCCGCCAGCGTGCCCTGGCCGGCTTCACGTGCGAAGATGGACATGCCGTCGATGGCGCCGGATGAATGGCGCAGCGGCACCGCGTGGGCGCGGACCAGCATGCTGGAGCCCTCTTCGCCGGCGCTGGCGAAGGTACCCTCCCACGGGCGCCCGTGCAGTACGCACTGGGCCAGCCTGGTGAGCTTGTCCTGGTCCCCGGCTGCGAACCCGATGCTGAGCACGGATTGCCCGATGAACCGCCCCGTGTCGCCGGGCACGCCCAGCAGGCGGGCCGTGTACGCGTTGAAGTACAGCAGGTTGCAGCGCCGGTCAGTGACGATGACCGCCATCTCTGCCTGATCCAGCAGCATCTCCGCGGGCAGGAACGACTCGCCCGCGACGTCCTGCCACGATTTCATATCTGTGCTCCATAGCCCCGGATCGGGCAGCCGCGCACGGCCCGCCGACGGAAACGAGCGCGCCCGCCCATGCCCGGTCCCGGTTACGGCCGTGACACGAAAACGTGCGCGGCGATCTCGCGGGGCAGTTCCGTCCCGGCACCATCAGCGCTGTCGCCACACGTCACTCGTACACCATCGTCGCTTACCGCGAGCATTACCTCACGTCCGGGTTGTATCCCGGTGCGCTTGAGTTTAAGCATCAGAACCAGATCGCTCTGGACCTGTTCGCTAATCCGCTGCACGACCACCGGCACCGGCTCCCGGCTGGCGACCTTGGTCATCGCCTGGCCGCTGACGTCCGCCGCGCTGACGATCTGCGCCCTGGCCTGAGGCGGCATCCCGAGCTCATCAAGGCCGGGGATCACGTTCCCGTGCGGGCAGCGGACCGGATACCCGAGCAGTTCGAACAGGCGGCGCTCGACGTTCTCCGAGATCACGTGCTCCCACCGGCACGCCTCGATGTGGACTTCCTCCCAGGGCAGCTCGATGACGCCCACCAGGAGGCACTCGGCCAGCCGGTGCTTGCGCATCACTCTGGTGGCCAGCGTCCGGCCGACGTCGCTGAGGGAGAGCTGGCGGTCGCCGGCGACGTGCAGCAGCCCGTCCCGCTCCATCCTGGCCACGGTCTGGCTGACGGTCGGCCCGCTCTGGGCCAGCCGCTCGGCGATCCGGGCACGCAGCGGGACGATGCCCTCCTCTTCGAGCTCGAAGACGGTGCGGAGGTACATCTCGGTCGTGTCGATAAGCCCCTGGGCGGTCACCTGCTCATCCTCCTGCTGTGATGCTATGCCGCCCAGGCGCCTGTGCGTACCCGTCCCCGTCCCCGTCCGCGTACCTGTCCCGGCGCGCGCCCGGGCACCGGCGGCAGCAGCCTTCCCTCGCTAGGGCGAAACCCGCTCGATGACCCAGCCACCAGGGGTTCTGCGGTACCGGAACCGGTCGTGCAGCCGGCTCTCGCGGGACTGCCAGAACTCGATCGTCTCCGGCGCGAGCCGGTACCCGCCCCAGAAGTCCGGCATCGGCACCTCGGTGCCCGCCGGCCAGCGCCGTTCAAGCTCCGCGACGCGCTCGTCGAGTTCCTCTCGCGACGCCAGGACCCGGGATTGCCTGCTGGCCCACGCCCCGATCTGTGACCCGCGGGGCCGCGACCGGAAGTACGGCTCACTTTCTTCGGTAGGCAGAGCGGTGACGGGCCCCTCGATGGTCACCTGGCGCCCCAGCGCGTACCAGGGGAACAGGACGCAGGCCCAGCCATTGCCGGCCAGGTCGGTGCCCTTGCGGGACGTGCGGTTCGTGTAGAAGACGAATCCGGCGCTGTCGTGCGCCTTGAGCAGGACGGTCCGGGCCCGGGTATGCCCCTCCGCCGAGACGGTGGCCAGCACCATGGCATTGGGTTCCGGCAGGCCGGCCTGCGTGGCGTCTGAGAACCAGCCGGAGAACTGCTGGACCGGATCATCCGCGAGCATGCCTTCAGACAGGAACCGGAAGTTTTCGTGCGGATTGGCGCGGGAATCGTCACCGGGCCGGGTGATATCCATCAGCAATGCTCCTCAACGCTTTGACCTGGGCATACGCGTCATCCCGCGTCCCTGGGCGGGCACATTCCAAGCCAGGTTCATTGTGCCGGGAACCAGCCGAACATTGTGCCGGAACCAGCCGTGGCCGGGCCCATGCCGGCGTACTTCCCCGGCCCATGACGACGGGCGGCCACCGGAAACGATGAGAAGCGGCGGGGCCTCGTTTCGCAGGCCAGAGCGCATGTGCAAGCCTGTCCACAGGTGACAGCGACGTACTGTCGTTTATATGAGTAACGATCCTCACATTGCTGTCGGCTACCGCTAGGTAGGCCGGGCGAGATTGAATAAGAGAACCGAGGTAGAGCGCGGCCTGGAGTTCGCGCGGCCCTTTCGCGTCCCCCGGCCGGGCTGCCATGCGCACCCGGCGCGGGCCACGGCAGGACCGTCACGGAGAATGGCGCCCCGGACGCACAACGCCCGCGGCGCACGAAGCGGCGCGCCGTCCCGCAAGGAGAAGGAGACACAATGTCCGACTTCAAGCCAGGACTGGAAGGTGTCATCGCCTTTGAGTCCGAGATCGCCGAGCCTGACAAGGAAGGCGGCTCGCTCCGCTATCGCGGGGTGGATATCGAGGAGCTGACGGGTCACGTCTCGTTCGGCTACGTGTGGGGCCTCCTCGTTGAGGATTCTTTCACCCCGGGGCTTCCGCCGGCCGAGGCGTTCCCTCTCCCGGTGCACTCCGGCGACACCCGGGTCGATGTGCAGAGCGCCCTGGCCACGCTGGCCCCGGCGTGGGGCATCAAGCAGCTGCTCGACAGCAGTGATGACCAGGCTCGGGACGATCTTGCCCGGATCTCCGTGACCGCGCAGTCGTTTGTCGCCCAGTCGGCCCGCGGCCTCGGCCTGCCCATGGTGCCACAGCGCCTGGTGGACGCGGGGAAGACGATTCCGGAGCAGTTTATGATCCGCTGGCGCGGCGAGCCCGATCCGCGGCACGTCAAGGCGGTCGAGTCGTACTGGGTCTCCGCGGCCGAGCACGGCATGAACGCCTCCACGTTCACCGCCCGCGTCATCGCTTCGACCGGCGCCGACCCGGCGGCGGCAATGTCCGGCGCGGTCGGCGCCATGTCCGGGCCGCTGCACGGCGGCGCGCCGGCACGCGTGCTGCACATGATCGAGGAGGTTGAGCGGACGGGCGACGCGGACGCCTGCGTGAAGGCGCTGCTCGACCGGGGCGATCGGCTCATGGGGTTCGGGCACCGAGTGTACCGGGCCGAGGACCCGCGCGCCCGCGTGCTGCGCCGGACCGCCAAGGAACTGGGCGCCCCCCGCTATGAGGTGGCGCTCGCCCTGGAGAACGCGGCGCTGGCGGAGCTGCGCGCGCGATATCCCGACCGGGTGCTCGACACCAACGTGGAATTCTGGGCGGCCGTTGTCCTCGACTTCGCCGGGGTCCCGGCCAACCTGTTCACCTCGATGTTTACCTGCGCCCGCACCGCGGGGTGGGCCGCGCACATCCTGGAGCAGAAGCGCACCGGCCGGCTGATCCGGCCCAGCGCCCGGTATGTCGGCCCGGCGCCACGCCCGGTGCGCGAGGTACCCGGTGCCGACAGCGTGCTCGACAAGGTGTAGCGCACGCCAGGGTACGCGTCGTCGGTAGTCCCGGGTATGGCCCGGGACGACCGGCGCTGCCCGGGCCCGGTACGCCGGTTCGGGCCGCGGGCGCGAGGCGGCCACCCGGGCCGCCTGGGCCAGTGACCGACCACCGATAGGCTGACGCGGTGAGCAGCGTCATCATTCCCCCCGAGATCAGGCCCGCGGACGGCAGGTTCGGCAGCGGGCCATCCAAGGTGCGCGCGGAGCAGATAACGGCGCTGGCCCAGTCGGGCGACACCTACCTGGGCACCTCACACCGGCAGGCGCCCGTCCGGTCCCTGGTCGGGCGCATCCGGGCCGGGCTGGCCGACCTCTTCACGCTGCCGGAGGACTTCGCGGTCGTCCTCGGCAACGGGGGGACGACGGCCTTCTGGGACGCCGCCGCCTTCGGGCTGATCCGCTCCCGGTCACAGCACCTCGCGTTCGGTGAATTCTCCGCCAAGTTCGCCACGGCGGTGGCGGGCGCGCCGTGGCTGGGCACGCCAATGGTGATCGAATCGGCTCCGGGCCGCCATCCGCTGGCCGCCGCAGAGCCCGGGGTGGACGCGTACGCCCTCACCCACAACGAAACCTCGACCGGGGTGGCGATGCCGGTCCGCCGGGTCGCCGGCGCAGACCCCGGATCGCTGGTCCTCGTCGACGCCACCAGCGCCGCGGGCGGCCTCCCGGTCGATCCGGCTGATTTCGACGTGTACTTCTTCGCACCGCAAAAGTGTTTCGGGGCCGACGGCGGCCTGTGGATCGCCCTCATGTCGCCCGCCGCCATGGACCGCGTGGGCGAGATCGCGGCAACGGACCGTTATGTGCCCGGTTTCCTATCCCTGCCGATCGCGATCGAGAACTCGGCTAGGGACCAGACGTACAACACCCCCGCCGTCGCGACGCTGCTGCTGCTGGCGGGGCAGATCGACTGGATGCTGGCCCATGGCGGCCTGGCCTGGACGACAGCCCGGACCGCTGACTCCGCCGCGCGCCTGTACACCTGGGCCGAGAAGGCACCGTACACGTCGCCGTTCGTCGCCGACCCGGCCCAGCGGTCACAAGTGGTCGGCACGATCGACTTCACCGGCGGCGTCGACGCGGCGGCCGTCGCCGCGGCGCTGCGCGCCAACGGCATCGTGGACACCGAGCCGTACCGCAAACTGGGCCGCAACCAGCTTCGCATCGGAATGTTCCCCTCCGTCGATCCTGCCGACGTGGAGGCCCTGACCGCCTGCATCGACTACGCCGTCGAACGCCTCTGACCGCGGCCGGCCGCTCCGTCCCGTACCCAGGGTACCGGGCAGGGGACGCAGGGTGCGTCTCAGCGCACGATTCACAGGATGCGTCTCAGCGCACCAGGGAGCCGACGAGCACGGTGAGCACCAGGAGCGCGAGCACGGTGGGAAGAAGCCAGCGGGGCACGCGGGTCACGCCCCGAGCCTATCCCCGGGCCAGCGGCCAGCTGCCCAGGATTGTGTAGCGGGGCTGGCTGCCGGGACTGCTATGGATCAGGTGAACGCGGTCCGTGGGCCAGGCTGTCCCCCGGTAGGCGCTCAGGGCATCGACGAGCGCGCGGGCATCGGCCGGGACGCGGCAGCGCGCCAGCGTGAGGTGCGGGCGGAACGCCCGGCCTTCGTCCGGCGGGGACGCCCCGGCGCGGCGCGCGGCGGCGGCGACCGACGCGGCCAGGCCGGCCACTTCGCCGTCGTCACCGTTCAGCCCAACCCAGAAGACGCGGGCCCGGCTGGCTGAGGGGAAGGCACCCGCACCGGCGAACGCGAGGCGGAACTGATGGCGCCGGGCTGCGGCGGGCTCCAGTCGCGGCGTCAGCCGCGCCGCCGCCGTTTCACTGACGTCGCCCAGGAAGGCCAGCGTGATGTGCCAGGCATCCCGGCTGGTCCAGCGCAGGCCCGGCCCCCTCGGGCGCAGCGGGGCCACGGCGGCCTCAAGTTCCTCGAGCGCCGCGGGCGGCGGCGCGAGGGCGACGAACAGTCTCATGCGCTCATTGGTAGCAGCTTCCGCCGCAGTGGCCGCAGCCCGTCGCGCAGGCTGGTCCCGGTAACGCGGATGAGCACCATCCCGACCGCGATGGCCGCGATCGCCGAGATCACTCCGCCCGAGATCAAGCTCAGTCTGCGACAGGTCCAGCACCAGCCAGTCCTGGGCGGTCCGCTGCATCCAGGTACCGCTGTTGGAGACGACCTGCCCAGCCGCGAACAGGCGGTATTTACGGTTGCGGAGGGAGCTGAACATCCGGCCGCGGCCGCTCGCCGATTCGGCGCGGTCCCCCGTGAAAGCTGGACGGGAGCCGCCGGCCGCAGCCCGGCTCAGGACTGGCTGAGCTTCTCCAGGATCGGCGCCGCGGCGCGCAGCGCCGCGCGCTCCCGCGGTGTCAGCTCCTTAAGCCGCTTCGCCAGCCATTCGTCCCGGCGGCGGCGGGCCCGCAGCACCACGGTCCGGCCGTCTTCCGTCACGGTCAGGAGGCCGCGGGCGCCTGCGGCCGGATGATCAAGGTACATCACGGACGGCAGGCGCGGCGGGGGACATCACGGGCGGGGACGTCGCGGCGCCCCGGGCAGGCACGTAGCCTGGCACTCGTGGGTACTCCGCGCCCCTCACCGCCGCCTCCGCTCGAGGGAAACGCCCGGCTGATCACCACCGTCATCACGGCGGGCTGGGTGATTGCGCTCCTCGTCGTCCTGGTCGTCCGCGGCAGCCTGCCGCCGGCCGAGCGCTGGTGGGTTTGGACCTGTGTGACCGGGGCGGTGCTGGGTTTCTTCGGCCTTTGGTACGTCCCGCACCTGCAGCACCAGCGGGCAGGCGCCGCCGAGCGCCGCGCCGCCGGGCTGGGCTACCAGGAACCGGCTCAGGTCCCGCCGCTGAACGACTCGAAGACGGTCTCGTCCAGCGAGACGCCGGGCAGATCCACCAGGTCGTAGCCGAACTCGTCGATCACCGGTGAGACGGTGCGGGCGGGTGCATCGTTGAGTGCCGATTCTGAATGCGCACCGCATCCGTGGTCGCCGGACACGATCCGGCCGTCGTCCGGAGCGTACGCGTTCGCGCAGCCGCCGAACACCTGGCCGAGCACCCCGCTGAGCGGCACGAAAAAGCCGCAGCTGGCGCAGGTCGCGGGTGCCGCACGGGCCAGCGGCGTGCGCGGGCCGTGCTCGCTTTCGTACCACCGGTCGGCGGTATCATCACGGCCGGCCGGGGACAGCACCCGGGCCCGGCCCGGGAAGGCCGGCTCCGGCGCTTCCCGGGCCCCGGGCGGATTCGGAACCTCCGGCGGCCCGTCGGCGTACCAGTCGACCACGGCGTCGTCCCCGGCCAGCATCACCATCGGGACGAGCCGTTCGTCGTCGTCGTGGGCCGGGAGCAGATCACCCACGCCCACGTCGCCGGGCTGCAACCGGTCCCGCCAGGGCACCCAGGCCGGTGCCAGCAGCGCGTCGGGACCCGGGAGCAGTGCGCTGTCATCGACGGTGACGGTCTTGGCGCGCGCCGCGCGCGTAACGGTCACCGCCCAGCGCCATCCGGGATAGGCGGGGTCGAGGCACTCGAACAGGTGGGTGACGAGCCGGTCGCCTCCCGCCTCGACGCCGAGGTGCTCTCCCACCTGCTCCCCGCCCACGACGTCCTCTAGTGCGGCACGCGCCAGGCCGACGGCTTCCGCGCATACCTGATCGGGCTCCTTGCTGCGGACACGGATCGGGCTCACGATTAGTTATTCTCGCTCATCACGGCGACTGCACGAGCCACGTATCGGGGAATTCGCGCCTGCTGGTCGTCGCAGTCTCCGCTGAGACGAATACTTGGAGCATGGGACTGTCGCAGGCACGGCAGACGACCGGCCAGGCGGCCCGGTCTGCCGTGCGGGCGGGTGCCTCCGCGAACCGGCGGATGGGACGGTTCGTGCACCGGCTGAGCGGCGCGTCCGGCGCGGGCCGCACCGGCCTGTCGAGTCTCATCGAGCTGACTGCGGCGGGCAGTGCCGGTGATGCCTTCGTGACCGTGGCCCTGGCCGGCACCGTGTTCTTCAACACCTCCCTGCACGAGGCCCGCAGTCAGGTCGTCCTCTACCTCGTCCTCACCATAACGCCGTTCGTGCTGGTCGCGCCGTTCATCGGGCCGATGCTGGACCGCGTCCGGCAGGGACGCCGTTACATCATGATGGGGACCATGCTCGCGCGCGGCCTCTTGTGCTGGGCGATGTCGGGCGCGGTCACGGGTGATCCGGTCACCCTCTTCCCGGCAGCGTTTGGCGTGCTGGTCCTGCAGAAGGCGTACGCCATCACCCGCAGCTCGGTGACCCCGCGCCTGCTGCCCGCCGAGATCACGCTGGTGACGGCGAACGCGCGTAACGGCCTGGCAGCGGTCCTGGCCTCGACCGTGGCCGCGCCCGTGGCCTTCGGGATCCAGGACGTGGCCGGCGCGCCCTGGGCGCTGCGGATCGGCACTCTCGTCTACCTGGGAGCCACCGCGCTCGGGGCCAGGGTCCCCGACCACATCGACGACACCCCGTCCAGGCCGGAACCGCTGGCCGGGGAAGCCACCGACGGCGCGGGATCGGCCGCCGCCCTCGGGGACTACCCGGCCGGGCCCGGCCCGGCCGGCCCTGTCACCCCCGGCGACGGGGCCCGAGGGCACCCGGGCACGGACCGCCCACCCGGCGAGCGGGGGCTCCAGGGCGCCAGGGCCAAGCGCGGGGGGCGGCTACGGTCGGTCGGGCCGATCGTCGCCGAGGCGATGTGGGCTAACGCGGCAGTGCGCGCGTTCGCCGGCTTCATGGTCTTCTTCCTCGCGTTCCTGCTGCGCAGCGCGCATTTCCACGGCTTCTCGCAGAACCTGGCGCTGGGCGCGCTGGTCTTCGCCGCCGCCGCCGGTGGGCTGATCGGCACGGCGGCCGGCTCGCTGTTCCGCTCCCGCATGCCACACCTGATGGCGTTCGGCGTGCTGCTGGTGTCCACGGCGACGTCGGCCGTGTGCGCGGTGTTCTTCGGCCTGGGCACGGCGCTGATCGTCGCGTTCGTGGCGTCGGTGGGGGCCGTGCTGGCCAAACTCGCGCTGGACTCCACCGTGCAGCGGGAGATCCCGGAGCAGACCCGGACGTCCACGTTCGCCCTGTCCGAGACGATCCACCAGGTGTCCTGGGTGGCGGGGGGGCTCGCGGGCGTGCTGGTCTCGATGACGGGCAGCGGCCCGGTGGGGCTGTGGATCAGCGCCGCCGGGCTGGGCGCCTCCGTCGTGCTCCTGGTGCTGTCACGGCGGCGGCGCCTACGGGCCGGTATGGTCGCCGCACCCCAGCGCGGCTGAGGCCGGTGTCCTTGGCCTGCGCGGGCCAGCTGGGGGTGTCAGCCGGCCTCGACATCGTCGGCGACGGCCCGCAGCACGGCACCGATCTTCTTGGCGTCGCGGCTGTCTGGATGCTTGCCGCGCCGGTAGGTGTTCGACACTCCGTCCAGCAGCTTGATAAGGTCCTCGACGATCACGACCATCTCATCCGGCTTCTTACGGGCCGACTTCACGGCGACGGTGGGTGGCGGCTCGATGAGCCGCACCTGAAGGGCCTGCGCGCCCTTCCGGCCCTCCGCAACGCCGAACTCCACTCGCTGGCCGGGGCGCAGCGAGGTGGTCCCGGATGGGAGGGCGGAGGAGTGCACGAAGACCTCGCCGCCGTCGTCGCGGGCGAGGAAACCGAACCCCTTCTCGGAGTCGTACCACTTGACCTTGCCGGTAGGCACGCAAGACCTCACGCTGAATAGGAAAAAGCTGACGAACGGTAGATAACGGGATCGAGACGGTGCTACGGACACCCCTAGGCTAGCCGCCGCACGGAGCGAACGTCATGCCCGTGACGGGCGCGAGCCGTCTAACCGGGCCCTGACGTGGCAGCCTTCTGCGGAAATGCGAGGGCCCGGGGGAAAAATCCCCCGGGCCCTCGGCGGTAGAGGGATGGACTAGAAGTCCATGTCCCCGCCGCCCGGAGCGGCCGGGGCCTTCTCCTTCTCCGGCTTCTCAGCAATCACAGCCTCGGTGGTGAGGAACAGGCCGGCGATCGACGATGCGTTCTGCAGCGCCGAACGAGTCACCTTGGTCGGGTCGATGATCCCGGCCTTCAGCATGTCCACGTACTCACCAGTGGCAGCGTTCAGGCCCTGGCCCGGCGGCAGGCTCTTGACCTTCTCCACCACGACGCCGCCCTCGAGGCCGGCGTTCACCGCGATCTGCTTGACCGGCTCCTCCAGGGCCCGGCGAACGATCGCCGCACCCGTGGACTCGTCGCCCGCCAGCTCCAGCTTCTGGAACGCGCTGTTGCCGGCCTGGATCAGCGCCACACCGCCGCCGGGGACGATGCCCTCCTCGACGGCCGCCTTGGCGTTGCGCACGGCGTCCTCGATGCGGTGCTTGCGCTCCTTCAGCTCGACCTCGGTCGCCGCGCCAGCCTTGATGACGGCCACGCCGCCAGCCAGCTTGGCCAGCCGCTCCTGCAGCTTCTCGCGGTCGTAGTCGGAGTCGGTGTTGTCGATCTCCGTACGGATCTGGTTGACACGTCCAGAGATCTGGTCCGCGTCACCGGCTCCGTCCACGATGGTCGTCTCGTCCTTGGTGACGACGACCTTGCGGGCACGGCCGAGCACGTCGACGTCGGCGTTGTCCAGCTTCAGGCCCAGCTCTTCGCTGATGACCTGGGCACCGGTCAGAATGGCGATGTCGCCGAGCATGGCCTTGCGGCGGTCACCGAAACCAGGGGCCTTCACCGCGACCGACTTGAACAGGCCGCGCATCTTGTTCACGATGAGCGTCGCCAGGGCCTCGCCCTCGACGTCCTCCGCGATGATGACGAGCGGCTTGCCGGACTGCACGACCTTGTCCAGCAGCGGCAGCAGGTCCTTGTTAGCCGAGACCTTCGAGTTGACCACGAGAATGTACGGGTCGTCCAGGACGGCCTCGAGACGCTCGGGGTCAGTGACGAAGTACGGCGCGATGTAGCCCTTGTCGAAGCGCATGCCCTCGGTGAGCTCAAGCTCGAGGCCGAAGGTGTTGCTCTCCTCGACGGTGATGACGCCTTCCTTGCCCACCTTGTCCATGGCTTCGGCGATCATCTCGCCGATGGCCGGGTCGCCGGCGGAAATGGAGGCGGTGGAAGCGATCTGCTCCTTGGTCTCCACGTCCTTGGCCAGCTTGGACAGTTCCTCGCTCACCCGCTCGACGGCCGAGTCCATGCCGCGCTTGAGCGACATCGGGTTGGCGCCGGCGGCCACGTTGCGCAGGCCCTCGCGAACGAGCGCCTGGGCGAGAACGGTGGCGGTAGTGGTGCCGTCACCCGCAACGTCGTCGGTCTTCTTTGCAACTTCCTTAACGAGCTCCGCGCCGATCTTCTCCCACGGGTCCTCGAGCTCGATCTCCTTGGCGATGGACACGCCATCGTTGGTGATCGTGGGGGCGCCCCACTTCTTCTCGAGTACCACGTTCCGGCCCTTCGGGCCGAGGGTTACCTTCACGGCGTCGGCGAGCTGGTTCATGCCGCGCTCGAGGCCGCGCCGGGCGTCCTCGTCGAACGCGATCATCTTCGCTGCCATAGGCTCCAGTCCTCCGTGGCTTGCTAGCGGATCGAGCCAACGCCCGCGACGGCTGGCCTGGGCCACCGGCAGTCACTTCCTGCCGTGGGCACAGGCCTCATCGCCCGATCCGGCCTATCGCTGTCACTCTCATAGGGAGAGTGCCAACGCCATGTTTAGCACTCTCACCGGGAGAGTGCAAACGCGGGGGCGGGGCCTCGCTGCGGCAATGCGATCGGCCCGGCCCCAAGGGGGCCGGGCCGATCGACGTCAGAGCTTCAGACCACGCGAACAGCGTCGGCCTGCTGTCCTCGGTCGCTCTGCGTGATCTCGAACTCCACCCGCTGGCCCTCTTCAAGAGAGCGGTAACCGTCCGCCTGAATTGCCGAGAAATGGACAAACACGTCCTTGCCGTTATCCACGGCGATGAAGCCGTAGCCCTTCTCCGCGTTGAACCACTTGACGGTGCCCTGAGCCATTTCCACACAACTCCCTAACTGTGCTCGGGCCTCGAGCTCCGCCCTTGCAACGCGGAACCCGTTCGATCGCATTGCCCGGGCCACGCCAAGGAGCGGGTCCGACCGATGGCGACCAGACACGACATTACCGTGTACGCGAACCGGACGGGCAAGATCTCCGGTCATAAGCATGCACAGGGTGCGAGCAATCGGTTACAGCGGCCATGAGAAAACGAGGGCGCTAACCGCCGGCCACCGCGGGGATGACCGAAACCTGCGCTCCCGAGGGCACGAGGGTGTCAAGCCCCTGCGCGAACCGGACATCCTCCTCGCCGACGTACACGTTGACGAACCTGCGGAGCTTGCCCCCGTCGTCGACGATGCGCCCGGCTATGCCCGGGTATGAGGCATCCAGTCCGGCGATTACCTCGCGCAGGGTCCCGTGGTCGGCGCTGACCTCCGCCGCGCCGCCCGTATAGGACCGCAGGATAGTGGGGATTCGTACAGACACGCTCATTCAACGCCCGCCTCTCGGAAGGATTCCAGCGTCGGCCGGACCACAGGCGGCACAGGCAGTGCTGCCGCCACCGCGTCCAGCGTCTTCAGGCCGTCACCGGAATTGATTATCACCGTCTCCGCCCCGGGGTCGATCCGCCCGTCGGCGAGAAGCTTGCGCAGGACGCCCAGCGTCACCCCGCCGGCGGTTTCGGCGAAGATCCCCTCAGTGGCGGCGAGCAGGCGGATCGAGTCGATGATCTCCTCATCGCTGACGTCGGCGACGGCACCGCCGGTCCGCCGCACGGTGTCCAGCACGTACGGGCCGTCCGCGGGGTTGCCGATGGCCAGCGACTTGGCGATGGTGGCGGGGCGCACCGGCGCGACGACTTCCTGGCCCGCCGCAAAGGCGGCCGACACCGGCGAGCAGCCGGTGGCCTGGGCGCCGAACACGTGCCAGCCGGTGTCGTCAACCAGGCCGAGCGAGGCCAGCTCGCGAAAGCCCTTGTCCACCTTGGTGAGCTGCGCGCCCGAGGCGATGGGCACGACAACCTGCTCCGGCAGGCGCCAGCCGAGCTGCTCGGCGATCTCGAAGCCGAGCGTCTTGGAGCCTTCCGCGTAATAGGGCCGGACGTTGACGTTGACGAACGCCCAGTCCTCATGCTCACCGGCCAGCTCGGAGGCCAGCCGGTTCACGTCGTCGTAGTTCCCGTCGACGAGGACGAACGTGCCGCCGTAGACCGCCGTGGTGATGATCTTCTGCTGTTCGAGGTCGGCCGGGACGAGCACCATGGAGCGAATGCCGGCTCGGGCCGCGGCGGCAGCGACCGCGTTGGCGAGGTTTCCCGTCGACGGGCAGGCGAGAACCTTGAACCCCATCTCCATCGCCGCGGCGAGCGCCACCGCGACGACGCGGTCCTTGAAGGAATGGGTCGGGTTGTCCCGGTCGTCCTTGACCCACAGCCGCCGCATGCCCAGCGCGTGGGCCAGGTTGTCGGCGCGGATCAGGCGGGTGTAGCCCGGCTCAGTGGTGGGGCGCCCGGCGATGTCGGCGGGCACCGGGAGCAGCTTGGCGTAGCGCCACATGTTGCGCGGTCCGGCCTCGATGTCAGCCCGGGTCAGGGCCGGGAAGTCGTAGGCGACCTCAAGCGGGCCGAAACAGTCCTCACATGCGTAGTAAGGCCCGAGTTCACGGGTCAGGCCGCATTCACGGCAGGACAGATGGGTGGCGTACCCGAACCGGGACACCGAAGGTGTCGCGCGGCCGGCAGGTACGGCGTCATTCTTCTCAGTGGCAGATGTGCTCACGTTGCGAGGCCCCTTTCCTCCTCATCTTTCCCGGGGTCACCCTGACCACGGGCCGGAGTTGGCACCTCTCACGATGTGGCCTCGCGGGAGCGGGCGGCCACAGCGGGCGCACCGGCCCACAGCGGGAGCCTCCCGGGGATTACCCCTTCGAGCAGAGCATCATCGTGACGGTTGCCGGGGCTTCACAGGGCCGATCCCTCCACCCCTCTAGATGAGCTGTATTCAGTTGTGCCACGGCGAACACCAACGTTCACCGCCACGGGGCTGTTTCCTCACGGACACATGCCTCAGGTGAACTTTAACCGATCATGGCGAATGCCGCAGCATGGGATATCGCTCATCGGACCGTCCTCGGAGGCTCAGGTTCCTCCGCTAGCCTGCCGGGATATGGGTCACAACTGCAGCCTGTGCCGGGTGGCCGCCACCGGGGAGGCCATCCCGGATAGCGGCTCGGCCGATGGCCACGCTGACGCGGGGGAGGGCACCTCTGACCGCGGGGCCGGTCCCGGGCACGCCCCGGACCACCAGGCCGCCCCGGGCGCGGGCACTGCCCGGGGCGGCGGCCGGCTGCTCGTCGCATCGAACCGGGGCCCGCTGTCCTTCACGGTGGCCCCCGACGGGAGCCTGTCCGCGCGGCGTGGCGGCGGGGGGCTGGTATCCGGGCTCATGCCCAGCTTGTCCTCGCTCGCGGGCCGCGCCGAGGTGCTGTGGATCTGCGCCGCGCTCAGTGACGCCGACCGGGCCGCGGCGCGCCAGGATCCGGACGGCAGGCGGTTCGGCATCGAGACCGGGGGACCATCGGGCGGCCGGACCGCGGTGCGCGCGCTCGACATACCGGCCGCCACCTTCCAGGGCGCCTACAACGCGGTGGCGAACGCCACCTTGTGGTTTGTCCACCACCTGCTGTTCGACACCCCGGTCCAGCCGCGTTTCGGGCCTGAGTTCCGGCGCGACTGGCAGTCCTACGTCGCGTACAACCAGGCATTTGCGCGGGCACTCGTGCCTGCCCCGACGTTGGCCCCGGTGACCGCCCGCGTGCTCGTGCAGGACTACCACCTGGCGCTCGTCCCGCGGATGTTGCGGGACGACGTGCCGGGCATCCGCATCGCGCACTTCTCGCACACGCCGTGGGCGCCGGTGGACTACTACCGGATACTTCCCGAGGACATCGGCCGCGCCATCCTCGACGGCATGCTGGGTGCCGATCACGCCGGCTTCCTCTGCCAGCGATGGGCCGATGCGTTCCTCGACTGCTGTGAGGCGCTGCTGGAGGCGCAAGTGGACCGAGCCGCCCAGCGCGTCATCCACCGCGGCCACGTCACCGGCGTGGGCGTTCACCCGCTCGGAGTGGACGCTCCCGCGCTGCGCGAACGGGCCCGCGCGGCCGACGTCGAGGCGCACGTGGCCGCGCTGACCCGGGCCGCGGCCGGCCGGAAGCTGATTGTGCGGATCGACCGGACGGAACTGTCCAAGAACATCCTCCGAGGACTGGCCGCCTACCGGGAACTGCTCACCACCCGGCCCGAATGGCGCGGGCAGGTCGTGCACGTCGCGTTCGCCTATCCATCCCGGAGCAGCGTGCCCGGCTACCGCGAGTACACCGGCGAGGTGCTCCGGATGGCGGCCGGGATCACCGAGGAGTTCGCCACCGCGGACTGGAATCCGCTGATCCTGGAGGTCAAGGATGACTACCCGCGGTCCCTGGCCGCCGGCCGCGTCGCGGACGTCCTCGTCGTGAACCCGATCCGGGACGGCATGAACCTGGTCGCCGAGGAGGGCCCGGTCCTGTCCGACCACGGCTGCGCGCTGGTCCTGTCCCGCGAAGCGGGCGCCGCCTCGCTGCTCGGATCGGACGCGCTGCTCGTCAACCCATACGACGTGAGCGCCACTGCGGCGGCGATGCACCAGGCCCTGTTGATGCCCGAGGACGAGCGCCGCCGGCGATGCGCTGCCCTGGCCGCCGCCGCCGCGGCCAATGCCCCGTCCCATTGGCTCACCACCCAGCTCGACGCGCTGGGCTGACTCCGTCCGGGAGTCACGGGTGCCCCTGCCCCTCCAGGGCGTCGGCTAGGGCCGTGAAGAGTGCGGCGATTCCGTCGGGGCCGTCCACTACTAGGTCGGCGTCTTCGGTGGGCAGGTCGGACTCGGGGGCGGCACTTACCACGGTGACGCCTGGGATGCCGGTGGCGCGCAGGTCACGTACTGCGGCGAACGCGGTCAGGTCACCCAGGTCATCGCCGCTGAACAGCACCGACCGCGTGTCCCGTTCCGCAGCCAGCTCCCGTAGGGCCACCCCTTTGTCCATGCCCGGCGGCCGTAGCTCGACGACCAGGCGGCCGGGTTCCAGCGCCAGCCCCGTCTGCCCCGCGAGTGTCTCCAGCGGCCCGCGCAGCCGGGCCAGGGCCGCATCCGGGTCAGCCGTGCCGCGGGTATGCACGGCCACGGCGTGCCCCTTGTCCTCGATGCGGGTCCCGTCGGGGGCACCCGCCGCGCGCAGCACACCGGGCAGCTCCCGCCGTGCCGCCGCCACGCCCGGCGGCACGGGAGGAGCGGAGACCTGGCCGTCCTGCCAGCGTTCCCAGCCGTAGTGGCCAAGCACGATGAGGCCGGGCACGGTGGCCAGGCCGCCGAGCTCAACCGCCTGCACCACGGGACGGCCGGTGATGATGGCCAGTGTGCCGACGTGGGCCGCCAGCCGCCGCAGCGCGGCGATCGCGCCGGGATGAGCGTGCGCGGCGGCCGGGTCACCCACGATCGGCGATAGCGTCCCGTCGTAGTCGGAGGCGATCAGCGCGCCGGCCGGCGCGGACAGGAGTGCGTCCAGGCCGGTCTGCCCTTCGGTGGTAGCGGCCCGGGGCAGCCCGGCCGCGACACGGTCGGGGGTCATGGGCGCCATTCTCCGCGTTCTCGCATCACGCCGTCCTATTCGGGGGTACGCGGCGACCGCATCCGCTGCCGCCGGGAGCGCTGCCTGCGCAGCCGCTTGATGAGCACCGGATCGAAGCGCAGGGCCTCCGGCGTGTCGATCAGCTCGTTCAGTATCTGGTAGTAGCGGGTGGGCGCGAGGTTCAGGACGTCGTGCATGGCCTGTTCCTTCGCCCCCGGGTGCCGCCAGGACCGCGCCTCGAAGGCCAGGATCTGGGCGTCACGCTCGGACAGTTCCGCCATGTCACCCTCCTCCCGGACACGGTCATCGTAGGCGGGGAGGCGGGCAGCCCGCCGAAAACCCGGCCGCAGGCCCTCCTGTACCGGCGGCCTCCTGCGACGTACGCTCGCGGATCGTGGCCCCTTTTCGCTGTCTGACGTTTCTCACCGACTACGGGCTGGAGGACGGATTCACCGCCGCCTGTCACGGAGTTGCCGCCCAGATCGCGCCGCAGATACCCGTCATAGACATCACCCACCTCATTCCGGGCGGTGACGTGCGGCGCGGCGCGGCCGTGCTCGCTCAGACAATCCCCTACTTCCCGCCCGCGGTGCACGTCGCCGTGGTCGATCCGGGAGTCGGCACTGACCGGCGGGGTATCGCTGTCGCGGCCGGCGACGCCATCCTGGTCGGACCGGACAACGGCCTGCTGTCGTGGGCCGTGTCGGTGTCCGGCGGCCCGCGGACAGCTATCAGCCTCACCAACAAGGAACTGTGGCTGAACCCCGCGGCCGCACCGACGTTTCACGGCCGCGACATCTTCATGCCCGTCGCCGCGCGCCTGGCCGCCGGAACGGACCTCGCCTCGGCCGGCACCGAGGTCGACGTGTCGGACCTGGTGACGCTACCGCCGCCGGCGAGCCGGGTACTCGACGGGACCGCTCAGGGCGAAGTGCTGACTGTCGACACGTTCGGCAACGTGCAGCTATCCATCTCCGCGTCCGACGCGGGCAGGATCGGTGTCTGTTACGGCCGGAGCGTCGTGGTGCGAGCCGGGCGCCGCCAGCTGACCGTGCCCTACCGGGACACGTTCGGGGCGGTGGCGCCCGGTGAACTGGTCGCCTTCGCCGACGGATCCGGCATGGTCTCGCTCGCCGTCAATTCCGGCGATGCGGCTCAGCGGCTCGGGCTGCCGCCCGGGGCGCACGTCTCCCTGAGCCCCGCGCCGTAGGCGGTCCGGGCCTCGTTTCCGGCGGTAACCAGGCGTCTGCGGTCCGTCCGGCGCCGCGGCCCGGGCAGCGCAAGATGGGCGGAACGATTCCCCGGCAGGCACGCGCATGGCACGATGGTCCTGTGACGAAAAGACCGTAGAGACGGGCCGGGCGTGCGGCACCAAGAGCCCAGCCGGGCGGAGCCGCAATCCCGCGAACGGGCAGCACGCCGCGTGTCCCCCGTCCAGAGGAGACGTGACCGCCGTGTCACCTCGATTGCCCAGCGGCGCACTGCTGGCTCTGACCGCGGCGATGACGGCCGCCACCGTGGTTGGGGCTGCCCTGCCCGCGCGGGCCGGTGCCGCGGCACCGGGCGGACCTGCGGCGGTCCGTGCCGGAACGGCTCCGGCGGAGCGATCCGACCGGGTCCGCGCTCAGGAATGGTGGCTGGGTAACCTGCACGTCCCGCAGGCCTGGCAGGTCTCGCGCGGGGCGGGAATCACCGTCGCCGTGCTCAGCAGCGGGGTGGAAGCAACCCATCCCGACCTGAGTGGCTCCGTCGTCACCGGACCCGATTTCACCGGATCGGGTGAGGTGCCCGGCGCTCCGTCCTGGGCGATCGAGGGCACGTCTACCGCGAGCATCATCGCGGGCCATGGCGACAACGTGGGCCAAGCGTCGGGGATCATCGGTGTCGCGCCCGCGGCCCGGATCCTCTCCATCCGGGTGGTCCTGGACGCCACCGACCCATTGAACGCGAACCCGGCTGACGTGGGACGCCTGCCGGCCGCGATCGCCGCGGGTATCCGGTACGCCGCCCGGCACGGCGCCCAGGTGATCGACCTGCCGCTGGACCCGGCGAGCCTGGCTTCCGACGGCGCCGCGACCGGTGGCCTCAGCGCCGCCGCCGGGGGCAGCGCCGCCGAGCGCGCGGCGGTGAACTACGCCCTCGGGAAGGGATCCGTGCTCGTCGCCCCCGCAGGAGACAACGGCGAGGACGGCAACGAGCCCGCCTTCCCGGCGTCCTACCCGGGCGTCATCGCGCTCGGCGCCGTGGACCGCCACTTCGTCGGGGCCCCGTTCTCCATCCGGCAGTCTTACGTGGCGCTCACCGCACCCGGCGTGAACCTCACCACGGCGAGCCCGCCCTCCGGATACCGGAACATGAGCACCACCGACGCGGCCAGCGCCATAGCCGCGGGCGTCGCGGCCCTGATCCGGTCGCGGTATCCCGCCCTGACCGGCAGTCAGGTTCGGCAGGCCCTCCTGGCCGGCGGCGTGGCCCGGCCACCGTCCGCCACGACGCCGGGCGACGGCGCAGGGACCGTGGACGCACTGAAGGCCGTTGAGGCCGCGGCGCTCATCGCCGCCCCCCGCGCGTCGGCCTCGGCGCCATCCACTTCGCCGGCTAAGGCGCAGGCGCCGCCGGGGAGGATCCGGCCCGCGGAAGGTCACCCCGCGACGGCCATCCTGAGCCGGGCCCAGGCCGTGCTGCGCGACGCGGCCATGGCCGCGTCGATGCTGATTGTTCTGCTGCTCGCGAGCCTGATCGGTATCCGGGTCCGGCGGCGGCGGGCCGAACGCGCCACTCTTCCCGCCCCGGAGCCCCGGACCTTGCTCAGTGCCCCATCCGGGCCGCTGGCGGCCGGGGCGAGGCATACGAGAGCAGCCGCGGAAGAGCGCGCTGCCGCAGCGCATGCGGCGGCGCCGGGAGCGGCCCGGTGGAGAACGGGGCCACCCCCTCCCGGCGGCGGCCTGCCGGTGCGCGTGACGCCCGTGCCCAGGACGGTGACGCGGGCTGAGGTCTCCGCGCCTGGCGGTCCACCGTGGGATCCGGCACCCATGCCCGAGGGTGAAGTGCCGCATGAGCCGGTACAGCGCGCGCCCGATCCGTTCGCCCTCTTCGCCCCGTCGGCCCCGGCGACGTCGGCGCCATGGGATGCGGACCAGCCAGGCCCGGTCGCCGACCCAGGACCCATTGCCCCACCCGGGCACACGGCCCCCCCGCCCGCAGGCCCAGCCGGCCCGATACCGCCGGCTGGCCGGCTCCGTTCCGGCGGTCCGGTGCCTTCGGCCGATCCCGCGTCCCCGGTAGGAGCGGTCCCGCCGGGGCCAGCAGTGCCGGGTGGCCCTGTGCCTCCGGAGGGCCGGCTGCCGCTCGTGCGGCCGTCGCGTTTCCCCCGGCCGACCGAGGATGCGGGCAGTTCACCGGGAGGGCGGGCCGGTGATGCCCCCTCCGGCCCGCTCTACATCTGGAATCCTGCCGCCCTGACGGATCCGTTCCCGTCGGCCGCACCGCCGCCGGCGAGGCGCGGCGGCCCGGTGAGGAGACGCAGGGCCGGGAACCCGGAGCCTTAGCCGCCCGCGGCGAGTTCCTCTTTGCGCGCCGAGGCGTACATTGCGACGTACTCCTGACCGGACAGTTCCTGAATGGCCCGGACCACCTCGTCGGCGATGGCCCGCCGCGCCTTGCCCGGTGCATCGCGTCCGGCGCCAGCGAGATCACCGAAGGTCATCGGCTTTCCGATCCGTATCTCGACGCGGCCCAGACGGGGGATGACGCGACCCGGGGGCAGCACGCGGTCCGTGCCGATCATGGCGACGGGGATAACGGGAAGGCCGGAATTCACCGCCAGCCAGCCCACCCCGGGCCGGGCGCGGTACAGCCGCCCGTCCGGGGAGCGGGTGCCTTCGGGATAGATGCCGAAGAGTTCCCCTTCGCGCAGCAAGGCGAGGGCTTTCTCGAGCATTTCCTGGGCCGCCCGCGCGCCGGCCCGGTCCACCGACAGCTGGCCCGTAGCCCGCAGGTAAAGGCCCATAAGCCGCAGGCCGGGTCGCTTGCTGGTGAAGTACTCCGACTTGGCCGCGAACGTCACCGGGCGCTTGAGCACCAGCGGCAGGAAAATCGAGTCCATCACGGACAGGTGGTTGGACGCCAGGATGGCCCCGCCTGCGTCCGGAATGTGCTCAGCGCCGATGACCCGCGGCCGCCACAGCCCGCGCAGGAACGGCCCGGCGATGAGCCGCGATAGCTGGTACTGCACTCGTTCTCCTTACTGTGCGCCGGTCGTCCCGGCTAGCCGATCCGGCCGGCGACGGAGGATCCCGTGACCGTCGGCCCGCAGTTTGGCCGCCTCGTCATCGGTAAGCGGAACGCCCGCCAGCAACGCGAACCCGAGCGGCAGGGCCAAGGGCAGCGCGGTGGCAGGCACGATGATGCCCGAGTCGTCGGCAAACCAGCCGAGTACGCAGACCAGCCACATCGTGGCCAGGGTCATCGCGAGCAGCGGCTCGGCGGCATATCCGCGCGGGACCGCCTTGACCCCGAACGAGGCGGGCTTCAGCAGCATCAGCCCGGCCAGGATGATGATGAGGGGGACTACCGGGCTGTAGCTGCTCACCGCGAGCGAGCCGAGCATGGAGTTCCACTTGCGAAGCAGGAGCCCTCCGGCGTGGCCGTGGAACAAGTTCCCGGCGAAAGCGCCGATGTCAGACTGGCCCGTCGCCGGGATCAGGTAGTTGACCAGCGCGAACACCACGAATAGGGCTACCCCGCTGCCCAGGACCACCGCGACCCGCCGGACCGTGATCCTGATTCCGGCCATGGCCATGAGCAGTAGCACGAAACCGGGGACGATGGCGATCGTACCGCCCACCTTCCCGCCGAACTGCGGCCAGCCGCACGCGATCACCACGAAGATTGCGACCGCGGACGCGGCGACAAGCGCCCGACCCCGGCCGGGGCGAGAGCCGGGGACGGGGGTGCCGGCGTCCCGCGCGGCCGGCCGGAGCAGCGTATTGCCCACCCAGGCGACAGCGATCATGCCGCATACGGCGTACAGGCCGATCGCTTCGCCGCCGATTCCGTAGAACCGGCCGGCCTGCAGGAGGGACAGGCCGAAGGGCGAGCCCAGCTGCAGCCGGGACCCGGTCATCACGTCCAGCCCCACGATCAGCACGGTCATCAGGGCCACCGCACCCGGCGGCCCGAACGGATCGCGCCGCCACGGGCCAGCCAGCGCGATCGCGCTGACCACGGCCGTCCAGCCGAGGGTGAGCCCGTACTGCCAGACCGCCGGGTGCGGCATCAGCCACCACGGCACCAGGTTGGCCAGGAACGATCCGGCGGGCACCGCACCGGCGATGGTGCCCGCGATGCGCCACAGCGCGCCCCGGCGCCGCCGCCGCTCCGGCTGACCGCCCCAGAAGAGCAGGCCCACCCCGGCGAACGCGGCCACATCAACCAGGGCGTAGGTCCAGAAGAAGACGGTGTGCGTGTCATTCCATACTTGGTAGGTCGTGTCCTGGCCGATGAGCCCGCGGACGTACGGAACGAGCGCACCGCGGTCGGCGCGGGTGATCTGCGAGCCGGGCAAGCCAGCCGGGCGCGGCTGGCCGCGCCAGCCGAGCACCGTGGGCGTCAGATCGGTGAGCACCACTATTCCCGGCTGCCGCGTCGATGGGGCGGCGAGCAAACCCGACCGGTACGCCGGGCCGTTGACCATGACGACCTGCAGGTGCGGCGGCATATCGGCGGACCCCGGGGCGGTCACCATCAGCGTGGTCCCGGCGGGCATCTCGGCGGTGATGGCGGCGAGCTCGGTGTCGGCGTGCCGCAGCGCGGCGGCGCGAGCGACGCCACCGTGGCCACCGGTCGCATCGGGAAGCGAACCGAGATCCACCACGGTCAGCGGGCAACGGGCCAGGACGCGGGCCAGGACCGGCCCGCGGAGGGCGGAGACGGCGGGGAGGTAAGAGCCGACGTTGCCGGCGGGGCCGGCCAGCGCCAGCGCCGCGCCGGGCCCGACGGCGGTCGCGCAGTTCCCCTTCCCGGCAGCAGAGGCCAGCAGTCCCCATTGGGGGCTGTACTGAAGGCCGTGATTGTAGGTGACCAGCGAGGGCATCGCCGCAACCCGCGCCGGGCCAGGGGCACCTTGCTGCCCGGGCCTTCCGGTCACCGCTGGGAGCGCCGCGCACGGGGCTTTGTCGGTGTGCGGCGTCTGCGCCCGGTCCCCGCCGTTGAGCGTCAGCCACCCGTCGGCGGGGCAGGTGCGCGAATGCACGGCGAAGTCGACCATGGAGCCGGGTGAGCCGGCCCGGGCCACCGTCCACAGAGCGGGTGCCGCCGACGCGGAAATGTCGCTCCAGCGCAGCCCGGACAGCCCGACGATGACGACGTGCGGTGAGACGGCCGTCCCAGCGTGGCTGACCGCCCGGGCCGGACTGGAGCTCGTGGTGGTCAGGACGGCAACCACGCTCGCGGCCACAGCGAGGGCACCGAGCAGGATCCGGCGTGCCAACGTCCCTTTCACGGGGTTAACGGTATCCGGCCCGGCCGTATGACCGGCTTTCCACGGAAAAGAGCTCAGGCCGGCCCGGCCAGACCCGGACAGGCCCGAGGACATGAGCGCGCCGGGCTGGGTAGCCAGCCCGCTGAGGTTGATGTCGCACGTGACGGTTCTTGCGCATGCCGCAGGGTGCCTTATGCCCGCGTGCATGGCGGCATGCCGCATGGGCCACCGCGGGCCGCCACGATGCGATCAGCCGGTGCAGATGTTCTGGTTGGCCGTCCGGGCCGACGGAATGGGGACTGACGGCTTCGCCGTCGGCCGGGCACCCGGCGATGCGGTGGGAGAGGTGCCGCCCTGGCTCGCGGAGGCGGCCGGTGTGGCGGAGGGCGCCGCGACGCTGGCGGACGGGCTCGCGCTCGCTGACGGGCTGGCGGACGCGCTGAAGAGTGACCGGCTGGCCGGAACGTCGTCCTGGAAGGACTGGAAGATCGCGCCGTCCTGGGGGTGCGTCCACAGCACGTTGGCCGTGTCCGACGGGACCACCTCCGATCGCGGGTAGTTCGGCAGCGTGAAGAAGGCGACCTTGCTGGAAGGCAGGTTTCGCAGGCTGGACGCGAGGTCGTAGAGGCCCGTGACACCGCCCAGTTTGGTGTCGATGGTGAGCGACTTCGTGGCGGCGTCCAGGAACCGGTAGATCGCCAGGGGGTTCAGCAGCTTGCTCTTCACCCGCTGGATCAGGGAAGACATGAAGGCCTGCTGGCGGGTGATCCGCTCAAGATCACTGCCATCACCGAGGGTGTAGCGCGCCCGGACGTACGCCAGGGCCTGAGTGGGGGTCAGCATGTGCCGCCCGGCGGTCAGTTTAAGACCGGACAGTGGATCGTTGATGGCCTGGGTGTTGCACTCCTGGACGCCGCCGAGTGCCGCGACCATGTCCTTGAGGCCGGTGAAGTTGACCACGACGAAATGGTCAAGATAGATCCCGGTGTCCTGCTCGACCGTCTTGATGGTGCAGGCCACACCGAGCGTGGTGTTGTTCCCGTCCAGGTTGCCGATGGCGAACGCTTCGTTGATCTTGTAAGTCTGCGGCGACGACATCCGGCCGTTACCCATCCGGCAGGCCGGAATACTGACCCAGGAATCGCGCGGGATCGACATGACCTCGGCCCACTGCCGGTCCGCGGCGACGTGCACGATGATGGTCGTGTCCGACTGGTCGGTGGTGAGGTTCCGGCCGTACTGGGTGCCCTGGCCGTACCTGGTGTCCGACCCGACCACCAGGATGTTCTCGGCCTGCGGGTGCAGATCGACGGGCTGGCTGCCGAGCAGCCCGCTGACGTCACGTTGCTGGATGTTCCCGTTCAGGTGACGGTAGAGGAGAAAGACGCCCACGGCGGCGATGGCCACCACCCCGGCTGTGATGCTCGCGGTCCAGATCAGGATCGTGCGCCGGCGGCTGCGATGCGGCGGGGGGCCGGGTGGCGGGGTGCCGCCGGGCGGGGGCGGCGGGCTCCCGGGGGATACTGGGCCGTCCGGGGATACCGGGCCGTCCGGGGAGACCGGGCCGTCCGGGGAGACCGGGCCGTCCGGGGAGACCGCGCCGTCCGGGGAGCCGGGAGGAAGCAGGGCAGCGGCGGGCACCGCATCGGCGGCCGTGGCCTCCGCCGCCGGGCCGGCTCCTTCATGCGCCGGGGGAAGCCCGGCTGACGCTATCCCGTGGCCGGGTTCCTCATCCGGCGGGATAGGACTCCCCATGTATCACTCCACCCGGTTTACGAGGTTCGCGAAGATCGCCGTTCCCAGTCCCCGGATAAATACTCAACAACAGGAGAGGTTCGGGGTAAAGTTGATAGTTGCCGGGAATGCCGGGTTCCTCGCGTACTAGACATCTTCCTCCCGTAGTTCCGGGAGCCGCGCACCGGGTCCGGCCCCTGGTCGCGCGTCGTGAGGAAGAACTACGATGCCGGAATGGGTCATGGTTTCCGGTTCCCTGGGTTCAGCGGTTCACCGGCGCGGACGCCGCGACCCTCATCGAGCACGACTCGCTGGCCATCCTGCGCGGCAGCAGCCAGGAAATCGCCGATGAGCTGCAGCGCCGCAGGGATACCCTGGGCTGCTCGTACATCATCGTGAACGGCAGCTTCATCGAGCAGTTCGCCCCGGTGGTGGAGCTGCTCGCCGGGCGCTGAGCGCGATCGTAGGCGGAGCCTCCCCCATTCCGGCGGCCGACGGCGCCGGACCGGCGTCAGGGCCTCTGCCGACGCGACGGCCAGGAAGTACCTCAGGTGCCGAAGTTCCATCGGCAACTCCGATCACCGCATGCCTGAGCACAAACCAAGCCGATCAATACGGCCGGGTCCCGCTGCGGTAAGCCGCGGCTATTCCAGAGGAGCGCTGAACTGTGCCGTTCATGAAACGTCCGAAAGCGCACGGGGGGAGGCCTCCTCGCCATTCCACCCCCGGAGCCGGAAGCGCGGGCGGCACACCATGACCCCGCTGCCGCGCAGGGCGTGCCGGATGGCCCCGGGCGAGCGGGACCATCCGCAGCACCGCAAGCTGCGCGGGGGTGGCCGGCTCGGTGCTGACCGACCGGCCGCCGTGGGCCACCACGACCGCCCCAGTGACGCCGGTTCCCGTTGTCCGGCCGGCGTGACCGCGCCTCTCGCGGGTCATCCGCTCCGTGGTGGCGCACCGATCTCACCGGTCTCGGCACACTTTTGATTCGATCGGGGTCGAAGTTATCCGCCGCTAGCCTCGGGCTCATGGCTGATTGAGGGACCAGCGTGCGGAGCCGGACCACCATAACCGGCACGGAGAGAGGCGCGGAACCCGGCGGGCGCGCAGGGCCGCGAGGGCTGGCCCCTGCTGGCCACCAGCCTCGGCTTCGGCGTGGTGCAGCTGGACGTCAGCGTGGTCAAAGCCGTCTCACCCGCGCCGCCGCCGCCCCGGTCCGGCGGGCAGCGCGCTTCGTCCGGGGCCGCAAACAGCCCAGACGGGGCCAGCAGACCACCCAGGCAGCCTCCGGGACCGCCGTACATCCGGCCGCAGACCACGGCGCCCACAATGTCAGACCGCAACGTGAAATAGGCATCACTGAAAGGTGAGGACCGCTGGGAGCCGGTGAGCGGATTCGAACCGCTGACCTGCCGTTTACAAGAAGTACGGCCCCCTGCACCATGCGCGCTAGCTGCACCGATGGCACACGTCATCGCACTGACCGCACCCGCTGTGCTGGGATTGTCCAGCGCGCCGTTCCACGAACCGTTCCATGCGGACGGCGGGCAACGGCCCATGGCCGTAACCGAGCGTAGTGACCAGAAACCGACGCAACGGAGCCGCAACTTGACGACATGGTCCGACAGGACAGTCGAACAGGTCATTGCACTGCCGAATCGGGCCGCATTTGGAACAAGGCGACGCCGCGGAGCGGCGTCGCAGCCCGGCCCCGCGCGCGCCGGGCTGCGGCCCCAGGGGGCCGACCCGGCTCAGCGGGCCGGGCTACCGCCGCTGTGGTCATCACGAATAGTGGGCATCCCGGCGTCACGGCAAAGGCTGGTGAGCTGGCTTAGCTCAGGTCGGGATGAAGTGCCTCATCCGCTTCCGATCGTGTAGCTCTCCAGGTCGGCCCGGTCAGTCCCACCCTTCCGAGCGGGTTTTGGCAGCTATCGGATGAGGCACCCACCTGCCTCGCCGTGCTCCCCGCGAGAGGAACGATGGCTGCCCGGCGCGATCACAAGAGATGGACAGCAACCGAGCAACTGGCGCCGGGCGTGATCTGCAAGCAGCCCGCCATCCTGCGGTCACCACGGGCCAAGCCGTGCCACTGGACCGTCGCGGTCGCGGCACTGTTAGCCAACGCGGTGCAGTGCCTGCTGTTCGCGGTGGCCGAGCAGAGCGCGAACTCCTCCACGGCCGGGATCATCAATGCGTCATGGTGCTGGGCGAGCACATCACACTCGTGGTCCTTGCCGGGATAGCGCTCATCCTCGGCGGCGTGGCGCTCACCCGCCAGCGCACGCGGCGGTCACAGACGGAGATCCGCGACGCGGCCGACTTACGCTGCCGCCGCCCAGCGGCTTATCCTGCCGGTGGCTGGATGTGATACGAGGATGAGATGGACCTGCTAACGGCTTCAGTGCTCGCCAGGGAATGCAGCGGAACGCCGTACACGCTGGTGGTGCTCGCGGGCGAGCTGGATGCGACGAACAGCCAGCAGCTGCGTAACATGCTGGAGTCCGAGATATCAGCCGGGCTGCGGACCCTCATTGTGGAACTTTCCGGGCTGAAATTCATCGACTCCTCATCGCTCCAGGTTCTGCTGCGATGCAACAGGATGCTGAGCAGCCAGGGCGGCGTGCTCAGGCTCGTGCGCCCAGTGGGCTCGGTGGCCAGGATGCTGCACTTCACGCGGGCCGACCAGCTCATCCAGGTGTATGACAGCGTGGAACAGGCGGCGGCCGGCTGAGAGCAGGCGGGCTGCCTTCCCTCACGAGCTGTGTGGGTAAGGAGGCGCCGCGGCCCTAACCCTTAATCACTGATCGCATTAGTCTTTCCTGATGACCACGCCGCTCAGCCCGCCGCCAGGCGCGGCGGGCAAGCTCCGGGACATCCAGTCGATTACGGATACGGCGCTGTCCTACCTCGGCGCCGAGGATCTCCTCATCGAGCTGCTGGGCCGGGTGAAGCAAATCCTGGACGCCGACACCGCCGCGGTGCTCCTGCTGGACCGCTCCTCGCGTTACCTCATCGCCACCGCGGCGAGCGGGCTAGAGGAAGAAGTCGCGCAGGGTGTCCGCATCCCCGTTGGCGGGGGCTTCGCGGGCCGCATCGCCGCGGAGGCGCGGCCGGTCACCCTGGATCACGTCAATCACACCAACGTGCTCAATCCGATCCTGCTGGAAAAGGGAATCCAGTCCCTCATCGGCGTGCCGCTGCTTGTCAACGGCGCAGTGATCGGCGTGGTCCACGTCGGCTCGGTGCACGACCGCGTATTCACGACCGACGATGCGGTGCTGCTCCAGCTCGCCGCCGATCGCGCGGCCATAGCCGTGCAATCCCTTAGAACCCGCGAGGACCGCGCCGCCGCCGCGGCCATTCAGCGGAGCCTGCTCCCATCGACGCCGCCCACGGTGATGGGAGTTGAGATTGCCGCCCGCTACGTGCCCGGCGACGGCCAGGTCGGCGGCGACTGGTACGACGTCTTCACGCTGCCATCCGGCGAGCTGTGCGTGGTCATCGGTGACGTGGCCGGTTCCGGCCTTGAGGCAGCGGTCATCATGGGCCGGATGCGCAGTGCCCTGCGCGCCTACGCGCTGGAAACCCGCGATCCGGCGGAGGTCCTGCGCAGGCTCGACCAGAAGATGCAGCATTTCGAGACCGACGTCATGGCCACGGTGTCCTACGCCGTACTCGACCCGGCGGCGGGAGAGGTGCGCATATCGGCGGCAGGGCATTTCCCGCCCGTCGTCACAGCGCCCGGACAGCACGGCGCCCTGGCCGAGATCGCCGTCGGTGTCCCGATTGGCGTAGCCGATACTCCGCAGTGGCAGGCCACCACCTTGCGCCTCACGCCCGGCGCGGTGCTGTGCTTCTTCACCGACGGGCTGGTAGAGCGCCGGGACAAGCTGCTAGATGACCGCATCACCCGCCTGTGCGAGACCATCTCGCCCGGGCCGCCAGAGAGCGTTTGCATCGCGGTGATGGGGGCCCTTGTCGGAAGCGACCACGTCCAGGACGACATCGCCCTCCTTGTCCTGCGCTGGCAACCCGGCACCGGTGACGAATCAGCCTGACAGACGTGAGCGTTCGGGTTTCCCTTTGGCGCCGGGCCTCGTGCGGCGGTGACCGCCGACACAGGCTGGCCTGTGAGTGGTGACAACTTCTCCACCGAAGGCTTCAAGGGCACGCCTCCGGCGCGCCAGATCCGAAGGCCTGGACACGCCACCAGGGCAGGCGCGAACCGAAGCACGTGGCCGCATTTTGGCCGCACAGCGGCGCTCAACGTCGCCGCCTACTGCGCATCACTGAGCAGCATTTCACCGGGTCAGCGGGGGAATGAGCAGGTAGCGGATGCGCCTGTAGATCTCTACGGATCAGATCATCGCGGCCGAAACTGAAGCGAACCGGCCGCCAAGCGGCTGACACCCACGGCTGACACCCACGAGCCCGGATCTCGGCGGATTTCAGCAGACCAGCGGAAGCGGTCAGCCCAGGCCATGGACGGTACGGGACACCCTGAGCGGATTTTGCAAGCAGGTGGTCACGGCCGAGGAGTACAGCAGCGAGGTACAGCAACGTGCCCTCACAGCCACCAGCCAGTACGACCACCAGCATCCCGGGGTAGCTGGGACGACGACCAAACGGCCAGCAGCGCCGCTAGTTCGGGATGAAGAGGCAATCGCGGTAGGGACCGCCCTTGCAGGCGGCCCCCCGCACAGATCCCAGCGAGCACTGCTAGCGCACTGGGCTCCTACCTTGGGTACGGGCGTCGAATCGGATGTTCGGCCAGGGATGCGTGATGCGGGCGGGAGGGAGCCACCGTGCTTCGAGTCGGCTCATCCGCTCCCAGGTCACCCGGTGGCGCTGGCTGCGGCGCCGCAGCGCCCGGCCCCAGTGCCGCGTGACCTGTTTTCGGAATGCCGACACGGCATGGATGTTGCCGGGAACCGCGTAGTACGCGATGTACCCGCGCACCACGCTGCCCAGCCACTGTCCCTGCTCCGGGATGGGCCAGTGACGGCGTTGCATGAGCAAGGCGTTCACCTCGCGCAGCTTGGCCGCCATTCTCTTCGCGATCGTCTTGCGCCGCAGCGCGAACCGTCCCGCCCGGGTCTTCCCGCACATGTGCGTGAAGCCGAGGAATGAGAACGTCTCGGGCCGGCCGAGGCCGCGCCGCCTGCGGTTCTCGGCGGCGAACCGCCCGAACTCGACCAGGCGGGTCTTCTCGGCGTTGAGCTCCAGGCAGAACCTGGCGAAACGTTCCACCAGGTCCGCATGGAACCGCTCGGCGTCAGAACGATGCTGAAAACCGGCAACAATGTCGTCGGCGAAACGCACGATGATCACATCACCATGAGCTTGCCGATTCCGCCAGTGCCGGGCCCACAGATCAAAGACGTAGTGCAGGTAGACGTTGGCGAGCAGGGGGGATGCGCTGGCCCCTTGCGGGGCTCCCTCCTCGCTTGCCGACCACGACCCGTCCTCGACCACTCCCGCGTTCAGCCATTTCTGGATGAGCCGCAGGACCCGTTTATCCGCGATCCGATGCTCGACGAACCTGCGGAGCCACTCGTGGTCGATGGCGTCGTAGAAGCCACGGATGTCCGCGTCGAGTATCCAGTTCACCTTCCTCTTTTCGATCCCGACCGCCAGCGCATCGAGTGCGTCGTGGGGCTTGCGCCCCGGCCGGAACCCGTATGAGAAGCCGAGGAAGTCCTCCTCGTAAATGGCATTCAGCACCTCGACCACCGCCCGTTGGACGATCTTGTCCTCCAAGGTGGCTATGCCGAGCGGTCGTTGCCGCCCGTCTGGCTTCGGTATGTACACCCTGCGAGAGGGGCTCGCCCGGTAGGCACCGCTGTGGACCCGGCGGAGCAGGTCTTCGAGGTTCCCCCGGAGATTCTGCCCGTAGGCGGCCCACGTCACCTGATCCACCCCCGGAGCGGCCTTCGGGCTGATCGCCGCGTAGGCCGCCCATAGGCGGGAGAGGTCGACGTGATGCAGCAGCGCCGTGAATCGCGCTCCCTTGTCCTTCCGTGCAACTCGGCGCACACGCTCCAGCGCACTTGACGCGTCAATATCACGGCCCTGAGTCCGCAACGCGTTTTGCTGGCCCGTGTTCCCCTTGGTCAGCCGCCTTTCCTCCACCAGCTCCGCCACCGGCTGCCCGGTCTTGTTCGCCAGCTTCGCAGGTACTACGCGGCTGTCAGACTTCCCGCGGTCGTTCATCTCGGGCTTACCGCCTTAGCATTCCCCGAGCGGCCCGCCCTGCCATCACAGCCAGACGGGCAACCGCGGGATCTCCCGGTTCTCGCACCTGAAGACTCAACGCATGCGCAGGCTCTTTGACCGCGCGGGGTCCGCTGGCAGCTCGCGATAGCGCGGCCAGCGATGTTGCCTTCCGGCCACTGGGACGGCGTCGGCACCCCGGACTGATGATTTCGCGGCTCAATAACCCAGCCTACGTTTCCCTCTGTCAACGCTTCGCCTGCGTCCTCACGGACACCGGCGCATGACTCGAGGTCACCGTGGATCGCTACTCCTTCGATGCAGGACGTTCTCATGTCCCTTCTCCAGGCCGGTTTATCCCGGCGCTCCCCAGTCATCCGTGCCATCAGCGTGCCATTAACCCCGGTGACAAGGGGTCTCTCACGGTTACTCGCGGACAGCCCGCCTCGCAGGTCAGGCCACGTGAGCGCAGCTTGAAGACGCCATCGTGGAAGCCCGCCGGGCGGAGAAACTTCTGGGGCTTCGGGCGGCTGTGAACCGTGGCTTAAGACAAGCCCGGCCAAGTGAGGCCGCAGGCAGAGGAAGGCCTGCCCCGACGAGGAGCAGGCCTTCCGTGCCGGGTGTGCGAATTTACCCGAGGGTGCCGGTGTCGCCGTCGGTCTCGGTTTCGATCTGCTCCTTGCGGACCTCGCCAGCGACGGTCTCCTCGCCAGCGACGCGGTCCTTGGCCAGGCGGACCCGCTCGACCGGCACCGCCTCCTTGGCGACAACCGGCCGTTCTGCGTGCAGGGTGACCTCGTGCTCTTCCTCAGAGATCTCCGGCCCGGACATCGTCTGACCGATGTTCGGCTCGGTGATCGGCTCGCGCTCCACGCGGACCTCTTCGTGGCTGACCGGCACCGACTGCTGGACCGTCTCGGTGACGACGTACTTGCGCAGCCGGGCCCGGCCCGTCTCCTCGGTGGCGGTACCCACATGCATCCGCTCCTCGGAGCGGGTCATCGCATCATCGGTGGTCGGCCCGGAGGTGTCATAACCCTGTGCGCCCGGCGCATCGTAGGCGTCCGTCATGCTCTGGCCGCTGGTCTCGGGCAGGCCGGTCGGGCTGCGCCGCTCGCCGTAGCCCACCCCGTAGTGGCTGAACAGCTGCTCTTCTTCGGTCTGGGACAGCTGGGCATCGGGGTCGATCTTCGGCGCCGAGGTAATGGTGTCCTTGTCGGCGGCCAGCTCCACCTCACGCTCGCCGCGGACTCGGGCCAGGGCCAGCGGCACGAAGGTTTCCTTCATCCCGAACAGGCCCGTCTTGACCGTCAGCCACTCCGGCTCCCCGGTCGCCTCGTCCTGGTAGACGGTGGCCACCTGGCCGATCTTCTGCCCGGCTTGGTCATAGGCGGTGGCCCCGGTCAGGTTCTGTGCCTCTTCCTGGGTGAACATACAATCTCCTCCAGCTGCTCCCCCCACATCTGGGGAGCCGGTTGGGTACATGAAAACTGGCGTCTACCCGGCCGGGGGGAAGCGATTCACCATCAAGCCAGAAAATCATGACAAAATGGCCGATCATGCTCTAACCGGCGGATAGGCCCGACATTCGGCCGAAACCCACCAGAACACGGAGAAGCCCCGCAGGGCCGCCGGTATCTCACAGCCGTCTCACAAACTGGTCGGACGGCACCGGACCTAGGCGCCCGCGCCGGACAACCTCGCGGACTTCGACCTGCGGCAACGGATTCCGGCGCACGGGCCGGACACACCGCACTGATCTACGGATCAGAAGGCTGGGGGGGTTCGAGTCCCTCCGAGCGCGCCAGGCAGAGGCCCTACCCGGACCGGGAGGGCCCTTTTTTCGTGCCCATGGGAGCCACGCGTGGCCAGGGCCTATACCGGGCTGGCCGGGCGGCGTCTGGGCCTGCTCCCTGCTTGCCGCGTCTCCGACGTTCCCGCCGTGTCTTGACGAATGTCAGTCGGCTTTGCCGAACGCGACGTCCAGCGTTCGGTGCATCCTCGCGTGTCCAGGCAATACCAACGCACGTCGGCGCAGGCGCTGTCGCCATCGGCCACCATCTGGTCGACACGCAAGCGGACACCACACATCCAACAGGACTTGACCACAGCCGGTCCTTTCGGAGCGGGGGTCAAACGCTCTTGATCAGCCATGATCACCTCACCTTGGGGGCGCGGGCCGGCAGGACCTGAAAGGGGCGGGCAGAGCCACTGCCATCACAACGACCCGGTAACCGTTCCCGGCAATCTGGCACGTTAAACAACCGAAAGTCACTTGGTCACCAGGAACTGACGGCAACGGTGACGCCAGACGGGAGCCGACGATCGGACCACCGCCGGACACCGTAGCCGAGGCAGCAGTGTGTCGCGTCGATCATGATCAAACTGATAAGGCTGGATCAGGGGTTCGAGTCCAGGCACGAGCCAGGTCGCGGAGTTGCGCCGCGGCGTCATCCTGCAGCGCGATGCTCAAGACCGGACGGCGTAGACTTCGCCGAGGCGCTGGGCGGTCGCGTCTGCGGGCGGCGCCTCCAGCGTCTGCACGCAGTCAGGTAACAACGTCCGCGGGTCCGCATCCATGCAAGAGGAGGGACCATGCCCGGTCAGATCGTGCACTTCGAGATCCCCGCCGACGACACCGCGAAGGGACGCGAGTTCTGGGGCTCGCTTTTCGGGTGGCAGTTCGAGGCCGCCCCCGGCCCCTTCGAGTACCACATGGCGCGCCTGAGCGATCAGGGGGGCGTGGCGATCACCAATATGGAGCCCGGCAAGCGAGGCACGCGTGCCTACTTCGACGTGGACGACATCAACGCCGGCGCCGAGCGCGTGAGGGAGCTCGGGGGCGAGGCGGACCAGCCGGGCCCGGTGCCGGGCATGGGCTGGTTCGTGACGTGCAGGGACCCGCAGGGGAACGAGTTCGGCCTCTGGCAGAACGACCCGTCCGCCCCGGCGCCGACGGGGTAGACCTCGCTGCGGCTGCCTACCATGCAAGCGGGCCTGGTCCGCGTCCTGGTAGGCGGCGGCGAGGTTGTCGCGGGTGGCCAGGGTGTCGGGGTGGTCGGCGCCCAGCACCCGCGCGCGGTCGGCCAGGTTCTGCTCAAGCAGCGTAATCGCCTGGGCCGTCCGGCCCACGGGTGCTGACGGCCGTGCCACACGCTACGGTGACCAGTGGTCAGCCGCGGTCACTCACACGCACTCCCCTGCCGATGGCCAGGACCGGCATCACCGCTGATCACGGGCCAGACCGCGCTATCGATCTTCCAAGCTGGGGCTCTGGGTGTGCACCGATTTGTGCACGGGACACCCTGAGTTCGGACGGAACGCGCGAGACGCCAGTCCGCTCGCAGCGATGCAAGCAGGACAACCGCCCAGGCCAGCCGGGGCGGCAGAGACCAGGCAGGATACCGGAGACCTGCGTCGTGCGGCTCATAACCCAGCGACGACTGGTAACGTCTCGGCGCGCCAGTACGTGGCCAGAACGAGGCGCAACCGCCAGGGAAACCGGCCAACGGCGCATTACGAGAGGCACGCGCGTACGCCATACCGCCGCTAGCTGCACAGATAGCACGCCTCATGGCACTCACCGCACCGTTTGCGGTGGGATTTCCTGGCCACCCGTTCCACGAGCCGTTCCACGCCCGAGGCGTTCTCTCGCCGCTGTGCGTGAAGGTCTCCCCTGTCGGCACTTTCCATCTCCGGCTTCTTCGCCCCCGGGTGGGCTGACTTGGGCAGCGCCTTCTTGCTGATGCACTGGCGATCGGAGCGCCACACCTTGCAGGGCGGCTCGACGGCGCGGCCGTGGACTGGGACGTGGATGGGTGTGATCAACCTTGAGACTGAGGTCAGCCGACAGGCGGTGTACGACGACCATCTACAGCTCGTTGGCGAATAGCCGCGAGTACCGGGACCTATTCGCCTCTGGAGAAACCGCGACGCTCGGGTCGGCCTTGTCAAGCCACTCCCGCGCGCGGCGGTCGAACTCGGCGCGGAAAGCGGCTTGGCTCTGTGTCGGATCCACGATGGCTCACAATCCTGCACTATGGGATCTCCACGCTGGCCTTGTCGATCCAGCGGGCCAGGACACTAAGGGCCGCGAGATACTCCAGTGCCGTCTGCTCGTACCAGTCGATTTCGTGCTCGTGCGCGGCGGGATTCGGATTCCCTGGTAGCAGCCGACGGCGAAGTTGTTCACCGCGGCTTGCATGCCGCTGGCCGACTCGCCGCTCCTGTGACGTGGAGAGGGGTGCGGTGGTGGCATTCGATGTAGTCGAGGCCATGGGACTTTTACGTGCGTGCGTTCCAGGCTCTTGACGTGGTTGCGTGTCTGTCGGCGGGCGTGCAGGCGCTGCTCGTAGTAGTCGGCGCCGAGATCGGTGTAGACGGCGCAGGTCCGCACCCGGCTCCAAGCCACAGTTTCCGCGCTATTTCTCGTAGCGGCTCAGGGCGTCTGAGTGCCAGAGCTGCGCTGGTCCCGGACGATGGCGACCGCCTCCCGCTGGGTGAGCCCGGTGCCGGCGGAGAACGCCTGATCGAACTGGCTGGCGCCGAGCCTGTGGCGGACCTGGGCCAGCAGATCGGCCTCCACCCGCCGCAGATGCGGCCAGGCCGGCAGGCCGACCCGCCGGCGCAGGCCGTCGGCGGCGCCTTCCAGCAGCGCCGCCCGGTCCGGGTCGCCCGCCGCCGACGCCAGCTGGGCATACCCCGACAGGCAGAGGGTTACGAACGGGGTGCTGCGGGCCGCCACGCTCAGGTCCAGCGCCTCATCCAGCAGCACCCGGGCCTCATCGAGGCTGCCCCGCAGGACAGCCATGATGCCCAGCTGCACCCGGGAGCCCGCGGCGAGCCAGTCACCGCCGGACCGCTCGGCCAGGTCGCGCGCCTCAAGCAGGTGGCCCAGGGCATCGTCGTAGCGGCCCAGCGCTAAATCCACCGAGCCGGCGGTGAACGCGGCCATGGCCGTGAAGGCGGGCTCGTCCTGGCCGCGGAGCTCTTCCAGCGAGGCCGCCGCCTCGCGCAGAGCCCCGTCGAAGTCGCCGGTGATCGGCAAGGTCCACGCCATGACCAGCTGGGATGCCGCATGCAGGAAGGGGTCGGAGATCCCGGCCAGCAGCGGCGCCAGGCGCTGGCGGGCCGCCAGCGCCGCGGTGTCGTCCACGGCGTCGACGGCAAGCACGGCCGCGGCCCACGCCAGCTCGGCCCGAGCCTGCGGGTCCAGGGTGCCGGCCGCGGGCAGCAGCTGCTCTACCCAGGACCAGGCCTCGCGCTCGAGGCCCTGCTGCGTCCAGAACAGCCACAAGATCCGGAACAGGTGGGGCAGCGGCCCGGGGTCATGGGCCAGGTACCAGCGCACCGCGGCGGCCAGGTTGCCCGCCTCGGCCTGCAGCCGCTCCAGCCACTCGCCCCGGCCAGTGCCGCGCAGCGGCCGGTCCGCCTGCTCGGCCAGCGCCCGGTAGTAGCCGGCGTGCCGACGGCCGATCTCGGCGGCGTCGGGCCGGGCCGCCAGCTGCTCGGCCACGAACTCGCGGACCGTCTCCAGCATCCGCGACCGGGACCCCAGCTCGGTACTGTCGGGATGGATCAGGCTGTGCCGGGCCAGCGCCTCGGACAGCTCCAGCGCCCGGTCCTCCTCCAGGCCCGCCACAGCGGAGGCGGCCTGGATGGTCCACCCGTCGGTGAACACCGCCGCGATCTCCAGCAGGGACCGCTCGGGATCATCCAGCAGGCCTACGCTCCATTGCACCGTGGCGCGAAGGGTGCGCTGCCGCTCAGGCAGGTCCACGGCGCCGGTGCCGAGCGCATCCAGCGAGGCCGCCAGCCGGGCCAGCAGCGCGGCCGGCTCCAGCAGCCGGGTGCGGGCGGCGGCCAGCTCGATCGCCAGCGGCAGGCCCTCCAGGCGCCGGCAGATCTCCGCCACCGCCGCCGCGTTGCCCTCGGTCAGGGCAAATCCGGGCCGCACCGCGCGGGCCCGGTCCGCGAACAGCGCCACCGCCGGCGAGGCCGCCACCTCTGCGACCGAGGCAGCACCCGAACCGGCAGGCAGCGGCAGCGGCGGCACCGGGTACTCCCGCTCGGCCCGCAGCCCCAGCACCGTGCGGCTGGTGGCCAGCATCGCCAGCTGCGGGCAGCGGGCCAGCAGCTCGCCCAGGTCGGGGGCGGCCTGGACCACCTGCTCCAGGTTGTCCAGGATCAGCAGCCACGCGCCGTCGCCGAACGTCTCGGCCAGCGCCTCCACCGGCGAGCCGGTGCCGGCCAGGCCGGCACCCGAGGCCCGGCCGACGGCGGCCAGCACCAGCCCGGGATCGGTGACCGAATCCAGCGGCACGAACACGGTGCCCGCGCCGAACCGGCCCCGCAGCCGCTCGGCTGCTGCCACCGCCAGCCGGGTCTTGCCGACCCCGCCCGGCCCGGTCAACGTCACCAGCCGCACCCCGGGCTGCCCGAGCAGCCCGGCCACCTCCCCGACTGCGTGCTCCCGCCCCAGCAGCGACGTCGTGCTCACCGGCAGCCGGCCGACGCCGCGGGCGCCCGCCAGCGATGGCGCCGCGGCCGCGGCCGGGCCGGCAGCAGCGGCGAACCGCTCGCTCAGCAGCACCGCGAGGTCATCACGCACCAGCCGGCCCAGCTCGGCGGGAGTGCGGAAATACCGGTAGGAGGCCGAGGACTCCTCCTTGATGCGGGCCAGCAGGTCAGCCAGGCGGGGCTCGCGGTCGGGCGCGGGCGCCTTGACATACAGCAGCCGGGGCATCCCGGCCGACAGCTCGAACTCCTCCTCCAGGCCCGAGACTTGCGCGCCCGGGACCAGCTGCCCGTACTGCTGCCAGTACAAGCCGACGAACACATCGGCTTGCGCCAGGTACGCCCGGTACACCTGGGCCGGGGGATACGGCCGGGCCCCCGCCTCGAACATCACCGGGGTCAGCCGCAGCGCCGAGATGGCACGCGAAACCGCCCGCCGCTCCTCGGCCAGTTCACCCATCGTGGAACTTAGGAACACACGAAGACGCCGGTCCGGAGTCTGGATGACCGCCTCATCCCGCGGTCCCTGGCTCACCGATCGCCCCGGTCCGACCCCACCGTGTGAGTATGCACCCAGCCACCCCGGCCAGCAAGGCCGAGCAGGCACCCGGCCTGTCAGCCAACACCAGCGGTCGCCCACCGCTGCCGCACTCCGACCACGCTGCCCACGAGGTGAGGCGCGTCCTGGCACTGGATCGCATAAGGCAACAGCCCCAGGTGCGCCCCACTCAGGAACCTCTATTTCGACGGTGAGCTGAAGACCACCCGCCGCTATCAGCTCGGCGAACTGCTGCGGTGAAGCCGTATGGTTACGACTTGTTGTCACACCGGACAGGTGATCACGCCCTCCGCTCACCTGAACCTTCTGTGCCAGTGTGGACGAACTCCAGGAACGTGTGGCCGAGGAGCCATCCGGCGTCATGGCGGTAGGCGCGAAGCGGCATCCGGAACACGGCGAGAGCGAGGCGGCCGGGTTTGCGGCGCAGGCCAAGGAGTGGCTTCCGCCGGTACGATGAACGACGTGGCAGGCAGCCGCAACGCGGTAGTGACATGGTGCGTGACCGTCAGTTCTGTGGGTGCAGGACTAGCCCTAGCTTTTCACCGGGACGCTTAGCTGATCGGCGCGTTGACGTAAAAAGGTGCTCCTGAACTGGGACGATAAGAGTGCTGAAGCCCTTATCAACACGAGTTCGAGGAGCACCCAAAAAGTGAACCTTACCGGGTGGTCGAAGAGCCTGGAAGTCACCGCCGACGGTGAGGGCGTCGTGTCGCACGCCGGGCTGGCCCTGCTGCGCCAGCTGGCCGACAAGACCGGGCTGACCGGGGGGCTGTCGCGGGCGCTGGCCGCACCGCGGCTGCTGATCCACGACCGGGGCCGGGTGACGGCGGACCTGGCCTGCGCGATCGCTGACGGCAGCGAGGTGATCAGCGATTTCCGGGTGCTCGCGGACCAGAAAGAGCTGTTCGGGCTGGTCGCCTCGGTGCCCACGGTATGGCGGACGCTGGATGAGATCGGCGCGGGCGGCCCGCGGGCCCTGGCCCGGATCACCGGGGCGGTGAACGGCGCCCGCCGCCAGGCCTGGGCAGCGGGCGAGGCCCGGCACGGCGCCCTGCCCGGCGTGCGGATCGCCGATAAGGTCCTGCAGGGCGTGACCTGTATCCGGCTGGACGCCACCGTCACCCCGGCGCACTCGGACAAGGAGCTGGCGGAGCCGAATTTCAAAGGTTATGGGCATCACCCTTTGCTCGGGTACTGCGATAACACCGGTGAGCCGCTGGCCGGGATGATGCGCCGCGGCGGCGCCGGGTCGAATACGACCGCGGATCACCTGCAGGTGCTCGGTGATGCGATCGCGGCGCTGCCGCCGAAGTTCCGGCGGCGGCTGATGGTGACCGCGGATGGGGCCGGGGCCAGCCATGGGCTGATCACCCGCCTTGATCAGCTGGCCGCCCGGCCCGGGCACCAGCTGACCTGCTCCGTCGGCTGGGAACTGGGCGCCCGCGAGCGCGCCGCGATCCGGCTCGTCCCGCAGCAGGCCTGGCAGATCGCGATCGATCAGCGCGGCCAGGTGCGCGAGCGCCGTGGGCCGGGTGCCTGCGCGGACCGGTGCTGCGGGCATGCGCGGTGCTGGGTGGAAGAAGCCCACGTCACCGAGCTGACCGGGCTGCTGCGCGAAGGCCCTCACGGCGACCAGCTGGACGGCTGGCCCGCCAGCATGCGGGTCTTTGCCCGCCGGGAGCGGCCGCACCCCGGCGCCCAGCTGAGCCTGTTCGAGACCGGCGACGGCTGGCGTTACTCCCTATGGGTCTCGAACGTGCCCGCCGGGCTGCGCGGCTGGCGGGCCCAGCTCGGCTACATCGACGCTGCCCACCGGGTGCACGCGCGGGTGGAGGACCGCATTAGGACCGGGAAGGACTGCGGGATCGGCCGGTTCCCGTCGCTTATCTTTAGCCCGACGATCTTGAGGTCGTCTGACCTGTGGCTTTGTGTCGTGGACAGTGTTGTTCACGGACCTTCCCGCGGGTTCCCCAGAGGCCGGCCGGGATCTTTCTGCTCTCTGCTTTCCGGGCGTGTCGTGGCTGGTGAGCGGATCGCCGCTGCTCTCTGTTCTCCGAGTGCGCGCTCGAGTGCGTCGCGGAGCTGGCGGTTCTCTGATTCCAGGACGCGGATGCGCACGGTGGCTGCTTCCAGGCGTCGCAGCAGCGAGGCGGGCGTCGCCCGCTGCCGGTCCGGGACTGGTGGTGGTGACGGGGCGTGCTGCTGCCGGGTGCGGAGCCGCCCGATCTGCTCCCGCAGGTCGTCCTGGGCATAGAGCCAGGAGCGGGAGACGCCGGCAGCGGAAGCGAGGGTGCTGAAGGTGACGGGCTGGCCGTCGGCGTCCAGGCGGCGCAGCGCGGTTACGGCCCTGCGCCGGGCGTCGTCGGAGCGGCGGCGGGCGGCGGCGATGATGTGGGCGGAGTTGTCAGCCCGCCTCGGCGGCGTCCTGTTCGTTGGGGCCGATGGCCTCAAGCTCGGTGATCATGCGGTCGAGGTTCGCGGCGACCTGCTCGTTCATTTCGGTGACGCGGAGGTGGCCGTTGTCCCTGGCGGTGGTGATTAGGGTGAGGGTGCGCTGCTGCTGCTCGCGAAGCTCGGGCAGGAACTCGGGGCCGGTGATGAAGACCGGGCAGGTGAGGCACGAGTTGGCGTGCGGGCACTGCCGCTGGGCCGGTAGGCCGCAGTAGCCGTTGGGCAGCGTCTGGGTCGCGATGCCGTAGCGGGTCTTCGCCCACTGCGCCTGGCCGAGTGGCCCGTCCGGGTCGATGGTGATCCGCTCGCCGCTGATGTTCACCCTGGCGGCCTGCTCCCAGCGCCGCCGGACGGTCTGGTCGGTGAGCTTTGCGTAATGAGCGGTCATCTGGGTTGAGGAATGGTCGAGCAGGACCCGGACGACTTCCTGCGGGACGTCGCGGTTGAAACTGGTAGTGAGCATTGTTCCAACCCTGCGAATAGGCCAGCTCGACGAACGGACGGTTGTGGGATCCGCCCTCGTCGCTGCGCTTTCGGTTGTACCTGCTGCATCATGCGGGTATCCGCTGCAACCGAACTGGCTGCATCATCGTCCGGCTTGATGCAAGTGGATGATGGCATCCCAGGTCACGCAGGGTGCATGGGCTCTCATGGCTCCGAGCTTGCCCCAGGGCGGCACGCTGCACTGCAGGTGGCGCGCGTTCACCGGATCTGCCGAATGATGCGCCCAACGCAACTCCGCTCACTTAAAGCCATGTCGCGTACGTGTGCCGGCACCAGTGCGGCGAGAACGCGATCCCGGTCGCGGCACGCAGCCGCGTCACCAGGTCATACGCCGCCGGGTAGGTCATCGGGCGGCCGGCGGGACCAGCCCACAGGTTGACGAACACGTAGTCCGAATCGACAGCCCCGTACTCGCGGTTCAGGTAATCGGCATACAGCCGCATCAGCGGCGCTCCCGCCGGGACCGCCCGGCCCCGGCCGCCCTTGGCCCGCATGCCGTTCGCGTTGTCCCTCGGGACCACGTGCACCAGGCAGCCGCCGATGTCGATGTCCTCATGCCGCATGCCCAGGGCCTCGCCGATCCTCAGGCCGGCCTCCAGCAGCAATGCCAGCAGCAGCCGGTCCCGCAGGTGACCGCAGGCGTCCAGGATCGCCTGGGCTTCCGTCACGGTCAGCACCCGCGGCAGCGGCCGGGGAGCTTTCACCTTCACCGCAAGCCGCGGCCGGGGACTGCGCCCGGTCACGTGATGCAGGAACGGGCGGAACGCCGTGCCCGCATAGCCGCGACCCGGAGCCTGGATGGCCCGCAGCACCCCGGCCGCCTTCGCCCCGTGGCGGGCGTGGAACCGGTAGAACGACGCCACCGCGGCGAGCTTGCGGTTCACCGTCGATGCGCCGCAGTGATGCGCCTGCTCGCCCAGCACGGCGACCGTCCCGTCCCGGCCCTGCGGCGGCAGCCGCAGCCAGGCGACGAACGCGGCGACGTCCTCCAGCGTGACCTCGTCCCAGGCCAGGCCACGGCCGGACAGGTAGCTGAACCAGTCCTTCAGGTCGTGGGCATACGACTTCACCGTGTTCGGCGATTTCTCCGACGAGCTCAGGAACCCCAGGAACCGGTCCACCGCCCCGACCGGATTCCCGTCATCTTCCAGAACCGTCCATGACACCGCGTCCCACGGCATCACCACACGCTGCACGCGCACCGAATCCCCCCGTCATCTGCGTGATGGACGGGGCAAGATAACCACGTCCACCACGAGCGACACGGCGGATAGCAGTCGCGTCCTGCACGTCAAAGACAGGCGGAGGATGGCTAGAGATAACCTCGCACGATTTCGCGATGAATTCCGCGTTGCTGGCCGTCGCCCTAATCGCCGCGGCCTTGCTGTCCTGGCTGCGGCTCATCGCGCTGGACGGCGACCTGGCCAGGGCAGAGCCAAAGACCCTGCGTTACCGGGTCCTGCATGCCGCCGGGAAGCTGGTCCGCGGCGGCCGCCGCCGGCGGCTGAAAATCCCCGCCACCTGGCCCTGGGCACAGGCCATCGCCACCGCCTGGGCCCGGATCACCGCCCTGCCACACGCGCCCTGACCAGCGAAAAGCCACCCCCACGACACGGAAGGAGTACCCCCGGGGCCTGTGGAACCCCCGGCCACCGGCCCGCCAGCCGGGCCACCGTCATACCCCAACCGTAAAATCACGAACTGTTCAGCGGCTCAGCCGCCGTCCCGGGCCAGCCCACAGCCCGCGTGAATGATCTGGGCTAAAGGATACCCAACTGCCTGATGGGAGTTACGAGGTGATCGGTGAAGACGCGCGCCACTCGGTTAGCGTTGCCGGTGTCGTAATCGATGAGGACGGCCGTGCGCTCGTTATCCAACGGCGAGATAATGCGCATTGGGAACCGCCCGGCGGTGTCCTTGAGCGCAATGAAACCATAATAGATGGATTGTTGCGAGAAGTCAGGGAAGAAACCGGACTGACCGTTGAACCGCTGACGCTTACTGGCATCTATAAGAACATGAGCCGGGGCATCATAGCTCTCGTCTTTAGATGCCGTGCGATCAGCGGGAGCCTGAAAGAAAACTCGGAAGTTACCGGGTTTCGGTGGGTCCGAGAACCTGATGTAAGCGCGATAATGCCCGAAGCATACGCAGTTCGTATTCTTGATGCCTACCGGCCTGGGGCAGTACCAGCCGTGCGGGATCACGATGGCGTGAGCTTGGCCGTCCCGCGGGTTAGTAAAGACAGCGCCGCGCACAACGAAATGACAGCTAGCTAACCCTTTTGCGAGCTCGTTCCTGCCGTTAGCTTCGCGAGGTAGGCGGCGGCTCGCCGGTCGACCTCGGGAACCGGGTCGGCGTAATGCCGGAGCGTGGTTGCCCCGCCTCCACTATGGCCGAGACGGGCAGCGGTGTTGCGCAAGTCGAAGCCACCGGCGAGGAGCTGGCTGGCAGTGTAATGGCGGCCACCCTTGATGTCCAGTTCCACTCCGACACGGCGGCAGCATCAGCGACCTTGTGCGTCGCCCAGTCAGGATTCCATGGCCGGGCGTGTGCAGGATCGTTGGAGAACAGGTAGGCGGCGTCGGCCAGCTCGACGCCGACCGCCGCCAGCGTGGCCTTGATCTCGTCGAGGTAAGTTGCGATCAGCGCACATGTGTCTGAGTCGATGGCCAGCCACCGATCCTGGTGGGTCTTGGTGTCCTTACGGACGCGCTGGCCGCCGCGGACCACGTAGTTAAAGGCAATGTGGATCAAGCCCTGGTCCAGGTGGACGTCACGGACCTGAAGGCCGCACAGCTCGCCGCGGCGGACGCCGGTGACCACGACAAGCCACAGGTACAGGCCCAGGGCGGCGTTTTGCCTACGGGCCTCGGCTATCACCTTGGCGACGGCTTCGGGCGACGTGGCCGCGATCGTCTGGCGTATGACGGTAGGAGGCTTAGCTGACTCAGCCGGGTTCCGGTCGGTCCACTCCCAGCGTTGCGCCGCGGCGAACGCGCCGGACAGGATGCTGTGAATACCACGGATCGTGTTCGGCTTCATGGGATGGCACACGTGCGGACGGCATCCTGCGAGGCGGCAGGCGTGACCGGGACCCGGCCGCCTCCGGTTCGGCGCCGGGCCGTCGCTGGGTTCTCCAGCGACGACGGTGGCGCGGCCGTGCCGGGCGATGATCAGGCCGTCCGCGGCGAGCGCTTTCATGGCGTGGCGTACCACGCCCGTGCCGATGCCTTGCAGAGCGCTCAGCTCGGTGATCGACGGCAGCTCCTCGCCCGGGGCCAGGAGCCCGGACCGGATGGCCTCCTCGAGTGTCCCGCTGACCTGCCGCCAGGCTGGCCGGGAGTCGTCCGGGTTGATCGTCAGGGCCGGGACGTTGCGGTGCTCGATGATCGGCCTGCCCGTGCAGGACAGATCACCGCAGCGCTTCAGCCGCGTGTACAACTTGTCCAGGATGGGCCCGCGGACCTTCCGGACCTCCAGGTGGCCCAGGGCGGGCTTGATCGTGCGCCGGATGAAGCCCTCGTTGGTCTGCCGGGTAGACACGTCCCATTCGGCGATCGCCATGTACTGGTCCATCAGCCCTGCCATGGTCGCGTTGACCTCGGGCGTGCGGCCTTCGGACGCTTCCTTAAGAAGCCTGCCGAGCTCGATCTGCGCCTGTAGCTCGCCCTTGACGGTGGATCTGAGCCGGATCTCCTGCCGGGTGAGCGGATCAACCCCGGCGTACGCCGAGACCCGGTATGACCCACTGGGCAGTTGCTCTATGTGCCCCTTGACGGCCCTCGGCATGGCAGCAGGATAGCCCGCAGATATGACATCCGTTCCACGAGCCGTTCCACGCCTTCGAACGCTATTGTTCGAATAATAGCTATCTAACTGGGAGCCGGTGAGCGGATTCGAACCGCTGACCTGCCGTTTACAAGACGGCTGCTCTGCCAACTGAGCTACACCGGCGGGAGACTCCGAGCATGCTAGCCGATCGACCCGCCGACCCGCACAGCCACTCGCTGACCTCCAGATTCTACTGCGCCGGACAGTCCCGGGGCGCGCCCGGCGCTGGCCAGAGTTGTCTGGCTGGCAACGACGAACACTGGCCGGCGGCGGCTATCTGCGCCAAATACGCGCCGAGGATCATTAGGGCTGCGGTCGCACCTGGCTGGAGCTCGGGACCATCGCAACTCTCGCTATCCGGGCGCTCCGGATTAGTGGCATCACGTGCAGGCCACCCCTGCAGAGGGGAGCGTGGTGAAGACTTTCCCTACCAATGCCCCAGCAGCGATATGCACGCGCATCTGCCCGTTCGGCGCATGATTAGTTTACTGCTGCGTCAAATGGTGCGTCAAATACCACACGGGAACGGGTCATCTAGGCTTGTGACGTTCGCAAACATGCGATAAGGCAAGAAACGTTATAAAGCCGCGCAGGTCAGACTCGGCTTTTTGCCTCCCACCTCCTCGTGCTGCCTGTAGAGTCTTCCCCGTTGATCAAGCTCCGCCACGCTAACCCGCCGTAATCCGGTGTATCCGGCAGTCCTTGGGCAGGCTGACCGGGCTTGTGATTCACAGTCGAAAACCCTTACGCGCGGGCCGCCAGGGGACCGGCACCTGCGTTGCTGTGCTTGTTCTGTCCGGCCGCAGAGCCGGGCGATGCTTGCTGCACCGCGTCATCGCGCTGCCTTTTGGCGGCTGATGTTTGCCCGTTTATAGGTACGGCTGAAAGCCGGAGGACCGCCCTCCGTCCCGTGGCCCACTGTTGCGATCAGATGCCACGGGACCGGCAGAGGGCCCTCCCTGTTCACCTCTGCGAGGAGGCGCGCGTTGCACGACACTACTGTCTCCGGCATGCCCGGCGAAAGGGGGTCCTGCGCACTTCCGCGAATGAGGCTCCCGGGCTGGGCGGCCGGCAATGTCCATGATGACGATGAGATCCTTGCCCGATTGCTCATCATCAGCTGGACGCTGGCCACCGGCCGTACACTCCGCGGCGACGTCCCACCGCAAATGCTCAGTGCTGAGGAACTGATCAGTTTCTGGGCCGATGAGCAGATGACGGCAGACCACCTGCCCGGCCCCCCGGGGGCCCCCTGGGGCCCCCCGGCCACATACCCGCGCGCTGCCAGCCGATCCCGGCGGCCCGCACCACGGCCGGACTACGGCTCTTGAGTGTGAGCGGAATGCGCAAATCATTGGGAAATGCGGCTTACTCAGGCAATCAGCACAAGTATTGTCGGCCGCATTTCGCCATTTTACGCTGGTGGCTCCTTCACGGATTGACGGGGGGAGGGCTCCGCCGGCCATGGAGATATTGACGGCGGCAAGCACTATTGCCAAACGCTCCCGCATCTCCCAGCACGCGGCTGGACGGCGCTCTGGTCCCAGGCGACCGCGGCAGGCCGTTGCCCGGGCCCACGCAATGGGCCTGTCCGATCAGTGGGTCTTGGTACGATCATGGTCACGAGGACAGGTTCTCGGCCAGCCCATTGCCCCGAGGATTAGCCGTCACGGATGAGTTCTTGTTAGCGCTCATGCCGCCACCTTTCGCAGGTGGTTCACGCGCTTCACCGCGTCGTGCCGGGCAAGCCCGGTCTTACCGTCGCTCAGCGCCCCGGCCTGACTGGCCGGAAGTCTTGCCAGGTTCGTGCCCGCGTTCTCGTCGCGGTCGTGATGCGCGCCGCAGGACGGGCAGTCCCACATGCGGTCGCTCAGCGTCAGGTCCGCGTTTACCTGCCCGCACGCCGAGCACGTCTTGCTCGACGGGTACCATCGGTCCGCTATCTGCAGGTCGCAGCCGTACCAGCCCGCCTTGCAGGTGAGCTGGCGGCGCATCTCCCCAGCCGCCGCGTCCGCCCAGGACTTACGGTGCGAGCGGAGGCCGCGCACCAGCTGCCGGACCGTAAGATCCTCGATGATCACCTGGCCGTGGGTTTTAGCCAGGTGAGTTGTCGCCTTGTGGATCGCGTCGGAACGGATGTTCGCCGCGCGTGCCTGAGTCCGGGCCAGCGCGCGCTGAGCTTGCCACCATCGCGGCGATCCTTCCATCTTCCGTGCTAGCGCCTTGTTTGCTCTCCGGATGTCCGCGAGCGACGCCCGCAGCGCCCGCGGGTTGGGGATCTTCTCCGCGACCGTCCCGTCCGGGTACATCACGATCAGCAGATGGTTCCCGATCCCCACATCAACGCCGACGGTGCTGGTGCGGGCGGCGGGCTGGCGGGGGGCGGCGATCTCCACCCGCAAAGACACCGACCAGCGCCCGGCCTTCTCCCGGATCGTCGCTGACATCAGCCGGGCGGTCCCGCGGCGGACATGCCGCCACAGTGGGCGGATGTTCTCCGCTGTCCGCACCGCCCCCACTTTTGGCAGCACTACCGCGCGGGAGCCGTCTACGCGGAGCGCACCTGTGGTGTAGGCGCACCGCGGCCGGTCCTTGGTCTTCTTCTTGCGGCGCGGGAACCTGACCTTCGGGCCTTGGCGTTTGCCCGTCTTGGAGTCGTGCCAGTTCTTCAGCCCGGTGACCGCATCAGCGATCCCGCCGGAGTAGGACTCCTTGGAGTTCTCCGCCCACCACGGCGCGACCTGGGCCTTGACCTGGTTCCAGCGCTTCCGCAGTGAATACGCCGACCAGACCGTGCTGTCGTACTCGCCGGTATCCTTCCCGGCGGCGAAGGATTCGCTGATCGTGGTGACGGCCCAGTTGTACGCGTACCGCCGCGCGCCGCAGTCCCGCCGGAACTGCGCGGCCTGCTCCGGAGACGGTTCCAGCGCGACCACCCAGCCGCGGACGGTCATCCCGGCAGGCGACTGGTATTTAGGCATCGGGGAACTCCAGTGCGGCCAGCGCCCGCGCGGCCCGGTTCGCTGCCGCCCGCCGCCCGTACAGGCGGGCGCACAGCGACGTCAGGATCTCCGTCACATCACGTACCAGGTCGTCGTCGACCTCGGCCGGATCCACGACCAGCAGTTTCCGGCTGGACGCGGCCAGCGCCGCCTCGACATATTCGGCGCCGAACCGGGCGAACCGGTCCCGGTGCTCCACCATAATCACGGACACGGACGGGTCACGGAGCAGGGCGAGGAACTTGCGGCGCTTCCCGTTGAGCGCGGAGCCAACCTCGGTGACTACCCGGTCGACCGGGACGCCCTGCCCGGTCGCCCAGGCGGTCACCCGCGAAACCTGCCGGTCGAGATCAGGACACTGATCAGCGGAAGACACCCGGGCGTACACCACAGCGCTCCCGGCCTTATCCGGGCCGGCGGGCTCCCCGACGAGGATCAGGCCACCCACCCGGTGGGCCTGGACCGGGAGTGTCCCGTCAGCGAACCAGCGGCGCGCGGTCGCGTACGAAACGCCTTGCCGTTCCGCCCACTGTTTCAGGTTCACGCTACGATCATAGCGCACTGTTGAGCGCTATCTAACGCCAGAACGTCAACTGTTATACCCCCCTGAGGGCATTACGCTGAGTCTCGCTCCTGGCAGCCGGGCCCGGGCAGCGCACACGGCTCTTCCCGCTCGTGGCGTGATCAGCGGCTCTGCCGACTGAGCTACCCGGGGGAGGACCCGTGCGCGGCAGCCGATCCGCTCAGTCGTCTCCGGTGGCGGCGGCGCGCTGGCGGGCGACCTCGTACAGGGCGATGCCCGCCGCGACACCGGCGTTGAGCGACTCGGTCCCGCCCGTGATCGGGATCCGCGCGATCACGTCACATCGCTCGGCAGCCAGCCGGGAGAGCCCGCGGCCCTCGGAGCCGACGACCAGGGCGAGCGGCGCGTCAGCGACCGGGATATCCGCGACGGTGACGTCGCCCGTGGCATCGAGCCCGGCGACGAAGATGCCGGCTGCCTGGTAGGCGCTCAGGGCCTGCACGAGGTTGGAGGCCCGGGCCACCGGCACGCGCGCGAGCGCACCCGCGGATGCCTTCCAGGCGCCCGCGGTGACGCTGGCGCTGCGCCGGGACGGGATGAGGATGCCATGGCCGCCGAACGCCGCGGCTGAGCGCGCGACCGCCCCGAGGTTCCGCGGATCGGTGACACCGTCCAGGGCGACGATGAGCGGAAGCTCCCCGGCCCGCGCCGCCAGGGCCGGCAGCTCGTCGGGGCTGGCGTAGTCGTACGCGCGGACGCTCAGGGCGATGCCCTGATGAACCGCCTGGCCCGTCAGCCGGCCGAGCTCCGCGTGACCGGTCTCCCGCACGGGGACGCCCGCTTCCGCGGCCAGCTGCACGGCCGCACGGATCTTCTCATCCACGGGCGCGCGGTGCTCGACGTAGAGCGCGACGGCGGGGATGGCCGCCCGGAGCGCCTCGACCACCGAGTTGCGCCCGGCGACCATCTCCGGCGCGTCCCCGCTGCCCCGTGGTCCAGCCCCGCCCCGCGCTCCAGCTGGGCGGCTGCCCGGCGTGCGCGGCCCGCGGTCGGTGTCATCGTCGTCTCTCGGCCGAGCACCCGCGGCGCGCGCGTCAGCGGCCGTCTTGCGCTGGGCGGGATGACCGGGCCGGAGGCGAGCGGGCGGTGTGGGGCCCTTGCCCTCCAGCCGGTGCCGTCCATAACCGCCCGTACCGGGACGCGGCTTGCCCGACTTGGCGTGCGTTCCCTTGTCGGGGCGCCCGCCACCCGAACCACGGCCGCTCACCGGCGGACCTCCCACCGGGGTCCGGCGGGAGTGTCCTCGATGGCGATTCCGGCCTTCTCCAGGCTTTCCCGCAGCGCGTCGGCAGTTGCGAAATCCTTCCGGGCCCGCGCGGACTCACGCTGATCCAGCGCGACCTGCACCAGCGACTGAACAATCTCGCGCATCCGCTCGCCCTGCGCGTCGGCGGCGGCCCAGGGCTGGGCGAGCGGATCCAGTCCGAGGACGCCCAGCATCGAGCGCACCTGCGCCAGGCTTTGGCGCACATCGGCGGCCCGGCCCTCCTGCAGGGCGGTATTGCCGTCCCGGACGGCCGCGTGGACGGCCGCGAGCGCCGCCGGGACGCCCAGGTCGTCGTCGAGGGCCGCGGTGAACGACAGCGGCAGACTGGCACCTGGCGGCGCACCGCTGGCGTCCGCGCCATCGGCCAGGGCCTCCTCGGCCCGTTCCACGAAACCCTCGATCCGCCTGTACGCGGCGGCGGCCTCGGCCAGTGACTCCTCGGAGAACTCCAGCACCGACCGGTAGTGCGCCTGGCCCAGATAGTAGCGGAGCTCGACCGGCCGGACGGTCTTCAGGATCTCCTCGACGCGCAGTGAGTTGCCGAGCGACTTGCTCATCTTCTCGCCGGCCACCCCGAGCACAGCATTATGCATCCAGTACTGGGCGAAGGCGTAACCGGCGCATTTCGACTGCGCGATCTCGTTCTCGTGGTGCGGGAACACCAGGTCGATGCCGCCGCCGTGAATGTCGAACGCCTCACCGAGGTACTTCATCGACATGGCGGAGCACTCCAGGTGCCAGCCGGGACGGCCGGGTCCCCATGGGGTGTCCCAGGACGGCTCGCCGGGCTTGGCGCCCTTCCACAGGGTGAAGTCCCGCGGGTCCCGTTTGGCGGCGGAATCACCGGCGTCGTCGGTCGCCCGCATCTGGTCCAGCCGCTGGCCGGACAGTTCCCCGTACGACGGGTCGGTGCGGACGTCGAAGTACACGTCGCCGCCATCCGCGTACGCGTGTCCGCGCTCGATGAGCCGCCGCATCAGCCCGATCATCTCGGGCACATGCCCGGTGGCCCGCGGCGCGACGTCCGGCTCGCGGCAGCCGAGCGCGTCATACGCGCGGGAGAAAAGGCGCTGGTTGCGCTCGGCGACCGCCCACCAGGGCGTGCCTTCCTGCCCGGCGGCCCGGATTATCTTGTCGTCGATATCGGTGACATTCCGGCAGAAGGTCACCTGGTAGCCGCTCGCCTCCAGCCAGCGGACGAGAATGTCAAAGGCAATGGCCGACCGGAGGTGGCCAATATGCGGCGGTGCCTGCACGGTGGCGCCGCACACGTACAGCGACACCCGCCCGGGGACCAGGGGCGTGAACTCGCGTACCTCGCGAGCGGCGGTGTCATGAAGGCGCAGGGTCACGATGCCTAGGCTATGGGATGGCATGACCTGCATGCGCGGGCCTCCGCGGCGCAGGGCCCTGGTCAGATACCGGCCGGGAGTCGTGCCGTTCCCAGCCGTCCCCCACGCCGTCCCTCTCCCGGAAATGGCAGCCGGCCCCCTTCGCGCGGCCGGGCGACTGACCGCACCCGGCGGGCCGCCGTGCGCAAGCCCGGGGCCGCAGATTATGCCGAACGGAACGCAGTGCCAGCGATCCCGGTGCGGACGTGCCCGGACCGGCGAGCAGGGCTCAGGCGCCCGGCAGCACCCTCGCCACGATCAGTGCGGTGGCGATCGCGGCGATACCCTCACCGCGCCCAGTCAGCCCGAGGCCGTCCGTGGTGGTACCGGACACGCTGACCGGCGCACCAGAGAGCGCCCCGGACAGGACCTTTTCGGCTTCCGCGCGGCGTGGCGCGACCTTCGGGCGGTTGCCTATCACCTGGACGGCGACGTTGCCGACCGTGAATCCGGCCTCGGTAATGAGCCGGAATGTCTCACGGATCAGCGTCAGGCCGTGCGCTCCGGCCCACTGGGGCCGGGCGGTGCCGAAGTGCGCGCCGAGATCACCGATCCCGGCCGCAGACAGGAGGGCGTCGCAGATGGCATGGGCCGCGACGTCGCCGTCCGAATGACCGGTGAGGCCTGGTTCTCCCGGCCACGTCAGACCGGCCAGGCTCAGCACGCGGCCGGACCCAAAAGGGTGGACGTCGGTACCGACGCCCACCCTGGGCCACGCATATCTCAGGCTCGATCCAGCAGCCATTAAGCGTATCCGCACATGCACTGGCGGCCTTAAGAAACCTCGCTCGTCGTTAAGACACCCGCTGCGGCGGACCAGAAGCAAGGATCTCGTCCAGCAGAGCTTCGGCCTTGTCCTCATTCGTCTTCTCGGCGAGCGCCAGCTCGCTCACGAGAATCTGCCGCGCCTTGGCCAGCATGCGCTTTTCGCCTGCGGACAGGCCGCGTTCCTTGTCCCTGCGCCAAAGGTCCCGGACGACCTCAGCCACCTTGTTCACGTCGCCCGAGGCGAGCTTTTCCAGGTTGGCCTTGTAGCGCCGCGACCAGTTGGTCGGCTCCTCGGTGTGCGGGGCACGGAGTACCTCCAGCACCCTCTCGAGGCCTTCCTGGCCAACGACATCCCGGACGCCTACGAGCTCCGTATTATCTGCGGGTACGCGTACAGTCAGGTCACCCTTGTCGACCTTAAGAACCAGATAGGTCTTGTCCTCGCCCTTGATCGTGCGAGTCTCGACCGCTTCGATGCGAGCAGCCCCATGATGGGGGTAGACGACGGTATCGCCGACCTTGAAAGACATGTGGCAAGTACCCCTTCCGCTGAAGGCTATCTTACCACGTCGCTGGGGCTCGATTGAATGGCCTTTACCCCATATGGCCAGGTCATCTGGGTAATTACGGCTCGCCGGAATTACCTTACGGCGAGCCGCGGGATACCCGCGCTCGGCCAACCACTAGCCGAACGTAACCAGCCATCAGCGCACAGTGCATACGACACCGTGCGGCCACGTCTGACAGCAGGGCCCGGGCACCAAAGGCCTATTACGGCCACGTGTCCGGCGGGCAAATGACAACGCCCGTCGGCCGCATGGCCTATGAAGGCTCATACTAGTAGCAAGGTGGGAACACAGGCCGGGGAGGTGTGTACCGGTGAACCGTGGCGGAGAACCTGGGCGGGACGAGGGCGGCCTGCCCCCGGTCGATATCGAGATCCCGGACGATGCCCGGGAACTCGACCGCGAGGTGCTCGCTTACCACCGCGAGCAGCGAGCGCTGCGCCGCCGTGCCCGCTGGGAACGGGTACTCGGCCCGCTGCGCGGGCACGGCGCGATCCTGCCGCTCATCGTCGGCTTCGTAGCACTGTCCATGCTGGCCGGGACGCTCCTGTCGGTCTTCAGCATCAGCCCCGCCGCCGCGCCCGTGTTGTCCCAATCCGCGGGACCGGCACCGAAATCGGCCGTGTCGCCGCCCGGGGATGGCCGCGGCCAGCTGCCGGGCGGGACCGTCGTGGTCAGCGGGAAGGCCAAACCGGTGGGCGGACTGGTCAGCGCGGTCCTGGCGCTGGTTCCCGCCCGCTGCCACTGTGACACGGCGCTGCGGCAGCTCACCACGCAGGCGGCCCGCGCCAGCGTCCGGGTGTACTTTGTGGGGACCGCGAACGCGATGACCGACGTCACGCAGCTGGCCCACAGGGACGGCCAGGGCCGGGCGGTAGCCGTCAAAGACGCGGAGAACGTGCTCGGCTCGGCGTATGGTCCTGCCGGGCTGACGGTCGTCCTCGTCCGGGCGGACGCCTCCACCACGGTGCAGCGGAACCTGAACCCGGGTTTCCATCTCGAGGACCAGCTACGGGCGCTGGGCCCGAGGGCCGGGAGTGCCGGACCGGAGCCGGGGCGGCCGGCTTCGGCCCTCCCGACCCCGGCCTGAGCCGCGCTGGGGACGCCCCGGCGGACGGATGCGTTCCGGGGGTCGCTACGATTTGCGACGTCCGCCCGCGACCCGTTCCGAGCCCGAGGAGGCCCGAGCCGTGATCCGCAGCAGCCACGGCAGGAAACTGCTGCGCCGTCTCCTGATTGGCGCCGCCGCCCTGCTGATCCCCGTGCTCGCGGGGTGCGAGGCGGGCAACAACGCGCCCACGCTTCAGTTCCACCCGGCGGCGAACGGGGCCTATGCCTCCGCGGGCGCGATCGGTGTCGACAACGCCTTCATCCTCGGCGGCCCGGACGACACTCCGCTGGCCGCCGGCAGCTCGGCCAGCATGTTCTTCGCCGTGTACAACGGGGGCAGTAGCGCCGACAAGCTCATCTCGGTCTCCGCCCCCGGCACCGCCACGTCCGTACAGGTGGCCGGCGGCTCGGTCACGGTGCCGGCGAGTGCCACTGCCTACCTGACCGGCCCAGCGCCGAAGGTAGTGCTCAGGGGGCTGACCAGCGCGCTGCCCAGCGGGGGGACGGTCACGGTGATCCTCACGTTCCAGAACGCGGGAGCCGTGCCGCTCTCCGTGCCGGTGGAACCGCGAACTGGCTACTACTCGACCTTCTCGCCGCCGGCCCCCAGCGCCAGCCCCTCGAAACCGGCGAAGCCCGGGGCGACGAGCAGCGCCGCGGCCAGCCCGGTGCCGGGAGCGTCGGGTCAGCCCTCCGCGAGTCCGTCTGCCACGCCGTAGCCGGCCCGGGCCGCTCAGTAGCGGCCGATAGCGGTCAACGGCCCATAGCCGGTGGCACCGCGGCTGATCGCCGGGACACCCGGCGGGCGCCGTTACGCGGCAGCCGAGTCGAACTTGTAGCCGAGCCCGCGGACGGTCACGATATGCCGGGGATTTGCGGGATCGACCTCGATCTTGGCCCGCAGCCTCTTGATGTGGACATCCAGGGTCTTGGTGTCCCCGACGTAATCCGCGCCCCACACGCGGTCGATGAGCTGCATCCGGGTCAGCACGCGGTCGGCGTTGCGGAGCAGGACCTGCAGCAGCTCGAACTCCTTGAGCGGGAGCTGGACCTGGCCGCCGCGGACGGTGACGACGTGCCGGTCGACGTCCATCCGGACCGGGCCGGCCTCCATCGCGGCGATGGTCACCTCGTCCGTCTCGCCCCGGCGCCGGAGCACCGCACGCATCCGCGCAACGAGCTCGCGGGAGGAGAACGGCTTGGTCACGTAGTCATCCGCGCCGAGCTCGAGACCCACCACCTTGTCGATCTCGCTGTCCTTCGCGGTCAGCATGATCACCGGCACGTTGGACCGGGCCCGCAGGGCGCGGCAGACTTCACTGCCCGGCAGCCCGGGAAGCATAAGGTCGAGCAGCACCAGATCCGCGCCGGTGCGGTCGAAGGCGCTGAGCGCGTCCGGGCCGGTCGAGCAGACCGCGACCTCAAAGCCCTCCTTGCGCAGCAGGTAAGAGATCGCGTCGCTGAACGATTCCTCGTCCTCGACCACGAGCACACGTGTCACTTGGGTGCCTCCCGAGATGCGTACGCGCGCGGGCCCGGTGCGCGCGCTGCTAGGCAGAACCTGAGCCGGCATGTGAACTCCGCAAAGGCAGGGAAAGGGTAAAGGTGGAGCCTGCGCCCTCCACGCTCCGGACCGTCACGGCGCCGCCGTGCGCCGCCGTCACGTGCTTCACGATGGCCAGGCCGAGGCCGGTGCCCCCGGTGGCTCGCGAGCGGGCCGGGTCGACCCGGTAGAACCGCTCGAAGATCCGCTGCAGGTCCCGTTCGGGAATCCCGATGCCCTGATCCTCGACGCTGATCTCTACCCGGTCATCCGCCCGGCGCGTGGTGACCAGCACCCGGGTCCGTTCCGGGCTGTAGGCCACCGCGTTCTCCAGCAGGTTGCGTATCGCCGTGAGGAGAAGGTCCTCGTCGCCGAGCACGCCGAGCCCGTGGTCGCCCACCTCCACCAGGGCGATCCCGCGGGCGTTGGCCTTCATCCGGCACCGGTCCAGGGCCTCCGCGACGATCGCGTCCACCTCCGCAGCGACCGGGTCGGGCACGGGCTCGGCGGCCTGGATGCGCGACAGCGTGATGATGTCCTGCACCAGGTTGGTCAGCCGGGCCGCCTCCTGCCGCATCCGGCCCGCGAACCTGCGCACCGCGTCGGGATCGTCGGCGGCGTCCTCGACCGTCTCGGCCAGCAGGGCCAGAGCCCCGACCGGGGTTTTCAGCTCGTGGCTGACGTTCGCGACAAAGTCCCGGCGGACCTCTTCGACCCGGCGGCTCTCGGTCTGGTCCTCGGCCAGGACCAGCACCAGGCCGTCGCAGCCCACGTCGCCGCCGAGCGGCGCGACCCGGACGGCGAAGCTGGTCATCCGGCCGCTGATGCTGCCGCCCGCGGATACCTCGAACTCGCCCTCGCGGATCTCACCGTCCCGGCGCACCTGCCGGGCGAGTGCAAGAAGCTCACTGGCCATCAGGCGCTCGCCATTGACCAGCCCGAACGAGCGCGCCGCCTCGCTGGCCTGCAGGACGCGGTCCTCCCGGTCCAGGACGACCGCGGACGACGACAGCACGGACAGCACTGAGGCGATCCCCGGCGGCAGCCGCGTGGGCGGGGCCGAGTCCTCCAGCGATCTCCCGTTCCCGGCCCGCGCGCTTACCGACACCGCTGCTCCCCGGATAGCCGGCGCCTGCGCTCCCCGGATGGCCGGCGCCCACCGCCCAGGGTAGGCGGCCACGCGTCGGAACTGCTCAGGCCCACACCCTTGATCGTAAGGGGCGCTATCCCGCACATCCCAGGGAGGGAGCTGTGACGTGCGACCTATGACCTCACTGTTTCCCACACGTCCATTATCAGGACATTTGCGATTCGTCGTGTGCTCGCCTGATCGCCGCCTGGCGGAGGGGCGCACCGCACGTGCCAGCCGCGGGAAACGCCGTTTAGCGGCCCTGGTTCTTGACCGCCTCCGCCGCCTCGGCCGCGGCCCGGGGATCCAGGTAGCGCCCACCCCGCTCGGCCGGCCGGAAACCGCCGTCGAGCTCGTAGACGAGCGGGATACCGGTCGGGATGTTCAGCCCGGCGATCTCGTCATCGCTGATGCCGTCAAGGTGCTTGACGAGGGCACGGAGCGAGTTACCGTGCGCGGTCACGAGCACCGTTTTGCCCGCTGCGAGATCCGGCACGATGAACTCATACCAGTACGGCAGCATCCGGGCCAGGACATCCTTCAGGCACTCGGTGCGGGGCAGCAGCTCGGGCGGCAGGAGCGCGTACCGCGGGTCGCCGGCCTGCGAGAGCGGGTCGTCATCCGCAATCGGCGGCGGCGGGACGTCGTAGGAGCGCCGCCACAGCATGAACTGCTCGTCGCCGAACTCCTGGCGCGTCTGCGCCTTGTCCTTGCCCTGCAGGGCGCCGTAGTGCCGCTCGTTCAGCCGCCAGGACCGGTGGACCGGCAGCCAGAGCAGCTCCGCCGCCTCCAGCGCTATGTGCGCCGTCTGGATCGCCCGGGTCAGCACCGAGGTGTGCAGCACATCCGGGCGCAACCGGGAGTCGTTCAGCAGTTTCCCGGCGTGCGCCGCCTCGTCAGCCCCGGTCGCCGAGAGGCCGACATCGACCCATCCGGTAAAAAGGCCCTTGGAATTCCACTCGCTCTCACCATGGCGCAACAGTACAAGAGTTCTCATGGCGCGAAGCTTATCCGTCACGGTGGCGGTGTGGCCTGCGGCGCAGGCCACACCGCCAGCGAGCGGGCTTTCCGCCGAATGGGCGTCTCCCGCGGGGAACACTGGGCACCACGCTGAGGTTGCAAGGTCGGAGGTGCATACCTGTGCCGCGAAGCGTCCCAGGGCGGATCGCGACGATCAGCGTCCATACGTCACCGCTCGATCAGCCGGGCACCGGCGACGCCGGGGGGCTCAACGTCTACGTCGTTGAGGTCGCCAAGCGCCTGGCGGAGCGCGGTACCGAGGTGGAGATCTTCACACGGGCGGTGTCCCGTGACGCCCCGCCGGTCACCGAGCTGACCCCCGGAGTGCTCGTCCGGCACGTGACCGCGGGACCCTTCGAAGAGCTCGACAAGGCCGACATCCCCGCCCAGATATGTCACTTCACCTTCGAGGTGCTCCGCATCGAGGCGGCGTACGCGCCCGGCCGGTACGACCTCGTGCACGCGCACTACTGGCTGTCCGGCCAGGTGGGAGCGGTGGCCAAGGAGCGCTGGGGAGTACCCCTCGTGCAGTCGATGCACACCCTCGGGAAAGTGAAGAACGCGGCTCTGGCGACCGGCGACTCGGCCGAACCCGACACCCGGATCCGTGGCGAGGCGGAGGTCATCGCCGCTGCCGACCGGCTGGTCGCCAACACCGCCGAAGAGGCACGCCAGCTCAGCGGGCTCTACGGCGCCGACGCCTCCCGGGTTGAAACCGTCCACCCGGGCGTGGACCTGTCGGTATTCCGCCCCGGCCGGCAAGCGGACGCCCGGCGGGCGCTCGGCCTGCCTGCCGACGCGGTCGTGCTCCTGTTCGCCGGGCGCATGCAGCCGCTGAAGGGCCCGGACATCCTGCTGCGCGCGGTGGCCGACATGATCAGGGATGATCCCGGGCTGGGCCACCGGCTCGCGGTGGTCTTCGTCGGCGGCCCGAGCGGCCTGGGGCGGAACGACCCGGACATGGTGACCCAGCTGGCAGCGCGGCTGGGTATTTCCGGCGTGGTAAGGCTCGAGCCGCCCTGTCCCCAGCCGGAGCTGGCCGAATGGTACCGGGCTGCCACCATCGTGGCGGTGCCGTCGTACTCGGAATCGTTCGGCCTGGTGGCGCTGGAAGCGCAGGCGTGCGGCACACCGGTGGTCGCGGCCGCGGTTGGCGGCCTGCGGACGGCCGTATGCGATGGTGAGTCCGGACTTCTGGTCGACAGCCACGATCCCGCCGACTACGCGCGCTTGCTGCGCCAGCTCGCCGCCTCGCCGCGGGCGCTGGCCCGGATGTCCGCGGGCGCCATCCGGCACGCGTCGGGCTTTGGCTGGTCAGCCGCGGTTGACCAGCTGCTGGCGGTGTATACAGGAGCGGTGAGCGAGACGAGCGCGCGGGTAGAGGCATGACGGCCGGCCGCCCGGCGGTGCGATCGTGACCGCCCCCAACCGCCCGGACGCGGGCCAGGACGCGGAACCGGCGGCGGCCATCGCGGCGGCCCTGACCGAGCTGGGCCTGCCTTATCAGAACCCCAGCCCCGGCGCGTACCTGGTGAAGCTGGAAGGACAGCACAAACTGGCCACGATGACGTGGCTCATCGCGGGCGCTCACAGCCTGCACGTCGAAGCCTTTTTCTGCCGCAGGCCCGACGAGAACCATGAGCGCTTCTACCGATTCCTGCTGGAACGCAACGGGCGCACCTACGGTGTGCACTTCGCCATCGACTCGATGGGGGACGTGTACCTGGTCGGCAGGCTGCCGCTGGCCGCGGCCGGCCCGGAGGAGATCGACCGGATCCTGGGCTGCGTACTCAGCTACGCCGACGAGAACTTCGACGTCGCGCTGGAACTGGGCTTCGCGTCCGCCATCCGCCGGGAGTGGGCGTGGCGGGCCAAGAACGGCGAGAGCCTGGCCAATCTGCGCGCGTTCGCGCGGTTCGCGGACCCTGAGGCGGCCCCCCGGGGGACCGCAGACCCGGAGCAGTCGCGGAATTCACGGCAATAACCTCCACGTCAGTTTCTTGATCGGTAGTGTCACCGGGGCCAGCGTTATCCGGATGGCATGACGGCGCTTCACCAGGACGAGGACCGTGCGCGGACCTGACCGGAGTGCACCACGCACGCCAGGCCGGCCGAGGGCGGGTCTGCGTGCTGTGGCCGATTCGCCGCCGCTCGCCGTGGGTAAAGTGGCCTGTGTGAACCGGCTAGGCGATCTCGAGCGCGCGATCATGGACGTACTGTGGGGAACCGGCGAGTCACTCACGGTCCGCGAGGTCAGCGCGCAGCTCACCGAACGTGATCTGGCGCATACGACGGTGATGACCGTGCTGGACAGGCTGGCGAAGAAGGGCTTCGCCCGGCGAGAGCGGGACGGGCGCGCATGGCGCTACCGGCCGGCCGCGACTAGGGAAGCGTACGTGACCGAACTGATGCTGACGGCGCTGGAGCAGACAGGCGACCGGTCGGCCGCACTCGCGCGGTTTGCCAAGTCGGTGTCAGGCGTAGAGGCCAGCGTGCTCCGTGGTGCTCTGGACGAGATCGAAGGTGACGGCGGGGGCTGATGACTGGACCGGCCGACGCGACTCTGCTCGCCGCTGTCGCCATTGGGAGCGTGCGGGGTTCCGCGGCGCTGAGGGCCGCACGGTGGCCCCGGCGGTCGCCGGGGGCTGCGATCCTGCTCTGGCAGGCTCTCGGGCTCGCTGGGGGCCTCGCGGCCGTCGGGGCGCTGATTGAGGTCGGCATGCCACCGCGAGCGGCCAGCGTTGCCGGTGGCGTGACCCGGGTGGCCTCGGCCGCGGCCAGCGGGCGCCTGTTCCCTGCGGGCCAGCCGGTGCTGCCCGTTTTCCTGCGGCTCGTCAGTCTGGTGATGGGCCTGGCCCTGCTGGCCCGGCTCTGCTCGGTGCTCGTGGCGTCCTCGGCGCTGGTGATCCGGGCCCGGCGGCGGCAGCGGGCCCTGCTCGCCCTGCTGGCCCGCGGTGACCCGAAGGCTCCCGGTGCGCTGGTGGTCGATTATCCGGCAGCGACGGCGTACTGCCTGCCCGGATTGCGGTCACGGATCGTAGTGAGCGTCGGTGCGCTGGACCTGCTGCGGCCGGCCGAACTCGCGGCGGTACTCGCGCACGAGCGGGCCCACCTGCGCGAGCGGCACGACCTGGTGGTCCTCCCGTTCACGGCGCTGCGGCGGGCATTCGGCTGGTCCCGGATCTGCGCCGACGCGCACCAGTCCGTGGCCCTGCTGATCGAGATGCTGGCCGATGACCGCGCCCTGCGGGCCCGTCCGGCGCGAGCCCTCGCCGGAGCACTGGCCCGTTTCGGCACCGCGGGCTATGCCGAGAACACCCCGGCCGGGGCGCTGGCTGTCTCTGGCGCCGTACAGGAGGGCGAGATGGCCGCACGGGTTACCCGCATCATGACCCCGGCGCCGCCGCTGGCGCACGCGGTACGCCTGGGCATCTGGTGCGCCGCCACCACGATCGTGGTCGTGCCCGTCGCACTGCTGCTCCTGCCCAACTGAGCTGCCGGTGCGGCCCGGCGAGGCCGCCCGGCTCAGCCGGATCCGGTTACCAGGGCCCGTACGGCCCTGAGCGCGAGCTGCCGTTGCCGGTCTTGAACTCCCTGACCTTCGGCCGGACGTCAACCAGGTAGATCGCGGCCGCGACAAACGCCGCGACCGGCAGGATCGAGATGGCCGACGCGCCGCCCACGTAGAAGGCGTAACCAAGACCGACGACCATCGCGACACCGAGGATGATCAGCCAGATGGGCTTGGTCTGCTTTCCCGCGGCCACGAAGGCCGGGGCAGGCCTGCGTACCGCGTCGATGAACGCGAAAGCCTCGAACACGAACGCGGCGATCGAGATGACGGCGAAGAAGATACTGAGCGGCGTCATCGCTGAACCTGAGAACACGCCATCCACGCTATCTGGTGCGGCCGATCATTTTTCCCGTTCCGGCCGCACCGCCCAGGCCGTCCCTCAGACGGCACCAATCGGTTAGTGGCGGCCTCGCGGCCGCCGATGTGCTATTCCTCGTTGTGCGGCGGCATGTCCGCAGGCCAGCCCGTGCCCGCCGCGCTGGCCGGGGTCACTGGCCCCGCCGGGTCCGGCGCGTTCACCTGGCTCTGCGGGGCACCCGGGGCGTCGTCGAAGCCGGGCAGGTCGTCCGTGGCGGTCGCCCAGGGCCCCGTCGAAGCGCCACGCGCGCCGCGTCCCCGGCGTGCCGGACGGTCGTCCGGCCCGGGACCCGGATCGACGGCCGTCACCGCGCGCGGCATGAGAGTGACCGTCGCACCGTCACCGGCCGGCGAATCGGCGGCCGCTCCGCCTTCCTTGCGGAACGACTCGTAGATCTCGATCAGCACCTGCTTCTGGCGCTCGGACAAGCTGGGGTCGGCCAGCAGCGCCGAGCGGACCCCGGAATCCGCCGGCCTGTCCTCCAGGATTCCGGCCTGGACGTACAGCGCCTCGGCGGAGATCCGCAGGCCCTTGGCGATCTGCTGGAGGATCTCGGCGCTGGGCTTGCGCAGGCCGCGCTCAATCTGGCTGAGATAAGGGTTGGAGACACCCGCTGCCTGCGAGAGCTGGCGGAGCGAGATCTTCGCCTGCTCACGCTGTTCGCGGATGTACTCACCGATCGAATTGACTGATACCTGAGGCATACCGTCAGTATCGCCGACTTTGCTTGCAATTGCAAACGTCCTGCAAGCGATGCTTCTCCCCCGCCGGCCGCGTTCTCCCCGGACCGCACGGCGCCCTCACCGCCTGCGTCCTGGCCCGCGTCCTGGCCCGCGTCCTGGCCCGCGTCCTTGTCCGCATCCTTACCCGCGTCCAGGCCAGTGTTTTTCGCTGATCAGCGCTGTTCTCACACTTTGACACCGAGGAACGCGCACGCGTCGGCGGTGTTCATCGGCGGCCGCTGGGCAAGCCGTGCTAGCTGACTGGCCCGCTCCACCAGTTCCGCGTTCCCGCTGGCCGGACGGCCGCGCGCGTACGACAGGGTGTCCTCCAGACCGACCCGCAGATGGCCCCCGGCCGCCACCGCGGCGAGCATGACGGGAAGCGACGTCCGGCCGATCCCGGTGGCGGACCAGGTTGCGCGGGCTGGGAGGGCAGCCGCGGCCTGGACCAGCGTCGCCGTGTCCCCGGGCATGCCACCGGGAATTCCCATCACCAGGTCGCAGTGCACCCGGCCGCCAGCGGGCGGCCCCAGATCATCGAGGAGCCGGTGCAGCGTGGCGATGTGCCCGAGGTCGAAGAGCTCGAATTCCGGCACGACGCCCAGTTCCTGGGTCCGCGCGTAGAGCCGCCGGACGAATGGCCACGGATTCGCGAACACCTCGTCGCCGAAGTTGACGGTCCCGCACGTCAGCGAGCAGGCGTCGGGCGCGGCCTCGAGCACGGCCAGCCGGTCGTCGAAGCTGTCGGTGACCGCGCCGCCGGTGGACAGCTGCACCACGAGGTCGGTCGCCTCCCGCAGCGCGGCGACCGTGTCCGTCGAGCCGGCCCCGGTCGAGGGTCGGGCGCGCCCGGTCGTCCCTGATGTGCACGTGTACGACCGCCGCTCCCGCGGCCTGGCATTCCTTCGCGGTGGCGACGAGTTCATCCAGGGTCACCGGGAGGGCCGGTGCGTCCTCTTTGCTGGCTTCTGCCCCGGTGGGCGCCACAGTGATCAGCGTCGCGTTCTTCCCCATCCGGGCGTCCCCGCTCGCACGGCCAGCGTCCATGCCTACAGCATTCCCCTTCACTCATCCGCCCGTCCACCGCCGGCCGCGTGTCAGCCGGCTGGGCCCGGCACCCGGACCGGGTCAGCGGGCTGGGTTCAGTGCGCCGGGACCTGGGTCAGGTGCTCGCGGGCAAAGGCCAGCGACTCGGCCAGGTCCGCCATGCGCTCGTCTCGCGTGAGGGCCCGGCGCGTGTTCACCTCCAGGACGACCATGCCCGGATATCCGTCGGCGGTGAGCCGCCGCAGGACCTCGGCGCACGGCTGGCTGCCGCGTCCCGGCACCAGGTGCTCGTCGGGGAACGGGCCGTTCGGTACGCCGGTCCCGTCGGCCAGGTGCACGTGCGCCAAACGGGTGCCCAGATCGGCGGCCATCGTCAGAGCGTCGGATCCGGAGGCGGCCGTGTGTGACAGGTCCAGCGTGACGTGGGCGCACTCCATGGCGGTGGGATCCCAGGTGGGGGCGTACGGGACGATCTCCCGGCCACCGGCGCGCAGCGGGAACATGTTCTCCACGGCGAAGATTACGTCCGTCTCCGCCTCCATGGCCGCGAGGCCAGCCTCGAAACCCAGTGCGTAATCGCGCTGCCAGCGGAACGGCGGGTGCACCACCACGACCTTCGCGCCGAGCCGTTCGGCAAGGTCCTTCGAGCGCCGCAGCTTCTCCCATGGCTCGCGTCCCCACACCCGCTGTGTGAGCAGCAGGCTGGGCGCGTGCACCGCGAGGATGGCGATCTGGTGGTAGTCGATCAGCCGGCTGAGCACGTCGACGTCCTGGCTCACCGGGTCGGTGTAGACCATGACCTCGATGCCGTCGTAACCGAGCCGGACAGCCGCCTCGAAGGCGTCTGGCGTCCGGTCCGGGTAGACGGACGACGTGGACAGCGCGACGGGCGTGCCGGCCGTCCGGTCAGCCTCGATCAATGTCCTTCCCTCCACGCCCAGTCCCTCCGTACACGGTGCACAGGATCCCCGTCGAGCAAGCTTATGTTGGCGCCGGTCCCAGTCACTCCATCCGGTCGCCGCGGCGGGGCCACGGAAATGTCAGCCCCCGAGGCTAGGGTGCCAGCCATGGCTAAGTCACCGGCAGGCAGCGTCTACCGCTGCGCGGAGTGCGGCTGGCAGGCGCCCAAATGGGTGGGCCGGTGCGGGGAGTGCCAGGCCTGGGGCACGATCGGGGAGGCGGGGGTTTCCCGTCTCGTCCGGGCGGGCGTCCGCGCGCCAGGACCGGGTCCGGTGAGTTCGCCCGCGATTTCGATCAGGGCCGTGGACGCGCGGGCGGCGAGCGCGCGGCCGACCGGGCTCGACGAACTGGACCGGGTGCTCGGCGGCGGCCTGGTGCCGGGCGCGGTCCTGCTGCTGGCTGGCGAGCCGGGTGTCGGGAAGTCGACGCTGCTGCTGGAGGCGGCGGCCCTGGTAGCGGGATCCGGCTCGGTGCTCTACATCACGGGGGAGGAATCGGCCGCGCAGGTGCGGCTGCGGGCCGACCGGATCGGGGCGGTCAGCGACAACCTGTTCCTGGCGGCGGAGACGGATCTGGCCGCCGTGCTCGGGCACGTCGAGGCCGTACGGCCGGACCTGCTCATCATCGATTCGGTGCAGACGATCACGGCTCAGGGAGTGGACGGCGCCCCCGGGGGGGTTACCCAGGTCCGCGAGGTCGCAGCCGCGCTGAGCGGCGCCGCCAAGGAGCGTTCGCTGGCCACGATCCTGGTCGGCCATGTGACCAAGGACGGCTCCATCGCGGGCCCGCGCACCCTGGAGCACATGGTGGACGTGGTGCTGCACTTCGAGGGCGACCGGCACTCCCAGCTGCGCATGGTCCGCGCGGTGAAGAACCGGTACGGCCCCACCGACGAGGTGGGCTGCTTCGACCTCGGCGAATACGGGCTGATCGGGCTGCCAGACCCGAGCGGGCTGTTCCTGTCCCAGCGCAGCGTGCCGGTTCCCGGCACGTGCGTGACGGTCACCCTGGAGGGCAGGCGCCCGCTGGTAGCGGAGGTCCAGACGCTCGTTGGCCCGTCGGTGCTCGACATGCCGCGACGGGTGACGTCGGGCCTCGACGGGGCGCGGGTCGGCATGGTGCTGGCGGTCCTCCAGCGGCACACGGAGTTCCGGCTCGGCCGCCAGGACGTCTACGCGGCGACGGTCGGCGGCGTGCGGCTGACCGAGCCGTCGGTCGATCTGGCCATGGCGGTGGCCCTGGCCAGCTCGGTCTCAAACCTGAATGTCCCGGCGGGCGTTATCGCGATCGGCGAGGTAGGCCTGGCCGGGGAGGTCCGCCGGGTGAGCGGCGTCGCGCGGCGGCTTGCGGAGGCCGAGCGCATGGGCTTCCGCCGGGCGATCGTCCCGCCAGGTTCCGGTGGCCTGCCCTCGTCCGCGCCTCCGCCGGAGGGCCGCAAGAGCCATCTCGCGGTGGTGCCCAGCGACGACCTGACGGGCCTGATGGACGTCCGGGAGGTGGAAGACGTCCGGCACGCGATCACCGCCGCGCTCGGCGACTGAAGCCAAGCCGTCTCCAGGCGGTCGGCCAGAGCCGTCACTTCAGCCGGAACGCCTGGCCGGGGCTCTGGGCCGTTCCGCTCTGCGCGATGGCCACGTAGGTACGCTGCGAGGCAGCCATGACCGTGGTCGGGCAGCCGGCGACGGTAAGGCTCCGATTCCACATCACGGACACCGCGATGGGAACACCCCGCCGGAGGTGGGTGACACGGGAGGCCGCGTCGTGCCGGCAGGCCCCCGAATTCCACACGATCTCGCCCCCGTGCGTGACTACCACGCGCAGGGACGCCGGGCCGAGGTCAAAGGCGCACACCGTCGCGCCGGTGGAGACGATTTCGATCTGGAACCTCGGCTGGGCGCGCAGCCCATAGCTGGGCTTGCTCGCCAGCAGGGTCAGCACGATGTCGGCCGCCGGACAGGCGCCGCCCCCGGCTGCGGCCTGGCCCGCGCGGTTCTTGCCGGTCCCGCGCGCCGCGGGTGGAGCGGAAAGGCCGGAGGCAGCCGGGTGGGGAGACGACAAGGCAGCCCCACTGGCCGAGGACGCGGACGGCGAGCCGGGCGACGCGGACCCCGGCACGCCGGCCCGCGCGGATGATGCCGGGGACGCCGCTCCCGCACCTGCCCCCGGCTGCCTTCCCGCGGGCTGCCCCGCGGCGGCGCTCCCGTACGCCACCGCCGATACCTGACCGCTCCGGGAGGACTGGGACGCGGGTTTCCCGCCGCCGATACCGGAGCACGCCCAGGCCAGCAGCCCGATCACCCCGAGGCCGGCCACGAGAGCAAAGAACCGGCGCTGCCAGTATGAGTCGGCCTCGCGAGCCCGACTTCTGCTACGCTGAGCATTCGGATCCATACATTCAGTATTATCCGGCGGCGGTGCTCTGGCCCGGCGGCTCGCCGGCCGACCGGCCCCGCAGCGGGCCCTCTGACGTGCGACAATCATGCATTGTCATGACAAGCCGTTATCTCGAGCCGGTCCTCGACTGGTACGCGGATCACGCGCGTGACCTCCCCTGGCGCTCTCCGGACGCGTCCGCGTGGTCGATCCTGGTCAGCGAGATCATGCTCCAGCAGACACCGGTGGCGCGCGTGCTGCCGGCCCACCGGGACTGGCTCAGCCGGTGGCCGGCACCCGCCGACCTGGCCGCCGTTCCGGCCGGCGAGGCCGTCCGGCAGTGGGGACGGCTCGGTTATCCCCGGCGCGCTCTCTGGCTGCACGAGGCGGCCCGAACCCTGACCGAACGTCACGGTGGCGGCGTCCCGTCTTCCTACGAGGCGCTGCTGGCCCTGCCCGGTATTGGCCGCTACACCGCCGCTGCGGTCGCCAGCTTCGCCTTCAAGCAGCGCTACCCGGTTCTAGACACCAACGTGCGCCGGGTGATGTGCCGCCTGGTCACCGGTGCGGAGTTTCCCGGCCGTACGCCGTCGGCCGCCGAGTGGCGGCTGGCCGAGTCGCTGCTTCCGGCCGAGCCGCGGATCGCAGCCCGCTGGTCGGTGGGAGTCATGGAACTCGGCGCGCTGGTCTGCACCGCCGCGCGGCCGCGCTGTGCGGCGTGCCCCCTCGCACACGACTGCTCCTGGCTGAGGGCGGGATGCCCGCCCGCCGCCGAACGGCCCGTGGGGCAGCGTTACGAGGGGACCGACCGGCAGTGCCGGGGACGGCTGCTGGCCGTGATCCGCGACGCGGAAGGGCCCGTCACGGCCGGCCAGCTCGACGCGGTCTGGCCGGTGCCGGTTCAGCGGGCGCGCGCCCTGGACGGCCTGGTGGCGGACGGCCTCGTGGACGTCCTGCCCAACGGTTCATACGCCCTGCCGGGATTTTCGGAGAGACGATCTGACCGGCCCAGCGAACCGGGCCTTCAGGCCCGGTGAGTGGCCGGCAATACGAGCAGATGCCGCAGCGGGGCGCGAAGCGCAGCGGGGGTTCCAGGGGGTCGTCCCCCTGGGATAGCACGGTGCCCGGACCGCCAATGCGGTCCGGGCACCGTTAGGGCGTTCGGCAGGGTCAGACGGCCGGCGGGCCGTCAGTGCTGCTTGCCGACTCGATTTCCTCCGGAGGCGCGTCGGGCACGGCCCCCGGCTTGGCGATGCCGGTGAAGGTGAACGTGGCCGTTGCGCCTACGCCCTCGCTGTCGACGATCACGATCTGGCCCGGCCGGAGCTCACCGAAGAGGATCTTCTCCGACAGCGGGTCCTCGATCTCGCGCTGGATCGTCCGGCGCAGCGGGCGGGCCCCGAGCACGGGGTCGTAACCGCGCTCCGACAGCAGCGCCTTCGCGCCCGGCCGGAGCTCGAGCCCCATATCGCGGTCCTTCAGCCGCTCGTCGACCTTGGCGACCATCAGGTCCACGATGCGGAAGATCTCGTCCCTCGCGAGCTGGTGGAACACGATGATGTCGTCGACACGGTTGAGGAACTCGGGCCGGAAGTGCTGCTTCAGCTCCTCCTGGACCCGGCCCTTCATCCGCTCGTACGAGCTGCGGGATTCATCAGCCTTGGCGAAGCCGACCGAGACACCCTTGGAGATGTCCCGCGTGCCGAGGTTCGTCGTCATGATGATGACGGTGTTCTTGAAGTCCACCGTCTTGCCCTGGGCGTCGGTCAGCCGGCCGTCTTCCAGGATCTGCAGCAGCGAGTTGAAGATGTCCGGGTGAGCCTTCTCGATCTCGTCGAAAAGCACGACGGAGAACGGCCGCCGGCGCACCTTCTCGGTCAGCTGCCCGCCTTCCTCGTACCCGACGTAGCCGGGCGGGGAGCCGAACAGACGCGAGACGGTGTGCTTCTCCATGTACTCGCTCATGTCGAGCTGGATCAGCGCGTCCTCATCCCCGAACAGGAACTCCGCCAGTGTCTTGGACAGCTCGGTCTTGCCGACACCAGACGGCCCCGCGAAGATGAACGAACCACCGGGGCGCTTCGGGTCCTTCAGCCCCGCCCTGGTACGCCGGATGGCCTGGGACAGCGCCTTGATGGCGTCGTTCTGGCCGATGACGCGCCGGTGCAGCTCATCTTCCATGCGCAGCAGCCGCTGCGACTCCTCCTCGGTGAGCTTGAACACGGGAATGCCCGTGGCCGTGGCCAGCACCTCGGCGATGAGCTCCTCGTTCACCTCGGCGACGACGTCCATGTCGCCGGCCTTCCACTCCTTCTCCCGGGTCGCCTTCTTGGCCAGCAGCTGCTTTTCGTTGTCACGCAGCGCCGCGGCCTTCTCGAAGTCCTGGGAGTCGATGGCAGACTCCTTCTCCCGGCGAACCTGGGCAATCTTCTCGTCGTACTCGCGCAGGTCCGGCGGCGCGGTCATCCGGCGGATGCGCATCCGCGACCCGGCCTCGTCGATCAGGTCGATCGCCTTGTCCGGCAGGAACCGGTCGCTGATGTAGCGGTCCGCGAGCTGGGCAGACGCCACGAGAGCGCCGTCGGTGATGGACACCCGGTGGTGCGCCTCATACCGGTCCCGCAGGCCCTTGAGGATCTCGATCGTGTGCGAGATCGTCGGCTCCGCGACCTGGATCGGCTGGAACCTCCGCTCGAGCGCCGCATCCTTCTCAAGGTATTTGCGGTACTCGTCCAGCGTGGTGGCGCCGATCGTCTGCAGCTCACCCCGGGCCAGCATCGGCTTCAGGATGGAGGCCGCGTCGATGGCGCCCTCGGCCGCGCCCGCACCGACGAGCGTATGGATCTCGTCAATGAACAAAATGATGTCGCCGCGGGTGCGGATCTCCTTGAGCACCTTCTTCAGCCGCTCTTCGAAGTCACCGCGGTATCTCGACCCAGCGACCAGCGCACCAAGGTCCAGCGTGTACAGCTGCTTGTCCTTGATCGTCTCGGGCACCTCGCCCTGGACGATCTTCTGGGCCAGCCCCTCGACGACGGCGGTCTTACCGACGCCAGGCGCGCCCACCAGAACAGGGTTGTTCTTCGTGCGGCGCGAGAGCACCTGCATCACGCGCTCGATTTCCTTCTCGCGCCCGATAACCGGGTCCAGCTTGCCTTCCCGCGCGGCGGCGGTCAGGTTACGGCCGAACTGGTCGAGCACAAGCGAGGTGGACGGGGCGGACTCCGCCGACGTCCCGGCCGACGCGGGCTCCTTGCCCTGGTAACCGTGCAGCAGCTGGATGACCTGCTGGCGGACCCGGTTCAGGTCGGCGCCGAGCTTGACCAGCACCTGCGCGGCCACCCCATCGCCCTCGCGGATGAGGCCCAGCAGAATGTGCTCGGTACCGATGTAGTTGTGACCGAGCTGCAGCGCCTCGCGCAGGGACAGCTCCAGCACCTTCTTGGCGCGCGGAGTAAAGGGGATGTGCCCGGACGGCGCCTGCTGGCCCTGGCCGATAATCTCCTCGACCTGCTGGCGCACGGCCTCGAGACTGATCCCGAGGGATTCCAGGGCCTTCGCCGCCACGCCTTCACCCTCGTGGATGAGGCCCAGCAGGATGTGCTCGGTGCCGATGTAGTTGTGATTGAGCATCCTGGCTTCTTCCTGAGCCAGGACCACAACCCGCCGCGCTCGGTCGGTAAACCTCTCGAACATATCGTTGCTCTCCTCACAGCGCGGTCAGGCAGGTACAGAAAGTCAGGCCCTGCCGTTATCCGCATCGTAGCCGCGCGCCCCGGCGGTGCGCTTCGTGCCGTAGGTCATACGGCTAAAGGTTCCCCGGAAGGGCAGCGTTCATCCCATCAAACCGCGCCAACGGCCCGTGGTGTTCCCGCTACGCCGCAAGCGAACGGCAGATCGGCACTGAAACGCTGCCAGCGATTACTTCCCTCATGCCGACGCTGGCATCCCCCGCGCGAGCGGCGGCGGCCGCGCGGGATGGTGGCCGTGCCCAGGTCCGCAGGCTCTTGAGCGAGCCTGACGGCGGTCTGGTGGCCTGGCACCCACCGCGGCGGAGAGCATGCACCGCGGGCTGCACCGTGTTCTTCGGTTCGACCGTGTTCCCCGATTGCATCGTGCTCTTCGGCTGCGCCGCGTTCTTCGGCTGCGCCGTGCCTTCCGCGAAGATCTGCTGAGAAATGAGAAGCGGAAGGCGGTTATTGCCCAGGGCCCTCCCGGACGCAGCCGGTCGGGAGGGCCGCCGTGCGGGATACGACGGAAAGCACCCCACCCACGCAGTTAGCCTGCGTGGGTTAGTGCGGCCTTAGTGGGAGGCCTCGTACTCGGAAACGATCGAAGCGGGAATACGCCCGCGCTCGTTGACGTGGTAACCGCGCTGCTTCGCCCAGTCCCTGATTTCCGCGCTGCGCTGGCGGCCCGGACCGGTACGCGGACGGCGGCGCCTAGTCGGCGCACTCACTTTGCGAGCGTGCTCGATGTAGAGGGTCAGTTCTTTGCGGATCTTGTCGGCGTTGGCCGAGCTAAGGTCGATCTCATACGAGCTGCCATCAAGACCAAACGATAGGGTCTCGGTGGCCTCGCCGCCGTCAAGATCGTCGACGAGAAGCACTTGCACCTTCTGTGCCATGGAACCAGCCCTTCTGTGGATCACACATATTTCTGAACTGAAGATATACCCGCCATGTTGCTGTTGCCAATTCAGGGGGCAAGAAGATTGGCGCGATAGCGCAAAGTTAGCACGTGTCATGCCGGCAACGCCGGACTACTCCCCTCGGGATGCGGTAACTCTCCGTAATCATGCATTGCGTGCACTGTTAGCATTCCTGCCGAGCGATGCCGATTGCCGCGTTGAGCGCGTTCTTCCTAACTCTGAGGCGATTCTAAGTGTTAGCCCAGCGGCAACGCAGGACCACCGAGAACTTCTAGGCGGGGAGAACTCTTAGTTAGCTGAACGGCACCAGGGCTGATGATCAGCGAGCCTCGCCATCAGGTGATCGGGCGGCATCATCATGCTCATCTGAGCCGGCCGCCGATGTGGGAGCCTTGGCGCCGATAATGCCGTTGTTGCCGGAAATATCGTGTTCACTGCCGGAGTCTTCACGCACTCTGCGCTTCGGTGCCATCTCACGCCGCAACAACAGGACAAGACCGATGAGGAACGCAGCGCAAACAACCGCCGGCGGGGTCAGTGCCGCCAGATCCTTCAACAAGGCGCCCTCCTCCCTTACCGATTAAGGTATAGGTGTCTGCCGTCAACAGTGCACTGCGGTGTGCTACCGCGCATGTGCTTAACGCAAGTGCTCAAAATGTTCGTACTGCTCTCTTATGAAGTTTGTTCCGCAGGCCGGTCAAAGGCAGCCATACCGGCGCTGCTGTTATCCGGCCGACCGGGCGCCCCGGCCTATGGCGCCTGGCCGGTCCGGGGACGGCTCACAGAATCCCCGCGGCTGTCATGGCGGGCGACCGTCTTGCCGGAGCTCCGGCGGTCGGCACCGGGACCGCACTCCTGCTTACCATTGTGTCTCACCGCTACTGGCGGCCGTGCGGTCGCCCGCGTGCTGGCCCGCGCCCTGGCCCACGGCACCGTTTCCGAGCGACAGCGAACCACGGCTCTCCGGCGTCTTCTTCCCAGTTCAAAGCGCTTAGTTCCGATGATCTCCGGCGTGCCGAACGGCACGCCCGCGACCGCCGGCAACGACCCGTCTGTCCCGCCGCCCGGGAAGTCCGGGGTGGCGGGACGGCGGTGGGCGTGACGTCCGTCTTATGAACGGACATCGCATGGCCGGATCGGACCGGCCACCGCCCGCGCTCTGAGCCGAGAGGGGCAATAAGACGGCAATGTTCCACGCCGACCTCCACATCCACTCGAAGTTTTCACGCGCTTGCAGCCGGGACTGCGACATCCCTCACCTAGCGGCCGGGGCACTGCGCAAGGGCGCCAGCGTGCTCGGTACCGGCGACTTCACCCATCCCGCACGGCGGGACGAACTGAAAGGCACTCTTGGTCCCGCAGAAGCGGGCTTGCTTCGCCTGCGGCCCGATCTCGAAAGGGTCCTGCGCCGGCCGGTGCCGGCTGCGTGTGAGCAACCGGTGCGATTCATGCTCTCGGTGGAGATCTCCACCATCTATCGCCGTGATGAGCACACACGTAAAGTGCATCACCTTATATACGCTCCGACGTTCGAGGCGGCGGACCGCATCACCGCATCTGCGTCGAAGATCGGCGACCTCGCGCCGGATGGGCGGCCCATCCTCGGGCTTGACTCACGAGACCTGCTCGAGATCACGCTTGAGGCGGCCCGGCTGCTACTTGGTTCCCGCACATATCTGGACACCTTGGTTCGCTGTTCTTGGTTCCCGGTCCGGTTTCGACGCGGTCGCCGACTGCTACGGCGATCTTGCCGGGGAAATATTCGCGGTGGAGACCGGCCTGTCTTCGGATCCGCGCATGAACTGGATGTGCTCATCGCTGGATGCTTATCGACTCGTCAGTGACTCCGACGCCCATTCACCGCCGGCGCGGGGGCGCGAAGCGACAAACTTCAGGGCCGCGATGGACTTCTTCTCGATCGCCGAAGCCCTGCGCCCGGGAGACGGCCTCGCCGGGACCATCGAGTTCTATCCCGAAGAAGGCAAGTATCACCTGGACCGGCACCGCAAGTGCGGGATCAGGTTCGAGCCCCGGCAAACGCGCGCGCGTGACAGAGCATGCCCTGAGTGTCATAAACCACTCACCGTCGGGGTCCTGCACCGGGTCGCTGAACTCGCAGACCGCCTGGATGGCTTCCGCCCCGAGGGTGCCGCGGACTTCAATAATCTCGTTCCGCTTGCGGAAATTATTAGCGGGATCCTCTCCCTGGGGCCGAAGAGCAAGAGCGCTAACGGGGTCATTGACCGGCTTGTCGCCGCGTTCGGGCCAGAACTCGCCATCCTCCAGGAGGTGGCCGCCGACGCTCGCCGTTCCTGGCCGCTATCGATCCAGCGTTGCTCAGCCGGCCCGCCACGCCGAAGCGGTTGCCACCGGACCGGCAGCTCCGGCTGCTGTGACCAGGTTCACGGTCAGGTTCAGGAGTGCTGGGGCGGGTCGGGAACGGGCCGCAAGTGCAACAGCATCCGGGTGTTCCCCAGCGTGTTCGGCTTCACCCAGTCGAGACCGAGGAACTCAGCGACACCCTCGTCGTAGGACCGCAGCAGCTCGGCGTAGACATCAGGCGCGACCGGCGTGCCGAAGATCTCCCTGAAACCGAGGCTGCCGAAGAACTCGACCGCGAAGGTCAGCACGAACACCCGCTGCACACCCAGCTCGCGCGCCCGGTCGAGCAGGACGTCGGCGATCAGGCGCCCGATTCCCTGGCCCTGGCAATCCGCACGGACCGCGATGGTCCTGATCTCGGCCAGGTCTTCCCACAGCACGTGCAGGGCCCCGCAGCCGGCGATAAGCCCACCGGGTTCCTGCTCGGCCACCCAGAATTCCTGGGCATCCTCGTACAGCGTGACGGTGGCCTTGCCGAGCAGGCGCCCAGATCCCACGTTTGCGTCGATCAGGCCGCGGATTCCCGGGACGTCGGCGGTACGCGCCTGCCTGACCGTGTATCCCATGGCGGGTCCACCCTAGCCGGTACGGCGGCGCAGCTCGCGGTCTTGGGCGGTGCCGATGTGGCATGCGCAAAAACTGCGCGCGAGTTGTGCCGTTCCGGTTGGCACGCCATTGGCGGATCCAATAGCGTGCAACGCTGTTGCCACCGATAGACGACTGACACGGATGATGCCAACGTCGAACAGGCCGTCCGCGAGAGAGGGCCTTCTGTGCGACGTTCAGCGCTCGGCGCGGGAGATGTATCCGGATGCTCGCGCTCGCGCGCGGGGATCGCGGTGTCGCGTTCATGGCGGTTTGCGGCGGTTCTGACCGGTGCGGCGACCGCCTGCGCCATCTTCCTGCCCGGCGGGATCAGTAGCGCGCAGACCCGGGCGCCGTCTCCGACGCTGAGTTCCCTGGTGGCACAGGCCCAGCAGCTCACGTACCAGATCAACGCGCTGAGCGAGCAGTATGACGGCCTCCGGGTCGAGCTCTCCTCGGCGCGCACCTCGGCCGCGAAGGCCGAACAGGCGGCGGCGAAAGATGCGGCCGCCCTCAAGACGAGCCAGGCCGCGGTCTCACGGCTCGCGGCAGCCAGCTACGAGAACGCCGGTTATGATCCGACGCTGCAGATCCTTACCGCCGATAACGCTGACCAGTTCCTCAACCAGGCCTCGGTCATGCAGCAGCTCGATCAGCAGAACGGGACGAGGGTTTCCCAGCTCACGGCGGCCCAGGCGGCGGACAGGCGCGCTCACCAGACCGCCCAGCAGCAGATCGCCAAGGTGACTGCCCTCCAGTCGGCCATGAACACGAAGATCAAGGTCATCCAGAGCGAGATCGACGAGGTCAACAGCTCGGCGATGACGCAGGCCATGACGATCTTCGACCAGACCGGGCAGTACCCGAACATCGCCATACCGGGCGGCAACAGCGCCGGTGCGGTCGCGCTCCGGACGGCCCTGACCAGGCGCGGATATCCCTATGTGTGGGGAGCGGCCGGGCCCACGGCCTTCGACTGCTCGGGGCTGGTGCTGTGGGCCTATGCCCAAGAGGGAATCACCCTGGACCACTACACCGGCGATCAGTGGAACGAGGGGGAGCACGTTTCGCGCAGCCAGCTTGAGCCTGGCGACCTGGTCTTCTTCTACGCCGACATCAGCCACGTGGGCCTCTACATCGGCAATGGCCTGATGGTCGACGCACCGTCCTTCGGGCAGGACGTCATAGTCCAGCCCATTGACTGGAGCCTCTTCGTCGGCGCCGTCCGCATCGAAGCGTAGTTGGGAGCCCGTCCGTAAGCGAGCACGGGCCTTCAGGCCCGTGCTCGCGGCCGTAGGCGTGCACGGGCTACGGCGAGGCGCTCGCTACCGGCCCAGCGAACCGGGCCAACGGCCCGGTGAGTGGCCGGTGGGCCGGCGGGTACCGCAGCGGGGCGCGGAGCGCAGCGGGGGGTTCCGGGGGTCGCCCCCCCGGGCCTACTCCGGCTTGACGAAGGGGAACAGGATTGTTTCCCGGATGCTCATGCCGGTGAACATGATGAGGAGGCGGTCGATGCCCACTCCCACGCCACCAGTCGGCGGCATGCCGAATTCGAGCGCCCGCAGGAAGTCCTCGTCCAGCTGCATCGCCTCGGGGTCACCCCCGGCCGCGAGCAGAGACTGCGCGGTCAGCCGCTCCCGCTGCTCGACCGGATCGACCAGCTCTGAATAGCCGGTGCCCAGTTCGGCGCCGAACGCGACCAGGTCCCATCGTTCGGCCAGCCGCGGATCCGACCGGTGCGCCCGGGTCAGCGGGGAGACCTCCACCGGGAAGTCCCGGTAGAACGTCGGCTCAACGGTCTGCTTCTCCACCAGCCGCTCGTACATTTCCAGGACGATCTGGCCATGGTTCCAGCCCGGCTCGACCGGGACGCCCGCCTGCGCGCACAGCTTGCGGAGCTCTTCCTCGTTCGTGTCGGGGATGACCTCCTCGCCCAGGGCGGCCGAGATCGCGGCATAAACGGTGACCGACTTCCACTCACCGCCGATGTCGTGCTCGCTGCCGTCTGCGCGGCGAATCACCGCGCTGCCCAGGGCGGTGCGCGCGGCGTTCTGGATCAGCTCCCGGGTAAGCGTGGCGACCGTGTTGTAGTCGCCGTACGCCTCGTAGGCCTCCAGCATCGTGAACTCGGGATTGTGGGTACTGTCCACACCCTCGTTGCGGAACACCCGGCTGATCTCGTAGACCTTCTCGATGCCGCCCACGATGAGCCGCTTGAGATAGAGCTCCAGCGCGATGCGCAGGTAGAGCTGGCTGTCGTAGGCGTTACCGCGGGTGACGAACGGGCGCGCGTTGGCGCCGCCGTGGATGGCCTGCAGGACCGGCGTCTCCACCTCCAGGTAGCCGCGCTCATGCATCTGCTCCCGGATCGAGCGGATGACATCACTGCGCAGCCGGGCCATGCGGCGCGCCTCCGGATTGACGATCAGGTCCACGTAACGCTGGCGCACGCGCGACTCGATGTCGCTAAGTCCCTTGTGCTTGTCCGGCAGCGGCCGAAGGCTCTTGGCGGTGATCACGAACGAATCGGCGAGGATCGAAAGCTCACCGCTGCGCGAGGTCACCACCTCGCCCCACACGCCAACGTGGTCGCCCAGGTCGACGTCCCGCTTCCAGGCGGCCAGCGCCTGCTCACCCACCTTGGCCAGCGAGATCATGACCTGGATGTCGCCGGTGCCGTCGCGGATGGTGGCAAAGCACAGCTTGCCGCCGATGCGCGACAGCATCACGCGGCCGGCCACGGCGACCTTATCGCCCGTCGACGTATCCGGCGGCGGGCCTTCGTACCTCGCCCGGATCTCCGCGATCGTGGCCGTGCGCGGGAATCCTACCGGGTAGGGATCGATACCGGCTTCGCGCAGCGCGTCGCGTTTGCCCATCCGGACGCGCATCTGCTCCGGAAGTTCGGTGCCGGTGCCGGGAACGGGCCCTGAGGTGATGTCGCGGCTGTCATCCGCCGGATGGTTGTCGGTCACGTGCCCGAGGCTACCGGTGCCGGTCGGCGACCGGCACGCGGGTTTCCGCACCGTCCCGCCGGTTCAGGACTCCGCGGCGGCGTTCCGCTCGAAGACGAGCCGGAGCCCGATCAGGGTCAGCCACGGCTCGTGCGCATCGAAGATACTGACTTCGTGGATGACCAGCGGGGCAAGGCCTCCGGTCGCGATGATCGTGACCGATTCCGGGTCGGCGGGGGCCAGTTCGCGGACCATCCGCCGGGCGATCCCCTCCACCTGCCCGGCGAACCCATAGACAATGCCTGATTGCAGGGCTTCCACGGTGTTCTTGCCGATGACCCGGGGCGGCCGGGTCAGCTCCACCTTGAGCAGCTGGGCGGCCCTGCGCGACAGCGCGTCGACGGATATCTCGATACCGGGCGCGAGCGCCCCGCCCACGAACTCCCCGCGCATGCTGACCGCGTTGAAGTTGGTCGACGTGCCGAAGTCCACCACGACGGCGGGGCCGCCAAACAAATGCACCGCGGCCAGCGCATTCATAATGCGGTCGCTGCCGACCTCCTTGGGATTGTCCATCCGGATCGGGATGCCGGTCCTGACGCCCGGCTCGACAATGACCGCGGGCACCTCCCGGTAATACCGCTGGCACATCTCCCGCATCTCGTGCAGCACGGACGGCACCGTCGAGCAAAGGGCGATACCGGCGATTCCGCCGTCCGGCAGGCCGGCCGTGGCGGGCGTTCCCCAGCGCGCCGTGTCTTTGAAGACGGCGCTCTGGGTGAGCAGGCCGCGCAGTACGACGGCGATCTCGTCGGCCGTCCGGTCGGGCACGGTGGCGATCCGCCAGTGCTCGATCACTTCCTCACCGTCGAAGATGCCGAGCACCGTGTTCGTGTTGCCCACATCGATCGCCAGCAGCATGGTGTCCCTCTCAGTGCGTGCCAAACCCCGTGCCCTGCGTCAACCCCGTGCCCTGCGTCAGCTGAACTCGACCTGGACGTTGTTGATCAGGCGCGTACCGCCGACGCGCGCGGCGACCGCGAGGATCGCCGTGCCGGTAAAGCCGGGCGGCACGGGCGCAAACGTAAGCGGATCCACCAAGGCGAGATAATCGACGGTCACCGGCACCTGCGGTGCGAGGGCGCCCGCAGGGCCGCCGGCCCCGTCCGCCGGAATCAGGATCCCGGCCACCCCGTCCAGGCTGTTGCTGGCCGCCTCAGCGACCGCCCGGGGACCGTTGGCGGCTTCCGCCCGGCCGGCCTGGAGCGCGGCAGGAAGCGCGAGCGCCACGCGGCGTTCGGCCGCCGACAGGTACCGGTTGCGGCTGGATGTGGCCAGCCCGTCGTCGTCACGGAACGTCGGGACCGACGCGATCTGGATACCGAGGTTGAGGTCGGCGGACATCCGGCGCACCAGGGCCAGTTGCTGCGCGTCCTTTTCCCCGAAAACCGCGATGTCCGGCCGGACCAGCCCGAAAAGCTTGAGGACCACGGTCAGCACACCGCCGAAGAAGCCAGGCCGGAACTCGCCCTCGAGCAGCTGCCCCATGGGCCCGGGATCGACGGTCACGACGGGCTGCACCGGATATATCTCGCCTGCGGCGGGGGCGAAGACGACGGCTGCGCCTTCGTCCGCGCACAGCGCCAGATCGGCGTCGAGGGTGCGCGGATAGCGGTCGAGGTCTTCTCCCGGCCCGAATTGCCGCGGGTTGACGAAGATGGAGACGACCACGGCTCCGTCCGGGTCGGCCAGCCGGGCCGCGTGCCGCAGCAGGCTCCGGTGCCCGTCATGCAGCGCTCCCATCGTGGGCACGAAGACGACCGGCGAGCCGAGGCGCCCGCGCGCGGCGGCGAGGTCAGCGAGGCCGGCCGCCAGGGCGGGGCCGCCGGGCCTAGCGGGGCCGGTGGGCCTAGCGGGGCCGGTGGGCCTAGCGGGGCCGGTGGGCTCAGCGGGGCGCGCGGGCTCAGCGGGGCGGGTGGGCGCGCCGGTCATCGCGCCGCCCCGGAGAGCACGTCCAGCAGGCGGGCCGCATCGGGCGCGGTGAGCAGTCCGGCGGCCAGCGCGCGGTCCGCGGTGAGGCGGGCCAGTGCGACGTAGACGGCCAGCGCCTCGGGGGCCGCGTCGCGCAGGGTCTCGAGGTGCCCGGCCACCGTGCCGGCGTCGCCGCGGGCCACCGGTCCGGTCAGGCCCGCGTCACCCAGCCGCAGCGCGTTGTCCAGCGCGGCGAACAGCAGCGGGCTGAGCATCCGGGCCGGATCAGCCGCCCCGGCGGCCTGCAGCAGGTCGCACGATTCGGTCACGAGCGTGACCAGGTGGTTGGCCGCGCTGGCGAGGGCCGCGTGGTAAAGGCCCCGGTTCTCCTCGGCGATGAAGACCGGCTCGCCGCCCATCTCGATGACGAGGGCCTCCGCGACGGGCCTCAGCTGGTCCGGGGCGGTGATGCCGAAGCAGATCCCGTGCATCCGCTGGATGTCGTCGCTGCGGCCGGTAAACGTCATCACCGGGTGCAGCGCCAGCGGGAGCGCCCCCAGCCGGGTAGCCGGCTGGAGCACACCCGCGCCGTACCGGCCGCTCGTGTGCGCGAGCAGCCGTCCCCCCACCGCAGCCCCGGTGGCCGCGAGCCCGGCGATCAGCCCGGGCAGGGCATCGTCGGGCACGGTCAGCAGGCCGAGGTCGGCGGCGGCGATCACGTCGGCGGGCTCGGCGACCCGGGCCGCGGGAAAATGATCGCGGGCGCGCTGGACGGACGTGTCCGACACCGCGGCCACCGCGACCACCTTATGACCGGCCCGGGTGAGTGCGACGCCGAGCGCGGCGCCCACGCGGCCGGGCCCGATGATGCCGACCCGGAGCCGGGCTGGGTGCTGGTCAACCCCGGCAGGTTCCTGCGCGTCGTACGCGCCTGATTCAGATTTCATCTCGTTCCAGTCCTCAGAGGGTACCGGACGGACCGGCGCCCCTGGTGGGCCCGGTGCATCACCCGAGCATAGCCACGGCGGCGGGTGGCGGCCCCAGCAGAGCCGGCCCGGGCGATGAGGGCGTCGGCAGGCCGCCGTACGCTCAATGAAAATGATCCGCGGGGCGCGGCGGGACGTACTGGCCGGGTCCGGGATCGTCCGGGACACGGCAGCAGCGCTCCAGGTAAAGCGCCGCGAGGGCAAGCAGGACCGACGCGCCCAGCGTCGTCCCGGCGGTGATCACGTCATGGGTAGGCACGGAGGCTGGAAGCGAACCGGCCGCCGACACCGCGAAACCGGCCGCGACACCCCCGATCACGGCGGCCGCCAGCGAGGAGGCCTTCGCGAGCGCCACCATCCGCGCGACGTGCAGCGGCAGTGGCGGCTTGGTCCCGGGGCGGCCGAGAATACGTGCGTGGAGCCCCCGGCCGGTCCAGGCCTCGGCCGCGGCCGCGATCACCAGCGCCGGCACCATCGTCCACGGCAGTGGCGGCAGGCTGCTGTAGGTGAGCCGGACCACCAGCCAGCTCGCCGCCGCGAACGCCACGGCCACCAGGAGCAAGGTCCGTGTCCGGGTGGGTGTCATTCGGTCTCCGCCATGGTCAGTCTGGACACGTGACCAAGGCTATGCGGGCCGCCGCAGCGCCATGTCATCACGCCGCTGGATACCACCATCAGGCAGGTTGGCCAGCAGCGTCGCGACGCTGCCCCGCCCGGGCAGCACGGCGCCGGGATCGGCATCACGCCACGGCGCCAGGACGAACGCCCGTTCCTGTGCGCGGGGGTGCGGCAGCGTCAGCACCGGATCGCCGTCCAGTTCCTCGCCGTAGGCGACGATGTCCACGTCGAGGGTCCGCGGCCCCCAGCGGACCTCCCTTTTCCGCTGCGCCGCCGCCTCGATCGCGTGTGCCCGGTGCAGCAGGTCAGCGGCCGGGCGGGACGTCTCGGCCAGGACAACCGCGTTCAGGTAGTCCGGCTGCTGCGGGCCGCCGACCGGAGCGGTCTCGTATACCGGCGAGACGGCGGTGACGACCAGGCCCGGGGTGGCCGCCAGCGCGTCCACGGCCCGCTGTAGTTCCCGCAGCCGGTCCCCGAGGTTGCTGCCCAGGGCGATCACCACGCGGACCGGGCGCTCACGGCTGATGGTGACCGATACGTCGCCGAACGGGCGGCCCATCGGCGCGTTCGGTTTGTGCACGGTGATCTCGGCCCGCCGGACGGCCGGATCGGCGAGGCACGCCTGGGCCAGCCGCTCCGCCAGCGTCTCGATCAGGTTGACCGGCTCACCGGCCACGATCACGGCGAGCCGTTCGCTCAGCCCCGCGTAATCAACGGTCAGGGATAGGTCATCCGATGCGGCGGCCAGGCGGGTGTCGACCGCCAGCACGGCGTCGATCAGGAATTCCTGGCCGTCGCGGCGCTCGGCGTCCAGGACCCCGTGCCGCCCCCGGACCCGGAGGCCGCGTACCTCGATCCGGTCGGTTCTCATCGCTGGTTCTCGCCCGCGTTCCCGCCCGCGTCTCCGCCCGCGTTCCCGCCCGCGTCTCCGCCCGTGTTCCCGCCCGCGCTCCCCCCTGCGGCACGCCAGGCCGCGGCGACCCGCACGGCGTCGGCGTTGGCCGGGACCTTGTGGACGCGCACGCACCAGGCACCCGCGGCCGCGGCGAGCGCGGTCGTGGCCACCGTGGCATCGTCGCTGCCGGTAAACGATCTCGGCGTACCGTCGGCCGTCGCGAGCAGCCGCCCCAGGAAGCGCTTGCGGGAGGCGCCGACGAGCACAGGGAACCGGCGCGGCGGACCGTCTGCGTCCATGCCGGCGCCTCGGACGCGGGCGCCCAGGGCTGCTCCCGCTCCCGCGCCCTTACCCGCGCCGAGGCAGGCGATGTCCGGCAGGGCCGCGAGAAGGCGCCAGTTGTGCTCGCTGAGCTTGCTGAAGCCCAGGCCGGGGTCGAGAACGATCATCGACGGGTCGACGCCCTCCGCGACCACCGCGTCCACCCGCCGCCGGAGCTCGTCGCGAACTTCCCGGACCACATCGTCGTAGACGGCCCGGGAGTTCATGTCGTGACTGTGACCGCGCCAGTGCATCACCACGTACGGCACCGACGCCTTGGCGACCAGGCGGGGCATGTGGGGGTCGGCGAGGCCGCCGCTCACGTCGTTGACCAGGCGCGCTCCGGCCTCCAGGGCGAGCTCGGCCACGCGTGCCCGCATCGTATCCACGCTGACCGGGACCCCGGACCGGGCCAGTTCGGCGATGACCGGCTGGACCCGGCGGATCTCCTCCTCGGCCGAAATGCGCTGCGCGCCCGGCCTGGTCGATTCGCCACCGACGTCCACAATGTCCGCACCCTGGGCGGCGAGCTCCAGCCCGTGGGCCACGGCGGCGTCGGCGCCGAGCCAGGCGCCGCCGTCGGAAAAAGAGTCAGGGGTCACGTTGACGACCCCCATCACCAGGCAGCGATCCTGGCTGGGCAGTCCGGGCACGGGGAACTGCTGGCCCGACACGAGACTGCTCGACATGAGGCCAAGCCTATGAGGTCCCCCGCGACGGGAGGATTCAGTTCTGGCGCAGTGCCCGCCGCAGCCGTCCCAGTCCCAGCTGGCGGGCCAGCCGCCGCGGCCCCAGCGTCGGCCAGACCAGGAAGGCCTCGGCTTCGAGCGCGGCGAGGGCGATCCTCGGCGCGTCCTTGGCGGTCGGGAAAACAAAGAACCTCGGCTGCCAGACAGGAGAGAACTTTGCGTTGAATTTGTACAGCGATTCGATCTGGAACCACTTGGACAGGAAAAGCAGAATGGAACGCCAAGCTCGCAGCACCGGCCCCGCCCCGATTCGCTCGCCGCGCTCGAGCGCGGCCCTGAATACCGCGAAGTTAAGCGAGATGCGCTTAATACCAAGGCACGGGGCCGCCTTGATCGCCTCCACGATGAGGAAATCGTTGAGACCAGGCTGGGAGCCCCGGTCGCGCCGCATGAGATCAAGGGACAGGCCGTCGCTGCCCCAGGGGACGAAGTGCAGCACCGCGCGCAGCGTCCCTTCGCACATCGCCGTTGCGATCACGCACTGCTCGTCGCCGGGCGCGCCAACCCGCCCCAGCGCCATCGAGAAGCCTCGCTCCGTATCGCTTCCCCGCCACGAGTCCGCCACGCGGAGGATGGCGGCGATCTCCTCGCGCGGCATGTCGCCGACCCGGCGGACTTCGGCCGTGTATCCGTTGCGCGCCACCCGCGACACCATCTGGCGGACGTTGCGCATGGGACGTCCGGAGAGGCTGAAATCGGCCACGTTGACGATTCCCTCGTCGCCCAGCTCCAGGGCGGTCAGATCGCCTTCACGGCACCAGACCTCCGCGCCCAGCTCACTGCAGCCCATGACGGCGGGGGCCCAGGCGTGCCGGGCCGCTTCGTCCAGGAAGGCCTGGATGGCCCCCGGCCACGCCTCCGGATCACCGAGCGGATCACCGGCCGCCAGCATCACCCCGGACACCACGCGGTAACAGACGCAGGACTTCCCGGTGGGGGACCAGATGACGCTCTTATCGTCACGGAGCGCGAAGTACCCCAGCGAGTCCCGGTCCCCATGCTTGCTCAGGAGCTGCCGGATCCGGTCCGCGTCCGCCTTCGTGAGCCGGGCCTTCGGCGCGGCGGGCCGCAGGAACAGGTAGGCCGTGACCACCAGGGTGAAGAGCCCGAGCGCGCTCGTCAGCAGGTGATAGCCGTCACTGCGCCCGTCAGAAACGAACGCGATGGAGCCCGTGACGCCAGCAACCTCGGAGACGACATCTTCCAGACGTGCAGAGAGCGAGTAGCTGCCGGACAGCGTGCTGGCGGACAGGTAGCCGAGCCCGATCACGATGTCCGCCACCGCGAGCCCGAGAAAGACCCAGAGGGCCAGCCAGCGGGTCCGCCGGTCCCCGACGGCATAGAAGTCGTTCCGGAAGAACAGCAGCGTGCCCAGCAGGATAGCCGCGACAACCGTGGTGGGGGTGTGCGGTACGCGATTGTGGATGACGTGGATCGCGATGTCAAGAACCAGGAGAGCGGTGACTGCCTGCCACGCCCGGCGCTTTCGCCGGCGCAGCCCATGCGACAGCATCAGCAGCAGCAGGCCCACGATGACGTCGGCGCTGCGGGCCGCGTTGGTCAGCGTCCCCGGAACGTAGGTGTTGATCCGGTGCAGCCGCGCGTGAAAGCTGGGCGTGAAGATGGCGAGAACGTCGGAGAGGCCGATCAGGAAACAGAGCAGGCTGGCGACCAACGGAACCCACCGCCGCTGGCCCCGCTGGCTGTCCAGCCAGGGATGCTCGGAAATCTCTTCGCCACCGTCGGCGGTCGCCCGCCCGGCCGGCTCGGTGGTCTCGGTGATCTCGCTTTTGCTCATATCAAGGTTTTCCCAGGCCCCGGGTTACAGAAATTTAGGGTAGCCAGGAGCGCCCCGCAGCGCATACCAGCCCGCAATAATAGATATGTCTGCTCCGAATTGAACGCCTCGCCTATACCTGGTCGCGGCCGCACATACCCCATGTCGTCGCCCCCATGCCACATGCCGTCGCCCTCATGCCACGGTACCTCCAAATACGGCCCGGCGGGTGAAGCAGTTCAACGACCAGCGGGCGGGACAGCGGGCGGGTGACCGGTCAGCGCGCGCCGTAGACGAGGCTCATGGCCTCCGCCCTCGTCCGGGCGCTGTTACGGAAAACCCCGCGAACGGCCGAGGTGACGGTCCTGGCGCCCGGCTTCCGCACGCCCCGCATCGACATGCACAGGTGCTCCGCCTCGATCACCACGATGACGCCCCGTGGCTCCAGGTTAGCTACCAGGGCGTCCGCGATCTGGCTCGTCATCCGCTCCTGCACCTGCGGCCGCCGGGCGTAGGTGTCGACCAGCCGGGCCAGTTTGGACAGGCCAGTGATCTGGCCCTTCTCGTTCGGGATGTAGCCGATGTGCGCCACGCCGAAGAACGGGACGAGGTGGTGCTCACACGTCGAGTACAGCTCGATATCCCGGACGAGGACCATCTCGTCGTGATCAGCGTCGAAGACCTTGGTCAGCACGTCTTCCGGCCGCTGGCGCAGCCCGGCGAACTGCTCCGCGCAGGCCCGGGCGACCCTGGCCGGCGTGTCAGCGAGCCCGTCCCGTTCCGGGTCTTCCCCGATGGCCAGCAGGATCTCGCGGATGGCACGTTCGATCCGCGGCTGGTCGACCTCTGGCAGGATCTTCTCACCCATCGCCGGGCGCCCTGGGGGGACGGTACTCCGGCCGTCACCCGGCTGGCTCATGCTTCGTCGTCCGGGTGGCTCCCGTAGTCGTACGGCTGCCCAGGACCGGGGAAATCGTGCGGCACACCGTCCAAGGGCTTTCCTGATCCCGGGGCGGTCCCGCTGGGAAGCTCCCCGGAACCACCGTTCGGGGCGTAACCGATCGCCTGGCCGTTCCCCTGGATCGCCGAGCCGTTCTTACTGTCCGAGGCGGCGGCCAGCGCGAGCTCCTTGGGCGTCTGCACGGGTGGCCGGTCCGACGGAAGCCGCTTGCCGTATCCGGTGTACGAGCCGCGCAGCGGCCGCTTCTGCACCGTGGCGAAGACCTCGAGAACTTCCTTACGGGACAGGGTTTCCTTGTCCAGCAGCTGGAGCACGAGCCGGTCGAGCACGTCGCGGTATTCGACCAGCACCTCCCACGCCTCGTCGTGGGCCGACTCGATCAGCCGACGCACTTCGTCGTCGATGGCGGAGGCAATCTCCTCGGAGTAGTCCCGCGCGTGCGACCGCTCCATGCCCAGGAACGGCTCGGTGTCGCCGCTGCCGAACTTGCGCGCGCCGAGCTTCTCGCTCATCCCGTACTGGGTCACCATGCCGCGGGCGATCTCGCTCGCCTTCTCGATGTCGTTCGCGGCGCCGGTCGTGGGCTCGTGGAAGACGAGCTCCTCGGCGGTGCGGCCGCCCAGCAGCATGGCCAGCTGGTCCCACATCTCGGCCCGGGTGACCAGGACCTTGTCCTCGGTCGGCAGCGCCTGCGTATAGCCCAGGGCGCGGCCGCGGGGGATGATCGTGATCTTGTGTACCGGGTCCGCGTTCGGCATCGCGTGCCCCACCAGGGCGTGGCCGCCCTCGTGGTAGGCGATGATCTTCCGCTCCTTCTCGGACAGGATCGCGCTCTTGCGCTGAGGACCCGCCATGACCCGGTTGATCGCTTCCTCCAGCGACGCCATGCTGATCTGCTTGCCGTTTGACCTCGCGGTCAGCAGCGCGGCCTCGTTGATCACGTTGGCCAGGTCTGCGCCGGTAAAGCCGGGGGTCCGGCGCGCGATGACATCCAGATCCGTGTCGGGAGCGATGGGCTTGCCGCGCGCGTGGACCTTCAGGATGCCCTTCCGGCCGGCCAGGTCGGGCTGGGCGACCATGATCTGGCGGTCGAAGCGCCCGGGGCGCAGCAGGGCCGGGTCGAGGATGTCGGGCCGGTTGGTCGCCGCGATCACGATCACGCCGCCCTTGGTGTCGAAACCGTCCAGTTCGACCAGCATCTGGTTGAGGGTCTGCTCGCGCTCGTCGTGGCCGCCGCCGAGCCCGGCACCGCGGTGCCGGCCGACGGCGTCGATCTCGTCCACGAACACGATCGCGGGCGCGTTGGATTTGGCCTGCTCGAAGAGGTCGCGGACACGGGAGGCACCGACACCGACAAACATCTCGACAAAGTCCGAGCCGGAAATCGAGTAGAAGGGCACGCCGGCCTCACCGGCGACCGCCCGGGCCAGCAGCGTCTTACCGGTGCCGGGCGGCCCGTAGAGCAGAACACCCTTGGGGATCTTCGCCCCGATCGCCTGGAACTTGGCCGGGTTCTGCAGGAATTCCTTGATTTCCTGCAGTTCCTCGATCGCCTCGTCCGCGCCGGCCACGTCGGCGAAGGTCGTCTTCGGCGTGTCCTTGGTGATCAGCTTGGCCTTCGACTTGCCGAAGTTCATCACGCGCGATCCGCCGCCCTGCATCTGGCTGAGGATCAGGAAGAAGAACAGGGCGATGATGATGTACGGGATGAAGGACTCGAGAAGGCTCCAGACCGAGCTGCCGGACGGTATGGCGACCGTGTAGCCGTCCTTGAGCTTGCCCGCGTCGTACTGCTTCTGCAGCTCCTGCTGGAGGTTGAGGCCCTGCCCGCTGACCCAGTCAGCCTGATACTCCTTGCCGCTGTAGGTCGTCACCTGGATGGTCTGGTTCTTGTCGGTGATCTTGGCCGACTTGACCTCGCCATGGTTGATGAGCGAGACAACCTGCGACGTGTCAGCTTGGGTGTAGGAGCTCCCGGCGCTAGCCAGGTTAAACAGCACGACCACGACCAGGACCGCGGCGGCAAACAGCCCCAACATGCGGAATGAGCGCTTAGAATCCATCGACGAGCGACCCCCTCGGCTAGGGCCGTTCCCTCCTGACCAGCTTCATGTCCCGCCGACCTCCGGCGGGACCGCCTTGCCTTCTACCCGTGCGCGACCGGTTGTCACTTAATGCCCCGGTTACGGACAACCAACGCCCAGCGGGACGCCTGCAGTGCGGGCGGCGGGACATGCCCACGTGCCCTTCCGGCATCTCGCCTCGTCAACGCTTCCCTGCTTCGGTTCTGTTCCCCCCGTACACGTGCGGGGCGAGAGTCCCGATAAAGGGCAGGTTACGGTACCGCTCGTCGTAGTCGAGCCCGTATCCGACGACGAACTCATCGCCTATGTCGAAGCCGGTGTAGGCGACCTCGACGTCCCGCATCCGGGCGGCTCCGGGTTTCCGCAGCATCGTACACACGCGCACTGACGCCGGGCCGCGCGACTGGAGGTTCCCGACCAGCCAGGACAGCGTCAGGCCAGAGTCGATGATGTCCTCGACGACGAGGACGTCACGGCCGGAAATATCGGTGTCGAGGTCCTTGAGGATGCGTACCACGCCCGACGATTTCGTCCCGGATCCGTACGAGGAAACCGCCATCCAGTCCATCTGCACCGGCAGGTGCATGGCCCGCGCGAGGTCCGCCATCACCATGATGGCGCCCTTCAGGACCCCGACGAGGAGCAGGTCACGGCCGGCGTAGTACGCGTCAATGCGCGCCGCCAGCTCCCCCGCCCGCTGGCGCAGCCTGTCCTCGCTGATCAGCACTTCCTTCAGGTCTGTCCCCATGTCGCCCGCGTCCATGGCCACCCTCCCTGTCCCACCCCGGCACGTCGTTGGCGGCACCGGCCATAGGTCCGGAACCGGCCGGGCTGTCTCCGGCCAGCGCGCCGTCGCGGGTAAGCCGCAGCTGGCCATCCCGCCGGAGCCCGCGTACGCCGCCGGGGAGGTCGACCCATCGCTGCCCGCGCCATCTTGTCACCAGCGCCTCAAGCTGCTCCACGTGGCCCGCGGTCAGCGCGCCGGCCGGGCAGCCGGCGGCGACCGCCGCACTGTGCAGCACCCGCGTGCGCAGAGCCGGCGGCAACGCGGCGAGGTGCTCGGTAAGCAGGGTAGCGCGCCCAGCACAGGCCCGTTCGGCTTCCATTTCCGCCAGTACGTCCAGGAAGTCGGCATCGGCGCGCAACTGTCCCGCGGTCCGGGCCAGCGCCTCGGCCACGCCCGGGCCCAGCGCCGCCTCCAGCACCGGCATCACCTCGTGCCGGACACGGGCGCGGGCGAAACGGGGGCTGGTATTGTGCGGGTCGTCCCAGACCGGCAGGTCCAGGGCTGCGCACGCGGCCCGCGTCGTGGCCCGCCGTACGTTCAGGAGCGGGCGGCGGTAGCGGTCGCGGCGGGCGGCCATCCCGGCCAGTGCCCGGGCACCCGACCCACGCGCCAGCCCGAGCAGAACCGTCTCCGCCTGATCGTCAAGGGTGTGGCCGAGCAGGATCGCGGCCGCGCCGGTGCGCTCGGCCACGGCCGCCAGGGCGTCATAGCGGGCCGTGCGAGCGGCCGCCTCCGGGCCGCCCTGTTTCCCGCTTCGCGGCACGCCGATGGGGACGCACTCCACCGGGTCGAGCCCGAGGCGGGTGAGCGCGGCGGCCACGTCACGAGCGCGGTCAGCCGAGCCGGGCTGCAGCCCATGGTCAACGGTGACACCGCCGGCGCGCAGCCGCTCGCGCGGCGCCACGAACGCGAGGGCGGCCGCGAGCGAAAGCGAGTCGGCGCCGCCGGAGCAGGCCGCCAGGACGAGGGAGCCGGAACCGAGGTCCCGCAGGCTATCCCGGACCGCGTTGCGGACGTCCGCGACCGCCGGGCTTGGCCCCATCGCGGCTACTGGCCGTCGTGCCAGAGACGGCGGTCTCCCTCGTCAGGGGCCGTCTCTTCGGCCCGGCCGGCGGCGCCGGCCTCCTCCGGGTCCGTTTGCTGGGCGCTGTACCAGGGGTTCGATGGCTCTCCGGCCGCGGTTTCGTCCTCACCGGGGAAGGGTGACGTCCCCGAAGGGAACTCTGCCGGAGAGGGCGCGCCGGCCGCAGAGGGCTCCGCCGGAGAGGATGTGCCGACCTGCTCAGGCGACTCGCCGAAGGCGGAATCGTCCGCCGCGTGGAAGGCGCCTCCGGTTTGCGGGATGTCCGCGGCCGGGGGTGCCGCCGGGCCGGCGGGGACGTCCGCAGGCGGCGCGGGCTCGGTGACCGGCCCGACACTGGACGCGGGGCTCGTGCCGTTGACCGGCGCGGTCGGCGGCGGCTCGGTGGGGGCCTCGCTGGCGGGCTCGCTGACCGGCGCGGCAACCGCGGGCGGCGCGGCCGCGTAGGCGCCGGCGACCCGGGCAACCCACGCGCTTGGGTTGCTGATCTCGCTCATGGTCGGGATGGTCCCCGGTGACTCCCAGACCTTGTTAAAACCGTCCATGCCGATCTGGTCGACCACCGCGCGGACGAAACGCGCCCCGTCCGCGTACTGGCGCATCTTCAGGTCGATACCCAGGAGGCGCCGGATGGCCTGCTCGACCCGGCCGGCCGTCCTGCGCCGGGCGTTGAACCGTTCCCTGATCTCGGCCACGGACGGCACGACCTGCGGGCCGACGGCGTCCATCACGTAGTCACCGTGCCCCTCGACCAGGGTCATCAGGGCGGTGAGCCGCCCGAGGATCTCCTTTTGCCGCGGCGTCTGGATGGCCTCGATGAGGCTCTCGCTGTCGCCGCCGCGTACCGCCCCGGCCACCGCATCGGCCGCGGCCCGCAGCCGGCTGAGGATGGCCCCGGGGTCAAGGTCGGAGGCCAGCAGGAATTCCGTCATCTGGTCCTGGACGTACGCGCGCAGCCACGGCACCGAGGTGAACTGCACCCGGTGGGTCTCCTCGTGCAGGCACACCCAGCGGCGGAAGTCGCTCGGATCCACGCCGAGCTCACGCTCGACCATCACGATGTTCGGCGCGACCAGGGTGAGACGGCCGACGGGCTCATCGCCGTTGCTACCGGAGCCCGGCGGCAGGAATAGCTCGTACTGGCCGAGCACGCGGGACGACAGGTAGGCCAGGATCAGCCCGGCCTGCACGCCAGTGACCCGGGAGCCCACGCCCATCACCAAGCCGGACGAGTTGGCGGCCGGAGAGCGCTGGCGCATCTGCTCGGCCAGCGGGTCGAGGACGACCCGGAAACCATCCACGTTGCCGCGGATCCAGCCGGCCCGGTCCACGACCGCGACCTGGCCCGGCGCGACCCTGCTCTGCAGGTGCGTGACCTCGCGCACTGGCCCCTCCACCGCGGCGGCGAGCTCACGGAGCTCCGCCACGGTCTGCCGCGCCTCAGCCAGGCTCACCTGAGGTCCCGGGCGCGCCCAACGGGCGCCGGTGGACACCGCCAGGTCCCAGTCGATCATCTGACCGTTATTCACCCTCCCACCGTACGTTGTGGCGCGCCGTGGTCGGAGCCCGGTAGCAGTATTGACCCAGGGGGGCGAACCGCTGGAACACCCGCCGCGCTCCGCGCCCCGCGGCGGTAACTCGCCGGCACACCGGCCGCTCACCGGGCCGAAGGCCCGGTTCGCCGTACCGGCCCGGGGGGACGACCCCCCGGAACCCCCCGCCGCGCCCCGCGCCCCGCGGCGGTAACTCGCCGTCACACCGGCCGCTCACCGGGCCGAAGGCCCGGTTCGCTGGGCCGGTATGAGCGCCTCGCCGTAACCCGCGCGTGGAGCGCGAATTTCAGCGGCAGCCGCAGGAGGCGAGGGATTCGGCGGCGTTGTTGATGGTGTCGGCGGCAGTCTGCAGGGCGGCGGCCTTGGGGATGTGAGCGGCGTTGAAGACGAATTCGAGCAGGCGGCCGTCGCTGTCGTAGGCGAAGCCGGCCAGCGCGGCCACGGTGGTGAGGTTCCCGGTCTTGGCCCGGACCACGCCGCGCGCCGGGCCGCCGATCGCACCGAAGACACTCTGCCCGGCGGACAAGGTGCCCGAAAAACCGGCCACGGGCATTCCCGTGATCGCGGGGCGCAGCGTGGGATGCTGCGGCGACGCCGCGATCGTGAGCAGCCTGACGAGCACGTCGGGAGCAATCTGGTCCTCGGGCGACAGCCCGCTCCCGTCGACCAGTTGCACGCCCGGTCCGGCGCCGAGCCGCCGCAGGACGGTCGCCTCGGCCGCGGCGGCGCCGGCAAATGAGGCGGGATCCCCCATCGCGATGGCGACGTGCCGGGCGAGGTTTTCCGCGATCACGTTGTTGCTTTCCATCATCATCCACTCGACCATGGCCGGCAGCGCCGGCGAGCTGACCGAGCCCAGAACCGCGCCCCGGGCCGGCGCGGTCCCGGCCGACGGCGTCCCCTCGACCCGGATGCCGTCGCCCGCCAGGAAGCCCGCAAACGCCGAGACGGCCATGGAGACGGGATCGGCGGACCGCGGCCGGAAATTGACCGGGTCATCGGCGTCTTCCGGGGCACCGCCCGGGGTCAGGCGTCCCTGGTCGATCTCTAGCGAGGTGATCTGGGTGACGTCACCGCTGGTCACATACGATTCGGGCCACCCGGGGGCCATGCCGGGCCCGGTGTAGAGAGAAGTGTCGTAGCTGAGCTGGACCCCGTGGCGGTGCCGCGCCTTGAGCGCGCTGGCCGCCTGGGCGGCCAGGTCTTTCAGCGTGGCGGGCTGCGGATAGTCCGACGACGGCGCCGGGCCGGCCGCCAGCGTAGGATCGCCGCCCCCCACCAGCACGACGCTGTTGCCCGGGCCGCTCACGACCCGCGTGCGGAACCGGGCCCCGGGACCGAGCACGTCGAGCGCCGCGATCGCGGTGGCGATTTTCTCGGTGGACGCCGGCGCGGTCATCTCGCTGCCGCCGCGGGAGTAGATGATGTTGCCCGAGGCATCGGCGACGACGGCGGCTACTCCCGGCCCCAGCGCGGATGAGGACAGCAGACCGGCCAGGGCGCTGCCGAGCCCGGAACTCGTGGGCATCGGGCCGCCGGTCGCGGTGGCCAGCACCGGGCTGGCTCCGACCTCGGGCCGGGCGGCCACCACGACGGGTTTGAGCAGGGCCAGCCGCGGCGGCAGCATGCGCGCGAGCACCACGCCGGCGGCCAGCGTGAATACGTTCAGCATGGCCAGCGTGATCAAGACCACGCCGCGTGTGCTGCGCAGCACCCTGCATCAACCTTCCCGATAGAGGATTCTGGAACGAATCCGGTCTACCCGTGCGGGGCGTACCGGGGGACAATCGAGTCAACCATCTACCGGACGAGGTGTGGGGGCAGCACTGTGGACTTCGACGTGATCATCGAGATCCCCAAGGGCCAGCGGAACAAGTATGAGATGGACCACGCCACGGGCCGGATCCGGCTGGACCGGATGCTGTTCACCTCGACCCGGTATCCCTCCGACTACGGCTTCATCGAGGGCACCCTGGGCGACGACGGTGACCCGCTCGACGCGCTGGTCATCCTGGACGAGCCAACCTTTCCCGGCTGTGTGATCAGCTGCCGGGCCATCGGGATGTTCCGGATGCGGGATGAAAAGGGCGGCGACGACAAGGTCCTCTGCGTGCCGGCGAACGATCCCCGGTGGGAGCACCTGCGCGACATTCACCACGTCTCGGCGTTCGACAAGCTGGAGATTCAGCACTTCTTCGAGGTCTACAAGGACCTCGAACCGGGGAAGTCTGTTGAGGGCGCAGCCTGGGCCGACCGGGCCGCCGCCGAAACGGAAATCGAGACGTCCCGCAAGCGCGCGGAGGCTTCGGACTTCTAGCCGCCGTGGTCGCTGTCGCTGCCCTGACGGCTTTTGGCTAAGGCCGGATCGCGCCGATCGGGTCACCCGGCGCGTAGATGCTGTCGATCCGCACGTCGACCCCGGTGTAGGGCGCGTCGACCATGTCGCCGCCGCCGATGTAGATGCCGACGTGATGAATCGTGGCCGGGTCAGCGTTGTTCGTCGCATAGAAGAGCAGGTCGCCGCGCTCCAGGCTGCCGAGCGGCACCTGCACCCCTTCGACCCACTGAAAACCCGTGTAGTGCAGCAGCGCGACGTCGGCCTGGGCCCAGGCATCCATCGTCAGCCCGGAGCAGTCGTATCCGTAAGGGCCCGCACCGCCCCACTGGTAGGGACGGCCGATCTGGCTGAGCGCCCAGTCGGCTGCGATGTTGCCCTGCTGGGAGCTGGCCGGGGAATTGGGGAACGAGACGGCCAGGCCGGGTGAGGAACTGCCGGATGACTCGGCCCGTTGCTGGGCCGCCGCAGCGGCCGCCGCCGCCGCTTCTGCGGCGAGGGCGGCCTGGCGCTTCGACGCGAGTGACTGCTCGGTGGTCTTCGCGTTCTGCAGCAGGCCGGACAGCTGGCTGGTCACCGACTTGGCGCTCTTGACCGCCGCGAACTGGCGGGCCACGGCCGCCTGGATGGCCGTCTTAAGCGCTGCCGCCTGGCGCAGGTCCGCCTGCTTCTGCCTGAGCGCCGTCCTGGCCTCGGACCGGAAGACGCCGGCGACCAAGCTGTCCGCGCTGTTGTTCGCGAGGATCTCGGTCCCGCGAGTGGCGAATTCCTGTCCCAGGCCGACCTGGTTCAGGTAGGCCTGCTCGCCGTGGGCGTCGCCCAGCATCGCCGCCATCGGATCAAAGCCGCCCTCGGTCTCGAATTCCGTGGCAGCCAGGTTGGCCACCTGGCGCTGGCTGCTCTTCTGCGCGCCTTCGGCCTGCGCGAGATTCTTCACCGCGATGTTATAGGCCGACTCCGCCTGCTGTTCCGCGACGACTGTCTTGTCGTAGTCCTCGGTCAGGATTTCGGCCTGCGTTTCCAGGTCGGTCAGCTTGGCGTTGGCCGCGGCCAGCTTCTCCTCCTGCTTGCCGAGCGCGGCCGCACCCTGATTGACCTTGTTCTGTGCCGCCTGGACCTGACCGGCGCTCGGCACGGGATTGCCGTCAAGTTGCGCGCGCGGCGGCGGCGCCATCAGCCCGGCCGCCATCACCAGACCGCACCCGGCCAGCGCCCATGCGGTCCTGGGCACCCTGAAGTAACCCCCTGGCCCGTCGGCCATTGCGTCCCCCGGAAATAATCAAGAGTCCCCGATATTCGCTTGTGAAAGACTTAATGTAATCGTTCGACGGCGAAAGGTGATGAGAATCGCTTCGTGGCGCGCCCCGGCACGGCCACGGCCCGATGACAGTGCTCCCGCGCACACATTCCGTCTGCGGATGGTCCACACTTAGAAGGCACAAGGTAAGGGAGGAGGGACCGGTGGAAAACGCCGGAGAGGTGCTCAGGCGGGCGCCGCTGTTCGAGGCGCTCGACGAAGACGGCTCGCGCGAACTTCGGCAGACCATGAGCCAGCTCAAGCTGCACCGCGGCGAACGGCTCTTCGACGAGGGTGACGGCGGCGACAGTCTCTACGTCGTGCTCGACGGCAAGATGAAGCTGACGCGCGCGGCCGGTGACGGCCGGGAGAACCTGCTGAGCGTGATCGGCCCGGGCGAGATGTTCGGCGAGCTTTCGCTGTTCGATCCCCGGCCGCGGACATCGAGCGCCAGCGCCGTCACCGATGTGACGCTGGCCGTGCTGCCGCACGATTCGCTGCTGCCCCTGCTGCGCAAGCGGCCGGAGATCTCGCTGCACATGCTGCGGGCACTGGTACAGCGGCTTCGCCGCGCCAACGACGTGACCGCAGACCTCGTCTTCACGGATGTTCCCGGGCGCGTCGCCAAGGCGCTGCTCGACCTGGCGGAGCGATTCGGCCAGCAGACGGACGAGGGCCTTCAGGTTCACCACGACCTGACCCAGGAAGAGCTCGCGCAGCTGGTCGGGGCGTCGAGGGAGACGGTCAATAAGGCGCTGGCGGACTTTGCCGCCCGGGGCTGGCTGCACATCTCGGCCCGATCGGTGCTGATCGTCGACGCCGAGCGCCTGCGCAAACGCGCTCATTAGCGCTCACCCGGGCGGCACGGCCCCTCCCCATGCGGCCGGTAACCGCGAGTCCATCTCCGCGCGGCCCGGTAACCGCGGATCCCACTCGCCGCGGGCGGCGAGATAGTCCAGTTGCGCCTGGACGGACAGCTCGGCGAACTGGCGCACGCCCGGGTCGACGTCGTGGTACACCCGGGCCACGATCTCCTGGGCTGTCGTATCGCCCGCCGCCAGGGCGGCGCGCACCTCCGCCAGCCGCTCGGCCCGGTGCTCGATGTAGTACGCGAGGGTCGACGACGGGTCCGAGAGCAGGGGACCGTGACCGGGCAGCAGAACCCGCACCGACGCGGTGTCGGCCAGTGCCTTCATCGCCTCCAGCGTGCGCAGGTAATCGGCGAGGGATCCGCCGCCGGCGATGACGGTCGTGCCGCGGCCGAGCACCGTGTCCCCGGTGAGCAGGGCACCGTCCTCCGGGAGCAGCAGGCTCAGGGAGTCCGCGGAATGGCCCGGGGTACCGATGACGTGCACCTCACAGCCGGCCACCGTCACCACATCGCCGCCGGTCAGGCCCTCACTGCCCAGCCGGTGAACCGGATCGGCCGCGCGCACCGGCGCCCCGGTCAGGGCGGCGAGCCGCCGCGCCCCGGCCGAATGATCGCTGTGCCCGTGGGTCAGCAGGATCTGCGCCACCCTGCGGCCCGCCTCCGCGACCCGGTCCACGACCCGGCGCAGATGACCCTCGTCCTCGGGCCCGGGGTCGAGGACCACCGCGGACGATGACCCCGGGGCGGCGATCAGCCAGGTGTTCGTGCCCTCCAGGGTCATCGGCGACGGATTGGGCGCGAGGACACAGGTCGCGAGCGCAGTGCCGGAGCCGTCAATCGTCATCGCGGGCGTCCTGATCGTCTGGGATGGTCAGCCACGCCTGATCGCCGGTGAACGTGACCACGGGCCGCCGGGGGACGATCCGCCGCCGGGCCGCGAGCAGCGCGGCCACGTCAGGCTCGGCCGCGAGCTCTCCCAGCGTGATCGCGGTCGGCGGCAGCAGCATCAGCTCGTCGGCATCCGCCGCGGCGAGCGCGGCCGCCGGGCGCAGCCACGCAGCCTGATCCGACTCGCCGGCACCGCCCAGAGCGCGCTGGCCCTCCGGCAGCCGCGCCACGAAGAACCTGGTGTCGTAGCGCCGTGGCTCCGCCTCCGGCGTGATCCACCGCGACCAGGGAGTAAGCAGGTCACTGCGCAGCACCAGGCCCCGGCGGATGAGGAGCTGAGCGAGCGAGAGCGTCCCGTCTGCCAGGGCCTGCCGGTCGGCCTCCCAGACGTCGCCCGACGTGTCGCCGACCGCCGTGTCCGCCGACAGGCCCGCCAGCAGCACTCCGCACTCCTCGAAGGTCTCCCGCACCGCCGCCCGGATCAGGGCCTCGGCGCCCGCGGCGGACAGGCCGAGGGCCGGGGCGAACTGGTCCGGGAGTGGGCCGGCCCAGCCGTGGCCGTCTTCGGCGTCGCTGGCATCGACGCTGCCGCCGGGGAAGACGTAGGCGCCGGGCGCAAACGCCATCGATCGCTGCCGCCGCAGCATGTACACCTCGGCGGCCGGCCCCGCCCCCAAACGGACCAGCATGACGGTGGCCGCGTCGCGGGGCACCACGGGGGTCAGCCGCCCCTCGAGGATGTCACGGGCCCGGGCCGCGACCTTACCTGGAACCCGCAGCCGGTTCAGGCCCGCTCCCCCCGCCCGTTCCGGTGCCGCCCACCTCGGCAATCAGCTCGACCTCGACCGGCGCGTCCATCGGCAGGACCGCCACCCCCACCGCACTGCGCGCATGCTTGCCCGCGTCCCCGAACACCTCGGTCAGCAGATCGCTCGCCCCGTTCACGACCTGAGGCTGGCCGGTGAAGCCAGGCGCACTGGCGACGAACCCGGTGACCTTGACGATCCGCGTGATCGCGGACAAGCCACCGGCGGACGCGGCCGCCGCGGCGAGGGCGTTCAGCGCGCACGCGCGGGCGAGCGCGACGGCCTCTGCGGCGGTTACGGCCTCACCGACCTTTCCGGTGGCCAGCGGCTTGCCGTCAGCCAGGGGCAACTGCCCGGCGGTGTAGACGAGCATGCCGCTGCGGATGGCGGGCACGTACGAGCCGGCCGGGGTGGCGACCGGCGGCAGGGTGAGGCCCATCTCGGCGAGGCGTTCCTCGGGCGTGCTCACCGCGCCGCCCGGGTGCTGATGGTCATCCCTTCGGCCGCTTCATGTAGGCGATAAGCTGTTCCGGGTTCGGGCCCGGGATGACCGCCACGAGCTCCCATCCGTCGTCGCCCCAGTTGTCCAGGATCTGCTTGGTCGCGTGCACGAGCAGTGGCACGGTCGCGTACTCCCACTTCTGCATGGGGATGACCTTAGCGGCTGGGCGGCTACTCCGGCGTGGGCTCCCCGGCGGTATTGGCCTCGCCGGCCGCCCTCGGCTTCCGCGCCACCGTTGGGGTGCGCGGCTTGCGCTCCCCGGTGGCCCGTGGCCTCCGCGCCCCGGCCGACCTGGTCCTCCCGCCGTTGCCGCCGGCACCGTTCGGCGTCGCGGAGCCCGCTGGGCCCGCCGTGGCATCCGCGACCGCGGGGACGGGGTCGATGACGCTTCCGGTTTCGCCCACCGTGCTACTGGCCAGGTCCGCCGCCGCCAAGTCGGTCGCGGCGGGAAATTCCTGGGTCGTCTCGGCCGCCGCCGGCATCCGGGGGGCGGGCGAAGCCTCAGCGACCGGCGGAGGTTCCGGGGCCGGCGCGACGTCCGGTGCTGGCTCGACCTCCGGGACCGGCGCGATATCGGCCGGCGGCGCTACCTCAGGGACCGGCGGCACGGCGGCCTCGTCCAGCTGCGGGGCCGGGGCCTGGTCGAGTTCCGGCACGTTGCCCATGGAGATCTCCGCCTCGGCCTCGGCCACCTCGGCGTCACCGAGATCCTCCGGCTCCTCGGCCACCTCCGGCGCCCGGGGCGGGCCGGGGGCCATCTTTTCAAAGAACCGCAGCAGCTCCACCGGTACCGGCATGATGAGCGTGCTGTTGCGCTCACCCGCCACCTCGACCATCGTCTGCAGCAGCCGTAGCTGGAGCGCCGCCGGGTCCCGGGCCATCACGTTGGCGGCGGCCGCGAGGCGCTTGGACGCCTGGTACTCACCGTCCGCAGTGATGATGCGCGCGCGCCGTTCCCGTTCGGCCTCGGCCTGACGGGACATCGATCGCTTCATCCCCTCCGGCAGCGAGACGTCCTTCACCTCGACGCGCTCGACCCGGATCCCCCAGGGGCCCTCGGTCGGCTCGTCGATGATGCGCCGCAGCTCCCGGTTGACCGATTCGCGCTCGGCCAGCAGCTGGTCCATCTCGGACTGGCCGATGATGGACCGCAGCGAGGTCTGCGCCTGCTGCGCGATCGCGAACATGTAGTCCTGCACATTGACCGTGGCCTTGATGGGATCCACGACGCGGAAGTACACCACCGCGTCTACCCGGACGCTCACGTTGTCCCGGGTGATGCCGTCCTGAGCGGGCACGGTCATGGCCACGATCTGCATGTTGACTTTCTGCATGCGGTCGCCGATCGGGCGCAGGTACGTCAGCCCGGGTCCCCGTACCTCGGGCAGGACCCGCCCGAAGCGGTACACAATGCCCTTCTCGTACTGCTGGACCACTCGGAAGGTGCGGCCGGCCGCGATCAGGCCGGCGATCACGAGTATCACGATGATGACAACGATTGCGGCCACCGGGATCACCTCTCTCTACCCCCAGCCTAATAACGAGAGATACCTCACGCGCTACAGGAGGCCCGCCGTAAGAAGTATCGGGGCGGAGATAGCCTCGCAGTGATGAGAGCAAGGGACACCGACTGGGAAGGCGTGCGGCTGCACGTCGTCACGGGTAAGGGAGGCACCGGCAAGACGACCGTCGCTGCCGCCCTGGCTCTCGCGTTGTCTTATGACGGCCGGCAGGTGCTCCTCATCGAGGCCGAGGGGCGGCAGGGTATCGCGCGGCTCTTCGACTGCCCCCCGCTGCCCTACGCCGAGCGCAAGGTCGGCATCGGGATCGGCGAGGACGGGCGGCCGGGCGGCGATGTCTATGCGCTGGCCGTCGATCCCGAGGGCGCACTGCTGGACTACCTCGAGATGTTCTATGGCCTTCGTCACACCGGCCAGGCGCTGACCCGGCTGGGGCTGGTCGACTTCGCCACGACGATCGCGCCCGGCCTATCCGATGTGCTCCGGACGGGGAAGGCCACCGAGGCGACCCGGCGCCGGGCCGGCGGCCGCGACGTCTATGACGCCGTGGTCATGGACGCGCCGCCCACCGGCCGGATCGGCCGCTTCCTCAACGTCAGCGTCGAGGTGTCGGGCCTGGCCAAGGTCGGCCCCGTGCGCGCACACGCCGACACCGTGGCCCGGGTGATCCGGTCCCCGCAGACCGCCGTTCACTTCGTCACCACGCTGGAGGAGATGCCGATCCAGGAAACCCTGGACGGCCTGGCGGAAATGCGCGGCCTCGGTATCCAGGTGGGCGGGATCTTCATCAACATGGTCCACCCCGATGGCCTGGAGGAAGCACACCTGAAGGCGGCCGCGGAAGGGCGCACCGACGAGGCGGAGATCGCCCTCGGGCTCAAGGCGGCCGGGCTGGCCGACGCCCAGACCCTCGCTGCGGGGCTGGCCATCGAGCTGGCCGAACATGCCCGTAACGTCGCGCTGCAGGAGCGGGAACGGCGTGAGCTGGCCGCCGCGGGCCAGCCGCGTTATGAGCTTCCGGCCATTACGGACGGGATCGACCTGGGCGGACTGTACAAGCTGGCCGAGGTGCTCCGGGATCAGGGGGCGGCCTGATGGATGGGCGCGTGATGACTGGCTTGGGCCCGTGGTACCGGACAGCCCGGTGAACCACCCGTCCGTGCCGCCCCGGCTCGATACCGACGCGCTGATCGACGACCGGCGGACGCGGATCATCGTCTGCTGCGGGTCCGGCGGTGTCGGCAAGACGACCGCCGCGGCCGCGATCGGCCTGCGGGCCGCCGAGCGAGGACGGCACGTGGTCGTGCTCACCGTAGATCCGGCCCGCCTGGCTGGCCCAGGCGATGGGCCTGACCTACCTGGACAACACCCCACGGCCGGTGGACACGGGCCTGTCGTCGGGCGGCAGCCTGCACGCCATGATGCTGGACATGAAGCGGACCTTCGACGAGATCGTCGAGGCCCACGCGGACCCGGACCGCGCCGCGCAGATCCTGGCCAACCCGTTCTATCAGTCCCTGTCGTCCAGCTTTGCCGGCACGCAGGAGTACATGGCCATGGAGAAGCTGGGCCAGCTGCACCGCACCGACGAGTGGGACCTGATCGTGGTCGATACTCCCCCGAGCCGTTCCGCCCTCGACTTCCTCGACGCGCCGCAGCGGCTCGGCCGGTTCCTCGACGGCCGGCTGATCCGGCTGCTGACCGCCCCGGCCAAGCCCGGCCGCGCGTACCTGAAGATGCTGAACGCCGGGTTCTCGCTCGTGACCGGAACGCTCACGAAGGTGCTCGGCGCGCAGGTGCTCAAGGACATGCAGACGTTCGTCACGGCCTTCGACACGATGTTCGGCGGCTTCCGCGAGCGGGCCGAGACGACCTATCGCCTGCTCCAGACACCGGGAACAGCCTTCATCGTGGTCGCGGCGCCCGAGCCGGATGCGCTACGGGAAGCCTCGTACTTCGTCGAGCGGCTTGCCGGGGAACGCATGCCACTCGCGGGCCTGATCCTGAACCGGGTGCACGTACCCGCCGCGACCCGGCTGTCCGCGGCCCGCAGCATCGCCGCTGCGGAAACGCTCGAGAATCACGAGATGCCGAACGGCCCAGTGGAAAACGGCACTGTGGAATCGGCCAGTCCCCCGCGCTATGCGCTCGCGGCCGGGGTCTTGCGGCTACACGCGGAACGGATGCAGCTGGCGGTCCGGGAACAGCGGGTGGCCGAGCACTTTACGGCGGCTCATCCCACCGTTCCCGTCGTCGAGGTGGCTGCGCAACCCGAAGACGTCCATGACCTCGAGGGCCTGCGCGCCATTGGCATAAGCCTCGCCAGCCAACCGGCAAGCGGTTTAGCGGCTCAGCTCGCCACCAGGTCGTCAACGTCCTGCTCGTAGCGCTCACGAGCCTGCTCGAGCAGCTCACGCCAGGACTTGACGTCCGGCCGCCGCCGCAGCAGGGCACGGCGCTCCCGCTCGGTCATCCCGCCCCAGACGCCAAACTCGATGCCGTTGTCCAGCGCATCGGCCAGGCATTCGGTCCTGACCTGGCAGCCCCGGCAGATCAGCTTGGCTCGGTTCTGCGCTGCGCCCTGGACGAAAAGCTCGTCCGGGTCGGTTCCTTTGCAGGCGGCGCGTGTGGTCCAGTCAGTGATCCACATGTGCCCACTCCTTTTGATCGTCGCGTACTGCGTACATGGACGGTCGCTGGCTCGATGGCGGGTGCTTGCGGTCCGGCTCCGCGGCTGCGGGACCGGGTTACCGGTTCGTGATAAAGTAACCTACGGAAGCCGCGGGGTAGCTGCCAAGGCCCCGGTGTGCTCATTTACGGAATAGTCCTCTTGGGCCATACCGGGTGGGATGGCTAGTCACCTTCGGATGCCTTCGGCTCCTCTGGGTGACGAACGGGCAGCTTGGATGCTTTCGTCCGGTTTAGGAGAACCCGCAGCTTACGGCGCCTTCATGCGAGGCGTGGGGTGGGTGCGCCGTTCGGGACGTACCCTGATGCCGTGCTGTCAGGCGACGTAGCAAATAAAACGGGTACCGTAGGCCGCCTCATCTCGATTTCGGCGGTGGGCGGTGTCATCGCGGCTGCCATGGCCCTGCCCGTCATCGCAACGACTGGCGTGGTCGTGCGTGACCAGGCGAACGGTGCGGCCGCGCCCACCTCGGCGAGCTTCGGCACTGTCCCGCAGCGCTCGGAGATCCTGGACGCCAACGGTCACCTGATGGCCTACGTCTACGGCGTGGACGGCGGGCCCGGCGCCTCGGCCTCCGGCATTGACCGGCAGCCGGTCAGTTATACCCAGATCTCGCCGGTCATGCGGCAAGCGGTCGTGGCCATCGAGGACAACCGCTTCTGGCAGGAAGGCGCCCTGGACGTCAAGGGCACCCTCCGCGCGCTGGTCAACGACCTGCAGCACAAGGCGGTGCAGGGCGGTTCCAGCATCACCCAGCAGTACGTCAAGAATGTGCTGATCCTCTCGGCGCCCAGCGCGCAGCAGGCCCAGGCCGCCTACCAGGACACGCTGTCCCGGAAGCTGCACGAACTGCGGCTGGCCATCACCGTCGCGCACCAGCAGTCCAAGCAGCAGATCCTCGCCGGGTACCTGAACGACGCCTACTTCGGCAATCTCGCCTACGGCATCGAGGTGGCGGCGGAGACCTACTTCAACACCTCCGCCGCGAAGCTTACCCTTCCCCAGGCCGCCCTGCTGGCCGGGATGGTGGAGAATCCGACCGGCTATGATCCGTTCACTAATGCCTCCATGGCCATGGCGCGCCGCAATACGGTGCTGGCCAGAATGGTCCAGACCGGCGTGCTAAGCAGCGCGACAGCCGCCGCAACCGAGAAGCAGCCGCTGGGCGTGCAGGACGCGGTACCCGACAATGGCTGCACGCAGAACATGGCCGGATCAGCGGCGTTCTTCTGCAACTACGTGGAGCAGGTGATACTGCAGGACTCGTCGATCGCAAAGACCACTGCGGACCGGGCCAAGCTGCTCGCCACCGGCGGCCTGAAGATCTACACCACGCTGGATGAGAAAGACCAGAACGCGGCCAACCTAGCGGTCAATTACACGCTGCCGGAGTACAGCCACGTCTACAACCCCAACGGCAACGCGGACACCGAGGCGATGGTGCAGCCGGGCACCGGCGAGATCAGGGCGATGGCGGAGAACCGGAAGTACGGCAAGAACGATACGACGATCAATTACGCCGTCAACTCCAACTACGGCGGCAGCAGCGGTGTCCAGACGGGTTCGTCGTCCAAGCTGTTCACGCTTGTCACCGCGCTGGAGCGGAACATTCCCTTCGGCTTCACCACCACCGTGCCGGACAGTACGACCGTGCAAGGGTTCACCAACTGCGCGGGGCAGCCGCTCACGCAGGGTTTCCCGGTGCAGAACGACGAGAACTCGACCGGCGGATCAACCACGTACACCCTCTACGCGGCCACCGCGCAGTCAATCAATGTGTTCTTCGCCGAACTCGAGCAGAAGGTCGGGCTGTGCAATGTGGTCAAGACGGCCGCGAATCTCGGGGTGACCTGGGCGGACGGAACCCCGCTGCTCAAGGCGCCCAAGGGCGGGGTCTCAGCCGACAACATCACATCCTTCACGCTCGGCTCGGTCACGGTCTCGCCGCTGAACATGGCCGCCGCTTACGCGACGATGGCCGCGCGTGGCAAGTACTGTGCCCCGGTGGCGATGACGCGGATCATCACCGAGACCGGTGCGTCACTGCCGATCCCGTCGGCCGGCTGCCGTCAGGCCATCTCCCCGCAGGTCGCCGACGCGGTCAACTACCTGCTGCAGGGCGTGCTGAACTTCCCCGGCGCGACCGGTGCCGGGCTCGGGCTCAACCAGGTGGCAGCCGGCAAGACCGGCACCGCGAACAACTCCGAGTACGCCGCGTTCGGCGGCTATACGCCCAATCTGGCCGCCTACGTGTCGGTTTTCCACCCCACCGATCCCGGCAACAACCTGATGCTCGCCCCGGTGAACAGCTGCTTTGAACAGCAGGGCGGCGCCCTCGCCTGCAACAGCGAGATGTTCGGCGCCGACGCGCCCGGCCATACCTGGCAGCTCAGCTTCGAGCACGCCAATCTGGGGTCGGACGCAGGCTTCGTTCCCGTCCCCGGCGGCAGCCCGCTGATGAGCTTGGGCGATGGCCAGAGCGCGCCGCAGCAGGGCGGTAAGGGAAAAGGCAACAAAGGGGGCGGCGGAAACGCTAACGGCGGCAACGGGAACGGCACCGGGAACGCCAACTGCGTCTTCTTCTTCTGCACCGGCGGCGGTGGGGGCGGAAACGGCGGAAACGGCGGAGGCGGAAACGGCGGAGGCGAACGGCGGAGGCGTCAACGGCGGAAACGGCGGAGGCGTCAACGGCGCCCCCGCCCAGGGGTAACCGGGGGCCCCGCCGGGCTGTCCACGGCCAATAGGGCGACCAGGGCGGCTTTACCGCAGGATTTGCGGAAAACCTGCCGATCATGGTCAGCCCACCCCCGCCAGGGCGGCATGCGGCTGCGGAGCACGGACCGGCCGTATTCGTGGCGACTTTTCGGCGCGGTATCCGCGGTTTTCTCGCCAAGAATACGCTTCGCGCCAACGGGGCCGTCCCGGCTGTAGGGCCCCGGCGGCTCAACGGGGCGCGGCGAGCCGGGCAGCAAGCTGATCCGGCGGCACCTGCTCCTGGACGCCGGAATCCATGTCCCGCACAGTGACCAGGCCAGCGGCCCGGTCCTGCGGGCCGTAGATGAGCGCGTAGCGGGCCCGCCGGTCCGCCGCCCATTTGAGCTGCCGGGCCAGCTTGCTGCTCGAACCAAGGTAGACCTCGGTGCGCAAGCCAGCCCGTCGCAGCCAGGCGGCGAAAACCATCGCGTCGGCGGCCGCGTCGTCGCCGATGATGGTAATGGCCACGTCCAGGCGTGGTGCGGTCACCGCCTCGTCGCTGAGCAGCCCGATAATCCGTTCCACGCCGAGCGAGCCACCGCAGGCCGGCACGTCCGGGCCGCCGAGCGCGGCGATCAGGTGGTCGTAGCGCCCTCCGCTGGCGATGGAGCCGGGCATCCCCGCGGCCACCACTTCGAAGATGACTCCCGTGTAGTAGTCCAGCCCTCGGACCAGGCTGGGCGTGAAGGCGATGCGCTCCGCGCCGATCACCGGAGCGGCGAACTCGATGAGCCGGTCCACCTCGGCCAGCCCCTCGCGTCCCTCCTCGGCGTCCACCAAGACCTTCCGCAGCCGGTCCACAGCGTCAGGAGCGGCAAGGTCCGCAACGAGTCCTTCGGCCGTGGCCGGGTCCAGGGATCGCGTCTCAACAAGCTCGCGTACTACCTCGTCAGGTGCCAGCTTGTCCAGCTTGTCCAGCGTGATCAGCACGCCGCCGCCGACGGCCGACGGGATGCCATACACCTGTAGCAGCCCGGTGAGCGCGCGCCGTGAGTTGACCAGGATCGAGAAGTCGCTCACGCCGACCGCGCTCAGGCCGTCCGCCACGGCGCAGACCACCTCGGCGTCGGCCAGCGGAGACGCGGAGCCGACGACATCGACGTCGCACTGGGCGAACTCGCGGAAGCGGCCCCGGCCCGGGCGGTCAGCACGCCACACCGGGCCCATCACGTACCGCTTGTAGGGCACCGGCAGCCGGGAGCCGTAAGCCGCCTGGACCCGGGCGAGCGGCACCGTCATGTCGTAGCGCAGCGCCAGGTCCGCCTCGCCGGAGGCTTCGTGCTCCCCGCGGCGGAGGATCTTGAAGATCAGCTTGTCGCCCTCGTCGCCATACTTGCCCGTGAGGGTCTCCAAGCGCTCGAAGGCCGGCGTCTGCAGCGGCTCGAACCCATACCGCTCGAAGACGTCGCGGATCGCCGCGAACACGTGCTCCCGTACCCGCAGGTCGCCCGCCAGGAAATCCCTCGTACCCGAGGGGGGCTCGAACTGCTGGGACGCCATGATTTAACTCCTCCGCGCTCCGCCGGCCGTCCTGCCGATGCTACTGGCCACCGCTACCGTGACCGCCCTGGTTTTCCGTTCCGGCTTACCCTGGCCGGAGAGCGGATGTGCCCATGGCGCCGGTGTTCGGTTGCCGGATTCTGGGGCAAGGATGGCAGGAAACTGTTTCCCCTGATGTGACGGAGGAACGACGGAGTACCGCCTGCTCGGCAGCAGCGGATGTGCCGTGTCAGCCCCGACCCTCGGGACCCTCACCTTCGGCAACGAGACGGACGGCGGAGTCCTTCGCCCAGCCTGACCGTTTCGCTGAGGTGGGCGGGTCGCTGATCGATACCGCCGATGTCTGCGCCGACGGCCGGTCCGAGGCGTTTCTAGGGCCGGGGCGGCCCGTTTCTAGGGCCGGGGCGGCCCGTTTCTAGGGCCGGGGCGGGTGCCCGGGCCTGACCGGACGCTGGCCGGTTTCCGCCATCACAGCGGATACCGGCCAGCGACGGGCGGAACGTCTAATCCGCGGTCTGGTCCTCGATCTGGGCCGACGGCGCGTTCGTCTGCACCGACTTGATCCCGTTCAGCGCCGACGCCTTGCTCTCATACGCCTCACTGGTCGCGATCACCTGGCCGTTGCCGGCCACCAGGTTGAAGTGGAACTTCCCGGTCGAGCCCTTTTTGAGCACAAACTTTCCCGCCATCTGCCTTCCCCCTCGGTCCGTAACTACCTTGTTCCGGCTTGTTCCGGCGGAAGCTATGTTCCCGGCTGAATCCTCATGACACTCGTCGGGTGAATCCAAGATCGCGTCAAGACGGTCCGGCGGTCAGCCGGCGCCGCACCTCGGCGGCGACCCGGGCACCCTCGGCGCGTCCCGCGACGCGCGGAGCGACGGCCTTCATGACCTGCCCCATGGACGACATGCCTGCCGCCCCCGTCTCGGTGACGACCTCGGCCACGATACGTGCGAGCTCTTCATCGCCAAGCTGAGCGGGCAGGTAACCGGCCAGCACCTCACCCTCGGCCTGTTCCGCGGCCGCCTGCTCGGCCCGGCCGGCCGAGCCGAACGCGTCTGCGGCTTCGCGGCGTTTCTTCGCCTCTTTGGCCAGAACCTTCAGCACTTCGTCGTCGGACAGTTCCCGCGCCGCATTCCCCGCAACCTCCTCGTTGGTGATGGCGGTGAGCGCCATCCGCAGCGTCCGCATCCGTACGTTGTCACGGGCCCGCATGGCCGCCGAGAGGTCGGTCCGCAGGCGCTCCTTTAGTTCAGCCACGAAAACCATCCTCCCCGACGTGGCACCATGGGTGGGTGCGAGCACGAGCTATCCTCCCCCTAGGCGCCGCAGCGGCCGGTGCCGCCCTGGCCTATGCATCAGTCGTCGAGCGGAACTGGTTCGCCCTCCGGCAGGCCGAAGTGCCGGTCCTGGCCGCGGATGCCCGGCCCCTCCGCGTCCTGCACATCTCGGATCTGCACCTGACCCCCGGCCGCAAGCGGCTGATGGCCTGGGTCGCATCGCTGGCCGGCCTGGAGCCTGACCTGGTGGTGAACACCGGGGATTCGATCGCGCACCCCGACGCCATCCGCTATCTCGTCGACTCCCTCGGGCCGCTGCTGGAGGCGCCCGGCGTGTTCGTGTTCGGCTCCAATGACCTGTACCGGCCCATGCCGAGGAACCCCGCCCGGTACCTATGGGAAACGAGCGCGCGCCGGTACCCACGGCACGAACCCGACCTGCCCTGGCAGAAGCTCGGTGACACCCTGACCGGCGCGGGCTGGATGGACGCCAACAACCGGAGCGGCCAGATCAAGGCCGGCGGCCTCGACATCGCGGTGGCCGGCGTACACGACCCGCACCTCAAGCGCGACCGCTACGACTACATTGCCGGGCCCGCCAACCCTTCGGCCGACCTGCGGCTCGGCATCATGCACGCCCCTGAGCCACGGATGCTTGACCGCTTCACGTCCGACGGCTATGACCTGCTGTTCGCCGGGCACACTCACGGCGGCCAGCTGTGCATCCCCGGTTACGGGGCGCTCGTGACCAACTGCGAGATCGACCGGGCCCGGGTCAGTGGGCTGCACCAGCACCCGGCCGAAGGCACACCCGCTCCCGACGGGCACCGTGCCTGGCTGCACGTGTCCGCGGGTCTGGGCACCTCTCCCTGGGCCCCCGCGCGGTTCGCGTGCCGCCCGGAGGCGACCCTGCTCACGCTGGTACCGTCCCGGGACGACTGACCCGCCGGGCTCCCGCCGGGCAGGTGCCGGACCTCATCGCGTGGCCGTGCGCAGCGGGGCCCGGCATCCGCTAGACTTTGCGGGCCGGTCGGGTGAGTCTCGCTGAGGCGGTTCGCGTGACCAGCCGGGGTGTGGCGCAGCTTGGCAGCGCGCTTCGTTCGGGACGAAGAGGCCGCCGGTTCAAATCCGGCCACCCCGACCAGCTCAAAGGGCATATAACCCGCAGGAGCCTGGCTCTTAGCTGGTGCTGAGTAACCAAGTGAGTAACTAAGCATCCGGGTGGGGCCGCTCTGGGAAGATCCGGTCCATGACGTCAGCACCGTGCACGATCACCGGGCGGATCTGCTTCCGGTAGATCGTCTCGGTCGTGACAGTGCTGCTATGGCCGACCAGGCGCGAGATCCGCTCGATCGGAACCTCAGCATCAGAAAGCAGCGAGACGAAGCTGTGCCGTAGCTCGCGCGGAGTCCACTCCTGGGGATCGGCCCCCGCCGCCGCGACGACCTGGCGGAAGGCCCGCCGGACGTGCGAGGCATCGGCTGGCGTGCCGACTCGCGACGGGAACACCAGGCCGTGGTCCTGCCACCTGCTGCCTGCCGCCTTCCTGATCTGATTCAGGCGCTCCTGATGATCGCGTAGCACGTCGACGCAGCGCTGCGGCAGCTTCAGCGTGTGGCGGGATTTCCTGGTCTTGGTATCGCCGCCAGCGCGAACCGAACGCCAGACCATGATGAACGGGGGATTGCTATCGAGGTCAACATAGGACCAGGTGAGCGCCCGGAGTTCCTCGGTCCGCGCACCCGTGAGCAGTGACAGGACGATGTAAGCGTGAAGACTCGTGTTCTCCAGCGGGCAGGGCACCGAGCCGGTGCCCTGCCCGTGATTGGGGGTGGCTGGGTCACGGGGTGACCCAGCGGTTTGACTGGCCGTCCCAAACCGGGTGCGGCTGGTCCGAGGTGGCGAAGATGATCCCTTTGCCTTCGCATTCGGGGCATGGCTGGTAGCCGTGCAGGTAGATGGGATCGGCGAGGGTCATGGCCTGCCACCGCACATCGCGTGCGGTGATGACGGCGAGGTTTTCCCACGCCAGCCGGATCAGCGCCTTGGAGCCGAGCGGCTGAGCGCCGATGACGGCGAAGCCGCCGAGCCCGTCAAGGTGGATGCGGTCGCCCCGGGTGAGCTGGCTGGTCAGCTTGACGGCTGGCCGGTGCATGGGGTCGTGGCGTCGGTGCGCCACCGCCAGGCGATGCCTGCTTTGCTGCGGTGGAAGTCGACCGCCCAGCCCTCGATCAGGTAGGGGTTGTTCCGCTGGTTGCGGCTGTTGCTGTTACCGGGCATTGAGGGTCACCGCCTTCGCGTCAGCGAAGCTGACGTGGCAGCCGGGATGCTGGCTGATCCATTCGGCCAGGTAGCTGAAAAGGCCGGATGACTTCCCGGTCCCCTGAGCGCTCGCGGCGTAGTGGACCTGCGTCTCATCGGCCAGATAGACCGTGACGCCGTGGAGGCGACCGAGTTCGGCGGTGAGCTGGCTGGCCTGGTCGGCGAGTTTGTCGGCGTCGATGGTGAGCGTGTGTGCGTTGCGGTTACGGCGTGGCAAGGTCACTCCCCCGGGGTGCGGGGGTGTCCCAGTCCACGACGCAGGCGACCGGCCAGGCGGTGCCGCACGCTTCGCAGGACAGGGCGATTTCGGTGATGCCGTCCCCGGTGGGCACTTCGGCTTCGGTGATGTCGAAGGACCCGCAGGCCGGGCAGATCGGCTCGTGGTAGATGACCCGGTGGCCATCACTGGCGGACCGGAACTGCAGCGTTCGCGGTCCGGGCGCGCCTACCGGCGCGCTGGTAGCCTTGGACATACCACTCTCCTTGTTTTCGCTGGTTACGGGAGCAGGACTGCTGGTGGGCCGGGCCGGGGGACGGGCATCCCCCAGGCCCGGCATTTTGCGTACGGGCTGACGGGTCAGGCGTGAAGCAGCGTGTAGCTTGCGGCGAAGACCCTGATCCAGTCCGGAGCGGTGGGAAGGAAGCCGCCGCATCTGAGCCAGTTCCGCAGTGCCTGAGTTAGTTCGGCGAGATCGGTGCGGGCGTCCTGGTCGCTGGGGTCGGCGCGGAGCCGGGCGATCAGGTCGCGCTGCGCGGCGATGTTGGCATCAGGGTCCATGGGTGGTTCTCCTGGTTACGGATGAGGAATCGGTGGTGAGGCCGGACCGGGGGACGGGCATCCCCCGGTCCGGCATCTTGCTAATCAGGCCGTGATGACCTCACGGACCAGGGACAGCGCCCGGTGCTTGAGCGGCTCGGGCCGGATGAGGGTCCGGTTGAGCCGGGTCTCCCAGGACCGGGCGGTACGGACGTGATCGAGGTATTCACCGGCCGCCTGCACCAGCCCGTAGGCGGTATGGGCGACCTGCTCAGTGGTGGCAGAGTCGAAGATCGCGCGCAGCGCCATGCGGGCTTCCTCGACGTTGCGGGCTACCCGGTCGGTGACCAGCCCGGCCGGGGGCATGGGGATGAATTCGGTGACGAACAGTTCCCGCTGCTTGGGGGTGATGGAGATGGCCAGCAGTTCGGCGGCCAGCTCTTGGTAGCGGCGCATCTCGGTACGGGCGCCGGTGACGGCCTGGCGGGCTTCGTCGATCCGGTTGCGCCAGGATGATTTGTGGATGAAGGAGAAGGTGGTGCCGGTACGTTCGCCTTCCAGTTCGGCGGCGCGGAAGGTGTTGGCGCACACGATGCGGACGGCGGTCGCGCGCAGGGCGCAGGCGGCGGTGCCGTCGTGCCGGTTGGTGATGGCCAGATAGGGCAGAGTCGGGCTGGTATCGCCCGGCAGGGTGATGGGCTCATCGAGCTGGGCCAGGCACCAGACGGACCGGCCGCCGTCGAGGACGCCTGCGGTTTCCCATTTAACGTTCGGCTGGGCCAGGACCGCTTCGACGATCTCGCCCATTTCGCCGTGGTCGATGACGGTGTAGGTGTCCTTGTTGATCGACAGAACAGCTCCGGTGTCGGAGCGGCTGATCGTTTTCCAGCCCGGGACGGGCTCGTAGTGCTCGCTGCCATCGGGGTTGAGGCCGGTGACCGCGTACACGTGGGCGGTTACCGGGTCCCAGTCCAGCCCGGCCAGGGTCCGGGCGTCCGCCCACGAGCCGGGGTAGTCGGCCAGGATGGTGCCTTCGCGGTGCCAGGGCATCTGGCGGACCGAGAACATCGATTCGATGTTGGCTGGCATGGGTGGCCATGTTCACCGAGGACCAGACCCTGCCGCAGCCGCGGTACCTGTCCATCTCCGCCAGCGGTCAGGAGATCGACATGCACCTGGAGATCAGTGTTCGCCAGGTCCGGCGATGGGAATCAGCCACTCCGCCGTGGCCGCGAGCGGATCACCAGCGGCTACTCGTCCAGGTGCTCCAGCTCCCCGTCGGGGATCTCGGCTTCACGGCACCATGGGAAGTCTCCGTGGCCGGTCCTGACGCGGCAGCTGCCGCCCAGCGTCCTCAGCCAGTCAGGAACAGCGGACGGACCCCGCTGCCCCTGTCGAAGGCCAGGCGCGTAGTTTAGCCCTCTACAGTCGGGAGTGACTATGCGGCCATCACCGCCGCCTACCGGCGTCTCTACGCAAATGTTCTGCCGACTCAGCTCCATCCGGCGGTTAGCGAGCACACTCGGATGGGTGTGCATTTGCTTGGCGAGATGGCCGGTGTGAGTCACGAGGTTGTGGCGACCGCCCTAGCTGAGACGCTGCTGCTGGCTGGGCGTATCGAGTTCTTCGACCTGCGCCAGCCTGACGACGCGGATGCCACATTCGTCCGCGCCCTGCAAGCGGCCGGTGAGGCCGATGATCCCCTCCTGGGGTCTGCGATCTTGGCGCACGCAGCCTTCGTTCCCGGCTGGGCCAGTCACCGCGACGACGCAGCGGAGCGCATGCGTGCCGCTCGCACCTACGCTCGCCGGGCTCCGGCGTCGGCTGAGTTCCTGGCCTGGCTGGATGCGGTGGAAGCCGAATGCGAAACGATCTGCGGCCACACCCGCGAGGCGCTGCGGCTGATCGAACATGGCGAATCAGTCCTTGCGACTGGCAACAAGCATGCCTCACCGGACTGGTTCACCTGGTTCTCGCCGGTCCGTCTCGCGGCGTTCAAGGGCAACACCCAGCTCAAGGCCGAGCATCTTCCGCAGGCGAAGGAAACCCTGACCGCTGCGCTGAACGATGCGCCGGTCACGGACGATAAGCAGCGCACCGTCATACTCGGTGACCTGGCGGCCGTCGAGGCAGCCGGGCGCAATCCGGAAGCCGCATGCGCATACGCCGAGCAGGCCCTAGAGCAACTGGGCCTTAACTGGTACGCGACCGGCATGGATCGCGTCCTGGACGTGCGCAAGGCCCTCCAGCCCTGGGCCGAGCTGGACTGCGTACAGGCGCTGGACGACCGGCTCTACGGCTGGCAGGCAACGCTCAGCACGTTGCAGCATTAAAGGCCGCGATCTTGCCGGGTATCTCAGCCAGCGAATCGATCCGCATCGTCGGTATCCGGTCAGCGTCCGGATCGGTCTGCTGGATTATGGCCCAGGGGCCGCGCTTGATCAGAGCCGTCCGCAGCCCCAGGTGCGCCGCGGGCCGGACGTCGTTATCGAGCCGGTCACCCACGTAAAGGGTTTCGGCGGGCGTACCGGGGACCGTTTGCATCATCCGCCGGAAAAACGCGGGATCGCGTTTGGACACCCCCCAGTCGTCCGATGTAGCGATCATGTCAGCGGGCAGATCAAGCCCCCTGAGCAGACTGCCCGCACGGACGGTCTGATTACCGGCGATGCCGACCCACAAGCCCTCATCACGCAGCCTGGCCAATGTAGGCCGCACGTCCAGGTAAAGGTCATCCTCGCCGAACCACTCCGGTTTGCCCTGCTCAGCTCGCTGCTGGCGAGCCTTATCCAAGTCAAAATCGGGCTGAAAGACCTGGAAGGTCTCCCGGTAGTCCAGGCCACGAGCGATGATCGCACCGAAGACTGCCTAAAAGACATGACGTGGCACACCCAGCCAGTCAGCCCATGCCCCGTACTCACGGGTCTCGTTGACCAGGCATTCTCCAACGTCAAAGACAACAGCACCGATCACGGCAGCCACCCTACGTGCCTCCGCGATGGCTACCAACCGGCGATCTGGAATCGTCGCAGGACTGAGGTGCCCCGACCGCTAGAATGGGCGGGGATGGGGAGCGTGGAGGATGGATGAACGTTGGTAGTTTCATATCCGCCTTGGCATTGGGCTTTGTAGCCGGTGCCATCGCTCGTGCGCTGATACCGCACGATGCCTTCCGGCACATGCACGGCTGGAGATCGTGGCTGACCTCGGCGGGGCTGGGCTTGTTGGGGGCGTTGGTCGGCTTCTGGATCTTCCACGGCCTGTTTGGCATCGGCGACACACAGAAGTTCGACTGGGGAGGCATCGTTGGCGCGGTGATCGGCGCCATGATCGTTGTTGTCGTCGCGTCATTCCTGATCAAGCGGTTCGCAAAGCGTCCGGCGGTCTGACCTGACACTGGTTGGCCCGGCCACCGTCCGCCGCGATCAACGTCACGACGGCATGCCCGGGCGGGCGGTGTCAAGCATCAGGTCAAGCCACTGTCAACGATCAATCGGAGTCCGGCGCACAGGTGCCCTTCGGTGCTGTGACAACTTTCTCTACAGCTTCAAGGGCACGCCTCCGGCGCGCCGACACGCCCGGCCCTGCCAGGCTCAGATGCGAAACGCGACACCATCGAGGCGTCGCGAAACCGGCGAAAAGGCCCCCGCCAGGAGCCGAGTGGGGCGGCGGGGCCAGTTCGCCGACTCCCAGGCGGCGGCCTGTCGCGCCCTTCCGGGCGGAAGCCCTACGGGCGCGCCGCCGCCGCGCCGAATGCCCCGCACCCGCAGGCAGGCGGTCCCCGCCGTTACGCGCCCGCAATGGCCACGGCCGCACGAGCTGGCCGGGCCGTCCTCCTCGCGCCGGGCATCCTCTTACCGGAGAAGATCACAGTCAAGGGCGCTCGCTGCGCTCGCGTCACTGCGTGATGGCGCTGCGCGCCACCCTTGAGCAGTGATCTTCCCGGAAAGATTCCGGCACCTATCAGGAGGACGGGAGCAGAGCCGCGTCGGGAAATATCTGGGCACGGACTTCGCCTGGTGCCGTTTGCCGGATGCTATGGGGACCTCCGCCCCTGCCCGGAAGAGCACTTGGGTAGCAACGTTGCCAGAGAGAGGAATGCGGGTGATTGACATGGGGAACACCAACAAGGCCACTGGTCAGGGACGCCGCAATGGCTGGGATCTAGGTGTCCTCATCGGCATTGGGAGCGGCATCGGAATGACGATCGGCATCCTGCTCGCCAACGCGAGCGGGACCGCGATAGGCATCGGCATCGCGTTCGGTCTCACGTTCGGCGCGGCAGGCGCAATCATCCTCAGCACTGTACTCAGCTCTTTCCGCCGAGGATAAACAGACACCAGGCACGGTCGGAGTGCCCGCGTAGGGGTCGAACCGCCGACCTTCCGCTTTCAGGAAGGACAGCGTATCCAGCCATTACCCTGTCTCTGGCCGAACGTGGTTCTAGCCCTCGTCCGTTCCGCATGGACCAGATATGGACCAAGCAGTGTGGGATGTCGCGGTCTACGCAGCTAGCGTCTCTGTGCACCAACCACCTCCGGAACCGTTGGCTCGGAGCGCCAGTGGAGCATTGCCGAATCCGGCCGTACTGGATTGAGCGAATAGCGCACCGCGTGACACGGTGTGACAGCCGTACCGGCTGGCCTGCGTAAACGCACCGCGCACCGGATACGCGCTCGGGTGCGGGCCCTGTGAAGAGGCCGGTCAGGGAGCTTCGGTGATCGTGACCGACCAGTTGCCCGTAGCCGTGATCGACAGGTGGTACTGGGTCCCGCCGCTGGTGTCCGGGTACAGCGTGGTCGTCCGGCTCGCAGCCGTGCCGATGTCGTTGGCGATGCTCTGGTCATCGGTTGGCGACTTAGGGTCAGCGATGAAGTTGCTGCCGTGGTTGCCGCTGTAGGAGTACGTCACGGTCAGGGCCGGGCTGTCGCCGCTGACCGTGAAAGGCGGGCTGTTCCAGTTGCTGGTCCCCGAGTACCGGGCTATCACCGTGGGCGAAGGCGACGGGGCCGCACTCATGGCGCCCGCGTTGGGCGCGTCACTGACCTGCGCCCCGTAGCTGGTGACCGGGTTAGCCCCAGATACCGCTCGCGCGGCGCCGTACCGGCGTGAAAATAGTGGGTGGTACCGCCCGTGACGTCGTTTTTCCTCTGGTGCGGTGGAGGCCGCGGGTCAGCCTGACGCCGGGAACCGGTCACCCAAGGGGCCGTTCAATGTTGCGCTCGAGCACGCGGGTTAGTTTCTTCCGCTCGCCCCCGGTTCCCCGGGCGGTACCACCTCGCAGGCTAACAGCCCAGTCCAGGAGAGGTGGGACGCGTGGAAGAGGTGACCGACGAGCCGCTGTACCGGGACCGGGTGTGCGGCATCGACATCGGCAAGGCCGGCCTGGCCGCCACCATCCGGGTGCCCTCGGATAAGGACCCGGCGCGGCGGGCGGCCGAGACCCGCAGCTTCGGCACCACCAGGCGGGAGGTGCTGGCGCTGGCGGACTGGCTGCGGTGCTGGCAGGTGCCCGCGGTGGTGATGGAGGCGAGCGGCGACTACTGGAAAGGGCCCGTTCTACCGGCTGGAGGCCGAGGGATTCGAGTGCGTGCTGGCCGATGCGAAGCAGGTCAAAAACCTGCCCGGCCGCCCCAAGCACGACCCGGGTGACTCGCGGTGGCTGGCGGCGTGCTTTGAGCGCGGCGCGGTCACCTCCTGCTTTGTGGCCACCCCGGAGTTCCGTCTGATCCGGCTGCACACCCGCTACCGGCGCGACCTGACCGATGAGCGCACCCGGGAGAAACAGCGCGCGGAAAAGCTGCCCGGATCAGCGGCGGTCAAGCTGTCATCCGTGGTCACCGACCTGCACGGGGTCACCGGCCGGGACATCATGGACCACCTCATCGCCGGGGAGCGCGACCCGAAGGCGCTGGCCCAGCTGGCCCGCCGGGCCCGCCGCAAGATCAGCGAGCTGGAAGCCGCCCTCGAAGGCGCGGAGTTCTTCACCGCCGGCGCACGCCGCGCTGCTGGCCGCCATGCTGGCCCGCATCGACCGGGTCAACGCCGAGATCGCCCGGCTAACGGAGGTGATCGAGCGGCTGCTGGCCCCCTATGAGGAGCAGCTGCAGCAGGCCGAATCGATGCCCGGCTGGGGCCGCCGCGCCGCCGAGGACGCGCTCGCCGAGACCGGCGCCGACATGAGCAGGTTCCGCACCGGCGCGCACCTGGCCTCCTGGGCCGGGCGCACCCCGCTGGACAACTCCTCCGGCAAGCGCAAGGGAAAGGCCAAATCCAAGAAGGGCAACCGGTACCTCGGCGGCCTGCTCGGCGAGACCGCCATCGCCGCCGGCAAGACCCAGACCCGCGAAGGCGCCCGCTACCGGCGGCTGGCCCGCCGCCGCGGCAAAGCCAAAGCCCTGGTCGCCGTCGGCAACACCCAGCTGAAGGTCTACCACGCCCTGTTGTCCAGCCCCGGCATGCGGTATGAGGACCTCGGCCCGGACTACTACGAGCGCCGCGCCGAGGTCAGCCGGCAGGTCCGCCACCACGTCGGCAAGCTCGGCGCCCTCGGCTTCGACGTCACCCTCTGCCGCATCCCCGAACCCGGACCCGAGCCGGGCGGAACCGGGAACAGCCAACCCGCCTGACCCATAACACCCCCGCAGACCCCTGGCCGGCCCGTGATGGTGGGTGTTCGCTGCCGCGCGCCCAGCTGAGGTCCATTTTTCGGGTTAGTGAAGAGTGTCCAGAATCGGCGTGTCTACACACGTCCGGACCCTGGAGCCCACCCGTGATCGCCGACCTGGACACTCTCCTGACCGCACTTTACGTCGAACTGACCGACCGGATCATTCCTTCTTCCGGCTTTGGCAGGTCCGGCCCGGGCCGCCCGCCGGAGGTGACTGACGCTGAGCTGGTGTGCCTGGCGGTGGCGCAGGTGCTGCTGCGCTTTGACCACGAGCGGCACTGGCTGCGCGCCGCGGCCAGGCAGGTGGGGCACTTGTTCCCGCGGCTGCTGGGCCAGTCCGAGTACAACGACCGGGTCAAGGCACTCGCGCCGCTGATGGAGGCGGCACTGCGATGGCTGGCCGATCACACGCCGGGCAGCGCGGAGATGCTGCGGCTGATGGACGCCACGCCCGTCCCGTGCGGCCAGTCCGCGGTCACCGCAAAGCGCTCTGACCTGTACGGATGGGCGGGGTACGGATACTGCCCCAGCCACTCGCGCTGGTACTGGGGGGCCAAGCTGCTGCTCATCTGCACCTGCGACGGCACCGTCACCGGCTTCGGCCTGGCCAATCCCAAGCTGTTCGGCGAACGCGAGCAGGCCCGGCAGATGCTCAAGGACCAGCCCGCTAACCGCCCGGCGCCCGGCACCGCCGTCGTCACCGACAAGGGCTTGTCCGGAGAGGAGACCGAGGCCTTCTTCGCCAGCGACGACCTGGGCCTGGCCCTGATCCGGCCGGCCCGCAAAGACGAGAAGGTCCCCCGGTACTTCCCGAACTGGCTGCGGCAGCGGGTCGAGGCGATCATCTGGACGCTGAAGAACCAGCTCGGCCTCGAACGCCACGGCGGCCGCGTCCCCGCCGGGCTATGGGCCAGGATCGTGCAGCGACTGCTGGCCCTCAACGCCTGCATCTGGCACAACTGGATGATCGGCGCACCGGTCAAGCGCTCCTTGATCGCCTACGACCACTGATGAGCTGCGCACATTTCCCGGTTAATGATCTAGGGCTCCTCGGTCCCGCACACTTTGAAACTTGTCCTGAGTTTTAGGGAGGCGTAGCGTCGGGGACGCCCGCTCCATAACTCTGCAGGCAGTGTCCTGACCAGCCACTTTGGAGTGGCGCAGCCGGTCGCATGGCGAATCGGACTTCGGCGCAGCGGGCGGCGGCGATCGGCCGACCGCGGGTCCCGGCGGTAGCTTGCCCAAAATCTGCATCGGGCGAGCGAAAGACCAGGTCAGCGGCACCTCGGCGGTATCAGGCGGAGCCTGCCTGGATCGGTGATTCCTTACCCGGACCGGATGCGGTCGGCGTGGAGGCTCGCCGCGAACGCCTGCCGCGGGGGCCAGACGCCCCGGCACGGGGGTCCTCGGCCGGATCCACGGGCGGTTCGGCACAATGAAGCATGGACACGTGGTGCCGTCCACCGTGTCGCCCAGCCGCATCGCGAGGAGAAGCCCGTGACCGTGACCGAGTCATCGCCCCTCAGCAAGACCGAGCTGGAGAGAATCGACGCCTACTGGCGTGCGGCCAACTACCTGTCGGTGGGCCAGATATACCTGATGGGCAATCCGCTGCTGCGCGAGCCGCTGCGGCCGGAGCACATCAAGCCGCGGCTGCTGGGCCACTGGGGCACCACCCCGGGGCTCAACCTGATCTACGCCCATCTCAACCGGGTGATCCGGAACTGGGATCTCAACACGATCTACGTCACGGGGCCCGGGCACGGCGGCCCGGGCATCGTGGCGAACACCTATCTGGAGGGCACCTACAGCGAGTTCTACCCCAACATCAGCCAGGACGCGGACGGGATGCGGCGCCTGTTCCGCCAGTTCTCCTTCCCCGGCGGGATACCGTCTCACGTCGCGCCGGAGACACCCGGCTCCATCCACGAGGGCGGCGAGCTGGGCTATTCGCTGTCGCACGCCTATGGCGCGGTCTTCGACACCCCGGACCTGGTCGCGGTGTGCGTCGTCGGCGACGGGGAGGCGGAGACCGGGCCGCTGGCCACCGGATGGCACTCGAACAAGTTCCTCGACCCCGCCACCGACGGGGCGGTGCTGCCCATCCTGCACCTGAACGGTTACAAGATCGCCAACCCGACGGTGCTGGCCCGGATCCCCGACGAGGAGCTGGTGTCCCTGTTCGAGGGCTACGGCTATACGGTGCACCGGGTGACCGGGGACGACCCGGAACTGGCCCACCAGCAGCTCGCCGCCACGCTCGACCGGGTGGTCGAGGAGATCGCCGCCATCCAGCGGCGCGCGCGCGAGGACGGCGACCTGACCCGGCCCCGGTGGCCGATGATCGTCCTGAAGACGCCCAAGGGCTGGACCGGCCCCAAGGTCGTGGACGGCCTCCAGGTGGAAGGCACCTGGCGCGCCCACCAGGTGCCCATTTCCAATGCCCGCGGCAACCCGGAACACCTTCGCCTGCTCGAGGAGTGGATGCGGAGCTACCGGCCGGAGGAGCTGTTCGACGGCAACGGGGCCCTGGAGGAGGAACTGGCCGCGCTGGCCCCGCGCAGCCACCGGCGGATGGGCGCGAACCCGCACACCAACGGCGGCCTGCTGCTGCGCGATCTCGATCTGCCGGATTTCCGCGCCTACGCGGCCGAGGTGGATAGGCCGGGCGCCGGCGCGACCGAGGGCACGCGGCCGCTCGGCCGCTGGCTGCGGGACGTGATCAAGCGCAATCCGGCGACGTTCCGGCTGTTCGGACCGGACGAGACGGCCTCCAACCGGCTCCAGGACGTGTTCGAGGTGACGAACCGGGCCTTCGACGCGGAGATCTTCCCCACCGACGACCACCTGGCCCCGGACGGCCGGGTCATGGAGGTGCTGTCGGAGCACCAGTGCGAGGGCTGGCTGGAGGGGTATCTGCTGACCGGCCGGCACGGGCTGTTCAACTGCTACGAGGCGTTCATCCACATCGTCGACTCGATGTTCAACCAGCACGCCAAGTGGCTCGAGTCCTGCAACCGGATCGAATGGCGCCGGCCGGTCGCCTCGCTGAACTACCTGCTGTCCAGCCTGGTGTGGCGGCAGGACCAGAACGGGTTCTCGCACCAGGACCCCGGCTTCCTCGACGTGGTACTGAACAAGCGGGCCGAGGTCGTCCGGGTCTACCTGCCGCCGGACGCGAACTGCCTGCTGTCGGTGGGCGACCATTGCCTGCGCTCCCGCAACTACGTCAACGTCATCGTCGCGGGCAAGCAGCCGCAGCCGGACTGGCTGCCGATGAACGACGCGATCATCCACTGCACCCGCGGCGCCGGGATCTGGGAGTGGGCCAGCAACGACTCACCGGGTGAGCCGGACGTCGTGATGGCCTGCTGCGGCGACATCCCGACCCTGGAGACCCTGGCCGCCGTCGATCTGCTGCGCCAGCACCTGCCGGAGCTGAAGGTCCGGGTGGTGAACGTCGTCGACCTGATGCGGCTGCTGCCGGAGAGCGAGCACCCGCACGGCATGTCGGATGCGGAGTACGACTCGCTGTTCACGGTCAGCCAGCCGGTCATCTTCGCCTTCCACGGGTATCCGTGGCTGATCCACCGGCTGGCCTACCGGCGGCACGGGCACGACAACCTGCATGTCCGCGGGTACAAGGAGCGGGGCACCACCACCACGCCCTTCGACATGGTCCGGCTGAACGACCTGGACCGGTTCCACCTCGTGATCGACGTCATCGACCGGGTCCCGGGGCTGGCCGCCCGGGCCGGCCACCTCCGCCAGCTGATGACCGACAGCCGGCTCAATGCCGTTGCCTACACCCGCGCCCACGGCGAGGACGCGCCGGAGATCCGCGACTGGGTCTGGCCGTACTGATGCGGGTCCTGACCGTCAACGCGGGCCGAACTTGCCAGGGAGCAGAGCGCGGGACGGCTGCGGTTGCGGGCAGTCACAGCGATCTCCGAGATGCTCACCGCGGAGGATGGCGAGGCCATAAGTGCGGCGTTCGGCGTCCCCGTGATCAACATGTTCGTATCGACCGAGGGACTGGCTGGCCACAGTGAGCCCGGCGGCGGGGTTTGTACCTTCGCCAGCGACACCTGCATCGCCGAGTGCGTCGACGACGCCGGCCGCCCTGTCCCTGACGGCACGGCGTCCGCGCGTGTCGGCCTGCCGGTAAGGAAAGAACCACCAGCCGCCACCTGGATCGGAGAGTTCCGCATCGGCGAACGGCAACGGCACTTCGGCTGTTTCGGGTAGGCCGCACGTCCGGTATCACCCGATTCGCTGCTTTGTCGATACTCCGAGGTGCCGCCACCCATCAAAACCGGCAGCACGCTGACGCCCGTTCACGGCTTCCTCGATCATGGTCTCTGCCAGCGGGAACACCGCCCGTTTGCGCTTCCTGGCAGCTTCCTTACCGGCACCCGGTACTGCGGCAGTCTCGACTCGGATGAGCGACGCGCCTGCTCTTGTGCGAGAGCGGCAGCGGTCGCTGCTTGCTGAGCACGCATCCCCGGCGGACCGGGCAAGCGCCGACACGTCTGAACTGCCCACTGCTGCTCTCTTCCGGCGGAGCGGTCGAATCACGGTCGAGAGTCGCGCGTGCCTGGTCGTCCTCAAACTCGCAAGCCTGCTCGGGCGCCGCGAAGACTCTCGCGCTCCGACATCGCCATCCGATGCCACCAGGTCCTGGTCAACGGCGCGTTCAGCTTCTGCTGGGACGCCTGGTTCGCCCATCCGGTGCCCTCACCCGCCACGCCGCCGGCTCCAGGCGCTGCCGGCGGAGAGAGGGGGGCCCGGGGTCGCGGGCCGTCCCAGCCGCCGTGCTGGCCCCGGGCAATCCGGGCCGTGCGCGCCTGGCTGGCTCCGTGGATCACGCTGCGGCGCTGGTGGGCAGCATGGTCGAACGCGCCCCCGGCCCGCCAGCTGCAAGCGCTGATGACATCCCTCGAGGCAGGCTGCGGCCTGCCCCTCTACATCCCGAGTTAACAACCACCGCTAGGATCGACAGCCCGGCTGCCGCACGAAGAGGGAGCCGAGGAGGGGCGCGAACGCGAGCAGCTTACTCGCCGGGAAGAAAAGCAGCCCGCCGACCGCGGCCACTCCCAGCCCGGTCAGCACGCCGGTCTTGTAGCCGAACCGCCTGTTGATGAAGGACGCGGGGATCGCGAGCGTGAAGTACGCGGTCTGGAGCAGTGCCGACCGCGCGTTCGAGACGACGAAGATGTGCCTGAACACCCCGACCATCACGTCGGTGAGGTTGGCGGCCGATCCCCACACGGCGAAGCGGCGAGCAGAATGAACGGGACCGTGAGGCCTCGACAGACAAACCTGGCCTTGTCCTGTGGACGCTCGTCCTGCGGTTGCGTCTGCGCCACGGTCTCTCCCATCCGGGACCTCCCCTCCAGGCTCACCGGGTCGGCAGCATTGGCCCGGGTTGATGCGCCGGCGCCGCCGCGCCGGACCTACTTCTCGTCGAACAGGCGCAGGTCTGAGGGCTCGCGCAGCAGATCCTCGAGGATGATGTTTCCCTCGGTGTTGTAGGGCTGGCGCATGTGCTCGTCCCAGGCCGCGCGAGAGCGGAACATCTCGAGCGTCACCCAGGTATCCGGGTCGTCCTGAGGCTGCACGAGGTGCATGAAGATGCACCCCGGCTCGGTGAGGGTCTTCCGGCGCATCGACTGCAGCTGCGCCTCGGCTTCCTCGAGCCGGTCCAGTCGAGGCTTGATCGTGACTACGAGGAAGAGCGGGCGGTCCTGATCGCTCATGGCCCCTTCTTACCCGCCGGGCCCACCGCTGAATCTCGTTGCCGGACGGTGAGGAGCGACACTATGATGCGCGAGCGTGGCCCCGCCCGGGCTCGTCCCGTGCGGCGGCGCGCGGGAAGTCCGGCGATCTCGTCAAGTGAGGTGAAGGGATGTTCGTTGTCGTTGGGGAGGCGCTCGTAGATCTGGTCGGGCAGCGCGGCGATCGGACATTTTCCGCACATCCGGGTGGCAGCCCGGCAAACGTCGCGCTTGGTCTGGCCCGGCTGGGCGTCCCGGTGACGCTCAAGACGCGTCTGGGGCGGGATGCGTTCGGAGAGATGATCTTGGCGCACCTGGAAGCCAGCGGCGTCCGGGTCGACGGAGGCCCGGGTGGTGGTGTGTCGACCAGCCTGGCGATCGCGACCCTCGCCGCGGGGATCGCCTCCTACGACTTCCGGATCGACTGGGATGTGGGGGAGCTGGCGCCCCTCCCGGTTGAGACACGCTGTCTGCACACCGGTTCGTTGGCGACGGTCCTCCCACCCGGCAAAGCGAACGTCGTCGACCTTGTGGAGCGGGAGCACAAGCGGGGTCGGGTGACCGTCTCATACGACCCGAACGTGCGGCCCGCATTGCTCGGCGACGCGGCGCGGGTCCGACCGGACATCGAGCGTCTCGTCGCACTGTCCGATGTCGTCAAGGCCAGCGACGAGGACCTTCGCTGGCTCTACCCCGACCGGCGCGATGAGGACGTCGCGCAGGGCTGGCTCGCCTCGGGACCCGCCCTGGTCGTCGTGACCCGCGGCGGCGAAGGCGTCTTCGCCGTCTCCGCGGGCCTGGAGCTGCGCCGAGGCGCGGTGCCGATCGATCTCGTGGACACGGTTGGCGCGGGTGACTCCTTCACCGCCGGTTTGCTCGACGGGCTGCACCGTGCCGACCTGGTCGGCGGCGCGCGCCGTGAGGCGCTGGCGGCGATCGACGAGGCGACGCTCGGCAGCGTCGTCGATGCAGCGGCTCTGATAGCCGCGATCACCTGCTCCCGGCCGGGTGCCGACCCGCCGACTCGAGCCGAGGTCGACGCCGCTCTGGCAGCCGGGCCAGGTGCCTGAGATGCGACGCGGACGGTTCTCGCACATAGCGCGCGAGGAATTCGTCGCAAGCTTCGATGCCGTAGTTGATCGCGAGGTTCCAGCGCATGTGTCCCAGATCCACTGAGCGCGTACCGATGGAGGCCTGTGTCCAGTCGGTCACCCCGCTCAGGCGACCGCGCAACCCGTGCCGGCTCATGCTCGCTCTCCGAAGAACGCGCGCCCAGCAAGCGGCGATGACCGCTGCTCCTCCACCAGAGCAGCCGCGCCGGCCGTCGACATCGGCGCTGTCGCAAAGGAACGAACCCGAGCACGTCGCGGGCGCTGGGCGGCGCTCCGGCCCAGATGCGCGGATTCGTCCCAACCCGAGAGCACGACCGGCCTACGCGGGGACTTCTGCTCGGACACGGAGCGGCACACCCGACGCCCTCACCCGCTGGCAGGCTCGGCGCGACCCCCACCGCGGCACTGACCAAGGTCACAGTCCCCAGCTCAGAGGAGGGTTCCGGGCTACACGGCCCGTTTCTGCCGTATTCCGGCCGCACCTCTACCGGGTCCTGGACCGCGCCAGGCGGGGCCGCACGGCCTGAAGACCGGGCCCTCCAGCGCCAGGCCCAGCGCGGCGCCACCGAGGCGCCCTGCGGACTCCCCGGGACACCGGAACACCGGAGGAGGGTCTGTACTACCACTTTTCAGGCCGGATCCGCGGTGCGCCGGCCAATCCGCCGTCTGACGACTTCATCATGCGCAACGCGATGGACTCCCAGGAGGTCGCGGTGGGCTGGTGGCCCCGGGGGACCCCGAAGTACGGCAAGGCGGCCTTCTACGCCTATCCGGCGCCTGACGGGTTCGGCCGCGCTGGGCTCGCGCCGGCCACCGCGCACTGGAAGGAGGGTCTGGGCGAGTACGTGCCCGACCGGTACGATCGTCGTGATGAGCTCTGATCCACATCGGTTCGCGCTGGAGTTCGCCCGCTCGGCGTTCCAGTGTGCCTGCACGGTGTGCGGATGGGGATCCGGCGCTGCCCGCGAGCGCCGCTGGAACACCGCCGCCCGTCAGATGAGACTCGCGGAGCGCGTCGGGGCCGGACAGGGCGGCGGTATGGAGTCCGGCCCGGTGCCACCAGGCGGCGGGCGCACCTTCGAAGGCATCGCCGGCGCCGGGATCCACTCGAGGGGAGATCCGTGAGCACAGCAGCCGAGAGTTCCGCTGCCGAGCACCCCGCGCAGAGCCGGCCCCTGATCGGCAAGCGCATGGTGGTGCTGTTCATCGCCCTCGCCTGCTGCTTCACCGCCTGGGGCGTCGCGGCAGACATGACCACGCCGATGGTGGCTGGATTCAAGCGCATCTTCGAGATGAGCACGTTCGAAGCCTCGCTCGTACAGCTCGCGTACTTCGGCGCCTACTTCCTGCTCGCGCTGCCGGCGGCGTTCATCAACCAGCGCTTCGGCTATAAGGCGGGCATTCTCACCGGGCTTCTGCTCGCGGCACTGGGGGCATTCTTCTTCTACCCGGCGAGCAAGATCATGGCCTATGGGGCGTTCCTCGCCGCCTTGTTCACGCTGGCGGCAGGCTGCTCGCTGCTGGAAACGTCGGCCAACCCGTTCGTTATGTCGCTCGGCCCGCAAGCCACGGCGACGCGCCGGCTGAACCTCGCCCAGGCGTTCAATCCGGTGGGCACGAACATCGGCGTGCTGCTGGCCGCGACGCTGATCCTGCCCCACCTCTCCGACCCGGTCGACGTCTCGTCGCTGAGCCCGGCCCAGCTGCGCACGATCCGGGCGGGTGAGCTCGGGGCAGTGATGGGGCCCTATCTGGGCCTCGCCCTGGTCCTGCTCGTGATCGCGATCGCCATCGCAGTCAAGAAGGTGCCGCCGATCGTCGAGGAGTTCCCCGACGCCTGCCCATACGCGGGGGGCACAACAGGCCTATTCCGTGTCCTCTGGCGGAGCAGGCGCTACCGCTTCGGCGTCGTCGCCCAATTCGCGAACGTGGGGGCCCAGGTGTGCACCTGGACCTACCTGATCCTGTACGTGGGTCAGGCCCTGGGCGGGAGCCTCCAGAAGGGCGCAATCTACCTGCAGTTCAGCCTGCTGGTCTTCCTCGGGTCGCGGTTCCTGATGACCTGGGTCATCGGTCGCATCCGCGCCGCCAAGGTGATGGCGGTGCTCGCCTTCCTCGCCGTGCTGTTGTGCGCGTTCGCGATGTTGAGTCCGAATCTGGCCGGGGTGATCGCGGTCGTTGCGCTGTCCTTCTGCCTGTCCCTGATGTTCCCGACGATTTACGGCGTCGCTCTGGAGGGGCTCGGACCGGCGACGAAGTTCGGGGCTGCCGGCCTCGTAATGGCGATCGTGGGCGGCGCGATCATGCCATTGGTGCAGGGCAAGCTCGTGGACGCGACGAGCCCGGCGATCTCGTTCGTCGTTCCTGCGGCCTGCTTCGCGGTGGTGGGACTGTATGCGCTGTACGACCTGGGGGCGCGCCCGAGCGTGATCGCGGGCGCGGCGGCCCGCGACGGCGGCCCGGCGCTGCCCGCGCCGGCCACAGGAGAGGCCGGGGGAGTCCCGTGATCGGCCGCCTCGCGGCCGTCGCCGTCTTGGCCCTCGCGCTGACGCTCAGCGCGTGCGGCGGCAACCAGCCCACCAGCGCCACGATTAGCACCAGTCGGCTCGAGGTCGTGTCCTGGTGGACCTCCAGTTCCGAGGCGAAGGCGCTCGGCGTCCTGTTCGCCGCCTTCCGTGACTCGAATCCTGGCGTGCACGCGATCAACGGCGCTATCCGTGGCGGCGCCGGCTCCAACGCGATCGTCGCGCTGGCACAGCGGTTGCAGAGGAACGACCCGCCCGACGTCTGGCAGACGTTCGCCGGCAAATCGCTCCAGGCCTACGCGAGCAACGGCGTGGTCCGCAGCGTCGCCTCGATCTTCGCGCGTGAGCACCTGCGAACGGAGATGAACGCCACCATCCTTCACTCGCTGATGTCCGACGGACAGCCCTACGGGGTGCCGACGGGAGCGCACCGCAGCAACGTCCTGTTCTTCAATCTGAAGCTGCTGGCCAAGGCCGGCGTCGCCCCTCCCTCGAACCACACCACGCTGGGCGAGTTCCTGACCGACCTCAAGAAGGTCAGGGCTTCCGGAGCCGTGCCGCTCTGCCTCGGGGCCAAAGACCCGTTCACCACGGTCGAGCTGTTCGAGAACACGCTGCTCAGCACGATCGGGCCGCGCGGGTGGACGGACGTCGTCGGCGACCAATTCGACTGGCGCGGCAACCAAGCCCGGACTGCGCTCAGCCGCTTCGGCGACGTGCTCGACTACGCGGACCCGGAAGGAGCGGGGCTCACCTGGGATCAAGCCACGAGGAAGCTCGCGGCCGGCGGCTGCGCGTTCGAATCGATGAACGACTCTGCCTTCGGCGAGCTCACCGCCGACGGCGCCAAGGACGGCAGGGACTTCGGCGTGACCACCTTTCCCGGCACCAACGGGAGCTTCCTCGCAGTGGTCGACGTGTTCGTAGCCGCCACTAAGGCGAAGGACGCCAGGAACGCGCTCGCGTTCCTCTCTGACATCGATGAGCCCTCCACCCAACTGGCGTTTCACCTAGCGAAAGGGTCGATCCCGGTTGTGCGCGACGTCAACGTTTCGTCGCTGTCCGCCTATCAGCGGGCCTCCGCCGCGGCCTTCTGGACCTCGCCGGTGCTGCTCTCGATCGCCCACGGCGAGGGAGTGAGCCCGCAGCTCGAGGAGGGCTTCTATAACGCGGTGACGCACTATGTGAGTACCCGAAGCGCCAACGCGTTCGCGTCCCAGCTCGAGAACACCGTAAACGGGAACCGGATCCCCCAACGGTAGCCGGAGCTGGACCCGCTGGCTCGCCCCGATCAGCAGCAGAAGAAGAAGAAGAAGAAGAAGAAGAGCAGGAGAAGCTCGCTGGTGCCTCGGAATGACCGGCCTACCTGTTGGGAGACAGATCCACGTTCCTCCCGGCCCAGGCGCGACGTGCTGCCTCCGACCTCCGCGATGACCGCTTCTCACGTGTGAGATAAACGAACGATTGTGAGACGACCGGCGAAGTCGCTCTGTCAATGTCCGAAGTCGTCGTCTGCATGACTGACGTGGGGCTTCGCTCTTGCGTGCAGAGGACTTGGATTCGCCGAGTGTCCTGAACTCGCCTGCACCACGGGTCAATTTGGTTCAAACTTGTGTGCACGGCGGCAGGGATCTTCCGGCCGGCTGCTGCCGGATCATCGCGCGCTCGGCCGAACGGACCTTCATCCCTGAACCCAGAGTTCCCGGATAACTTCCGTTTTCTGGCACGATGGGCGATGGCGGTACGGCGTGAGCTGGGCGGCGGCTACCTGGCGGGCCTGGTTCGATTCCTGGTTATCTGGCAATCAGGCGGATTGAAGGGATGGGCGGCGGTGGACCCGGTGGCCGGGCAGCTAGGGCAGGCGCACCCGCTCACCCCAGCGGCACGCGAACCGGGCCTGGTGATGGCGGGGCCAGACTTCCATGCCGTCATCGGCTCCCGCCCCGGTCAGCCCGCCCTGCCGTGGCCGTCATCGGGCAGGCCTCGCTGCCCGGCCTGCAGCCCGGCCCGGCCGCCGGGGACGGGGAGCTAGCCGCGGCGGCCGCCGAGCTGGCGGCTCTTGACCCCGGCGGCGTCCGGATGGCCGGCGTCATCCGGGGCGCGCTCGACGTGCTGCTGGACGGCCAGCACACCGGGCGCTACCGCTGGGACCAGCTGCACAAGACCGAGAAGACGCACGCCGGCACCCTTGTCGAGATCGCCCTGGCCCGGGCGCTGGGGCTGGGGCTGGCCGACGGCACGGCACTGGACTACACGATCGCGGGCGCGGACGTGGACTGCAAGTTCTCCGGCCGGCTGGGCGGCTGGATGATCCCGCCCGAGGCCGCCGGCAAGCTGCTGCTGCTGGTCCAGGCCAGCGACGAGGACGGCACCTGGTCGGCGGGCCTGCTGCGGGCCAGCACGGGGAACCTGCGGGCGGCCGCCAACCGGGACCTCAGGCGTGCCCTCAGCGCCCGCGGCCGCACGGCCGTGCACCGGCTGCACCACCGCGCCCCGCTGCAGGACAACGCGCTGATCAGGCTGCCGGAGCGGGACGTGGCGGCGATCTTCGCGCTGCCCTCGGGCCAGAAGCGGGTCAGCGAGCTGTTCCGGCGGGCGCAGCGGATGCGGGTGAGCCGCACCGTAGTGGCCACGGTCGCGATGCAGGACGACTACATGAAACGGGTCCGCGGCGGCGGCGGAGCGCGCGACCAGCTGCAGGCCGAGGGCATCGTGATCTTCGGGGACTACGCCGGCGACCAGGTGCTCGCCTCGGCCCTGGGCCTGCCCCGGCCGGGCCCGGGCGAGTTCGTCAGCGCCCGGCTCGGCCGGGCGCGCGACGGCCGCGGCGACGCCCGTGCCATCCGCCTGGCCGGCGCGGACTGGCGGCTCGCTTCTCCCGCCGACTCACCTGAGCCTGCGCCCGCGCTGCCCAGGTGAGAACGGGCATCCTCAGGAGCAAAGTCCCGGCATGACTCCTGAGAACACAGCGGAACTGCCGCCCTCGGCGGTAAGCGGCAGGGAATCTCCGGCGCTATCTGGCCGGGTCCGGCCATAGGGGTGATAATGGCCCATTATCATGCTGCCCGTGGCCGCCGGGCCGGTAAGGGGCGGGGGCATGCCCTTGGTGGATCCGCGGTGGTTGTTCGCGGACCAGTGCGCCCGGCTGAAGGCGTCGAAACAGTATGAGTGAGGTGACGTTCGGCCCTGCCATGACACGCCCAACTGTACGGTGCTTGCCCTAGTACGCACCTGGCGGGACTAGGGCAGATGCCCTATGAGGCCAGTTCACGACCAGGCAGAAAATGTCAGTGGCGGGCTGCCATCCCACGGAAGCGGAGGTAGAGAGACGGGACTGATAAGGAAGCAAGCACTCCACGTGGCCACCGTCGGAGCGGTGGCCCCGAACTCCAAGAAACAGCGGAACCAGCGTCAGATCCTGGCGGCGGTGGAAGGCAAGAGCGACGCCGAGATCAGGCGTGCGGGCGGCAGGTACGAGCACTCGCTGGCCTCCGTGCTGCAGCCCAGCGTGACCGTCCCGTCATATGGGCAGAAGCCTGCGGAGCCGGGTCAGGCGTACGGGACGCGCACTGTCGTTCATGAAGAAGGATCGGGCCTCGCGCCCGACACCAAGTACTGCCGCATGCCGCGTATCAAGGGCGAATTTGGCAGCGTTAACCTCCACCGGGTGCCGCTCGGCTCCGATAACCGCACACCGCTGGAGTGCTGGACATGCGGCAAGCAGCATCCCGAAGGCGGGCGCGGATTCCGCTTCCAGACCACCTCGCTCCGGTGGGACCGCCAGGAGGACGAGCGCGGACGGCCGCCGGGCTGCACCATCGCCGTGCCGGGGCACCCGACGGTGGCTGAGCTGGAAGCGCCGGATGGAATGGTCGCTTCCTGGCGGAACATGATGCGCGATGCGGACCCCGAAAGGGCCGCTCGGATACAGGAAATAATTGACCACAATCTAGCAAAGGCACGGGCTTACTTCGGTGAGGAAGAGCCGCCCGCCGACGCGCCTGAGCCCAATGTGGCCATCGCTGACAGGCTGCGGCAGGTCAGCGAGATGCACGCGGCAGGACTGCTGACCGACGAGGAGTACGCGGCCAAGCGCGCGGAGCTTATCAGGCAGCTCTGAAAGACCTTCTGGCCCCCAGAGGGAGATGAAATAGAACAGTGGCCGTGGTGTCCGGTACCGATCGTTCGCAGACACCCTTCGCCGGTGGGGTGTTTCCGCAGGAGCCGGATGTCCGCATGCCGTGTCCGCAGCTTCGTCACGCTGTCGGGGGTTACCGGTACAGTCCCGGGCCATGAAGATCGGCTACGGGCGGGTGTCCACCCGCGACCAGAACCCCGACGCCCAGCACGACGCCCTGGTCGCCGCTGGGTGCGACCAGGTGTTCATCGACAAGGCCTCCGGCAAGCTGGCCCGCCGGCCCGAGCTGGACCGGGCACTCCTGGTCGCCCGGGCCGGTGACCAGCTCGTGGTGACCAAGCTCGACCGGCTCGGCCGCTCGCTGGAACACCTCATCGACCTGTCCAAGGGCCTCCAGGCCCGCAGCATCGACCTGGTGGTGCTCGACCAGGGCATCGACACCTCCACCGCCGTAGGGCGGATGTTCTTCCAGATCCTCGGCGCGATTGCCGAGTTCGAGCACGCCCTGATGTCCGAGCGAACGATGGACGGGCTGGCCGCCGCCCGGGCCCGCGGCCGCACCGGCGGGCAGAAGCCAAAGCTCACCCCGCGCCAGGTCCGGATCGCGCAGGAGATGTACCCCATGTTCGCGCAGTGCCCGTTGCGGCTGGTGATGGGCGGGCCCGATGCCACGATCGTCGGCGCCACTGCCTCCGGGCCGGTCAACGTAGTGGCGCGCCTCCTCCAGTCCAGCACCGCCGCCCGGCGGTCACCCAGGTCGCGAACCGACGTCACACCGGCGGCGAGCTGACCCGTTAACGAACTGCGGATCACCCCGGTCAACCCGTCGTCGTCGTACGCGGGGAGCCGATCGAGGGCACCCGGCCGGCCGTCACCGCAGAGGTGGACGTGGGCGTCAACCAACCCGGGGAAGCACCGTGGCAGCCGGGAAGTCGGCGACGCGCACATCGGCGGGCACGACCGTGGCATCCCGCCCCACTGCGACGATGCGTCCCTCATCCAGCAAGACGACCACGCCTCCTCGCAAGAGGCGCTCACCGTCAAAGGCGCGCTCCGCCCGAATTGCCAGCATGCCTGGCCTCCACTGCAGCCGGGTCGCGGCCCCGCCCCGAGGCCGCCCACGAACGATAGTCGACCAAGATTTCACCCTACGCCTGCATGGCCCTCTTACCAGGAACAGGGCGAGACACGAGAGGCGTGACCGTTCCGGGAAGATGCCCGCCCCCCGGACGCTGAGGTGCTCGCGACGAACTGAGACCGTCAAAGAGGAGGTAAACGCACGTGAGACGGGTCATAACGAGCAACGAACGGCCGTAACGCCTCCGGCGGGGGCGCTCCGGCTCCGGGAAGATCAACGAGGGCCATCCGCGCGCCGCGCGTCGGTAGGTGGCTGGGGTTGGGGGCACTGGGGACCTTGATCATGCCGAATACGTGCCGAAGCTACGAGCCGCACCTGGCATCTATGCAGGTCAGCGCGGTTTACCTACGGGTCTTGAAAACCGCTATGGCGCGTGAGCGTAATCGTGGGTTCGAATCCCAGCGCTTGAGACTGTGATCTCTCAAGAGATCGGAATAGCCCCGAACCTGCATTAGGTGCCGGGTTGTTTCTTTGCGGGGCCGGGTGGGCGGCCGGTGGGCTGGTAGTCCCTGGTGGGATCGAGTGTCAGTTCGCGGAGCAGTTCGCCGGTGGCGGCGTTGAGGATGCGGATGTCCAGGTCCTGGACGAGGAGCAGGACGTGGGTTCCGGCGTAGGTGCCGCCGATGCCGATGTGGTGCAGGCGGCCGCCGGTGCGCAGGCTGACGTTGCCGGTTTTGCTGATCTTGTCGCGGCGGACCCGGTTGTGGGCATCAGCGCTGCGGTTGCCGGGGACGGCTTTGGGCCGGGCGTTATAGGCGGTGGCGGGGGTGGCCTGCTGGGGCAGGGACCGGTGCGGCCGCTGGTGGTTGTAAGCGCCGGTGAACGCATCAAGGAGAGCCTGCAGCTGGGCGATCGTGGCGGGCTGGGGGTGCTGGGCGCGGAGCCATTTCTTGGCCGTCTGCTGAAACCGTTCGACTTTGCCCTGGGTCTGGGGTGGTTCGGCTTGCCGTTCTTCTGGGTGATCCCGAGGCGGCGGAGTTCGGTTTCCAGGCCGTTGCGGCCGCCCCGCCCGCCGGAGAACCGGGTGGTGAAGACCATCCCGTTATCGGTCAGCGTGGAGGCGGGGGCGCCATAGGCGGCGACAGCGGCGCGGAACGCGGCCAGCACGATCGGGCCGGTGACCCGGGTGTGGGCGGTGACCGATAGCGCGTACCGGGAGTGGTCATCCAGCCAGGTCAGGATCTCCGTCCCGGTCCCGTCCGCCAGCGGGTAGTGGGTGAAGTCCGCTTGCCAGCACTCGTTCGGCTGTTCGGTCTCGAACCGCAGGCAGGACGATTTGGGGCGCTTGCGGGGCTCGGGGGTCACCAGCCCGGCGCGGGCCAGGTACCGGCTGATCGTCGCTGGTGAGACCCGGACCTGGTGGTGGTGGGCCAGGTGCCACGCGATCGTGTCCGGGCCGGCGTCCAGGCCGCTCCCGGCGAGTTCCTTGCGCAGGGCGACGATCCGCTCAGCGGTGGTGTCCGCGATCGCGGCCGGGCTCGTATGGGGGCGCCTCGACCGCGGCTCGAACGCCGCTTCTCCTTCGGTCCGGTAGCGGGCCACCAGCCGGGAGATCCAGCCCTGGGAGACCCCGTAGGCCCGGGCTACCTCCGACTGGCTGCGGTGCTCGGTGATGACAGCGGTGATGACTAGACGTGCCTTCGACATCCACAGAACGTGACGGCTGGGTATTCCTATGTCTCGAGACACGCCATTCGTATGTCCTGAGGCTGGACACCAGCGCTTGAGACCAGCGCTTGAGACCAGCGCTTGAGATCGTAAGGTCTCATCCGCCCACCCGGCGCTGAGCATATGGCGATCGGTTTCTGGAGAAATCCTGGAGACGATCTTGAGATTGAGACCTCTGGACGCCATCACAGACCAACCCAAGCCAACGCTCTGACCTGTGTCTTTGGCGCAACCAGCAGGTCGGCGATCTTCCAGGGCCTAATTCGGGACGAAGAGGCCGCCGGTTCAAATCCGGCCACCCCGACCAACTAATCCGCAGGTCACAGAGCATCCGGTGACCTGCGGTTCGCGTTTCGCCTGCCTCTAGTGTCCGATTTTGGGAGCGCCTGTCGTAGGAATGCCTCTGTCAGCAGGGGCAATGACCTCTGCTGCGGGAGCGATCGTGGCGAAACGGTTAATTCGCGCAACCCGCCCCCAGCAGCGCGCCGAGGGCGGACCCAGAGGGCTGCACTAGAACGGGGTCGGGATGTGCCGCAAGGGCAGGTCCGGTTCCACGTAGCCGTCGGCTCGCTGCCGTTTGGGCAGCTTGATGTCCCGGTGGGCGAGGGGCTTGTAGGGGACCTGGCTGAGCAGGTGGCTGATGATGTTGAGCCGGCCGCGCTTCTTGTCGTCGGTGTGCGCGATGTACCAGGGCGCCCACGCGGTGTCGGTCGCGGCGAACATCGCGTCGCGGGCCCGGGAGTAGTCGTACCAGCGGCTGTAGGACTTCAGGTCCATGTCCGACAGCTTCCAGATCTTCCGCGGATCGTTGATGCGGCTCTCCAGGCGCTGGGTCTGCTCGTCGGCGCCGACCTCGAGCCAGTACTTCAGTAGCAAGATCCCCGAATCGGCCATCGCCTTCTCCACTCCCGGCACCAGCTCCAGGAACCGCTCGGTCTCCTCCGGGGTGCAAAAGCCCATTACCGGCTCGACGCCCGCCCGGTTGTACCAGCTGCGGTCGAAGATCGCTACCTCGCCGGCGGCCGGGAGGTGCGGGATGTACCGCTGGGTGTACATCTGCGACTTCTCGCGCTCAGTCGGGGCGGACAAAGCAACCACATGGAACACACGCGGGCTCACCCGCTCGGTGATCCGCTTGATCGTGCCGCCCTTCCCGGCGGTGTCCCGGCCCTCGAACACGATACAGATCTTGGCTCCCGACGCCTTGACCCACTCCTGCATGGCCACCAGCTCGCCGTGCAGGACCCTCATCTCCCGCTCGTACGACTTGCGCTTCATCTTCGGGCCCGGGTCGACCCCGGCCCCCTGCCCCGCTAGCCCCCACGGCGCCCGGATCCCGACGGCGTGGTGCTCTTCCTTGTCCTTCTGTTTGGCCATATCGCTTACCTCTGTTGGGTGTAGTGACGTGAGTGCGATGACCCCGTGATGCGTGCGGAACGGCCCCGGTTTAGCGCACACACCGGCACGATCCCCGCGGCGCATCGATCACGGGAGGGACTGTCCTTGGTGCACAGCGCGAGCACGGCACATTCGGGAATGTCCAGTTAGGTCCGCTAGCGCGAACCAGGCGAGCGCGTCGCGCGAACCAGGCGAGCGCGTCGCCCTTGAGGTTAGGGTGCCGGCCCTGGCTGGACCGGCTCGGCCCAGGCAGGGCAAGCGCAGTTCGCGAACGAGACGTAGCGGTCCCGCTCAAGAACGACGATCTCGGCTGACTCATCCAGCCGCCTGAGCCGCGCACCCGTCGAGGCACCGGCCGCGACTCCGCCTACGATCACCGTCTTCATCTCATCACCCCCAAGCTGCCAGGGCCACGCCCCGCCATTTTCTGATTACTATGTGTGCTCGTGCCGACGCATCACCCATCAGGGATGAAGTCGCTCGGCGTCTCCGAGACCGGCCGCCACCAGGCGAGGTCGGTAAGGAGATCTCCGAGCATCGGGCTCATACGCTGGACGAGAAGGAGGCTTCCGGCGCCGAAGCTAAAGGGCGGGACCGGGTGATCTCTATCATCGAGGCGGTCCTGCTGGCGGTAGTGGCCGTCCTCGCGGCCTAGTCCGGATTCGCTGCGGCGAAATGGGGCACCGAGTCATCGCTCGACCTGGGCCACGCCGGAGTGCATATTCGGTGAGCTCGTCGCCTTTCATCGCTCGAGCGTCCATCCGAACGGCAATGGCAGCTCACGCAGAGATGGCGTGTCCGATTTGGGAGCGAAGCGGGAGCGGCCACATGCCCGTGGGTGCGGTCAGACGCGGTCAAGGTGGCCACGTACAAATACCGTGACCTGGTCATACACTGCCTGCCAGTGCCCTTTTACTGGCGGTGGCGGTGTTCGGGACGAAGAGGCCACCGGTTCAAATCCGGCCACCTCGACAGGGAAAAGGCAGGTCACAAGGCATCTAGTATCCCGCGCCTGAAATTAGTGGGTTAAGTCTGTAGCCTGGTGGTATGTCGCAGACTCAGGCTGCCGTGCCGCTGGTGCTGACCGAGGAGGATCGTGCTGAGCTTGTCCGCTGGTCGCAGGGCAGGCTGCCGTGGCTGGCGGAGCGGGCGCGGATCGTGCTGGCGTGCGCGGAGCCGGGGTCGGGCGTGGCGCGGGTGGCCGCGGAGCTGGGGTCGACGCGGATGACGGTGCGCAAGTGGCGGCGGCGGTTCACCGAAGAGGGCCTGGCGGGGCTGGCCGATCATGACCGGCCGGGGCGTCCGGTGGCTGAGCTGGTGCTGACCGGCGAGGAGCGGGATCAGCTGGCCCGGTGGGTGCGGCGGGCGAAGACCAGCCAGGCGCTGGCGCTGCGGGCCAAAATCGTGCTGGCATGCGCGGATGGGGCGACGAACAAGCAGGCCGCCGCGGATCTGCGGGTCGATCCGGCGACGGTGAGCAAATGGCGCGGCAGGTTCGCCGCGCAGCGGCTGGACGGGCTGGCTGATGAGCCGCGGCCGGGCCGGCCGCCGTCGATCCTGCTGGACAAGGTGGAAGAGGTCATCACCGCCACGCTGGAGGAGATGCCGCAAGATGCCACGCACTGGTCGAGGGCCTCGATGGCGGAGCGGGCCGGGCTGAGCAAGTCCACGATCGGGCGGATCTGGCGCAAGTTCGACCTCAAGCCGCACTTCAGCCGGCACGTTCAAGCTGTCCACCGACCCGCTGTTCGTGGAGAAGGTCGTCGATGTGGTCGGCCTGTATCACCACCCGCCGGAGAAGGCGGTGGTGCTGTGCGTGGATGAGAAGTCCGGTATCCAGGCGCTGGACCGCTCCCAGCCGGTGCTGCCGATGATGCCCGGCGTGCCCGAGCGGCGCAGCCACGACTATGTCCGGCACGGGACGACCGACCTGTTCGCCGCGTTCAACATCGCCGACGGCACGGTCATCCACTCCCTGTGGCGCCACCACCGGGCCGCGGAGTTCAAGAAGTTCCTGGCCCGGATCGACAAGGCCATGCCGGCCGGGCTCGAGGTGCACGTGGTCTGCGACAACCTCGCCACCCACAAGACCCCGGTCATCCAGGCCTGGCTGGCCCGCCATCCGCGGTTCCGCCTGCACTTCACGCCCACCGGCTCGTCCTGGATCAACCAGGTCGAGCGGTGGTTCGGCTTCTTGACCGATCAGATGATCCGCCGCGGCGTGCACAAGAGCGTGCAAGCCCTGGAATCCGACATCCGCGCCTGGATTGAGCACTGGAACGCCAACCCGCGGCCATTCGCCTGGACCAAGACCGCCGACGAGATCCTGGACTCACTGGCAACGTATTTAGCACGAATTTCAGGCGCTGGATACTAGTGGCCTGCCGTTTGTATTACGCGCTCCCGGTGTCCGATTTTGGGAGCCCGTTGGGAGCGAACACAGGTAGCGGCGGGGCCCGCTAGGTCAGTTTCCTGATCCCTTCCCCCGATGCCCCGATGTCTTCCCCCGATGCTGTGAGACTTTCTTTACGGCGTCAAGGGCGGCCCGCTTGCGCGTGCCGCTGCGCGACCCCCCGCCCGGCACGCCGGGCGTGCGGCCTCTCCGGGCCGCCGCGCCAGCCGGACCGCGCGCAGGATACGGGCACCACTAGGACGTCTCACCCATCCGGGGCAGCGTTCTCCTCGCTGCCAATTGTCCCGGTCACGAACGCAGCGTCAAGAGCGCCTACGGCGTCGCTACGCGATCTACGCCGACCCTCTGCCCCCCACACTCCCGCAGCGGAAGCACTTGCCAGCCAGAACGTGGTCTCCCGGCCGAGCAGCCTGGCCAGCACGGGAATCTTGCCATTGGCGGCCAGATGAGCAGGTGCTGCCTCAAGGCGTGCCCGTCAAGTACCGAACATACGATCGGAACATGGCCACCGTGTGGATCGAGGTACCAGACGACAGTGCTGGCTGGGGCCCGGTGCGGCTGCGGCAAGCAGCGCTGGCAGGAAGACCGCGACCCCGGCCGCCGCGCCTGAGCCCCTCGGATCGGCCCGCCAACCCGGTGCGAGCGCTGGAGTGGCCGGCGAACCTGTTCGCGGACGCCTCGGAGAAGCTGGCCGGGGCGCGGGGTTTCCGCAGCCCGCTCCTGCCCCTCGGACCTGCGCGAGGCGCCGGCGCCGGCGCGGGGGCGTGCCCCCTAGTGCTGGGGGCCGCTGATGCTAGCGTTGCGGCCATGCCATTGCATGCTGCGCAGGCCGCTGGTCTTATCTGGGCGGGGATCGGCGGCAACCGCCTGCTGGATCACCCGTTTTACCGCCGCTGGGAGGCGGGGACGCTGGCCGGGGACGAGCTGGCCGCCTACGCCGAGCAGTACCGGCATATCGAGGCGGCGTTGCCACAGGTCCTCCGGCGGGTCGCGGCGAACCTGCCGGATGGCCCGGCCCGGGCGGCGGTGCACGCCAACCTGTCCGACGAGCTCGGCCGCCCGGCGCCGCACCTGGACCTGTTCGACGCCTTCGCCGCCGCGGCCGGGGCCCGGCGCGGTGCGCCGCCTACTCCGGCGACGCGGTCTCTTACGGCGTTGCAGCTGTCATCGGCCGCCAGCGACCCGGTCCGGGGGCTCGGCGTGCTGGCCGCCTACGAGACCCAGGCCGCCGCCGTCGCCGCGACGAAAGCCGCCGGGTTGCGCCGCCACTACGGCATCGCCGGCCCCGGCGTGGCGTTCTGGGATGTGCATGCGGACCTGGAAGCCGAGCACGCCGACTGGACGGCCAGCGCGCTGGCCGCCACCGCCGCCGGCCCCGCGCAGGTGACCAGCGCGGCAGCGGACGGAGCCCGCGCCTGGTGGCAGTTCCTGGACGAACGCCAGACCGCGGCGTAGAGCACCGGCCGCGCGATCACCGCGGCGCGGGCCTCACCGGCTCGCAGCGCGTGGGCGGCTTCCGCCTTGCGGATGGCCTGCTCGGCGACCTGCCGTACCCTGACCGCGTCGTAGGTGACCTTTATCCTGGCCCGGACGAACTCCCGGTGCCGCTTGGCCGTCCGGTCTGCCACCTGCTCCAGCTCCACGTCCCCGGCCAGCCCCAGGGCGTCCCGCACTTGCCGGACCACCGCCGACGGCACGTCCTCGACCTTCGGGAAGTAGCCCAGCCGCTGGTAAGACTTCAGCCAGACCACCAGCGCCAGCAGGTGCTGCCGGTCCTGCGTTGACCGGGGTGCCGCGCGCCGAGGTGTGGCAGCGGGTGGCGTGGGACCCAGTCCGGATGGTTCCGGAGTACGCTGTGGCGGTGATCGCTGCAGGCGATCTGGATCGGCGCAGGCACCAAGGACCAGGGTTCCTCGACATCGGTGTCGCGGCATTCCGCGCCGCGCTGCGGGACGCTGGCGTCGCCGACGAGGTGATCCACTTCGAGTTGTTGGACGCCCCGCACATGGGTATCGACTACCGGTACCCGCTGTCGCCGCGCTGGCTCTGCCAGCGCATTTCGCCTTGACTCGCCGCGTGGGTCAGCGCGTTGCTGGCTTCAGGCGACTGCGGCGACGCCAACCCGCTTCGCCGTGCTCAGCATTCCCCGCGCTGTTCCGGTGTACGTGCCCGAGGTCGGGGCGACGTCCGCATAGTCGCGCCCGGTGGCCACGGTCAGGTAGTCCTTCCCGGCCCGTCGGCCGTTGCATGGGTCCAGCGTCAGCGCCATCGCGCGGGCACCCGCCCAGTCCGGAACAAGGACCTCAACCCAGGCATGTGTCCCCCCTTCGCCGAGCAGGTGCCCGGAGACATAGCGGGCGGGCAGCCCGGCGGCCCGGCATAGCGCGATCATAAGGTGGGCGGAGTCCTGGCAAACCCCGCTCCCGGCAGCGAGCGCATCGGCGGCGGTGGTCGTGACAGAGGTCTTTCCTGGCGCATATGCAAGCGCGCCGTGCACGTATCCGCAGAACCGCTCGGCGGTCGCCAGCACATCCTTGCCCGCCATTGCCGTTGCAAGGTCGCGGATCACCGGGTCGGCGGCGGTCAGCCGGGTTGGCTGAAGCCATCGCGGGTCCGTGAGGGCGGCCGCCGGGAGCACGGCGCCCGCCTCTGGCCCGGCCCGTTCCACCACCGCGGCAAGCACGAACTCGACCCGGCCAGGCACCCGCGGCACACGGACCCGGGTGATCGTGTTGCCCGCGCCGTCCCTGCAGTTGGCGATTCGGGCGCCCTCGGCAGAAACCGTCACCGAGTGAAGCCGCCGGCGCTGGTCGCCATGCCGCTGCGGCGGCACCACGACCAGCCGATGGAAGGCCTGCTCCAGCAGCGCCACAAGTTCCGCCGCCCGCGGCTGGACCTGAAACACCGCGGGAGTATCGATCTCCGCCCGGTACTGGAACTCACGTCCGATCCGGATCCGCCGTGTCGCGCCGACCACGCCCCCATGGTGATTCACCATTGTTTCTTCGCGGTTACGTTCACGGTGATGAGTTTCACGGCTCTGTATCGTTTGACCAACGGGGTCGTTTGACCAATGTGCGGCGCCGGTTGACCAAGGTCCGGCGAGGCCGCTCGCCCGGCCTGCAAGCGCATGGCCACACGGCGGATATCGGCCGCCCGCGGCGCTTCGAGTCGATGGCCGACGACACGCGGTGCTCCCCCGAGTCAGCCATTACGACGTCTTCGCCTGCCCCACGCTGGCGCCCGCGGTCACCCCGTTCCTTGACGGGTGATGGGACTATTCGGCCGGAATTGAACGCCAAGGCCTCTCGCCGCAGGCCAAGGCGCGGTGCTCGTGATGTGATGGATCGGCCTATCTGTAGGCCGATCCAGCCAGGTGGTCCTGGTCAACTGCAGCGGCCATGGCCAGGTCCGGCCAGCCGGGTACGACATAGGCTGCATGCCCTCCAGCGAGCTGGTGACCGGCCTGAAGTGGACGAGCTGGCGCCCCGTCGCCTTCGGCAGCGGCGTCCTGAAGGTCAACGACTGCACCCCGAGTTGCGCGCGGGGCAAGTACATCAGCTACCCGATCCTGGTGGTCCTGTGGCGGGCCACGCCGTGGCCAGAGCACCCGGGCCAGGAGTACTTCAGCCGGCTGACGTGGATCTTCACGGGCAACCGCCCGGGACACGCCCCAGCAGCGCAGACCTTCACGCTACCGTCGTCCGGGCAGCCGTAAGCGCCGGGAACCAGCTGATCGCGCGAGGCGGTGATCCTCAGCGGCGGCCGGGCCAGCGACCGTCGCCGGGCCGGTCCGGCTGCGATGGCCTGCCCAGCGAGATTACCCGCAGTGAGGGAAACGCCGGGTGTTCCGGGCGAGAGCCCGGGCCTGCGCTGCGGCGCCCGCGGGATACCGCTGCTGAATCCTGGCGCACAGGGGTACCATCGCGGCTGGGTAGCAAACTCGGGTGCGGAGGAAATGATGCATCGCATCATCACCGCCCTCGCCACCGCCGTCGCCACCGCCCTCGCCGCCGCGGTCGCCGCGACGGCCGTGGGCGGTGCCGCGTCGGCCATGGCCGGCAGCTCGGGTCCGTCGGCTCCCCCGCCCGCGGCCAGCTATTACCTGTCCCTGGGCGACTCGCTCGCGCAGGGGGTCCAGCCCAATGCCGCCGGGACCAGCGTCGAGACCAATCAGGGGTACCCGAGCCAGCTTTACGCGGCACTCCGCCCCGGCCACCCGGGCCTGCGGCTGGTCAAGCTCGGCTGCCCCGGCGAGACCACCGGCACCATGATCAGCGGGGGGATCTGCAGCTACCCGCAGGGCTCCCAGCTTGCCGCCGCAGTCAGCTTCCTGCGCGACCATCCCGGCCAGGTCCCGCTGATCACCATCGACATCGGAGCCAACGACCTCAACCCCTGCGTGGCCCTGACCAGCCTCAGCGCACTCGAAGCCTGCGTCGAGGCCACCCTCCCGACGGTCGTCGCCAACCTCACCGAGATCATGACGGACCTGCGCGCGGCCGACGGCGGCAACGTGCGTATCATCGGCATGACCTACTACGTTCCCGAGCTCGCCGCGTGGCTGACCGGGTCGGCCGGGCAGGAGTTCGCCATGGCCAGCGAGCAACTCGTGGTCACCTTCAACGGCCTGCTGAGCAGCGTGTACCAGCAGTTCGGCGCCCGCATCGCTGACGTGTTCAGCGCCTTCCAGAGCGCGGACTTCACCGATCAGGTGACGCTGCCGAACATCGGTACGGTGCCGCGCAACGTGGCACTGATCTGTAAGTGGACATGGGAATGCGCGCCGGCGCCGCGCGGGCCCAATGAACACCCGAACGCGATCGGCTACGGCGTCATCGCCCTGACCTTCCTGCTGGCCGCTGATCATCGCTGAACCGCCGCAGGACCATCTTGCCCGCCGGTTCATCCCGCCGCACCGCCGAAGAACTCAAGATGCGCGAACGTCCGTCTGCGAGTGCCAGCAGCGTGCACCTGAGCGGCCAATCAGCCATTCAGCAGCTTTCGCGAGCGACGATCGATCTCTGGAGAAATCCTGGAGACGATCTTGAGATTTCGACCTCTGAGTACCACGCCAGACCAACGCAGACCAAGACCCTGACCTGCATCTTTGGCAATGTCCACAGGTCGGCGATCTTCCAGGGCCTAATTCGGGACGAAGAGGCCGCCGGTTCAAATCCGGCCACCCCGACCAGGAAGTTCCAGCTCAGAGGGTGTCCATCTGAGTATCAGCCGCCACAGTCCTGGCTGGATGTCCGAATTTGGGAGCCAGGCGGGAGCCGATGCTGCTGTAACGCGCGACGCTATGCCGGTCAGGTGGAATTTGCCGATATGCCGACGCGATTCCTTGGCCATTGTGCGGGTCGCGAGCCGGTGAGGGCGTCTAGTTCGGCGAGCAGGGCGGGGACCTCGGCTGCGCCGATCCGCTGGAATATCTCCAGCGCCTGCCGAAGGATGGCTTTGGCCTGTGGCGGGTGATGGCTTCGGCGCGGCTGGCGGTGTGCCGATAGTAGTCCAGTAGCCGGTTCAGGGCTTGTTCCCGATCTTCGGCTGGAATGGCGGCGGCGCGGTCTTGGATGTAGGTGCGGATGAGGTCGTGCATCCCGTACCGGCCCCAGGTGGCCTTGGTCCTGGTGAGGGAGCCGGTGACGCTACTGTGTAGGCGTGCCCGAGACTGCGCCGAAGGTGCCCGACCGCCCGTCCCTCGACGGGATTGACGTCAGGTGGGCGCAGGAGTGGGAGCGGACAGGGATTTACCGGTTCCGCGGGGACGGCGACCGCGCCAGCGTGTTCTCGATCGACACGCCCCCGCCCACGGTCAGCGGCTCGCTGCACGTGGGGCACGTGTTCTCCTTCACGCACACCGATATCGTGGCCCGGTTCCAGCGGATGTCCGGAAGGGACGTGTTCTACCCCATGGGGTGGGACGACAACGGGCTGCCCACTGAACGCCGCGTGCAGAACTACTACGGCGTGCGCTGCGATCCGTCCCTGCCCTACGACCCCGGCTTCACCGCGCCTGAGCCCGCCGCGGGCAAGCAGCAGCGCCCGGTCGATATTTCCCGCCGCAACTTCGTCGAACTGTGCGAAACGCTGACCGCCGAGGACGAGAAGGCGTTCGAGCGGCTGTGGCGGCGGCTCGGTCTGTCGGTGGACTGGTCGATGACCTACACCACCGTCGGGGAGCACGCTCAGCGGGTCTCGCAGCGGGCATTTCTGCGCTTGCTGGAACAGGGCCTGGCCTACCAGGCCGAGGCGCCCACGCTCTGGGACGTCGGGTTCCGCACCGCGGTGGCCCAGGCGGAACTGGAGGACCGCGAGCACCCCGGCGCCTGGTACCGGATCGCGTTTCACGGCCCGGGCGGCAGCCGCGTGGATATCGAGACCACACGGCCCGAACTGCTGCCCGCCTGCGTGGCCCTGATCGCGCACCCGGACGACGAGCGCTACCAGCCGCTGTTCGGCAGCACCGTCACCTCCCCAGTGTTCGGGGTCGACGTGCCCATTCTGGCCCATCCGGCCGCCGAACGGGACCGGGGCGCGGGTATCGCCATGTGCTGCACGTTCGGCGACCTGACCGACGTCCAGTGGTGGCGCGAGCTGAAGCTGCCGACCCGGACCATCATCGGGCGTGACGGGCGTGTCCTGGCTGACCCGCCCAGTGGACTGGAGAGCCGGGACGGGCGCGCGGCGTACGAAAAGCTGGCCGGGGCCACTGTGCACACCGCCCGTGAGCGCATGGTGGCGATGCTGCAGGAGTCCGGCGACCTAGACGGTGAGCCGCGCAGAACCGTCCGGCCGGTGAAGTTTTACGAGAAGGGCGACAAGCCGCTGGAGATCGTGTCCAGCCGGCAGTGGTTCATCCACTCGCTCGCTCACCAGGACGCGCTGCTGCGGCGCGGCGCCGAGCTGCGCTGGTATCCGGCGTACATGAAGGCCCGGTACGACGACTGGGTCCGCGGACTCAACGGGGACTGGCTGATCAGCCGCCAGCGCTTCTTCGGGGTCCCGTTCCCGCTCTGGTACCCGCTCGACGGGAACGGCGCCCCCCGCTACGACGCCCCCATCCTGCCCAGCACCGCCGCGCTGCCGGTGGACCCGTCCTCGGCTGTCCCGCCCGGATACACCGGGGATCAGCGTGGCCGGCCGGGCGGCTTCACGGGCGATCCCGACGTCATGGACACCTGGGCCACGTCGTCGCTGACCCCGCAGATCGTGTGCGGGTGGGAGGACAACCCCGACCGTTACGCGCGGACTTTCCCGATGGACCTGCGCCCACAGGCCCATGACATCATCCGGACCTGGCTGTTCTCGACCATCCTGCGGGCCGAGCTCGAATCAGGCACGCTGCCGTGGCGGAACGTCGCGCTCTCGGGCTGGATCCTCGATCCCGACCGGAAAAAGATGAGCAAGTCCAAGGGCAACGTCGTCACGCCCATCGACCTGCTGGAGCAGTTCGGGTCCGACGCGGTACGTTACTGGGCGGCCAGCGGCCGGCCTGGCGCGGACACCGCCTTTGACCAGGGCCAGATGAAGGTGGGCCGGCGCCTGGCGACCAAGCTGCTCAACGCCAGCCGGTTCGTGCTCGGGTTCGGTGAACCAGATCCAGGGGCCACGGTCACCGAAACGCTGGATCAGGCCATGCTGGCCGCCCTGGACGAGGTCATCGGCAAGGCGACGGCGGCGCTGCGGGACTTCGAGTACACGGCCGCGCTGGAGAGCACGGAGCGCTTCTTCTGGTCCTTCTGCGACGACTACCTCGAACTGGTCAAGCAGCGCGCGTACGACGACGGCGGCGGAGCAGCCGCGCAGTCGGCCCGGCTCTCGCTGCGTTCCGCACTGTCGGTCCTGCTCCGGCTGTTCGCCCCGTTCCTGCCGTTCTGCACCGAGGAAGCGTGGTCATGGTGGCATAACGACTCGGTGCACACCAGCCCCTGGCCGACGGCGGCCACCGCCACCCCGGCCGCCGACACCGGCATCATCATGATGGCGGGTACCGTCATCAGCGCGATCCGCAAGGCCAAGTCCGAGGCGCGGCAGTCCATGCGCGCCCCGGTCCGCAGCGTCCGCATCCACGGGCCAGCCGGCCGTCTGGAGTCGCTGCGCACGGTCAGTGGGGATATCACCGCCGCTGGCAACGTCGGCACCCTGGTGCTGGAACCCGACGGCGCGCAGGAAATCCTGGTGCACGTGCAACTGGCCGGGGCATAACCCATCTCCCCGGCTCGCCGGGGAAATGCTATGCGATCGCCGGGGAAAGCACTACGCGGTGATCTGCCGCCGTCCGGGCGGTGCTGCGGGGCCTCCGGGACCGCCACCGATCAGCGCGGCGCGGCCGACGGGCATGGGCAGCGGCACCGGGGGCGACTGCCGGTACGGCTTCTGCGGCGCGTTGGTCAGCCGCAGCGCCAGCGCCGGGCACATGTCCACCGCCTGCTGGGCGTCCTTTTGCAGCCAGTCCGGCACCGGGATGTCCAGCATCACCGGGAAGCCGTGGCTGTCCAGGTGGATGATCTCCGACACGAGGTGAGCACACAGCCCATGGCCCTCGCACCGCGTCCAGTCGACGACCAGGCGCTGCTGGGCCTGCACTTCCGGGCCGGAGGGCAGCGGCAGGATGCCGCGGACCGGGCGCCCGCAGGAGGAGTGGAACACGTGCGCCGCGAGGTCCTCGGTGAACACATCCAGCGCGGACAGAACGAAGCGGGTCATGCCGTCCGGGTGCGTACAGGCACCGCGTCCCGACACCGATGCGGCGGACCGCCGGGCCACATCCAGGGCCTCGATGCCGCCCGAGCCGTCGATCAGCGCGGCGAGCGCCCGGGCGATGCGCGGCAGACCCAGCTTGCAGGGCCCGCACTGCCCGGCAGACTCCCCGGCCAGGTAGCTCGCTATCCGGGACACCTCCCCGAGCGGGCAGGTCCCGTCGCCCAGCGGCAGGACGATGCCGGCGCCGAGCGTCCCGCCGACCGCCTCGAGACCGGCCCGCGACACGGGCACGACGTAGGCGTTCTCGGCCGGTAGCCACATCCCGTGGTAGCCGCCGACCAGCACGCCGTCACCCGCGGGCGCTTGGCAGATGTCGAGAACGGAGCCGAGCGGCACACCGGTGGGCACCTCGACGACTGCCGGGCGGGCAGCGGATCCGCTCACACTGAGCAGGACGGTACCGGGTTCCTCCGGCATGCCGACCGACGCATAACGCTCGGGCCCGAGCAGCGCGAGCACGGCGAGCTGCGCGAAGGTCTCGGCGTTGGACAGCACCGTCGGCAGGCCGTACACGCCGCTCTCGGCCGCGAGCACTTTACGGCCCGGCGGAACCGGGCTCTTCCCGTTGATGGCCCGGATCAGGGCGCCGCTCTCTCCCGAGATGAATCGCTCTGGCACTTCTACGACCCGGACCAGGTCCCGCAGGCCCGGCTCCGCGGCGATGGCGGCATCCAGCGACCGGTTGGCCAGCTCGTTACCCGCCACACCGACGATGATCTCCTCGGCCCCGATCGCCTCCGCCGCCAGCGCGGCACCGGACAGGACCAGGTAGGGCGACCTCATCAGGAGCATCTTGTCCTTGAAGCTTCCTGGCTCGCCCTCGGTGGCGTTGACCACCACGATCGTCGGCTGACCGCTCTTGCGGGACGCGTCGACGACGGCCTGCAGCTTGCGGGCGGACGGGAATGCCGCGCCGCCGTGACCGCGCAGATCGACCTGCTGCGCCATCGCGATGAGCTCGGCCGCCGACAGCCTCGGCAGCCTGCCGAACAGGTCCCGGTGGGCCTCCAGGTCCAGCCGCGGGTACCGATCGAGCCCAGCGGTCATCCGGGCTGCTCCGATCCGCATGATGGCCGGGGCGGCGGGGCCAGTCGCGGGTCCCGGCTGCATCGCCGAATTGGAGATCATCGTCGTTCGTCACCGCCGTAGGAAGGAACCCGGGGAAGGGGGCCAATACGTTCGCCCGATGGCCTGTCACGCGGCTGCGGCCGGCGCCGCGGGCCGGAATGCGGCTGTCCGGGGCCGGTTCGGTAGCCCGGCGGGCCGCCGTAACCCTCCGGCGGCCGCCGCGGCCGCGGTCCGTAAGGGTCTGGCCCATAATCACCAGGCCCTGCGTCGCAGCCCTGGTCGGGCCCGAAACCAGGCTCCGGCCCATAGCCCTGGCCGTAACCGGGATCCGCGCCGTACGGATGGTCCTGGGTGTAATTCCGTTCCCGGCCGGCCCGGGGGCCAGAGTCGTACACCGGCTGCGGGCCGGTCCGGTAGCGGGGCTGGGGCCCCGTGCCGTACGCGGCCGGGAACTCCCGCTCGGCCGGAGCGGGCGAGGACGGGTACGGGCGGGCGCGGGCGAGGACGAGGACGAGGACGAGGACGAGGACGAGGACGGGTATACAGGCTGCGGCCCGGTCCGGCGGGATGGCCGGGGTCCGGTTCCCAGAGCAGGTTGCGGCCCCGTCCCGTCGAGCGACTTCGGGCCGCTCCCGTAGGCCGGCTCCGGTCCTGTCCGGTAAGCAGGCTGGGGACCCGTCTCATAGGCAGGCTGAGGGCCAGTCCCGTAGGGAGGCTGCCGACCGCTCCCGTAGACCGGCTGCGGGGCCGTCCGGTTCGACGGGCGGGACCCGGTCCCGTAAGCCGGCCGGAGCCCGGTCGGGTAATCGCTATCCGGCCTCTGACTCGCCCGGTCGCTCAGATGGGGCGCGGGGGCGCCCTCGTACCGGGGCGGCCCATCGTAACCGGGCTCGTACCGCGGCAGCCGGCCCACTTGTGCCCGTCCAGTGGGGGCCAGCCCCGGGCGGGCTGGGTCCGGCAGCGCGGTGACGGCCCGCGGAGGCTCGGCCACGGGGGCGTACGGGGAGGCGAAGGGAGCAGCCGATCCCGGATTTCCGCCTTGCGGGGCGGCCACGGCCCTGGCCGCCCCGCCCAGGGGCATCGCGCCGCTCATCTGCCCCATAAGGCCGAGCGCCGCAGCGCGCACCGGCATGGACTGCGCCGGGTTTGAGCCGCGGTTGTCGGGCAGGGGCGCCGCCCCGGCGACCATGTCCTTCGACCGCAGCGACGTGGCAAGGATCCGGACGAGCACGGCTATGGCGAGCACCGCCAGGACGGCCCCATAGCTCCAGTACACAAAGGTGCCGATCGCCTTGCGGCCGGCCAGCAGACCGTGCAGCACACCAAGAATGAGCGCGGCATAATTTGCGTAATGGATAGCACGCCATTTCCACGCATTACCATTGACGGTAAAACGCCGTCGCAATATGCCGGTAATGATCAGCAGGATAATAAGATCCGAGGCTATTGTTCCCTCGGCCATGTAGAAAGTGCGGTACTGCGAAAGAAACGGGATAAACGCGTCCAGCACATGCACGTGCAAAGTGCTGGACTCTTCCAGGCGCGGCGCCGTTATCTCCAGCACGATGTGCATGACGAGGAACGCCAGCGTCCCGAACGCGACGGCGCGGTGCACGGCCTGGGCGATAACGCGATGGCCGGGGTTCAGGATGGTCCGGTCCGTCGCCAGGACGCCCATGCAGGCCGTGCCGGTCAGCAGCATGAGCGCGAAGACGCCGCTGTACTTCAGCATGAAGTGATCCGTGGCCGCCAGCACGATGTGCCCGATCGACGTCACCAGGGCGGCGAAAGCAAGCAGGATCACGCCAGCTGCGACGGACGCGACGATCATCGGCCTGCGTTCTGCGCCCGCGCGGGCGGCCGAGGCACGGGACCCCGTATGGCCACGCGAACGGGTGCGGGTCGTTGTCACGACATACCTCCTCAAGATCACGGGGATCTGGAGAGATCTGAGAGCGGCACACGATTTATATGCTATTGGAACGGGTTAAAAGGGCTGATATCACAGTTTCGCCGACCGAATCGATACCGTAGCAGGTTTGGTCACAGCTCGGGCACGAACGATATATTACATTCCTGTGAAACTATGTTCTCCCGTTTTGTCCGAAGTACCGCTGCTGCGGCCGGCACCCCGCACGGGCCGGCAGTTCGTGCCGCCAGCAGCCAGCCAGAAAGAAAGGAACTCCGCAGCGGCGTCGCCGCCGTGACGATGATCACAGAGAGGCCCGCCGCGCAGGGCGGGCCGGCCGTCGTGCCCGCCCGGCACCATGACCCGGAAAGCCGCCGGCCAGCGGACCGGCGTCCCTCTCGGGATGCGGCGCGTCCAGGATCCGGCTCACGGCTGGCACTCGTGAACGCGGGTACGGGGACACGTTCCTCCTTCGCCGTATCCCCCGCCGACATCCGTTATACAGCGACCGTTCGCGTAGATTCCGGTGAATCGGCAATTGCCCAGGCAGCGCCGGAAGGCACGCGCGCGGCCGATCCCCGGCTCCCGGGCGCCCGCTAAACAGTAGCGGCGGAGACCAGCTCCGCGGCTACGAGCTCGGCGATCTGCGCGGTGTTCAGCGCGGCCCCCTTGCGCAGGTTGTCGCCGCAGACGAACAGGTCCAGCGCGCACGGGTCATCGAGGGACCGGCGCACGCGCCCTACCCACGTCGGGTCGGTGCCCACGGCGTCAGCCGGGGTCGGGAACTCGCCGCGCTCCGGGTCATCGGTGAGCACGACGCCGGGGGCCTCGCGCAGCACCCGCTGAGCGGCGGCGCGCTCGACCTCACGCCCGAAGACCGCGTGCACCGCGACGGAGTGCGTCGTCACTACCGGCACCCGGGCACAGGTGGCTGACACCCGCAGGTCGGGCAGCCCGAGGATCTTCCGGGACTCGTTGCGGATCTTCAGCTCTTCGGAGGACCATCCGTCGTCCTTGACCGACCCGGCCCAGGGCACCACGTTCAGCGCGAGCGGCGCCGGGAACGGGCCCAGGTCACCCACGGCCCCGCGGACGTCGCCGGGCCGCTGCCCCAGTGAGCGGCTGCCGACCCGGTTCAGCTGCGCGTACAACGTGTGAATGCCCGCCTGACCGGCCCCCGACGCGGCCTGGTAGGAGGCGACAACCATTTCCTGCAGGCCGAATTCCCGGTGCAGCGCGGCCACGGCGACGATGAGCGATAGCGTCGTGCAGTTCGGGTTGGCGATGATGCCCTTGGGCCGCCTCGCCGCCTCGCCGGGGTTCACCTCGGGCACGACGAGGGGGACGTCCGGGTCCATCCGGAACGACCCGGAGTTGTCCACGGCGACGGCGCCCCGCGCGGCGGCCACCGGAGCCCACTGTGCGGAAACCTCGTCCGGGACGTCGAACATGGCCACGTCGATGCCGTCGAAGGCCTCTTCCGACAGCGCGACGACCTCGCACCCCTGGCCGCGGACCCGCAGCATGCGCCCGGCCGACTGCGGCGAGGCGATCAGCCGGATCTCACCCCAGATGTCCTCACGCGTCGAAAGCAGGTCGAGCATCACCGTGCCGACGGCGCCGGTCGCCCCGACAACGGCCAGGGACGGCTTGATGGTCATCGCCCCGTCCCTCCGTACACGACAGCCTCGACCTCGGCCGCGTCGAGCTCGAATGCCTTGTGCGTGGCGTTTACCGCCTCGTCCACGACCTTCTCGTCGACCACGACCGAGATCCGGATCTCTGATGTGGAGATCATCTCGATGTTCACGCCGACCTCGGCGAGCGCGCCGAAGAACGCGGCCGTGACTCCGGGGTGGGAGCGCATACCGGCGCCGATCAGCGAAATCTTGCCGATCCGGTCGTCATAGAGCAGGGACTCGAACCCGATGGTGTCCTGCAGCTGCCGGAGCGCGGACATCGCGGCCTGGCCGTCATCCCGCGGCAGTGTGAAGGAGATGTCGGTCCGGCCCGTGGCCACGGCCGAGACGTTCTGCACGATCATGTCGATGTTGATGCCGGCGGCCGCGATCACGCGGAAGATCCTCGCTGCCTCGCCGATCCGGTCCGGAACGCCGACGACGGTGATCTTCGCCTCGCTCCGGTCGTGCGCCACCCCGGAGATGATCGCCTGCTCCACTTCGGAATCCTCCGCGTTTCCCCCGGCGCCGGCCAGCGCCGTGCTCAGTTGGCTCGTGTATGTCTTGTGCCCGGCGTGCCCGCTGACCCACGTGCCTACCTTGTTGCTGAACGAGGAGCGGACGTGAATCGGCAGGTCGTACCGGCGGGCGTACTCCACGCAGCGCAGATGGAGCACCTTGGCGCCACAGGCGGCCATCTCGAGCATTTCCTCGTAGCTGAGCCGCGGAATCTTCCGGGCGGCGGCGACGATCCTAGGGTCGGCGGTGAAGACGCCGTCCACGTCGGTGTAGATCTCGCACACGTCCGCGTTCAGCGCGGCGGCCAGCGCCACGGCCGTGGTGTCGGATCCGCCGCGCCCCAGCGTGGTGATGTCCTTGCTGGTCTGCGAGACGCCCTGGAAACCGGCCACGATCGGGATCGCCCCGCCCTGGAGCGCGGTGGCGATCCGGCCCGGGGTCACGTCGATGATGCGCGCCTTGCCGTGCGTCGAGTCAGTGATGACGCCCGCCTGCGAGCCGGTGAACGACTGGGCCTCCAGGCCCAGGCTGGCGATCGCCATCGCGAGCAGCGCCATCGATATCCGCTCGCCCGCGGTGAGCAGCATGTCCAGCTCTCGCCCCGGCGGCAGCGGGCTGACCCGGTTGGCCAAGTCGATGAGCTCGTCCGTGGTATCGCCCATCGCGGAGACCACCACGACGACACGGTCACCGGCCTTGCGCGTGGAGACGATCCGCTGCGCTACCCGCTTGATGCCATCCGCGTCGGCCACAGACGAGCCACCGTATTTCTGCACGACAAGAGCCATGGGGCAGCCGCTCCTCACGGGTTCTGCGGGCGGGGGACGCTTGGAGTGTATCCAGGCGCCGCCGGCCCCTCACAATCGTTTTGTGACCGGAGGTGCTGGCCGGGCTACGGCGAGACGTTCATACCGGCCCAGCGAGTCCGGGCCTTCGGGCCCGGCGAGCGGCCGGTGTCTCGGCGAAGTACCGCGGCGGGGCGCGGAGCGCAGCGGGGGTCCCGGGGGGCCCCCGGGCTAACACAGTGCGCTCCTCGGCCACGTCCAGACGGGCGTGCGCAACCACGGCGTGCAGGGCGCGCAGAGCGGCGCCAGCATGGGTTCCCCAGTGATTGAAGTATGAGTACTGCCACCACCACAGGGCCTCCAGCTTCCGGTCCGCGCGGTAGTGCTTGAGCCCGTGGAGAAGGTCGGCCGCGACGGCGGCGATGTCATCGGACAGGCGGAACGGCGTTCCCTGCGTGTCCGCGTACGGGTCGAACAGTTCCGCGTAGTCGTCGCAGTCCGGGACCTGGCGGGCCAGGCCGACGCGGAGCGCGTCCAGGTCGGGGTCGTCGCCCACCTCTGGCTCCAGGTTGCTGGGCAGGATCACGTCGGTGGTGGCGCCGAGCTGGGCACCCGCCAGCAGGATCTGGGACACCTCGAGAAGGAGCAGCGGCACGGCCTCGTCGCGGCCGTCACCGGCCGCCAGCCGTTCGACACCGTCGAGGAAGAGCCGGACGTTCCCCGCGATCTGATCCGCGAGCGGGCTCAGCTCGGTGGCGGGTTCCTCCTGCGGCCGTGCGCCCGCGGGCTCGAGCGACTGCGGCGCGCTGCCCCCTGCTGGGCCCCCTGCTGGCTCAGACATCAAGCAATCTCCGTCCTTCGAACGCGCGCCCGAGTGTCACCTCGTCCGCGTACTCCAGGTCGCCACCGACCGGCAGTCCGCTGGCCGGCCGGGTGACGCGCAGGCCCATCGGCTTGATCAGCCGGGCGAGGTAGGTCGCCGTCGCTTCCCCCTCGAGGTTGGGATCGGTCGCGAGGATCAGCTCGGTGACCGTCCCGTCGGACAGGCGCGCCATCAGCTCCCGGATCCGCAGTTCTTCCGGGCCGATGCCGTCGATCGGGCTGATCGCCCCGCCGAGCACGTGGTAACGCCCGCGGTACTCGCGGATCTTCTCCACCGCCGCGACGTCCTTCGGCTCCTCGACCACGCAGATGACGGAAGGGTCGCGGCGCGGGTCGCGGCAGATCCGGCACTGCTCCTCCTCGGCCACGTTGCCGCAGGTACGGCAGAACTTCACCCGCTCGGTAACCTCCAGCAGCGCCGCCGCGAGCTTCCGCGCGTCCTCCGGGTCGGCGGCGAGCAGATGGAAGGCGATCCGCTGGGCCCCCTTCGGCCCGACGCCGGGGAGCCGCCCGAGCTCGTCCATGAGGTTCTGTATGACCCCTTCGTACACGTCAGATCCTGATTCGCTAGATCACTGGCCGTCCGGATGAGCGGCCTTCCTCATTCGCCGTGCGGATCGTCGCCGCTGGCGCCGGGCAGGCCGGGGCCGCCCAGCCCGGCAGCTCCCGGCGTTCCCAGGCCGCCCGGCATCCCCGGCATCTCAGGCAGGCCCGGCATGCCGCCACCGAGGGCCGTCGCGAACGGGCCCATCTTCTCCTGCTGGAGGTCACCGGCCCGCCCGTAGGCGTCCCGCACAGCGGCGAGCACCAGGTCGGCAATGGTCTGGGCCGTCTCTTCCAGGTCGTCCGGGTCGATCGCCTCCGGGGCGATGCTGAGGTCCACCAGTTCGCCCTGGCCGTTGACCTGGGCCGTAACGAGGCCGCCGCCCGCGGTGCCGGATACCTCGGTGTCGGCAAGTTCCTGCTGGGCATTCATGAGCTGCTCCTGCATCTGCTGCGCCGCGGCGAGCAGTTGCTGCATGTCCAGCTGGCCGTCAGGGTTCACTTTGCCCCCAGTGGGTGTTGTCAGCGTGCGGTTGCGTTGGTCCCGGCCGCCTTTCCGCCGGTGACGGATGACCGGCCGGGCGCGTTTGCGGCCGCATGGCTAGTCTGCACCCGCCCGGCGTGTTCCCTGAACGCCGAAGGCTACTTCGCGGCGGATGGCCCGATTGCGTCAGTCCTCGATCTCACCGATGATCTGGCCGCCGAGCTCCCGCTGGATCAGGTCCATCCCGGTGATTCCGGCCTGACCCGGTGAGGCCATGTCCTCGGCGTCCGGAGTCTCGATCGCGTCCACGATGACCGGGTTCCCGGCCGCCGCTGACGCGGCGTTCGCTCTGGGCGCAGCAGGGGCCGGGCCGTCACCCGCCGGAGTGCTGTTGGCCCAGGCCCCGCCGGCCTCGCGGCCCGGGCCGCGCGCGGAACCCCCGGCGCCCGCGCCGTGGGGCCGCTTCCGGCTCTGGGCGCCGCTGCTGTCCCCCCCGCCCCCCGGGGCGGCCGGGTTTCCGGGGACTCGGGGAAGTCCCCCGCCACCGGGGCGGTCCTGCCTCGCGGCCGCACTGCTATCGCGGGCGGCGCCCCCGTCGCTGCTTGTATCGCGGGCGGCGCCCCCGTCGCTGCTTACGACCGGCGGCATGCGTGCCGGGCCCGGATCGGCCGGGCGGGCGGGCGCCGCGTTCAGCCGGGAACGCCCGTCGCCGCCTGAGCCCGGGTCGTTCCCGGACAGTGCCCTGATCCGGACGTTCAGGCCGAACGCGGACGCGAGGACCCGTTGCAGGTCCGCGTCGCATCCGCTGGTCGTGAAGCCCTTGACGTCACCGTCCCGCGCGAACCGCAGGGAAAGGATGCCGTCGTCGAGGGAAACGATGGCCGCGTTGCTCAGCAGCATCCACGCGACCCGGCGCTCGCGCTTGATGGCATCGAGGATCGCGTCCCAGTTGCGGCTGATCACTTCGCTGGCCGGTCCCCCGGCTGGGGGCCCGGCGTGCCCCGTCGGGCCTGCGGGCCCCGGACGCGGCGCGGCGCCTGTTTCCGCTGACGGGGCTGACGAGGCGGACAGGGCTGACGGGGCGGCTTCCGGTGTGGCGGGCGGCGGACCGGCTACGGCGTCATCGTCCGCCGGACGGGGCCGGGCCGGCGCACTAGTGCCCTGGCCCTCGGTGCCCCGGCCCTCTGCGGTCGGCCTGCCGGCGGGGCGGCCCTCGCCGGAACGCGTGGCGGGGATCGTATCCGGCGCAGGGGACGCTCCCGCACCCGGCCACCCGGCCTGGCTCTCCATCGCATCGGCGGACCGGCGCGACCGGGCCAAGGACGCGGACGGGGGCGCCGGGACGGCCTGCGGGTCATGCTGCGCGGGTCTGGCCAGGGCACCGCCGCGTTCCAGCCGTTCCAGCCGGGCCAGGATCGCTTTATCGTCGGTACTCGCGGACGGCAGCAGGACCTGCGCGCACATCAGCTCGAGCAGCAGTCGCGGCGACGTCGCGCCGCGCATCTGGTCCAGGCCGTTGCTCATGATCTCGGCCGCACGGGTAAGACCCGCCACCCCGAACCGTTCGGCCTGGCTGCTCATCAGATCCAGCCGGTCCGGCGGCGCGTCGAGCAGCCCCGTCTGGCCCGCGTCGGGAACGGATGCGAGCACGATCAGGTCACGGAAATGGTCCAGCATGTCCGCTGCGAACCGGCGCGGCTCGTGGCCGCCCTCGACGATCCGGTTCACGACGCCGAAGACCGCGGCGCCGTCGGCCGACGCGAACGCGTCGGCGATCTCGTCGAGCAGGGTGGCGTCGGTGTAGCCGAGCAGCGAGATGGCGCGCTCGTAGGTGAGCCCGCGCTCGTCCGAGCCCGCAACGAGCTGGTCGAGAACCGACAGTGAGTCCCGGACGGACCCGGCGCCCGCGCGCACCACCAGCGGCAGCACATCAGGCTCGAACGCCACGCCCTCCCGCGCGAGGATGTCCTCGAGAAGCCGGCGCAGGATGGCCGGCGGTACCAGCCGGAACGGGTAGTGGTGGGTCCGGGAGCGGATGGTCGGGATAACCTTCTCCGGCTCCGTGGTGGCGAAGATGAACTTGAGGTGCGGCGGGGGTTCCTCGACGAGCTTGAGCAGCGCGTTGAAGCCCTGCTGCGTCACCATGTGCGCCTCGTCGATGATGTACACCTTGAAGCGCCCGGCCACCGGCGCATAGAAGGCGCGCTCGCGCAGTTCCCGCGCGTCGTCCACGCCGCCGTGGGAGGCGGCGTCAATCTCGATCACGTCGATGCTGCCCGGCCCGGACGGTGCCAGCGCGACGCAGGAGTCGCACACCCCGCACGGATCGGGCGTGGGCCCGTTCACGCAGTTCAGTGAGCGAGCCAGGATACGCGCGCTGGAGGTCTTGCCGCAGCCGCGCGGCCCGCTGAAGAGATAGGCATGGTTGATGCGCCCGCTGCGCAGCGCCTGGCGCAACGGCTCGGTGACCTGCTCCTGCCCCTTGACCTCGGCGAAGGTGGCCGGCCGGTACCTCCGGTACAGCGCCAGGCCCGCGGCTTTGGACGGGGTCGCCGGGGAACCGGCTGGCGGCGAGCTCCCAGCCGCTTCTGGTTGCGCCGGATCCGAGGGAGCTTGCGTCATGACTCCATCCTCGCCGGGCCGGGATTCCCGTGAACGTCCTGGGACGGGAAAGGGTCCCCCGCGCACCCGTCAGAGCCCGCGTACCCTTGCTGCCTTCCGGCCCTGGGGGGGTTGGCAGGGTGCACGCCGCGCGGGGGACCTCGGGACAGTCTAGCCACGCCCCGGACCACCCTCGCCCGTCCGCCCGAATCCGTGGCTTTCTCCGCGGCACCATGGCCTCACATCTGCGAGCGTGCCGGGGATAGGCGCGGGCGTGCCCGCCATGACGGTAAGCTGACCGGCGGAGGATTCGCCTAGTGGCCTATGGCGCACGCTTGGAAAGCGTGTTGGGTGCAAGCCCTCGAGGGTTCGAATCCCTCATCCTCCGCCCTCCCTGAGCAGGTACGTGACTAGTCTGATGCTTAGCGCCCGGTCCAGCGCAGAGCGGCCGTCCCCGGAACGCACCCGTTGATGACCACGGCCGGCTTGGAGGTGATGTTACCGCCCAGGGACTGCCAGCCGGTCCAGCTGCCCGAGCCGGCCGTGGTCTGGTGCCGCCACCACAGGGCGTTGTCGGTCCCGCGCCCGAACACCGCGAGCACCGAGCCCGTGGCCAGGACGCCGGCCGGGACCACGGCGAGGGCCGGGCCACTGATCAGCTGCCCGCCGAGGGCGATGCGGGCCCGCCCAGGCGCAGCCGCGTTCAGGACGTACACCTGCCGGTCGGTCCCGGTGTACGCGAGGTACACCCCCGACGCCGAGGCGGCCGCGGCACTCAGGCTGACGCCGGGCGCGGGCGGCGCCGCAACAGCAGCGCCGGCGGCCGGGCCCGTGGTCAGCGAGGCCAGCACGGTGCCGCCTGCCAGCATCGCGAGGAGCGGTGTCATCGCCCAGTGCTTCCAGCCCTTTGCTGGTGCTCGGCGATGGGCACCCTGTTTGACTATGTGCATGGCGCGCTCCTTTCGGGCGTGTGCGCGCCGTCGCCAGCCGGGCTCCACCCGGTTCCTGCCCGTCGCCTCCCCGTGACCCATCACCGCAGCGGGCCAGCCGGTGCGCTAACCCCATTCCGCTGGCGCCGGTGATTACCGGTCCTTTACCAGTTGTCAATTGCCGTCATACCCGGCGAAACGGTCTCGATCAAGAGCCCAATGTCCCGCCCACACACAGTCAATCTCCACCGTGATCCGGCGCGGCAGGCACCGGCCGATCCTCAGCCGACCCCGATGGTCAGCTCACGTCGCAGCGCAACGGTCATCCGGCCGCGAACAACAGACGCCGGCGGCGATACCGGCGATCAGCGCCGCCGCGGCCGGGAAGGCGAACGGGCCGCCGGCCCGGGCCGGAGCGGGCTGCTTTACTTCCGGCCCCGCACGGGCGCCGCCGTGCTGGTCGGGCTCGGGGTGACACCGCCTTGGGCGCTCTTGCGGGCCTTGGCCCTGGCCTGGGCGCGCTCACTCGCGGCGCGCGCCGCATCCGCAACCTGCGCCTGGCGGGCGAGCTGGGGCGTCATCCAGCTGAACATCGGGCGCAATGCTCCCCGCCAGGCGGTCGCGTCGTGTGAGGCGTTGGGGATCAGGACCAGCGGAACGTTGGCCTGGTACAGCTGCAGCGCCTGCCGGAAATTCTCCGCGGCCTGCACGTCCTGCCCGTCTAGCTGGCCCACGGCCAGGAAGAACTGCGGTATCAGCGTCCCCGCCGGCAGCTGGGTGATGTAAAGGTCAGGAGTGTTCTTCCTGCGCAGGCCCGGGTGACCAGGGAAGGGGGGCACGTAGACCGGCGCCGCCCCGGGCCGGTTGCCCCGCGGGACCTGATCGTCCAGTGGCGCGAAGTACCCGCTCATGACGCCCGCGTACCCGTACCGCGCCGGGTACTGGAGCGCGAGGTTAGCGGCGCAGAAGCCGCCCTCGGACAGGCCGGCCACGCCCCACGCCTTGCCGGGGGGCTGGACGCGGTAGTTGGCCGCGACGAAGTTGGGCACGTCGACCGCCACGTACGTCGCGTCCTGGACGCCGCCGATGGCGTTGAGGCACTGGAGCGAATACCGCTGGCCGCCGTCAGTGTCCGGCATCACCAGCACGACCGGGTCGGCCTGGCGGGTGGCGATCATGTCGTCCAGAGTGGGCAGCACATTCATCGGGTTGACCCACTGCTCGGGGTTGCCGGGCGAACCATGCAGTAGCTCAATGACCGGAAATCGGTACGTGCTGTACTTAGTCAGGAAATATTGCGGCGGCAGGTAGATGTAGACCGTGCGGGAGATCCGGCTCCGGCGGCCCCTCACCACGGTCTCGAATAGGTATCCGGTCTGGGTGGCCTCCGCGCGGGCCTGCGGGGAAAGCCCGAGCTTGGCGACTCCGCTGCCGACCTTACCGGCGAGGTGCGGGACTTCGGGGAGCGTGGCCACGCCCTGATTGGTGAAGTCAGCGGCGATGGAACCCCAGGTCTGGTAGTAGTCGTAATACTTGTTGACCGCCGCGACACCGAAGACCATCGCCGGGATAAACGCGAGGCAGGCGGCCAGCACGCGGAACACCATCTGCTTGGCAAAAACGACCCAGGCCAGAAGGCCGGCGAATATCGCCATCAGAATCAGGAAGAATACGGTGCCCTGCGGTTCCAGCATCTGGCTCACCTCGCAGGCTCGACGGCGAATGCGCACATTGCGAGGAACGGGTCAGGGCGAAACGTCCTCACTGCCGCGCGACCATGCCCTCCGTCATCCTGCTGGCGGTGGAGGTGGGATTTGAACCCACGGAGGGGTTGCCCCCTCACACGCTTTCGAGGCGTGCGCCCTCGGCCACTAGGCGACTCCACCGCCGGTGAGCTTACCATCCGGGCCGGCCTGCCTGCGCTCGCGGAAGAACTGGCGGAGCAGTACGGCACATTCGCCGGCGAGTACCCCGCCGATCACTTCGGGGCGGTGCGCGAGGCGGCGGTCCCGGACCGCGTCCCAGAGTGAGCCCACCGCCCCGGCCTTCGGATCCTCGGCGCCGTACACCAGGCGGTCCAGGCGTGCCGCGGTCACCGCCCCCGCGCACATGGTGCACGGCTCCAGCGTCACGACCAGCGTGCAGCCCGTCAGCCGCCATTGACCAGCGCGGCGTGCGGCAGCGCGGATCGCCAGCATCTCGGCGTGCGCGGTGGGGTCGTGCTCGGCCTCGCGCCGGTTGCGGGCCCGCGCCACGACGGCACCGTCGGCATCGAGGATCACCGCGCCCACCGGCACGTCGGCCCCGGCGGGATCTGCCCCGGCCGCTGCCCCGGCGGCCTCCGCCAGCGCCAGCCGCATCGCGGGCGCGAACAGGGCCTCATATCCTGTGCTCACTTGTTATCCGGGCTCATCGCGGTATCCGGCGCTGGCCGCGCAGGGTCATGGTCCGAGTGCGACTTCGAGCGCCCGCTCCATCGCTTCACGGAACTTCAGCCGCCCGGCGATGCTGGCCACCGCCTCGTCGGGGAACAGGTCAAGGTCACCGGCGATGGCGCACAGTTCCCACTCCTCCAGCCCCAGATCAGCGAAGATCGACAGGTTCCCGGCGGGAAGCACCTGGTCCAGGTCCTCGTCCTCCGGCACAGGGATGTCGAGCAGCGTCAGAACCTGCGAGGCCAGCGGCCAGTCCGCGGCCGCGGTGACGTCGGACAGGAAGACGGAGACCTCCCCGCCCATCACCCGTACCGCGATGAAAAAGTCGTCGCCGACACCAACGAAGCCGAGCGTGCCCGCCACGCTCGGCTGCTGGCGAAGCGCGTGAATGAGGCCGCTGAGATCGGCCGTCAGCACTTCAGGAAGGACCTCGGCTTCCCACCGGTCATCCTCCCGGTAAGCGATGACAGCAAAGTCGGTGGCGCTTACGTCTGTCATCGTCATTCCGTAAATATCCTGTGCACGGGGGGAATGCTGCCAGATGGCGGGGCCCGGGGCGGCCAAACTGGCGATTCAGCATGGGGCACCTCCCGGCGGCCGGACTTTCAGGCGCCAGGCTCCCCGCGCTCCGGATGGGCCCGCACCGTGTTTCCGGCTCATCGCAGCGTATCCCGGTTACGCTGCGCCACGTCAGCGGATGTCCGCCCGAATCGCCCAGCCTCTGGCGAACTGGTGTCTCCCCGTTCAGACGGAACCCACCCGCCACGGCGTCCGGGGTAGCCAATAGGGTCACTTTCGGTAACCATTGGTAGCCGGAGCACCGTGGTTTAAGCTATGGTGGCGGTAAAGTGGCTGGGCCGGGGTCCAAGGAGGCACCGTGAAGCTGAAGACGATCCTAGGTTATGCAGCAATCGCCTTTATCCTGTTTTTCGTGATTAAAGATCCGACGGGCGCCGCGCACGTCGTAACCAATATCGGCACCTTCCTTGCCTCGGCGGCACGCGGAATCGCTGCCTTCTTTACCTCGCTATGAGCCGTTCTGCACCTGACGTTCAGGAACCGTTATGAGGCTCGTGCCGGGAACCGATACCGTCCCCAATGCGGTCAACAAATACCTTCTGCCGCATGAGCATCAGGTAATCACGGTTCGCAAGCACCCGGCGGTGCTGCTCAGGCCCATCGTTGTCGCTCTGGCCGGGCTGGTAGTCGCCGCCGTTATCAGCATCACCGTCGCGCGGCATAACTCCGGTGTCGTCGGGTTCGTGTGGATCGCGTGGGCGGTTGTGCTGGTGTGGCTGGCTTTCAAGGTTTGGGAGTGGTCTCAGGATTACTTCATCGTCACGTCCCGGCGAATGCTGCTGGCCACCGGGGTCGTCACCCGCAAGGTAGCGATGATGCCGCTCGTCAAGGTCACGGACATGAGCTTCCAGCGCTCATCGATGGGGCGGCTGCTCGGGTATGGTGAGTTCATTCTGGAATCGGCCGGCCAGGACCAGGCGCTGCGCGTAGTGGACTTCCTCCCCTACCCCGAGCAGCTCTACCTCGAAGTCTGCGGGCTGATCTTCCCAGGCCGGAAAGACGACGGCGACGACGATCTCTAGCTCGTCCCGTCGTCCTCCCTTCCCCGGGATTCGTGCGGCCGGATGAGCGAGCCGATCCATCCGGCCGCACGAGTCTGTGTCCGGGGATCACGAATAGTGATCAAATCGTTACCAATACCAGGCCGGCTCCGGCGAGAACCAGCCCGATCCGCTGCAGCCAGCGCATTTTCTCGCCCAGAACGAGCCGTGCCAGGAGCACGGTTATCCCCGGGTAGAGCGCCGTGATCACTACCGCGATCCCGAACAGGCCGGTCCGTGTCGCGAGGACGTAACAAACGTTGGCAGACGCGTCGACCGTCCCGGAGGCGAGGGCCAACGGCAGCGCGCCGCGCGGCGACCCGGGCCATACCGGCCGCACCCGGGCCACCAGGCAGGCGCCGGACGCGATCGTGGTCCCGGCCAGCCGCGCCACCGCAACCGGCCAGAGCACGCCGGAAGCCCCTGCCGATCTGAAGAACAGGAAGAACAGGCCGAACATGATGCCCGAGGCCAGTCCGTAACCCAGGCCGCGGAGCCGGGCCGCCACCGAACCCGTCTCGCTGTCACGCCCCAGGCTGACCAGCACCACGGCCAGCAGGCAGATCACGCCGCCCGCGATGACCAGCGGTCCCGGCCGCTCGCCCCGGGCGGCCGCCACGCCCAGCGGAAGCAAGGCCGAGGCCAGCGCCGAAATTGGAGCGACCACGCTCATCGGTGCCACCGAGAAACCGACGTAGAACATGAGCAGGCCGGCCGAGCCGACGACGCCTGCGGCGGCGCCCCAGGCGAGCCCCGCCGGTCCCGGCAGGCCATGACCGCCGAACCCGGCCGCGCTGGCCGCCACGGCGGCCACCACCGTGATGACCGCGCCGGCGGCCGTCGTGATAGCGAGCACGGCGAGCGGCCGCGCCCGGCGGGCGGCCGCACCGCCGAGAAAATCCGCCGAGCCGTACAGCACGGCGGCGGCCAGTGCCAGGATCGTGCCCATGGCGTCATCACCCTCCGGTCGGGCAGCAGGCAAATGAGGCGGACATGCGCGCACACGTAGGATCGGTCGGAATAAAGGTCTATCTAGTTCACTATACCGACCGATCAGCGGCACCCGGGCGGCGGGTATGACGGAACCACCCGACATCACGGTCGCGGTCGCCAGAACCTTGCAGGCACTGCGGGCGGACCGTGGCTGGTCGCTGGATCAGCTGGCCGCGCGTTCCGGGGTGAGCAAGGGCGTCCTTGTCGCCGTCGAGCAGGGGCGCTCGAACCCGAACCTGGCCACCCTGGCGAGGATCAGCGACGCGTTCGGTGTGCCGGTGACGCGACTGGTGGACGTGAGCGGCGAGCCAGCCGTGCAGGTTTCCGGACCCGATGGTGCCCGGGTCCTCTGGCGCGGACCGTCCGGCGGCCACGGCACGATCCTCGGTGCGACCGATCCGCCGTGGGCGGTGGAACTGTGGCGCTGGGACCTGATGCCCGGTGAGACGTTCGGCGGGGACGCGCACGCCCCAGCCACCCGGGAGATGGTATGGGTAGAGGCGGGCACGCTGACGCTCTCGGTCGCGGGCGAACGGCATGAGCTGACCCCGGGGCAGTGCGCCCGCTTCCCGGCCGGCCGCCCGCATCGCTACACCAACGAAGGCACCGCTCCCGTCCGCCTGACCATGGTCGTGGTCATCCCCCCAACCCAAAGTGGCTAGGACCGCGAACAAGATACGGCGAGAAGCTCATACCGGCCCGCGGGGCGCGGAGCGCAGCGGGGTTCCGGGGGTCGTCCCCCTAACTAACCACGCAGCAGCCAGTCACGCGCGGCCACCGCCGAGCCGCGCGCCCCGGCCATGTCGAGGTGCGGCACCAGGGCGAACGTGGCCACCAGGGCCTGTTCGGCGCGCAGCGTGGAGTGCTCCCGGACGCGGGCGAGGAACCAGTCCCGGAAATGCGGCGCCGCCTCCACCACCCCGCCGCCGACGAAATAAGTGCCCGGATCGGTGAAGTTCGCCGCGATGGTGAACAGCCGGCCCAGCGCCATCGCCTGCTGCTCGAAGATCTTCAGCGCGAGTTCGTCGGCGTCTTCCCCGTAGCCCCGGACCAGTTTCGCGGCCTTGCTGAGCGGAACCCCACGGCCGAGTTCGTGCCCCTTGTAGCGGGTCAGCCAGTACGGCAGCAGGTTCTTCTCGATCCCGGTCAGTGAGGCCACGCTTTCGACGTCGCCCTGCTGGCCGCAATTGCACACCGGCAGGGGCTGCGCGTCCTCGAGCAGCCCGGTCATCGGGATCGGCACGTGGCCAAGCTCACCGGCCATCCCGGCCGCGCCGCTGATGACGCGCCCGCCTTCCACCAGGCCGCCGCCGAGGCCCGTTCCCACGATGGCCGCGACCGAGCTGTGCTGGCCCGGCTCGGCGCTGTACTGGGTGTGGTGGGCGTACAGGGCCGCCGCGTTGCCGTCGTTGTTGTAGACGACCGGCAGCCCCAGCCGGTCCTCCATGGCGCCCCGGATGTCGAATCCCCACCATTCCGGGTTCGCGAAGTTGGTCGCCCCGCGCGAGGAGAGCACTCCGGTCGCGCTGGCTGGCCCCGGGGTGTCCAGGCCCACCGCGCGCACCGCTGACCTGGGCAGACCGACCAGACTGAGCACGTGCTCGACGGAGTCGACCAGGGCCTGGACCGCCTTGTCCGGCCCCTCCCGCACGTAGCTCGGGATTTCCGCCATCCGGTCGATGAGGAAGCGGCCGTCGGCGTCGAGGACAGTGCCGTTATTGGCCGTGCCGCCGTTGTCGACACCAACGACAACCCATCCGTCCTGACCTGGCATCGGCCCTCCTCGTATTGGTATTTGCGTATTGTAAGGCGGCGCAGATCAAGCCAAACAGGGACAGAGGGGACCGTGTTTTTCAACCGGCCTGGACGTGATCACGGCCGTAACGACCCCGTTCACCGCCGCCGGCGATCTGGACCTGCCCGCCGGCTTTTCCCGAACGGACCGGAGTAGGGGTCACCCCGGCCCAGCGCGACCGGTCAGTTCGCTGATCCGTGGGCGTACCGCTTCAGTTCGGCCCGGGCCAGCGAGTTCTTGTGAACCTCGTCGGGGCCATCGGCGAACCGGAGCGTCCGGATACCGCTGAACTGGGCGGCGAGCGGGAAATCCTGTGACAGGCCGCCGGCGCCGTGCACCTGTATCGCCTTGTCCAAGATCCATTCGACCGCTTCCGGCGTAGCGATCTTGATGGCCTGGATCTCGGTGTGCGCACCCTTGTTCCCGGCCCCGTCCATGAGCCAGGCGGTCTTGAGGACAAGCAGCCGGAGCTGCTCGATCCGCACCCGCGCCTCCGCGATCCAGCTGCGGATGACCCCTTGCTCGGCGAGCGGCTTGCCGAAGGCGGTCCGCGCCTGGGCCCGCCGGCACATCAGCTCTATCGCCTGCTCAGCGACGCCGATCGAGCGCATGCAGTGGTGGATCCGGCCGGGGCCGAGCCGGGCCTGGGCGATGGCGAAGCCGTCACCCTCCGCGCCGATGAGGCTGGCGGCCGGGACCCGCACGTCGGTGAACTCAAGTTCCGCGTGCCCGCCGTGCTCGTGGTCGTCGTAGCCGAAGACCTGCATGCCGCGGCGCACCGTCAGCCCCGGTGTTTCACGGGGAACCAGAATCATCGACTGCTGGCGGTGGCGCTGCTCGGCCGGGTTGGTCTTTCCCATGACGATGAAGATCTTGGCGTCCGGGTTCATCGCCCCGGTGATCCACCATTTCCGGCCGTTGATCACGTAGCCGTCGCCGTCACGCTCGATCCGGGTGGAAATGTTCGTCGCATCGGATGAGGCGACGTCCGGCTCGGTCATCGCGAAGGCTGAGCGAATCTCGCCGTCCAGCAGCGGCTGGAGCCACGTCTTGCGCTGCTCGCCGGTGCCGAACATGGACAGCACTTCCATGTTGCCGGTGTCCGGCGCCGCGCAGTTGAGCGCGGCCGGGGCCAGGGCCAGGCTGCGCCCGGTGATCTCGGCCAGCGGCGCGTACTGCAGGTTCGTGAGCCCGGCGCCGTGCTCGCCGGGAAGGAACAGGTTCCACAGGCCGCAGGCGCGGGCCTCGGCCCGCATTTCGCCCATGATCGGCGTCTGCGTCCAGGCCCAGCGGTTGCTGAGTGAGGCCATTTGCTCGGCGAAGACCGGTTCGGCCGGGTAGATCTTCTCCTCCATGAAGGCGAGCAGGCTGTCACGGAGCTTCTCAGTGGTGGCGTCGAAGCGGAAATCCATCAGAAGTGCACCCTCATTCCGGCGAGTTCATAATGGCCAGGCCGGCCCGGATGAGGGGCTCAGGGGCGGCGCCGATGTCACCGAATCCCTCGCCCAGCGTCTGGCCGCGCGCATAGCGGTAGTAGATGCCCTCGCAGATCACGGCGATCTTGAAGTACCCCAATCCCAGATGGAAGCCCAGGTTCGACAGGTCCCGGCCGCTGCGCTCGGCGTACAGGGCCGCGATCTCGTCCGCGCCGGGGAATCCGGGCGCCGTGGCCGCGTCCGCGACGGCGAATCCGGTTTCGAGGTGGGCCAGGGCCTGATAAGCGAGCAAGAGCGCGACGTCGGCGAGCGGATCGCCCAGCGTGGCCATTTCCCAGTCCAGGACGGCCGTGATCCGGTCGTCGCCGCCGACCAGGAGGTTGTCCAGCCGGAAGTCGCCGTGCACGATCGCCACGTCGGACTCGGCCGGGATATGGGCCTCGAGCGCCGCGTAGAGTTCGTCGGCGCCGGGGAGATCACGGCTGCGGGAGGCGTCGAGCTGTTTCTTCCAGCGGCGTACCTGGCGGCCCAGGAAACCCTGCGGCCGCCCGAAGTCGGCCAGCCCGACCGCGCCGGGATCGACGGCGTGCAGGTCGGCGAGGGTCCCGATCATCCGGGTGGCCATCATCCGGGTCCGTTCCGCGCCGACGGCCTCCAGCTGCGCGGCGGTCCGGTAGGCCGTCCCGCCCACCTTTTCCATCACATAGAAGGGTGCGCCGATCACCCCCGTGTCCTCGCACAGCAGGTAAGTGGCCGGGACGGGCACGTTGGTGCCCGCCAGCGCACTGATCACACGGTATTCCCTGGCCATGTCGTGGGCCGTGGCCAGCACGTGGCCGAGCGGGGGTCGGCGGACCACCCAGCAACCGCGGCCGTCGGTCACCTCATAGGTGATGTTCGACTTGCCTCCGGCCAGCACGCTCGCGTGCAGCGGACCGCGGACGGCCCCGGGGTAGGCGGTCGTGAAGTACGCGCCGAACGCCGCCAGGTCGAGGCCGCGTACCTCCTGGGCCGCCGTGGCCTCAGCCGGCGCGCCGGACCCGCCGGCGTGTCCCCTTCCGGTGTCTGTCATCTCCGTCACCGCCTTCATCCCGCCCTCAGGGCAGGAAGGTAAGCCGCCCGATGGTGGTACCCGCGGCCAGCCGCTCGAGGCCGTCGATGACGCCGGCGAGGCCCAGGCGCTCACTGACCAGCGGCTTGATGGCACCGGCGGCGGCCAGCTTGAGGAGCTGATCGTGGCCGTCCCGGATCGCCTTGGGCTCCTTGGTCGCGTACAGGCCCCAGTGCAGGCCCACGATGGAGTAGTTCTTGATCAGGGCGTGGTTGAGCGCCGGGGCCGGCACGCGGCCGCTGGCGAAACCGATGACCAGGATGCGGCCCTCGAACGCCACGCACTTGGCGGAGCGATCGTAGGCGTCGCCGCCGACCGGGTCGTAGATGACGTCGGCGCCACGCCCGCCGGTTACGTCCTTGACCACCGAGACGAAGTCCTGAGCGCGCCGGTCCACGACGACGTCGGCCCCGAGCGCGCGGGCGGCCTCGGCCTTCTCCCCGCCGCCGACCACGCCGATGACGCGCGCCCCGGCCGCCTTGCCGAGCTGCACCGCGGCGCTGCCGACCCCGCCCGCCGCGGCGTGCACCAGCAGGGTCTCGCCCGGGGCCAGCTGAGCCCGCCGGTGCAGCGCGAACCAGCCGGTCTGGTAACTGATGAAGAAGGCGGCCGCCTCGCCGTTGTCAAGGCTCTCGGGGGCGGGAAATGCCCCGGCCGCGTCCATGATGGCCAGCTCCGCGAACGAGCCGGCCGGCATGGCCGCAGCCCCGACCACGCGCTCGCCGCCGGTGAAACCGGTCGCGCCCGGTCCGAGCGCGACGACTTCCCCGCACAACTCGACGCCCGGCGTAAACGGCAGTGGCGGCTTGACCTGGTACGCGCCCTGGCACATGAGAACGTCAGGGAAGTTCGCCGGAGCGGCGAGGACCCGCACGAGGATCTGGCCGGGGCCGGGCTCCGGGTCCGGTATGTCCGTCAGCGTCATCGCGTCCCGCAGGTCGCCGAACTGATGAACCTGCCATGCCCGCACAGCTGCCTCCGCTCTGAGGAATGTCCGATTAGCTCTGGTCGATGCGCTGCTGCAGCCGGTTCATGTCGTGCAGCCATTTGTCGGTGTCACCGGCGCGCCGGGCATAATAGTCGGCCACTTCCGGATGCGGCAGGATCAGGAACCGGCCGTCGGTCATGCCGTCCCACAGCGCATCGGCGACGGCCCCGGGCTCAATCGCCGCCGCCTGCAGGACCATATCCCCGGCCCGGCCCGAACCGGCCAGCATGCTGGTACGCACGCCCTGCGGGCAGATGCAGTGCACGCGCAGGCCGCGGTGGCCGTACGTGGCCGCCAGCCATTCCGCGTACCCGACGGCCGCGTGCTTGGTCACCGAGTAGGGTGCTGTCCCGAGCATCGTGAGCAGGCCCGCCGCGGACGCGGTGATGACGAAGCGGCCACTGCCCCGCGCGAGCCAGCCGGGGATGAGCTCACGTGAGGCCCGCACGTGGGCCATCACGTTGACGTCCCACGAGCGCTGCCATGTCCCTTCCGTGCTGTCCTCGCCGGTCCCGGCGGCGACGCCCGCGTTCGAGCAGTAGATCTCGATCTCGCCGACGTGTTCCCGGGCCGCGGCGATCAGGTCCCGGATGCCGGCCTCGGTCGAGACGTCGGCCGGAGCAGCCCACCCGCCGGTCTCGGCGGCCACGGCCTCGGCGGCGGCCGGGTCACGATCGTTGACCACCACCCGGGCGCCTGCGGCCGCCAGCCTGCGCGCCAGGGCGCGCCCGATTCCGTTGCCGCCGCCGGTGACCACGGCACCTGATCCGCGCACGTTCACGACATCTCCTCCGCAGACGGTTCCGGTTCGATTCCGAGGGTCTGCAGGTACAGGCGTACCAGGTGGCCCATGATCACCGGCCGGTCAGCCGGGCTGGCCGCGATCAGTGGCGCGCGTACCCCAGCCGGGAGAACGTGATCCTCGCGACCGCAATCAGCGCGGCGCGCGTCTGGCTTTCGAGCCGGTCCCGCCGGTCCGCGCCGACCACAGTGTCGCGGGCATGGCGCCCATTCTGCCAGCATTGACATTGACGTCAATGCCAGCCCGCACCCGGCCAGCCGGCGCCGGCCGACACGATCCGGACGGTTCGCCGGGATCGGTATCGGATCGTACGTAAGTCGTCATATTGGTTGATATACGGGCCGGTGTTGTGCTGTGCTTGCCCAAACTAGCCGCAAAGCCTTCTGCGGCGGGGGGTCGCAGGTATGCGCAGACACGACCATGGCTGGCCGCCGCCGGTCAGCCAGCCGAGGCCGCACGGCAGGCCGCGGTGACCTCGGGACCGGGCAGGGCGGCCGAGACCGCCAGGCCGGCACCCGCCGAGCCGGGACCCCTGCCGGGGAAACCGACGACGGCAACGGCTGACGTGAGCGCCGACCGGCTTGCGGGCGCACCGGGCGGCGCTCACACCGGCGCCGCACAGGACGCGGGCCAGTTCGCGGGTTATCCGGGTTATAGCGCGAAGAAATATGCGGCCAAGAACGCCGGCGAGCAGTCGCCGGTCGCGGTCAGGGCCTCCGCAGTGGTGGCCCGGCCCGCCGTGAGCACTCCGGAGCCGTCGCTGGCCCGGGTGCTGGCCACCACGATCCGGCTATGGGTTACTCGGCGCCTCCGCCGGCTCGGCATCGGCCGGCGCCAGCCGCCCTACGCCGGGGCCGGAACCGCGGAGCGCGCCCCGTCCGCCCCGGCCCGGTCACGCAGTGCCTGGCGCTGGCGGCTGACCGCCATCGTGCTGGCCGTCGCCATCCTGGCCCTGCTCGCCGCGCAGCTTTCCGGGGTGCTCAGCCAACCCGGCTCGCGGGAGGAACCGGCCGCTAATCCGGGCAACAGCGGCGCGTCCCCGTTGTCGGCCGCGGCCGCGGCACGCGATCAGGCGGCGGTCTGGGTCGCGCAGCAGGCGGGCAGCGGCACCATCGTCGCGTGCGATCCCCTGGTGTGCTCCGCGCTGCTGGGGCACGGCATCCCGGCCGGGCGGCTGCTGCCGTTGCAATCGACCGGGGCCAGCCCATTTGGCGCCGACGTGATCGCAGCGTCCCCCTCGGTGCGCAGCGAGTACGGCAGCGATCTCACCAGCATGTACGCGCCCACCTTGATCGCGAGCTTTGGCTCGGGGGCCAGTCGCGTCGATGTCCGCGCCGTCGCCCCGCAGGGCGGCGCGGCGTACCGGGCGGCCGAAGGGCCCGACCTGGCCGACCGGAAGGCAGCGGGCGCACAGCTGCTGCGCAACCCGCGCTTCCACGCCACCGCGCAGGCGGCCCGGCAGATCACAGCAGGTCAGGTTGACGCGCGCCTGCTGGTCACGCTGGCCTCGCTGGTCTCCCAGCGAGCCGTCAGCGTGGCCTCCTTCGGTGACACCGGACCTGGTGCGCCCGTGGAGTTCCGCCAGGTCACCATCACCACCCCGGGCGGACGAGACGCTGCCCTCACCGCCGATCTTGACCAGGTACGGACGCAACGCGCACCGTACCTACCCGATAGTTCAACCATCGTCCATCCCGGGGGCCCGAACGTCCTGCGCATCGAGTTCGGTGCGCCAAGTCCGCAAGGACTGCTGTCCGGCGGAAATTCCTCCTGATCAACAGCGCTCAGCGGTGAAGGAGTTCACCTCCACCGGCGTCTCTCCTCGGGGCGGGCATTTCGTGAAATGAGAGGTAAGTAACTGTGAGACCGTATTTGCGATTCTTCAGGATTTCCGCGCTGCTGACACTGCTCGGGGGATCTCTTGCCTTTCTGGCCGTGCTGGCGCCAGCGGCGTCCGCGTCGGCCAGCGGGCCGGCCGCCGCGCAGGTCGGCTGGGTACGTTGCGCGCACCTTTCGCCGAATACGCCGGCCGTCGACGTCTACATGTTTCCGTTCGGCAATGACAGCAACCCGACCGTACTGAAGCATGTTTCGTACGGCAATGTTTCCGACTACATGGCCGTTGCCGCGGGCCAGTACACGGTGGCGATGCGCCAGGCCGGCGCGCCCGCAGCGAGCGCCCCCGTGCTTTCGACGAGCTTCTGGGTGACCGCCGGGAATTCCTACACCGTAGCGGGCGTTGGGCCGGCTTCCGGGCTGAAACTGCAGGTTCTGAAGGACGACATGACCGCGCCAGCGGGCAAGACGCTGGTCCGAGTGGTCCAGGCATCGCTCAAGGACCATTTGGTTACCGTCACCTACGGGTCTGACGTGCTGGCGAGCAAACTGGCCTTTGGCTCGGCGACGAACTACGCCGCCATTGCTCCGGGCATGGGAACGGTGAAATTCACCGCCTCCAGCGGCACCGCCTCCATGCCGGTCACCCTGGCCGCCGACACGGTCCACACGATCGTCGTCCTGGACGGCCCCTCCGGGCTCAAGGTCGACAACCTTACCGACGCCGCGGGTAGCAAGACGATGCCGATGGGCGGCGCCGCGACCGGCTTCGGCGGGATGGCGCGCGGCACCGGCCCCGATTCCGCGCCGTGGCTGTTCACGGTGGCAGGCGGGTCACTGCTGGCGCTGGTGGGGTTCGCCGGCCTTCGCCGGTCCCGGGTGGCCCGCGCCGGAGCTCATCAGTGAGGAGGCCGCCTCGGCGGCTGTTGCCCATCGCGGCGCTTACGGCCGGCTTGCTGGCTGTGGGCGCCGGGGCGGCAGGGCTCATTAGCTCAGGTCACACTCACGCGTCGGCCGCCCTGCAGCTGGCCGGCAAACCGGCGATCGTGCCGGTGCCTAGCCAGACGGCGGAGGCGCCGGGCGGCCTGTCGGCCGCCCGGCCGCCAGCTCTCCCGGTCGAGCTGACGATTCCCGCCATCGGGGTGCGCACGTCGCTGATCCACCTCGGCCTGGAGCCCGGCGGTTCCCTTCAGGTCCCGTCGAGCACCACCGTGGCCGGCTGGTACACCGGCAGCCCGCGTCCCGGGGCGGTCGGGTCCTCGGTCATCGCCGGACACGTCGACTCCGTCCGCGGGCCGGCTGTCTTCTACCGGCTGGGGACCCTGCGCCCGGGCGAGCGCGTCTACGTGAGCCGGGCCGACGGCACCATGGCGGTCTTCAGCATAAATAGGGTGCAGACCTACGCGAAGGACGCCTTCCCGACGGCCGAGGTGTACGGGCCCGCCCCGGACCCGGAACTGCGCCTGATCACCTGCGGCGGGACGTTCGACTCGACGACCGGGCACTACCTCAGCAACGTCGTGGCCTACGCGACCCTGGCCCCGTAGCGGCGACCGTCGCGCGGCGGTTTGCCCCGGTGTGGGTTCCGTCCCTGATCTGGGGTAGACGTGTCATGTGCCAAAGGATGAGGACGGCCTGAGCCCGGCTCGGCCGCCGGCGCGGCGGCCATGGTGGCGCCGGCGCGCCGGGGAAACGCCGGCCGAACGGCCTCCCGGCTGGCGTGGCTGGCTGCCGGTGATCGCCCGGCCGCTGCGCCGCGGCGTCGTCCTCTTCCTCATCGTCCTGATCGTCGAGTACCTGGTGGTCCCAGAACTGACCGGTGCCAGCAAGGATTTGAATCTGCTCGGCCAGCTGAACCCGTACTGGCTGCCCGCCGGCGTCATCCTCGAGGGCCTCTCGCTGTTCTGCTACGGCCTGCTGACCAGAGCCCTGCTGCCGCCCGAGGGCAGGCCGAGCCTGTCCCGGCTCTTCCGCATCGACCTGGCCGCCGCGGCCGTGGCGCACGTCATCCCGGCCGGAACGCTGGGCAGCGCGGCGATCGGGTACCGGCTGTTCACCGCCGAGGGAATCCCCGGCTCCGAGGCTGGGGTGATGATGGCCGCAAAGGGCATCGGGTCGACCGTGGTGCTCAACGTCCTGCTATGGATATCGCTGGTCATCTCCATCCCGCTGGCCGGGTTTCATCCCATTTACGTGACGGTGGCTATCATCGGCGCGGTCATCATGCTCGCGGTGGGGCTGCTGGTGCTCGGCGTGACCCGCGGCACCGACCGCGCCGTGCGCATCATGCGCACCATCGGGCGCCGGTTCCCGAGGGTGGGTGGCCGCCTCGAATGCGTGATCCGGGAAACGAGCGCCAACCTGTCGACGCTCGCCCGTGACCGGCGGGTCCTGGTCGAATCGCTCACCTGGGCCGCGCTGAACTGGATTCTCGACGCGGCCTCGCTGTGGTGCTTCGTGGCGGCGTTCGGCCGCTTCGTCAATCCGGTGGAGTTGTTCGCCGCGTACGGTATCGCCAACGTGGCCGGCGCCCTCCCGGTCACGCCGGCCGGCCTGGGCGTGGTCGACTCCCTGACACCGCTGCTGCTGGTGAGTTTCGGGGTGACCCGCAACCTGGCGACGCTCGGCGTCCTGGGCTGGCGCCTCGTCAACTTCTGGATGCCGATCCCGGCCGGCGCGATTGCCTATGTCACGCTCAAGGTGCCGCGTGGCGCCGGCCTGCGGGCCATGCGCCAGGCCGTGACGGGCATGATGAGCCGCAACGAGGTGAGCGCCGCGCCGCCCACGCCCGCGGACGGCCAGGCTGAGCCGCCGGCAAGCCCGCCCGCGCAAGCGGACCCTAAAGCCGGGCAAGCGGACCGGCATAGCGACAGGACCGGCGAATCGGCAAGGGGAGATTCCGTATTGGGTGATGCACCGTGAGCGCGGACGGGCCTGGCCGCGCCGGATCCACCTGGGTGGGCGACCCTCCGACGAGTGACACGCAGGCCGCCGAGCAGGATGCCGCAGACCTCGGGGAGTCCGCGGCCGGCAAGGGGAACCAGCCGGGCACGGCGACCGACGAAGCGGAAAGCCGCGTGCAGCAGGCGGTCGACGCCGCCAACGCCGTAGCCGAGGAAACTGGCGGCATGGGCGAGCCTGGCCGGCCTATGAACCGGCGTTCGCCCTTTTATATCGGGCTGACCGGCGCGGCCGGGGTCGCCGTGACCTACGGGCTGGTGGAGCTGTTCGCCCGCTCCCGGTCGATCCTGACCAGCAGAAGCTGACGAACCTGCTCACCAGCAAGGGCTCCTCCGTTATCGGCGGGTTGCTCGGCGCCGGCGCGCTGGTCATTAGCACCTTCTCGTCGGCCCTGGCCGTGCTTGTGCTTACGGTCTATTTCCTGGCCGGGCTGCCCAGCATCAAGCTGTTCGCCTACCATCTGGTCCCGCATTCCCGTCGGCCCCGGGTCATCCTGATCACGGACCAGATCTTTGTCAAGGTCGGCGGTTACGTGCTGGGCAACGTCCTGACGTCGGCGATCGCCGGCCTCGGGACGTTCGTCTGGATGCTCGCCTTCCACATCCCGTATCCGGTGCTGCTCGGCCTGCTGGTCGCGATCCTGGACCTCATTCCGGTCATCGGATCGACGATCGGCGGGTTCATCGTGACCCTCGTAGCCCTCACGGTGTCGCTGCCCACGGCCATCGGCACCCTCGCCTTCTACATCGCCTACCGCCTGGCCGAGGACTACCTGATCGTGCCGCGCATCATGGGCCGCACGGTGGAAGTGCCCGCCGTGGTCAGCCTGGTGGCGGTGCTGATCGGGGGAGTGCTGCTCGGGATCGTCGGCGCGCTGATCGCGATCCCGGTGGCGGCCGCGATCCGGCTCATCCTGATCGTGGTCCTGTTCCCACGGATGGACAAGAGTTAGCGCGCCTGGACACGAGGCTAGCGAAGCTGCTCGATGACCGGAGCCAGCGTAGCCACGTACGGCTGTGACTGTGATGTAACTGAACCCGAAGCGATCACGGCGCTCACGAAGCTGGGCCGCGATCTCCCCAACGGTCCCGATGAGCCGGAACGGCGTGTCCAGCGCCTCGTCGGAGGGCCCGGCGCCCACCGGGCCCAGCCGACCGGCAAGGACTGAATCGGTCCTGGGGGAGCACGTCAAGTCGAATCTGTGTTCGCATATCATGGTCGTCTGACATTCCTGATTGAGCTTGAGTCGCCAGTGTGTTCTAATTACCTGCATGAGTGAGGTCAAACGCATGATTGAGCCGAGTCCGGAGGGCGCCTCGGCCGCCGCTCCCGCGGTGGTGCGCGCCGCGTGCCGTGAGCCCCTTGCTCCTGCGTTGGCCCGGCTCGCCCGCCGTCTCAGTATCCCTATGGCCACGCGTTCTGTCGTCCCCTGCCCCGGCCCCGACCGCGAAGGGCACCGCACCTTCGCATCAGCCACCGCATCCCCGAGGCGGTTTACATGAAGAGCATCAAGGAATTCGAACGCCGGGCCGCCGAGTCGATACTGGCGCGGGACGCGGCAGCGCGGGACGCGGCAGCGCGGGACGCGGCAGCGCGGGACGCGGCAGCGCGCGCGCGCAGCGACGCCCGGCAGACCCTGGACGAGCTGGACGGGGTATTCGCCCGGGATCGGACCGCCGCGTTCTACGCGGTGCCCGAACACGCGGTCCCAGGCCGCGGATACGGCCACGGCGGCCGATTCGCCGACGACGGTGACTACGCCGACGGTCCTGCCGCCGACGCCCCGGCAGTACCGGACCGCACGTCACTGCTCATCAACCACGGCCGCAGCAGTGCCTACCACCCGGGCCTGATCCGGCGGCACAAGGTCGCGTTCGGTGTGGCGGCCACCGCGGTGGTACTGATCATCGCCCTGGTGGCGCTCCTGCTCAGCGGGGGAGCCTCCTGGCCAGCCAGTGTGGCCAGCATGCAGGCCGAGATCACCGCAGCGTGCCAGAACCCCGACGTGATCTCCGAGCCGGGACAGGTCAACTTCGCGTGCGCCGAGGGCACGCAGCAGGTTCTCTGGGTGTTCGCACTGCTGACCAGCTCCGGGAATCCGCGGTTCGGCGACAAGAAGACCGGCCGGATGGGGCTGGAACCCATCGCTCCGGCTCAGGGCGCCGAGGTGGCCTGGTCGCTGAACCTGCACCACCCCTACGACCCGATGAATCCGATCGACAGCCTCCAGGTCGCCGCGCGGGCCATCAACAACATCATCGGGGGCGCGTCCGCCATCGCGGCCAGCGGCAGTCCATCGGTTCAGCCGGGGCTGGAAAGTTACCCGGGCAACTGTGTCCGCTACACGGGTTCAGCTGCCATCACTTCGCGGGCGGGATTTCCGAGTGTTTGTTCCGGCCAGGTCACGACCCCGGATCAGCAGGCTGCCCTGGTCGAGGACATCTACAAGAAATGGGCCGTCGGCGCGACGCCGCAGGCCGCCGGGGAAGCCGCCGTGCTGTTCCTAAATGCCGGGAACCCGGGAAACCCGCAGGTCCAGACCATCCTTACGCACCTGCCGCAGACGAACCTGTGAGCCAGATCGGTAGCCGCCGATCGAGGGCCAGCCGGTTCCTATCTCCAACTCAATCGCGGAAGAAGGTGATTCTGTGAATTTCCCTCGTCGACCCTGGTGGCAGCAGGCGACCGCGCTCGTCAGCCTAAGTGCGGGCGGGGCGGTTACAGGCTTCGCCTTCGTCCCGGGCACAGCGGACCACGTCGCGTCACCGGCCAGCATCCCGGTGACGCTGACGGCGCTGGAGCAGTCCGCCCGCCCCGCAGCGTCGGACGACTCGGCCGCACGCGCGGCCATCGTCAGCGTGACGAACTACTACCTCCAGATGGCGCAGAGCAAGACACCGGCCGAGATGGAGGCGCTCATCTGGCAGCGGGACAGCCAGGACGGCGCCGACCATGGCGAATCGTGTGCGGCCTTCGCCAGCATGACGCTGGCGCTCGCGGCTCAGCTGGTCGGCCGGCAGAGCTGGGTGACGGGCGGCTCGGCCTATCCGTGGCCGCTGCAGGATTGGGCCGACGTGCGCGTGGACCCTAACCCGGCGTCGCCCGGCATCATCTCGATCCTGCAGGACGCGCAGGCGCACCAGCGCTGGCACCCGCTTGGCGACGGTTACCAGCCGCTCCCTGGCGACTGGGTCCTATTCGACGGCCATGTGGAGGTCGTGACGAGTTACTCCGGCGGCGTCCTTTCCACGGTGGGCGGCGACTCGCTGCCGAACTTCTCGGTCAATGCCCACGAATACCCGGGTCCGCTGGCCGCCCAGGGCGTGGCCGGGTTCGTCAGCAACGGAAATCTCCCGGCCGCGAGCGGTTCGGCGACGGCGAGCTCACCGGCACCGGCATCTCCCGGCACAGGCACGTCGGCACCGGCACAGGCCCGCTCGAGCCCATCGCCGACGGCGGGGGGCAACTCGGGCGCAGCGGCGACCCAGCAGACTGTTGAGCAGCCAGCCGAGGCGCTGGCGGCCGTGCCGGGCACCGCACCGGTGACGTCGGGCGCCTCGGCCAGCATGCTGGCCGAGGGCGCGATCATCCCGGGAATCCCGCAGGCCCGGGCGGTGGCCTCCGGGGGCGGGCGGTCTACGCAGCAGGCGGCGCCACATCAGGCCGCTGCAGCCAAGGCCGCAGCGCCGCAGGCCACCGCGTCCCAGCACACCGCATCCCGGGCTGCCTCACCCGAGGCGGCTGCACCCCAGACCGCAGCCAGCGATATCTCGGCGGAGGTCGCGATACCCGGGATGCCGGACGCGGCCGCCACGGACGGCCTCGCTCAGCCATCGGCCACCACGGACGGCCCGGCTCAGCCGCTGGCCGCCGCCTCCACCGGGCACCAGCCGGCTCCTCTCGCGGCTCCCGCTGCGGCGTCCGGTCCTGGAACGCCCGCTCAGCAGGCCTTCATCGACCAGGTCGCACCGGGTGCGATCGCGGCCCAGCGGACCTACGGCGTCCCGGCGGCGGTGACGATTGCCCAGGCCATCGAGGAATCCGGCTGGGGTCAGAGCACGCTCGCCGCCCAGGACCACAACCTGTTCGGGATCAAGGGGGCCGGGCCGGCCGGCAGCGACTCCTATCCGACCCAGGAGTTCCAGAACGGCCAGTGGGTGACGACCACCGCCCAGTTTCGCGCGTACGACGACATCGCGCAGAGTATCGGGGACCACGGCCAGCTGCTCGCCACCAGCGGCTACTACACGGCCGCCATGGCGGTCCGGCAGACGCCGGACAGTTTCGCGCGGGCGCTCACTGGCGTATACGCCACGGATCCGAGCTACGGCACCAACCTGATCAGCCTGATGCAGCGCTTCAACCTGTACCGTTTCGGCGCCAGCAGTCAGCCCGCGGCACCCGCGAGCACGGTTACGGGGACCGCCACGGCCCGGGCCACCTCCTCCGCGCGGCCCTCAGCGGCGCCATCGGCGCCCAGGCCACGGGCTGCGGCCCGCAGGTCCACAACGGGAGGGGCGGCGGCCAGCCCGAAGCCGGTGATCCCGAGCATGACGGCCCCCGCGCCGGCGGTGGCGCCCAGCTCGGCTGTTACGCCGCCGGCGGCAAAACCCTCTGCCACTGCGACCGCTCCGGCGCTGGCCAGCCCGCACAGGGCGGCCAGCCCTGGCGCCGCGGCCAGCCCGACTGGGACGGCCAGCCCGCGCCCCGCGCTCACCCCCAGCGTCGCGGCCAGCCCAAGCGCCGCGGCCAGCCCGACCGGGACGGCCAGCCCGCGCCCCGCGCTCACCCCGAACGTCGCGGTCAGCCCCCCGCGCGCCACCGCCCCGTCGGCCCCCGCGTCAAGCCGGGGAGCGGCCGCAGCGTCGTCGCGCCCGGTGCCGCATCCCTTCGCGACTCCGCAGCCCGCCGGGCCGGCCTCCCCGGGGACACCCCAGGATCAGGCCGCCATCCCCGGCATCCCGTCCGGTCCCGGCACGACGTCCACTCGCACCTCGGCGCAGGTGCGCTCCTCCGCGGGCCCGGGTGGGCTGCGCTCCCCCTCAGACACAGAGGTGGTGGCCGAGTTGGCGGCTGTCTACCGTCACGATCCGCCTCCCGGGAAGCCGGCCGCAGCGAAGGGTCCGGTCAGCCATTCGCCCGGCCGGAAGCCCTCCGCCGAGGCGTCGCTCGCAAAACGGGCCACGGCGGACCGGTCACCAGCGCAGAAGAAGCCAACGAAGCGCAAGGGCGCGGCCGCCAGGGCCCGGAGGCCTGCTCCGCGCTACCAGCCGCAGATGCCCCCGCCGGTCAAGAACGCCTTCCTCGCCTCGGCCAAGAAGCCGCTCGCCCGCGCTGAGCTCGTCTACCGGGATGTAGCCGGCACCTGCGGAATCTCGTGGAAGCTGCTGGCTGCGTGTGACTGGATGCAATGCGAGGCTCACCCACGCTATTCGCCCGTGCAGGGGGAAAAGCTGGGCACCGTCAACGCCGACGGCACCGTCTTCCGGACCAAGTCCGAGGCGCTCACCCAGTGCGCCCGTGACCTGGTGACCGTCGCGGACACCGTCTACCAGATCGACCTAACCATGCCGGTGGAGCTGTCCGTTCTCGAGCTGGCCCGCGTCTTCGCCGCGTTCCGCTGGGGCGGCCTGCTCAGACTGCACGACACATCGGCCATGGAATTTCCGTACTCAGTCCAGGGCCTCACCGAGCAGCACGCCAACATGCGCTGGCCGAGGATCGCCGAGCCGAACGCCCCGGACAAGCCGGGCGCCAGATTCCGCAGGCCGTTCGGCGCGGTGCCCGTCGTCCTGAGCCTGGACTACCCGGCCACTGTTTAGCCGCCCGGCGCGCGGGAGTAAGGGGAGACCGATGGTTCGATTGCTGATCCTCGTGGTGAGCTCACTCGTCAGGCGGAGGCTGGTGCCTGCTGAGGCGGCCTGGGATGGCCCGGGCGTTGCCCGCGGCTGGCACTCGCCGGATTTTGGCCATGATGGATACGACGCGGACTCCAGCCCGACGCAGGTACTGCCGCCCAGGGCGACGCCTCGCCCGCGCGAGCCCGGCTCCGGGTATCAGCGCGCTCCCGGGACCGGTTCGCGTCCCCCGTACCCGCCGCGTCCCCGCCGGCGCTGGGTCCCGCGGTGGGTCAAGTGGAGCGCCGCCGTCGTGCTCGTGGGCCTGATCTTCCGGCGGGTGATCGCCTCGGTGGTGCTGATGGCGCTGTCGGCGACGTTCCACTTCCTCGGCCTTAACATCCACCTGCCGCACGTCCGGTTCGCGTGGCCCTGGCAGACGATCACAACGGGCAGTACCACCAACGCGCAGATCGGACCGTGGGTCCTGCAGAAGATCGAGGGCATCTCCAAGCCGGCTCTGGGCACGGAGAACTTCAACTTCGTCTTCACCCACAAGGTGTCCAAGGACATTGGCCCGTGGCCCTGCTGGTACTCCAGCACGTTCTACGCCGTCGGCCGTGCCTCGGCCACGGTCAACCTGAATCCCGGTCCGTCCTGGTGGACCGTGACCTCGGGCCATTACCGGCTGCAGGTCCTCAGCGAACCCCGGCCGGGCAAGCCGGGCCACGTCGCGGTCGCCATGATCCTTCCATCGCCCCAGCTCCCTCAGAGCGCACACGACGTCACCATCGACAACACGCTGTCCCGGCCGCTCGACACCCAGCACAGCTGGACGTATCCGGGCCTGGGCTGCGGCGCGCTGATCCGGCCCCAGTTCGCGCAGTCGGTGGTGTACGCCGAGGCGCAGGACGTCGCCTTCGATCGGGTGCACCACATCTCCCAGGTGACGGGCCCGCTGATCAGCGCGGCCGAGACCGAGGCGTCCCAGATGATCCGGAACAACTTCATCCAGCCCACGGTCAACGCGTTGGGCTACACCCTCGACGGCTTCACCCTGTACTGGACAGCCGCACCCTGAGCGGCCGACTTCCGGACCATGACGGCAGATTGTCTTTATTGAAGCGATGATGCCGATTACCTCAATAAGGGTTCAACGCCGGCGCGCTTAATGAAGGTCCGGCGCACAACGGGCCATACATGCGGAGAGCAGCGGCTCATCCGCAATACGCTCGGATGAAGCCGCTGCTCGGGAGCGGAGGCTCGGGGATTTGAACCCCGGAGGGGCTGTAGACCCCAACCGCATTAGCAGTGCGGCGCCATAGACCGGACTAGGCGAAGCCTCCCACCGTAGGGGCGGTGCGCGTCAGCCTACCGCGCCCCGTCCTGACGAGGGTCAAGGGTATCCCGTGTGCCGGCGTCATCCAACCTGGATGACTTTGTACTCGCCTTGGGAGTATGCCTCCCTCATCGCGCGCTTGGAGAACTTGCCCACGCTGGTCTTCGGCACCTCGTCGATGTACGCCCAGCGCTCCGGAAGCTGCCAGTGCGGCACGCTGGCGGCCAGATGGTCCCGCAGGTGCTCGGCCGTCACGTCCGCGCCATCCCGGACGACGACCGCCGCGAACGGCCGCTCCCCCCACTTGTCGTCGGGCACGCCGATCACCGCGGCCTCGAGCACGTCGGGGTGCGCCATCAGGGCATTCTCCAGCTCGACCGAGGAAATCCACTCGCCGCCGGACTTGATCACATCCTTGCTGCGGTCGCTGATCCGGATGAAGCCGCCCTCGTCGATTGTGCCGACGTCTCCGGTGCGCAGCCAGCCGTCGTGGAACTTCTGCGGATCGTCGTCCCTGTAGTAAGCCCCGGTGACCCATGGGCCGCGCACTTCGATCTCGCCGACCGTCTCGCCGTCCTGGGGCAGCACCGCGCCGCCATCGCCGGTCAGCCGCGCCTCCACCGTGCAGAACAGCCGGCCCGCACTGTCGCGGTACGGCCACGCCTCGGCACCGGTTACCCCCGCCGGCGGGTTCGCGACGCTGCCCAGCGGCGATGTTTCCGTCATGCCCCAGGCCTGGACCAGGGTCACCCCCAACTCGTCGTACGCCTTCATCAGCGAGTGCGGCACGGCCGAGCCGCCGGCGATCACCACACGCAGGGAGGACAGGTCCCCGCCGTGCGCGCGGACATGCTCGAGCACGCCCTGCCAGATCGTCGGGACGCCGGCCGCCACCGTTGGACGTTCGGCTTCGATGAGCCGGACCATCGCGGCGGGCTGCATGTGGCGGTCCGGCATGATCGAGGTGGCTCCGCACAGCACGGCGGAGAACGGGAACCCCCACGAGTTGACATGGAACATCGGGACGATGGGAAGCACACGGTCCCGTTCGGAAAATGCGAACGTGTTCCCCAGGCACGGGCCCAAGGCGTGCAGATAGACCGAGCGGTGACTGTAGACCACGCCCTTTGGGTTGCCGGTCGTGCCGCTCGTGTAGCACATGGACGCGGCCGACTTCTCGTCCAGCTCGGGCCACCCGAAGCAGTCGGGCCCGGCGGCGAGAAGCTCCTCATAACCGTGCACCTCGCGGCCCGGCCCGGCCAGCGTCTCCGCACCCGGGACCGGCTCGCCCGCGGGCGTGCCGGTGACGATCACATGCCGGATCGTCGTCGCGTGCGCCAGCACCTCCGCGAGCAGGCGGACGAGGGAGGCATCCACGATCACGACGGCGTCTTCCGCGTGGGTCGCGATGTAGCCGATCTGGGCGGGGCTCAGCCGGATGTTCAGCGTGTGCAAGACCGCGCCCATCGACGGCACGGCCAGATACGCCTCGAGGTGCTCGGCGTTGTTCCACATGAACGTGGCCACCCGCTGGTCGCCGTCGATGCCGAGCTGCTGGAGCGCGTTGGCGAGCCGGGCGGCCCGGCGGGCGAGCTCGCCATAGGTCTGCCGCCGGACGCCTTCGCCCGTATTCGTCACGACCTCTTTGTCGCGAAAGTTCGTGGTGCCGTACCGCATGATCGACGTGACCGTCAACGGGACATCCATCATCGTGCTGCGCACGGCCCACCACCTCGTGGATTCGCACGCCGGCCCGGCGCACGGCGCGCAGTCAACACTGTTTCGCTGATATTCCCACAGGCAGGGGCGGCTGTACCACAGGGCAGGCATCAGTGATCGGCCGCTCCCGCACCGCCCCCGGTACGCATCCGGCCAGTTCGGCGTCGATTCGCAGTTTCGCCACCGCACGCGACACCGTGCTTTTGACCGTCCCTCGGCTGACGCCGAGAACGTCCGCGATCTCCGGCTCGCTCATGTCCTCGTAGTACCGGAGGACGACGGCGGCGCGCATCCGCTGGGGCAGCCGGTCCAGGGCGCGGCGGACCGTGTCCTCGAGCTCGCTGGGCGGCAGGTGCTCGGCGACGGCCCAGTCAGGGATGTCTTCGGTGGGGAACTCCTCGACGCGGCGCCGCCGCCACCAGGAGATCTGCGTGTTGACCATGGCGCGCTTGACGTACGCGTCGAGCGCGGCACGATCGTGTATCCGGTCCCACGCCAGGTAGGTCTTGGCCAGCGCCGCCTGCAGCAAATCCTCAGCGTCGGCGCGGTTACCGGTAAGCAGCAAGGCGATTCTCAGCAGTGCGGCACCGCGCGCGGTGACGTACTCGCGGAAGGCGGACTCGCTGTCCGGGCCGAGGTCGTCCTGGCCGGAGTCCTCCTGGGGCGCTACGTCCGGGTCATCGCTCTCCGGGCGTAGCCGCTCACCAGCGCGGCCGGTCCGGGTCCTCATAGGGCTTACGCTACCCAAAGTAACCGGATGCGCACCATCATATGTAGGGTGTCCGTGATGCTGACTGGATTCACGCCAGTCGTCTGCGAGCTTTCGGACACGATTTCGATGAACGGCAAATGTATCGCTGCGTGAAGGTTCAGAAAAGGTTGCGGATTCGCTTGACGTAGGCCACCGGTTGTAAGCATCGTCAAGGACAGACATGCAATCCCATGGGGGGCAAGTGCGCCGTCTGCACGACCATAGCTCGTCCGTTGACGATCTCACGGACGCTATTAGTCCCGCACGCCTGGCCCGCCGGAGGCTACTGAAGTCCGCGCTGTTCGGGGTGTCCGGCGGCAGCAGCGACGAGACGTCACCGTCTCCATCCGAGAACGTTTTGAACTGCGAACCGCCACAAACAGTCATTGGATATGTGCTAGATGTTAGCCCACACGTGCTGGTGCTTCGGACCGCGGCGGGCGAGGAGCGGCTTACGCTCGCGGCCTCTACTACGGCCTGGCGCGGGCATCCCGTCGCTCCAGCCGCGCTCAGGCAAGGCGATAGGGCAATTGTGCAGCGCAATTATGTGCGACGAACGATCGCGGACCGCATATGGGCGGAGATCGGCCGTGTGACCGGGACGATCGTGGAACGGGATGCCGACACTCTCCTGGTCGACGAGGGCACGGAGAAGGGGCGGAAGATTCTCGTCATCCCCCCACATGCGACCGGGCGCATTCAGGTGCGGTTCCCCCGCCTGCAGCCGGGCTACCTCATTGACGTCATCGGGCTCCGCCGCCCCGGTTTCGTGCAGGGCCTGATTCCGGCGACCTCTCAGCCCCCGTACCGCGCCGACCGGCCGCCGAGCCCACCCATGGTCAGCGGGCACATCCCGGATTCGATCAGTGGCACCGCGACCTGGCACGAGCCCGGTGAGGAGCCGGAGGACCTGCTCGGCGTGGCCTACCCGGCGCTCGACCCGGAAACCGGCTGCGAAGGCCACGATCGTGCCCGGCCCCACGACTCCGTCGCTTCCCCGGGTGAGGCGCCCTGCCCGAATGGCGGCCGGCACACGCGCACACCCCGCGGCGGGCACTTCCGTGGCGAAGCGCCGTGCATGGCGGGCGCCTTCGGTCACGATCCGGCACAGTGCAGCGGCGACTTCCACCGCGAGGAACGCTACGCCGTTGACCCGCACCTGGTCGGCCCGGGCTGCGTCCGGCTTCCCTATCTATCGCTGGGCAGCGTGGTGCGGATCCACAACGACTGCGCGCAGCGCGCGCGGGATCTCCCGGTGACCAGTTGCGGGGCCTCGGCGCGCCTTTTCTGCGATCGGTGCGTCACCTGCGGTACGTCACCGCGCGGCCGGGTGGCCGATCTGACCATGTCCGCGTTCGTCGATCTCGGAGGCGATCTCGACCGCGGATGCTTCAACGCGACAATCACGATTGGCGGCTGACCATGCTCGGTGCGATCAGGGCGGTGCAGATTCCGCTCCTCGCTGCCATGCTGCTGGGCGGATGCGGGGCAAAAACATTCCGTGGGCTGCGTACGCATGAGATGAGGGCAGCCCTCGGGCCGACCGCGCTTTTCCCGCTGCGCCTGCGCCGGCCAATCGCGATATGCCTGTGCGCGGCCGAATTCGCGCTGGGGATCGCGCTCATCCTGACCGCCGGCCGCTTTGGGGCGGGTCTGCCGGCGGCGCTCGTCCGCGTCGCTACGGCCCTGCTGTTCCTGATCGCCGTGGGCGCGCTGGTGGAACTGCACGAGCGGCGGCCCGGTGCGGGGTGCGGGTGCTTCGGCGAGCTGAGCGTCACGCCGGTGGGAGCGCGGACCATCGCCCGGTCGGTCCTGCTGGCCATCGCGGCCGTCGCCACCATAGGGCAGGCTCCCCTGCGCATGCCAATCTCGGGTTCCGCGGCGGTCTTGCGGATCGGGCTCCTCGCCGCCGAATTCCTCCTGATCGCGGCGCTGTCACCGGAAATTGGCGAGGCCATGAGCCGCCTCGGCTACTCGGAACCTTGCGAGGTCCGGCGGGTCAGCATCGAGCGAACCCTCAGTTCGCTGACCGGCAGCGCGCAGTGGCGCCGGTATGGCGGCACGGTAGTCTCGGCTGCGCCTTCCGACATCTGGCGCGAGGGATGCTGGCGCTACGTGCTGTATCCCGGCGAGCTGGACGGCCGCCGCATGGACGTCGTCTTCGCGGTATACCTGCGAACACGCCGTCCTCAAGTCCGCGCCGCCGTGCTGGACGCCGTCACAAACGAGGTGCTTACTGACCTGCCCGCGCGCCCGCGTACGGCTCGGGGCCCGCGCGGCGGCCGGTGGCCTGCGGCCACGCCAGCCGGGCTCCGTGAATGGCCTGAACTGGGCGTTGCGCGGCCGCTTTTCGCGTGGCGGCGAGTGAGTGTGCCGCACCCGCTGAACATGACACAGCCCCGGGCGGCGGGGCGGCCGCTCACCGACCCGACCGCGCGAGCCGCCGATGAGGGGCGGCCCCGGCCAGAGCGCCACCGCAGTTCTGCCACTTTCTAAGCCAATATCTGGTCAAGAGTAGAGAGCCTTATACCCCCCCATACGGCTACGGTTAGGCCGGCCGGGAAACGGCTGCGGTTAGGCCGGCTGAGCACGCAGGAACTTGCCGAAGTGCGGAACGGTGAACGCGATCAGGCCACGCTCTGAGCTGTAAATGAGGCCCTTCTTGATCAGGCCGTCGCGTGCGGGCGACAGGCTGGAGGGCTTGCGGCTGAGTTCCTCGGCGACCGCCGAGGTCGGCACGGGGTCATCACCAAGAGCCGCCATGGCCCGCATGTACTCGCGTTCGGCCGGGGTGGCGCGCTCGTACCGGCTGCCGAAAAACCCCACCGCGAGTTCCCCCTCGGCCTCGGGCGCCGCGACGCGCACATCCTTCGCGGTCACCGGGCTTGCCGTCGCGACATCCCACGTCACCTTGCCGTACGCCTGGACGAAGTACGGGTAGCCGTCGGCCGCCTCGTACAGGGCATCGAGAGCGCCGGGGTCGAAGGTCACTTCCTCCCGCTCGGCCGGGGCGAGCAGCGCGAGGTCGGCGGCCGATCGTTCCAGCCGGTCGATCCGGACGTAGCGGAAAAGCCGCTCCGAGTAACTCTTGCTCGCCGACAGGACGGACGGCAGATGCGGCAGCCCCGCCCCGACCACGATCAGCGGGCCACCGTTCTGGGACAGCTCGTGGCAGGCGGCGCACAGGGCCGATATGTCCGGGGCGGGCACGTCCTGCATCTCGTCGATGAAGAGTGCGATCCCGACGCTCAGGTCGGCGGCGACCGACGCGGCGTCGGCGAACAACTCGGTCAGGTCGATTTCGAGATCCCCGGAATCGGCGCGGCCCCGCGCGGCGGGCACGTCGATCCCCAGCTGCACCGTCACCGAGGTTCCCTTGGGGCCCTTCGGGTCACGGAGCGCGAAGGCCTTGAGCACGGCCAGGAACTGCTCGATCCGGTCGGGCGCGCGATGCCGGGGGGCGAGCTCACGCACCGCCATGTGCAGGGCGGCCGCGACCGGGCGCCGGATCGACTGCTCCGGTCGCGCCTCGATCTTCCCGGTGCCCCACAGCCGCTGCATCGCCATCGACCGGAACGTGTTGAGCAGGACGGTCTTGCCGACACCACGCAAGCCGGTAAGCACCATGCTGCGCTCGGGCCGCCCGCGCGCGACGCGTTCCAGAACGACCTCGAACTGGCTGATCTCGCGATCGCGCCCGGCCAGCTCGGGTGGCCGCTGGCCCGCGCCGGGGGCATAGGGATTCCGTACCGGGTCCACAGCATCGGACTCTATGACGTGATCTAGCGCGGCCCTTAGATTTCCGTAGATACCCCTACCGGCGTGTCGTGCCGGCTGCTGGCCGGCTGGCTGCGGGCACTGGGTGCAGCAGGACCGTCCCGACGGGGTGAAACGGCTGGCCGGCTGGCTGCACTCTCTCGGCTCGCGATGAGCTAAAGCGAAGACGCCTGGCTGCCGCCCTGTTGACTGCCGCCCTGGTTGATCCGGGCGAGGAAGGCGTTGTAGGCGGCCAGCTGGTCGTCGTCCTCGTCGATGTCGGGGCGGGCGGGGCTCGCCCTCCTCGGCGGGCTTGCCGGGTCCGGCGGGCCCGGCGCCCGGCCGGTCCCGGCTCCGGCCCGGTAGGGGGCGCCGGGACCGGCCGCGCTGGCCGCCAGGGGGACATCTGCGCCGGTCAGATGCTCGAGGTTGACCCGGCGCGCGGCTTCGAGCCAGCCGCGGCTGTCGGCGCGCTGGCCCTGCCGGGTCCAGGCGAGGAACGTCACCATGATCAGCACGAACATGATCGCGGAACCGCCGACCCACATCACGGCGCCGCCGATGTGCACGTCGTCGACGGGGCTCGGCCCCCAGGTCCGGTGGCGCATGCCCGACGTCACCGGAAACGGATCGCTGGAGTAGGAGCCCAGGGCCACTCCGGTGAACGCGTCCACCGGCATGGCGATGAACAGGAAGATGAGCCGGATGGGGTAGGAGAGCCGCCAGCGGATCGGCTCACTCCCGACCAGCGGCAGCAGGTACAGGTAGCCGACGATGATGAAGAGCGCGTGCTCGGCGTTGTGCACCGCGTCGTTGGTCAGGACGAGGTTCATGAAGCTGGTCAGATGCGTGCCGATGATCGTCGCTGCGTACGCCGCTATGCCGAAGGCCGGCCACGTCAGAGCCGCCGCGACGCGGGACCGCGCGATGCGCTTCACCCAGGTGTGCAGGGGATTCCGGCTTGCGTGCAGCAGCAGGGTCACCGGCCGGCCGGCGATCAGCAGCGCCGGCGCGACCATGATCAGCAAGAGATGCTGGATCATATGGTCCCAGAACAGCACGTCGTCGTAGCTGCCGAGCCCGCTCTCGGTGGCCAGCACGATGATCAGCAGCCCGCCGAGGAACATCCCGGTTCGCCACAGCGGCCAGGGCCGGGCCGGATGCCGGCGCGCCACCCGCCGGGCGCCCCACAGGTAGGCTGCCGCCGCGATCACGGTGATGGCCGTGACGACCGGGGCCCACTGCCACCGGCTGAGCGCCTCCGACACGCCGAACGGCGGGAGCAACTCGCTTCCCATACCGGCGAGACTACTCGTCCGGCGGCGGCCGCCCGTGCGGGACCGCCGCTGGTTACTCAGCGGCCGCCCGTGCGGGCCTCCGTCGGCTACTTGGCGGCCGTGAAGCTGGCCGTGGCCAGCACGGTCCCGTTCAGGGAGGTGAGGCGCGCGCCGGTCACGCTGGCCGCCTCGATGGGGTCGGGGCTGCCCCATGAGCCGTATCCGCCATCCAGATGGAACGATCCGACGGTGACGATGTGCCCGTCGCCGGTTTCCAGCTGGCAGATGACCGTCCCGTTGCCCACGTCCACGCCCGCGTCCGGGTCCATGTCCACATCCATGTAGAGCCACCGCGGGTCGCCTTTGTACAGGAAGACCTTCCCGGCTGGCTGGTGGGCCGATGTCAGCAGGGCGGCAGAGCGCAACGTCGTCTGAGCCGTGCTGATCCCCGGCGATGGCGCCGAGATCGCGCCGCGCAATCCCCACCCCCCCAGGCCGCACGCGACGGCGGCGAGGGTGACCGCCGCGGTGGCCAGCATCCGGCGTGTCCGCTTCGGGTGCTCGGCCGCGGTCGTGTGCCCGAGCCGGCCCATCACCCGGGTCTCAAATCCCGCCGGCGGCTCGCCGCTGGGCAGCAGCCCCAGCATCTCCTCGCCGGTGAGCGAAACCTGCCGAACATGCTCGCGGCAGATGTCGCACTCGTCCAGGTGCCCGATCGCGCGGGCGCGTTCACGCCCGGTGAGCACGCCGAGCGCCAGCTCGGCGGCTACATCGGCGAACTCTTCACAGCTCATCTCAGTCAGCTCACTCATCGCCTACGTCCTCCCGGAGGTAAGCCGAGCGCAGCTTCTCCATTCCGTCCCTGATCCGGGTCTTCGCCGTCCCCAAGGGGACCCCCTCCGCCTCCGCGACCTGCCGGGCTGTCATGCCATAGATGCCGGCCATCGCCACGGCGCGAGCCTGGCCCGCGGGCAGGGCCGCCAGAGCCCGGCGTACCCCGGCCGCGTTGTCGTGGGCCACCGCGAATCGTTCCGGGGTGTCGGTCATCGCGGTCAGCAGAGCCGGAAGATCCTGCGGGTCAACGGGCGCCGACGTGCGCGCCCGGATGACGTCAATGGCCAGGTTGTGCGCGATTGTCGTCAGCCAGGCACGAACCGAGCCACGCCGCGAGTCGTACACCTGAGCATGGCGCCAGGCCCGCTCGAAGGCCTGCTGCGCAACATCCTCAGCGGTGGTCGGGTCGCCGATGACCGTAACCGCCACCCCGAACACGACGCGCTGGAAACGCCGCACGAACGCGAGCGAAAGGTCGGCGTCACCAGCCGCGAGACCGGCGAGGAGCGTCTCGTCCGGCAGCCGGTCCGCTGGAATTCCCATCCTCTGCACACTGTCCCATACGGGCTGGCGGGTCCGATGGATTGCCGTTTTACTTTTCAACTTTCCCGGCTCCGTCAGTACGCGCCCTGACGTGCGCTGCTGTCTGGTTCATGCCCATGGTCAGTCCGCCGGAGGCCAGACGCGCTCACTCCGCGCTCGCGGCCGCCGCCGGGGGCGGGCCGGGCCGGTGGCGGTCATGCGGAAGTCTTCTCTCATCTGCATCTCCATGGCTCGGGCGCGGCCCTGGCTCAGTACCCGTCGCCGGCGCTGGAGGAGGACGACGAGCCGGACGGCTGCGGCTTGCCGGTCACCGGGTCACCCGACGCGTTCAGCGCGCCCAGCAGCCGGTGCGCCGATGGGCGGGGGCGAGAACGGACGGTGATGCTCACGGGAAACTCTCCTTTAAGGAAGCCGAGAGTGGAAGCCGAGAGTGTCGGATGTTTCCCTAACTACGGCGACCAGGGCAAATTGGATTGCCTCCAGGGAGGACAAGGATTTCCTCGCCCGCGGCCGGTCCACCATGTCAACCGCTCCAGGCTGCGGCGGCACCCACCCCCGATTACTCTCCGGTGATAGCCCCGTTTCAGTTATTTCGGGCAGAATAGGCCGATGAGGTGCCAGATCACGCAGGTCAACGGCGATGGGACGATTCGCCGGGCGCGGGTGGACACGACCGGCCGTCGTGACGCTGCGCGCTGGGAGCGCCTCGCGGAACAGGCCAGGCTCGACCTCCCGCCGCCGTACCGCCCACATCCGGGCGAGCCGGTATACGAGATAGCGGCGGGCGAACGCGTCGCCCAGGTGGCCGAGGGCGATCTTGTCGGCCCGCTGCGTGAACTGGTCCGCGCGGTCCTCGCCGACGGCCGGGACGTCGCCTGACCCAGCTGCCCGTGATGGAATCCGTCACCGGCTGTGCGCCTGGTAAACCGGCGCCCGCGCTGGTGCGTCATGTAGGAGCGGCAGCCGCTGAGAAGCGGCTTTTCATCGCCTTCGTGAACGGATACAGCTGATGACCACCCACCGGCTGATGGACGGCGTTTCAGGCCGTCCGGGCAACGGCCCGGCAGCGGCGAGGAGCTACAGCGGCGACTTCCAGGCCGGCCTGGCCTTTGAGGTGACCGATTCCGGCATCTGGTTCGAGAGTTACTGGTGATGGGTCTGCGAGACCGGCCAGATGCGGGATCTGGGACGTGTCCACCCAGACGCTGGTCCCGGGCGCACTGAGCAGCCCGCCGTCGTGGTCGGGAGCAGCCGGCGGCGGCTGGGTGAGCTGCGCCTACAGTGGCATTACGCTCCCGCCCGGGGATTACCAGGTCGCGGTGTGCAACGGAGCGGCCAGCCCGGTCATGTGGAATGCGGCGACGCTGAACTACTGGAGTACGGGTCCAGGTGCCGGCGGGATTAAAGTCGGCCCGCTCTCAGCTCCGGATCTCGCCAGCGCCACGGGCCCCGGGCAGGGGACGTACCACCAGGGCACGTCGTTCGTCTACCCGGACACCTATGACACGGGGGGTGCCCCGAGTTACTGGGTAGACGTCGAAGTCACGCCGGCGGCGCCGCCTCCCCCGCCCCCGCCTGCTAGTCAAGGCGGCTTCCTGCCGTTCTTCTAGCGTTCCGCACCTGAAGTACCAGCCCCGTCGACCGTGATCCAGAACCGGTCCTCACCCCGCTTCCGGCCGTCGGGGACACCGCCGTTCGTCAGGATCACCTTGCGTGATGGTTCGTTGCCGGGATCACAGGTCACCAGCACCTGGCTGAGGCCGAGACGGCGGCACTCCCAGAGCCCGGCCGCGAGCATCCGGGTGGCATGACCTTGCCGCCGCCACGGCGCCACCACGTGGTACCCGACATGTCCCCCGGCTTCGTCCAGTTCGGGGGTCAGCCGGTGCCGCACCACCAGCGTGCCCAGGTAGTACTCGCCAGAGACGTACCAGAAGATCGTGGACGGCACCCCCCACCGCGTCCGTACCCCGCGCCGCTCGGCCACGAAGCCGGCGAAGTTCTCACTGGCCGGTCCCAGCCAGTCCGCCGACGTGCCGTTCAGCAGGCAATCCGCCTGCTCGCCGACAAGGTAAGAGGTCTGTACATCGACCGTCGGCCACATCAGGCGCGGCGTCCCGGGAAGCTGGATCACGGCCCTAGTCTCCCCTGTGAGCCGAGCGCCGACCTACCATGGGGAGATGGGCGAACGAGCGGCCACCGCGCGCGCCGAGGACGGGCCATCCTGGGCCGAGGTCGCACGTCGTGCCGAGCACGGCGAGACGGTCTCTGTGATCGCCCACGGCGACCACGTTGCCGACGTCGTGCCCTCGGGCGAGCTGGACCGGCTCCGCGAGACGATCGAAGTGCTGTCCGACACCGAACTGGTCCGCGGCCTGCGGGAGGGCCTCGCCAACGCACACGCCGGACGGGTGTTCTCCGCCGAGCAGATCGCTGCCGACCTGGCCGCCCGCCGCGCCGCAGGACTGTCCTCGATCTCTTGAGAGATCACAAAGCGGAGGGCGTGGGATTCGAACCCACGATGACTGTCACCAGCCATAGCGGTTTTCAAGATCGCTAGTGGATCGGAGTCCGCTGTCACCTTGACCTGCCGTAACAGATGTTGGCTGGTCAGATGACCGTAAGATCATCCCGCATATATCCCGTGAAGCTGAAACCGGCTCGGGACCGCGAGCAGCCATGCTCTGAGCCCCGCCGACGTCCAGGTAGTCGTGTCCGCGTGGCTGACGCCGGTCAGGAGAGCGATGCCGTCGGCCCGTGGCGGTGCATTTCTCCGACAGGAGTGAACCACTCGACCCGCGACGGCGGTGGAACGCTGGCCTTCTCGAATGCCGCGCTCAGCTGGCCCATGAATTCTTCATGGGCCGCCTTCGACTCCCAGACCTCCACGACGATCAGCTTGTCACCCGAGGCTCCCGCGACGTGGCTGAGCAGGGGCGCTGGCCACGGGCTCAGATCGGAGGAGCCCTCCTCCAGTCCGAGAAGGCGATTGACCGAGCGGTAGATCTCGGCGGCCTCCGGCGCGGTGAATTCAAGCACGATGATCTCAGGCATAGCAAGCCCCCTTTGGCTTAATTTCCCACCCTATGCACCGCGACGTTACAGGTCAGGGCCCTGTACAGCAAGGGAGCATCGAGCCGACGCCTGCCGTCCACGCGGGGCGGCAGCGTGCTGCTGTCGTCATACGCCGCCGTCCGCCTCCCGGTGCTTCGCCAGGCGGCGGCCGACGCCACCGACTAGCTGTTCGGAGCGTGAAGTGAGCGGCCTCGGCAGCAATAGTGGCAACGGTAAAGGCCACTCCATGATCGGAAGTGGCCTGTGGCCCGGCGCGCTCGGAGGGACTCGAACCCCCAACCTTCTGATCCGTAGCAATAGGCACATCGCCCAGGATCGTCCACTGCGGTCCGTATGCTGGGCCGACATTCCACAGTTGTCTACCCGGGACCAGCGTTGTCCAGCGGCTTGGCAGCAGTATTGGCAACAGTCGCGGCGAAATGGCCCGGGACGCCGTGACGATGCGCCCTGGGTACTGGCTAGCCTGCACCCACGACCGTCTTCGGCACGGCCTCGTCACGGCTATAGCGACCGCCGCCCCTATGCTTCCGCCATGTCCGAGACCTTCTCCGCCCGACTGACAGCCGTCGCTACCCTGGCGCTTGCCGTCTTTGCCCTCGTCACCGCAATCCTCGCGTTTATGGCATGGCAGAAGCAATCCGGGGAAGTCCGCGACCAGGCCGAGCTGCTCAGGGTCCAGGCCGGGCAACTCGAGGTACTCCACGCACAGTACGCCCAAGATCAGGCTGACCGGCGGAACGCGCAGGCCAGCCAGATTGTCCTATGGAGCGAGGTCGGCATCGACCCTGCGGTCAGCCAGGCGCAGCGCGCAACATTGTCCGTCACGCACGAGGTGGTCAGAGTCCACGTCGGGTCATCGGCGTCCTCTGGCCGCGTTACCGTTAGCCTCTGGCGACCGGCTGCTTAGGAGGACGTAGGCGGCCATGCGCAGACCTGCCCGTGTGCTGGTCAGCGGGCAAGTTGCGGTGCCCAGGAGTGACCGCGAGTTCCCGGCATCGACCGAGGGATCGGGCACGCAACGGGCACGTCACCCGCGGTCGTGCATCATGGTTGACACCTCGGCGCCCTGGTCCTCGTCACCACCGAGCGACCTACACATAACGAGCGTGTTCCCGTGCGTTGCTCGCGGGTTCAAACCCCGCGCCAGCTTCATGTTCACGGGTTGCTGCTGGCGGCGACCGTTGGCTGTTGATGGCGGTTCGGGGACATCTGGGGGACACGCTTGGAGCGCGCCCGTAATGCGTGGGCCTGGTGCAGACTTCCACGTGGCCGCCTGCACCTTGCAGGGGATGGCTCGCGTCCGGTCCGGGCAGGCTCCCGCCTGGCCCTTGGTCTCTGACCGGAGTGGCCGTAGAGGCTCCGGGGTCAAGCATGACTTCGCGTGTACGTTCGCCGGGGACCTTCCACCGTGCTTGTGTCCTGCGGTCACAGTCATGCTTGAGGTTGGAGGGGCGGACACGTACGCTCAGCGGGCCATCCCCGGATCTGGGCTCAGGCTCTGCTGGTTGGTCTTCTGCTCGATGGTTTCCGGTCCGCTCCAGCTTGCCTGGCGGAACGGTGATCAGCCCGTACATCAAACTTGTGACGGCGGCTTATCGTATGACATCAGGCCTAGCGGGGGATGAGGGTGAAGGGCGGCGCCGAAGTATGTTCGAGCGGTTCACTGACCGGGCACGGCGGGTTGTGGTCCGGGCACAGGAAGAGGCCAGGACGCTGGACCACCACTACCTGGGTACTGAGCACATCCTGCTGGCCCTGACCCATGAAAGCATCGGCGGCGTGGCGGCCAAGGTGCTGGAGTCGCTGGGGATCGGCTTGGAGGCGGTGCGGCAGCGAGTGACGGAGGTCATCGGCCGGGGTGAGCAGGCGCCGTCCGGGCGCATTCCGTTCACTCCACAGGCGAAGAAGGTGCTGGAGCTGGCGCTGTCGGAATCCCAGGTTCTCGGTCACAACTACATTGGCACCGAGCACATCTTGCTCGGCCTCATCCGTGAGGGCGACGGTGTGGCCGCGCAGGTGCTGACCGGGCTGGGTGCCGACCTGGACGGGGCGCGTGAGCAGGTGATCCGGCTCCTGGAGGAGTACCGGCGCACGCGCGGGCATCAGACCGGGTGACGACGCTGCCTAGGCGCCCGCGTGACTAGGCTTCGCTGCCGTGCCATGAAGACGACTGCGCGCGTATCGCGCCTGCTTAGGCCTATGAGTCGCGTTTGATCTGCGCCGCTTTGGGCGTGTGGCCCGGCGTGCGCCGCGCGGGCCTCCCAAGGCCAAGCGGCGGCGCTGCTGGAGAAGCCGCGCAATGTCCGGGCGGCGCTCGACGCGCTGACGCTTTGCCTCGATGGCACGGCGGCTGCGGCGACGACGATCCGCCGCAAGCGGGCGGTCTTCCACAACGTCCTGGGCTACGCGGCCGAGTTGGAGGAGCTTTCGGCAAATCCGCTCGACCGGGTGAAGTGGAAGCCGCCGAAGGTGGCCGGGGTAGTGGATCGCCGAGTCGTCGTCAATCCCGGCCAGGCGCGTGAACTGCTCATAGCCGTCACGTATGTCGGCCGACCGTGGCGTGGCCGCCACCTCCGGGCGTTCTTCGCCCGCATGTACTTCGCCGCCCTGCGACCAGGGGAGGTCAAGGCGCTGCGCAAGGATGGCTGCTACCTTCCCGTAGGTGGCTGGGGCAGGCTCACCCTGTCGAGATCGCGACCGCAGGCAAACAAGCGGTGGACCGACAGCGGAGAGGGATTCGACGACCGGGGTCTGAAGCATCGCGCAGACGACGACACGCGATCGGTGCCGATACCGCCCGAGCTTGTGATGATCCTGCGGGAGCACATCGAGGAGTTCGGGGCTGCCGCAGGCGGGCGCTTGTTCAGAACCGCAACCGGCGGCATGATCTACGACCACACCGCCACATGGGCCGCTGCCCGGACGTTTGCCCTGACACCGGAGCAGGTCGCCTCACCCATGGCGGCCCGGCCGTACGATCTTCGGCACGGCGCTGTCTCACTCTGGCTGAACGGCGGAGTCGCCGTTACGGAAGTGGCCGACCGTGCCGGGCACAGCGTCGAGGTTCTGCTGCGGGTGTACGCGAAGTGCATCGATGGCGGCGAGGAGATCGCTAACAGGAGGATCGATGAGGCACTGGCAGCCTGACCGATCTACCACGCAAGGGCCCTGGTATCCGCCGGGCCCCCTTTCTTTCGCACTCCGACCTGCGGAAATGCGTCAAGATCCATCCCGCGTATATCCCGCGACCAGCGACATACGGCGGCATTTGGCTGCATCTGGCTGCGGCCGAGGATCAGCTGATAACCCGGGGAAGGAGGCGCATAAGCCCAGTTCAGGCATGGTTTTACCAGGTTGGGCGGAGGGCGTGGGATTCGAACCCACGAGCAAGGTCACCCCTGCTAGCGGTTTTCAAGACCGCCGCCATCGGCCACTAGGCGAGCCCTCCCGTGTGCCCAACCTTACGCCGCACGCTCGCTCGCCGTCCCGGATGCGCCGGGGTGCGCTGCAGGGCGCGGCGCGGCCAGGCCAAACCGTCACCGACCGTGGCCGAGAGCCTGAGGTAGGCCTCGGTCGTCGCCGGGCTGAGCTGCTCAAGCTCGACCTCGGCGCCCTCCTCCAGATGGGGGTCATAGGGAATGCGCACGACGGCGCGGCACCGCGCGGCGAAGTGCTGTTCCAGGCGGTCCAGGTCGACGGTGCTCTTGCTCCGCGGGCGGACGGTCGACAGCACGACCACCGCGTTCCGCACCAGGTCGCCGTAGTCGTGGGCGTCCAGCCAGTCGAGGGTCGCGCTCGCGGAGCGCGCCCCGTCCACCGACGGGGAACTGACCAGGACGATCTGGTCGGCCAGGTTGAGCACGCCGGTCATCGCGGAGTGCAGCAGGCCGGTCCCGCAATCGGTGATGCAGATCGAGTAGTAATGCTCCAGGACGCGGGCCACGTCGCAGTAGTTTTCCTCGCTGAACGCCACCGATACGCCGGGATCGCGGTCGGAGGCCAGCACCTCCAGCCGGCTGGACGCCTGGGAGGTAAAGGCCCGCACGTCGGCGTAGCGGTGCACCTGCTGCCGTTCGTTCAGCAGATCCCTGACCGTGGCCGACGTCTCCAGCCGGACCTTGTCCGACAGCGTGCCCCGGTCGGGGTTCGCGTCCACCGCGATGACCCGGTCGCCGCGGAGGGTGGCCAGCGTAGCTCCCAGCCCGACGGTCGTCGTGGTCTTGCCCACACCGCCCTTGAGGCTCATGACGGCGACCCGGTGATGACCGCCCGCGACCGGCGTCCGGGCCCGCCAGATGAGCTCGCGGCGGCGCTGCGAGCTGGCCGATTCACCGACCCGGACCAGGCCGCCGGTGGCCCGGAAGATGGTCCGGCGCCAGCCGGAGCCGGGCGCCGGGCGCTTACCGTGGAGCAGCACCTCGGCCGTCAGGCTGTCGGCCGTCTCGTGTTCCTGCGCCGTCTCGGCGTCCGCCGCCAGCGGGGAGAAGTCCTCACCGTCAACGTCGGGCCCGTGAGGGCCGCGAGGGCCGCGGGGCTCGGGGTGCTCGCCCATGCCTCGCGGGGCGTCCCCGGGCGGCAACGGGCCGGACGGTGCGGCCCCGGGCGGAGGATAGCCCTGGCCAGGCGCCGTTCGGCCCGGCGGCATGGCGGGAGGCCGAGGGCCACGCGCGGGCGGGGGGTCTGCGGGCGCCGGACCGCCGCGCAGGCCGTTCTCCGCGGCCCCGGCGCGATACTGACCCGTCGCGCCAGGGGCGCGCCGGTGGCCGCTGGACGGCCGGGCGCGTTCCGCGGGCGGCGCCGGGCTCTCCTCGTCCTCAAGGGTGTCGTCACGGTAGCCGGGCGGGTCGTAGGGCTCGTTGCGGTAGACCCCCTCGGGGGGGCCCAGATCCGGGAGCGGCTCGGCCGGAGGCGGGGGCGGGGCCAGTCCGTAGGCCTGCGGGGAGGGCAGCCCGTAGTCAGCCAGCACATCCCCGGCCGCCTCGTCGTCTGGGCCGTAGGGCCGGTACGCGGGGTACGGCGAGGGGCCCCCATGCGCCCCCTCGCCGGGACGGCCGCCCGGGGTTTCCTCGTCGGGCGGTGGTGGGTACGGCGGTACGGGCGGGTACCCGTGCTCAGCAAATCCCGCGTGCCCCACCTCTACTCCCGGGTGCCCCGGTGTGCTCCCCGGCTCTGCAATTCCTCCGGACGCCGGCCCGGCGGCGTCCGGGGGCTGTCCGTTCGTGCCCGCCCCGTTGGCCGGGGGGCCGGGGACCGGACCGGGCTCATCCGCCGCGTCGTGCCTGGCTGCCGCCGGCCGGTAGGGCGGCGCTCCCTGCGGGTGTACCGAGGAGAATGGATTGGGCCCAGGTGGCAGGTACGGCTCGAAGTCATCGTCCCCATGCCCGCCGACCTGCTTCTCGGCCGCCCTGGTCTGCTCCCCCGCCGCCCTGGTCTGCTTCCCGGCCGCCCTGGTCTGCTTCCCGGCCGCCCTGGTCTGCTTCCCGGCCGCCCTGGTCTGCTCCCCGGCCGCCCCGGTCTGCTCCCCGGCCGCCCCGGTCTGCTTCCCGGCCGCCCTGGTCTGCTCCCCGGCCGGCCCGGTCTGCTCCCCGGCCGCCCTGGTCTGCTCCCCGGCCGCCCCGGTCTGCTCCCCCGCCGCCCTGGTCTGCTTCCCGGCCGCCCTGGTCTGCTTCCCGGCCGGCGCCGGTCGCTTCCCGGTAGCCGCGCTCAGGCTGGCATCGTTGCCGGGTCCGGGCGCGCTATCGGTGTCGGATCCGCGCCCGCTGTCAGTGTCGGTGCCGAGCCTCCCGTTGCCCGCGTGCGGCGCCGGCGGTCCTGCGGGCATGTCGTCGCGTCCGCCTTCTGCCGCTCCAGCAGGCATGTCGCGGTCATCGGTCGCCACAGGTCGCTCCCCCGATTTCTCCTAGTGGGACAATGTCAACCCTGTGCGGGCAGGGTCTGGTTGCTTACAGCGGAAGCCTAGGCCAACGGCATCGGTTGCCATAGAGCTAGACATTGATCACCCGCCGTCGCAACCCATACCGGAAAATAAACAGGAGTGATATATATGCGGGCCGTGGTTGTCACCAAGCCTGGTGGGCCAGAAGTCTTGGAGTGGCAGGAAGTACCAGACCCCGATGTGGGCCCCGGCGATGTCCTGATCAACGTAGCCGCCGCCGGCGTCAACCGGGCCGATCTGCTGCAGCGCCAGGGCCTGTACCCGCCGCCTCCGGGCGCGCCGCCCTATCCGGGGATGGAATGTTCCGGCCGGATCGAGGCCGTCGGGACGGAGGTGACCGGATGGCAGCCAGGGGACGAGGTCTGCGCGCTGATGGCGGGCGGCGGCTACGCGGAAAAGGCCGCGGTCCCCGCCGGGCAGGTGCTGCCCGTCCCGGACCCACTCAGCGTCGTGGAGGCGGCGGCACTGCCCGAAGCCACCTGCACCGTATATGGCAACGTGTTCCAGGTGGGCGGGCTCGCCGCGGGCGAGACCCTCCTTGTGCACGGGGGCGCGAGCGGGATCGGCACGGTGGCCATCCAGCTGGCCAGGGCGAACGGCGCCCGGGTGATGTGCACCGCCGGGACGGAGAGGAAGCTGAAGCGCTGCCGGGACCTCGGCGCCGAAGTCGCCATCTGCTACCGCGACGAGGACTTCGTGGAGGTCGTCCGGGACACGACCGGGGGCAGCGGCGCGGACGTGATCCTCGATATCATGGGGGCGAGCTACCTGGCCCGCAATCTGGCGGCCCTCGCGACCGGCGGTCGGCTCGTGATCATCGGAAGGCAGGGCGGGAACCGCGCTGAGCTTGATCTCGGTGTGCTGCAGAGCAGGCAAGCCAGCATCCACGCCACGACGCTGCGGAACCGGCGGCAGGGGGAGAAGGCTGCCATCGTGTCTGCCGTGCGGGAAAATGTGTGGCCACTCGTCAGCGCGGGCACGCTGGTTCCCGTCATCGACCGGACGGTCCCGATGCCCGAGGCCGCCGAAGCACACCGGAGCCTCGAGGCCGGCGACCACATCGGGAAGGTACTGCTGGTGAGATGAGGGGAGAACGACCGTGGCGGCCGAACGAAGGGTCTCGCGGTCCGGCCCGCAGATCAAGTCCAGCACACTAGGAAGATGAGTGACGGGATGAATGCAGATTCCGCGAACCGCCCCAACGTGGTGGTGGTCGGTCCCGACGGCATGCCGGTCGGGGGTGCCTCGGTGGGCGAGGACGACGAGCAGACGGGCAGCTCGGAACGGCCGGTCACGGAAATGGTCGAGCAGCCGGCCAAGGTCATGCGGATCGGGAGCATGATCCGCCAGTTGCTGGAAGAGGTCCGGGCCGCGCCGCTGGACGAGAAGAGCCGCGCCAGGCTCAGGGAGATCCACGAGAGCTCCATCAAGGAACTCGAAGACGGGCTCGCGCCCGAACTCGTGGAAGAACTGGAACGGCTCTCCCTGCCCTTCGCCGAGAACGAGCTGCCCAGCGAGGCGGAGCTGCGGGTGGCGCAGGCGCAGCTGGTGGGCTGGCTCGAAGGGCTGTTCCACGGCATCCAGACGACCTTGTTCGCGCAGCAGATGGCGGCGCGCGCACAGCTCGAGCAGATGCGGCGGGCGCTGCCGCCCGGCCTGGGCCAGGTACCAGGACAGATGCCAGGAGAGGACGCCGGACGCCCGGGGCCGCCGGGCGCATCCGGGCCTTATCTATAAGGCAGGGCGCATCCGGACCGCTAAGGCCCGGCGCATCCAGGCCCTCACCGGCCAGGGCCTGACCGGTGAGGGCCTGACCGGTCAGTGCCTTCCGACCGGAGACGCGACAGCCACCCGGCCGCGGCGGCGAACTCGGCGTCGGACGTTCCCCGTGGCATCTGTGTCTGACCGCCGTCGCACCGCGCGTAGCTGCCGAGGAACCTGACGTCGGCGCAGAGCCGCCGCAGGCCCATCAGGGCCTCCCCTACGCGCGCGTCCGCGACATGCCCTTCGCAGTCGATGAAAAAGTAATAACGGCCGAGCCCGTCGCCGGTCGGGCGCGATTGGATCGTGGTCAGGTTGACGCCCCGGACGACGAATTCGGTGAGGATCTCCGTCAGGGCGCCCGCGTGGTCGTTGGCCAGAAACGCGGCCAGGGAGGTGCGGTCCGCGCCGGTCGGGGCGGGCAGCCCGGCTGGCGGCCCGGCCACAACGAACCTCGTGACCGCGTTCTGCCGGTCGTGGATGTCGTGGGCGAGCACCTCCAGCCCGTACCGGGCGGCGGCGAAGGCCCCGGCGAGCGCCGCGTCGATCTTCCCCTCGGAAGCCAGGCGGGCCGCCTCGGCATTGGAGGCGGCCGGGACCCATTCGGCGTCCGGGAGATGGGCGGCCAGCCAGCGGCGGCACTGGGGCTGGGCCTGCGGGTGGCCACTCACCGTCCGGACGGCCGCCAGCCGCGTCCCGGGCCTGGCCAGCAGCGCGAAGGCGATGGGGAGCTGGAGCTCGGCCTGGATCAGCAGGTCGCCGCCCGCGGTTAGATCGTCGAGGGTCGCGGTAACGACACCTTCCACCGAGCTCTCGATCGGGACGACCGCGCGGTCGGCCGTCCCGGCCCGGACAGCGGCCAGCGCGGCCTGGATCGTCGCGCACGGCAGCGGCTCGGCATGCTCGGCGGCGTCCAGCGCACGGAACGCCGCCTCGGTGAAGGTGCCCTCCGGTCCCAGGTAGGCGTAGCACTCGGCCATAGTCCCCTGATGCTAGCGGCCGCGGCGGTATCCGGATGTATTGGCGTGTATAGGGGCCAGGGCGATCCCGCGCTATACGGCTCTATAGCCGCCTATCGGCGCGGCGTCCGGCCGTACCGTCTCCGGGCGCGCCAGGCGGTGGCCGCCCAGCAGGATTCCGAGAACCGCGGCGAACAGCCCGAGCACCAGGCATGCGTCCAGTCCTTCATCTTCCGGTACACCAAGGCGTCGGTAATCACGTTCTGAACCATAGCGATTACATATTGTTTAGGTGGTCAGGTCAGCGGGCGCTTGCGGCGCCAGAATCTCCGGCTCGGCGCGCCCAGCGGCCCCGGCGGCCCCGGCGCGCCCAGCGGCCCCGGCGTCCCGCTCGTCCGGGAGGGCGGCGGCCGGCCCGGCGTCCCCCGCGTCTCCCGCCCCGGTGCCGCTCCCCGGCCGGTCACGGTCCGCGCCGGTCTTCCGCATCCGCGCGATGATGATGATGAGGGCTGCGGCCGCGATCCCGAAGGCGTCTTCGACGACCCGGCTGAGCAGCTGGGGCACATCCGGATCGGACAGCAGCGAGTGACCCCACCAGGGAATGGTCAGCCCGAAGAAGACGGCCGCGCCGGCGGCCGTCAGCACCCGGCGAGGCTGCCGCCCGTCCCCGGCGATGACGCCGATCGCGATGATCACCATCAGGAAGTAGTGAATCCACGCGACGGGCGAGATCAGGACCTCGAGCATGGCGGCCACGGCGATGCCCGCCATCTCGTAGTGCTCCCGGGAGAGCCTCCGGGCCAGGGCGAATCCCGGGATCGCTACGGCCAGGGCGATCACCACCCACACCGCACCCGGTGCCTGGCCGGGCAGGAAGATCCTGAGCAGCAGCCCTCGCAGTGACTGGTTTTCCGTCCCGGCGTTGTTACCGAGCCGGCCCGACTGGAAGATCGCGCTCGTCCAGTAGGTCACCGAGTCGCGCGGCAGCAGCAGGTAGGCGCCGGCGGTCCAGGCCACCGCGGCCAGCGCGGCGGTTCGCGCGGCCCGCCGCCGCCCGCTGACCCACAGGTAGATGATGAACACCCCCGGGACGAGCTTGATGGCGGTGGCCAGCCCGATCAGGGCGCCACGTGGCCAGCGTGGCCGCACCGCCGCGCAGTCGGCCACGCACAGGGCCGCCAGGACCGCGTTGACCTGGCCGAACCGCATCTCGTCCTGCATCGGGAAAAGGTACGCGCAGGCGCAGAAGATCGCGGCGAAGGCAGCCGGTTTCAGCGGCCCGGCCCGGCGCAGCAGAGGGCGGAACGCGTAGCCGATGATGACCGCGAGCGGCACGTAGACGAAGGCGACCCAGACCAGCTGGGCCGCCGGCCACGACATCAGCGCGAGCGGGACCGCGAAGATCGCAGCCGCCGGCGGGTAGGTGAACGGCAGCAGCTGGGGAGGCTGGGTGAGCACGCTGTAGAGCGGCTGGCCCTGCAGCACGCTGAGGCCCCCGGTACGGTAGACGTTCAGGTCGACCAGGCGCTGATCGGGCGGATTGGTGAGGTACGCGTGCACGATCGGCTCGATGGCGGCCAGCGCAGCCGCCCAGGCCAGCAGGCCGAGCAGCACGGTCGCCCACCGTGGCAGCGCGGCGGCCCGGGCGGCCACCCGCCCTGTGAGCCCGGTCAGCGCGGTGAGGGTGACCGGGCTGCGGCGGGCGGCGGGCGGCGCTCCGGCGGCTCTCGTCATCCGGCTCTTCCGTCCGTGGCGGGCTGCCGCGCCGAAGGCGGGGTAGCCGCGGGACCGGCTGGGCCGGCGCGGTCCGGCCCGGAGCGGCCGCCCGGGCGGGAGGATGAGGCCCGGCCGCGCCGCATGCTCACCACCACCCAGACGATCACGATGGCGAGGACCGCCGGCGTCACCCCGGTCCTGACCACCGACCGCAGCCAGTCCAGCCCCCCGGGCATGACCACCCCGGCGACCCGCGCGGGCAGGTAGCCGAACGCGAGCGCCGAGGTGCGGGCCAGCAGCAGCCAGTCGAGGCCGGATGCGGCCACCAGCGGCAGCAGCGCCCAGGCCAGCGCGTCGTACCAGGGCAGCACGTACGGCCAGGCGAGCAGCCAGGCCAGCACGAGCGCGAGCGCCGCACGCGCGCCCGCGTTCTCGCCCGTCCTCGCCGGCGCAGCCAAGAACGCGTGCGGATCGGCAGCGATCTGCGCCCCCTCACCGCCGCCGCCCGGAGAATATTCCTGCCGAACGGGCGGCTGTGGCGAGCTCTCCGGTGGCCCGGACGGCAGGCCCCGGAGCAGCAGGACGGCCAGCACCACCGCGAGCACCACCGCCGCCGTCTTGACCGCATCGCCAGCCGCAGCCTCGCTGATGCCGAGGTGCAGCAGGGTGCGGATGGCCCGCCACGGTGATCCGATGGAGACCATGCTGCTGGCCTGCACCGTCTGGTGGAAGCCGTCCCTGCCGCCGAGCGCGATCGCCGTACCGGCGATGACCGCGAACCCGGCGGCCAGGCCGCCCGCGACCGGGCCCAGGAACCCCCACCCGCGCGGCGGGCCCCCGCCCGGAGCCCGCCGCGGCGCGAAGGCCTGCACCGCTGCGATGGCCAGCCCGGCTCCCAGCAGCGCGATGGTCACCTTGACCGCGAACCCGAGCCCGATCAGCGCGCCGGCTGCCGCGGCTCGCAGCGCCATCCGGGAGGCCATCCGGCGGGCTGTGCCGTCGGTGCTCGCGGTACCGCCGGCGCCAGCTGTGCCGTCCCGGAACCGGGGCACCGCACCGGAGATCAGCGGGCTGAAGACGGCGACGGCGGCGACGCCGAAGAACACGGCCTGACTGTCGGCGTGCTCGCCGGCCGCCAGCACCTGGAGCAGCAACGGGTTGCACGTCCACAGCAGGGCCGCGCGGATCTGGCGATGACGGTCCCCGCGCCCCAGCCAGTGCAGCAGCAGCCCGGTACCGGCGAAGGCTCCCAGGTTGAGCAGCGACAGGACGAAGACGGTAAGCCGGGCCGATGTGCCGCCGATCAGCGACGCGAGCGCCTGACCGCCGGTCGCGACGGTCCCGTAGTCCGACGGGGTGGTGTACCAGTCCTGCACCGCGCGCGCCACGGGGTCCCCGAGGCGGGCGAGCACGTCGGGCCCGATGGCGTAGGGATTGTGCCCGGTGACGAGCATCCGGCCGTACGCGGCGTAGCTGAGCGGGTCGGAGGAGCCGAACGGGGGCACGAGCGTGAGCGCCACCGCCGCGATGAGGCCGGCCGCCAGGATGGGCCATGCGGGGATGATCCACCCGCGCCGCATGGCGCGCATGGTGAGCGCCAGCCCGGCGGTCCCGGCGGCGAGCGCGGCACCGGCCAGCGCGACCGCCAGGTAAGGGGAAAGGTGGGCGCTGAACGCCCAGGGCGGCTGACCCGGCCGTCCCGGATAGGGCGGTTCCATAACGGACGTCCCGGCCACGGCCACCGTGAAGGTCAGCGCGATGCTCACGCCGGTCGCCGCGAGCCCGGCCCGCCCAGCGAGCCCGGCGCGCCCGGCGTGTTCCGGCCGCTGCAGGAAGGGCGGCCGCAGGCTCATCGCCGTGTGGCCAGGGCCCTCGCGACGTCGGCCAGCTGCCGGGCGCGGTGAAGCTGCGACCGCAGGTCGGTCCCCGTCGCGCGGTGCGCCAGCGGAACCTCGACCTCGGTGATGCGCAAGCCCTGGCGCGCCAGGTCGATGGTCAGGGCCGTCTCCACGCCGAAGCCCGCAGCCAGCGGGCGGGCCGCCTCGAACGCGGCGCGGGTCAGGCAGCGCTGCCCGTTGAGCGGCTGGGCCGGCGCCCAGCCGATGGCCCGGCGGATGCCCGCGCCCGACAGCCCGACCGCCATGCCGTGGCCGCCCAGCTTGATCGTGGAGGTGAAGGCGGCGATCGTCATGTCGGCCTGCCCGGCGGTGACGGGCTGGGTCAGCGGGGCCGCGAAGGCTGCGCTGCTGCCGAGATCGGCGTCGAGGAAGAGCAGGTGACGCGGCCGGTCGCGGTTCTCCCGCTGGTCCAGGAGACGGATCGCCTCGGCGCCGGTTTCCATGGCCGCGGCCTTGCCGCGGGTGCGGGCGTGCCGCATAACGATGGCCCCCGCGAGCTCGGCCGCCCGCGCGGTGCCGTCCCGTGAGCCGTCGTCAACGACGAGGACCAGATCCACGCCAGGCAGCCCGGCCGCGGCGGTGACGGTGTCCCGGATCCGATCGGACTCGCTCTTCGCGGGGATAACGGCGGCAATATCGCCGGCCGGCGCTCCATCGCCCTTCGGCAGCATGGGCTCGATCCTAGGGGATGAGGTGATGACCTACTGGCCGGAAGCCGCGACGGAGTCGTCCAGCACAGTGAAGACCGAGTCAAGCCCGGTCACCTGCAGGATCTTGCGGACCGCGGCCCGGGGAGCGGCGAGCTCGAGCTGGCCGCCCCGCTCCCGGGCGCGCCGGAGCGAGGAGAGCAGGACGTTCATCCCGGTCGAGTCGCAGAACACCACGCCGGACATGTCCACGATCACGCGCGCAGGCCGGTCGTCGGCCAGCACGTCAACGAGCTCACGGTGCAGCCGGGGCGCGGTGAAAAGATCAATTTCGCCCGATGCGACCACAATGGTGTGATCACCTTGCGACCGGCTCGAGACATTGAGTTCCACGAGCGAACCCTACCGTCATCTGATCGCCGGGGCCACAAGGTCGTGTGGTCTGGATTGGCACCCCGGACTGTGCGGCCACCGGCCCGCTGCTGCGTCAGGCGCTCGCTGCTGCGTCAGGCTTCAGCCACGGAACGTTCCGGCTCGGGGGCTGGATCCGCGACCGGGATCACCGGCGGCGCGATCGGGTCCCGCACGGGCGCGGCCATGAGCACGGCCCACACGGTGGTCTCGCCCCCGTCCCGTAGCACCCCCCAGCGGGAGCAAAGCGTTTCCACGATGGCCAGCCCGCGCCCGCCGGGCGCGGCCGGGGAGGCCTGGGTGATACGGGGCAGCGGGCCACCACCCGCGTCGCTGACCGCGACGCGCAGCGCGTCGTCGTTGAGCGTCCACGCGACCCGTACCTTCGCGCCGGGCAACGGAGCCGCGTGCCGGATCGCGTTGCTCAGCAGTTCGCTGACGACCAGCGCGGCGTCGCTCACCACGGATTCATAGATTCCGGCCGATACCAGGTCGGCGGTGAGGCGACGCCGGGCCACCGCGACGCTGGACGGCGCGTACGGAAGCAGTACGACTGCCGATGTACTCACCTCTCCCTGGGAAGCCGTTCCGCCCAAGCGATCAAACGAACCCGGTACGAGCCGAAAAATGCCCCGCGGGCCAGGCCGGGAAACCGCAGCGGTCACATTTTGTAGCCGGAATGGCGAGCGGATCGCGATGTCTTCCCGTCCGGCGTAGATAATGGCCACATAAAGTGACGGCCGCTGTTCGGATAGAGAGCGAGGCAACCGAACACACCGGTCCCGGCAAGCCTTTAGGCTTGCGCATATCCCCGGGGACGCGGAAGGCGAGGTATGGCGGTGGCAGAGCCGATGGTGGTCGTCGACGACCTGCACATCGTGTACCGCGTTTACGGTGCGGGCGGCAGCAAGGGCACGGCCGCGACCGCACTGATGCGGGTCCTGCGCCGGCAGAACCGCCCCGGTTTGCGGGAAGTGCATGCCATTCGCGGCATTTCTTTCGTGGCCAACCGCGGCGACGCAGTCGGGATCATCGGGCGGAACGGCTCGGGCAAATCGACGCTGCTGCGGGCCATCGCGGGCCTGCTGCCCCCGGAGCGGGGCGCCGTCTACACCACGGGTGAGGCGTCCCTTCTCGGCGTCAACGCCGCGCTGCTCGACGACCTCACGGGTGAGCGGAATGTCGTGCTCGGCTGCCTGGCGATGGGAATGAGCCCGCAGGAAGTCAAGAGCCGCTACAGCGACATCGTGGAGTTTTCCGGAGTCGGCGATTTCATCGACCTGCCGATGCGCACCTATTCGAGCGGTATGGGATCGCGGCTGCGCTTCGCGATCGCCTCGGCCAAGAGCCACGATGTGCTGCTCATCGACGAGGCACTGGCCACCGGCGACGCGCCTTTCCGGGCCAAGAGCCACAAACGCATCGAGGAACTGCGCCAGGAGGCGGGCACGGTCTTCCTGGTGGCCCACAACCTCGGCGAGGTCGAGGAGACCTGCAACCGGGTGATCTGGCTGGAGCGGGGCGAGATCATCATGGACGGGGATGACGTCCCCGGCATCATCGACGCCTATCTGGAGGCATCTGGCGGCGACCGCCGGTCCCGTCAGCCGGTTTAGCCGGCGATCCGCAGGACGAGCCGCATCACGCTCCCGCCGCCGTCCCGCGATGCCGCGTCCACCTGGCCGTCCTGAGCCACCGCGAGCCGGCGCACAACAGCCATCTGATCACCCTCGTGACCGCACCCCGGGCCTCGCACCCCGGGCCCCGTGACCGCACCCGGGCCCCGTGACCCCAGGCTGGATGTTCAGCGGAAGTCCCGGCTGGGCGGTGCGGCGGCGACCCGCAGCCGCCGCAGCCGGGTAGCGACCAGGTTGGTGGCGCCCTCGGTGCGCTCGACCCGGCCGGAGATGAGCAGGGCGCCCGATTCCGCCCCCACCCGGCGGTAGCGCTCCCACACCTGTGGCGGGCAGATGACGTTCGCCATTCCGGTCTCGTCCTCCAGGCTGAGGAACACCACACCGCCGGCCGTGGGCGGCCGCTGCCGGTGGGTGACCAGGCCGCCCACCACGACGGTGCCGCCCTCGGGGGCAGTATCCAGCGCCGCCATGGTCGCGACTCCCTGATCCTCCAGCAGCGGCCGGATGTGCCGGAGTGGATGCGTGCCGAAGACCCCCGTGGCCCACAGATCGGCCACGGTTTCTTCCGCCGGCGTCATGACGGGCAGCAGCGGCGCGACTAGCCCGGGCGTGGTGCCGGGAAGCTGAGCCGGCCGGATAGCCGCCGCGGCGCCCGCGGCCCACATCGCCTCCCGCCTGCTCATACCGAAACAGCCGAACGCGCCCGCGGCGGCGAGGGCTTCCAGGGCCGCCGCCGGGAGCCGGCTCCGGCGGGCGAAATCCTCTATGTCCCGGTAGGGACGGGCCGCGGCGACCGCCGCGGCGGTGTCCGCGCCGAGGTTCCGGACACCGCGCAGTCCGAGCCTGATGGCGGGCTGCTGCCAGGACGGCGGAAGCTGAACCGGCCCCGGTGGCCTCAGCGTGCCCGGTGGCCCCGGTGCGCCCGACGGCGGCGGGGCGCCCGGCGTCCCGGCGGATTCCAGAGTGGCCAGGTCGCTGCTGGCGTTGACGTCCACCCCGAGCACCTCCACCCCGTGCCGGCGCACGTCGCTGATCAGGCTGGCCGGCGAGTAGAAGCCCATGGGCTGGTTGCGCAGCAGGGCGGCGGTGAACGCCGCGGGGTAACAGTGCTTCAGCCACGCGCTCGCGTACACGAGGTAGGCGAAGCTGATGGCGTGGGACTCGGGGAACCCGTAGCTGGAGAAGGCGAGGATCTTCTCGTAGACATCCTCGGCGACCGGGCCGGGGATACCCCGCCGGTCCATGCCGTCCAGGAGCCGCTGGCGCAGCTCCTCGATGCGCTCGGGTGCCCGCTTCGAGCTCATCGCCTGCCGCAGCCTGTCGGATTCGGCCGGCGTGAAACCCGCGCAGTCGATGGCCAGCTGCATCATCTGCTCCTGGAACAGCGGGACCCCGTACGTCTTGCCCAGGGCTTCGCGCATGGTCTCGTGCGGGATCAGCCGTTCCTCGGTGCCGGCGCGGCGGCGCAGGTAGGGATGGACCGATCCGCCCTGAATGGGGCCCGGCCTGATCAGCGCGACCTCCACCACGAGGTCGTAGAACTTCTCCGGGCGCAGCCGTGGCAGAGTGGACATCTGGGCTCGTGACTCGACCTGGAAAACCCCTACGGTGTCCGCCGCCTGGAGCATCTCATAGACGCCGGGGTCCTCCTGCGGGATCGAGTTCAGGTTCCACTGATGGCCGTAGTGGATTTCGACGAGGTCGAAGCAGTCGTGCAGGGCCGACAGCATGCCCAGGCCGAGCAGGTCGAACTTGACGAGCCCGACGTAGGCGCAGTCGTCCTTGTCCCACTGCAGGACGCTGCGGCCGGGCATCCGCGCCCATTCCACGGGGCACACCTCGCCCACCGGCCGGTCGCAGATGACCATTCCGCCGGAGTGGATGCCCAGGTGCCGCGGGAGCCGCTGCATCTGCTCCGCCAGCGCGGCCACGTCGTCGGGAACGCCCGCGTCCTTGCCCGCATCCTCCCCGGGCCGGCTCGCCGCGACCACGCGCCCAGCTCCACGGGAGGATGGCCGAGGGCGCGGCCCGCGTCCCGCAACGCCATCCGGGGCCGGTAGGAGATCACGTTGGCGACCTGGGCGGCCCGGTCCCGGCCGTAGGCCTCGTAGACGTACTGGATCACCTCCTCGCGGCGCCGGTGCTCGATGTCCAGATCGATGTCGGGAGGGCCGTCCCGCCCGGTGGACAGGAACCGCTCGAACAGTAGGCCGTGGCGGACAGCGTCCACGCTGGTGATGCCGAGCGCGTAGCAGACCGCCGAGTTCGCGGCGGAACCGCGCCCCTGGCACAGGATGTCCCGGTTCTCACAGAACCGGACGATGTCGTGGACGAGGAGGAAGTACCCGGGGAACCTGAGCTCCTCGATCACGCTGAGCTCGTGCTCGATCTGGCGGTAGGCTCCCGGCTCCCACTCCGCGCCCGGCGGCCCGTAGCGCTTCGGGGCCTGCTCCGCGACCAGTACTCGCAGCCAGGACATCTCGTTGTAGCCCTCGGGCACCCCGAAGTCGGGCAGCCCTGGCGCGATCACGCGGAAGTCGAACGCGCAGGAGCTGGCCAGCTCCACGGTCCGCTCCTGCACACCGGGGAAACGCCGCAGCCGCCGGCTCATCTCGGCACCGGACCGGATGTAGGCGGCACCGGAAGCGGGCAGCCAGCCGTCCATCTCGTCGAGGCTGCGGCGGGCGCGGATCGCCGCGAGTGCCTCCGCCAGGCGCGCCTGCGCCGGCGACGCGTAGTGCACGTTGCCGGTGGCCACCAGGCCCACCCCCGTGGCCGCGGCCAGCCCGGCCAGGGCGTCGTTCCGTTCGTCGTCACCGGGCTGATCGTGGAATGTCAGCTCCGCCATGACGTTGCCGGGGCCGAACACGCCGGCCAGCGCGCGCAGCTCACAGAGCGCGGCCCCGGGACCTTCGGCGGCCAGGGCGGCCGGAACGGCGCCCTTACGGCAGCCGGTCAGTACCACCCAGTGCCCGTCGTGAGCATCCGCGAGAGCGCCACGGTCGTAGACCGGCCGCCCCTTCTCGCCCCCCGCCAGCTGGGCCGCGCTGATCACCGCGGACAACCGCCGGTAGCCCTCCGCATCACGCGCCAGCACCAGCAGATGCTGCCCCTCCGGATCGGGTGCCCCCGCACGGCCGGAATTACTTACCGGCCCGGCGAGTCCCGGGCCGTCAGGCCCGGGCGAGCGGCCGGTGTGCGGCGGCCACCACAGCGGGTGACGGGGGGTTCCGGGGGGTCGCCCCGCCGGGTCAACACAGCCCAGACTCAGTTCGGCTCCGAAGACGGTTTGGAGCCGGGTTCCTGTCTGCTCCGCCTGGCGCGCCGCGGCCTGGGCGAACTGGGCCACCCCATACATGCCGTCGTGGTCGGTGATGGCCAGGGCCTGCACGCCCTGACGGCTGGCCTCGGCGACCAGCTCGGCCGGGCTCGACGCCCCGTCAAGGAAGCTGTAGGAGGAATGGCAGTGCAGCTCCGCCCAGGGCGGCGCGTCGCCCTGGTTCTCCTCCCGGTTCGCGGCCGGCCAAACGCGACCGGGCCCCGGCTGGGCGCCAGGCGGCCCGGGCCCCGGTTCTTCTCCCCGTCCTTCTCCCGGGCCGGCCGGCCGCCCGGTCACGTTCCACGACAGGCGCCGTTCGAGTTCCCGCCAGGTGACCGGCGGGTTGTCCCAGCCCATGGTTGCCGCCTCCCGCTCGTGGTGGCCATGGCCGCCCAGTCTCAGTCATATCTGGCCTCGATCTGCCAGCGGCCCAGCTCGATGGCGGCCAGCCAGGCGGTACCGTCCTCGGTGACCAGCTGGAACCGGGCCCGCCGGGTGGCGTTTCGCTCGTCCCACCACCGCTCGCTCACCGGCCACGGGCCGGCCCAGGCGGTGATCGCCAGCCATGGGCTGTCCCCTGCCATCAGCGCGTCGGGCGGCGCGGATATGACGGCGCGGCCGGTGACGGTCACCGGGACACCGGCGGCGTCGATGACCCGGGCGGGCAGCGGGGCCGGGTACACCGTGGCCGGAGCGGGCGGGGGGATGCGTGCGGGCCACGGCCGGTCCGCCGGGAAGCGCGTGTCACGCATGTCGCCGAAGGGCACGAGCACGACCTGCTCGCCCGGCCCGCGGCCGCCCGCGAGCAGCGGATGGGCCACCGACTCATGCCCGAGCATGGCCTGCAGGCGGACGGCGGCACGCTCCACCCGGCCGCTGACCAGGTCGTCGCCCCACAGGCCGAGCTGGCGTCCCTCGTTGGGCACCAGCTGGTCCGGGACCAGGCGCAGCATGGTGATCCCGCCGGTGCCCTCGTCCGCCGGGCCGCCGTCCCCTCCAGCCCGGGCCGGGTGCCACCCATCCAGCTGCCAGCGCACCCGCTGCGCCACCGCCAGCGCCGACAGCAGGCCGTCGTGGCGCCACAGCCGGCTGCTCTCCTGCCCGTCCGCGCCGGTCACCTCGACCCGGACCCGGACGCAGGACAGGCCCCGTGCCGTGAGGCCAGCCAGCATCCGTTCGGCCAGGCCTTTCGCCGCGAACGCGGCCGGCTCGGCATGTACCGGCGGGTCGAACTCGAGCGCGGCGGAGAGATCGGCCCGCGGCGTGCCCGCCACCAGGCGCCGGGGTTCCTGGCCCCGGGCCACCCGCTGGGCGGCTGTTCCCTCGGCGCCGAACCGGCTCGCCACGTCCCGGGCCGGAAGGGCCGCGAAATCCCCCAGCGTCCTGAGGCCCAGCCGGGCGAGCTGACCGGCCAGGCCCGGGCCGGTCAGGACGTGCACCGGATACGGGGCGAGAAACTGCCGGGTCCCACCCGGCGGGACCACGACGCCGGGCGCGCCGGAGCCACCGGGTGCATCGGGTGCATCGGGGCGGGCGGCGCGGGCGGCCAGGCACGCGGCGAACTGGCCGTCGGCGACCCCGGTGTGACAGTCGAAGCCGCGGGCGGCCACGGCTTCGGCGATCTTCCGCGCGAGCGTGTCCTCGCCGCCGAAGTATCTGGCCGGCCCCCGGGCGCCGAGGACGCACATTCCCGGCCGCAGCACCTCGACTTCCGGGCAGAAATCCTCCACCACCGTGACGACATGCCCGAAGGCCCGTGCTTCGGCGCCGCCGGCGTCCTCCTCCGGCCAGCCGGGGCACCACACCACCAGGACCCGCGCTGGCGCAGCCGTGCTCCCTTTTTTCACCAGGCCGCCCGCAGGAACGCTGGCGTTACACCGGGAGCTTCTGCCGTGGCCGTCCCGCCGGGGAGGCCGACGCAGCCAGCGTCCGCCGTCTCATCCGTGGTCACCGTGCCGTCGGGAGCGGGCAGCCACAGCCAGCGCCGCCGCGGCCGGGTCACCGCTCCCCGGCCCGTCGCCACCACCTCGGCGCGGCAGGCCCGGAGGCTCCCGTATCCATCGCCGATCCCGGCCCAGGACCGCCGGGCCACCCGGAGCCGCACCGGTGCGCCCTCCCATTCGCCGGCGGCCACGAGCACCCCGCCGCCCCGGCGCAGCACCCCCTCCAGCCGACGGCGGATCTGCGCCGGCGGCCGGTCGGGCGGCCGCACCACCACGACCTCACAGGCCTCCAGCATCGACGCGACCACCCGCGGCCAGCCGGGCCCGGGGTGGGCGACGAGCATCAGCCGGGCTGGCTGCACTCCCATGCCCGCCGCCGCAGCCACTCCCAGATCAGGTATCCCGGCCACCCCGCACCAGGCTCCCGCCGCCGACGCCGCCGCCGCCAGCGCCAGGCACAGCAATCCCGGTTGGTCCACCGCTATCACCGATCCTCTGGCCAGCCCTCCCGCGGGAAGCAGTTCCGCCAGGGCGGGCAGCACCGGCAGCACCGCGCCACCCGGCAGCATCGCGCCACCCGGCAGCACGGCGTCCCTGGCGAAACCGGCGTCCGGGAAAACCCCGGCGTCCCTGGAAAAACCACCGAGCGGGAGGGGCCCATCGGCCTGGGGGGATACAGCGGTCTGGGCCGACACAGTGGTTCGGGGGGATCCAATGGTCTGGGAAGCCGCAGTGGTCTGGGGAGACACTGCGGCCCGCGGAGACGCAGCGTTACCAGGCGGCCAGATGGCACCGACTGGCGCAGCGTCATCAGGGAACCCTTCCAGAACCCTCGTGAGCTGCGTAATCTCCTCCCGCATGACTAAGAAGTACCGAATTTATGTTCGAAATGTCAAGACGCCAGACAGCTACGATGTGTCACGAAAAGTCGCAGCAGCCCGCTTCCTTGTCTGCACTCCGGGCCGGGGAACGCGGGCCCGCCCGGAGCGTTCCGGGATCGCGCGAGGAAGGCCGTGTTCCAGCGGCGACTACCCGGGATCGTGGACCGTTCCCGCACACTCTCCATGTTCTCTCAGCAGTAAAACGGGAAGTATCCACCTAACCCGCAGGAATGTACGGAACTTTTCCTGGCTCCCGCACCACAATTGCCCCGCTGGCCTGCATAAAGAGAGCAGCCGAAGGTGAACGCCCCACCACCAGAAGTGCGCCCCCCCAATTCGGCGCCCGGCGCACCGAGGACCGCGGCCCCCCCTCCCTACGCACTTTCCAGGAATCTGGAATTCCGCCCCCACCCATGGGTGAGCAAGCCACCCGCGAACACCGCAACGGACGGCACACCCTGGGCCAGCACCACAACAGCCCAGCACGAGGCCGGCGGCGAGCACCCAGAACCGGATAGTGCGCGGCGCGGGGGGTTCCGGGGGGTCGTCCCCCCGGGCCAGCACCGCGGACCACCGGGAAGCCGGCCAACGGCCAGCACCACAACAGCCCAGCACGAGGCCGGCGGCGAGCACCCAGAACCGGATAGTGCGCGGCGCGGGGGGTTCCGGGGGGTCGTCCCCCCGGGCCAGCACCGCGGACCACCGGGAAGCCGGCCAACGGCCAGCACCACAACAGCCCAGCACGAGGCCGGCGGCGAGCACCCAGAACCGGATAGTGCGCCGCGCGGGGGGTTCCGGGGGGTCGTCCCCCCGGGCCAGCACCGCGGACCACCGGGAAGCCGGCCAACGGCCAGCGAACAGCATGAACAGTCTCGTGGGCGAGGAGGGATTTGAACCCTCACGTCCTTTCGGACACACGGACCTGAACCGTGCGCGTCTGCCGTTCCGCCACCCGCCCTGGGCAGGCAGTAAGGGTAGCACGACCCCGAGCGCACCCATACCCCAGATACGATCAGATGCGAGTGGCGAAGGGAGGTGTCACGGTGGGAGTTCTGCAGCGCTTCGAGCGACGGCTCGAAGGCATGGTCGAGGGCGCCTTCGCGCGAGCTTTCAAATCTGAGCTACAGCCGGTCGAAGTGGCCAGCGCCGTGCAGCGCGAGATGGACGACCGGGCGGCGATCGTGGCGCAGGGCCGCACACTGGTGCCGAACGATTTCGTGGTCGAACTGGCCGAGAGCGATCACGACCGTCTCGACGTGTACGCAGACAGCCTGGGCGTGGAGCTGGCCAACCTGGCGCGGGACTACGCGAAGGAGCAGGGCTACTCATTCGTCGGGCCGGTACGGATGCGCTTCGAGGGCGTGGATGACCTTACGACGGGCACGTTCCGGATCCGGTCTGGGGTGATCCGCGGGTCCACCGTTGAGGGCGGCGAGATCCGCCAGCCGGCCAGCGACCTGCCCCAGCCGAGTCACAGTGAATTCGCCGGCCGCCCCCGGCTGCTCGTCTCGACCGGGGACCCGAACGGCGGCGGCCGGCAGCAACGCAACTACGACCTCGTCACGCCGACCACCCTGCTCGGCAGGGGGACCGACTGCGACCTCCGGCTCGTTGATCCGGGCGTCTCGCGCCACCATGCGGAGTTGCGGGTTGAGGGGGGCGAAGTCATCCTTGTCGACCTAGGCTCTACGAATGGCACGTTCGTCAACGGGCAGCCCATCAAGCACGTGGTGCTCACCGATGGCATGCAGATCACCCTGGGCCGCACGACCCTGGTTTTCCGCCGGGACAGCGGCTACTGACGCCAGAGGCGAGGAACATCTCACTGGGATGAACGATCTCACCCTCACCCTTATCCGGGTGGCCTTCCTAGCGGTGCTATGGCTGTTCGTGATCGCGGCGATCGGCGTCGTTCGCACGGACCTTTCCGGGAACTCCGGAGGCCGTTCGCGGGCCGCGCGGAGGCCGGCGACCGCTCCCCGCGCAGCCAAGCCCGCCAAGCCGCAACGAGCGCGGCGGGGGCAGCCTCATGTGCTCGCGGTGACGGCTGGTTCCCTGAAGGGAACGACCATTAATCTCAGTGAGCAGCAAATCACGCTTGGCCGGGCAAATGACGCTACGCTCGTTCTAAACGACGACTACGCTTCAAGCCGACACGCCCGGATTTTTCCGCAGGACGGGCAATGGATCGTTGAGGATCTCGGCTCAACCAACGGCACATATCTGGATCGCCAGAAAGTGACGCGCCCCACTCCCGTGCCGGCGGGCGTGCCGATCCGTATCGGCAAGACCGTTCTGGAACTGCGCAGATGACACTTGCACTCCGCTACGCGGTACGCTCCGACGTCGGTCTCCTCCGCGAGGGAAACGAAGACTCGGCGTACGCGAGTCCCCGCCTGCTCGCGGTCGCGGACGGCATGGGCGGCCATGCCGCCGGCGAGGTGGCAAGCGCCGTGGCCATCGCCTCGGTGGCCGCACTGGACGGAACGACGACGCCCCACGGTGACCTGCTCAAGGCGCTGAAGGAAGCGGTCCACTCGGCCAGCGACACCCTCCATCAGATGGCGTCCGCCGACCCCGCCGTGGAGGGCATGGGGACCACGCTGACGGCCATGCTGTGGGCGGACCAGGGCTATGCGCTGTGCCACATCGGCGACTCGCGCGGCTACATGCTCCGCGACGGCGAGCTATACCAGATCACCCACGACCATTCCCTGGTGCAGTCCCTGGTGGACGAAGGGCGGCTCAGCCAGGAGGAGGCCGCCACCCATCCGCAGCGCTCGCTGATCCTGCGGGCGCTCGACGGGCGCGGGGAGGCGGAGCCCGACCTGTCCATGCGCAAGGCCATGCTCGGTGACCGGTATCTGCTCTGCTCCGACGGCCTGTCGGACGTGGTCAGCGCGGAGACGCTGCACCATGCGCTGAGCACGATCCCGGATCTGGACGATGTGACCGCGCAGCTCATCGAGCTGGCTATCCGGGGCGGCGGACCCGACAACATCACCGTCATCGTGGCCGATGTCGTGGACACCGACACGACCACGGCCGTCCCCACGACCGCCCCGGTCATGGCGGGGGCGGCATCGCACGGCAGCGCCGGGGACCTGAGCCTGCTGCAGCGCGCGGACAGCCCGGCCGGCCGGGCGCAGATGCTCGCGCACACCGCGCCGCAGCCGGCCGTCATGCTCGACGAGCCCCGCACCGCACCCGGCGGCTGGCCTGAGGCGGAGCCCGGCCGCCAGCCTGAGGGCCGGGACGGGTGGCCGTCGCCCGGCAACCAGGCGCAGGCCAGGAACGGCCACCGCGCGCAGAGGCAGCGGCGCTCGTCCCGCCCGTCGCGCCGCCGCTGGCCGATCGTCACGATCGCCCTGGTGGTGCTGGCCGCGGTCATCATCGGCGGCGGCTACGGGGCCTGGTACTACACCCAGCACCAGTACTACATCGGCACGGACAGGGGTGAGGTCACGATTTTCCGCGGGGTCAACCAGCGCGTGGCCGGGGTCAACCTGTCCAGCGTGTACGCCCGGACCGGGATCACTGAGCAGCAGGTTCCGCCGCAGGAACTGCAGATGATCCAGGGGACGATCTCCGCGACGAGCCTGAGCGACGCTCAGCGCATCGTCGGCCAGCTGCGCACTCAGGACTCGCAGTGCAAGCAGGCCTACACGGCGCGTAACTCCTGGACCAGGCAACAGGCCGCACTGACCGCCCAGGCCAAGGCCCACCCGAAGGCACCCAGGCCCACCTTGCCGCCCGAGCCGACCGTGCCAGCGGACTGCCCGGCCGCGACGGCGCTCGGGGTCGCTGCGGCAACGTCCAGCCCGCCCCCGTCCCCGGCCCCGTCGGCCAGCCACAGCGCGTCCCCGCGCCCGTCCGCGCAGAGCACCAAATGAGCAGCGTCGCGACGTCGGAGGACGCAGCCCTCGGGGGGATGCCCGATTCCCCGGTGGCGATGCCCCGGGGACGGCGGCGCACCGAGGCCGCCATGCTCCTCTTCGCGGTCGCGCTGGTCGCCTTCGCCTACGCTAACGTCGGGTTCGGGCTCAAGGGCTCGCTGCCGCCCGGCATGGCCGAGTACATGATCGCGTTCGCTGTGCTGCTCGCGCTCGCTCACCTGGCGGTCCGGATACTCGCACCGTGGGCCGATCCGCTGCTGCTGCCGCTCGCCGCCACGCTGAACGGCCTGGGCATCGTGATGACCTACCGGCTGCAGGAGGTGGGGCGGAACGGCAACCCCGGCATCATGTCCGTGCCGCTGAGCTCGTCGGCGACCCTCGTCCAGATCGTGTACACCGCCATCGGCCTCGGCTGCTTCGTCGCCGTGCTCGCGCTCGTCCGCGAGCCCCGCGTGCTGCAGCGCTACACCTACACCTTCGGCGTCATCGCCATCATCCTGCTGGCCCTGCCGGCCCTCCTCCCGGCCAGCATCAGTGAGGTGCAGGGAGCCAAGATCCAGATCCGGCTCGGCGGCTTCACCATCCAGCCGGAGGAGTTCGCCAAGCTGGCCCTGGCCCTGTCGTTCGCCGGGTATCTGGTGGCCAAGCGCGAGGTGCTGTCGCTGGCCGGCCGCCGGGTTCTCGGCATCGACCTGCCGCGGGCGCGTGACCTCGGCCCGGTGCTGGTCGTCTGGGCCGTGAGCCTCCTGCTGCTCGTGTTCGAGAGCGACATCGGCACGTCGGCTCTTTTCATGGGGCTCTTCGTCTGCATGCTGTATATCGCCACCCAGCGGACATCCTGGCTGCTGATCGGGTTCGTGCTATTCGTCGCGGGCGCCTTCGCGTCCAGCAAGCTCTTCGGCCACGTAGGTGAGCGATTCCAGATCTGGCTGCACCCCTTCGCGGGCACCAACGCGTTCAACAACGCGTATCAGCTCGTGCAGGGCCTCTACGGGATGGCGTCGGGAGGGATTCTCGGGAAAGGCCTGGGCGCCGGCCAGCCGTATCTGACGCCGCTCGTGCAGAGCGACTTCGTGGTCACCGCGTTCGGTGAGGAACTCGGCATGACCGGCCTGATGGCGATCCTGCTGCTGTACGGCCTGATCGTGCAGCGCGGCCTGGCCACATCGGTCTCGGTCAAAGACCCGTTCTCCAAGATCCTGGCCGGCGGCCTGGCCTTCATGCTGGCACTGCAGATCTTTGTCATCGTCGGCGGCGTGACCCGGCTGATCCCGCTGACGGGTATCACGACCCCGTTCCTGTCCCAGGGCGGCTCCTCGCTCGTCGCCAGCTGGATCTTGATCGCGCTGCTGATGAGGCTCAGTGACACGGCCCGGAGGCCGCCACCGCAGCCGATCCAGGACGAAGGCATGACACAGGTGGTGAACCTCCCGTGAACCGCGCGCTGCGCCGTATCTCGATCGCCGTCCTCGTCATGTTCGTGCTGCTGCTGGCGAACGTGAACTACCTTCAAGCGTTCGTGGCCGGGAACCTGGCCAACAAGCCGGGCAACTCGCGGGCCTTCGCCGCCCAGTACCAGTACCAGCGCGGCGAGATCACCACCGCGGACGGCAAGGTCATCGCCAGCTCGAAGAACGTCGGCGGCGTCTACAAATACCAGCGGGTCTACCCGCAGGGCCCGGAGTACGCGCCCGTTACCGGCTACGACGCGCTGTACAGTGAGAGCGGCATCGAGGCGGCGGAGAACTCGTACCTGACCGGCAACTCCTCCAAGCTCGCCGTCCGCAACGTGATCGACATGATCACCAACAAGCCCCGGAAGGGCGCGACCGTCCAGCTCACCCTGGATTCCAACGCGCAGAAGACGGCCTGGAACATGCTGCAGGCCTCCGGGAAATCGGGCGCGGTGGTGGCACTGAACCCGCAGACCGGGGCCATTCTCGCGATGGCCTCCTATCCGTCGTACGACCCGAACCAGCTGGCCGTCCTGGACGGGCCGCAGCTCAACAGCAACGACAACAAGCTCCTGAAAGACCCCGCCCAGCCACTGCTGAACCGCGCGACCGGCGCCACGTACCCGCCGGGCTCGACATTCAAGATCGTCACCGGCTCAGCGGCGTTCTCGCAGGGCAACTCCAATCCGAACACGGTCGTGGACGCGCCGATCAGCCTGCAGCTCCCGCAGAGCACGGCCCATCTGATCAACAACGACGGTGAGGTCTGCGGGACCCTCGGCAACAACAAGGCGACGATCATGACCGCGTTCACCGAGTCGTGCAACACGGCGTTCGCCAACATCGGCATGCAGGTCGGCTCCGCGACGCTGAAGAGCATGGCCGAGAAGTACGGCATGAACGACCCGAATCTGAAGATCCCGACGCCGGTCGCGCAGAGCAACTTCCCGCTGGAGCCGGACCGGGCCACCACCGCGCTGTCGGCCATCGGCCAGAAGGACGACACGGTGACGCCCCTGCAGGAGGCCATGCTCTCCGCGGCCATCGCCAACAACGGCACGCTGATGAAGCCCTACCTGGTCCAGCAGGTCCAGGACGCCGCCGACCTGAGCATCGTCGAGTCGGCCTCGCCCACGCCGCTGGGCCAGCCGGTCAGCCCGGCCGTCGCCAGCCAGATCAAGCAGATGATGGTGAGCGTGGTCAACTCCCCGGACGGGACCGCGGCCGCGTTCAAGAACGCGATTCCCGGGGTGCAGATCGCCGGAAAGACCGGGACGGCGCAGAATGGGATCAACAACAGCGGCCTCAATGACGCCGTCTTCACCTGTTTCGCGTCTAACGGCAACCGTTCCATGGCCGTCGGCGTCATCATTCAGGGCGGCGGTTACGGCGCTGCGGCCGCCGCTCCGATCGCCGTCGGTGTCCTCAAGGCGTACCTGGAGAACGGGTGAACGGTCACCTGCTGGGCGGACGTTACCGGCTAAGTGGCCGGATAGCGGTGGGCGGCATGGGCGAAGTGTGGCGCGGTACCGACGAACTGCTCGACCGTCCCGTCGCGGTCAAGCTTCTCTCGGCGGCGCACGCGACCGATGAGGCGTTCCGGGCCCGGTTCCGCGCGGAGGCCCGCTACGCGGCGTCACTGTCTCACCCGAACATCGCCCAGGTCTTCGACTACGGTGAGACCTCCAGCGACGAGGAGGCCCCCGCCGATCTGCCGTCCGGCGGCGCGTATCTGGTCATGGAGCTGGTGCCCGGCGAGCCGCTGTCGGCGCTGATCGCCCGGCAGGAGCGGCTGCCGACCGCCGACACCCTCCGGATCGTGAGCCAGGCCGCCGACGCGCTGGCCGCCGCGCACGAGGCGGGCATTGTACACCGCGACATCAAACCGGGCAACCTGCTCGTCACCACCGACGGCACGACGAAGATCACCGACTTCGGGATCGCGCGCGCGATGTGGGCCGCCCAGGCGTCCCACCTGACCCAGACCGGAATGGTCATGGGCACGGCCAGCTACGTCTCGCCCGAGCAGGCCACCGGCGGGACCATCACCTCCGCCTCCGACATCTACTCACTCGGCGTCGTGGCCTATGAGTGCCTCACCGGCACGCCGCCGTTCACCGCGGAGACGCCGGTCGCGATCGCGGTGGCCCATATGCACCGCCCGGTGCCGCCCCTGCCGGACGATGTGCCCGCTCCCGTCGCGGCGCTGGTCACCAACATGCTGGCCAAGCAGCCGGATGAGCGGCCGCAAAGCGCCCGGTGGGTAGCTGACCGCGCCCGCCTGCTGCGCAGGACGTTGCCCAGCTCGCCCGACCTGGTGGGGGAAGAGGTAACGGAAGCCGGACCGGACGAGCTGACCGAGGTCAGGGACATCGCTCCCGGCGCGGTGACGGATCCCGCCCTCGGCGCGGCGCTCACCCGAGCCGACTTTGGCGCGGCGGCCCCCGCGGGCGAGGACCTGGCCCCCATGCCGGCCGATACCGGCCGGCAGCTTGGTGATAATCATCACCGCCGGCGGTCCGCGTTTCTCGCCGCGGCGGTGAGCGTGGCGGTCGCGGCAATCGGCGGTACGGTCGCCGCGGTCATGCTCTCCGGCCATCCGATGGGCACGACCAGCGATTTGTCCCCGGCCAGCCCGGCCGCGACGTCCCCGGCCCCGACGGCGAGCAGGGCCGCGCCCGTGAGCGCGAGGCCGACACAGGTCCAGGTTCCGGCCGGCATCGTGGCGACTACGCCTAACCTGGGAGTGGGAACTGGACAAGGAAACGGAGCGGGCCAGTCCCCGATCACGCCCAGTAAGAAGCCGGAACCGGTGAAAACGACACCGGTCCAGCATCCGACAACTCCATCGACTGTGACGCCGACTACGCCGGTGCCGACTACGCCGGTGTCGACTACGAGTCCGACGGCCCCTGCCACCAGTGGCGCCTCGTCGGCTAAGAAGTGACCAGGTCCACATGGGGGCCAGTGATGACACTACGCGGGATGGTTTGGCAAAGTGCGAGACATGACACAGCCCCGGCTCCTTGGTGAGCGCTACGAACTCGACGTCGTCGTCGGGCGTGGTGGCATGGCCGAGGTGTACCGGGCCCACGACATCCGGCTCGACCGCACCGTCGCCATCAAGACACTCCGCATCGACCTGGCCCGCGACCACACGTTCCAGGCCCGGTTCCGCCGCGAGGCGCAGTCGGCGGCATCCCTGAACCACCCGTCCATCGTCGCGGTCTACGACACCGGCGAGGACATGGCGAGCGGTCTCCCGGTCCCCTACATCGTGATGGAGTACGTGGACGGCCGGACCGTCCGCGATCTGCTGCAGGCTGACCACCGGCTGCTGCCGGAGCGGGCGCTGGAAATCATCGACGGGGTGCTGGGCGCGCTGGACTACAGCCACGAGTCCGGCATCGTGCACCGCGACATCAAGCCGGGCAACGTCATGGTGACCCGCAACGGCGACATCAAGGTGATGGACTTCGGCATCGCCCGGGCGATGAGCGACGACCAGGCCACCATGACCCAGACCGCACAGGTCATCGGCACGGCACAGTACCTGTCGCCGGAGCAGGCGCGCGGCGAGCGAGTGGATGCGCGCAGTGACCTGTACTCCACCGGCTGCTTGATGTACGAGCTGCTGACGGGGCGGCCGCCGTTCACCGGTGATTCGCCGGTCGCGATCGCCTACCAGCATGTCCGGGAGAACCCGGTGCCGCCGTCGGTGGTGGACCCGGAGATCCCCGCATGGGCGGACGCCATCGTGCTGAAGGCCATGGCCAAGGACCCGGCGGACCGGTACCAGAGCGCGGGCGAAATGCGGATGGACGTCCAGCGGGCCATGAACGGCATGGCCGTGGCCGCACCGACGCGGCTCGACAACTACGGGCGGACGCAGCAGATCGGCGGCGCGACGATGATGGCCAGCCCGACCACGGCCGTCCCGCCCTACAACTACGGCCAGGAGGACACCGGGGAGGAGCCGCCGCGGCGTCGTTATCGGGCGCTGCTGTGGATTCTGGGCCTGCTGGTCGTTCTCGGCGCGGTCGGCGCGCTCGCTTTCATGATGTTCGGCGGCACCGGCAAGACCTACGCGGTGCCGCTGGTCCAGGGCCTGCCCCAGGCCAGGGCCGTACAGGATATCTCCGCCGCCCACCTGCGGTCCGCGATCGTCGACCAGGCGAGTTCCAGCGTCGCCAAGGGTGACGTGATCACCACGAATCCGGCGCAGGGCAACACCGTCAAGGCCAACACCCTGGTCACGCTGTTCGTCTCGAACGGCCCGAAGGCGGTGTCTGTCCCGAACGTGGTCGGCCAGCAGGTCAGCGCCGCCCAGACCACGCTGACCAACGCCGGGCTGAACGTGAAACAGGTGGCGGACACCACCTCGACCGCGCCAAACGGCCAGGTGACGAAGGAATCGCCCGCGGCGACCACCAGCGTGGCCCCGGGTAGCACGGTGACGATCTACGTCTCCGGCGGCGCGGTGACCGTCCCCAACGTGACCAATGACACGGCGGCCACCGCGGAGCAGATCCTCCAGGGCGCGGGGTTCAATGTCCTGCCCAAGACCGTCGCCGGACCGGCCAGCTCGACCCCCGGGGACGTGTTCCAGCAGACTCCCACGGGCAATACTTCGGCAGCCCAGGGCTCGACGGTGACGATCTATATCGCGTCCCAGTCGGCCAGCCCGACCCCGAGCCCGACCCCAACCCCGAGCGCCACGCAGTCCGCCAGCCCGTCACCCTCACCGACAGACAGCGGCCTGCCGGGCGGCGGAGGCGGCGGCGGCGGCAACTAGAACGGCCAGGTTCACCGGTCGCTGGCGGCGGCCCGACTCCGGACGGGCCGCCGTTTCGGCCTGAGCGGCGGTCTGCTCAGGCCGCCGGCCGGTCAGCCGTTGATCGCGCTGCCGTCCGCCGGCATGTGCCACGACAGCCACGGAAAGATACCGAACTAGAGCGCGGCGGCGATCACCGGGACGATCAGGACCGCGTCCAGGCGACCGGCGGGCATGGCGGGCGGGCATGGCGGGCGACTGCGCGCGATGGCGTAACCCACTACGATTACGCCAGCAGCCGAGCCCCGGCGCCGGTGCGCGAGCACCCGCCCAGACCAGGAGATGACGGTGCCGAAGTCCCGCGTCCGCAAGAAGGCGGTTTACACGCCTCCGCCGAGGTCGGTGAGGGTCAGGGTCAGCCCTCCCTGGCTGGCGCCGACGATGGTGGCGTGCCTGGTCCTCGGGTTGGTGTGGATCACTCTTTTCTACCTGACCAACAATCAGATACCCGGGATGTCGGCGCTGGGCGACTGGAACATGGTGGTCGGCTTCGCCCTGATCATCGGCGGGGTGGCGCTGGCCACCCGGTGGCGTTAGGAGCGCAACGGCCACCGGCCACCGGCCAGCGGTCACCGCAGCGGGCTCACCACATTGGGCTCAGAATCCAGCCACGCCGATCTGGCCATTCCGCACGACGACCGCGAGAACCAGTATGAGGAGGACGGCCACCGTGGCGCCGCCCTGGACGAGGAGCCGCCGGGAGCGCGGGGAGCGCGGCGCGTAGGCGTAGGCAGCCGTCACCACCGCCCCGGTGATCAGGCCGCCGATGTGATCCTGCCACGCGATATGCGGCACCACGAATCCGAGCACCAGGTTGATCACGATCAGCCCGAGGATGCCACGGCTGTCAAGGCCCCGCCGCCGGGACACCACGAACCAGGCGCCGAATAGGCCGAAGACGGCCCCGGAGGCCCCGAGCGCGAACTCGTTGAGCGGTACCAGGTAATAGAGGAATACCCCGCCGCCGAGCGCGCTGAGCAGGTACACCGCGAGGTAGCGCGCGGACCCCATCAGCCGTTCCAGGGGTGGCCCCACCACGATCAGGGCCCACATGTTGAAGGCGATGTCGGTGATGCCGAAGCCCCCGGTCGGTGCCACGAAGGCCGACGTGATCAGCCGGTACCACTGGCCCGCCCCGACGCCGATGGCACCGGGGCCATTCCCGATGCGGCCCACCATCGCGAGGTTGCCGGCGATGCTGGGGCGGGCCAGGACGGCCAGGTAGAGGAGAACGTTGATGCCGACCAACGTCCAGGTGACGACAGGGGCCGTGACCACCCGCCCGCCAAATTCCGTCCTCGCCTCGCGGGCACCCTTGTTCGCGCCCCGGATGCATTCGACGCACTGCTGGCCCACCGCGGCCGATCGCAGGCAGTCCGGGCACGCGGGGCGACCGCAGCGAACGCACGAGACGTACGTTTCGCGGTCAGGATGCCGGAAACAGGTCGGCACCGCAGGGTCGGCCGGCTCGCTCAAGCGGCCGTCGGGTTGCCCAGAAGTGGGAGCGTCCAATGACGTCTACCTGGACGCGCCGGGCGCGTCGCCCTCACGGTCGATCACCACGGACTCGAGGACGACATCCTGAGCCGGGCGGTCCCGCCGGTCGGTCTTGGCCTGGCTGATCGCCTGAACGATGTCGGCTCCCTCGATGACCTCACCGAAGACGGTGTGCTTACCACTGAGCCACGGCGTGGGAACGACCGTGATGAAGAACTGTGATCCGTTGGTCCCCGGCCCGGCGTTGGCCATCGCCAGCAGGTAGGGGCGGTTGAAGGCGAGGTCCGGGTGGATCTCGTCGCCGAACTTGTACCCCGGGCCGCCGGTCCCGGTGCCGAGCGGGTCACCGCCCTGGATCATGAAGTCCGGGATCACGCGGTGGAAGATCGTCCCGTCGTAGAGCTTGTCACTGGTCTGAGCCCCGGAACGGGGATCGGTCCACTTCCTGGCCCCCTCGGCCAGTTCGACGAAGTTACGCACGGTCTGCGGTGCCTGGTCAGGGAAAAGCCGGACCTTGATCTCGCCCTGGTTGGTGTTCAGCGTTGCGGTAAGCGTATTCGTCATGCCGGGAATCCTCGCATAGCCCGCGCCATGGGGGGGCTGTAGGGACAGATACATGTTCCGTACACTTTCACGGTACAAGCAAATTCGCGTGACCGGCCGCCGCGGTGGCGGGGACCGGCTAGACCGGCGGCGGCCGTGTCCGCCTGACGGGCGGCCGGCAGCGCCGGGCAATTACGGAGGGTTGAGGACGCGGGTCACGGGAAGTGTTTGAGTCGAGATTCTCTGCAGGAGGTCAACTGTGTCCCTTACCAAGTCTAAGAACGCCAGGGCGGCCAAGGCCCGGGCATCGGGGGCAGCGGCCACCGGCGCTGACGTCGCCCGCGCCCATGCGCAGGACGCCGCGAACGTCGCCCGCGACCGCGCCCAGGACGCCGCGAACGTCGCCCGCGCCCGCGCCCATGATGCGGCCGAGATTGCCCTCAGCCGGGCCCAGGATGCGGCGGCACAGGTCGTACCTCTGAGCAAGCGAGTCGGCGTGACGGCCGCCCAGAACGTGGAACAGGGCGTCTACGATGCGCGCGAGTGGGCGGCGCCGCGGATCGAGGAGGCCGCCACCGCGGTCAGCGAGACGGTCGCACCCAAGGTTTCTGCCGCACTCAAGGCGACCGCACGGCGAGTCGACCCCAAACCGTCGAAGGCCCGGCGCCTGCTGGGCTGGCCGGGCGCGGTAGGCCTCGCGGTTGTCCTCGCGGCGGGTGCCGCCGTGGCGGTCGTACTGCGCAAGCGCCAGCCGGAGCCCCCGCCGCCCTATCCTGGCGAAGAGACCGAGGACGCAGGGGACTCGACGGCTACAGCCGGCCTGGACTCCGAGGTGAACGGCCGCGTGCGCCAGCCCTGAGGTCCGTCCTGGGGTTCCGCGCAGCATAGACGTAAGACGGCGCATGGGGCGCCGCGCCGATGACGCCCCATGCGCCGCGCCCATGTGCGCGGGTCACTGCGCACGGTCACCGAAGGCCACGCCCGGTAACGCCGCTGGCGGACACGAGTTGGCTAAATCACCCGCGGCCGGCGCGCCGACGTCGATCCCGCACTCGCCGACGTCGATCCCGTACTCAAGGATGACGCGGTCGGCCGGGTCCGTACGACGGTGCCGCCGCCGCGCCGCGTCTCTGCCAGGCCCTCGAGCCGGAGCAGCGACACGGCGTGCCTGATCACGATTTCCGACACGCCATAGGCCCGGCGCAGTTCCTCCATGGTGGGCAGCCGCGCGCCCGGCGCATAATGGCCGGACAATATCTGCTGGCGCAGTTCATCAGCAACAACAAGATAGGCGGGACGCTCCTGCACGGTGACACCTCCGGGCCCAGACGTCCCCCCGGAACATTATGCGTTCAGCTTGATACGATCTGCATCTTCCCTCATTTTCTATACGGAACTGGTTCATTCCCGGCCACGGATGGTCTTGACCGGCCATGCGCCGCCTTCCCGCCTCTCGTCCGGTAAATTCTGGAGGGCATGCGCGCTGGCGGCCGGGTGGGCCTGCACCCTTGGTGAGGGTCCGTGCCGTAGGCCAGGCACGGAGGGCGTCATTGGCGATCTTGATCTTCGGCGGGCAGGGATGGCGAGCAGCGTGGCGAGTGGCAGCGAACCGTCCCGTTCGGCATATCCAGGCCCCTCCAGCGTGAGTTCCCCGTGGCCAGCGTCCGCCACCAGCACCAGCGAGCGGCCAAACCCGGAGGGACCGGGACCGGACACCCCCGGCGATCCCGCGCGGCCAGCCGACGGGCCGCCCGGCGCGCCGGCAACCGCGGGGCGGTCCCGGCCGGCAGGTGACCGGCTGAGCCTCGTCCTGGCCTGGAGCGCCGCCATCCTGATCGTCATTTCGGTCGCCATCATGATCGCGGTGCTGGCGGCTGGCCCCAGCATGGCCGTTATCCACGTGCCGATGCCCGCGGCCGGCCCTCCGTGGTGGTTCTCGCTGCACCCCTCCACTCCGCTGGTGACCTTCGCGCTGTGGACGGCGGCAGGCACCGGCGGGGCCGGAGTCATCGCGGGTCTCATCGCCGTGGCGCGCGGCGCCCGGCCTTCAGCCCGGGCGCTGATCGTTTTCTCTTTCCTGGCCGTGGCGATCCTCACCGTGCTGCCGGCCGGGGGATCCACCGACGTTCTCAGCTACGCGGCTAACGGCCGGATGGCCGCCACCGGCCATAGCCCGTATGTCATGACGCCGCTGGAGCTGAAGAACTCAGGTGACCCGATCGGCCAGTGGATCCCGCCGTCCTGGCAGACCAACGTCTCGGTCTACGGACCGGTGGCGACGGCAGAGGAGTGGGTCGCGGCGGAACTGGGCGGCACCTCCGTGGCCCGGGTCACGTTCTGGCTGAAGCTCCTGACGTCGATCGCGTTCGGCGCGGTGACGCTGATGCTGGACCGGGTACTGCGGCCGGACCCAGCCCGCCGGCTGCGCGCGCACCTGCTGTGGACAGTCAATCCGCTGCTGCTGTGGGAGATCGTGGCTAGCGGCCACATCGACGGCCTGAGTGCCGCATTCGGCCTGCTGGGCATCCTGGTGCTCACGACCGGCGAGAACGGCGAACGTCCTGCGCTGCGGAAATTCCTGCTGGCTGGCCTGTTCATCGGGATCGCCGCAGCCATCAAGATCCCGTACGCGGCGTTCGGGATCGGGGTGATCTGGGCTGGCCGCAAGTCGCTTAAAGCGCTCGGCGCCGCGATCGCCGGATTCGCGCTGATCCTCGTGCCGGCGTACGCGCTGGCCGGCCAGCCCGCCATTTCTGTCCTCATCAGCCGTGGTCCCGGCACCACCTGGGACACCATGTACCAGATCTTCTACCGGCCGCTCGGCTACCAGACGTTCGGCGCATTTATCATGCCGCCCAACCTGACGCTGGTGGCCGGGATCGCCTTCGGCGCCGTCGCCATCCTCGCCTTCTTCCGCTTCCCTGACGGAACCCCGAGCTTGCCGGCCCTGAGCCCAGCGCTGGCGCTCAGCCTCGCGTGGCTGTTCGTGTGGTCCTATCAGCGGCCCTGGTACGACGTGATGGCCATCTGCCTGCTGGCGGTTTATCCAGCGTCCCGGCTGGACTGGCTGGTACTGGTGCGCCTGATCCTGGCCGCGCCGGTGTACATGCCCGGGATGCCCGAGATCCCCGGCAATCCGCCCGCCTGGATCAACCACGTGGCGGCCGTCGAGGGGCTTGACCTGACCGCCTACGGCCGGCTCGTGGTGGCCGTCGCGTTCGTCGTGCTGTGCCTGTTCCCCGGCTGGAGATGGCTCTGGGGCTGGCGTCGGCCCAAAGCGGCCCTGTCGCCGGGTTCGTCCCCGGTCCTGCAGTCGCTGATCTAGGGACGAAACTCCTCCCCGCGCTCTGAACCATCCGGTTAAGGTATCCGTGAAGTTGAGCGGGTGCCCATTCCGGCGGGCGTCCACACCCGCCATCCCCGGGCCCCGGAGCGCTCGTGCCTCATGGCTGCCGACCGCCACGACAACAACTGCTCTGCCGTCGATGCCGGAGCGGCCATGGCGGACGGCGTGGAGCGCTCGGCCAGGCCAATCCCCCGGCCGGTGAGCGGAGATCGCCCCGTCCCGGAGGAGCGGCGCAGCCGGAGCGAACTGTATTCCGAGCTGCGTGACACCGATGCCGGAGGTGACCAGAGCCCGCGATCCAGCCCGGACGGTCCCCGCATGACCGACGACGGCGCCTGGGAATGGAAAGGCCTGCGACTGGAGGCGGAGGCCAACCGCATCGCCGACGAGGAACTATCCGCGCGGCGCACCGCCGAAGGCCGCGGAAGCGACGGAAGCTACGGCGATCGGGGCATCACCCCGGCCATGCGGCGCGTCGAGGTCGAGACTGGAGCACGGCACCCTGTCCCGGACACAGAAAAATTCGCACTAAAGTCCCCTGACCGCTTCAAAGAAAAACTCGCCAAAATGATCGCTGCAGGAACCGGACTCCTCGGTCAGGGAACTAGCAGGCGAAATTCACGATGGAATACGGTACACTTTTTTGTTCGAATCTCAGCACTATGTCAGCGAAACACAGAACGTGTGCAGCAAGCCTAGCTAAACGACCGGTATTGAGCTCTGCCAGGCTCGTCAATCTCTGGAATAACGACGAATATAAAGGAATAAACAGCCGATGGTTCGACCCTCGGAGCGGCCAGTCCTTCGAAGTCCAATTTCACACTCCCGAGAGCTGGGACGCGAAGCAAAAAACTCATGATACTTACGAGAAGATCAACAATCCTGCCACACCCATCGAGGAAGTCGAGACCTTGCGTGCCTTCCAGCGCGCAGTAAGTAGCCCGATACAACACCCCGATCGCTGGACGGAAATCACCGACTACCGAAAGTTCGGGTCATAACACTATGCCTAATGAAATCAAATACTTCGCCGTCCTGGGCCCCGGCCGATCAATAGCCGATCCTACCGGACTGGCTCGCCGGACATTTACCGAAGAGGGACGCCTTGACGAGTCCCTACGACGGGATCTCACCTGGGTGCGAAGCGCAGAGATCTATCAATGGGAACGTGGGGAAGAGATGGGGCCCGAACTTGTCGAGATCGGTGCTCAGGAGGCCGAGGCGCTGATTGATCGGTTCCGGGAGAAGTGGGCCTGACCGCGGTGACGTCGCCATGGCGCCAGCTCTGCGGGCTGGACGCTTACCGGATCACCGAAATCCCACGGCGGGCGAACGGTGAGACGCGGAGCGGCCCGGATGCGGACCGCGACCCGGGCCGCGCCCAGCGGATCGCCGCCCTCGTCGCCGCCTACCACTCCGGCGGGACCGTGGCCTACGGCTGGATGCGCCTCCAGGCCGGCGGCCCGGTCCAGATCCTGGCCGCGGGAGCGGCACTGGCCGGGAGCACCGGCGCCGGGGAGGTGATGCTGGCCCTCCCCGGCGGTGCCCGGGGGCGTGCCCTGGGCCGTGGCGCGCTCGCGCCGGCCATGTCCGGGCTGGCTTGCTGGCGGTCGATTGGCGGGATCAGCGACGGGCTTCTGGTCGCCGCCGGCGAACCACAGCCCGACCGCGTCCAGGCCGCGCCATCCCTCGAGGATTGCCTGCTGCCCGCCTGGCAGCGCCCGTTCGGCTGGCTGGTCGTCGCCGAACCGGTGCCCCCGGCCGAACTGGAATGGCTGGCCGACGACACCGCGCGGGGTGAACAGCTGGCTACCGGGATGGCTGAACGGTTCCCGGACCGGGACGTGGAGGCGCGCCGGCTCCGGCACCGGCACACCGAGTTGCGCCAGGGATTGTCGACGGGCGTGTGGCGTGTCCACCTGCTCGCTGGCGGCGCCGATCCGCCGGCCGCCGCTCGGGTGGCCGGCCTCGTGTGCGCCTCGGCCGACCTCAAGGGCCTGCCGTATACGCTCGCGCCGACCCACAGCAGCCCGGCGGGATTGCGCGATCTGCTCGGCCGCCCCGGCCCGGAGACCGCTACCGGGCCACAGAACTCTTTCCACGCGAGCACGGGCCTGCTGGCGGCGCTCACCCGCAGTCCGGACGCGGAGATACCCGGAATACGGCTGGCGCTCCGCCCGGATTTTGACGTCACGCCGGAGACCCCGGCCGTCGCCGCCGAGGACGCCGGACCGCCTGTCCTCGCGGCCGCGCCGACCACGGGTGCAGCCAGCCCCGCCGAACGCCCGGACGCGAGGTGGCTCGAGAGCACGGTGCCGCTGGGGCAGGTGCTCGACCGGCAGCGGATGCCAGCGGGCCCACTGCGCGTCCCGCTGGGGTCCCTGAACCGGCATGTTTTCGTGTGCGGAGCGACCGGCGGCGGGAAGTCCCAGACCGTCCGGGGCCTGCTGGAGGCGGTCACCCGGGCCGGAGTGCCCTGGCTGGTGGTGGAGCCGGCCAAAGCCGAATACCGCCTGATGGCGGCGCGGCTCGCGGGATCAGGCGCCCAGGTGGTGCGGATCCGGCCCGGTGAGGCGGACGCGGTCGCCGCCGGGCTGAACCCGCTGGAACCGGCGGCCGACCCGACGGGGGAACGTTTCCCCCTGCAGACCCACGCCGACCTCGTCCGGGCGCTCTTCCTCGCCGCCTTCCAGTCCGAAGAGCCCTTCCCGCAGGTGCTCAGCGCGGCGCTGACGCGCGTGTACGAGGACGCCGGATGGGATCTGGCCCTGGGTGAGCCGCTGACCCCGGGAGTGACCCCCGGGTACCCCGGGCTGGCCGATCTTCAGCGGACGGCCGGACAGGTGGTCGGGGAGATCGGCTACAGCGACGAGGTCAGGGCCGACGTGCTCGGGTTCATCAAGGTCAGGTTGTCCAGCCTGCGTCTCGGCACGAGCGGGCGGTTCCTGGAGGGCGGCCACCCGGTCGACTTCGGCCAGCTGCTGCGGCACAACACGGTGCTGGAGATCGAGGACGTCGGGGACGACCGCGACAAGGCGTTCCTTATGGGCACCGTGCTGCTCCGCCTGGTCGAGCAGCTGCGGCTGACCCGGCGGCACGAGGCGGGTGCGGAACCGGGCCTGCGGCACCTCACCGTGGTGGAGGAAGCGCACCGGCTGCTGCGCCGGCCGGAACGAGACGCCGGCGTGGCCGCGCACGCGGTCGAGCTGTTCGCCGGGCTGCTGGCGGAGATCCGCGCGTACGGTGAGGGCATCGTGATTGCCGAGCAGATCCCGGCCAAGCTGATCCCCGACGTCATCAAGAACACCGCGGTGAAGATCGTGCACCGGCTGCCCGCCGCCGATGACCGCGAGGCGGTCGGCGCGACCATGAACCTGAGCCGCGCCCAGTCGCAGTACCTGGTCACGCTGGCGCCAGGTGAGGCGGCCGTAGCGGTGGACGGGATGGATCATCCGCTGCTGGCCAGGATGCCCGACGGGACGGCACGCGAGGCCGCCGGCCCGGCCGACACGGCGAGCCCGGCCGCCGTCACCTCCGCGCGCAGCGGCACCTGCGGCGCGGACTGCATCGGGCGCCCGTGCACCCTGCGGGACATGCGCGCCGCCCAGCGCGCCCTGGACCGCCATCCCGGCATCGCCCTGTGGGCGGAAATCGCCGTCCTGTCCCACCTGACGGGCTGGCCGATGCCGATCCCCCGGGCTCCGTTGCTGGATCTGCTGCGGGCCCTGCCGGCCCGGCTGCGTGACTGCGCGCTGTCACACGGCGTCGATGCGGCGGTCGCGGCGCGCACGCCGCTGATCTGCGCGCGGGTGAGCCCTCCGGCCCTCGCCTCGCACGTCGCCACCGCGATGCGGGCCCGGGTGACGCGGGGAATGTGGATGTGCCCGCAAGAGGAGCCAGCGTGGCTGGCGCCCGCCTACCAGTGGGTGCTCCTGCTCGATGCGCTCACGGCCGGTGATCCCGCCCAGGACGGCCGCGGCCCGGACGCCCGCATCAGGAACTGGCCGGACGCGCTAACCAGGGACCGGGAGGGAAGCTACGGCCGGGCGATACCCGGCGATACGCGCGCCCGTCAGGCGGCCACGGTGCAGCGATGGCACGACAGCGGCCTGCGTGATGCCGACGCTGTCCGGGCTGTCGCGTTCGGCCTGGTCACGCCCTCAGCCATCGAGCGGGCGATCGGCGCCAGCGTCACGGACGACGACTTCGGGCCGCGGCTCGCTGACCACCTGGAGCAGTTTGCCGACTGCGAGTGGCCGCACCTGTACCTGAAGAGGCGGGCCGAGCCGGAACCGGCGACCTGAAGAGGCGCGGCCCGAACCGGCCGCGCTAAGCCGCGCTGACGCGGCGCATCCGCCGGCGCCGTTCGGCCGCGCGCTCGTCTTCGTTCAGACCGCCCCACGACCCGTACTTCTCCGGCCGGGACAGCGCGTAGTTCAGGCAGTCCATGCGGACCGGGCACGAGGCGCACAGCGCCTTGGCCTTCCGCTCCCGGATCTCGCGCTCCGGCTGGCGCTCACCGTCGGGCCCGAAAAAGAGGATCACATCCTCTTCCCGGCACGCGGCCGCATCCTGCCAGCCCCAGCTGGGCTGCGAAGGCACCGCCGACGGCCGACGCACGTGAGACATGGACCAATCACCCTCAACCGGTTACCGAAGTTATCTGCTGTGACTCAACCCCGTTGCGGGCGGGCCCGTTCGGTACCCGGGACCGCCTTTCAATCATGCAACGCCTAGCGTGGCCCGGCCGTTCCCGCGCCGGTACCACAACTTGCTTTTAGGCAAGTAACGATGCGGTCACGCGATCGGGAGGACCGTGGCCGCCGTGTCGGACAGCCGGCCGGAACGGCCCGCCGGTACGCTATCTCGTTATCGCCACCCGGCCAGCGCGTTCCAGTGAGCAGATGAACTCCCAGCCGCAGAACTCATACCTTACGCACCGGGCGAACGCGGGAGCCGGGCGGCACGGCTGGCTCCGGCTCACGCCCGCGTACTCGGTGCGCCTGGTCCGGGAACGGACCCGGCATCTGCCCACCGGAGCGGTCGTCACGGACCCCTTTTCCGGTTCGGGGACCACCGCGCTGGCGGCGGCCGAGCACGGCTGTGACGGCCACGCTGTCGACGTCAATCCCTTTCTGGTCTGGCTGGGGAACGCGAAGGCCGCCCGCTATCCGGCCGCGCTGCTGGCGGAAACCCGCGCATCGGTCCCGGTGATCACCGGGCACGCCGTCAGGTGCGCCGCCGGAGCCGCGGCGCTGTGGGCCCCGAACCTGCACAACATCGGCCGGTGGTGGTCCGCGGGATCGCTGGCGGCCCTGAAGGGCCTGCGCCGCGCGCTCGACGACGCCTGCCTGCCGGCCGCCGCGCTGGACCTGCTGGGCATCGCTTTCTGCCGGACGATCATCGCCGCCAGCAACGCGGCCTTCAACCACCAGAGCATGTCATTCAGCGCGCCCGCGGCCCCGGCGGACGCGGACGTCGACTGCGTGGAGGTCATCCGCCGTTTCGCCACCGAAGCCGCCGCGGTACTGAGCAGCGCCGAAGCCGGCCTGCCCGGGTCGGGCCGCATCATCCAGGGTGACGCCCGCGACCTTGACGCCGGGAGCCTGCCCCGCTGTGACCTTCTGCTGACGTCCCCGCCCTACGTCAACCGGATGTCCTATATCCGGGAGCTTCGCCCCTACATGTACTGGCTCCGGTTCCTGGACCGGGCCAGCGACGCGGGCGAGCTGGACTGGACGGCGATCGGCGGAACGTGGGGCATCGCCACCTCACGCCTCAACGGCTGGGCTCCCGACGGCACTGTCGCCCCGATCGAAGGCGAACTCCGTGAGGTGCGCGCCCTGATCACCCGCGACGGCGGCAAGAACGGGCCGCTGCTCGCGACGTACGTGACCAAGTACTTCCACGACATGTCCGCACACTTCGGGGCCGCTTTCCGGCACGTCAAGACGGGCGGCCAGGCCATCTACATCATCGGGAACTCGACCTTTTACGGGCACGTGGTGCCCGCGGAGCGCTGGTACGCGTCGCTGCTCCGGGCCGCCGGCTTCACCGACGTGCGGATCTCGGTCCTGCGCAAGCGCAACAGCAACCTCGCCCTGTACGAGTACGAGGTGACGGCGAGCAGGCCGTGAGCAGGCCGTCACGATCCTTCGCGGGCCACGGCCAGCGGCCCGAAGCTCTGCGCCACCGGCATCATCTCGATGACGTTGATGTTCACGTGCGGCGGCAGTGACGCCGCCCAGTGCACCGCCTCGGCCACGTCGCCGGCCTCCAGCGGATGTACTCCCTCGTACACCTGGCCGGCCCGCTCCCGGTCACCCCCGAACCTGACCACGGAGAATTCGGTGCCCCCGGACAGTCCCGGCTCGACGCTGGTCACCCGGACACCGGTGCCGTGCAGGTCAGCGCGCAGGTTCAGGCTGAACTGGTGAACGAAGGCCTTGGTCGCCCCGTACACGTTGCCGCCCGGATAGGGGTAGGTCCCGGCGATCGAGCCCAGGTTGATCACGTGCCCCCGGCCGCGTTCCACCATGCCGGGCAGGATGGCACGCGTGCAGTAGGTGAGGCCCCTGCAGTTCGTTTCGAGCATCGCGTCCCAGTCGTCCAGGTCCGCCTTGTAGGCCGACTCCAGCCCCAGGGCCAGGCCCGCGTTGTTGACGAGCACGTCGATCGCGGCGAACTCGGGCGGCAGGCCGGACACCGCGCTGGCGACAGCCTCCCGGTCCCGCACGTCGAGCGTCAGTGGCAGCACGTCGCCGCCGAGTCCCTTGGCGAGTTCGGTAATCCGCTCGGCGCGGCGCGCGGAGATCACGAGGCGGGCGCCGTCGGCCGCGAAGCGCCGCGCGATGGCCTCACCGAACCCGGCACTGGCCCCGGTCACGAACACGGTTGTGCTGCCCATGCCGCGATGCTACTGCCCGCGATATCTACTTGAGGAGGCGGGAGAGGCGGCGGTCGGCGAGCGGCTTGCCGCCCGTCTGGCAGGTGGGGCAGTACTGCAGCGCCGAGTCCGCGAACGACACCTCCCGGACCGTTTCGCCACACACCGGGCAGGGCCGACCCGCCTTCCCGTGCACCCGCAGCCCGGTCTTCTTCTCGGCCTTGAGGTCACCGGCGGCCACTCCGGCCGCCCGCTCGGACGCGTCGGCCAGGGTCGTCTGGATCGCGTCGTACAGCACCGTCACCTGGTCCGGGGTCAGGCTGGAGGCGACCTTGAACGGTGACATCCGGGCGGCGTGCAGCACCTCGTCGGAGTAGGCGTTGCCGATGCCCGCGATGATGCGCTGGTCGCGGAGCACGCCCTTGATCTGCGTGCGCCGCCCGGCCAGCAGGCCAGCCAGGGTCTCCGCGGTAAACGACGGGTCCAGCGGGTCGGGGCCGAGGGAGGCGACGCCGGGGACGTCCATCGGGTCGCGGACCAGATAGACGGCGAGCCGCTTCTGCGTCCCCGCCTCGGTCAGGTCGAAGCCCGACCCGTCGTCCAGGATGACCCGGAACGCGAGCGGCCCCTTGCCCGGCTTGGGCGGCTGGGACGGGATCTCCTCACGCCAGCGCAGCCAGCCGGCCCGCGCCAGGTGGACGACGAGGTGCAGCGGGGCGCTACCGGCGCCCGGCGGCCCGGCGGCCAGGTCGAGGAACTTCCCGTGCCGCCTCACGTCTCTGATCACCTGACCGGCCAGGGCGGTGAACGGCGGGTCATAGGTCTTCAGCACCGAGATCGCCGCCGGGTAGGCGTGGGCCACGGCATGGCCGACGGCCCGCTCACGCAGGAATGCGGCGAGCGCCTCGACTTCCGGCAGCTCAGGCATACCTTGAGTGTGCCCGACGACGGCGACTGCTTAACGCGCGACCAGCCGCGGCGTAGAATCGGGCAAAACTACCACACGGGAGCTCGGGCCGACCGGGCTGAGAGGGTGGCTGGCCGCATGGCCTGCGCGCCACCGACCGTTCGAACCTGACCGGGCAATGCCGGCGTAGGGAGAAAGTCGTGACCACCGCGATCACACCAGCCGAGGGCACCGGCGAATTCACCACCGTACCGGGAAACCGGCGGTCCGAGGCGCCCCTCACCCTCGCCGGACCGGTGCCGCAGGCCCTCAGCTTCGTCGATCAGCTCGGCCTGTGGGGCAACCTCGGGGTGAGCCTGCTCGGCTTCACCGGCGCCCTGTTCGTGCTCCAGCCGGGAGGTGCGGGCACGCCCGAGCTGTCACTGGCCGCCGGGTTCTGCGCCATCGTCGTCGGCACGCTGCTCGGTACCCTCGGAGTCGCTGTGTCCGGGATACCGGGCACCAGAACCGGGGCCCCGGCCATGGTGCTGCTGCGCGGCTTGTTCGGCGCCGGGCTGTCCTACCTGCCCACGGTCATCAACATGCTGCAACTACTCGGCTGGAGCATCTTCGAGCTGGTCACGATCGCGACCGCCACTCACATCGTGGCCCCGGCGCTGCCGAAATGGGGATACGTGCTCATCGCCGGGGCGATCACCGGCGTGTTCGCGATCCACCCTCTCGGGGCGATACGCGTGCTGCGCCGGTACGCGACGGCGGCGGTTTTCGCCGTCCTCGTCTACCTGCTGATCCAGCTGGCCCGGCACCCGCTCCCGCCGTTCACCCGCGGCACCTGGTCGGGGTACTGGGCCGCGACCGACACGGTGGTCGCGGTGGCGATCTCCTTCGCGCCGATGGCGGCGGACTACATGCGGCACGCGCGGTCGGAGCGCTCGGCGTTCGCGGGCGCGATGATCGGCTACAGCGTCACCCAGGTCCTGTGCTACGTGATCGGGTTGCTCGCCCTGGTCACGGTCGCCCGCAACCCGAACGACATCTACGGGGCCTTCATCGCCCTGCCCCTCGGCGCCGTGGCCTTCGCCGTCCTGGCCGCCCGCGAGCTAGACCAGTCCTTCGCCGACGTGTACTCCACCGCGGTGTCGACCCAGAACCTGCGCCCGTTGTGGGACCGCCGGATCATCGCCGCGCTGATCACCGGGCTGGCGACTATCCTCGCGCTGTTCCTGAACATCGCGGACTACGAGAACTTTCTCACCCTGCTCGGCTCGGTGTTCGTACCGATGTTCGGGGTGCTCGCGGTGGACTTCTTCCTGCTGTCCCGGGGCCGCTGGGACCTTTCGGCGCACGCACCCTCCCGCTGGCTGATGCTGCTGCCCTGGGCCGCCGGCTTCATCACCTACCAGCTCATCAACCCTGGCTATGTCACCTGGTGGGTCTCGGCGTGGGCCAGGCTGAACCACCTGATCGGCTTCACCGCGGCCAGCTGGATGTCCGCGTCGATCTGCTCCTTCGCCGTCGCGGCGGGGGCCACCCTGCTCGGCTTCCCGCTCTCCGCGCTCACCCGGCCGCTGCGCGCCGGGCGCGGCAAGCATCCGGCCAGCGCCGGATGAGCGCGGCCGGGGGCGCCGCGGATACCGGCCTCGGCGGCCTCGTGCACGGCATGGGAAAGAACGGCCTGGTCCGGGCGCTCGGCGGGAGACAGCAGTAGGCGTACCGGTCCTGACGGGACTACCAGGTCCGATCCGGGATAATCGGACCATGGAGATGCGGTGAGCCCGCCCGGGCGGCGCCAGCCGGGTGCCGGGAAGACGTCCAGGTTCCGCCGTTCCCCCGGTCTGGGTCCCCTGACGGAGCGCCAGCGCGGCGAGTTGCCGCCGGACGCGACCGTCACCCTGGCCGGGGAACGCCGGGCGGCGGGAATCGACGATGTGCTGTCCGCCCTGGACCGGGAACTGGTCGGCCTGGTGCCGGTGAAGCAGCACATCCTCGAGATCGCCGCGCTGCTCCTGGTCGACCGGGCGCGGCAGCGGTTCGGCCTGGAGGCGCCGCGGCCGAACCTGCACATGTGCTTCACCGGCGCTCCGGGCACGGGCAAGACCACGGTTGCCCTGCGCATGGCCGACATGCTGCACCGGCTGGGTTACCTGGAGCAGGGGCATCTGGTGCACGCCATGCGAAACGATCTCGTCGGCGAGTACGTCGGGCAGACCGCGCCGCGCACGAAGAAGGTCATGGAGAAGGCGATGGGCGGGGTGCTGTTCATCGACGAGGCGTACTACCTGTTCAACGTCGCGGACTCGCGGGACTTCGGGCAGGAGGCGGTCGGCATCCTGCTCCAGGTCATGGAGAACGACCGGGACAAGCTCGTCGTGATCCTCGCGGGCTACAAGGACCGGATGGACGAGTTCTTCGGCTCCAATCCGGGCATGCGCTCGCGGATCGCCCACCACCTCGACTTCGCCGACTACGACCTCGGCGAGCTGATGTCCATCGGGCGCGTGATGCTGGAACAGTCGAGCTATTACCTCTCGGCCGAGGCGGAGGCGGCGCTGAGCGTCTACCTCGAGCGCCGGATGCACGAGTCCCGGTTCGCCAATGCGCGCAGCGTCCGGAACGAACTGGACCGGGCCCGGCTGCGGCACGCGCACCGCCTCGCGGCCAGCCCGGACCGGAGCTGGGGCCGGGACGACCTGATGCGGATCGAGCCCGCGGACATCCTCGGCGACGACGCCGCGCCGTCCCTGGCGCAGCCATCGCTCGCGGCCGGCCCCGGGCAGCTTTCCGGCGGAGACAGCGGGTAGCGGCGGGGGGCGCCTGGTCGTCTTCCCGCTCGGCCCGGACGCTCCGCACCCGACGCTGTCTCCCGGGGCCCGCTCCTCCCGTGAACGCTCACGCCCCGGCTGAGCAGGTGTTTTTGCGGCCGTTTCTAAAATTGGGACACCGTTCGGTGCTGGTGCGGCGCGCCCGGCGGACCTAGGTTTGCACCAGGAACATCTCCTGTTCCTCCAGCCAAGGAGAACGAATGGCAGAGATTACCGTCACCGTCGACGGCGTGAATTACGCGGATCACGTTGGGCCCCGGACACTGCTTGTGCACTATCTGCGGGAAGTCGTCGGGAAGACCGGTACCCCCATCGGGTGTGACACGTCAAACTGCGGCGCGTGCACGGTGCTGATGGATGGGCAGTCGGTCAAGAGCTGCGCCGTGCTGGCCGTGCAGGCGGACGGCGCGCAGATCACGACGATCGAGGGCATGTCGAACGGTACGCTGCATCCGCTGCAGCGCGCTACGACGCCCTGCGCCGGGAGCAGCGGGAGCGACGCCTGAACAACGATCCCGTGCAGCTGGGCATCGGCGTCTCCACCTTCACCGAGATGTGCGGCCTGGCCCCGTCCCGCGTCCTGGGCTCGCTCGCCTACGGGGCGGGCGGCTGGGAGCAGGCGTCGATCCGGATGCTGCCCACCGGGAAGGTGGAGGTCGTCACCGGGTCCAGCGCGCACGGCCAGGGGCACGAGACGGCGTGGAGCCAGATCGTGGCCGACCAGCTCGGCGTGCCATTCGAGGACATCCGGGTGCTGCACGGCGACACTCAGATCTCGCCCCGCGGCATGGACACCTACGGCTCCCGGTCGCTGGCGGTAGGCGGAATGGCCCTGGTCATGGCCTGCGACAAGGTCATCGAGAAGGCCCGGGCGATCGCGGGCGGCATGCTCGAGGTCGCCGCGGCCGACCTGGAGTGGACGCCGGGACGCTGGGCGGTCCGCGGCGACCCGGACAAGGGCGTCACGATCGCCGAGATAGCGCTGGCCACGTTCGCGGCCCACGCCCTGCCGGACGGCGTCGAGCCGAGTATCGACGCCGACGCCACCTATGACCCGGACAACTTCTCCTTTCCCCACGGCACCCACCTGTGCGCGACGGAGGTCGACACCGAGACCGGTTTCGTCAAGATCCGCTCGTACGTCGCCGTCGACGACATCGGCAAGGTCGTCAACCCACTGATCGTCGAGGGCCAGGTCCACGGCGGCCTCGCCCAGGGCATCGCGCAGGCCCTGTACGAGGAGGCGGTGTACGACGACGACGGCAACCTGGTCACGTCCACGCTCGCGGACTACCTGATCCCGTCTGCCTCCGACCTGCCGTCCTACGTCACCGACCGGACCGAGAGCCCAGCGGCGAACCGGCTGGGCGTCAAGGGGGTCGGAGAGGCCGGGACGATCGCCTCGACCCCGGCGGTGGTCAACGCGATCGTCGACGCCCTGCGCCCGTTCGGCATCGACGACATCACCATGCCGTGCACGCCCGAGCGCGTCTGGCGGGCCATCCAGGCCGCGCGCGGCGGCAACCAGGCCAGCGCCGCTGAACAGCACCAAGCCCGGCAGAGCGACCAGACCCAGGGCAACAGCCCGCAGGGAATCAACCCCGGCAGCGGGGACGGGCAGCAGACCGGAGGCACGGCATGATCCCCGGAAAGTTCGATTACGTCCGGCCCGGCTCGCTCGATGAGGCGGTGCGGGCCCTGGCGGACGGCGGCGACGACGCGAAGGTCATCGCGGGCGGCCAGAGCCTGCTCCCGCTGCTGCGCCTGCGGCTCGCTTACCCGGAACTGCTGGTCGATGTCGGCGCCCTGGACGAGCTGCGCGGGGTCACCGACGCCGGGGACGCGCTCGTGATCGGCGCGAGGACCACGCACTACCAGCTGGTCAACGACCCGCTGGTGGCCGAGCACTGCGGACTGCTGGCCGAGGCCAGCGAAACCGTAGCCGACCCGGCGGTCCGGCACCGCGGCACGCTCGGCGGCGCGCTCGCCCACGGCGACCCGGCCGGCGACCTGCCCGCGGTCGTGCTGGCGCTCGACGCGACGCTGGCCGCCCGGGGCCCGGGCGGTGAACGGGAGATCCCGGCGGCTGACTTCTTCGTCGACTACCTGACGACGAGCCTGCAGCCGGACGAGATCCTGACCGCCGTCCGGATTCCGAAGCTCGGGCCCGGGTGGGGCTACCGGTACGAGAAGTTCCACCGGACGGCGCAGTCGTGGGCGACGGTGGGCGTGGCCGCACTGGCCCGGCGCGACAACGGGTCGGTCGCCGAGGCCAGGATCGGGCTCACCAATATGGGCACGGTCCCGGTCCGGGCTCGCGCCGCCGAGGATGCCGTGGCGGGCGCGGAGGCCAGCCGGGGCGCGCTGCGGGCCGCGGCCAACCGGGCCGACGAGGGTACCCAGCCGCCAGCTGACCTGCACGGAGCCGCCGACTACCGGCGGCATCTGGCCCGCGTGCTGACCGGCCGCGCGCTGGCCGGAGCGGCTGGACTCTGAGGAGAAACGACGGCGCCGGCACTCCGCCGGGGAACGGGCCGCATGCGGGAACAGCCCGCCTCCGGCCCGTTCTGTCAGGGTGATTGAGGGAGCTTGACCGAACCCCGTCGGGGTGTGCGCACCGACGGCGGCGGGACCACCGGCCCGATGTCGCCGTCCGGCGCCTGGTCCAGGTCGACGATGACGGGAGCATGATCGCTGGGGCCGGTTCCCTTGCGGGCCTGCCGGTCCACCCACGCCGCCTTGACCCGGCTGGCCACGGGGGCGCTGGCCAGCACGATGTCGATGCGCATGCCGAGGTTCTGGTGGAACATACCGGCCCGGTAGTCCCAGTAGGTGAACACGCGCTCGTCCGGCCAGCGGTCCCGCACGACGTCCCGCAGGCCGAGCGCCTGCAATTCGGCCAGGGCCGCCCGTTCCGGCGGGGTGACGTGGGTCTGCCCCACGTAGGCGTCCGGGTCGAAGACGTCGGCGTCCGCCGGCGCGATGTTCATGTCGCCGCAGACCATCACGGTCCCGGGACCGGCCCTGACCGCCTCGCGCAGCGCCGCCAGCCAGGCGAGCTTGTAGTGGTAATGATCGGAGTCCGGCGTCCGCCCGTTCGGCACGTACACCGAGTGCACCCGGATCCCGCCGCAACTGGCGGACACGGCCCGCGCCTCGGGGTGGGGAAATCCCGGCGCACCAGGGATTCCCGTCACCACGCCGTCCAGCCCGACGCGGGAAAGGATCGCCACCCCGTTCCACCGGGCTTCACCGTGCACGGCCGCCGCGTAGCCGCGGGCGTCGAGCTCGGGGCCGAGAAGTTTGGTGAACGCGTCGTCGCCGAGCTTGGTTTCCTGGAGGCAGACCACATCGGGCTGTCGCTGGTCCAGCCAGGGCAGCAGGCGCGGCATCCGTTGCTTGACCGAGTTCACGTTCCAGGTCGCTACCCGCACCGGGCCTACAGTAGCCGAGCCATCTTCAGCATGGACTCCGGGACATGACCATCCATGACTTCGACATGGCCCGCTTCTTTCTGGGCGAGGTGGCCGAGGTGCAGGCGATGGGAGCGAACCTCGTCGCCGACTACATCCGCGAGCTGGGTGACATCGACGCCGCGGTGATATCGCTGCGCGGCACCAATGGCGCGCTGTGCCACATCACTAACAGCCGGCACTGCGCCTTCGGGTACGACCAGCGCATCGAGGCGTTCGGTGAGCGGGGCATGCTCACTGCCGAGAACGTGCGGCCGACCAGCGTCCGGTTCTCCGGCGCCGACGAGACCGAGGCGGCCGACCCGTACCTCAATTTCTTCCTCGACCGCTACACCACCGCCTACCGCGCCGAGCTTGACCACTTCCTGACCGCGGTCGAGACAGGAACCGAGCCCCAGCCCGGCTTCGCCGACGGGCGCGCCGCCCTGGCGCTGGCCGAAGCGGCCAGCGAGAGCGCCCGCACCGGCCGCGCCGTGCCGGTAGAGAAAGCGCCGCCTGGCTGGAAGTGATAACCGCCGGTCCTCCGGGCCGTGAGTACGTACACAGGGGAACCACACCTACCAGCCTCGGTCAGCCCGAGCCGCGCTCGGATGTCCTCGTGCCGGATTGACCTAGGCCGCGGGCCGATGGTCGGCCAGAACGTTGTGCGGGTCAGTGCCGGTGAACTGAGGATCGGCGTGAACGAGCGCACCGGACAGTCGCGGGATCGCGTGAAGCAGGGCATGCTCGGCGCTGACGGTGACCTGATGGGCCTGGAAGGCGCCGATGTCGGGGGCGACGACGATCTCGCACTCGGCCCGGATCTGGTGGCCGACCCAGCGCATCCGGACCTGACCCACGTCCAGCACACCGGGCGTGGCCCGCAGAACGCTCTCAGCCTGATCGACCAGCGCCGGGTCCACCGCATCCATCAGACGCCGGTAGATCTCGCGGGCGGCCTGCCGCAAGACGGCGAGGATCGCCAACGTAATCAGGAGCCCGATCACTGGGTCCGCCCAGTTCCATCCCAGCGCCACCCCGCCTGCACCCAGCAGCACCGCCAGCGACGTCAGGCCGTCCGCCCGGGCGTGCAGCCCGTCCGCGATCAGTGCGGCCGAGCCGATCTTCCGCCCGGTGCGGATCCGGTATCGCGCCGCCAGCTCATTGCCCGCGAACCCGATCAGCGCGGCCGCGGCGACCGCGATCAGGTCCGACACGTGATGCGGGTGAATCAGCCGGGTGATCGCCTCATAAGCGGCCAGCGCCGACGACGCGGCGATCGTCAGCACGATCGCGATTCCCGCTAGGTCCTCGGCGCGGCCGTATCCGTAGGTGTACCGGCGGGTCGGCGGACGGCGGCCCAGGATGAACGCGATGCCCAGCGGCACGGCGGTCAGCGCATCAGCCGCGTTATGCAGCGTGTCGCCCAGCAGCGCCACCGACCCCGACAGCGCAGTCACGACCGCCTGGACCAGCGCGGTCAAGCCCAGCACGCCCAGTGAGATCCACAGCGTCCGCATGCCCTCGGCGCTGCCTTCCATGGCCGCATCGACCTGGTCGGCTGCCTCATGGGAGTGCGAGCGCAGCATGTGACGCAACCGCACCACGAGCCCCTGGCCTGCATGCTCAAGTTCGTGATCATGACTATGGCCGTGGTCATGAACATGCCCGGTATCGGGACCGTCGGCTTGCGGGTGGTTCATAACGCCCAGGATGCCCGGAAAACCTTATTGCAGCACCTCAACCAAAGCGCTCCCAGCGCACCTGCGACCAGCTCGCTATTATTTTGTCAGGCCTCGGTCATGTCGGGGCCCCTCAAGGCGGCCAGGGCCTCCTCAAGGGCGGTACCACGTCGATGATGGGCGCGCCGACCGCGAACACCGTGCGGTAGCGCTGGTCGGCCATGACGGCGGGTCACCTCTGAAGGGTGAGGACGCGGCCGCGTTCACCCGGCATGCTTGAGCTACGCGTAACCGGGAGCGGGCTGCGAGAGGTCCCGCCAAGCAGCAGCGCAAGCCACTTTGCCGTGGGCCTTGTCGCAGGGAGGCAGGCGATCCAGGTGCGGAAGGCCCACGAGACGTCCAGGGGCAGCTCCCCTCCGCCCAGCGAAACGGAAAATGATCATGACCAGCGGATCTTTGGATGAACTGGGTCCCGTCGACTACGTTGTCGTCGAGTTCCCGGCAGGGGCGAGCACCTTCACCGGCGAGATGGCGGCGGAGCTGCGAGCATTGGTCGACTCCGGCACCATCCGCGTGATCGATGTACTGATCCTCACCAAGGACGCGGACGGTACCGTCGAGGCGACGGAACTCTCCGACGTCGGTGAACTCGGGGAACTACAGGCCATCGAGGCTGAGCTGGCTGAACTGCTAGCCGCGGAGGATGTTGACCACCTCGCCGCCGCGATGGAGCCGGGAACCACTGCCGGGGTACTCATCTGGGAGAACCTGTGGGCCGCGCCGTTCGCATCAGCGGCGCGGCGTTCGGGTGGCCAGCTGATCGCCGATGGGCGGATTCCCATTCAGGCCATCATCGCCTCGATCGAGGCGGACGAAGCAACCGCAACGGCAGGAGACTGACAATGCCACTCAGACCAGCACGCGCCGGAAGAGTCGGCGTCATCCGCGCGCCAGTCGCGAAGACCGCAGTCGTAGCCAGCGCCGTGACACCAGGGCGTGCACCGGTGGCCAAGACCGCGGTCGTGGCCGCGGCCGTCACACCCAGGGTGGGTCGCCGCCGAATTTAGGCGCAGCCGTTGCCGTCAAGCGGCGATCATCCTGTCCCCCGCCGGGCCGGCCCGGCCAGGAAATCCGGTTCCCCGGTCACCTGGGTGAACTGGGTTACCGGGCGGTGCTGACGACGGGTTCGGGTGGTGCGGTGGAAAGGGGCACGTAATCCTCACTGCGATCACTGCCGAGGCATCGACTGAGACGTTCACTGGGCTGATGGACCACGTTGCCCAGGGTTTCGAGGCCCTGGGAGCGGCGATCTTGGTAGTCGGCGTGATGTGGTCGTTCGTCCTCGCGGCGGTGGCCTGGCGGCGGTTCGGCCGACCGGCGAAGGCCTACCTGGTACTGCGCCAGGCATTCGGCGGCACCCTATTGCTCGGGCTTGAAGTCCTGGTCGCCGCCGATCTGGTTCGTACCGTCGCGGTCGCGCCCACCCTCGACAACGTCCTCGTACTCGGGCTGATTGTGGTGATAAGGACGTTCCTGAGCTTCTCGCTGGAAACCGAGATTGAGGGCGTTGCGCCGTGGCGGCGGGTCCTGATCAGCGGCGCGGGGACAATCCGCCGGGCCTCAGCTAGCGCGCGGGCCGAGACGCCGGGACCAACTCGGGAGGGGGACGAAACTTTCAACATCCCCGGACGGGACCAGTGATAGCCGATTCAATCCCCGCCGTCACACCACCGCACCGCTCCAGACCGAAGGAGTGATCCGGTTCGCCGGATCGCCCGATGCGGTCTTCGCCCGGATCGCCAACCAGCCGGCGATGACGGGGAGAAGCGGGCGCCCCCCTGCGATTCCCCCCGGCCATCTCGCGCTTCCCCCCGCGCCGCTACGTAGGTTAGCCTGAACAGCGCACCCACCCAGGGGGAATGCCCAGGTACGGGCAGGTGTGCGGAGGCAGGAACAGACCGGGGTGGGACGCATGGCGCGTGGTCGTCGCTCGATCCTCATCGACGCTCGGGTCAACGGGTTCCCCGGTGCTTGCGGGCTCGCCAGGTCGGTGGTGAAGCTGGCAGCGCACATGAGCGAGCCGGGCGACGGCCTGGCGCTGCGAGTGCTCGTCAATCCCCGCCAGGCCCAGATCTTCCCGCTGTCCGGGCTGCCTGCGCACGTGGACGTGATCAGTACCGATGTCACGGTGTTCGGGCTGCACCGCTGCTGGGAGCTGGCCCGGCTGATCCGCGCGGTCGACGCAGCCGTCCTGTACGTCCCGTACCCGACGTTCACCCCCCTCGTCCGGCCGTGCCCGTTCGTGATGACGCTGCACGACTGCACGATCGAGGCTGATGTGGGTTTCGCCGGCAGTTGGCGGCGCCAGGCCGCGATGAGAACGGTCACCGGGATGGCGCTGCGGCGGGCGGCTGCGGTGACAGCCCCCAGCAGGGCCAGCCTGGCCGAAATCCGCCGTCACTATCCCGCCGCGCCGAACCCCACCCTGATCCCGAACGGAGTTGACGTCAGGCAGTTCGAGCAGGTCACCGCGGACGCGGTGGCTGCGGCGCGGGGCCGCTACCAGCTGCCAGAAAGGTTCATCCTTAGTGTCGGCGCGCACCGCCCGCACAAGAATCACGAGGTCCTGGTGCGGGCGCTGGCCGCAATGCCTGGTGACGCCGGGCTCGTCATCGTGGGCTGCGCCGACCCCTGCTTCCCTGACCCGCTGCCCGGCCTGATCGCCGGGCTGGGGCTGGAGTCAAGGGTGAGGCTGGTGCCGGAGGTGGCCGAAGAGTGGCTGCCAGCCGTGTACCGGGCGGCGTCGGTCTTCGCCTTTCCCTCCCTCGCCGAGGGATACGGCATCCCGGTGCTCGAGGCCATGGCGGCGGGCGTGCCCGTGGTGATGAGCGATATCCAGGTGCTGGCCGAGGTGGCCGGCCCGGCCGCCCTGATGGTGCCGCCACGTGACGTGGCCGGCTGGGCGTCGGCCCTCACGGCGGCGCTCTTTAGCGCGGCGCTGCCCGGGCGGCTGACGGAGGCTGGCCGCGCCGTCGCGGCGGCCGCCAGCTGGGAACGCGGAGCCTCAGCCCTGGGCAGCCTGCTCGCCGCCGTGGCTACCGGGCGCCTCGCCCGGTCCTGCGCGACCGCTCCAGCCCCGGCATCGACCCCGCCGCAGCCCGCGGCGGGCTACTCGCCTCTCACGTGAGGGAACAGTGCATACACCCGTGATGATCGAAGCCCATGGGCTGGCCAAGTCGTTTGGCTCCGCCCGGGCTCTGGCCGGCCTGGACCTGACTGTCCCCACCGGAACCACGATGTGCCTGCTCGGGCCCAACGGAGCGGGCAAGACGACGGCGGTGCGAGTGCTCACCACGCTGCTGCGCTCCGACGCCGGCTGGGCCAGGGTCGCGGGTTATGACGTAGCCGCGGATGGCGCCGCTGTGCGCCGGCGCATCGGCATGTCCGGGCAGTACGCGTCCGTGGACGAGTGCCTGACCGGCCGCGCCAACCTCGTCATGATCGCCCGGCTGAGCCGGATGGCCAAGCGGGAAGCCAGGGGCCGGGCAGCTGGCCTGCTCGCCGCGCTGAATCTGGAACGGGCAGCCGACCGGCCCGTCCGTTCCTACTCCGGGGGCATGCGGCGGCGTCTTGACCTGGCGGCGAGCCTGGTCAGCCAGCCCAGCGTCCTGTTCCTGGATGAGCCGACGACCGGACTCGACCCGCGGAGCAGGCTGACCTTGTGGGGCATCATCGGCGACCTCGTGGCCGCGGGCACGACGCTGCTGCTGACCACGCAGTACCTGGACGAGGCCGACCGCCTGGCGGACCGGATCTGCGTCTTCGACGGCGGGCGTGTCACCGCAGAGGGAAGCCCGGCCGAGCTCAAGGCCCGGGCCGGAACCTCTCAGCTGCGGCTGACCGTCCCCGCAACCGTCTCGCTGACCGACGCGGCCGAAGAGATCTCCGGTTATGCGGCGGGCCCGGTCCGGCGGCTGGCCGGGCACCGCGGGCTGGAGATCCCGGTCGTGCAGCGTCCCGGGCTGGTCACCGAGATCGTCCGGGTGCTCGACGCGGCGGGGATCGGCGTGGACGACATCGCCGTCCGGCAGCCGTCCCTCGATGACGTGTTCGCCTCGCTCACCCGGCCAGAGGCGGCGGCATGAGCATCTTGGCCGACAGCCCGGCTGACCTGTATCGTTCCGGCCTTCAGCAGCCCGGCCCGGGGACAGCTCCCGATGCGGCCAGCCCGGGCTGGCTGGAACGCTTGCGCTGGGCGCTCAGCGACGTGTGGGTGCTGACCTGGCGCACGCTGGCGCGGATCGTCACCACCCCGGAGCAGCTGCTGAACGTCACCGTCCTGCCGCTGGTCTTCGTTCTCCTGTTCAGCTACGTGTTTGACGGCGCCATCGTCCTCCCGGGGCACGGCGACTACCGTGATTACCTGATCGCCGGCATCTTCGCGGTGAACATGGGGGGCACCGCTCAGGGGGCCGCCATCGGGCTGGCCGTCGATCTGTCCACCGGCCTCATCGACCGCTTCCGGTCGCTGCCGACGTCGCGCGCGGCCCTAATCATCGGCCGTACCCTGGCCGATCTCATCACGACCCTGGTCAGCGCCACGGTTACCGTGCTGACCGGGCTGGCGGTGGGCTGGCGAATTCACGCCGGCCCGGCCGGTGTGCTCCTCGCCCTGGTGCTCGCGCTGCTCTTCGGTTACTCCGCCGCATGGGCCGGGGCATGCATCGGCATACTCGCCCGGGGACCCGAATCGGCTCAGGCCGTGGGACTGACCGTGATCGTGCCGCTGTCGCTCACCTCCAACGCTTTCATTTCCACCACCAGCCTGCCCCCGGTGCTGCGTGCCGTCGCGAACTGGAATCCGGTCAGCGTGCTCGCTGCCGCCTGCCGCCGGCTGCTCGGGGACCCCGATCCCGCCGCAGCGGTCCATTCCTGGCCGATGCAGCACCCGGAACTGGCGTCGGCGCTGTGGTCACTGGCCTTGCTCGCCGTGCTGGCGCCGCTGACGGTGTGGCTTTACGTTCATCGGACGGGGCGATGATCATGATGCCAGCGGATGGTCCACGGGAGGGGAATCCGCGGGAAGGGACAATGCGCATCATGGTGGTCACCGACCAGTACGAACCCATGGTCGGCGGTGTTCCGACGGTCACCAGGGAACTCGCGGCGGGCCTGGCCAGGCGCGGGCACGACGTCGCGCTGGTCGTGCCGAGCCCCCGCTGGCGTGGCCGACTCGCCACCACTGAGCAGGTCAGCGTCACCTACCGCGGCTCATTGCGCTGGCCATGGTACGAAGGCATGCGGCTCGGCTGCCTGCCAGCCTCCGCGGCGCGCAAGCTGATCGCCTCGTTCGCGCCCGACGTGGCCCACATCCATTCCCCGGTAACACTCGGGATCATGGCCCGGGTCGGGGCGGGCCGACGGGGCGTCCCGGTGGTCTACACGAACCACTACCTTCCGGCCAACATCCGCCCGTCCACAGCTCCGCGACCAGGGGTTGTTGATCCCCTTTTCTATCGTTACATCGTCTGGTTCTCGAACCAGTGCAGTTATGTCACCGCGCCCACGGCCACCGCGCTGGGCCTGCTGCGCGAGCGGGGGCTACGGGTGCCGTCCGGGGTTATATCGAACGGAGCCGACCTTCACGAGTACTCGCCGGGGCCGGCCGACGACCAGATCCGGCATCGCTATGGATTGCCAGCCAGCCGACCGCTGATCCTCTCGGCCGGCAGGCTCAGCCCTGAGAAGCGCATGGACGTCCTGCTGGACGCGGCGGCCAGGCTGGCCCCCGGCACGCAGATCGCCATAGCCGGCACCGGGCCGGACGAGGCCAGGCGCAGGCGCAGGCGCAGGCGCTTGGACTCGCCGGGAAGGTGCGGTTCCTTGGCTTCGTCCCCGGATCCGACCTCCCGGCCATTTACCGGCTGGCCGATGTCTTCGCCATTGTGTCCGAAGCGGAGCTGCAGAGCCTGACCACCATGGAAGCGATGGCGACCGGCCTGCCGGTGGTAGCCGTTGACGCCTACGCGCTCGGCGAGCTGGTCCGCCACGAAGACAACGGGTTCCTGGCCCGTCCTGGACAGGCCGCCGAGGTGGCAGCCTACCTCGACCTTCTGTGCCGCGACCCGGGCTTGCGGGCCAGGATGTCCGCGGCCAGCCTGCAGATCATCAGCAACCATGAACGACATCGCCTGCTGGCCGAGTGGGAGTCCCTTTATCGCACGCTGGCTTCGACCGGGCCTGGTAAGCGATGACCAGCCGCAACGAGCCGCCGGTACGGTTGCTCTTTCTCGTCGGCGAAACCGGCGGCGGGCATCGGAGCGCCGCGAAGGCCGTGGCCCAAGCACTCGACCACGAATTTCCCGGCCGGTTCGACCCATTTATCTGTGATCCGCTGCGTGGCCCGGGCGCTCCGCGCTGGCTGCGCTGGCTCACTGGCCTATACGGCCCGACCATCCGGATATCACCATGGCTGTGGGGCATGCTCTGGCGCATGTGCAGCTCACCCCGGTTCCTCGGCTGGCTCCGGCGGACACTCATATCGCCCATCTACCGCAGCGTGGCGAAGGCCGTCGCGGCCTGGCGGCCTGCCGTGATCGTTTCTTTCCATCCGCTGACGGCTGAGCCCGCCGTGCGCGTACGCGACCTTAGTGCCGCCGTGCCTCCTGTTATCACGGTCATCACCGACCTGGTCACCGCTCACCTGTCGTGGCGGGACGCCGCGGTTGATCGCGTCATCGTGCCATCCGCGGCCATCGCGGGCCGTTGCGCACAGGACGGCATGCCAGAAGGACATTACGTGGAGACCGGGCTACCGGTCGGCCCCGAGTTCTCCCGGACACCAGCGAGCGCACCCGAGCGCCAGGCCCTGCAGCGATCCCTCGGCCTGAGCGGGCGGTTCCTGGTCGTCCTGACCGGGGGCGGGGAGGGCTCGGGCGGCCTCTACCGCCGCACCGTCACCATCCTCAGGAAGGTCGAGGATATGGACGTCGCGGTCATCTGCGGCCGTAATCAACGGGTGCGCCGACGGCTCACCCGGCTGGCGGAGGGGGCCGGAGGCCGACTGACCGTACACGGTTTCGTCGACAACATGGCAGCTTGGCTTCGCTGTGCCAACATAGTCGTGGGCAAAGCGGGACCGGGCACCATAGCTGAGGCGACCTGCTGCGCCGCCCCGCTCGTGCTCACCTCTCACCTGCCTGGCCAAGAGGAAGGCAACGCCGAGTTCGTCGTCCAGGCAGGCGCGGGCAGTCATGCGCCCCCGGCCACGCGACCTTGCCGCGGAGATCGGACGCCTGCGAAACGACCCGGCCGCCCTGGCCGCCATGCGCGCGGCTTCGGCACGGGCTGGCCGACCCCGCGCCGCCGCTGACATCGCGGGCCTGATCGCTGAGGCCGCTAACGACGCCCTCAGCTGGACCGAGCCTCCCGGCCCGGCATACGGCTATCGGCAGCTGGCCACGCTGACCGACCCGGACCCGGTGCCGGTAAGCCTGGGCGGATGACTTGTTGAGGACATGCCATGAACCGCGCTCTTAGAACGAACAGAGTAAGCAGATGACGGCCGAGGACGCTCTTTCCCTTAACACCGTCCCGCCGCTTGTGGTGCGAGCACAGGGTTCCGGCAGGACGTTGCAGGCGGGACCCACCTACTGGATTGGCCGGAACCCGGCGGCGGACATTGCGGTCGACGAGCCTTTGGTTTCCTGGCGGCACGCCGTTTTGAAGGTAGCGGACGGCCAGTGGCTGCTCGAGGATGCCGGCAGCACCAATGGGACGTTCGCCGACGGCCAGCGAATACAGCGCGTCGACATCACGGATTCCTGTCAGGTCCGCCTCGGCCACCCAGAGGCGGGCCCGGTCGTCTCCTGCTCGATCACAGCCGCCCCGGATCCCGGCGTCCCTGCGATACCTCCTCCTACGGCGGCGTGGCCCGGCCAGCGGACGGGGGCAGGCGAACGGTACCCAAGCGCTATCTTGCCGCTGCCTGCCAAGGTCCTGCATATAGGCCGCGCCGACGACAACGACATGGTCGTGGCGGACCTGCGTGTGTCACGGCACCACGCCGAACTGCGCCGGTCTGGAGGCGAGTACGAGATCACCGACCTCGGCAGCCAGAACGGCACGTTCGTGAACGGGCAGCGGATCACCCAGGCCATGGTGACCGAGGCCGATGTCATCGGCATCGGCGTGGCCACCTTCCGGCTCGTCGGGGACCAGCTGCAAGAGTTCGTCGACGCCGGCGACATCTCGCTCGACGCCCGTGGGCTCACCGTGAAGCTGTCAAGCGGCAAGGTGCTGCTGGACGACGTCACCTTCCAGCTTGGCGAGCGATGCCTGCTGGGTGTGATCGGGCCGAGCGGCGCCGGCAAGTCGACTCTGCTCGGCGCGCTCACCGGCATGCTGCCGGCTACCACTGGCTCGGTGCTCTATGACGGGCGCGATCTTTATGCCAACTACCCCGAACTGCGGCACCGGATTGGCCTGGTACCTCAGGAGAACATCCTGCACACGCAGCTGTCCGCGAACCGTTCGCTGGGATATGCGGCCGAACTCCGGTTCCCGCGCGACACCAGCCCGGCTGAGCGGGAACGAAGGATTGGTGAAGTGCTCGGTGAGCTGTCGCTGACGGCCCACGCCGATACGCGCACTTCGTCGCTTTCTGGCGGCCAGCAAAAGCGCGTCAATGTCGCTCTCGAGCTGCTGACGAAGCCGTCGCTGCTGTTCCTGGATGAGCCCACGTCAGGGCTGGACCCCGGCCTGGACATGTCCGTGATGGAGATGATGTCCGGCCTCGCCCGCGAGGGGCGGACGGTCATCGTGGTAACACACAGCGTCGCGAACCTCAATATCTGCGATCGGTTGCTCGTCCTTGTGCCGGGCGGGAAAGTCGCTTATTTCGGGTCTCCAGCCGATGGCCTGCGTCATTTCCGCCAGCCGGGATGGGCGCAGGTATTCCGGGCGTTTGAGGCCGATCCGGACCGGGACTGGGCGGGGGAGTACCGGCGCTCGGCGTTCTTCACCCGGTACATGGCGGAGCCAGCCCAGGCCGGCCACGCGTCCGCGGCAACCGTCCGCGAGGCGCCGCCCCCGCCGAAATCCCAGAACCGGCTGGCCCAGCTGTCCACTCTCGCCCGGCGGTACGTGGCGGTCATCGCCTCGGACCGCAACTACGTAGGCGTGATTGCGCTGCTGCCGGTCATTCTCGGTGGCCTGATCAGGGCGATTCCGGATCCCGGCGGGCTGACCGGCACAAGCAACGGCAACGCGATCCAAGTCCTGCTGATCTTGGTTATGGGCGCGTGCCTCATCGGCGTGGCCAACGCGGTCAGGGAACTGGTCAAGGAACGTCCGATCTATACCCGGGAACGAGCGGCCGGGCTGTCGCCCGGCGCCTACCTCTGGTCCAAGCTCGCGATCCTCGGCCTGATCAGCGCGGTGCAGGCCGTTATCCTCGTGCTGATTGGCCTGGCCGGGCGGCCGCTGCCCAAGCACGGAGCCTTCCTGACGGCCGCTCCGCTGCTCGAGCTCATGCTGGGGATAGCCATGCTCGCGATCGCGTCGATGACAGCCGGGCTGCTGATCTCGGCGGTGGTCAATTCATCGGACAAGACCATGCCGCTGCTGGTGGTGGCGGTCCTGGGCGAGGTTGTCCTCAGTGGCGGAGTCTTCCGCCTCAATGGCAAGGCCGGCCTCGAACAACTCGCCTGGCTCTCGCCCTCTCGGTGGGGCTTCGGCGCGGTCGCGTCCACCACGAACTTGAATCTGGTCACGCCGCCGCCTCCAGGCAACACACCCGATCCGCTGTGGCAGCACAGTCCGGGTATCTGGCTCCTCGACATGGGGATGCAACTGGCGCTCACCGCGGTTCTCGCCGGGCTTACCTGGTGGCGGCTGCACCAGGCCAGCCCCGGCCGCCGCCGCTAACCAGGCGACTACCTGCATTCACCGGCGATCTGCGCAAAGCCCTTGACGCACTGACGCGCCGCGAACAGTGCATTCCCCGGCTCGTCGTTGTACCACGTGACCAAGTGGGACATCGAAGGCTTCACCGAAGCGGTCGCCGCCGAGGTGGCGCCATTCGGCATCGGCATCACGATCGTCGAGCCCGGTGGTGCCCGGACCGAATTCCGGTACGGCAGCGCTCAGGCCGCCCCGCCGATCGCCGCCTACGACGACACGCCCGCGCACGGCTTCGTGTCGATGAATCCGGGCTCGTTGGTGTCAGCTATGGGTGTCAGCCGTCTTGCGGCCTCTTCGTCCCGAAGCTAGGTCACGGCGTGGGCGTTGTGGTCGCGGCGGGCACGGGCCGCTCCTGTCAGGTGGAGCGGTTGCCGCTGTCATCGCGTGCTGCGGTGAGTGCACGTTCTACGCGCCGGTCCGGTACCAGCCACATGAACGCCACGGCGACATAGACGGCGACGCCGAACCACCGGTTGGCGAAGGACAGGCCGATGCCCAGGCAGTACATCAGCGGTGAGGCTTTCCCCTTGATGTCAGTGCCGATCGCGGCGGCGAGCAGGGAGTCTTCACCCTCGACGCGAAGCAGCGTGCCCTGAAGTATGTAGTAGGCGATCGCAGCGGCCAGCAGCACTACGCCATAGGCGGCAACCGGGTCCGTCGGAAAGTGGTTCTCGCTCATCCACGCCGTAGCGAACGGAATGAGTGACAGCCAGAAAAGCAGATGCAGATTGGTCCACAGCGCCGCACCAGAGACGTGGGAAACTGCTGCGAGCATGTGGTGGTGGTTGTTCCAGTAGATGCCAAGGTAGACGAAACTGAGGACGTAAGCCAGCAGGACCGGCAAGTCATCGCGCAGCGCATCCCAGGTAGTGCCGTGTGGGGTCTGCAGCTCCAGCACCATGATCGTGATGAGAATGGCGATTACGCCGTCGCTAAAAGCTTCAAGCCGGTCCGTGGACACACCACGAGGCTAACCAACGAGACCGCCGCCCTCAAACCTTCGTGATCCTCACGGCCTGCGGGTTGACTAGCAGTTGCAGGCCCCACCTGCTGGGTGATGACGCACGTGACGGAGAAGTCCGCCCGCACAACGGGCATGTGAACTGGCTCAGGGAAGCCTCGACGCCCCTCCCGCTGGCGGTCCTGGAAGAGATCATCGACGCCTCCGGCGTCGCGCCGCAGACCGAGGTCATGCTGCCCGTCGGCGTGCGCGGCCGACAGCTGACGGTCCGCACCCCGCTGGCCGGCATGTGCCTTACCCAGGCCGATCACCGGCCCGCGCACCTGACCCGCGTCCACCACGCGCTCACCGCACTGAGCGAGGACGACCAGCGGCGGCTCGGTGTGATCGCGGACTGGAAACACGGCCCGCACCAGCTCACCTACCAGCAGACCGAACGGACCTTCGGCCTGGCCGCCGGTGCCCTCGCCAAAGCTCATTGGCATCTTCGGCGCGCCCCGGTGCTGGCTTAACCTCATGCCGGGTAGTTAGGGGCTGAGCCCGGCTGTCAAGCGGTTCGGCTGTGGTCGTGGAATGTGCTGACATGGCAACGGAGGTCCGGTAAGACGGGTGTCGACTAAGACCTGCCCGTTTCTGAGGACCTCCGTTGCCCGTCCAGTCTGCCATCCGTTCTGCTGTCATGTCGGTTACCTCGGTGATCACGGTTGCCGCTGGCGCTTTCGCTGCGGGTCACCTGGGCGAGCTGACCCGGATCGTGCCGTTCGAGCTGGCCGACGCGGTGCTTGATGAGGTTCCCGGTGCCACCGAGCGGCGGGTGCGGCTGCTGCCGTCCCGGGTCGGGCTGTACTTCCTGCTGGCGATGTGCCTGTTCCCGCAGCCCATCTTTTTTTTTTTTTTTTTTTTTTTTTTTTTTTTTTTTTTTTTTTTTTTTTTTTTTTTTTTTTTTTTTTTTTTTTTTTTTTTTTTTTTTTTTTTTTTTTTTTTTTTTTTTTTTTTTTTTTTTTTTTTTTTTCCCCCCCCCCCCCCCCCCCCCCCCCCCCCCCCCCCCCCCCCCCCCCCCCCCCCCCCCCCCCCCCCCCCCCCCCCCCCCCCCCCCCCCCCCCCCCCCCCCCCCCCCCCCCCCCCCCTTTTTTTTTTTTTTTTTTTTTTTTTTTTTTTTTTTTTTTTTTTTTTTTTTTTTTTTTTTTTTTTTTTTTTTTTTTTTTTTTTTTTTTTTTTTTTTTTTTTTTTTTTTTTTTTTTTTTTTTTTTTTTTTTTTTTTTTTTTTTTTTTTTTTTTTTTTTTTTTTTTTTTTTTTTTTTTTTTTTTTTTTTTTTTTTTTTTTTTTTTTTTTTTTTTTTTTTTTTTTTTTTTTTTTTTTTTTTTTTTTTTTTTTTTTTTTTTTTTTTTTTTTTTTTTTTTTTTTTTTTTTTTTTTTTTTTTTTTTTTTTTTTTTTTTTTTTTTTTTTTTTTTTTTTTTTTTTTTTTTTTTTTTTTTTTTTTTTTTTTTTTTTTTTTTTTTTTTTTTTTTTTTTTTTTTTTTTTTTTTTTTTTTTTTTTTTTTTTTTTTTTTTTTTTTTTTTTTTTTTTTTTTTTTTTTTTTTTTTTTTTTTTTTTTTTTTTTTTTTTTTTTTTTTTTTTTTTTTTTTTTTTTTTTTTTTTTTTTTTTTTTTTTTTTTTTTTTTTTTTTTTTTTTTTTTTTTTTTTTTTTTTTTTTTTTTTTTTTTTTTTTTTTTTTTTTTTTTTTTTTTTTTTTTTTTTTTTTTTTTTTTTTTTTTTTTTTTTTTTTTTTTTTTTTTTTTTTTTTTTTTTTTTTTTTTTTTTTTTTTTTTTTTTTTTTTTTTTTTTTTTTTTTTTTTTTTTTTTTTTTTTTTTTTTTTTTTTTTTTTTTTTTTTTGGTCCCCTTCCCGCGCTGCGCGCCTTACTGGCGACGGCAACCCGTGGATCGTAGTCCTACGGGATCAGCAGCGCTGGTGGATCAGCCGACTTGCAACGGAAGGTTTGCCGCGTGCGCTCCGGGCCTGGCAGGACAGCGGCCTGGTCTTCACCACCAGGACAGGGCGGCCGATTGAGCCGCGCAATCTCGTCCGCTCATTCCAGCGCATCTGCTGGCGCGTGACCTGCGGCCGGTTAGAACCTGGGTGTCCCGGTCCGCGATGCTCAGCTCATCCTCGGCCACTCACGACTGGCCGTGACTCAGGAGATCTACACCCACGAGGACCGGCAGGCCCAGCATGCGCTCACCAAGATCAGCGCTGCGCTACGCAATGAAAGGACAGACGGCACGGTGAATCACCGTTAATGGGTGTCAACTGTAGGTGTCAATCGCCACTCAGTGGCCTCGGCGCTGAGTGTATTTCCTGGTGGAGCTTAGGGGACTCGAACCCCTGACCCCCTGCTTGCAAACCTCTCGGGGGCATGCGTCCGCCGGGGTCAGGCTCTGCCCCAGCGCTGTTGTGCGGCTTGGCGGGTGACGCAGAGACGGGCGGCGATGTCGGTCCAGGAGTACCCGGCGGCTCGGAGCCCGGTCACGGCCTGGCCGATGGCGTCGTTCAGCTCGGTGGCGATGCTGGTCATGTCGGTGATGGCGTCGATGTCCCCGGCGGCGACGCGGCGGCTGTAGGCAGCGATGACGCGGCGGACGAAGGCCGCGTACTGGTCGTTCTCGACAACTCGTTCCCGGCGGTTGGGTGTCAACGGAGCCTTGACATCGGATCGCGTGGCGCGGGTCGCGGTGGTCATGAGCCCTGCTCCTTCCTCGGCGGCTTGGTGCGGGGGCTGGCGGCCTGGGGCCTTCACCCGATAGGTGCCGGGGTTGTGGAGCCGGGAGTGGAGGTCAAGTTGCGGCTGCTTGATGCTTTGGCCTGTCAGAGGCTCCGGGCGAGCGGGTTGTGCTCGTGTGGAGGGGGCAGGCCAAAGGATCATGCGTTTAGCCGCTGCTTGACCGGAGCGGACGGCGGAATACGATCTTCGATCCGGGTGAGGCAAGCCGCAGCCGTCGTGCAGGATGCCCGCGCCGCGCTCGCAGAGGAGTTCGTCATCAGCGCGCCTCTTGTGTACGCGGCGTGGGGCCTGGTCTGGCTCATCGGCTACGGAGCGATGTGGCTGTCCGTCGCGGTCGGCACCCCTACAGCGGGCCCTCGGGTGTCTCGATCGCGGCCGTGTTCGTGCTGGCCGGTTTCGCGGCCGCGGCCGTCCTCGGCCATCGCCAGCAAGGCAGTCGCGGGCATCGACGGCCGTCCGTGCGATACCGCCGGCATCATCCTGGCGACATGGGCGACGGGATACCTGATCCTGCTCATCGTGCAGGCTGCGATCAGCGGCTCCGTCAGTACCCGGACGGTCGCGTTCCTAGGCTTCGCGGGTCCCGTGCTGCTGGCCGGGCTGACTTGTGCCTCGCCTCGTCCTCGGACGGGACCGGCTGGCGTTCGCCTTCGGAGCCTGGCTCGTGCTCGTCGGTGCCAGCTGCGCATGGCTGGCACCCGCGGCCATCCTGGCCACCTGCGCGCTCGCGCAGGCGGCGGGGCGTTCCTGCTCAATGGCCGTCATCGGGACCGCCTGCAGCATGGCCGCTGCAACCAAGCTCAACCCCGTCATCCATGCGCCCGCGCGGCTGCGCCTGATGGTGACGCTGGCCACCCTCCCGGGCCGGGGACAACCTGTCCTTCACCCGGGCTACGAGCTGTTCGGGCTGACACCGGCAACCTCATCACCCACCTGCGCAAGCTCGGAGGACGGCGGGTTACGTCAGCGACGAGGTCAAGTCCGGCAGTGGCGTCGACGCCCGCACCTCGGTCAGTCTCGCTGGCGTGGGTCGCAAGGCGCTGGACACCTACATGGCGGTCCTGCGGCAGCTGCTGGATTCAGCCAGCATCGACGCGGGACCAGCCCGCACTCTACCCGGGCACGGCAAAACCGAATCAGTCCGTCTTTGCGGGCCGCCTGGTCACTCAGGAGGAGTGATGAAGCCGTACTTTGATACCCATTCCGACGGGGTGCTGACCGCAATGGCGGAGAGATGAGACAGCCCTACTTCGCAACCCACGCTGTTGGGGTGCTGTATTTCCTGGTCTTGCTGATCTGGTACGGCGCGGAGATCATCATGTTTTTCCGGCAGCTGCAGTGGCGCAAGGGTGCCGCCCGGATCGCTCAGCGCGGCTTCTGGCTCTTCTTTGGGGTGAGCGTGATCGTCGCAATCACCATGCTCTACCTGGCTCCCTATATCGTCCCGGCCGCGGGAGATCGGGCATGTCGGCACTCGTCATCGGCATGGGCATCCTGATCGCGGGGGTGGCGCTTGCGCCTGTCGTCGTCTGGACCTTGGGCCAGTACTTCACCTTCACTGTCAAGGTCAGCCCGGACCAGCCGGTGGTGACGTCAGGCCCGTATGGTGTGCTGCGCCACCCCGGGTACGCGGGTGGCCTGCTGGCCATGATGGCGTCGCGTACTGTACGGGAACTGGGTCAGCTTCGCCGTTATTGCCGTGCTGTGGCTGGTGATCATCGTCTGGCGCATCCGCATCGAGGAGCGTGCGCTGCTGGCTGCGCTCGACGACAAGTACCGCACCTATCCTTCTCACCACAAGCGCCTCGTCCGCTGGTCTGGTAACCAGCTCGGAATGAGGCGCAGCTTCGAACCTGGCCCCCAGTATTCCGGTCTTTCCCCGTCTTCCCGCAGGCGCCAAATCCCGTGCGAGCACATGCCGGGCCGAGGCTCGGCGGAGCCGATCGCGCAACGACGCCAGCGGCGGCCTTGGGGCGGCGGCGCCCAGGGAGCGGAACAATCGGAAACCAGGAAGACGGCCTCCACAGCACAGACCGGGCAAGTCGAACGGACGTCATGGATCTGCGGCAGCTCAGCGGCTGGGACGGCGCGGGCGCCGGGCGGGGCCGCCAAGGCCGAGCCCGGCGCGGGGAGCGCCGGACCCGGCGCCGCGCAGCGGCGCCGCTTGATCAAATACGGCTCAATTCGGCAGTGCAGCGCAGCGGTGCTACAGCAGGTTGGTGCCGTCGTGGTGTCGGATGGCTGGCGCGGTGCTGCTACTGAGGGCGTCCAGGAGGCGGACGGCGAAGGCGTCGCTGACGAGCTGGCGGATGGTGGCTTCATCGGCCCAGCGGAAGGCGGCTACCTCGTTGTTGGCGAGCTGACCGCCAGTGACCTTAGAGCGAAATACGAGGGCGATGATGCCACGGTTTATGCTCTTGTAGATGCCGCTTAGGGTGCCGGGCTCGATGTCGGAGCCAGTCTGCTGGCCAACTCGCGGCGCAGACCGTCTTCGATCGACTCATCGAGTTCAAGGACACCGCCGGGAGCCTCCCAGTGGTGGTTGTCGCGGCGCTGGATGAGCAGGGCACGGCCGTGGTCATGGGTGATAACCTCGCGGCCGACGCTGACGGAGTGCCGGGACGGCTGACCGTTCATCGGATCACCTCGCGTGGCCGCTTGTTAGTATCTGCATGCTCATTTCTCTGGTAATCTTTCACTGGTATACACGAGTAGTCAGGCCCGGCGGTTCGCACTGGACCTTGGACACAGAGCTCGCGCGTCGGTTCGACGTGCATCTTTGAGCTTGGAAGCAGGCCGATGAACAGCGATGCCGTGCTTACGCAGGCGATTGACCCGGGAGCGACCAGCCGTTACCGAGCAGATCGCGGACCATCTGCGCGAGGCGATCGCGCGGCGCGAGCTGCCAGAGGGTGAGCAGTTGCCATCTGAGACGCAGCTGATGGAGCACTACGGCGTGGGGCCCAGATGATCCGGAACGCGCTGCGGCTGCTGCAGGATGAGGGTCTGACCACGGCCGAGCATGGCCGTGGGGCGTGTATGTGCGGTCCCGGCCGCCCGGTGCGGCGGCTGGCATCTGACCGGTTCGCTCAGCGCCACCGCAAGGAGGGCCAGGCAGCATTCGATGCGGAGGCCGCCCAGGGATTCGGGCGCGACTCCCCAGGTGGACATGCTGACCGTGACCGAAGCACATCCCCCGGCGGGGATCGCCGACCGGCTCCGCGTCGACGATGACAGCGAGGTCGTCGTGCGGTCCCGCCGTTATCTGCTGGATGGCAAGCCGGTGGAGACCGCCGTGTCCTACATCCCCGTCGACCTGGCCAAGGGCACACCGATCACGGACCCCAACCCCGGACCCGGCGGGATATATGCGCGGCTGGAGGAACAGGGACGCCCTGGCCCGGTTCACCGAGGACGTTGGCGCGGATGCCTACGCCAGAAGAGACGCGGCTGCTGAACCTGCCGCCCGGTGTGCCGGTGTTCCACCTGGTCCGCACGGCCTATGACGTGGACGGCCGCGCCGTAGAAGTGTGTGACACCGTGATGGCCTCCGACGCCTACCTGCTGAGCTACGAACTGCCTGCCCAATAAGGCTTGACACCTCTACGCCCACTCCTCTATACAAGTTCTAACTGCTCTAGACGAGTAGATGTATAGATATCGAGGATGGGAGTCCGAGATCGCGCTGCAGGTACGATCCCTGTCGAGTTCGGGACAGTGTTCCCCGACGGCGCGTACGCGGCCGGGGTGTTCGAGGCAGTGCGGGACTTCGACCGGTCGCAGGGTGACCGGTTCGTGCAGCAGAAGGACAAGGGCACCGGGCTGCCGGTGTGGACGGTGGACGTGATTGACGCCGACCCGCAGGCGCGCGCCCGCACGGTCAAGGTGAAGGTGGCGGCTGAGGTATCAGCCGACGCTGCCGCCTGCCTCGGCTCGGTCGCCGTTCACGGCGGTGGAGTTCACCGGGCTGACGGTGACCCCGTACGTCAACCAGGCCGGTCCGGCTGGCCTACTCGTTCAAGGCGACCGGGCTTCGGGCTGCCATCGCGCGGGCTCGGGCGCCCGCGCTGAGAACAAGGACGCGGCCTGATGGGGCGGGGCAAACCCGGCCGCGCACCTGTGCCTGCGGGTCGGCTCCCGGCATCAGGTGGCCTTCGTGCCGTTCCCGCGCCGGGCCCCGATGTTCGTCATCGCCGCCGGTCCACTCAGGTCAGTATGACCATGCCGGACCAGTTGGACGCCGGGCACGTCGAGTTCGCCCGGCAACTGGCCAGCCAGGCGTGGGCGTATGCGGTGGCGGTGGAACGCCGGTACCGGAACCTGCCGCCGCTGCCGGATGCACCGGCCCCGTACGTGCTGCCCGCCAGGGCTCAGGCGCTGCTGGATCCGGAGCGCGGACATGGCGCGGTGCGCTGATGGGCGAGGCGGTGACGGCATGAGTGAGGTGATGGGCACCTCCGCGTCAGTCCTGTTCGGCAGCCAACGCCGTGACCGAGGTCGAGGCGTGCGTCCGGCTGACCGGCCGCACCTTCATCCAATGCTGCATCTACGACGACATCTGCCGAACCTGACGGTCGAAGGCCGCGCACGTGGACCATCTCGATCACTGTCTCCGGACTGGTCGAGGTGACGACGCCGATCACGTGACCGTTCGCCCGCGATGCTGGCCGAGGCGATGGTGCCAGCACGTGCGCCGAGCTGAATGCGCACGGCTGCGCCCCGTCCGCGAGGACCTGACAGCTACCGGGCTGGCCAAGGGCAGGCGGCGTGATCGCGATGAGTGATGGGGCGGGGCGGCTGGAGCTGCAATCTCCGGCCGCCCCTGGGCCCTCTCCCGTGGCATCCAAGGAAGAGGTGAACAGCTTATGCGCCGGATCGTGACCGGTGAGCAGATCGCCCAGCTCGCCAACCCCGACCCGTTCGCCGTCCCCGCGCTGGCGGGCACCGGTCTACCGCACCCCCGGCTGGATCATCGCCCTCGTCCAGCCCGCCCGGCTCGTGTGGTGGCTGGCCCGGCTGATCGTCCGCCACCCGCTCATCGATGCGGTGCTGGCCGTGCTGGTGCTGATCTGGCTGAACGCGGGCTGGCCCGGCCTCGTCGCCCTGGTCCTGATCGTCGTTGCGGTGCTGGCCGGGTGGCGGGGGGCACGCCCGGTCTCGTTCCGCCGGTGGATCGCTGGCCCGGCCCGGGGCAAGCGCCGGTCCTGGTTCTACCGGCGCCGCTGGGCCGCGGTGATGACCGTGGGCGGCCTGGCCCCGTTCTACCAGGGCCGGATCCTGCTGCCCGTCCTCGGCAAGGTGGCCTCCACCCGCTACACCGACCGGGTAGCGGTCCGGCTGGTGTCCGGCCAGTCCGCCGGCCGACTTCGCCGACCGGGCCGAGAACCTGGCCCACGGGTTCGGGGCGATGCTGTGCCGGGTCCGCACCGCCCGCTCCGGGGCGGTTCGTGCTGGAGTTCGTCCGCCGCGACGCCCTGGCCGCCATCGTCCCGGCCCTGCCGATCCCGGCGCACCCGGATCTGCGGGCGCTGCCGGTCGGCCGCCGCGAGGACGGCTCTCCGTGGCTGGTGCGGCTGCATGGCACGCACCTGCTGATCGCGGGCGCCACCGGGGCCGGTAAGGCGTCGCTGCTCTGGGGCCTGGTCCGGGCGATGTTCCCGCTCATGCAAGCCGGCCTGGTGCGGGTGCTGGCCGCTGACCCGAAGCTGATGGAACTGGCGTTCGGCCGGGCCATCTTCGACCGCTACGGCACCTACGCCGCCGACCCCGAAGCCATCGCGGACATGCTGGAGGCCGCGGTGGCCGACATGCAGGAGCGGGCGGCCCGGTTCGCCGGGATGCGCCGTGACCACACGCCGCACCGTGGATGAGCCGTTCGTGGTGGTGCTGGTCGATGAGGTCGCGTTCCTGACCGCCTACCAGCGGGACCGCAAACTCCGCGAGCGCATCATGGCCGCCCTCGCCACCCTCACCACCCAGGGCCGGGCGGTCGGCTACTGCGTGGTGGCCGCGCTGCAGGACCCGCGCAAGGACGTGCTCACGATCCGGAACCTGTTCCCCGACCGGATCGCGATGCGGCTGGACGAACCCGAGCAGGTCGACATGGTGCTCGGCGACGGCGCCCGGGACCGCGGCGCCACCTGCGAACTGATCTCCACCGACCCCGCGATCGGCGCGGGGGTGGCGTTCGTGCGGCTGGAAGCCGACCCCGACCCGGTGCGGGTCCGCGCCGGATGGGTGTCCGACGCCGACATCCGGGACCTGGCCGCCCAGGTAGCCACCCGGCCGCTGGAAACGGTGCCCGCATGAGCGCGGCGACCGCTGGCGGACCGATGAGCCGTGCCCGGTCTGCGGCACCGGCCTGACCGTCCTGGACGACGGCCACACCATGACCGCGAGTGCCGCCTGTGCGGCTACGGCGACACCTGGCCCGGCGCGACACCGACGGAGGTGACCAGTGACCGACACGACCACGACCAGGACGACCCGGGCCGAACGGCTGGCCATGCCGCTGGCCCGCGAAGTGGTCCACGACCTGGCCGTCGAGCACGGCGCCTGCATCCGCCCGGTGCAGCTGCGCCGCACCAACCTCGACACCGGCGAGATGGAACAGGTCCTCGTCCCGTGCGGGCACACCCTGGCATCGGTGTGCCCGTCGTGCGCGGAGCGGGCCAGGGCGCTGCGGGCCGCGCAATGCCGGGAAGGCTGGCACCTCGAGCCCGAACCCGTCATGACCCCGACCCGGCCACCGAGGACCAGCGGTGGTGGATCGAGACCCGCGCCGACGCCCAGCGGCTCCGCGACCAGGCCGCCGCGACGCCGGCGAAGACACCGGCGACCTGGACGAGCTCGCTCACCGAGCTGGACGGCGAAATCACCAATGCCGGGATGCGCGGGAACGTGCTCCCGGCCCGGCCGGCGCGGCGGCACCGCTCCACCCAGCGCCGCCAGGATGCCCCCGACCTGCCCCGCCGCAAGGTCACCGCCCGGACGGTCGGGAAGACCTACACCGCGCCGGACGGCAAGACGTTCCGGCCGTCGATGTTCCTCACCCTCACCTGCCCCAGCTACGGGCGGGTCCGTGACGACGGCACCCCCGCCGACCCAGGCACCTACGACTACCCGGGGCGGCGCGGGATGCGCTGCATTTCGCGGCGCTGTTTGACCGGCTGATCCAGAACCTGCGCCGCTTCCTCGGCTACGACGTGCAGTACTTCGCCGCCGTCGAACCGCAACGGCGGCTCGCCCCGCACGTCCACCTCGCGATGCGCGGCACCGTGTCCCGGGCCGAGCTGCGCCGCGTCCTGGCCGCCACCTATCACCAGGTGTGGTGGCCGGACACCACCGATGTCCGGTTCGACGGCGACCGCTGCCCGTCTGGGACGAGCAGACGTGGCACGTATCTTGATCCGTAGACCGGGGAAGTCCTGCCCACCTGGGACGACGCCCTGGACGCCATCGGCCCGACGGACGAGCCGCTGCATGTGGCCCGGTTCGGGGACCGGTTCGACGCCCAGGGCGTGCTGTCCGGCTCCAAAGACGCGGCCCGCTGCATCGGCTACCTGACCAAGTACCTCACCAAGCAAGTGGCCGACTGCCACCAGGCCGACACCGACACCGAGCACGCCCACGCGGCCCGGCTCGCTGACGCGCTGCGATACGAACCGTGCTCGCCGCGCTGCGCGAACTGGCTCCGCTACGGCATCCAGCCCAAAACGCCCGGCCCGGCCTCGTGCCCGGCGCGTGCAAGGGCAAGGCCCACGACCGCCACACCTCGGCTACGCCGGGCGCCGTGTCCTGATCTCGCGCAAATGGTCGGGCAAGACGCTGGCCGACCACCGGGCCGACCGGAAGAACTGGCTCATCAGCACGCTCGGGATTTCGGCAACCGACCCCGCCCGGTACGCCTGGGAACCCGTCGCCCCGGGCGACCCCGACCACATGGAACACGCCCGGCGACTCCTGCACGTCGTCGCAGACCGACCCGATGGCAAGCCGCACTCACGAAGCCAGACGCAAAGCAGCCATGCACGAGGACAGCGATGTTCCGGCAACGGGAGGGCGGCATGACGGCCCGGCACGAGGGAAAGGCGGTGCCGGTTCTTCTGGACGTGGAAGAGGCGGCCGACGTCTCAGGACCAAGCCGCGGTTCATTCGCCGCCTGATCGCAGAACGGCGGATCGAATATCACAAGGTCGGCCGTCACGTCCGTATCAGTGAAGCCGCGCTGGCCGACTTCATCGAGGCGGGCAAGGTCACGGTCATGGAGGTGCCCGAGACCTGGCATCCACAGCGGAGGAGCGCCTGATGGCTAACCGGGAGGGTCATCGGCGTTTCGGCAACGTCCGCATGTTGCCCTCGGGCCGGTTCCAGATTCGCTACCCAGGGCCGGACGGCCGGTTGCGGACGGGGACGACGACCTACGCCACCAAGACGCTGGCCGACCGGGCGCTGACGATGATCGAGGCGCAGATGGTGACGGGTGAGTGGACTGATCCCCAGCGGGCCAAGGTGAAGCTCGGCGTGTACGCCGAGACATGGATTGCTCAGCGGGCGGACCTCGGGCCCGGACGGTTGAGCTGTACACGTGGCTTCTCGCTGGCACCTCCGGCCTTACCTCGGTGACGTGCCGATCGGCAAGATCACACCCGACTGGTGCGGGACTGGCGCGCGACTCTTCTAGATGAGGGCGTCTCAGTGTCGGCTACGGCCAAGGCGTACCGGCTGCTGAGGGCGGTTCTGATGACCGCGGCCGATGACCGGATCATCCCCCGGAATCCGTGCCGCATCCGTGGTGCGGGAGACGAGAAGCCAGATGAGCGGCCGGTTCTGACCGTGGCCCAGGTCTTCGACCTGTCCGACCGCATGACCGATCGACGGTTCCGGGCGCTGGTGCTGCTGGCGACGTTCGCGAGTCTGCGATGGGGTGAGGCCATCGCGCTTACCCGCGATGACATCGATCTCGCGGCCCGGACGGTGAGTGTGCGGCGTCAGTACGTCGAGCTGACCGGCCAACTGGTCGTCGGGCCGCCGAAGTCGCAGGCGGGCACACGGACAGTAGCCATCCCCGCCTCGATTATCCCGGCCCTGCGGGATCATCTGGACAGCTACGTCGGGAGTGATGGCACGGCGCTGGTCTTCACGGGCCCGCGCGGCGGCTGCTGCGGCGAGGTAACTTCCGCCGGGGCTCGGGCTGGGCTATGGCGGCGGCCGGTGTGGGGGTTCCCGGGCTGCACTTTCATGATCTGCGCCATACCGGCAACACCCTGGCCGCCCAAACCGGTGTCAGCCTGGCGGATCTGAAGGCACGGATGGGGCACAACAGTGTCCGCGCAGCGATGATCTACCAGCACGCGACCAGCACGGCGGAACGAGGATCGCCGACGCTCTCGACCAGGCGATCGGTCACCCGGCTACAGGTGATAGGCCCTGCGGCGGCGGCCGAGGGGCGGCAATCGACGAGGCCGAATGGCACGTTAATGGCACGACGGCGATGGGTGGGATCGGGAATGAGTGTTTTGCCTGGTGGAGCTTAGGGGACTCGAACCCCTGACCCCCTGCTTGCAAAGCAGGTGCTCTTCCATCTGAGCTAAAGCCCCGTGTGCTTCCCAAAGGTTACCCGTTACCGCAGCACGTCGGGCAATTCGGTGATCGACGGGATGAGGTGGGTCGCTCCGGCCGAACGCAGTCGCTGCCCCGAACGTGATCTGGTCAGGCCGACGAGGGTGCGGGCCCCGGCGCGTCGTCCGGCCGTGATGACGTTCTCGCTGTCGCCGACCACGGCAACCTCCGCGACGTCGCCGATGCCGAGCCGGATGACGGCCGTGAGCACGGGATCGGGCCACGGACAGCCGCGCGGTGCGTCATCCAGGCAGAGGGTGAGGTCGATGTGGCGGCTGATGCCCAGGCTGTCGAACACCAGCCGCGACACCGACCGGGAGAACCCGGAGACGAAGCACACCTTGACGTGCGAGCCGGACAGCTTGGCGATGACATCCAGCGCCCCGGGGACGATCGTGATGCCGAACCGGTCCACCACGGCCCGGTAAGAGCGCTCGAAGGACAGGTAGGCCGCCTGCGCCTGGGCGTCGTTCTCGGCGAACAGCATGCGCATGACGTCCCGGGGCGGCAGGCCGCCGGACCGGTCAACCACGACCATCGACCGTGCGTAGGCGGCGGTGCCGGGCACCACTCCCTGCGTCGCGATTGCCTCGGCGAAGGCTCTTTCGAGAATGCTCCCGTCGGAGACGATCGTTCCTGCGAGGTCACAGCACACCAGCGATACGGGGGATGTATCGCTCACCTGAATGCCTCCTCCACCGCCGCACCCGGCGAGGCTAGTTCAGCTCAGCGGTGGTGGCCTCGGTCCACAGATCAATCTCAGCCCGGTCGGCCAGCACCTTCCGCCAGACGGCGGCCACCCCGAGACCCAGCAGGGCTAGGACAAGCAGTTTCTTCACGGTGTGAAACCCTTCCACTCTGAGAACTCAGAAGCTTTAACGCTGCGGAGTCGGCGCGCGGCTCCAGGGGCATGACGCAGCCTAGCAACTCCCGCCGTCAGTGCGAGGCCGCCGGATCAGCTTGAAGGTCACCTCATACTCGCGGCTAATCGGAACGGACTTCACGCCAGGGCCACGAGGGTCGCCTCTCGCACCGAACGGACATGGGAAGACTTCTGCAAACACGGGAGAGCTGCTCTGATCTTTAGATGTCCAACGGTTGGCCTTTGTGGAGGGGTGTCCATGCCAGGCATCGTCTGAGGGCCCTTCCGGCGGAGCGGGTTGAAGCATATGGGAGATTCGCAGTAGTCCAGCGGCACCGCGCGCGTCTGGGGCGGCTGCTGGTGCATGGCCTTCCACCCCGAGGGTGTGGGGCACCGCAGCCCGAACCGGCCGACGCAGAAGAGCCGGGTCCGACGACGGGAGAACTGGGTCTGATCACTGTGTGCCACTGCCTCCGCGGCTTGACGTGAGCATGGGACGGCCTCGCTGCTCAGCAGCGGGCCGACCTGGCCGAGCCGTTGCCGTTGGGCTTCCGGGCTGCCGCCCCGGGAGCGGTATTGAGCTGGTGGGGCTAGATGGACTTGAACCATCGACCTCATCCTTATCAGGGATGCGCTCTAACCGGCTGAGCTATAGCCCCCAGATGCGCGGGGAGAACCCGCGCACGCCGGGAAAGGTTACCGCAACTTGCGCCGCCTCGGCGAACTGGCGGATAGGGCGCTACTCCGTTTCCCGCAGCGTCACCTCGACCCCCCCGACAAGGTGCGCGGTCAGGTTGTACACCACCGAGCCGACGGTGGCAAAAGCGGTGATAAGGAACACGTTGAGCACGCCGAGAAGCGCCGTGTAACTGAGGATCGTCGACGCGGAAAACCAGTGCGAGACGTTCACGCCGTTGGTCCCCTGGCCGGAGGTGACGTTCGACAGCGCCTTCTGGATCGAGTCGAACACGCCCAGGCCGGCCAGCGTGCCGTAGAGCAGCGTCACCGCGACGAACAGGATGACGAAGCAGGCCAGTGAAATCATGAAGCTGAACTTCATGACGGACCAGGGTTCGAACCGGGAGACCATCAGGTGCGCCTGCCGGGTCGGGGCGCTGCTCTTCTCGGCCCGCTGCGCCTTCGCCCGCCTGGGCACGGACTGGGGCCTGGGCATCCGGGCCGCCGCGGCCTGCCATGGCGACGGCTGCTCCGGGCGGCTTTCCTCATGCTCCGGCCGCAGTTCAGACTCCGGCCGCAGTTCAGACTGCGGGCGCAGGTCAGCTTGCGTGCGTGACTCAGCTTGCGTGCGCGGCGAAGGGGTGACCTGGGCCGGATACGGCGGAGCGGAGAAGTCGTGCTGAGTCCCCGAGGAACCGTAAATGCTCTCCGAGGGCTGCGCGGCATAGTCGCGGCCCACGGATGCGGACGGAAAGTCCTGGGTCCCGGCGCTCGAACCGGACTGCGCCGGGTAGTCCTTTTCCGCACCTGCAGGACCGTAGCCGTCGCCAGCCGGTCCGGCGTACGTGCTGTCCGCTGGGTATGTGCTGTCGGATTTTGCCGTCGTCTTCCAGACGGACTCTCCTTCGTGGGAGTGCCCGTTGGCTTCGCCGGCGTCCTCGCTGGCCGGCACGGTCTCCGTCTGCCCGTCCTCGGCAGGAGGCACGCCAGTATCGTCCGCGGCCACCCCCGGCCGTCGCGCCGTCTCGTCCGTGCGTTGCTCCACGCCGTCCTCCTCGGCTGCAGTCCCTCTTGGTGAGGCTACTTCGGCAGAATACGGCCTAACACGAGATCAGGCCGTCCAACCGAAACTCAGCCATACCAGGTAACTGCGGTCCCTTCGTCACCGGGTCACTCCCCGCCGGCCCCGTCGCCGCTTTCCACTGGCGGCTCGGCGGCATCATCGGGCTGGTCATCGTCGGCCGCATCGAGCGACTCGGCGTTGCGCGCGAGCCCGACCACGCTGTCCCCAGACGCGAGGTTCATCAGCCGGACACCCATGGTCTGCCGGCCAGATCGATTGATCTCACCGGCCCTCGTCCTGATGACACCGCCCGCCGACGTGATGGCAAAGATCTCGTCGTCCGGACGGACCATCAGGGCGCCCACAAGCCGCCCGCGCGTTTCGACAATCCTGGCCGTAACGACACCCATGCCGCCACGGTTCTTCACAGGATACTGACCAGCGGGTGTCCGTTTTGCGTAGCCGCCTTCGGTTGCGACGAGGACATCCTCATCTTCCCGGACCACGTACATGTCCAGGAGTTCGTCACCGTCGGCAAAGCGCATGCCGATGACCCCGGACGTGGCCCGGCCCATCGGCCGCAGCGACTCGTCGCTGGCGCGGAACCGCAAGGCCTGCGCCTTGCTGCTGACCAGCAGGAGATCCTCTTCCGGGGCGACCAGCCGGGCGGCGATAACCTCGTCGTCGTCGCGGAGGTTGATGGCGATGATGCCGCCGGAGCGCGGCGAATCGAAGTCGGACAGGCGCGACTTCTTGACCAGGCCGCCCTTGGTCGCGAGCACCAGATAGGGCGCCACATGGTAGTCGCGGAGCGCGAGGATCTCGGCGATCGTCTCGTCTGGCTGGAAGGCCAGCAGATTGGCGACGTGCTGCCCGCGAGCATCACGGGCGGCCTCTGGCAGTTCGTACGCCTTGGCGCGGTACACCCGGCCCTTGTTCGTAAAGAACAGGATCCAGTGGTGCGTCGTGGTGACGAAGAAGTGGTCAACGATGTCGTCGGTGCGGAGCTGCGCCCCGCGGACGCCCTTGCCACCGCGGCGCTGGGCCCGGTACAGGTCCGTCTTGGTCCGCTTGGCGTAGCCGCCGTTCGTGATCGTGACGACGACGTCCTCTTCGGCGATCAGGTCCTCGTCCGTGACGTCGCCGTCGTAGGCGATGATCTCGGTCCGACGGTCGTCGCCGTAGCGCTCGACGATCTCCGCGAGCTCGTCACCAACGATCGTCCGCTGGCGGGTGGGTGAGGCCAGGATGGCCTCGTAGTCGGCGATCTTCGCCATCAGGTCTTCGTATTCGGTGGTCAGCGCCTGCCGCTCGAGGGCGGCCAGCCGGCGAAGTTGCATGTCCAGGATGGCTTGCGCCTGGACCTCGTCGATCTCCAGCAGGGTCATTAGGCCCTGCTGCGCGTCGTGAGCCGAGGCGCTGCCCCGGATGAGCGCGATGACCTCGTTGATCCGGTCAATGGCCTTCAGCAGGGCACGCAGGATGTGCGCCCGGTCCTGCGCCTTGCGCAGCAGGTAGCGGGTGCGGCGGACGATGACCTCGATCTGGTGCGCGACCCAGTACCGGATGAACTGATCCAGCCGCAGGGTCCGCGGCACGCTGTCGACCAGCGCCATCATGTTGGCGCCGAAGGTGTCCTGAAGCTGGGTGTGCTTGTACAGGTTGTTCAGTACGACCTTCGGGATCGCGTCCCGCTTCAGCACGATCACCAGGCGCTGCCCGGTGCGCAGGCTCGTCTCGTCCCGGACGTCCGCGATGCCGGTGACCCGGCCGTCCTTGACCAGCTCGGCGATCTTCTGCGCCAAGTTGTCCGGGTTGACCTGGAACGGCAGCTCGGTCGCGACCAGGCACGCCCGGCCCCGCTGGTCCTCTTCCACCTCGACGACCGCGCGCATGGTGATGGAACCGCGGCCGGTGCGGTAAGCCTCCTGGATGCCGCGGCGGCCGACGATCAGCCCGCGGGTCGGGAAGTCGGGGCCTTTGATCCGCGCGATGAGCGCCTCGAGCAGGTCCTCGTCGGAGGCCTCAAAGTTCTCCAAGTACCACTTGACTCCCGCAGCGACCTCGCGCAGGTTGTGCGGGGGGATCTTGGTCGCCATGCCGACCGCGATCCCCTCGGACCCGTTGACGAGCAGGTTGGGGAACCGGGCGGGCAGCACGATGGGCTCGGCGGAGCGGCCGTCGTAGTTGGGCCGGAAATCGACGGTGTCCTTGTCGATATCCCGCAGCATTTCCATGGCCAGCGGGGCCAGGCGGCACTCGGTGTACCGCATGGCCGCGGGCGGGTCGTTTCCCGGCGACCCGAAGTTGCCCTGGCTGTCGATGAGCGGGTAGCGCAGTGACCAGTCCTGGCCGAGCCGTACGAGCGCGTCGTAGATGGCACTGTCGCCGTGCGGATGGTACTGGCCCATGACGTCGCCGACCACGCGGGAGCACTTGGAGTACCCGCGGTCGGGCCGGTAGCCGCCGTCGTACATCGCGTACAGCACGCGCGTGTGCACCGGCTTCAGGCCGTCCCGCACGTCCGGCAGGGCCCGGCCGACGATGACCGACATCGCGTAATCGATGTAGCTGCGCTGCATCTCAAACTGAATGTCGACCGGCTCGGTGCGGTCGTGTCCCGGCGACGGAACGCCGTCGGTTGTTACGTCAGTCACTGAATATCCTTGTTTCGGTTGGGAAAGCTCGCGCTATACACGCCCCGCGGTGGTGCCGCCACGACGGTCAGATGTCGAGGAACCTGACGTCTTTGGCGTTGCGCTGAATGAAGGAGCGGCGGGCCTCCACGTCCTCGCCCATCAGCACGCTGAACAGTTCGTCCGCCTGCGCCGCGTCGTCCACCGTCACCTGGAGCAGAACCCGGCGCGCCGGGTTCATGGTGGTCTCCCATAGCTCGGTGGCGTTCATCTCACCGAGGCCCTTGAACCGCTGAATACCGTCCCGCGGGCGCGGGTCCTTCCGGCCGTTCGCGATACCGGCTTCGATCAGCAGGTCCCGCTCGGAGTCGCTGTACGCGTATTCGTCCGCGTTGCCACGGCCCTCCCACTTGATCTTGTACAGCGGGGGCTGGGCCAGGTACACGTGCCCGGCCTCGATCAGCGGCTTCATGAACCGGAACAGCAACGTCAGCAGCAGCGTCCTGATGTGCTGGCCGTCTACGTCGGCGTCGGCCATCAGCACGATCTTGTGGTACCGCAGCTTGGCCATGTCGAACTCGTCGTGGATACCGGTGCCCAGCGCGGTGATCATCGCCTGGACCTCGTTGTTCTTCAGCACCCGGTCGATCCGGGCCTTCTCCACGTTGAGGATCTTGCCGCGGATCGGCAGGATCGCCTGGAACTCGGGGTTCCGGCCGCCTTTCGCGGAGCCGCCGGCCGAGTCGCCCTCGACGACGTAGACCTCACACCGCGAGGGGTCCGACGACTGGCAGTCCGCCAGCTTGCCCGGCAGCGAACTGCTCTCCAGCAGGCTCTTGCGCCGGGTGAGGTCGCGGGCCTGTCGCGCCGCGACCCGGGCCCGCTGGGCCTGCGTGGCCTTGGTGATGATGTCCTTGGCCTCGCCGGGATTGCGGTCGAACCAGTCACGCAGCTGGTCGTTGCAGACCTTCTGCACGAAACCCTTGGCCTCGGTGTTACCGAGCTTGGTCTTGGTCTGGCCCTCGAACTGCGGGTTGGCCAGCTTGGCCGACACGATCGCGGTCAGGCCCTCCCGCACGTCCTCACCGGTCAGGTTGTCGTCCTTCTCCCGGAGCAGCCTCTGCTCACGGGCGTACCGGTTGATGATCGAGGTCAGCGCGGCGCGGAACCCCTCCTCGTGCGTGCCGCCCTCTGCCGTGTTGATCGTGTTGGCGAAGGTGTGCACCGACTCGGAGTACGAGCCGGTCCACTGCATGGCGATCTCAACGGAGATCCCGTCCCCGTCCTCGCCGAAGTCGATCACCGAGGCGTGCACCGGCTCCTTGGAGGAGTTCAGGTACTGGACGAAATCGGAGATCCCGCCCTCGTACAGGTACGTGACGACGCGCGGGCCGTCGCCCTCGGTCTCCGGCCGCTCATCGGCGAGCGTGATCGTCAGGCCCCGGTTGAGGAAGGCCATCTCCTGGAGCCGCCGGGACAGGGTCTCGAAGTTCCACGTGGTGGTCTCGAAGATCGTGGGGTCCGGCCAGAACGTCGTCGTGGTGCCCGTGTCGGAGGCGGGCTCGCCACGCTCCAGCGGCCGGATCGGAGCGCCGCGCTCGTACGACTGCTGCCATACGTACCCGTCCCGGTGGATCTCCAGGTCGAGACGAATGGACAAGGCGTTCACCACCGAGACGCCAACGCCGTGCAGGCCGCCGGAAACCGCGTAGGACTTACCGTCGAACTTGCCGCCGGCGTGCAGCGTGGTGAGCACGACCTCGACCGCGGGCCGCTTCTCCACCGGGTGCATGTCCACCGGAATTCCCCGGCCGTTGTCACGCACCCGGACCCCGCCGTCCGCCAGCAGGGTCACCTCGATAGCGTCGCAGTACCCCGCGAGGGCCTCGTCGACCGAGTTGTCGACGACTTCCTGGACCAGATGGTGGAGTCCACGCTCCCCGGTTGAGCCGATGTACATGCCCGGGCGTTTCCGGACAGCTTCAAGACCCTCGAGTACCGTGATTGAGCGAGCGTCATATGACAAGTGGGAACTCCATCCTGCAGGTCGCGCGCGAGACACCCCCGTGCCGTAAGTGTGCGCGTACCCCCTATTCTAGCTGGGAATTCGGCATGACACGGGCGTTCCTAGCCGTACGTGTCGCCGTCTCCCCGACTTCCTGGTACCCGCCATCCGCCACGCTGCCGGGGCCCGGCCGGCCCCTGACTTTGACTCGGCGGACGGTGCCCTCACCGAGCTCGGAATTAAGCCTGCGGACCAGCATCGACGCGAGCAGCCTGACTTGCGTGGCCCACGCGGTCGAGTCGGCCGCGATGACGAGCTCGCCCCCGGCGAAGCCGTCTGGGCGGGTGTGGGCGGCGAGGTCGGGCCCGACGATCTGGGCCCAGTTGCTGAACACCGACCCCACCGCCGCATGTTCCTTCCAGCCTTGATCCGACAGCAGGCCGCCGATCGCGGCCGCCAGCGGCTGGGGATCGTCCCGGCGGGGCCGCCGCGGGCGGGACGACGGGTCTCCCGACGTCCGTTCGGAATCCACCCCGGCCCCCTGGCCCGCCGCGCCGGGCCGCCCGAATGCCGCCCATTCGCCCCGTGCCCGCGCGTCGGCGATCACGTCGGCCAGCGCCGCAGCCGCGCGCCGCAGCCGCTCCGCACGCGGCACCAGGGCCGGGTCGGCGTCAGCCGGCACGGGTGATGCTCCCGCCGCCGACGTCGTAGCTGACTCCCGTGAGCGTGGCGGGCACGTCCGCCGTCACCGCAGCGGTCACGATGACCTGCTCCGCCCCGGCGACCAGGATGGCCAGCCGGTCGCGGCGGCCCGCGTCGAGCTCGGCGAAGACGTCATCGAGGATCAGCACCGGGTCCTCCCCGTCGGCGCGCAACAGCTCATAGGCAGCCAGCCGGAGGGCCAGCGCCAGCGACCACGACTCCCCCTGGCTGGCGTAGCCGCGGGCGGGCAGCTCGCCGACGCGCAGCTCCAGCTCGTCACGATGCGGGCCGACCAGGCAGACGCCACGCTCCAGCTCTCCGGGGCGGGCCTGCTGGAGCGCGTCCCGCATGGCCTTCTCAAGATCCGCCCCCTTCCCGTCCGTCCCGGCCCCGCCCTCCCCCTCCGCGGCCGCTCCGTCCCCCGGCGCGGGCAGGAACGCGGGCAGGAACGCGGGCAGGGCGAACGATGGCCGGTAGGCGATCCCGGCCGGCCCGCGGTCCCCCGAGACGGCCGCATACGCCGCCTCGACGTGCGGGCGCAGGGCCCGGACGAGGGACAGTCGCCCGGCCAGCAGTTCCGTCCCCACGCGGGCGAGCTGGTCGTCCCAGGCATCCAGGGTCGCCGCCATCGACGACGGCACGGGACCGCCCCCCGGGCCGCTGGCTTGGGAAGCGGAGGACGCGGCGACCCGGCCGCGGGAGGTGCGGGCCCCCGCCGACTTCAGCAGTACGGTCCGCTGGCGCACGATCCGCTCATAGTCCGAACGGACCGCGGCGTACCGTGGCGCCGTGGCGACCAGCAGGTCGTCCAGGAAGCGCCGCCGTTCGCCGGGGTCGCCTTTGACCAGAGCCAGGTCCTCCGGTGCGAACAGCACCGTGCGCAGCACGCCGAGGATCTCCCGGGCCCGGGGCAGCGGGGTCCGGTTCAGCCGCACCCGGTTCGCCCGGCCGGGATTGACTTCGATCTCGATCAGCGCGTTGCCCCGGCCCGACGCGATCGCGGCCCGGACGATCGCCCGCTCCGCGCCCTGCCGGACCAGGGGGGCGTCGGTGGCGACCCGGTGACTGCCCAGGGTCGCGGCGTACCCGATGGCCTCGGCCAGGTTGGTCTTTCCCTCACCGTTCGGCCCGCTCAGCGTGGTCACTCCCGGCTCGAGCATCAGGTCAGCCGAGGCGTAAGACCTGAAGTCGGTGAGCCCGAGCCGTGTTAGGTGCACGGCTGTAGAGGTTACTGCCGCGCCGCCACGGGCCTGGCTATCCCGCCGATCGGATGGGCATGAGGACGTACCGGTAGTCCGGCGGGCCGTCCTCGCCGCGCTTGCCGGTGATCACGGCCGGCCGGGTCGGCGTGGTGAAGGAGACCCGGGCCGTGTCGGAGTCGATGGCGCTCAGCCCGTCGAGCAGGTACTGCGGGTTGAAGGCGATCTGCAGGTCGTCACCGTCGAAGCTGGCCTCAAGCGTCTCCACCGCCTGCGCCTCGTCCCCGGCCCCGGCCTCCAGTACGAGTTCGCCCGCGGAGAACGCCAGCCGGACGGGCGTGTTGCGCTCCGCGACCAGCGCGACCCGCTTGACCGCCTCGGCGAACGGCGCCGCGGGAAGTTCGGCGGCCGCGTTGAATTCGCTCGGGAGCAGGGTCTGGTACCGGGGATACTCCCCACCGAGCAGCCGGGTGGTCGTCTGGCGGCCGCCCCCCTCGAACCCGATGATTCCCTCGCCATGGGTGCCGTCATCGCCGGGCACGCTCAGGGCGATGGACACCTCGGCGGCCGTTGTCAGGGAACGGGCGGCGTCCACGAGAACCCGCGCCGGGACCAGGACCGCCGCCGACATGTCCGGCTTGACCGGCTCCCAGTGCAACTCGCGAACGGCGAGACGGTAGCGGTCCGTGGCCACCAGCGTCACCGTGTCCCCGGCGATCTCCATCCGGATCCCGGTGAGCGCGGGCAGGGTGTCGTCACGGCCCGCCGCGATCGCGACCTGGCTGATCGCCGAGGCCAGGATGTCCGCGCCCACGGCCCCCGCCTCTGGTGGCATCCCGGGCATCGTCGGGTACTCGTCGTCGGGCAGCGTCAACAGCGTGAAGACCGCACTGCCGCACCTCAGTGTGGTCCGCGTGCCCTCCGTGCTCATCTCCACGGGACGAGCCGGCAGGCTCCGAACGATCTCGGCGAGGAGTCGGCCGGAGACGAGGACCGATCCCTCCTCGTCCGTGATCACCGGCACGCTGGCCTGTGCCGACACCTCGTAGTCGAAGGTCGACAGCGTGAGCCGCTGTGCGGCCGCCAGGTGCATGCCAGCCAGAACCGGAACCGCCGGCCGGGCCGGCAGGGCGCGGGCCGTCCAGGCGACGGCGTCGGCGAGTACGTCTCGCTCAACCTGGAACTTCACGGGAACTGCCTCCTGCACCTGTTTCGTGTCATCGAATGCCCCTCGCGGCTGGGTGCGTTTAGGGCCGGGCCGCCGCTGGATATAGGCGCCGCGGGACCTTCGTGCACATCTGCCCGGCCGCCCACTTGGTTTGTTTTCTCTCTATTTAGAGAACCGTCATAGTCATAGGTGCGGTGGACGCTGGGGATAAGCGCCATCACCCCAGGTCAACGGGCAGATTAACGTCCACAGGAACTGTGCCCGCGCAGGGGACGGGAGCGAGCCGATTGTGCCTCGCGAATGGGCGGGCTGTTTCTCCCCACCGGTTGTCCCCCACTCTCCATCTACCGTCCACAATGTTTTCCACAAGCTGTGTGCACAGCGCTTGTTGATAGCGCCGGGCCTGCCCGCACAGGTCGGCCCGGCAGGTGGTTTACCGTACCCGGAGCGGTGATCGCAGGCACCGGTCAGCCCGTCCGTGCCTGCTGCTTGATCCGGTTGGTGAGCTCCGTGACCTGGTTGTAGATCGACCGGCGCTCGGCCATCAGAGAACGGATCTTGCGGTCGGCATTCATCACTGTCGTGTGGTCCCGGCCGCCGAACTGCTGGCCGATCTTGGGCAGGGACAGATCGGTCAGCTCCCGGCACAGGTACATGGCGATGTGGCGCGCGGTCACCAGGACCCGTGACCGCGAGGTGCCACTCAGATCTTCCATGGACAGCCCAAAATACGAGGCGGTCTGCCCCATGATCGTGGCGATGGTGATCTGCGGTCCGAGGGCCTCGGGAATCAGGTCCTTCAGCACGATCTCCGCGAGCTGGAGGTCGACCGACTGCCGGTTCAGGCTGGCGAACGCGGTCACCCGGATGAGGGCCCCTTCCAGCTCCCGGATGTTGGTGGAGATCCGGCTGGCGATGTATTCGAGGACCTCCGGCGGCGCGTTGAGGCCTTCCTGGATGGCCTTGCGGCGCAGGATCGCGATCCGGGTTTCCAGCTCCGGCGGCTGCACGTCGGTCAGCAGCCCCCACTCGAACCGGCTGCGCAGCCGGTCTTCCAGGGTGACCAGCCGCTTCGGTGCCCGGTCACTGGAGATGACGATCTGCTTGCTGGCGTTGTGCAGTGTGTTGAAGGTGTGGAAGAACTCCTCCTGCGTGCCTTCCTTGTTCTCCAGGAACTGGATGTCGTCGACCAGCAGGACGTCTACGTCGCGGTAGCGGCGGCGGAAACCGTCCTGCTTACCGTCGCGGATCATGTTAATGAAGTCGTTGGTGAACTCCTCCGAGCTCACGTACCTGACCTTGACCCCGGTATAGAGGGTCTGGGCGTAGTGGCCGATTGCGTGCAGCAGGTGCGTCTTGCCCAGCCCGGAGTCGCCGTAGACGAACAGCGGGTTGTAAGCCTTCGCGGGGGCCTCGGCGACGGCGACGGCCGCCGCGTGCGCGAACCGGTTACTCGAGCCGATGACGAAGGTCTCGAAGGTGTACTTCGGGTTCAGCCGGGCGCCTCCCGGCCGGGGCACAGCGTACGGAACGGGCGCCGCGTGCGGTTCGGGCCGCCGCGGCGGGGACGGCTGGCGGGCGTCGCCGGGGCCCTGGCCGCCTGAGACGCCGGGCCCGCTCGGTCCGCCGAGCGAGTCGCGCGGCCCGTCGAGGGGGACACCCGCGGGCGGGAGTGAGGAGGCCAGCATCGGCTGCCCACCCGTGTCGTGGGGCAGGCCGCCCGGGGCGGGGCCGCCGTACGCCGCGCCGTTGTAGGCCATGCCGCCCGGGGGCCGGTCGATATCATGACGGCCCGTTTCGCCGGGGGCGAAGTCCGGCGGGACCGGACCAGCGGCCGAAACCGGGTCGACGGTCACCGCCAGCTGGATGGAGCGCCCGAGCTCAGCGGACAGCGCGTGCGTGACCAGCGCCCGGAGCCGCGTCTCGAGCTGCTCCTTGACAAATTCGTTCGGGGTGGCGATCAGCGCGGTATTCTCGACCAGTCCCAGCGGCCTGGTCAGCTTGAGCCACGCGCGCTGGTGCGGCTTGATCTGAAGATCCGCGAGGCCATCCAGGGACCGGGCCCATACGTCCGCGAGGTCTGTTTCACTCACCGCTCGCTCCCCTCGCGTCCGCCGTACATATATTCCACAGGTCTATCCACAGGTTGTGCACGTAGCACTTCCGCTGCGCCCCGTTACCGTCACGTCCCGCGGGCGTAAGCGGCTTACCGGCGTACGTCGCAGGCGTTGCGCGGTTGTCCACAGCCTAAGCCGTTGACCCGGGCTGTGGCGGGTGAACGGCGGTGTTCTTGTGTGGCGCTCCGGCGAACACCAGGCGGCGTCTTACCGCACATCGGCGAAGGACGCGCGGGCGGCGCCCCGGCTTCGCCGGGCGTGCCGCCCAGATGCCCAGTTTGACGCCGGCGCCGAAGGCGATTAGCGTGCGTAGGCCGAACCCTGCGGCAGCGGTCTTGCCTGCCCATGTGGCCGGCCGGGCCCGCGTCGCGGGATTATCACACGATCAATCTTCTGGAGCTCCGGTGAGTAAGCGCACGTTCCAGCCGAACAACCGCCGCAGGGCGAAGACCCACGGCTTCCGGCTGCGCATGCGCACCCGCGCTGGCCGCGCCGTTCTGGCGGCCCGCCGCCACAGGGGCCGCGCCCGCCTCAGCGCCTGACGTCGCCGCGCCCGGCGCGGGCCACGGGATACCCGGACGTGCTTCCCAGCGAATCAAGGATGCGGCACCGCGCAGAGTTCACGCTCGCGGTGCGCCGTGGTGCCCGCGCCGGTCGTCCGATTCTTACCGGTCACCTTCTTACACAGATTCAGAGCCATGAACCGGCCAGGGTAGGCTTCATAGTCAGTCGCGCGGTTGGCACCGCGGTGGTGCGCAATCGGGTGAAACGTCGCCTTCGTGCGATCGTGCGCGGGTATCTTGGCGTGCTTCCTGCGGGTAGCCTGCTTGTGGTCCGCGCCAATCCTCCGGCCGCGGCCGCACGCCAGGCGGATCTGGCCGCCGATCTGGATCTGGTGATGAGCAGGTTGCTGCGGCGGCAGGTTGGGGCGCTGCATCACTCATGAGCGCGGAACAGGACGGCCGGACCGAGTTGGCCGTCGACGCGATCCCGGACCCACAGGGGCCGGCGCTTGTGACGCGTGTGCTCATGGCGGCTGTCACCGGTTACCGGCGGTTCATCAGCCCATTGCTGCCCCCGCGCTGCCGGTTCGAGCCTTCGTGCAGCGCTTATGCGCTGGAGGCGTTGCAGGTACACGGCGCGGCCCGCGGTCTGTGGCTGGCCATGGCCCGCATTGCACGGTGCCATCCGTTTAATCCGGGGGGCTACGATCCCGTGCCACCCTGTGACGGAAGCGGGAAGCCGTCCCGGACCGGGGCCGGCACGCTGTCCACAGAAACGCAAGGGAGCTAGCACGTGGGGATTCTCAACCCCTTCTACGACGCGGTCGCCTGGGTGCTGATGCGCATTCACGCGCTGCTGAGCGTTCCCTTCGGGCCGGCCAGCGGATGGGCATGGGGACTTTCGATCGTCTTCCTTGTCATGTTGATGCGGCTGATCATGGTGCCGCTGTTCGTGAAGCAGATGCACTCCCAGCGCAAGATGGCGGCGCTGGCGCCCCAGGTCGCGGCACTGCGGAAGAAATACAAAGACGACAAGCAGACCATGAACCAGGAGGTCATGAAGCTCTACCAGGAGAACGGCGCGAACCCGCTGGCCGGGTGCCTTCCCCTGGTGATCCAGCTTCCGGTCTTCTTTGCACTGTTCAACGTGCTGCGGGCCATCGCCGAGGGCAAGACGGAATTCGGGCTGACCAAGACCGTCGTGATCAGCGCGCAGCACGCGCACATCTTCACGGCGACGATCGCCGACCGGATCGTCACCAGCCCGCTGCCGCCGTACCATCTGGCGCCCGGGCCTGCCAGTGCGAAGATCGTCATCGGCATCTTTGTCCTGATCAGCTCGACGACGACGTTCCTGACCGTGCGGCAGAGCGTCAAGCGCGGCATCGGCCAGGTGGGCCAGGACCCGAACAACCCGATGGCGAACTCGCAGAAGTACATGATGTACATCGCGCCGCTGTTCGCCCTGAGCGGTCTGTACTGGCAGTTCGGCCTGGTCCTGTACTGGTGCACGACGAACGTGTGGACCCTGGGGCAGCAGTACATCCTGTTCCGGAACTTCGCACCGGTGACCGCCGGTGCGGATGCCGCGAGTGCCACCGCGCCGGCGGCCAAGGGCACGGCAGGCCCCGCCGGTACCACGGTGTCCAAGGGGGCGGTGTCCAAGGGCGCGGCCCGGGGAGCCGTGGCCAGGGGCACCCCCGGGAAGGGCACGGCGGCGAAGGCCACCCCGGCCCGCAGTGGCCCTGCGAAGAGCCCCGCCGCATCGAAGGGTGCCGCGCTGGGCGGCGCGGCCGGGGCCGCGGCCGCCGCGTCGGTCAAGAGTGCCAGCGCCGGCAAGAACGCCGGCAAGAACGCGGGCAACAACGCGGGCAGCGCGACGAGCGCTACGGAAGCCGCCGCGGTTCCGGCCGGGAGCGTCAAGGCGGCCCGGAAGGGCACCGACGGCCAGCGCCCGCGCGGCAGCCAGCCGCGCCCAGCGGGTTCCGCGCCAGCGCCCTCGCGCCCGCAGGCGGCCAATAGCGCCGATGGAACGCAGAACGGCAGCGAGCGCCGCGGTCTGAGCAGGCTGGTGCGGGGCAAATCTGAGCCCGAGCCTGAGCCGGAGGTCCCGGCCGCTAGGCTCGTCAGGCAGCAGCCGGTCCGGCAGTCACGCAGTAAGCGTTCCGGCAAGCGATGACGTTGGTTGATAAGAAGCGGCCCCTCACCAGCGAGGGACCGGTTGTGAGCCAGGCGGAGGACATGCTGAGTGACGTACCAGGTGATAACCGGGGCGCAATGGTGAGCACGGGTTCGGCAGGGACCGCTGTAGGTCCGGAGGCTGGCGGGCCGGAAGAGGCCGGCGCCTCTCTCGGGACGGAAGACCTGAACGGGTCGGACGAGGCTGACGGGCCCGCTGAGGCGGGCGAGCGCAGCGACGACGACACTCTGGTTGACCTCGCCGACCTCGAGCAGGAGGGCGAGATCGCCGCCGACTACGTCGAGGGGCTCCTGGACATCGCCGACCTGGACGGCGACATCGACATGGATGTCGAGGGTAACCGCGCGGTCGTATCGGTGGTTGGCGCGACGCTGGACGAACTGGTCGGCAGGCGCGGTGAGGTACTCGAGGCGCTGCAGGAGCTGACCCGGCTGGCCGTGCATCGGCAGACGGGCGAGCGGGCCAGGCTGATGCTGGACGTGGGCGGATACCGCGGCCGCCGCCGGGCCGAGCTGACCGAGGTGGGACGGGACGCGGCCGATGAGGTCAAGCGGACCGGGACCCCCAAGCCGCTCGCGGCGATGACACCATTCGAGCGGAAGGTCGTGCACGGCGCCGTGGCGGACGTCGGCCTGCGCAGCGAATCCGAGGGTGAGGAACCAAACCGGCGGGTCGTCGTCTACCCCGCTGAATGAGATCTGCTGTACCGGCTCCTCCCGGCGCCGCGGTCGCCCTCTTCGGTGCGGCCACCGAAACGGCGGTCCGCTTCGCGTCGCTGCTGGCGACCCACGGCGTAGAGCGGGGGCTGATCGGCCCCCGGGAGGTTCCGCGGCTGTGGGAACGGCACCTGCTGAACTGCGGCGTGCTCGCGGAACTGGTGCCCGGCGACGCCGAGGTGGTGGACATCGGCTCCGGGCCGGCCTGCCGGGCCTGGTCATCGCGATGCTGCGGCCCAAAGTGCGGATGACCTTGCTTGAGCCGATGCTCCGGCGCACGACGTTTCTCGGCGAATGCGTCACGGAACTGGGCCTCGGCCATGTTATGGTGTGCCGCGGGCGGGCGGAGGACATGGCCGGGGTGATCCGCGCGGACGTTGCTATCTCGCGGGCGGTCGCCCCGCTCGGTCGGCTCGCGGAACTCTCGGTGGGGGTCGTCCGCCCGGGCGGCGCGATCCTTGCGCTCAAGGGGGACCACGCGCAGACGGAATTGGACGAGGCCGGCCCGGTCCTGCGGCACCTCAGTGTGCAGAGCGCCGAAGTTCTGAGGGTGGGCCACGGTATCGTCGAACCACCGGCCACGGTCGTCCGTATTCTGGCGGCCGGCAAGGCGCGGAGACGCTCACGGCGGCCCTGATACGGCGGTCGGCTGACGGCTGCGGCTGACCGCGCAGAACGCCGAGGCGAGTCCTGGTCGGCAGGTCCTTCTCGCCAGCGTGGTGCTGACCGGCGGGCGTGCCGGCGTGGAGAGGAGCAGCGTGATGGTGCCTGCGGAGGGCCTTGGATGGCCCGACCGGCCACCCGCCGCGATGCGGCATCCCGTCGTACCGCCGGGCCTTCACCGCGGGCACGCCGAGCCGGAAGGGCCGGAGTTGTCGCAGGGACCACGTGCCCTCGCAGGCCAGGCTCCGGACGCTGCGGGGCTGGGCTGGCCCGGTGACGAGTGCCGCGAGATGCGAACTGATATCGGGGCGGCCGCCGATTCCGCTGCGACGGAACGGCAGCCGGACCCGGCGGCGGCCCCTAGCGCTCCCCCTCCAGGAGGTGGCGTGGCGAACGGCGCACATATCCCGACTGGATTTGGCTCGCCCAAGATAAAGCAACCCGGGGTAAAGCAACCCGGGGTAAAGCAAGCGGTACAGCGAGCATTGTCGGCCGCAGTTTCACGTGAAACGGTGACCGCGCCGGAAGCCGGACCTGTCGGGCCCGTAGCACATGAGCCGGGCAAGAACGCGGGCAAGAACGTAGTGGAGGACGCGATGCACGGGGGAACGGCGGCCCAGGGCCGGGGCGACGTGGGCTCGGTCGTGATACCGGAGGTGCCGCAGAATCCGCAGGACACTCCGATCGGCCGGGCCGCCGAGGCCGCGATGGGGGCGCGCGGCGGGGACGGCCGCTCGTGGCCCCGCCCCGCCAGTTGCCGGATCATGACGATCGCCAACCAGAAGGGCGGGGTCGGCAAGACGACAACGGCGGTCAACCTGGCCGCCGGCCTGGCCCAGCATGGATCACGCGTCCTCGTCATCGATCTGGATCCTCAGGGAAACGCCTCCACCGCGCTGGACGTCGATCACCATGTGGGGGCGCTATCGGTCTACAACATGCTGGTGGAGGACCGGCCGCTCGCTGATATCGTGCAGCCCGTTGAGGGCCTGCCCGGGCTGTACTGTGCCCCGGCGACCATCGACCTGGCGGGTGCCGAGATCGAGCTGGTGCCGCTGGTCGCACGCGAGAACAGGCTTTCCCGGGCCGTGGCGGCTTACGATTCCTCGGGCCTCGATTACATCCTCATCGACTGCCCTCCGTCGCTCGGCCTGCTGACTCTGAACGCCCTGGTCGCCGCGCGGGAAGTGCTGATCCCGATTCAGTGCGAGTACTACGCTCTCGAAGGGCTCGAGCAACTGCTCCGGACTGTCGACCTGGTCAAGGGTCACCTGAACCCGGTCCTGCAGGTCACGACCATCCTGCTGACCATGTACGACGGCCGTACCCGGCTTGCCTCCCAGGTCGCGGACGACGTGCGGTCGTACTTCGGGGAGGTCGTCCTGAAGTCGATCATCCCCCGCAGTGTGCGTGTCTCCGAGGCACCGAGCTACGGGCAGTCCGTCATCACCTACGACCCCGGGTCGAGCGGTTCGGTGGCCTATGTGGAGGCAGCTCGGGAGCTGTCGATCCGCAGCCCGAAGATGGCGGGCTGATCCGGGTCACCCGCCCGCCACGGGGGCGCGCGATGCTCACCGTCCTCACTTCACCCGGGGCAGCGGCCCGCGGCCTGGCCCGCGACCTTCCTCAGGACGGCGGTTGAGCACGGTGGCCGGGCGAAGCGGAGTGGACCCGCTCACGGCCCCGCTGACCTATCCGGGCCTTCCGCCGCGGCGGAAGGCCGTGCTGGTCGCCGGCTCAGACGTTTTCGACGTCCAGCCCGTCCGGGCGGCTGCCCTCGGCCAGTGGCGCGTCAGGCTGGCCGGGCGAGCCGCTCCTGATGGTCCCGTCGGCCCCGTCGGCCCCGGCGGGCCCGATGGCCAGGCGGGAGCGGACCAGTCGCTCGACCATTTCCTCCGTGGGCAGGGAGTACCGCCGTTCGTGCAGCGGACGCCGGTTCTGTCGGTCGGCTCGAACGCGTCGCCGGCGCAGATCCGTCGCAAGATGGCGAACGCCGGCCTGCGGGCGGTCGTACCGATCACGGGCGTGAAGGTCCATGGGATGACCGTGGGGGTGTCCGCTCACGTCAGCAGGCCCGGGTACGTGCCGGCGACGCCCGTGTCGGATCCCGCGGCGGTGTCGGACATGTGGGTGCTATGGCTCGACCGGGAGGCCCTCAGCGCTCTGGACGCCACCGAGCCGAACTACCATCGCGTCCGCCTGTCATCTCGCTACGCCGTATATCTGCGGCCGGGCCAGCCGGCACCGGGATGCAGCGTCTACGTGTCGCGGCACGGCCACCTGGTCAACCAGGCGGGCGAGCCGCGCACCCTGACCGACCAGGCCACGCTCATCACCGGGCTGCTGGCCGAGGTGCCGGCCCTGGTGAGGCTGGCCGGGACCACACCCGCGGAGTGGATCAGGCGGACACGGGACGACCGGGTACGGGACGGCATCCGCGCCCTCTTCCTGGCGGCGGGTATCGTGCGGCCGGCCGGAATCGAGGCCGAAACCGAGGCCGACCGGGAGCCTGGCCCGCGGTAGGCCCGGATGGGGAAGCCCCGCGAAGACCGGCCCAGCGTGCCGGGAGCGGCGATCCCGGCGGGCGGTTCCGCCGCCATCAGGGGCCCGCCGGTGGCGTCTCTGCGCGTCGCGGCCGTGGCCGGTGCCGGTGCCGGTGGCGCTCCCCGTGCCGCTGCCGGGACCGATGTGCTGGCCGCGCCGGACGGTCTGCGTGCCGGCTTCGATACTGCCGGGCCCGCCGGACCTGGCAGGATAGCGAGTGGGGTTGGATGGGTGCGGATCAAGGAGATGCGGTGACTCAGCAGAGGCGCGGGCTCGGCAAGGGACTCGGTGCGCTTATACCGGCGGCGGTGGGGACCGGGGCGGGGACGGGCGAGGCCGAGTCGGCCGCAGAGACGCGAAGCGCATCCATACCGGATCAGCGGACCGCCGCGGCCGCCGACGATGGCGCGACGGGAGCCCAGCCGATCGCCGGAGCCTACTTCGAAGAAGTAGCCACCGGCTCGATCACCCCCAACCCGCGTCAGCCACGGCGAACGTTCGACGAGGAAGCGCTGGACGAGCTCGCGTCGTCCATTCGCGAGGTAGGCCTCCTTCAGCCGGTCGTGGTCCGCCAGGTGATGCCCGGCCGCTACGAACTGATCATGGGCGAGCGCCGATGGCGGGCCAGTCAGCGCGCCGACCTCAAGCTGATCCCCGCGATCGTCCGGGAAACCGCCGACACCGCCCTCCTGCGCGACGCCCTGATCGAGAACCTGCACCGCCAGCAGCTCGACCCGCTGGAGGAAGCCGCCGCATACCAGCAACTTCTCGATGATTTCGGCGCGACGCACGAGCAGCTGGCGCAGCAGATCGGCCGTTCGCGCCCGCACATTTCCAACACGCTCCGCCTGCTTAACCTGCCGCCCGCGGTGCAGAAGCGCGTGGCGGCCGGGGTGCTGAGCGCCGGGCACGCCCGGGCCCTGCTATCGCTGGACAGCCCGGATGCGCAGGAGCGCCTCGCGCACCGGATCGTGGCGGAGGGGCTGTCCGTTCGTGCGGTCGAGGAGATCGTCGCCGTTGGCGACGAAGACCAGGCTCGGCCGCGCCGGCGCCAGGGGGCCAGGCCGGTCGCCCCGGGCCTGCGCGATCTGGCCGACCGTCTCTCCGACGCGCTCGAGACGCGCGTCAAGGTGGAGCTGGGGCGGCGCAAGGGAAAGATCACGGTCGAGTTCGCCTCGCTCGACGACCTCGACCGTATCGTCAAGGCGATGTCGCCGGATCCGGATCCGGAGTCGCCGGATTCGTCTGCCATCCCGGGCTGAGCGAACGGCCCTCGCGCCCGGGCATCGCCCCCGCCCGTCAGCACCGGCCCTCCTGCCAGCACCGGCCGTCCGGTCCGCTCCGGGTCGATGTTCCACGTGAAACATCGACCCGGCTACCCGTCGGCGGACTGCCCCGCAACGTTCCGGATGCTGGCCACGAACTGGTCGACGTCCGCCTCGGTCGTGTCGAAAGCGGTCATCCAGCGGACGACCGGCGCCCGCTCATCCCAGACGTAGAAGTACCACTCCCGCCGGAGATCCGTCAGGTAGCGCGGGTCCACCCGGGCGAAGACCGCATCGGACTGGACCGGGAAACGGATATCCACCCCGGGCATGTCCCGCACGCCGTCGGCGAGCCGCCGGGCCATCTCGTTCGCGTGGGACGCGTTGCGCCGCCACAGGTCGTCCTCCGTCAGGGCCAGGAACTGCGCCGCCAGGTACCGCATCTTCGACGCGAGCTGGAGCTGCTGCTTGCGCAGGTACCGGGCATCGGCCGCGAGCCCTTCGCGCATCACGATGACGGCCTCGGCCCCGATCGCACCGTTCTTGGTGCCGCCGAAACTCAGCACGTCGGCACACTCGGCTAGATCGGCCAGGGAGCAGTCCAGAAAGGCGGCCGCATTGGCCAGCCGGGCGCCGTCGATATACAAGCCCAGATCATTGGCCCGGCAGAAGTTCCCGATCTTGCGCAGTTCCTCCAGCGTGTAACAGGTGCCGAGCTCGGTGGTCTGGGTGATCGACACCGCGCCGGGCTGAGCATGGTGGTCGTCGCCGCGCGCGCTGAGCTGCTCCGCGATCATCTCGGGCGTTAGTTTGCCGTCCGGGGCCGGGACCGTCAGGAGCTTGGTCCCGAGAATGCGCTCCGCTGCGCCGCATTCGTCGGTGTTGATATGCGCCGACGCCGCGCAGATGATCGCCTCGTGCCGCCGCAGCAGCAGGCTCAGCCCGAGGATGTTGGCGGCGCTCCCGTTGAAGACCAGAAAGACATCACCGGCCACGCGGAAGGCGCGGCGCAGTTCCGCGGTCGCGCGGCTGGTCCACTCGTCGTCTCCGTATGCGACCGCATCACCGGAGTTCGCCGCGACGACGGCCCGCAGGACTGCCTCGTGCGCACCCGCGTGGTTATCGCTCCCAAAGCTCTTGCGCTCAGCCATGGTCACCAAACTATGCGGGCCGGACTTAGGCGCAGCGCCCGGGCGGCAGCGACCGGGGCGCCGGGGAGCCGGCCCGCAGAGGCCCGTCCGGCGGCGGCTCAGTTGCCGCGCGCAGCGGCCAGGTGCAGCAAGGTCAGGCACGCCGGGCCGAACTCATGCCCCGCGGCGTCCAGCGCCATCGGCAGCGTGCTGGTCTCGGTCATCCCCGGTGAGACGTTGACCTCTAGGAAGTGCACCTCGCCGGACTCACTGACGATGAGGTCGGTCCGGGAGATATCGCGAAGACCCAGAGCGGAATGCGCGCAGGTCGCCGCCTTCGCGGCCGCGTCCAGCGCGGCATCGGGCAGCCGGGCGGGCGTGTAGAACGCGGTCTGGCCTGCCGTGTACCGGGCCGTGTAGTCGTACTGCCCGGCGGCCGGCACGATTTCCACGGCGGGCAGGGCGCACGGTCCGTGGCCCAGATCCACGACGCTGACGGCGATCTCCGTACCCTCGATGAACCGCTCGATGAACGCCGTATCCCCGTAGGCGAAGCAGCTCACGACCGCGGTGGGAAGCTCAGCCGCGGTGCGCGCCGGGCTGGCGCCGAGCGACGAGCCGCCCCGCGCGGGCTTGACGAAGAGTGGCAGGCCGAGCCGCGCGATGATGCGGTCGATGACAGCGGTGGCCCCCAGATCGTGGAAGATCTCCCGGGGCAGCGTAACGGACTCCGGCGTCGTGATGCCCGCCGCGGCCACCAGTGCCTTTGCGGTGGGCTTGTCAAACGCACTACGGCACGCGCTGGCCACCGACCCGACGTAGGGGACCCCGACCAGGGCGAGGATCTCCCTGATGGCGCCGTCCTCGCCGTAGCTTCCGTGGATAGCGGGGAAAACCGCGGTCGGTGGGTCGGCCAGCAGGGCCGGGATCAGCGCCGCGTCCGCGTCCGCGATCCGCGCGTCGACGCCCGCCTCCTCCAGCGCATCACGTACCCGGCGCCCGGAGCGCAGGGAAACATCACGCTCGGGAGAGAGACCGCCCGCGAGCACCACGACATGATCAAGTTCCGTCACAGTAAGTCACCGTTTACAAATCGCCGGGACCAGGAGTTTCGGGCCCCGTCCGGCCGGGTGGGGGCATCGCGCCGAACGTGGCGCACAGGTCGATCTCCGCCTCGACCACGGACGCGAGCCGCCGGACGCCCTCCCTGATCCGGTCGGTCGGGGGGAAGCAATAGGAAAGCCGGAGGTGGCCGGTGCCGCCCCCGTCCGCGTAGAAGCCCGTACCGGGCACGTACGCCACTCGCGAGGAGACCGCCCGCGGCAGCATCGCCTTGGAGTTGATGCCCTCGGGAAGCTGCAGCCAGACGTAAAAACCACCGGCCGGGATGGTCCACCGGCAACCGTCCGGCATCTGCGCGGACAGGGCGTCCAGCATGGCGTCCCGCCGCCGCCGGTACAGCTCACAGAAGTCCTTGACCTGCTCCCGCCAGGGCTGGGTGGCCAGGTACTCGCGCACCACGAGCTGGGAAAAGCTTGAGTGGCAGAGAACGGCGGATTCGGCGGCCAGCACGAGCTTGTCGCGTATCGCGGGCGGGGCCGCGGCCCAGCCGACGCGCACGCCCGGCGCGAAGGTCTTCGAGAACGTTCCGAGGTACACCACGCCCTCAGGATCGTCCGCCCGCAGCGAGCGTATCGGGTCGCCGTCGAAGCCGAGCAGCCCATACGGGTTGTCCTCGATGATGAGAAGCCCGGCGGCCTGGCAAATCTCGAGAATCCGGGGACGTCGTTCCGCGGCGAGCGTGACTCCGGCCGGGTTCTGGTAGTTCGGCACCGTGTAGAGGAACTTGATCCGGCGCCCGGCCGCCGTGAGGCGCTGGATCGCCTCCTCAAGGGCTTCCGGGAGGAGGCCGTCGTCGTCCATCGCCACGTGCACGACGTCGGCCTGATAGGCCGCGAACGAGCCGAGCGCGCCCACGTAGGAGGGCGCCTCGGCCAGAATCACGTCGCCCGGGTCCACGAAGATCCGGGTGATCAGGTCGAGGGCCTGCTGCGAGCCCACCGTCACCACGACGTCGTCCGGGTGGGCGCGGATGCCCTCGAGCGACATGACCTCACAGATCTTTTCCCGCAGCCCGGTGTCTCCCTGTGCGGTGCAGTACTGAAGTGCGACGCTGCCGCGGTCGGTCACGAGCTGGCCGATCATGTTCCCGACGACATCGAGCGGGAGGGCCGTTACGTAGGGTGACCCGCCGGCCAGGGAGACGATCTCCGGGCGGGCGGTGACGGCGAATAGGGCCCGGATCTCTGAGGCGACCATTCCGCGGGCACGCTCCGCATATTGGTCGAAGTAGGGATCAATCCGGGATCCCTGCAGGCGGGAATTCGCGTGCCGTGCGCCCTCGCTCATGGCCTCGTCTCCCAACGATCGGTATCATGCCAGCATAGGGCCGGGAGCACAGTGCCGTTGTGTGAAGCTAGCGTACAAAAACGCGCACATGTCCCCTAAAGGACGGGGCCGTGCGGAACTCTGGGGGCTAAGTGTCGCGCCGACTCGTGAGTATCACCCTGGATAACCTCGATGATCTGCCGCCCAGATGCCGCGGCTGCGTGTTCTGGGAATTGGATCCGATTGGCGGGGCGAGGGCTGCCGAGGCCGGGGAGCCGGCCCTGGAAAAGGAGTCCTGGGTGTCGTCCGTGCTGCTCGAATGGGGCAGCTGCGGGAAGATCGCCTACGTGGACGGGGCGCCGGCCGGGTACGCGCTGTATGCGCCACCGCCGTACGTACCGAGGTCGGTCGCCTTCCCGACCAGCCCGGTGAGCGCGGATGCCGTGCTGCTCATGACGGCCCACGTGCTGACCGAATTCGCCAGTGGCGGCCTGGGCCGCATGCTCGTGCAGAGCATGGCCAAGGACCTGACCCGGCGCGGTGTCAAGGCCATCGAGGCCTTCGGGGTTCATGACTGGGAGCCGAATGCGTGCATGCTCCCCGCCGATTACCTCCTCGCCGTCGGCTTCAAGACGGTCCGGCCGCATCATCGCTATCCGCGGCTGCGGCTGGAGCTCAAGACCGCCCTGTCGTGGCGGGAGGACGTCGAAGTAGCGCTGGAACGCCTACTCGGCTCGATGGCGCCCACCCGGGCCCCGGAGCGTGCCCTCCGGCCCGCGTGACGGCACACGTGAAAGCGCCCGGGCAGACATTCCCGTCCAGCCGGGCGAGCGCCTATCGCCGACGTGAGCCGCCGGTTCAGAGGAACTCGGCGAGTTCCTTGAGCATCGCGGACTTCGGCTTCGCGCCGACAATCTGCTTGACGACCTGGCCGCCGGAGAACACGTTCATCGTGGGAATCGCCATGATCCCGTACTTCTGCGACACGGTCGGGTTCTCGTCAATGTTGAGCTTGACGACTTCGATCTTGTCGGCGTGCTCCTTAGCGATCTCCTCAAGCACCGGCGCGACCATCCGGCACGGCCCGCACCATTCGGCCCAGTAGTCCACGATCACCGGCTTTTCGCTCTTCAGGACCTCGTTCTCGAAAGTCTCGTCGGTCACAACCTTGGTCGCGCCCAAGCCGTTCACTTCCCTTGTTGTTGATGGATTGCCGGTGTGATCACGATTCCTGGCTAGCCAGCCAGCGTTCCGCGTCGATGGCGGCGGAACAGCCGGTGCCGGCGGCCGTGACCGCCTGGCGGTAGATGTGATCGACCACATCGCCGCAGCCGAAGACGCCTTCGATATTGGTCCGCGTAGTGGGGTGCCGGACCAGCAGGTAACCCTCGGGGTTGATGTCGAGCTGGCCCGTGAACAGCTCGCTGCGCGGATCGTGGCCGATCGCGACGAAGACGCCGCTCACCTCGAGCACCTGCTCTTGCCCGGTCTTGACGTTGCGCACCCGCAGGCCGGTCAGCTTGGTGTCGCCGACCGCCTCGAGGACCTCGGTGTCCCAGAGGAACTTGATCTTCGGATTGTCGTACGCGCGGTCCTGCATGATCTTGGAGGCACGGAGGCTGTCGCGACGGTGAATGACCGTGACGGACCGCGCGAACCGGGTCAGGAAGGTGGCTTCCTCCATCGCCGAGTCGCCGCCGCCTACCACCGCGATGTCCTGCTCGCGGAAGAAGAAGCCATCACACGTGGCGCACCAGGAGAGCCCGTGGCCGGCCAGCGTCTTCTCCCCGGGTATGCCGAGCTCACGGTACTTCGAGCCGGTGGCCACGATGACCGCGTCAGCGAGGTAGCTCTCGTCCGCGGTCCGCACGACCTTGGGCGTCGCGGTCAGGTCAACCGAGATCACATCGTCGGCGATGAGCTCCGCGCCGAAACGCTCCGCCTGCTTCCGCAGCGAATCCATGAGCTCCGGGCCGAGTACGCCGTCCGGGAAACCGGGGAAGTTCTCCACGTCCGTGGTCTGCATCAGCGCGCCGCCGGCGGTGACCGAGCCCTCGAACATGAGCGGCTCGAGCCGCGCCCGGGCCGCGTAGATGGCAGCCGTGTACCCGGCGGGACCGGATCCGACGATGATGACGTTGCGCACGGCGGTCATTTCTTGCTGCCCTTCCTTGACTGGCACGGAATTCAACCGATCCTAGGGGTCTTTGATTCCCGCAGGCGGCACCGCCATTCGCCGCCCGGTGAACCGCGCCGGGTCCCGTGCGGAGCCTGGCTGATTAGCCCCCGGCGGAGGCCAGCCGCACGTGCGTGAGGATATCGCCCTTGCTGGCCGAGCACGTGGGACCCACCACCCAGGCCTGGCCCAGCTGCCCGCCCCCCGAAGCGAGAGCGATGACCATGGCCGGACGTCCCTGGTAGCGGGCTGAGTCCACGAGCGTCGGCTTCACGCCGGAGGTGATGAGCAGCGCGCATCCATCCTGCTGAGCGGTCGGCTGGTGCCGGATCGGGGCCCCGGACCGCGTGTCCGCACCGATCTTGCCCATCTGGCTGAGTTCGGTCTCGACCTGCGCGCTCAGGGTCGCGGGCTGATAGTTGGTACCGCTCGTGACCACTTTGAAGCCCGGCTGGGGCGAGCCGGGGATGGCATAGCCAGGGGACGGCGCCACGTGGTACGGGCCTGGGCCGGCCTGGATGCCGTGATAGATACCCCCGTTCGCACCGGGCGACAGCGTGGGGCCCGATCGGCCAGGCGAGGTCAGCTGCACGATCATGTATCCGCCCGCCGCGACCAGGCAGACGGCAGCCGCGAAGCCGCGCACCGCCACGGGACTCGTCAGCCGGTTTCCTGGACGCCCGCCCCCGGCTGGTTCGGCACGCCGGAACGGTTCCTGGCCGGCCAGCCGCAGCGGGGAGCCGGCCGTTCCGGAGCGCGCCGCCGCCTCTTCCGCGATCGCCGCGCTCAGCCGCCCGGTCACCGCGGCGGGCATGGCAGCCGACGGAACGGACGCCAGCAGGACACCTACCTCGGACAGCCCGGCACTGATCCGGGCGCACCGCCGGCACCCGGCCAGGTGCGCGTGCAGCCGGGCCGCGCGTCGGCCGCCGATGATCCCCGCGCTCAGCTCCGCCAGGACGCTGACATCCACATGCGCCGAATGACGCCTCATCCTTCTCCTCCCTGCCCAGGTGAGACGCTGCCAGTCGCGGTACGGTTCCGTGAAAATCCCTCTACTGTCCGGGGATCGGTTTCCGCTGCGCTACCGCGCAGGTGCTTCAGGTGCGGAAGCAGCCGGGCGCGGCCACGGGCGCAGCGGCTCTTCACGGTCCCCACCGAGATGTCCAGCACGGCCGCGGCGTCGGCCACGGGATAGCCGAGCATATCGACGAGAACCAGGGCGGCGCGCTGCTCGGCCGGGATGAGGCGCAGCGCCGTTTCCACGTCGAGGGTGGTGTCACGGATGCTGGCCGGGTCGGTGATCGCCGGCACCCGGCCCTGAGTGGCGAGAAGATCGAGAGCTCCCTCGTCCCCCACAGAACTGGCCGGGTGCGCGGTCTTGCGCCGGAGCCGGTCAAGGGAGGCGTTCACGACGATCCGGTGCAACCAGGTGGTCACGGCCGAGTCGCCACGGAAGTCGCCGGCCCGGCGGAACGCGGAGATCATGGCTTCCTGCAGGGCGTCCGCGGCCTCGTCCGGGTCGCAGAGAGTGCGCAGGGCAACGGCCCACAAGCGGTCGCGATGGCGCAGGAACAACAGGCCGAAGGCGTCTGCGTCGCCCTGCAGATGGCGCTCCAGAAGCTGAGCGTCCGAGAGGTCAGGGGAGAGTCGGTCCGTCACGGCTGCCCGGGGATCTCAGCTGGATCCGCGCACAACCACGTTGTAGACCTGGGCCTCATACTGGTTCGGGCTTCCGGCCATCGGCGGCAGGCTGGTGAACCAGATCATCACGTACTGCCCCCTTGCCGAGCTGGTCACATTGAATTTCGTGATGTCCACCGCGTGGCTGGCGCTCGCCACCGTCGTGAACCCGTTTTCCGATGACGGGTCGCTGGAATTGCCGATATCGATGTGCACCGCTGCGCAGCAGATCGAGCCGAACTGGACCTGCACCTCGCTGGGCCGGACCTGCTTGCCCATGTCCAGGATCAGGCCACTGCCTTTGCGCAGGCCGCCGAAGACCGGGTTGCCGATGTAGAACTGGGAACTCCAGTTGGTGGTGGTGCTGCCGTCGATCGCGGCGCCCGCCTGCGTGGGGTTGTCGGCCGCGTTCGCGCTGACCGGCTGCAGGATCGTCGTGGCCGCCGCCGGGCTGGCTGACGGGCTGTGGCCGCCCGAAGCCCCCCGCGCGGTCGTGCCGTGCTTGGTGTGGAACACCGACCACGCGACGGCGGCGACGGCCGCGAGCACGAGCACGAGCACCAGGCTGATCAGGGCCTTGGCCGCGCCGCTCCGCGGCGGGCGGCCAGCGCCTCCCCGGGGCGCCCGCCACTCTGGCGGCCCTTGGCGGCCCCGTCCGGGGGCCTCCGGGCGGGGCGGCTGCTGGCTGCCGTATCGCGCGGTGCGGGCCGCCTCGGATCCCCGGCTCATCCGGGCCGTGTCGTGATACGGCGACGGGGTGGGCAGCGCGCGGGGAGCGACGCGGGTCAGCGCATCGGCGAACTCGATCGGTGTCGTGATCACCGACCCGTTGCGGCCGTGCCGCTGGAACAGCGCCTGGCAGATGATCGAGTCGATGCTGGCGGGGACGCCTGCGGACACCTGGCGGGGACCGCACGGGGCGCCGTCCACCGTCGGCGCGGGTGGCAGCGGCGTCGGCTCGGGGCCAGGCCAGTAACCCGTCACCGCCGCGTACATAAGCCAGGCGAGCTGGCGGGTGTCGGTGAGCGCCCGGTCCTCGGCGGAGCCTTCCTCGGTACCGACCCCGGCGATGGCCGCGTCCATGCCGAGGCCCGTGATCTTTACGCCGCCGCCCGAGGTCCAGCGCAGCGATCCGGGAACGAGCCTCAGGTGCGCGAGGCCGGCGGCGTGCGCGGCGGATATCGCCTGCGCGGCCTCGGAAACAAGGGTGGCCGCCCACGAGGGGTCCAGCGGCCCGTCGCTGAGCATGTCGGTGAGTGACTCGCCCGCGACCCATTCCATCACGATGAAGGCACGGTCACCCGAGTCATCGACATCGAATACCTGAGACAGCCGCGAGTCGTTCAGGCGGCTCGCGGCCCGCGCCGCCGTGACCGCCTCCCGGACGCGGGGAAAGGTCTCAGTGAACACCAGAACGGTGACCGCCCGCGCCAGGATTTCGTCGATGGCCTTCCACAGCGCCCAGCCGCCGCCCGCGTCGACCTGGTCTTCGAGGCGGTAACGGCCTGCTAGCCGGATTCCCGGTTCAGAGGTGTACGTGCTCATGCATCACCCGTCAAGAGCGGGACGGCTCTCGACCCTCCTTCCGGGGCCCCGGTTCGATCGGCGGCGTTACCGCCGGCGCTGCCGTAGGTGCTCACAATGGTAAGACGCTTTGCCCTCCTACCGGGGCTACGAGCGAGCGGCCCCGTGTAAACCGTTATACGCGATTGGCGTCAATGTCTCACCTATGATCCCACGCCCCTGAGCTCGTTCCCAGACAGGTCACCGGCTCGACACGCCCCGGACACCTGCCGACCGCCCGGCCTCAGGCCCGGCGGCCGAACCGGCCACCGACCATCCGCATGAGCTGGTTCAGCTCGTCCAGCCGCAGCGCCTTGGCCACCACGATGTACAGCAGCACAGCGCCGCCGCCGCCGATCAGGACGGTGATGAATCCGTAAACAGGGCCAGGATGGACGACCGCGCCCACCGCGGCCCCGACCGCGAAAGCGAGGACAAGCGGCGGGATCGTGGCCACGTGCATACGGACCAGGCTGCGCGTGATCACGCGGCCGTCCAGGCCGCCGACGCGCCCGCTCAGCAGCCGCCACGCGACCGCCGCGCTGAAGACGTAGCTGACGCCGTAGACGAAAGCCATGCCGACGACGACCTGGCCCGGTGGCAGGATCGCCGCCACGAGGAGGTTCCCGATCACGGTGGCGATCATCGCCAGGAAGCCGATAATGGCCGGGGTGCGGCTGTCGTGCAGGGCATAGAACACGCGCAGCAGGAGCTGGAAGATGACAAACGGCACGAGCCCGAGGGAGAAGGCCGCGAATGCCTCCCCGATGTACCGTGCGCCCGCGACCGACGAGCTGCCGTAGCTGAACAGCAACTCGGACAGGGCCGGCCCGAGGACGGCCAGCAGCAGGGCGGCGGGCACGAGGATGACCGACGACAGCCGGATGCTGGCGGAGAAGTCGTCACGCACCAGCCAGAACTTGCCCTCGGCGGCGTGCCTGCTCATTCTGGGCAGCAGCGCCGTGGTCACGGACACGCCGATGATGGCGTACGGCAGCAGGAACAGGGCGTACGAGTAGTTATAGGCGGAGACGCCGGCGTCGGGCACGTGCACGCTCGCCGCGTTGGCCAGCCTCGTCGTGACGACGAACGTGATCTGCGTGGACACGACGTAGGCGAGCATCCAGATCGCCATCCGGCCGATTTCGGCTAGCTCCTCGCGGCGGAAGTCGAACCGTGGCCTCCACTGGAAGCCAACCTTGCGCAGCGCCGGGATCAGGGCGACGGTCTGGACGATGATGCCCAGGGTTGTCCCGATCCCGAGCAGCAGAACGCCGCCGGTGGACACGTCGCTGGCGGTCTTGTCCAGTCCGATGGTGACCACGAAGAGCAGCCCCACCACGATGACGACGACGTTGTTGATAATCGGCGTCCACATCGGCGCGGCGAAGCTGTTCCTGGTGTTCAGGATCGCGCCGATCAGCGAACTTAGCCCGTAGAAGAAGATCTGCGGGATGAAGAAGTACGCGAACACAACCATGAGGCGGTGCTCGGCGCCGTGCACAGAGGCCGCGTAGAGGTCCACGAGCAGCCCGGCCGAGATCGTCGCCACCACCGTGACAATGCCCAGGGCCACCACCGTGAGGGTAAAGATCCGCTGGTTGTATCCATCACCGCCGTCCCGGTGCTTGTTGGCCGCCTTCACCAGCAGTGGCACCACCACGCTGGTGAGCACCCCGCCGATCATCACGTCGTACACCGCGTTCGGGAGGGTGTTGGCGTTGTTGTAGGCGTTCGCCAGGGTGGCGGTGCCGAGCGCGAACACAAAGACGAAGGTGCGCAGGAAGCCGGTGACCCGGGAGATCAGCGTGCCTATCGCCATCGAACGGGTGGACCGGGCCAGGCCGGTTCCCGCGGGCGCTGAACCCTCGCCTCGGAAATCCGGAAGCGGGACATAGACCGTCTCCGCCAGTGCAGTGTCGTCGTCGGGACCCGCCACCAGGTACGCGTCGGCGACGTAGGTGCCCTGCGGCTGGTAGATCGGGATCGGCTGGGTCAGCTCACCGGGCGGAACCCCGTAACCCTGGGCCGAGGGCCGCCGGGCCGGCGCGGGCGACGGCTGGCCCTGGCCGGGCTGGCCCTGGGCCGGCAGGCTCGGGCGTGGCTGGGACCGGCCTGCCGGCGACCGTCCCGGCCGGTCCGTCCCTGCGGATCCCGCCCGGCCCGGATCGGCCGGCGAGGACGCGGGCAAGGACGCGGGCAAGGACGCGGGCAAGGACGGCCGGAAGGCGTCGTCCCACCAGGCTCGCTCGCCCCGGCCGGGTTCGGCGGGCCCCGGCGGCGGGGTCGCTGGGCCTGCCGGGCGCCGTGGAGGTCCGGCCGGCGGCGGAGCCTGACGCCAGGCGTCCTGGCCGCCGGCCGACCGCGGCTGGTTCCCGGTCCGGGGGCTCCGCTCCTGCTCACGGGGCTGTTCCGCGGGGCCGTGCCACGCACGGGGGTTGCGCTGCCGCTCGGTGGGCGCGTCCGGCTCACGTCTCGCGGGGCGCGGTCCTCCGTTCCGGCCACGCCAGGTGGCCGGGCTCTGGTAGGTCTCCTCCGGCCGCGGGCCGCCTTGCCCCCCCGGCCCGCCGGGGGTGCCGCGGCCGCCGGGCCGGGGGTCGTCATCCCGGCCGCCGCGGCCCGCGCCGCTGGTGCTTTCCCGCCCGCCGTAGCCGGGGCCCGGGCCGTAGCCGTCCCGGTCGCTGCGGCCCCGGCCGTCCGCGTAACGCCGTTCGTCCCGGGACCGGGGCTGATCCCTGTGCCGCGGCTGGTCGCCGTACCCGGGCTCGTCCCTGTAGCGGGGGTCATTCGGGTACCTAGGCTCGTCACTGTCCTGCCAGGCCTCGAGCCCGCGCCGCGCGTCGGCCGCCCACGGGCCGGGTTCACGCCACAGGTCACTGAGATCCCCGGAACCGTACCGGGCGGTGCCGTCCTCGCCCGGGTCGTTCGGTTCACCGGGGCTGGCGAGGCTGGTAGCGCGGGTCCCGGCCGTAGCCGCCCCTGACCCCGCCGCGGCGCGGCTCGTCGCCGGAGGAGTCGCCGGTCACGTCCTACCCGCCGGGTTGTCACGGCGCGGTCCGCCTGTCTTGGCCGTCACTCCGGTCTGCCCCACGGTCAGGCCGGCGTACGCGCCTGCGCAAGGCCTGCGGTCAGGTGTACCCGGCCGAGCCTCGTACATCGGCGAAATCATCCGGGCCCTCCGGTGGGTGACGGGGATCGGTGCCTTCGTTGCCTCTTTCGACGGTAGCCGCTCCATCGACCGCGGTGGGCATGCCTTGCGAGCGTTCTGCCTCGTTAGCGGGCCCAGGGGCGCCCGGCCGGCCGCCCCGCGGCCGCCCGGGGGGATCGTCGCGCAGCGCCCGGCGGATCGCCCGGGCGATGGCGGTCAGCACGAAGACCCCCAGTGCGACGTAGATGATGATGAGCAGCGTCGACCCGAACTGGGTCGACTGCACGCTGAGCGATACGGGCGCACTCGGCAGTGGCTTGCCGTCCTTACCGAGCAGGCGCATTTCAATCGTCGTGTCACCGACGGCCCCGGAACGGACGGAGAGGCGGGCGGTCACCGTCTGTCCAGCGCCGACCGTGATCAGGCCCGGCGGGGTCTGGCCCGTCACCGTCAGCCGGCTGTCGGGTGGCACGGTCGCCTGCAGCCGCACCTGAATGCTCTCCGGCAGCTCGTTCCCGATGGACACGGGAAGCGTGCCGGACGACCCGACCAGGGTCGCCCGTGCGGAGTTGACGACCTGGACCTTGCGGAAGACACCGGTCAGGTAATCCGTGACGTGGTCCAGCATGGCCATGCCCGCTGCGCTGGCCGCCGGGCTGCCCCGCCACGCGGATGATTCGGTCGCCGCCACGCCCGCGCTCAGCTGGCTCAGGTACTGCGCCTTCGGCTGGAAGAGGATGCTCTTGTACACCCGCACCAGGGAGTCGAGGGCGCCGGCCTGCTTGAGATAGAGGCCGTTCAGCTCACCCGGGGTGACCTGATTGTCCGGCGGTGGCATGCGGGCCGCTTGGGTGGCGCTCACCGGCGAGCTGGCCAGCGCGGCGAGCGTGTCGGGTGCCAACCAGGGTGCGCTGGCCGTCTCGCTCAGCAACTGGCTGGCCAGGGCGGCCGACGGAGCCCACTCGCGTGGTGGCGCCACGACCACCGCACGCGCCAGGCCCGGATCTTCGGCCGCGATCATCGCGGTCTCGGCGAGAAACCGCTGGCTTACCGCGAAGGAACTGCCGGGCGCGGACGTGGCCGAGCCGAGCACGCTGGTGATCGCCGAGTCGGCGAGCAGCACTTTCATGGTCGTCCCGGTGGCCGTCGGCGTTGAGGCCACCGCGTCGTCCGGGATGAAGGTGCCACTGGGTGCGCGCATCTCGGCACTGCTGAGCACCACGGTGCTGATCCCGTTGACCGCGAGGTTGGCGAGCACGCTGGAATCGGCCAGCCCGTCGGCCGGCCACGCGACCGAGCCGGACGCCGATGCCGGGACGGCCCGGCCCGGGCGGCCGGCCGCCGATGAGCGCCTGGACGACACGCCCAGCAGTGCGCTCGCCGCCAGTCCGCCCTGGTGGTAGGCGCTGGCCAGGTCGCTGTCCAGTCCATTGTGAGTGAGCGCCGCGACGTCCACGTCGTCGTACGGCGTCGTGAACATCTGCTGGCTGGAGGCGACCGCCCGCACTCCGTACAGCCACTGGGCCGCGGCGGGGCTCGCGCGGTACGGGATGCCGCCGGTGCAGGCGGCCGTTCCTCCGACCCGGTAAGCGTGTGTCATCGTGGAGACGCTCTGCAGCAGGCCCGGGTCCACCGCCCAGGTCAGGTCCGCGCTCGCGGCGTAGGCGGAACCGGTGGCCAGCAGCGTGCCCAGGCGGCCGCCTGGGGCGATGCTGGTGGCCAGGCCGTTGCTGGTTAGTGCCGGGCAGATGCCCTGCTGGGGCGCGTTGAGCAGCGGCCAGACCCACGCGACCTTCAGGCGCTGCGTCAGGCCGGCCGCGGCGGCACCCGGCCAGAAGGGCAGGAAGGTACGCGCCGTGCCGACGGGAAGGCCAATGGCATCGACGGCCTGCGCGGCCAGAGGGTAGACACCGAACTCGCTGATCCCGATCGCGGTCACCGGCAGAGAGACCCGCCACTGGGCGGTGGCGCCGCTGGGCAGGCCCTCGGTGACCAGGACGGGAGTGCCGACCGGGGTGTCGGCGGCCAGGGTGCCGCTGGCGTAGCTCGCCAGGTCGTCCCGGCTGCCCAGCCGCACCGCCGCCGAGCGCAGCTGGATGGACAGGCCGGACAGCGTGCTGTGCGATTCGTTCGTGACCGTGCCCGAAACGGTCACCGTCCCGCCGGGCCGCGCGACCTCCGGACTGACCGAATCGATGGCGACAGACGCGCTGCTCGGGGCCGGTGCCAGCCGTCCCTGCTCCCCGGCGTACGCGGTGGGAGCGGCCGCCAGCAGACACCCGCCCGCCACCGCGATCGCGGCAACGAGAAGGGCGAGGGTGACCGCGGCCCGGATGAAGGAACCCGGCGCGGCACGCTGACGGGGCACGCCTGAAATGTTATTGCGGTTTCCTGAAAAAGTGGCCGGCGTCGCGGGCGGGCTCAGGCGGGCGCATACCCGGCCGGCCCGTTTCCGTTACCTGGTGGCCCGCGGCGGCATTTGCGCCGCTCCGGGTATCCTCGCTTCTCCACACCCCTTACCCTCGATAGCCGTGCCAAATTCCATTTCCCTGCGTCCTGTGAGCCCCGTGAACCCGCTGAACGACGAGCAGCGAAAGGCCGCTGCGGCCCTGCTGCGGCGCGTGGCGCCCGCCGCCGACGACCTCGGCCTGCTGTTCGCGCGCCACGGCTACGAGCTCGCGCTGGTCGGCGGTTCGGTCCGTGACGTGTTCCTGGGACGGCAGCCCGGAGATCTCGACCTGACCACCGACGCCCCGCCCGCGGACATCCTGGCCATCGTCGGGGACTGGGCGGACCACGTGTGGACGGTGGGGATTGATTTCGGCACGGTCGGGCTGCGCAGAGGCAGCACCATCTTCGAGATCACCACCTACCGGAGTGAGGAATACGCGTCACGGTCGCGCAAACCCGGGGTGCGCTACGGGACATCCCTGGAGGAGGATCTGCGCCGCCGGGACTTCACCGTTAACGCGATGGCGGCGCGCCTGCCCGCCCACGAGCTCGTCGACCCGTTCGGCGGCCTGTTGGCGCTGAAGGAGAAGGTCCTGCGGACCCCCGCGACGGCGGACGAGTCTTTTTCCGATGACCCGCTGCGCATCCTGCGCGCCGCCCGGTTCTGCGCCAAGCTGGACTTCGCCGTGGCCGAGGACGTGCGTGAGGCCATGGGACGCCAGGCCGAGCGGCTGGAGATCGTTTCCGCCGAACGGATCACCGATGAGCTCAGCAAGCTGATGCTGACGCACGATCCCGCGCGCGGGATCGAACTGCTGGTCGACACGGGCGTCGCCGACTACGTGCTGCCCGAGGTGCCACGGCTCCGGCTCGAGGCCGACGAGCACTATCGCCACAAAGACGTCTACCAGCACAGTCTCACCGTCTTGCGCCAGGCCATCGGACTGGAGGAGCGGTACGGGCTCACCAGCGACCTGGTGCTGCGGCTCGCTGCCCTGCTGCACGACATCGGCAAGCCGAGGACGCGTGACCGGCTGCCCGACGGCCGGGTCACCTTCCACCATCACGAGGTGGTCGGGGCCAAGATGGCCAGGAAGCGGCTCACCGCGCTCCGGTTTCCCAAGGACGTGGTGAACGACGTCTCCAAGCTGGTGGAGCTGCATCTGCGCTTTCACGGTTACGGTGAGGCCGGGTGGACCGACTCGGCCGTCCGCCGGTACGTCCGGGACGCGGGGCCCCTGCTGACCCGGCTGAACGCGCTCACCAGGGCCGACTGCACCACGAGGAACGTGGCGAAGGCGAACCGGCTCGCCCGCGCCTACGACGACCTGGAACAGCGGATCGAGCGGCTGTCCGCGCAGGAGGAGCTGGCCAAGCTCCGGCCCGAGCTGGACGGCAACGAGATCATGCGGATTCTGGGCGTACCGCGCGGACCGCTGGTCGGCCGGGCCCACGCGTTCCTGCTGGAGCTCCGCATCGAAGAGGGCCTGATCGGCAGGGAACGCGCCACTCAGGAGCTGCTCCGCTGGGCCGAGGCGGAGGGGCTGTCCGTGCCGTCCCCGGCCGCTGGCGGTGAGGCCGGTGGGGCCGCTGACGGTGAGCCGGGTGAGGCCCCGGACGGCGACGTATCCTCCGGCCCCACCGCGACGTTACGCGCACGGGCCCGGCTCAGCAGCGCGTAGATCGCCGCGACGAGCAGGTAGCCGATGGCCAGCACCGCGATCAGCGGATAGGACTTGCCGTCGACCGGGATGACGGCCGCCGCGGCGATGGCCCCGACCACGAAAACCCCGTTGAACATCATGTCGTACAGGGCGAACGCCCGGCCCCGGTAGGCGTCGTCCGTCTGCTCCTGGATGATTGTCGTGGCCGAGATCGCGATCCCCTGACCGGTCAGGCCGAGAACGAAGCCCATGACGAGGAACGGGATCTGGCTGAACGTCACGCCCAGCACCGCCGCCACGCCGGAGCAGGCGAGCAGCAGGGCGATCCAGGGCTCCTTGGCGAGCCGTCTGGTGACCGGCGGGGAGATCACGGCGGCGAGCCCGTAACCCACCGCGGACACGATGATCACGAGGGTGAAGTGGCCGAGGGCCGCATTCCCGTTGCCGGCCGGGTAAAAGTAGTTGCGGTACAGCAGGATCGACATAAGGAAAGCGATCCCGTACAGCAGGCGATACCCGCCGATCGCCCCGATGGCCGCCGCCGGGCCCCGGCGGCGGGTGAGGTAGGCCACCCCCGCGACGAGATTTCCTACCACCTCCCGAAGGACCCGTGAGAGCGGTTCCGGCGCGTGGTCCGCCTCCTGGACCGGCCCCAGCAAGTCGCGCCGCATGGTCGCCGCCGTCAGTCCGGCCAGCAGGTAGCAGACCCCGGCCACGAGCACGATCACCGCCGCGCCGCCGTGGCCCCCGCCGAGCAGCAAACGGACGCCGACCGCGGCGATGCCCGCCACCGACGTCACGATCCCGCCCACCGTCGGGGCCAGGGAGTTCGCCGTCACGAGCTTGTCGTCGCGGACGACGTGCGGCAGGGCCGCAGACAGCGAGGCCAGGAAGAACCGGTTGACGCCGAGCGCGGCCAGCGCGCTCACGTACAGGGGCGCACCGAGCCGGCCGGAGACCACGAGCAGCGCGGTCACCGCGACCAGGCCCGCGCGGACGAGCGCCGACACGAGCAGGATCTGGCGCCGGGACCAGCGGTCGATGAAGACACCGGCGAACGGCCCGATGAGCGAGTAAGGCAGGTAGAGGACCGCGAAAGCCGAGGCTGCGGCGGCCGGGTTCGGGTATGTGGTCGCCGAGAAGAACACGTAGGCGCCGAAGCCGGCCGTGTAGATGCCGTCACCGGCTTGCGAGATCAGCCGGGTGGCGAACAGGCGCCGGAAACCGGGCTCGGCGAGAACCCACCGCAGGTCATGGGCGGCCGAGGACCGCGAGAGACGTGAGACGGCGCGCGGGGCCACCTCAACAGCCTACGGTGCCGGGCTGACGCGGAAAGGCGGCTACCCGGGGCCAGCCCGGGTAGCCGCCTTGCTGCTGGACCGCACCCTGGTCAGGGAGAGGTCAGCCGGCCCGCGCCGGATCCCTACCGCTCGACTTCCCCGCGGATGAACTTCTCCACCAGGTCACGGCAGACGTCATCACCGAACTGCACAGGCGGGGACTTCATGAAGTACGAGGACGCCGAGGTGACCGGGCCGCCGATGCCGCGGTCCTTGGCGATCTTCGCGGCGCGGATGGCGTCGATGATCACGCCGGCCGAGTTGGGCGAGTCCCACACTTCCAGCTTGTACTCCAGGCTGAGCGGCACGTCGCCGAAGGCGCGCCCTTCTAGCCGGACGAAGGCCAGCTTCCTGTCGTCCAGCCACGGCACGTGATCCGACGGTCCGATGTGGACGGCCGCGCCCTCCATCTCGTGCGGGATCTGGGAGGTGACGGACTGGGTCTTGGAGATCTTCTTGGACTGGAGCCTGCTGCGCTCCAGCATGTTCTTGAAGTCCATGTTGCCGCCGACATTGAGCTGGTAGGTGCGCAGCAGTTCGACGCCGCGGTCCTCGAAGAGCTTGGCCAGGACGCGGTGCGTGATTGTCGCGCCGACCTGCGACTTGATGTCGTCACCCACGATCGGCACGCCAGCCTCGGTGAACTTGGCGGCCCACTCCGGGTTGGAGGCGATGAACACGGGCAGCGCGTTGACGAAGGCGACACCGGCGTCGATGGCGCACTGCGCGTAGTAACGGTCCGCTTCTTCCGACCCGACCGGCAGATAGCTGACCAGCACGTCGGCGCGGGCCTCCCGGAGCGCGGCGACCACGTCCACCGCGGGCTCGTCCGATTCGGTGATCATGTCCCGGTAGTACTCGCCCAGCCCGTCGAACGTCGGGCCGCGCTGGACCGTGACCCCGGTCGGCGGCACGTCCGTGATCTTGATGGTGTTGTTCTCGCTGGCGTTGATCGCGTCCGCCACGTCGCAGCCGACCTTCTTGGCGTCCACGTCGAACGCGGCGATCACTTCCAGGTCGCTCACGTGGTAGGGGCCGAACCGGACATGCATGAGCCCGGGCACCCGGCTGCTTTCGTCGGCGTCCTTGTAGTACTCCAGCCCCTGGACGAGGGAACTCGCGCAGTTGCCCACGCCCACGATGGCCACACGTACCGAACCCATCAGGATGACTCCTTCTTGTCCTTGCTCATGCGTTGTAGGTACCCGGGTGACCCGGATCGGTTTCGTCCGGCCCCGGCTGGTTCGTGGCGCCGGCGTCCCGCTGCCGTTCCGAGGCGATCAGCTCGTTTAGCCAGCGGACTTCCCGCTCGACCGACTCGAGGCCATGCTTCTGCAGCTCGAGGGTGTAACTGTCCACGCGTTCACGGGTGCGGGCGAACGCCGCCCGGACAGCCTCCATCCGCTCCTCCAGCCGGCTGCGGCGCCCTTCCAGGATCCGCAGCCGGATATCGGCGCGGGTCTGCCCGAAGAAGGCAAAGTGCACGCCGAAACCGTCGTCGTCCCACGCCGTGGGCCCGGCCTCACTCAGCAGCTCGTGCAGCCGGTCCTTGCCTTCCGCGGTCAGCCGGTAGACGATCCTGGACCGGCGTCCCGCCCGGGGCCGTAGCGAGGGATCGGTGTCTTCCTCGGCGATCAGGCCCCGGCCGAGCAGTTCCTTCAGGCACGGGTAGAGCGATCCGTACGAGAAGGCATGAAACGCGCCCAGCACGGAGCTGAGCCGCTTGCGCAGCTCGTAGCCGTGCATAGGTGATCCATCCAGCAACCCGAGCACGGCGAGCTCCAGCACGCCGGATCGCTTACCGGTCACCGTTCCACCCCCACCATCGGCCGGCCCGCGGGCCGGCCGTCTGCACATGTGCGCCGATGTATCTGGTCGATGTCTCACGCCGATGTATCGAGCCGATACATCATGAGGATATAGAGCACTAGATGGTTAAGCAAGCGGCAGGCTCGGGCGAGGCGGGCAGACTCCTTAGCTGGGCATCCTGCGCAGCGGGCGAGATTCACCACCCATCCGGGCTCGGACTGGCGCGAGTTCCGACGTACTCTGTCCGTCATGGGGACGAGGCGTTCCGTCGTCGACTACGGTCTTGCCCGGCGGGCAACGCTCGCGTCCGTGTACGCCGGCCAGACCACGGTCGCCGACGTGTGCGACGCACACCCGTATCTGCTGAGGGCCGCTAGATTTCACGGGGAGCCGACCGGCACCAACTGCCCGATCTGCCGGAAAGCCAAGCTCACCCACGTTACGTACGTGTACGGCGATGAGCTAGGGCAATATGAGGGACGCGTGAAACGCGGTCCTGAGCTCGACGAGATGGCCGCCGAATACGGCGAATTCCGGGTCTATGTGGTCGAAGTCTGCCAAAGTTGTGGCTGGAACCACCTTGCCACGTCTTACGTTCTTGGCACGGGTGAGCCGCGCGCGCGTCGCGGCCGGCGAGCCAGGACGAGCCAGTAAGGGTGCACCGGAAGGCACGTTACGTCGCGACGGTGCGATCGGACGTGCCAGCGGCGGCGTACGGCCCTGGGTACCGTTTAGCTTCGGCGGTACCGCCTGGCCGCCATCCGTTCAGCCAACAGCGAGGATGCGTGAGCAGAGACGTCAGTGGGCATAATCGGCCAGCACCGCAGGCGGCCGGTGATTACGGCCGTTCCCGCCCGGATCGCCCGGTGAGCCGGGACCCGCGAGGCGGGTACGGCCCGCGCGGCGACCTGTATGACCCACTTCGGGACAACGGCCGTTCCGGCCGCCGCGCCGATCGCCCGGCCGAGAGTTCCGCGGGCTGGCCCACGAGCGGATACTGGTCTGCGGCCCTGCGCAACCTTGCTGGTTACGGGACCCGGGAAGCTGGTTACGGGACCCGCGAGAACGGTTACGGGACCCGCGAGAACGGTTACGGCGCGCCCCGGGACACGTACCGCCAGGGCCGTGGCGATGCGGCTTACGGCGGCGGTGGTCACGCTGGCCGTGCTTACGGTGGCGGGGGCAGCGGCTGGGGATCGGGGCGCGGCGGCCGGGGCAGCGGGCCGGGGCGGACCAAGGTCAAGGGCAGTTGGTGGCGCCGCTGGACCTGGCGTAAGGTGGCCAGCCTCATGGCCGCCGGCTTCGGCGGCCTGGTCCTGCTGTGCGTCGCGGGCATCTCCTACGCGTACGCGAAAACGACCGTCCCCACCGACGCCTCGCAGGCGGCGATGCAGCAGCAGTCCACCGTCTATTTCAGTGACGGCAAGACCGTCGTGGGCACGTTCGGGAACACCAACCGGCAACTGCTTCAGTACAACCAGATCTCACCCTTCATGCGCGACGCCGTGGTGGCCGCCGAGGACCGCAGTTTCTACACCGAGGGCGGTGTCTCGCCGAAAGGGATCATGCGGGCCGCCTACGAGGACGTGTTCAACAGCGGTGGCTCGCTCCAGGGCGGCTCGACCATCACCCAGCAGTTCGTCCGCAACTACTACGCCAACATCGGCACCCAGCAGACCGCCAGCCGCAAGGTCAAGGAGATCTTCGTCGCGCTGAAGGTGGCCAAGGAGAAGTCCAAGGCCTGGATCCTGACGCAGTACCTGAACACCATTTATCTGGGCGAGGGCGCCTACGGGGTCGGCGCGGCGGCTGAGACGTACTTCGGGATACCGGCTTCGCAGCTCAACGTCGCGCAGGCGGCGATGATCGCCGCCACCATCCAGAGCCCGAGCTACTACCCGACCCCGCCTGGTCACCAGGCTCTCGTCGCACGCTGGCATTACGTTGTCAACGGCATGGTCACCATGGGTGACCTGACCGCGCAGCAGGCCGCGACCGAGAAGTTCCCCGCGGTTCTCAGCGCGCAAGACCAGCACGTGGGCTCGGCTCCGTACGACAGCTACATCCTGGGCCTCGTGCAGAACGAGCTGGGGACGGATGGGGTGTACAAGTTGTCGTCGGCCCAGATCGACAACGGCGGGCTCCACATCGTCACCACGATCAGCAAGCCGATGATGGACCGGCTGTACAGCGCGGTGAATGAGAACGAGAAGCTGATGGCCGCGGACGGCGGGGCGCTTCCCTGGTACGCGCTGGTGGGCGCCGAGCTGCAGAATCCGCAGACGGGGGCCATCGTGGCCTTTTACGGCGGACCCGGCGCGAACGTGCCGGCCAAGTACTGCCATGACTGCAGTGACAACACCGTACTGACCCGCGAGCAGGTGGGGTCGTCGTTCAAGCCGTACGTGCTGGCCACCGCGGTCCAGCAGGGCATGAACGTGTCCACGACCATGCTCGACGGGTACAGCCCGCTCTGGATCCCGCCCGACAGCGAGCCGATGACGCCCGCGAGCGGGTCGCAGGCGGATGCCTCCTCGAACTGGTTCGAGGAGCAGAACGACAACAATGCTGAGTACGGCCCCATGAGCGTCGCGCAGGCTGAAGCTCAGTCCTCGAACACCGCCTTCACCGACCTGATCCACCGGGTGGGCACCCAGAACGTCGTCAACATGGCCAAGCAGTTCGGCGTCAACACCGTGACCTCCGGGCTGCAGGGCGACGAGGGCCACGTCGGTATGGCGCTGGGCCAGGACTCGCTGTCGGTCACTGAGCAGGACACCATGCTGGCCACGCTGGACAACGACGGCACCTATCACGCGGCGCACATCGTCCAGCAGATCGGCCAGGGCACGGTCACCTACCCGTCGAGGATCGTTTCCACGCAGGTTCTGACCCCGGCGCTGGACTCGCAGGTTCAGTACGCGATGTCCTTCGACACGATCGACGGCACGGGTACCGCTGCGGCGATGAGCGACGGCCGCCCGATCATCGCGAAGACCGGCACCACCGACAGCGCGCAGTCGGCCTTCTTCATCGGCGCGATCCCGCAGTACGCCCTGACGGTCGGCATCTTCACCGAGAACCAGGGCAACCACACCTCAGAGACACTGAACGGGCTGGGCGGCAACGTCGGCGGCGGTTTCGGTGGCTACTGGCCGGCCCGCATCTGGCGCACGTTTGCCGAGGATCAGTTCGCCCCGCTGCCCATCCAGCAGTTCCCCTCGCCGCAGTTCACCGGCCAGACGTGGAACATGTTCGGCCCGGGCATGCTCCCCGCCCCAGCGCCCACCACCACGCAGTCGGCCAAGCTCAAGGACCCGCGGACGGCTCCGGTGACGCGCCCGGCGCCCCCGCTGCCCAGCCCCTTCCCGACGGTCACGGCCGTACCCACCTGTGGACCGCTCACCGGGACGCCGTGTAAAAGTAATGGCACCGGGCACGGTGTTGGTCCCCCGGCGCCGGGGAGCACGAACGGCAGCCTGAACGGTGCGGCCGGCCTGGTGGGGCTGATCCCGCTGAGATGGCTGCGCCGCAGACGGAAACGGGAGCTTCGCTGAGCATGCCGCATTCGGGGAACGGTGGACGTCGGGGGCCGGCGCCAGCGGATCCCGATCCCGGCGGCGAGGACTCCGGGCCTGCCGGAGGCGCCAGGTTCCTGCCGGGACGGCCAATGGCCGTGCTCATGGGAACCACGAGCGTCCTGGTGGCCGCGGCGCTGCTCGGCGCGCTGCTCGCGTTCCTGGAGAAGGTGCCGTGCCGGGCGGGCGCCTGGAACAGCCCCGTCAAGCAGTTCCAGGACGCCTGCTACACCGACATCTACCCGCTCTACTACGGCGAGGGCCTCGCCTCGGGCAAGGTGCCGTACACCGGCCACCACGTGGAATACCCGGTGCTGATCGGCGCGGCGATGCAGGGTGCCGCGTGGCTGGTGCGCTCGATCACCGACCCGTACGCGCGGGGACGTGAGTTCTTCGACGTGACGGTGATACTGCTCGTCATCTGCGCGGTCGCGGGAGTGCTGGCCACCGCGTATGCGGCCGGTCCCCGGCGGCGCTGGCAGGCGCTGCTGGTCGCGCTGGCCCCGGGCCTCGTGCTGTCCGCGTTCGTCAACTGGGACCTGATCGCGATGGCCTTCACGGCGCTCGGCCTCGCCGCGTGGGCGGCGAAGCGTGGCGTGCTGGCCGGCGTTCTGCTCGGCCTGGCCGTGGCGACCAAGTTCTACCCGGTCGTGCTCTTCGGCCCGTTGCTCCTGCTCTGCGTCCGGGCGGGCCGGATGCGCGACTTCTGGGTGACGTTCAGCTCGGCCGTGGTGGCCTGGCTGGCGGTCAACGTGCCGGTCATGGTGATCGCGCCCGCAGGCTGGATGACGTTCTACTCGTTCAGCAGGACCCGGGCGGCCGACTGGGGCTCGATCTGGTACTTCTTCGAGCACCTCGGTGTCCCGGTCCTCGGCGCGACGGGCCTGGGCTCCCTGAACCTGCTGTCGGCGGTCACGTTCGGCGCGGCGTGCGCGGGGATCGCGGTTCTGGCCCTCGCCGCGCCGCGCCGTCCCCGGCTGCCCCAGCTCTGCTTCCTGATGCTCGCGGTCTTCCTGATGACAAACAAAGTGTGGTCACCCCAGTACGTGGTCTGGCTCGTACCGCTGGCGGTTCTGGCCCGGCCCCGGTTCTGGCCCTACGCGGCATGGCAGCTCGCCGAGGTTGGGTACTTCCTAGGCATCTGGGGCTACCTCATCTATGTCGGCCGCAACGGCACTGTGGTCCCGGGCTATAACGGCATCGGCCCGGGCTGGTACTTCGCGGTGCTGCTGACGCGCTTCGGCACGGTCGCGCTGCTGTGCGGCTACGTGGTCCGCGATGTCCTGCGGCCGGACCAGGACGTGGTACGTGCCAACGGCGAGGATGATCCGGCCGGCGGCGTGCTGGCTGGGGCATCCGACCGGCTCGTGCTGCGCCCCGGCCGGGCCGCCCCGGCCGGGGTCACCACGGTCAGCCCGCGGCCAGATGGTCCCTTAGCCAGCGGACGTCACCGGCCAGGCTGCCGTCATCGTCCGGAGTTTCGCACATGGCGGCCGCCCCGGCCGCGCGTACGACCCCGAGGATCAGGTCCGGGTCGATCGTTCCGGTGGTCAGATTGGCGTGCCGGTCGCGGCCCGAGGCGAACTCGTCGCGTGAGTTGTTGCAGTGCACCAGGTCGACCCGGCCGGTGATCGCCTTCACCTTGTCCACCACGTCGGCCAGGTCGAGCCCGGCCGCGTAGGCGTGACAGGTGTCGAGGCAGAAACCGACCTCGCCCTCACCGTCCTTGACCCCCGCCATCACGGCGTCCCACAGATGCCCGATGGCGTCCAGGGTCCGGGCCATCGCGTTCGTACCGCCCGCGGTGTTCTCGATCAGCAGCGGTATCGGGCGCTCGACCCGTTCCATTACCTTGCGCCAGTTCGCGTAGCCCTCCGCGGGATCCACCCCGTTCGTCACGTGGCCGCCGTGCACGATGAGGGCCTTGGCGCCGATCGACGCGGCCGCTTCCAGTTGCTGGGTCAGCAGCTTGCGGCTAGGGATCCGGATGCGGTTGTTGGTGGTCGCGACGTTGATGACGTACGGCGCGTGAATATAGGGGTCGACCCCGGCCTGGGTGAAGGCCGCACGCACCTCCGCGGGGTCACCGGGCAGCACCGGCCCCTTCCAGCCCTGCGGGTCGCCGAGAAAGAACTGGACCGCGTCCGCGCCGCGGGAGACCGCCTGGGCGAGCGGGTCCGGGCCGTCAATATGCACACCAATACGCGCCATGGCCCGAGCCTAGCGGAGTCCCCTGACGTTCCCGTTCGTGCACGCGAGAGCCGCGCTGGCTCGCGATTCAGCCGGAGAAGCCACCGTGGGCCAGGCCGAGGCAGGCGCCGACGAACCCCGCGATCATGCCGGTCACGACCACGATCCGCTCCGTCCGGGTGGTCGAGATCATCTGCACGTACAGGCCCAGCACGATGGAGGCAGCTCCGGTCACCGTCGCGGTCACGTGCAACGCGGCCGAGGCCGACGACTCGTTCCGGACGATCATGCCCAGCACGAAGGAGACCAGGCCCAGGATGATCGTCACGATTGCGAGGACGTTCAGGGCCATCTGGCGCGGGCCGCTCTGGTTGAGCGTCATGTGCTGCGCCTGCGGATCAGCTTGCTCTGTCCTTGGCATCTCAGTGCCCGCCACGTCGCCACCTCCGTCTCAGGAACTGCTCCGGCGCATCTGTTGATCTCGATTCTTCCCCTGTCCGGGCCAGGAATCACCGCTTTCCGTTCGCCGGTCCGGACTGTCGGTGCCCCAAGGTATGCTGACCAGGCTGTGAAATTGTGGCAGGCCACCGGAGCCGCCGCCATTCCAGCCCCTCCTGTCACGGAGAGACCGTGACCGCGCCAGTCCAGAGGAGGCACGACTCGAGTATGCGCAACTACGAAATGATGATCATCCTCGACCCTACTCTCGAGGAACGCATTGTCCAGCCGTCGCTTGAACAGTATCTGCAGGTGGTCCCGTCCGGCGGTGGCCGCGTGGAGAAGCTGGACATCTGGGGGAGGCGCCGCCTCGCCTACGAGATCGACAAGCGGTCCGAGGGCATCTACGCGGTCGTGGACCTGGCCGCCGAGCCCGACACGGTCCGCGAGCTGGACCGTCAGCTGAACCTCAACGAAGCTGTGCTCCGCACCAAGGTCGTACGGCCGAACATCCACTGACCGGAGCACGCACCACTACTCATACCCCCCAAGATCACGGTACCGACCGGGAGCAGCCCGATGGCAGCAGGCGACACCCAGATCACGATCGCGGGCAACCTCGTTGACGATCCGGAACTTCGATTCACGCCGGCCGGGCAACCGGTCGCTCGCTTCCGCGTGGCCTCGACGCCGCGCTTCCGCGACAACTCCACCGGGGAATGGAAGGACGGCGACAGCCTCTTCCTGACCTGCAACGTCTGGCGGCAGGCGGCCGAGAATGTGGCCGAGAGCCTGCAGCGCGGCATGCGGGTCATCGTCTCGGGACGGCTGCGGCAGCGTTCGTACGAGACCAAGGAAGGCGAGAAGCGCACGGTCTACGAAGTCGAGGTCGACGACGTGGGGCCCTCGCTCCGCAACGCCTCGGCCAAGGTCGCGCGCGCGCAGCGGTCCAGTGGGTCCGGCGGCGGATTCGGCGGGAACCAGGGCGGCGGCCAGGGTTACAGCGGCGGATCCGGCGGAAGCGGAAGCGGAAGCGGAAGTGGAAGTGGGTCAGGCGGCGGCCGGGCCGAAGCTGACCCGTGGGCGACCGCGGACCCCGGCGGCTTCTCCGACGAGCCACCGTTCTGACCGGGTGCCTCAGCGCGCCCGGACCGACATCAGTCACCGACCATCCCCGCCCGTGGCGGGGCTCTGCAAAGGAGCACCACGATGGCCAAGCCACCAATTCGCAAGCCCAAGAAGAAGGTCTGCGTCTTCTGCCAGGAGAAGATCTCCTACGTGGATTACAAGGACACGGGCCTTCTCCGTAAGTTCATCTCCGACCGCGGCAAGATCCGCGCTCGGCGGGTCACCGGTAACTGCACGCAGCACCAGCGGAAGGTCGCCACGGCGATCAAGAACGCCCGCGAGGTGGCGCTGCTGCCCTACACGAGCACGGCTCGCTGAGTCCGCGGGGAGGCATTGACATGAGCCGCACACCGATGAAGCTCATCCTCACCCAGGAGGTCAGTGGCCTCGGAGCCCCCGGTGACGTCGTGGACGTCGCCAGCGGTTACGGGCGCAACTACCTCATTCCCCGCGGCTTCGCCATGCGGTGGACCCGGGGCGCCGAGAAGCAGGTTGACCTGATCCGGCGGGCGAGGTCCGTCCGCGAGATCCGCAGCCTGGACGACGCGAAGGCCGCCGCGGCCGAGCTGCAGAACCTGACGGTCCGGCTGCCGCGGCGAGCCGGCACCAACGGCCGGCTGTTCGGGTCGGTCGGCCCGGCCGACATCGCCGACGCGGTCCGCGCCGCCGGCGGCCCGGAGCTCGACCGTCGCCGGATCGAGGTCCCCGACCCGATCAAGACCGCCGGCACGCACCAGGTGAGGGTCCGGCTGCATCCCGAGGTCAACGCGACCATCGGTATCGAGGTCGTCGGAGCCTGATTACGCGAAAGCGGGCCGTGCTCCGGGGGACATCACCCGGGGCGCGGTCGGCTTTTCGCACGCTAGTGCCCCTCGGTGGGCCGCTCGTAGGCGGCGCTGAGCCGGGCCAGCTCAGGGTCGAGGGCAGCCAGCATGGCCCAGATGCCGGCGACCCGTGAGCGCATGTCCGCCGCGACCAGACCTGCTCCGGCATCGGCAGCCAGCTGGTCGATGGCGCTGATGACCTCGGCGATCGCCCCGTCCTTGATCGAACACACCATCGGATACTAGCGGGGCCGGCTGACAACCTGGCACGGTTCGGTGAACCCCGCACCAGGTCCGTTCGGGCATCGTTTCCTGGCCCCGGCGTGACGCTGGCCGGCTCCGCCTGATCGGGCGCCCGGCTCGTCGGCGTGACACTCCGGACTGTGGATAACTCGGTCCCTGCTGTGCAGACCGCCGAACGCTAAATCTTTTTCTTCCGCACAGGGCGTGGAGGCCGTTGCCGCAGCTAAGAGCCGTGCCGGACAGAGAGACGCCGCCCTCTTCACACGGCCTTCCCCAGGCTGTCCACAGCCCCGGCGGCGTGTCTTCACAAGCTGTCCACAGGCATGTGCACAAGACGGGTTGGCGTCTGGTGAGCACTGCCGCCAAACTGTCGTAGCCGTCCGCTAGAACGGTTCCGGAACAGCGTCGTGCGCGGGGCCCGCGTGGCGCCGCCTACAGGGGAGGTGCTGCCTGGTGAGTGTCGCCGAGATCGCTCCCCGCGGTGAGTTCGAGCGGACACCCCCGCACGACGTCGCCGCGGAGCAGTGTGTCCTCGGCGGGATGCTGCTGTCCAAGGACGCGATCTCCGACGTGATCGAGGTCATCCGGCCGCACGACCACTACCGGCCGGCCCATCAGGTCATTCACGAGGTCGTCCTCGACCTGTACGGCCGCGGTGAGCCGGCGGACGCGATCACCGTGGCCAACGAGCTCACCCGGCGCGGCGAGATCGGCCGGGTCGGCGGGGCACCGTACCTGCACACCCTCATCGCGTCCGTGCCGACGGCTGCGAACGCCGGCTACTACGCTCGGATCGTCCGCGAGCGGGCGATCCTGCGGCGGCTCGTGGAGGCCGGCACCCGGATCGTTCAGTTCGGCTACGCGGGCGACGCGGAGGCTGACGACCTGGTGGACCGGGCCCAGGCCGAGGTGTACGCGATCACCGACCACCGGGTGACCGAGGACTATCACTCCCTGGCCGACATCATGCCGGGTGCCCTGGACGAGATCGAGGCGATCGGCAGCCGCGGCGACGGGATGACCGGTGTGCCGACCGGCTTCGCCGACTTCGACTCGCTGACCAACGGCCTGCACCCCGGCCAGATGATCGTCATCGCGGCCCGTCCAGCCGTTGGCAAGTCGACGTTGGCTCTTGATTTTGCTCGTGCGGCGGCGATAAAGAACGGGCTGAGCACGGCGTTCTTCAGCCTGGAGATGGGCCGGAACGAGATCACCATGCGGTTGCTGTCGGCTGAGGCCAAGGTGTCGCTGCAGACCATGCGCACCGGCCAGATGAGCGACGACGACTGGGCCAGACTGGCCCGGCGCATGAGCGAGGTGGCCGACGCCCCGCTCTTCATCGACGACTCGCCCAACATGTCGATGATGGAGATCCGGTCTAAGTGCCGGCGCCTCAAGCAGCGCCACGACCTGCGCATGGTGATCATCGACTACCTGCAGCTGATGTCGTCGCCCAAGCGGGTGGAGAACCGGCAGCAGGAGGTCTCCGAGATGTCCCGGTCCCTGAAGCTGCTGGCCAAGGAGATCGACGTCCCCGTGGTCGCGCTGTCCCAGCTCAACCGGGGCCCCGAGCAGCGCACCGACAAGAAGCCGCTCCTGTCCGATCTGCGTGAATCGGGTTGCCTGACCGGTGACACGCGAATTCTTCGCGCCGACACGGGCGCTGAGGTCACCCTCAGCGAACTGATGGCCTCTGGGGAGCGCAATGTCCCGGTCTGGTCGCTGGACGAGCGGCTGCGGCTTACCCCGTGGACCATGACGCATGCGTTCCCGAGTGGCATCAGGGAGGTCTTCCGTGTGCGGCTGATGTCTGGCCGCCAGGTTCAGGCCACCGCCAACCATCCATTCCTCACCTACGACGGCTGGCGCCCACTGGCGGACATCACCGTCGGCGGCCGGGTCGCCGTCCCTCGACACACCCCGGGACCGCTGGCCGGACGGCCCATGCCCGAGCCCGAGATCATCACGCTGGCTCAGCTGCTCGGCGATGGATCTTTCGTCCGGTGCCAGCCGATCCTCCCGAGCCACGAAAAGTTCGTCCCCGCGCCGATCTTCTCATTGCCGAAACAGCAGGTGGCGTTGTTCGTCCGTCACCTGTGGGCGACGGACGGGTGCGTCTGGTGGGACGCGACGGCCGGGCACGCCAGGATCTACTACGCGTCCACAAGTCGCCGGATGATCGATGATCTGGCGCACCTGCTGTTGCGCTTCAATGTCATGACGCGCATCAAGGAGGTCAGCAAGGGGACCCATCGGCCGTATTACCACCTGCACCTCTACGGAGCCGAGAATCAACTGCGTTTCCTGCGGAACATCGGCGCGCACGGTGCCCGCGAGAGTGTGGCGAACAAGGCACTGGAAATGCTCAGCGCGGTCAAGGGCGATACCAACCTTGATACGGTGCCCCGGGAAGTGTGGGAACGCGTACGCAGTGTCCTTGCGGACCGGACGATGCCGCGTCGCGAGTTCGAGGTCGCGCTCGGAACGCAGTTCTGTGGCAGCTCCGTGGGGAAGGACGCGCCGAGCCGGGCCCGGCTCTCCAGGGTCGCGACAATCCTTGACGATGCCGAGTTCGAGATGATGGCCACCAATGATGTGTTCTGGGACGAGATCGCGTCCGTCGAAAGCATCGGCGAGCAGCCGGTATACGACGCCACTGTGGCTGGTTCACACAACTTCATCGCCAACGGAATTAGCCTTCACAACAGCATCGAGCAGGACAGCGACGTGGTGGTCCTGCTGCACCGCGAGGACATGTACGAGCGTGAGTCCCCCGGGCCGGCGAGGCGGACCTGATCGTCGCCAAGCACCGCAACGGCCCCACCACCACGGTTACGGTCGCCTTCCAGGGCCACTACAGTCGCTTCGTCGACATGGCGCCGGGCTGAGATGGCCGTGCCATCGTGCCCGGCCCGGGCGCCCTGGACGGCATCTCCAAATGCTTCACCGACGCTGCCGACATGGCCCCGCCGCGATCATCGCGTGGATGCGCGACACATCCCGCGACCACTTCGCCAGACTTGGCCTGGACTTCCGCGATCCGTGGGGCCGCTGTCCGACGCTTATCGACTGGCAGAACGCCTCTTGCGAGGTATCGAAGTACACCCGGGCCCCCCACCCGCACATCCGGGGAGTGTCCGGCCGGACCCGGATCAAGCAGGAGTTCCGGCAGACCCCGATGCCGATCGACTACCGGTTCCCGCCCAAATGGGGCTGCCGCCCGGGCGGACAGCCCGGCTAGCGAGCGTGACCTCGCGCAAGATCATCGCTAGCGCCAAGGGCTGCGTGACTCCCCACTGGCCGAGCGCGCCGCGCTCCGCCGAGGCTGACGGCGTGCTGGCCGCCGTGGCGCCTGCGCCTGGCCGCCGGGGTGGAACTGGCTCTAACCGGCCCAGTGCCTGACCCAGTTTGGCGGTCGCGGTGATCACGAGCCGAGCCGCGCGGCCGAAGTCGCCGAACTCCGGCTCGGGCCCGACCACCGAGATAGCGGCGTAGGCGCGCCCGCAAAAATCACGCACCGGGGCGGCCACCGAGGTCAGCTGGCACTGGGACTCGCCCACGCTGATGGCGACGCCGGTGCGCCGGACCTCGGCCAGGGCCCGGTCGAAATCGGCCGCGGTGGAGATCGTGCGCGGCGCCACGCGGGGGAAACCCGCCGCCTTCCGGGCCTGCGCGAACGCCGGGTCGAAGGCCGCCAGGGCCTTCCCGGCGCTGGCCGCGTGGGACGGCATCCGCCGGCCGCTGTCCGTTGTCAGACCAATGCCGGTCATGTATTTCAGTCGCTCCACAAAGACGACGTCGGCGCCGTCCGGCACGGTGAGGTGAACCGATAGGCCACTGGCCTGCCGCAGCTCCTGCAGCAGCGGCAGCGCGGCGCGGCGCAGCGGGAACCGGTCGGATGCGACCTGGCCCAGCTCGGCCAGATGCACGCCCAGCTGGTACAGCCCAGTGTCCGGGTTGCGCTCTGCGAGCTCCCGCACGCACATTGCGTTCAGCAAGCGGTGCACCGCGTTCTCCGATACGCCTAGTCGCGGAGCGATGTCGCTGACGGCGACCTCATCCTCACGCATCAGGAATTCGAGTACGTCGAGCGCATTGAGGACACTCTGCACATCTTTGTTAGCTGGATGTGAATGCAACGCCACCATGGGCGGAGCTTGGCTGTTAATTCTTTATCAAAAAAGGGCCTAAAGTCCCTTGCAGAACCGCCCAATTGGTCGGACCGAATGCAAACCACCGAGGCGGGCAATGCTCTGTCGCGCTAGGCCCAACCGTGGCCAGGTGCGACCCTGACGCGCCCGGGCCGCACTATTGTCGTATCGTGAGCCGTCTTCCGTATCTTCGCCGCGACGAGCTGGACCACTCCGGCCAGGAGGTGTGGGACAGCATCGTCGGCTCGCGGGGAGCGGCGCTGGTCAACGACCGGGGCGCGTTGACCGGCCCTTTCAATGCCTTTGTCCACGCGCCCGAGGTTGGGCGGCACCTCACCGCGCTGGGCCGCGTTCTCCGGTTTGAGACGTCGATCGAGCGCCGGCTGTCGGAGGTCGCCATCATTACCGTCGGCGCCCGCTGGAAAGCCGAGTTTGAATGGTGGGCGCACGCCCGAATGGCCTGCGAGCACGGTGTTCCTGACGCCGTGGTCGACGCCATTGGCCGCGGTGACGACCCGCCGTTCGAGGCCGCGGACGAACGGACGGTTTACGCGGCCGCCCGTCAGCTCACCGAGACCGGCCGGCTCAGCCAGGACGCCTACGAGGCCGTCCACCAGCTCCTCGGCGACACCGGCACGGTCGAGTTCGTCGCGCTCTGCGGGTACTACTCGCTCGTGTCTTTTCTGCTGAACGCGTTCGATGTGCCCCTGCCGCCGGGAGCGACACCGAGATGGGACCACCAGACCGGCCAAGACCATCTGTGAGCGGGCCCGGCGTTCGAGAACCCGCCTCGGACCCCCGAGGAGGCTTTGAGTGAGCTAGTGCGATCGCCTCCGTGATCCGCCACTGGGCTCCGTGGCGGATCACGGGGCCTGATGTCACGCTTTCAGGAAGGCCAGCAGATGGGCGTTGATGGTCGCCGCTTGCGTGGTTGGCATGCCATGCGGGAAACCGCGGTAAGTCTTCAGCGTCCCGTTCTGGACCAGCTTCGCCGACAATGGCCCGGAGTCGGCGTAGGGGACGATCTGATCGTCATCGCCGTGCATCACGAGCACGGGCACGGAGATCTTCTTCAGGTCTTCGGTGAAGTCGGTCTGCGAGAAGGCGACGATGCCGTCGTAATGAGCCTTCGCGCCGCCCATCATGCCCTGTCGCCACCAGTTCTCGATGATCGCTTCCGATGCTTGCACCCCGGGCCGGTTGAAGCCGTAGAACGGTCCCGACGGTAGGTCGCGGTAGAACTCCGACCGGCGGGTCGCGACCTGGGTCTGCGCCTGGTTGTCCACGTGGGCGTCCCCCCGCCGCGGCGGGGGGACGGAGAGTGCCTTGGCGGTCCTATTCGACAGCGGTCCCAGATCTCCGGAAGACCTGTGGCGCCGGGAGTTAAATGACTGGCTGCGGGATGATCTGGTAGGTGATGGGCCGGTTGTCGCCCGGGATGGACGGCGGCTCGGCGTTGATCTGGCCGGTGAGCAGGGCAAGGGCTCGCGCGACGCGGGGTGCGGCGGGTGCCTGGAGGGTGACCGTGATCGCGGCGGGGGCGAAGGTGATGGTCCCGGCCAGGCCGCGGATGATGGTCTCGCGGGTGACGGCCCGGTATTCGTCGTCGTCGCGCAGGTAGGCGTTGAGCTGGCTGGACAGCCAGTGCTCGGCGTTGTGGGCGAGCAGCCGGAGCACCATCTGCAGGCCCCGCCGTCCCGCGCGCAGGACCGCGATCCGGGCCTCGGGGTCGATCTGGTCTGCCGGCAGTTTCGCGGGAACCTGGTCCCGGGCGGCGGTCGCTGCCTGCAGTTTCTTCCGCGCGGCGGTGATCGCGTGGTTCGCGTCCGGGATCGCCTTGTTCTTGGCTGCGGCGGTGGTGCCGGGGTCGGCGAGCAGCGCGGCCAGGGCGCGCTCGGCGGCGGCCAGGTTCTTCTCCGCGTCGCGGACGGCGGCGTTCGCGGCCTTGCGTGCCGGGTTCGCGGTTATCTTGGTGTTCACCGTGATCTCGGCGGCGTAATCGCAGATCTTGTCGATGCCGTAGTTCTCCGCCGCGTACTTGAGGAAGTTCTCCTCCCGCCACCGGGACTTCAGCCAGCCCAGGATGTCCGCCGGGCACGAATCGAAGTCGGAGGTCAGGATCTGCAGCACGACCTTGCCGTGTTCGAACAGGGTGAGCTGCCGGGCCTCGCCGTAGTCCTTGAGCTGGGCTTTCTCCTCGGCCCAGGCGACCTGCCGCTTCTTGCCGCCGATGGTCACCGGGGTGATGACCGGCAGCGCGGCGGGGACCGCGAGCGGCGCGCGGCGGTAGGTGACCCAGTGCACGTCCTGCTCGCGGCAGTGCGTGAAGACCTGCGGGTAGGCGCCGCCGCGGTCGAACCCGACCATGATCGTCGCGCCGCGGCCGGCGGCTTTCTTCAGCTCGGACAGCGCCTTCGGCAAGGTGACGGTCAGCCCGGACGGTTCCCCGGACACGAAGCACACCGCCCGCCCGTCGTGGGCGGTGACGTGGGTGTCCGCGGGGCCCCTTTCCGCCCGGCCCCGCTTGTTGTTCCACCCCTTCGGCGCCGGCTTGGCGCCGGTGTAGGGGACGAAGTGGTCATCGACGTAATACACCCCGGACAGGACCGGGTCGGCGGCCAGCATCGCCGAGGCGAACATCCGCTGCACCTGCAGCGGATCGGTGCGATCCGCGATCGCGGCCAGCCGCGGGCGCAGCGTCCGCAGGCCTGGGAGCCGGGACAGCCCGGCCAGCGGCCCGGCCTCGGCGCCGGGCAGGTGCTTGAACTGCTCGGCCGTCGCCGCGCCCAGCGCGAAGCACAGGCTCACCGCCGACAGCAGCGCCACGTCACCGGGCCGGGCGTCCTCGCCCGCGGCGGCCTGCAGGATCTCCCCGGCCCCGGCCCGCGTCCCGAACGTGTGCAGCAGCATCGCCCCTGCGTACCGGGACGAGACCGTCACCGGCCCCGCGGGCCGCTCCGCGTCCGCCGCTGGCTGCGGCGGCACGGGCCCTCCGGGACCGGGCTGCTCCTCCGGCTCCGGCTCCGCGGCCTGCGTGTGAGCGGCCTCCGGTTCCGGTCGCGGCGCCTGCGGCAGCGTGTCCTGCACGTGCGCACGGCCCAGCCGCCGCAGCACCGTGGACTGGTTCACCCCGAGCCGCCGGGCGATCTCCGCGTCCCGAGCCCCTTCGGCCCGCCACGCCCGTGCCTGCTCCCACGACGCATCATCTGTCTCCCGGGGCCGTCCCGCCGGGCGGACCAGCGCGGCCGTCCCTTCCCGCAGCGCCCGCTGCCGCAGCGTGGCCACGTAACTCGGGGTCAGCCCCAGCACCGCGGCCACGTCCTTCCCGCTGAACCCCAGCTGCCGCAGCGTCACCGCCGCCACGTGGCGCATCGCCGCGTCGTCCTCGCTGAACCGGGACAGCTCCACTGACCCGGCGAAGATCACCGTCTCCCCGCCGGCGTCCAAGCGGTGCAGATCACGCGGGCAGGGCATGCCCTCCAGGATGGCGGCGGCAGCGGCGGACATGCCCGCATTTTATCTTGATCTAACATATTATGCAAGGAAATGCGGACAGTAACCGCAGGTCAAAGGCATGCCTTCCGGAGATCTGGGTCTGCACCTGGTTGTCCACGTGGGCGTCCCCCCGCCGCGGCGGGGGGACGGAGAGTGCCTTGGCGGTCCTATTCGACAGCGGTCCGCGTCCTCGGCCAGACCACGACGAAGAGCTGGCCGGCCTGCTCGCGTCCGCGGGTACCCCGATCGCCGTGTCGCACCACGACGGCAGGCTCAGCCGGACCATAGTTGACCGCTGGCGCGTGGGGTCGCACGATCTGTTCCGCGCCCGCGGGGACGGGCTGGTGCTGTCACGTTCATCGGCCGAATACATCGTCCAGCACCTCCGGGATCCAGCCACGACACCGAAGCGCATCGCCGCCGCGCACCACGTCTCGTTGCGGCACCTGTACCGGCTCTGTGCACACAACGAGGTGGGTCTCGCAGAGTGGATCATGCGTGTGCGTCTCGTGGGTGCGGCACGCGACCTGCGCCACGCAGCTCAAAACGCGGCTCCCGTCGCCGCCATCGCGCGCGCCTGGGGCTTCAGCGATCCGGCGCACTTCAGCCGCCGATTCCGGCACGCTTACTCCACATCACCATGCTCTTGGCGGCACGACGTACGAACCAGCGCCACCTGATGAGCCATCGGACGGAGGCGGACGGCGGTCGTGCGGCGCTCCTTGGCAAAGCAGTTGGCCTTGGCGTGAGATATCTCGCGAAACGTAGGTTAGCTAGCCAGGTGCGGGTGATCATGTTGGCGTGTTCGGCGGTGGGTGTGCTGCCCGTGCGCTTGCCTGTGCGTGACCGAGTTCCAGGGTGGCGGAGGATGCGCCGGGTGTCCAGCCGATGCAGCCGGGCGCGACCGGGGTTACGGCCGCGTATTGGTCAGCGGAGCGGCGGGCGGGCCCGCTGCGGGCATGATCGCAGTGTGCTGCCCTTGACGCCGTTTGGTCCTTGGTGCCATGTGCCCGGAAAGCAGTCTGGCGCTGGGGGCGATCTTGCGAGCTGGGTACTGTCGCTTCGAGCACGCCGATCAGATCGGTTTTCCCCGCGCCGCTCCCCGGGAGGCTCATTCCTGCCGATTCACTGAGGAAGGCGAGGCAGCGATGGCTGCACGAGAAGAGAGCACGGAGCGCGAGCCGGGCCGGCGAGAGCTGCGGTGACGGCGCGGAGGTGGCCGAGGAGCGCACCGAGGTGGTGACGTACGCGGCCGCGATCGATGTCGCCAAGGGGTCGGGGATGGTGTGCACCCGGGTGCCGGGCAGCGGGCCGGACCGCAAGCGGCAGACGGTGTGGCAGGTGGACGCCGATACGGGGGGGTGGTCGCGCTGATGGATCACCTGCGGTGCCAGGGCATCCAGCGGCTGGTGCTCGAGAGCACCTCCGATTACTGGCGGATCTACTATTACCTGGCCGAGGCCGCGGGCCTGGAGGTGTAGCTGGTCAACGCCCGCGACGTGAAGCACCGGCCCGGCCGGGGCAAATGCGACGGGGATGACTGCGTGTGGCTGTGCAAGCTGAACGAGGGGGGGATGCTGCGCCGCGCGTTCGTGCCGCCGCAGGCGGTCCGCGACCTGCGGTCGCTGACCCGGACCCGGTCCCGGCTGGCCCAGGACCAGGTCCGGCACCAGAACCGGGTCGAGAAGATCCTCGAGGACGGCTGGTGAAGATCTCGGTGGTGATCTCCGACCTGTTCGGCGCCAGCGGGCGGCGGTTCCTGGACGCCCTGGTCGCCGGCGAGCGCTGCCCGGCGGCGCTGGCCGCGCTCGGCGACCCCCGGCTGCACGCCACCAGCAGGAGCTGGCCGCCGCGCTCACCGGCCAGTTCCGCGAGGTCCACGCCTTCGAGATCGCCAGGCACCTGCGGCTGATCGACACCATCAACGACGAGATCGCCCGCCTGGACGCCCGGATCGAGCAGCAGCTGACGTCCGTCCCCGGCGTGGCGCTGGCGTGCACCAGCTGCGGGCTGATCGGCGGCGGGCACTCGCCGGGCTGCGCCGTCGGCGGCACGCCCGTCGTTGGGCCTGGTGGAACGCCTCGATGAGACACCGGGGTCGGCGCCTGCAACGCCCAGGTCCTCATCGCCGAGCTGGGCACGGACATGTCGGGGTCCCCACTCCCGGGCACGCCGCCGCGTGGGCCCGGCTGACCTCGCGCACCTTCCAGTCCGGGACCAGCGCCCGGGGCGGGCGCACCGGCAAGGGCAACTCCTACCTGCGCGGCGCTCTCGGCCAGTGCGTGATGGCCGTGGCCCGGACCGATACCCGTCTCGGCGAGCAGTACCGGCGGATAGCCCGCCGCCGCGGCTAGCAGAAGCCATCGTCGCGGTGTCCCGGGTCATCTGCGAGATCGCCTGCATCCTCATCGCCGACCGGTCCGCCCGCTTCACCGATCTCGGCGCCGATTACTACAGCCGGGCAAACCCCGCCGGCCAGACCCGCCCAAGATCCGTGGGCTCGAACGGCTCACCCCGGCATGAAGGTCACGCTCGCCCCGGCCGGACCCGCCACCACGGCCGCCTGAGTCATATCACGGAACGTGACCAGGGCACTACCCGGTACTCCCGGAGCTGTCACCAGCACTCACCGTATCCCCGCAGGCCACCGCCTGCCCCAGCGGCCAGGCCGCCCGGGGCGGCGGTTGTGCCCTCATGCGGGGTCGTTTCCGTCAGAACGCACGCAGGCAGGCGGCGTTCACCCTTCCGGCGTCCGATGGCATGCGGGCAGCCAATCAGAAGCGCTTGAACCGCTGTGTCCCACGCGCTTGCCCGCTCTGCACAACCTGGGCGCGAGGTGCCGTAGACTGTCCGCGCACCCGCGCTCGTAGCTCAACGGATAGAGCATCTGACTACGGATCAGAAGGTTGGGGGTTCGAGTCCCTCCGAGCGCGCCCAGTTCCCGCAGCTCAGGGCCTCATGTTCAGTTGCTAGCGTGACCCCCGATCATGCCCGGGGCCGGTTTTGTCACTTTCTTGTCACACGGCCTTGAAGATCCCGCTCAGCGCTGCTGATGACCGCCAGGTCTTCCGGCCGCGCGTGCAGTCGTTTGTTCGCCGATGAACGCGACTGGGCAGAAGATCCTGACCGTCGACGTGCACGGGTTCGCCGGCAACGCAGGCGAATACAACGAGCGGATCAGGCGCGAGTATGAGTCACCGTTCAAGCCTGGCGGTAACCCGGATCGCGTGCTGCCAACCCTGGTCACCGGCCGGGCCACGGGCGATCGCCTCGCCCCCTACAGCACCACCACCGCCGCACCAGGAGCGATTGTTACAGAGGGGGCAGAGGGGACGGTGCCCTGCATCGAGTTGTCATGCCCTAGACGTATTGCCAGGTACAGCCCTCACTATGCTCATGGTGATGAGAGCATGGTGGGAATCGGGTACCGGCTTTGACGTGGTCTTGGACATCGTGGTGCCGCGCGCATTCGACTGTCCCATCGCGAGGAACGACCTGGCCTGGCTTGTAGGTCTCGGTCGCTGAGGCGCTTTCGGCGCGGCCAGGTATCAGCGGCGCCGCCGCTTTCAGCAGGTCCTCGGCGAACTTCCGCTGGCTGGCAAGCAGTTGCTCGGCGAATCTAGGCGCGGGCCACGGCGCCCTCTGGCTTCGCTTTCAGCAGGTCCTCGGCGAACTTCCGCTGGCTGGCAAGCAGTTGCTCGCCGAATTCGTAGGCGCGGGCCACGGCGCCCTCTGGCCCGGGCAGCTTGTCCCCGAAGGGCACACTGACGGACGGCGGCTTGGGGAGATTGTCCGTGAGCGGCGCATAAACGGACGCCAGCTTCGGACTGGCTGTCCTTACGGTTTCGGCCAAGTTCCTGACCACGGCGATCACGGCCTCCTGGCTCTTACGGATGACGGCCAGGAACTCTTCCTGGCCGGAGGTGCTAGCCAATGTCTTAGCCTCCTTTGTCGGCGTCTATTGAAGGATTTCCTTATCGCGGCTCATGTCCTTGCCGCCAGACATACCCAACTCCATCTACCTGCTAGCCCGGAACGCCGGAAGTACTTCAACCGCAGCCAGCGCGTCAGCGGGCAATAGCCACGTCACCGCGGCCCGCGGTTCCGGCCCAGCCGAGTGCAGGCTTCCTTGCGCCCGCGCCCGCTGCGTGCCCGATCGAACGGTCCTGACGGTCACTCACGGGCCATCGGCGCCATGCCGAGCCGGGTCTCGGCTGCACGGCGACATGACAGTCGCAGAGCCAGTACATGACCAAGCACCGGCTGCCGCAGCTCCTGGCCAGCGCCAGGCCAGATGGCATCGACCTGTCTGGCGACCCCGGTGTGCTGGGGCGGTTGATGGCGCTCATCGACGACCCCGACCCCGACTTCGCGATCGTCACCCCATAGTGGCGCGATCACGCCGGATTCCCTCTCCCGGACCACGCCGGGCGGGGGATCGCTGCCGATCGCCGTTGATCGGAGGACGGTCATTTGCGGGCCCGATGCGTCCGATCGGACGGCCGCGAGGGACGCATGACGGTACTTAACGGAGCTGCCACTGGACAACACGCTGTATCACGCCAGCCCGGCGAGGTCATGAGCGTAGGCGGCTGTGTACAAGGCTTGTGGATGAACTGTGCAATATGCCCGGATGGCGGTGCGATGCCAGGGGACATGCCTGGAGACCCTGGCGGCCACGCCCCAGTTACCAGCCCAAATGCCATTGATTCGATGGGCAGCGAGAAGATCCGGAAGGGATTGAGCCCATGCCGGCGCCAGACAGTTATCCACACGTGACCTGTGGATGTGCAGTCGGAGGCCAGCGCGCGGGGCGTCGGCGCGATGGTGACGACGGCACCGAAGCGCTGCAACTTCCGCGACGATGGGGATCTTCCTGTCCGACGTGACATGCTGACATGCAGACGCCGTGCCGGGGCTGGGCTGGGCAGCTGTCCGGACCAGACGATGTGCCACGGCCTGCCTGGGGCGGCTGCGGGTGCTACGCGGACTTGATGGCGTCCCTGAAGTGTGTGTCGAGCGCTCCCGTCAGGTCAGCCGCTGGTACACGGCGGTGGGGCACATCGATCGTGGCCGGGTACGTCCGCCGGGTGAGCTGCCGGTAATGCCCGGGACTCGGGCCGGGGGTGATCCTGGGCGGCTTGGGCCGGGTGGTGGCCGGGTGGTCCTGACCGCACCGGGCACGGCGGAGGGCACCGCTCGATGAGATCGCGGGCCACGCGGCGCCATACCTGGCGGCCGGTGCCCGGAACCGGCCTGCCGAAGCTCTGCGCGTACACCTCCAGCCGCGGCACCGCCGTGCCCAGCACGTCATAATCCAGGCTCGCCAGCGCTTCCCGGGCGTCGGCTGTGGAGTGCGCCCGCGCGACGCAGCGGTTCAGCAGCACCGCCGAGCGGGCCGGCCGGTCCCGGGCATCCGCGACTTCGGTGATCTCCTCCCGCACCGGTGTGGTGCGGTTGATCTCAATCGGGCTCGGCGCGCACGGGATCACGATCTCGTCGGCGTACCGCAGCGCCGACAGGGCAATGGCGGCGTGGTCTTCCAACTGCGGCGTGTCGATGATCACCACGTCGTCGGCCTGGGCGATCTCGGGCAGGCGGTGGTGCAAGTCGCGTGACGGCAGGGCCACGACCCGGAACGGGAACGCCGCGTGCAGCGGCGCAAGCCGCGGGTCCATGGCCGCCAGGTCGGCCCATTCCAGGGCACTGCCCGAGGGGTCCGCGTCCACCAGCAGCACGCTGTTACCGGCCTGGACGAAAATGTGTGCCAGCCAGACCGCCGATGTGGTCTTGCCCGTGCCCGGCTTGAGGTTGGCCAAGGCGAGGCTAAGGCCTGTCATCCAGGCAGTATGTCAGCGCCCACGGTGTTACGGCAGGCAGTTTGCCGGATGCTGGCGGACGGTGCGCGCACTGGAACTGTGGGTTATGGGGAGCAGGATGGATCTCCCTGCGGACCCGGGCTGCAGGATGCCGCCGCGGCCGATGAGCGGGACGATAGGGCTTGGCACGCTGGACCCGTCTGCGGCCAAACTCCACCGTTGGCACGATCGCAGGCCGGACCTCATCGCCGCTCCAGCCGGCCGTGGCTTCGGTCCCCGCCCTCTGACGGGCTGCCTGTTCCCGCCTGGCTCACCTGGCATCACGGCGCCGTGGGCACGCCTGCCGAGCCCGGCCCGGCCGCGCCTCCGTCGTTGGCACGGTATCGCCACTCTGCCGTAACGCAGTATTGCAGTATTCACGGCAGACATCGCCGGGCGTGCGCGCAGGCCGGGGCCACGGACCGCGAGACGTGCGTTTCGTGCGCAGGATGCGGGGCCCGGCACGCGTGCCGCGACTGCCTTCGCGGCGCGCCAGTCAGACAACAATGCGGCGACCACGTGAACCAGGTCACCGGCTTTGAAGGGTCTGGTACTCGTGAGCGGGACTTAGGTCCCCGGGAGGAAGGGCCGAAGTTCCTACCGTGACCCCGACTGGTCCGCACACAGTAGGAGCCCAGGTCGGTCAGGCTCACCGCAGCGCATGAGTGAAGGGGCCAAATGGCAGCTGAAGTTGGATCAGGCGAGGGCGCCCCCACGCAGCCTGCAGGGTCATCTCGGTGAACGGCAACGGGCAAGGGCGCCGGGCACCGGTGACGCGCCACAAGAGCCGCGGGGCCATGCTTTTGATCGGGCTGGGCGTGGTGGCGCGTCTTCTGCGAGACCCCCGCTTCCAGGCACAGGTAATTACAGCCGCCCTCGGACTGGCCGTGCTGAAACGTGCCGCCCAGGAGAGCGGGACTCAGAACTTCGAACGCCTGAGCGGCTTTTTCGAAGGGAACCGAGTTCGGCTTGAAGACAAAGCCAAGGAAGCACTCGGCCAGTCCAAGGCGCGGTAGCGACAGCCGACGGGTTCGCCTTTTCCGTACACGCGGCACCGTCGCTGCTTCCAGTGTCTGGGCGTCGGCAGCTTGGATGGCTCGGGCCGGTAACGGGCGTGTCGGCTTTATCAACGAGGGTGACCGCTTAGCCGCCGCAGTGCGTCGCCGGCGTTCCAGCGGAGGGCTCCAGCTAGGTCGCGCGCGTGGTCGGCCATTGAGTAATCAGGTTGGGTGTCGACGTCACGCAACGCCTGGTCGAGGTTAAGGTCGTGTTGCTCAAGCACAATTGAGAAGTCCCGCCGCATCGGACTGAGTTGGCCGTATCCGAAGGAGCGATAGATGCGGGGAAACTGGGATCGATAAAGGCGAACTCGTTCGTGAAGACCGGACGAGTGTGACAGGGGATTTTTCGGGCGCTGACGGACGTAATCCGGCAAGATGTCGGCGAAGGCGTGGCGCAGGATCCATTTGTCCTGGCCGTTACGCAGCTTCAGCTCGATGGGCAGACGCATCGCCAGCTGGACAAGTGCGAGGTCGAGGAACGGCACACGCGTTTCCACGCCATGCCCCATGCTGGTGCGGTCGACACGTTGCAGTTCGGTCCGCCCGAGGTTGTGCAGCTTGTGCTGGAACAGGCGCTGGCGCAAGACCGGGTCAGGCTGCCGGTACATCTCGTAGCCACCGAAAAGTTCATCAGAACCGTCCCCGCAGAGAACGACTTTGACACCGCTGCTGTGGACCCGGGCAAAGAGCAGCCTGGAGATGACAGCGTTGATAATGTCGCCGTACTCGGTGAGTTCCGATAGCCGGATGGCCTCGCGGACCTCTGAGAGGTGGATATCGCCCGGGGTGAGCTCAATGACCTCATGGTCGACGCCGAGTTCGCGGGTCACGCGGCGGGCGTACGACACGTCATCGCTGCCGGGAGTCCCGATCGTGAACGCCACGCATTTGGGGTGCAGTTCACGTACGTGCAGGAGCGTCAGGGTGCTATCGAGGCCGCCAGAGAGAATGACGCCGACTGGCAGATCGGTGTCGACCCGAACTCGGATGCTGTCCTCCAGCGCCGCCCGCACCAGCAGGGCGGCCTCGCCGACATCGGTGATTGGCTCGTCGCCGTCCCCCATGGTCAGCAAGTCGACATATGCGGCAACGGCTGGGTCCTCGACGGGGCTTCCCCATCCATGGTGGCCGGGAGGAATTTCACGGACTGGCCCGCCCACCGGGACAAGCGCCTTAAGCTCCGACGCCACGTACAGGTGACCGCCGCTGCGAGACCAGTAGAGCGGTTTAACGCCGAGCGGGTCGCGAGCCAGGTAGACGCGGCCCACCCTCCGGTCAACGACGGCGAACGCAAACTCTCCACGCAGGCGGTGCACCGCCTGTTCCCCCCACTCGAGGAACGCCTCCAGAA
>CAVSZI010000015.1:0-210485 GCA_963732345.1 uncultured Actinomycetes bacterium | reverse complement strand
GTATTCATGGTGTAGTGCGAGAGTTCGGCCATCTCCGGGTAACCAAGCCCCGCCTTGATCCGCAGTTCCCGGAGGTCCTTCGCGAATTCCGCTAGTTCGGTCTGGGCGTCGGTGGCTGGCCGTTTGGCGGGTGGCTCGTTCCTGAGCGCCAGAGCGGTTCCCGGCTTGGCGGGTTTGTCCGTCTGGTCCGGGCCTGCCTGCTCTGGGACCGCGGTGCCGCGCCCTGGTGGTGCGGCGGAGCGGTTCCCCGGCGGGGTGGCTCCGCGGGCGTCCGGGGGCAGGCCGGGACGCCCCCCGGCCTGGTGGGCGGGGTGTCCCTGCAGCGGGAACGGCTCGCTGCCGGGCGCGCCCAGCTGATCAGCTGGGATCGGGCGGCCCTGGAGAACTGGCCGGGCCCCGGCCCTTGCTCCGGCGCGGGGTGCGCCCGGTGCGGGCCGGCGTCCCGGTCTCCGGCCCGCCAGATGGCCGTCTGACCCGTGATCGCCGCCAGGGCCATACCCGTTTTCCGGCCGGTACGCGCCGCCCGGCCCGTATCGACGGCCCGCCGCGTAGCCGTCTGACCCGTGGCCGGCGGGGCCCGGCCCATAGCTGCCATCGGTCCTGTAAGCGTCATCAGATCCGTAGGCGCCCTGCGGCCTGTACGAGCCTTCGTGGCCATAAGCCGCGTCCGATCCGGGGGTGGGCCCGTAGGTCTGCCCGGGCCCGTAGGTCCCGTCCGGTTCGTACGCGTAGCCGTCTGCTGGCCCCTGTCCGTAGGGGCCTTCCGCCGCGTAGCCGGGTGCGTGGTTCGGCACCGGTCCGTAGCCGTCGGCCGGTCCGTGCCCGTAGGCCTGGCCCGGCGCATGCCCGTAGCCGTTTGCTGGCCCGGGCCCGTACGCCTGCCCCGGCGGGTATCCGGGCCCCTTTGCCGGCCCGTGCCCGTAGGCCTGGTCCGGCCCGTGCCCGTAGGCCTGGCCCGGCCCGCGCGCAAGACCTGGTCCATATCTGGCCGCTGGGCCGTATCCGCCTGGCGCGCCGGGACGGCCCGGAATCGGCATCCGCGGGTCCGCCGGGGCCCGTCGGCGACCGTCCTGATACTGGCCGCCCGCGCACGGCTCTTCCGGGTCCGAGCCCGCCGCGTACCGGCCGTCCGCGTACCGGCTGTTCTCGTCTGGGCTGGCCGCGTACCGGCTGTTCTCGTCTGGGCTGGCCGGATACGGGCTGGCCGGATATGGGGGAGACGGATACGGGGGAGACGGATATGGGGGAGACGGATATGGGGGAGACGGATACGGGGCAGACGGATACGGGGGAGACGGGCGGCGGCCCCCGGCCATGTTGTGTGGGTAGGCCGGCCCCGGGCCGCCGGCGCTACCCGGCGGCGCTCCCGGCCCGCCCAGATCGCGGCGCCCGCGCATATCCGCGAGCCCTTCCTGGCCGCGGGGCCCACGCAGATCCGCGGGGGCGCCCTGGTCGCGGCGCTCGCCCAGATGGCCGGACGCGTGCTGGTCGACGGGCCCGCGCTGGTGACCGGGACCGCCCGGGTCGCCAGGTCCAGCCGGACCGGAACGCCCTGGTCTGGCCATTCCCGGCGGGACGGGTCGTCCGGCCGGATATCCGGGTGCTGCCGTCCCAGGTGGCTGGGCCGGCCGGGCGTTTCCGCGGGCGCCGGGGTAACTACCTGGCCCGGGTACTCGCGGCAGGCGGGGGTCCCGGGAGCGGGCTCGCGGTGGCGGGGGGGCCGGAGGAGCGGCGGCCCACTCCGTATCCGACCAGTTCGGATCCGGCCAAACGTCCCGAAGCGGGACTCCGGCGCGGTGCGGGGCACTGGCCTGCCTCGGGTCCTGAGGGCGGGGCGGGCGCTGCTGGCCGGCCCATTCGCCCCGCCGCGGCTCGTCGTCATAGCCCGGCTCGGGGCCCGCGGGGCCCCCGCGCCCCGCCGGCCCACTGGGGCCTGCCGGGAACGCCGGGCGTCCGGTCCGCTGATGCGCGGGACGACCGTCAACCCGGTAGCTCTCGCGGTCGGGCTCGGCGTCACCACGTTCCACCGGGCACCTCCTAAGACTCCGGATCAGACGCGCCCGCTCACTACGGCATTCCATCCTAAAAAAGTCTAGGACGGACGGAATGCCCAACTGATGCGGAATGCATATTACACTTTTGGGTCGAATTGGTACGTAATGCGACGTTTGGAGTCTAGCCCTCTTCCGGGCGGTGGGAGGCGCGTTTCCCGCTGCTCCCCGGCAGACGCCCCGGAAGAGCAGCGTGCGCAGGATAACAAGTGCGGTACTCAGCCGACGGGGTTACTCTCACATTGAGGCCTGAGCGTCACGCTCATGCCTGGGTCGGCGGCCCCGGACCGGCGCCGCCGCCCATTGCTGCGGAGCTTAGCGGAGCGGCCATGAGCTTGATCGTCTGGCTGGTCTTGGCGGCCGTGCTCGGCGTGGCCGAGTTGCTGACCGTGACGCTCACCCTCGGGCTGATCGCGGTGGCCGCGGCGGTGGCGGCCGTGGTCGGGGGACTTGGGGCTCCGGTGCCGTTCCAGGTCCTGGCGTTCGTGGTAGCGGCCGGGGCCGGCCTGGTCCTGGTCCGGCCCATCGCCGTGCGCCACCTCAAGCAGCCGCCGACGCTGCGCACTGGCACCGCCGCGCTCGTCGGGCGCAGTGCCCTCGTCCAGCAGGAAGTCAACGGCCACAATGGGCGAGTCCGAATCGGCGGTGAGGAGTGGTCAGCCCGCTCCTATGACGAGACCCTCGTGATCCCGGTGGGAGCCACCGTCGACGTCATCCAGATCGAGGGCGCGACCGCCCTCGTCTACCCACGGGAGTGATCATGGCACTCGCGGAACTCCTCATCGGCCTCATCGTCGCCGTTCTGCTGATCCTGGTGGTGGTCCGCTCGGTGCGGGTCATCCCGCAGGCGCGGGCGCGGAACGTCGAGCGGCTCGGCCGCTATCGCAAGACCCTGCAACCGGGGATGAACTTCGTTATCCCGTTCGTCGACCGGGTCAAGAAGGAGATCGATCTGCGCGAGCAGGTGGTCTCCTTCCGGGGAGCGCCGGTCATCACCGAGGACAACCTGGTCGTCCTCATTGACACGGTGCTCTTTTTCCAGGTCACCGACCCGCGGGCCGCCGACTACGAAATCGTCGACTACATCCAGGCGATCGAGCAGCTCACCGCGACGATGCTGCGCAGCGTGATCGGCTCGATGGACCTGGAGGACACCCTCACCTCGCGGGACAAGATCAACAATCTGCTGCGCGGGGTCCTCGACGATGCCTCCGGCAAGTGGGGCATCCGCGTTACCCGCGTGGAGATCAAGGCCATCGACCCGCCGAAGAGCGTGGTCGACGCGATGGAGAAGCAGATGCGGGCCGAGCGGGAGAAGCGGGCCGCCATCCTCACCGCTGAGGGCGTCAAGCAGGCGAAGATCCTCACCGCCGAGGGCGAGAAGCAGAGCAACATCCTTACCGCGGAGGGTGAGAAGCAATCGGCGATCCTGCGCTCCGAGGGCCAGGCTCAGGCCATCGGCACGGTGTTCCAGGCCGTGCACCGGAACGATCCTGACCCCAAGCTGCTCGCCTACCAGTACCTCCAGATGCTGCCGCAGCTCGCCCAAGGTCAGGGCAGCACGTTCTGGGTCATTCCGAGCGAGGTCACCTCGGCCCTCAAGGCCGTCACCTCTGCGTTCGAGGGCCAGCAGGGCGAGGCCGGCCCCGGCCCGGGCCTGGACGCCGCCCTGGCGGGCATGGCGGGCCTGGCGAGCGGTAATGGCGGAAGCGTCCCCGGCACGGGCAGCGCCAACGTGACCAGCCCTGGCATAGCGGGCCCAGTCGGGCCGGCCGACGCTGACCAGGATGATGCCGCCCTGGACGGGTCCCCCTGGGACGCCGCCGGCCGGGACGGCGCCGACGCGAACGGCGCGGCGCCGGGCGCCGTCGCGGTGGGAGCCGCCGAGATCACCGCGCCCGCCGAACCGACCCCGGCGCTTGAGGTCATTCCGCAGCCGAGGGCCAGGCCAGCCGCTCAACCCCCGTCCAGGCTGATCCCGCCGATCGTCCCTTGATCCGATCGGCCTGATCTGGCGTCCCCTGAGTCGATCGTCCCCTCAGCTGGGCGTCGTTAGGAGGCCAGCGCCAGCCATAGAACGGCCGCGACGACCAGGAGCGCCGCCAGCGAGAACATGATCCCGGTCATGGCCCGTCGTGTCGGCCGGCGGCCTGGCTCCGACGCGGCCGGGAGTTCCGATGCGTTCAGCCGCGCCGTGGACTTTTGCGCCTGGGCGTGGCCGCCTGATCCGCGCGGCTGACCGGTGACGGGTGAGCCGCGTTCTGCGGTCGGCCACGCCGTGCCGCCGTCCGCGGTCGTCCACGCCGGCCCGCCTTCTCCCGGGCCGGGCCGCGCCGGGCTACGTTCGGCCGCGGGCCAAGCCGTACCGTTATCGGTCGCCGGCCAGGCCGTGCTGCTGTCCGTCGCCGGAGGCCAAGACCTGTCCTGTTCCGTCGGCCACGCCGTCCCGCTATCGGCCGTCGGCCGCGCCGTCCCGCTATCGGCCGGAGGCCGCGCCGATCCAGGGTCCGGCCTGTGCCAGGCCGCTCCGCCCTCCGGCACGGCCTGGCCCGCTCCCGACGGAGCCGACGGGGCCGACGGTCCGGAAGGGGCCGACGGCCCGGAAGGGGCGTAAGGGGTGGACGGGGCGGTGGATGGGGCGGACGGGGCCGACGGTGCAGACGCCGATGGACCGACGGCCGATTCGGAGGCGGCCATGTCCGGCCGGGCGAACCATGAACCCGCTTCGGCGGCCACCGTTGTCGGGCCGAGACCAGCCGCGACGCGCGCCAGTCCCGGGGCCAGGGCGGCTTGTTCCGCGGCGCTCAAGCCGACCGGCTCGGCACTCGCGCCCCTGGTCGGCAGCCGGTTCGCGGTGGGCGCGCGGGTGGGGAGGGCCGATCCCAGTTCGGCTTCCTCCGAGAGCGTGAGCCGACGCCAGCGGTCTTCCCAATCGGACGGCCGGGCGCCGCAGCCGCGTACGTACGCTTCGAGTACCGGCAGGTTGGGCAGCGCGGGACCGTCCTCGGCGGTCTTGAGCGTGTCCTCCGGATAGTGCGCCCGCGCGGCGAGGTCGCGGGTCTGCAGGCCCGCCTGGTCGCGCAGCGCCCGGAGGTCACGCAGGAAAGCAGCCCTCTCTGCATCCGCCCCGGTAGGCGGGGCGTTGCGGGGATGCGTCATGAACCCTCCCGGTCGCCGATACCCGCGGAATATCACTGTGGCATCGTTGATCGCCGCTACTGGGAAGCGTAGACCAATCATTTCCGGAGGTTGGAGCTTTCCTTACAACTTGCAGGACCGCTGACCAGCCCAAAAAGCAGCCGTCTCCTTTTAGGGGCCTTTAATCTCAAGAACCCGTTTCAACGGCGCCGGTGCCGGTGCCGGTGGGCCCGGGCGGTCAGCGGCGATAGCGGCTCCTCGTGCTGAAACAGTAGCGGCTCCTTGCGGTCAAAAGCGGATCGCCAGACCAATGGTAAGGGCCACGCCGAATGCTAGCTGCAGGCGGCCGGTCTGCCCGAGGGCCCGGATCAGTGCCGGGCCCGCCGCGCCGGAACGGACCGCGCGGATGGGGCCCAGGACCAGGGGCAGCGCCAGCAGCGTGAGCGCGGTAAGCGGCCGCGCCGGAGTGACAACCACGGCGATGACGAACGGCACGAGCAGGCACGCCACATACACCGTCCGGCTGCGCAGGTCGCCGAGGCGCACCGCGAGCGTACGTTTGCCCACGTCGGTGTCGGAGCCGATGTCCCGCAGGTTGTTGATCATCAGCAGCGCGCAGGACAGCAGCCCGGCCGGGAGCGCGGCGATCAGCCCGAGCCAGCTCAGCGTGGCCATCTGCACGTAGGCGGTTCCGGCGACCGCGGCCAACCCGAAGAACGCGAAGACCGCGACCTCGCCCAGCCCGCGGTACCCGTACGGATGGCTGCCGCCCGTGTAGAACCAGGCCGCCCCGACCGCGGCCGCGCCGACGAGGATGAGCCACCACGACGTGAAGATCGCGAGCACGAGGCCGGCCACGCACGCGCAGAAGAAGCAGGCGAACGCGGCGGCGAGCACCTGGCGGGCCGGGGCCAGTCCCGCCGCGACCAGCCGCGTCGGCCCGACGCGCTGCTCGTCCGAGCCGCGGATACCGTCGCTGTAGTCGTTGGCGTAGTTGACGCCGATCTGCAGGGCGAGCGCCACGATCAGGGCGAGCACGGCGCGCCAGGCGGAGAACTTGCCGTAACCGATGGCGACCCCGGTGCCGATGAGGACCGGGACGACCGCGGCCGGCAACGTCCGTGGCCGGGTACCCGCCAGCCAGTCTCGCGGCTGAGCCAACGCGACTCCTTCGTGGTTCGTGGGCCCGTTTATCCGGGCGGCCTATCCGGGTAGCGTCGGCAGCGACGCGTGCAGCCGCACGATCGGGACCCGGACGTCCATGTCGAGTTCGCTCCGCGCGCCGTCTTCGGCCCATCCCGCCGTCTCCAGGAAACGGCGCATCGCCGTGTCGGCCTCCAGCACCCACGCGGATACCTGGGTGAAACGGTCCCCGGCCAGGGTGTCGGCGACGGCGTTGAGCAGCCGTCCGCCGTGCCCCTGCCGGGTCAGGCCGGGCGCGATGCGCAGTTCGTATAGTTCCCCGTCGGTGGCCGGCCAGCGGTCATCGTCACTGGCGGGCCCCACCGAGGCGAAACCGGCCACCGCCCGGTTGCTGGTGGCCACCAGGACCTGGTGCTTGCTCGTCGGCGGCTTGCTGATCGCTTCCGCCCAGCGCTCGCGCCAGCGGCCGGTGGCCTCCTCGCTGGTCAGTTCGGTGAGGACTGCCTCCGGGATGATCCCGGCGTATCCTCCGCGCCAGCATTCCACCTGGATGCGGGCCAGGTCCGCTGCGTCGGATCCGCGTGCGGTCCGGACGAAATCCTGGGCGCTCACCGGCCCCCGGAGCCCCCGGAGCCCCCGAAGGCCGGATCACCGAGCAGGCCGACGTCACGCGCCGCGCCGCGCGCCGCCGAGGTCACCATCGCCGCGTACGCCTGCAGCGCCGCGCTGACTGTCCGGTCCCGGTTCGCCGGGCGGTAGGTGTGCAGCTGGGTCAGCATCCGGTCCCGGCGGGCCGCCAGGTCGGCGTCGGGCACCTCCAGCGTCAGGTCGCGCCGCGGGATGTCGATCGTGATCCGGTCGCCGTCCGCCACCAGCGCGATGACGCCGCCCAGCGCCGCTTCCGGCGCAATGTGGCAGATGGAAAGCCCGGACGTGCCGCCGGAGAAGCGGCCGTCGGTGATCAGCGCGCACGCCCGGCCCAGGCCCTTGCCCTTGAGGAAGCTCGTGGGGTACAGCATTTCCTGCATGCCGGGCCCGCCGCGCGGCCCCTCGTACCGGATCACCACGACGTCGCCCGCGCTGACGGCGCCGCCGAGGATGCCGTCCACGGCTGCTTCCTGGCTTTCGAAGACCCGCGCGGTCCCGGAGAACCGGAACAGTTCCTCCGGGACGCCGGCCGTCTTGACGATCGCGCCCTCGGGGGCCAGGTTGCCGTAGAGCACGGCCAGGCCGCCGTCCGCGGTGTAGGCGTGCTTGAGGTCCCGGATGCAGCCGCCCTCGCGGTCGGCGTCCAGGTTCTCCCACCGGGCCGACTGCGAGTACGGCTTGGTGGTCCGGATCCCGCCGGGCGCTGCGTGGTACAGCTCGACGGCCTCGTCGCAAACGGAGTCCGAGCGCAGGTCCCAGGCGCCGATGAAGTCCCGCATCGTTTCGCTGTGCACCGTGCGGACACTGGTGTTGAGCAGGCCGGCCCGGTCCAGCTCGCCGAGGATCGACGGGATGCCGCCGGCCCGGTGCACGTCCTCCACGTGGTAGTTACTGCTCGGCGCGACCTTGCATAGGCAGGGCACCCGGCGCGAAAGCTCATCGATCTCCTTGAGACCGAAGTCCACGCCCCCCTCGTGCGCGGCGGCGAGCAGGTGCAGGATCGTGTTGGTCGACCCGCCCATCGCTACGTCCAGCGCCATCGCGTTCTCGAACGCGTCCCGGCTGGCGACGGCGCGCGGCAGCACCGACTCGTCGTCATCGGCGTAGTAACGGCGGGTTATGTCGACGATCGCCGCCCCCGCCCGCTCGAACAGGCCGCGCCGGGCGGCGTGCGTGGCCAGGGTGGTCCCGTTGCCCGGCAGCGCGAGGCCGATCGCCTCCGTCAGGCAGTTCATCGAGTTGGCCGTGAACATGCCCGAGCAGGAGCCGCACGTCGGGCAGGCGGCCTCCTCCATGTCGAGCAGGTCGGCGTCGGACACGGACGGGTCCGCCGAGGCGACCATCGTGTCGATGAGGTCCAGCTTGCGGCCGTCCGTGGTGAGCCCGGCCACGGGCTTGCCGGCTTCCATCGGGCCGCCGGAGACGAACACGGTCGGGATGTTCAGCCGCATGGCCGCGATCAGCATGCCGGGCGTGATCTTGTCGCAGTTGGAGATGCAGATCAGCGCGTCCGCGCAGTGCGCGTTCACCATGTACTCGACGGCGTCCGCGATGAGCTCGCGGCTCGGCAGCGAGTACAGCATCCCGCCGTGCCCCATCGCGATGCCGTCGTCGACGGCGATGGTGTTGAACTCGCGGGGGATGGCCCCGGCCGCCTTGACCGCCGCCGAGACGACCTGGCCGACCTCGCGTAGGTGGACATGCCCGGGAACGAACTCGGTGAAGCTGTTGGCGACCGCTACGATCGGCTTGCCGATGTCTTCGCGCGCGACGCCCGAGGCCCGCATCAGCGCGCGGGCCCCCGTCATGTTCCTGCCGTGCGTGACAGTGCGGGACCGAAGCGGTGGCATGGCCGGTCATCTCCGAAGGTGAGCCGAGGAACGCAGGGGAATCCCTGCTCGCAGGTTTCCTCAGCCTACCGGAGTGCGCTGGGCCGCATTGTTGAGCGGAAGGACCCTGGCCGCGGCCGCGTAGATCTGCTCGACTTCACCCGCGCTGAGCTTCGGCCGGTCCCGCAGCGCCGCGTTGCGCCGGAGGTACTTGCGGAGCCGGTCGCCGTCGAACACGTCGACCTCCCGGATCGTCGCGATGTGCCACGGGATCCTCGGGCCGTAGACGGCCAGCACCGGGCGGACGTAGACGGCCGTGCGGAGCTCGCTGGTCAGCCGGTCGCTGGCCTGCTGCGCCTCCCAGTGCGCGTGCTCCAGCCGATCCTTCTTGCTGAACGGGCCGTGGTAAAGCTGGCGGGCGTTCCGGGTCCGGATGGGCAGGCGCTTGTCCCACGCCTCCGAGTCGATCGCGTACGCGCCCGTCGGCCCGACGACAAAGTGGTCGATGAACTCGCGGCTGCCCGGGATGGGCCGGGAGTGCAGGGCCCGGTACCCGGACCGCTCCATCCGCGCGAGCTGACGCTGGGTGCGCTTCTGCGCGCCGGTCAGCCGGACGCCGGGCGGCATCGACGCGGTCGTCCGCGACCGGTAGATGGCGTCGGCGATGGCCGCGAGCACCGCGGCCGTTAGGCCCGCCCGCCAGGTGAAGATGAACGTGAAGACCAGGCCGGCCACGATCGCGATGAGCAGCCGCCGCTTCCAGATCCGCATCCGGGAGTCGGCCATCAGGTCGCCGAGGTGCAGCCGGTCCGCCATGCGCTCGGTGCCGGCCGAGCCCGGGCCTGAGCCCGGGCCTGCGTCCTGGCCGCCGGGACCCGACGGGCCGCGCGAGCCAGCTGGGTATGGGCCGGAACCGCGCGCCGGCTCGCTGCCCGCGGTGATCGCGAACCGCCGGACCGGAATGTCGCCGTGCTCTTGCGCCGCGCCCTGCTGCGCTGTGCTCTCTGGTTTCGGGCTCTCTGGTTTCGGGCTCTCCGGTTTCGGGACCGCGGTTTTTCCCGAACGGACGTTCCTGGTCGTCCCCTGCTGCGAGCCCTGTTGCTGTGGGGCCTGCTGGGACGGCTGTGGGCGGGTGTGGCGGTTAGGGGAAGCTGGATCGCCCCGGTGCCGGGGCTTCAGCAGCGGCTGCTGGTAAAGGCGGCGCGGCTCCCAGATCTGCTCGTCCGGGCGTGCGGAGCGGCCGGCCTGGCCCGTGTCCGGCGGCAGTCCGGCGCCCAGGGGCCCGAAGCTGGACACACCGGGACCGCCGGGGGGCGGCTGGGGCGCGGCTGGGGCGGGCTCCGCCTGCCGGTCTTCGGTGCCCGGCCACACGCTCCGGGACGACGCCGCCCCGAAGGCGGTGTTCTCCGCGGCGGCCCGCATGGCGCTCTGCCACACGCCGGTGTCCTGGGGGCCCGTGTCCTGGGGGCCCGTGTCCTCGAGGCCCGTGTCCTCGAGGCCCGTGTCCTCGAGGCCCGTGTCCTGGGGGCCCGTGTCCTGGGGGCCGCTGTCCTTGGCCGTGTCCCATGGGCCGGGCGGACCGGGCGGGCCTGCTGTTTCGGCCCCTCCTTCACACGGTCCGATCTCGGCCGCGCCTGCGTGCGGTACGACGGCGCCAGGCGAATGATTCGGGCGCCGCGCCGTTGCTGCCCTGTTCGTTCGACGGGGCCGATGATCTATGGCTTTTCCTGGTCAGCCATGCCATCTGTTCCACAAGCTCAGCGTAACTGACTAAAGGCCGAACGCAAGTCGTCACTGGTTGAGTTAATTGTGTCGCTGTGGGGAGTGTATTAAGGTCTCCGCGGAGGCAGGAATCCTTTTTCGGCCGGCCTGCGGGTAAGCGGTCTACCATTTGGTGACATGCCGCAGATTCATGAGCTTACGATGATCGACCTGGCCGCCGCCATCAGTGCGCGCCAGCTTTCTCCCGTCGAGGTGACAAATCATTATCTGCGCCGCACGGAGGAGCTGAACGCCCAGGTCGGAGCGTTCTACACGGTGACCGCGGACCTGGCGCAAGAGCAGGCCCGCGCGGCGGAAAAGGCCGTGACGGAGCGCTCGGAGTCCGCGCCGCCACTTCTGGGTGTTCCGATCCCCATCAAAGACCTCAACATGGTCGATCGCGTCCGGCAGACCTTCGGGTCGGCTGTGTATGAGGACTATGTGGCGGCTGGTGACGATTACGTGGTGGCCGCGATCAGGTCAGCCGGCGCCGTCATCACCGGGAAGACGGCGACCCCGGAATTCGGCCTTCCGTGTTACACCGAGACCGTGATCGGGCCGCCGGCCCGGACGCCGTGGAATCTTACCCGGTCGGCCGGCGGCTCCAGCGGCGGGGCCGCGGCGGCGGTGGCCGCGCGCCTCGCCCCGGCCGCGCAGGGCAGTGACGGCGGCGGGTCCATCCGCATCCCGTCGAGTGTGTGCGGGCTGTTCGGCATCAAGCCGTCCCGCGGCCGGGTCTCCGAGGGGCCGATCGTGCCGGACCTGTTCGGGCTGGCCACGGGCGGCCCCATCGCCCGGACCGTGGCCGACGCCGCGCTGCTGCTCGACGTGATGAGCGGCGACCACCCGGGCGACATGTATACGCTGCCGCCGTTGCCGGACGGCGAGACGTTCCTCGGCTTCGCGCGCCGGGCGCCGGGCCGCCTGCGCATCGGCCGCACGCTCACCCCGGTGGTCGAGGGCGCCGTCGTCCATCCCGACTGCGTGGCCGCCTACGAGGAAGCCAGCGCCCTGCTCAGCGAACTCGGCCACGACGTGGTGGACGTGACCCTGCCGATCGGGCCGGACGTGGTGCCGTACTTCGAGACGCTCTGGTACGCGCACGCGACGCTGGCCCCCATCGACCCGGCGCGGGAGGACCGGCTGCTGCCGTTCACCCGCTACATGCGCGAGCGCGGGCTGGCCATCAGCGCCGGTGAGCTGGTCTTTGCGCAGGCGTACCTGCAGGCCGTGCTGCGCCCAGCGCTGGCCGCGATGAACGCCTACGACGCCATCCTGACCCCGACCCTGGCCTCGCCGCCGGCGCCGGTCGGGTACTTCACCGAGGTCGGGCCGGCCGAGAACTTCGAGCGGCAGAAGCGCTTCACGCCGTTCACGGCCGCGTACAACCTGTCGGGCCAGCCCGCGGTGAACCTGCCGCTGCACTGGAACGCCGACGGGCTGCCGATCGGGGTCATGCTGGCCGGGCGGATCGGCGCGGAGGGCACCCTGATCTCGCTGTCCGCACAGGCCGAGCAGGCCTGTCCGTGGAAAGGCCGCGTCCCGCCCGGCTTCTGAGCCGCCGTCACGGCGAGGCGATCGTTACCGGCCCAGCGAACCGGGCCTTAGGCCCGGTGAGCGGCCGGTGTGCCGGCGAAGTACCGCCGCGGGGCGCGGGGCGCAGCGGGGGGTTCCGGGGGGGGCGTGCCACTCCAAATGGCAAACAGCCAACCCAAGCCGACGCCTGGTGATCGAGTGGACCACCGAACTGTGACCCGGGCCCGCAACGAAGGGGGAACAGCAGTGACATCGAGTTTTCCGGGTTCGCTCCCCATAGGGAGACGAGACAAATCCGAAAAAATAGGTGGCCGCCGGCTGGTCATTGAGTGGACGGCCCAGCTCTGAGCACCAAGCTAACGCGGCCAACGTGACCGGCCGCACGGGCTCGGTCGGGATCACGCTTCGAAGGCATCGTCCCACATCCTCCCGCGCCCGGGCAGGCAGCACACCGTGCCCGCTCGCCGTTACAGCGCGATAGGTCATCTTCCGCAGCGTAGTCCCGTGCCGTCAGCGTATGGAGCAGGAAACCAGGGCCAGACGGGGAGGATCGGGCATGACCAGCGGCGGTCGCCCCAGCCCTGTCTTTTCACGCAGCCGTGTGGGCTGACTGGCGCGCCTGAATGGAAAAGTGCTCCTGAACTGGGACGATTAGGGGTGTTGAGGTCCTTATCGCGCCGGGTTCGAGGAGCACTTTCTACGTGAACGGTACAGGGTGGTCGCGGGGTCTGGAAGTCACTGGCGGCGGAACGGGGATCGTGTCGCATGCGGGCCTGGTTCTGCTGCGGCAGCTGGCGGACCGGACGGGCCTGACGGGAGGCCTGTCGCGGGCGCTGCCGTCGCCGCTGTGGGGCCACGACCGGTCCGCACCGGCAAGGACACCGGGCTGGGCCATTTCCCCTCACTTATCTTTAGCCCGACGATCTTGAGGTCGTCTGACCTGTGGCTTTGTGTCGTGGACAGTGTTGTTCACGGACCTTCCCGCGGGTTCCCCAGAGGCCGGCCGGGATCTTTCTGCTCTCTGCTTTCCGGGCGTGTCGTGGCTGGTGAGCGGATCGCCGCTGCTCTCTGTTCTCCGAGTGCGCGCTCGAGTGCGTCGCGGAGCTGGCGGTTCTCTGATTCCAGGACGCGGATGCGCACGGTGGCTGCTTCCAGGCGTCGCAGCAGCGAGGCGGGCGTCGCCCGCTGCCGGTCCGGGACTGGTGGTGGTGACGGGGCGTGCTGCTGCCGGGTGCGGAGCCGCCCGATCTGCTCCCGCAGGTCGTCCTGGGCATAGAGCCAGGAGCGGGAGACGCCGGCAGCGGAAGCGAGGGTGCTGAAGGTGACGGGCTGGCCGTCGGCGTCCAGGCGGCGCAGCGCGGTTACGGCCCTGCGCCGGGCGTCGTCGGAGCGGCGGCGGGCGGCGGCGATGATGTGGGCGGAGTTGTCAGCCCGCATCGGCGGCGTCCTGTTCGTTGGGGCCGATGGCCTCAAGCTCGGTGATCATGCGGTCGAGGTTCGCGGCGACCTGCTCGTTCATTTCGGTGACGCGGAGGTGGCCGTTGTCCCTGGCGGTGGTGATTAGGGTGAGGGTGCGCTGCTGCTGCTCGCGAAGCTCGGGCAGGAACTCGGGGCCGGTGATGAAGACCGGGCAGGTGAGGCACGAGTTGGCGTGCGGGCACTGCCGCTGGGCCGGCAGGCCGCAGTAGCCGTTGGGCAGCGTCTGGGTCGCGATGCCGTAGCGGGTCTTCGCCCACTGCGCCTGGCCGAGTGGCCCGTCCGGGTCGATGGTGATCCGCTCGCCGCTGATGTTCACCCTGGCGGCCTGCTCCCAGCGCCGCCGGACGGTCTGGTCGGTGAGCTTTGCGTAATGAGCGGTCATCTGGGTTGAGGAATGGTCGAGCAGGACCCGGACGACTTCCTGCGGGACGTCGCGGTTGAAACTGGTAGGGAGCGGATTACCGACCGTGGTGAATAGCTCCTGCTGGTGCGTGGAGGAGGAGAGATATTTGTCAGTGCTGGTGGGGATGGTTGCGGGCTAGTTCGGCGGCGTAGCGGGTCCAGTCGCCTCCGGCCTGGCTGATCCATTTGGCTGCGGTGTTCTCGTGCAGGCCGAGCAGGTCGGCGAGGACGGCTGCGGGAAGCTGGGCGGCGAGGTCGAGTAGCGCGGCCCGGCGCCCGGTCTGGGCGTAGATGCCGATGTCCCGGAGGCGTTCGCCGAGCCGGGACGGAGTGATGGGGCGACCAGGCAGGTGCCCGGGGAACAGCCAGGTGGTGGCTGTCGGGGATCCGATACCGCGGTGGCTGCGGCCGTCACGGGTGAGCTGGGCGATCGCGCCGGCGAGCGGTGCGGGGACGGGCGCGTCGTGGCGGCCGAGCAGGATGAACGTGGTGTCGTCGCGGCGGGTGATCTGGCTGGTGGTTATGGCGGCGATCCGGGACAGGGGCTGCCCGTAGAGCAGGAGCAGGGATCCGGCGACCCGGTCGGTGGGGTCGAGTGCCGCGTCGTCGAGCAGCCGGGCGACGTGGGTCCACCGCTGGTCCTGGCTGATGGCGGGCCCGGTCGCGCGTGCTGGCGCGGGTATCGTCAGCGGCGTGCAGTGGCCGCGGGCGCCGGCCCAGATCAGGAAGTCCCGTGCCAGGCGGGCCGCGACCGGCGCGGTTTTCCCGCATGCCCCGCACTGGCGGTGGCGCCGCGGGTCGTCCCTGCGATAGCAGACTTCGCAGGCCGGCTGGCCGGCGTCGTCCCGCCCGGCGCGGGGACGGACCTTCCCGCAGCTGGCGCAGGCGACGGCCAGCTGCCAGGAACGGCACCGCTGGCAGACCGCGCTGCCGGCGTCGCCGCGGAACAACGGCTTGCCGGCCCGGCCGCAGACCGTGCAAGCCGGGACGGTCAGCGCAGCCGAGCCGCGCGCGATCAGCGCGGCGGCCAGCTTCCCCGCGACCGGCGGCGCTCCGGTAGCCAGGGCGCCGGGATCAGCCGACAGCGCGAGCGCCAGCTGCCGCAGCGCCTGCCCGCCGGGTGCGACCGCATCGACGGCCGCCTCGATCACCGGCCGGGGCAGCGAGCTGTCTGCCGCCGCGGCTATCTCCACCACCTGATCGCGGCGGCAGCACGGGCATCCCCGCGTCCGGGGCGAGGCAGCCTGGTGCCCGGCCGGGCAGCGGGCCACGGCTACTGACGGCCCGTGACCCGGGCCCGGACCGGGCGCGGCGCGGCCGGTGAGGGGGGCGGCACCGTAGCTGGCCTGGCGGGCGCGACGGTGACGGTGACCGGTTCGACGAGATCCCCCGGACCGCAGCCGAGGATGTCGCACAGCGCGGCGAGGGTGGCCAGGCTGAGCCGCTCCGGGGTGCCGGTCACCAGCCGGTAGACCTGCTCACGGGACAGCGTGACGCCGCGCTCGGCTAGCAGCGGCCGCAGCTGCGTCGTGGCATACATGCCGTTGTCGGCCATCAGCCGCCGCAGGTGCCACCGGTAGCCGGCCTTGCGCGCCGTCACCGTCCGTCCCTTCCGTCTGCCTCGAACGCGCGGGCCAGCGCCGAGCGCAGCATCCGGTTCCGCGCATCCTGCCCGACCGTCGTATACGCCGCCGTCGTCGATGCCCAGGAGTGACCGGCCTGCTGCTGCACGAACAGCGGGTCCGCGCCGTCCTCGATCAGGTGCGAGACATACGAATGGCGCAGACAGTGGACCGACAGCTCGCCCGGCAGCCCGGCGGCCGACCGCCACGCCGCGAACCGCTCATCGACCGACCGGGGCGAGATCCGCTCCCCGCGCTCGGTCAGCCACAACGCCGGATGAGACCGGCTCCCGTGCCGGGGCCGCACATCGTCGATGTACTGCGCCAGCGCCTCGGCCGCCCACGGCATCACCGTTGCGACCGCGCGCCGCCGCGGCGGGCTGCCCCGCATCGCCTTCCCGAACCGGACATGGCACACGCCCAGCCTCCCCAGTTCCAGGGCCGCCGGGTTCGGCGCGAAGTCCGCCACGTCCAGCATCGCCGCCTCCCGGCGGCGCAGCCCCCACCCGTAGATCACCTTGAACAGCGCCGCGTCCCGGAACGACGCCAGCCACCCCTTGCGCCGCGACCCCGCAGCCCGCTCCACGTGATCGTCGGAAGCGTCGAAGAACGCCTGCAGCTCGTCACGGGTCAGCGGGCGGCGCCCGGCCCTGCCCTCGTGCTCGGACACGTGCACCGCGGTGTTCCGCTCGCCGAGCACCTGGACCGGGACCGCCCCGGCGCGCTGCTCGCACTCGCTGACCCAGCCATACCGCGGATCGCACACGTAGTCCAGGAACAGCGCCAGCGCCCCCTGGTAGGACCGGACCGTCGAGTGCGCCCACCCCCCGGACGCGACCCATGTATCGGCCTGCTCCGCCGACCACTGCCACGGCCAGCAGCCCGTGAACTCGCCGAACTGCCGCACCACCCGTTCCCGCTCGCTGATCAGCTTGACCGTCAGCCGGCGCGCCTGCTGCTGATTCCGCCACCCGGCCAGCATCTCCTCCAGCAACGCCGCGCCCAGCGAAACCGGCACCGCGCCGTCCGCGCTGACCAGCGCGAGCGCCCCCCGGCCAGCCAACATCCGGCCCCCTCCCCGCATACGCCACACGCATCATGCGGTCACTCAGCGCAACCGATCTGGCTGCCACATCCTGTCACCTGGCGCAACAGGCGGCCGGAAACCCCGGAAAATACGGCGTGTCCCGCACCCCGACCCGAGATCAGCGGACAGCCGGCAACGCCGCAACCCTTACCGGGCCTTCCTCACCCAAACGGCGGAATGTTGCATCTGATGCAACTCCGCGCCTTTAAAGCCATGTCGCGTACGTGTGCCGGCACCAGTGCGGCGAGAACGCGATCCCGGTCGCGGCACGCAGCCGCGTCACCAGGTCATACGCCGCCGGGTAGGTCATCGGGCGGCCGGCGGGACCAGCCCACAGGTTGACGAACACGTAGTCCGAATCGACAGCCCCGTACTCGCGGTTCAGGTAATCGGCATAAAGCCGCATCAGCGGCGCTCCCGCCGGGACCGCCCGGCCCCGGCCGCCCTTGGCCCGCATGCCGTTCGCGTTGTCCCTCGGGACCACGTGCACCAGGCAGCCGCCGATGTCGATGTCCTCATGCCGCATGCCCAGGGCCTCGCCGATCCTCAGGCCGGCCTCCAGCAGCAATGCCAGCAGCAGCCGGTCCCGCAGGTGACCGCAGGCGTCCAGGATCGCCTGGGCTTCCGTCACGGTCAGCACCCGCGGCAGCGGCCGGGGAGCTTTCACCTTCACCGCAAGCCGCGGCCGGGGACTGCGCCCGGTCACGTGATGCAGGAACGGGCGGAACGCCGTGCCCGCATAGCCGCGACCCGGAGCCTGGATGGCCCGCAGCACCCCGGCCGCCTTCGCCCCGTGGCGGGCGTGGAACCGGTAGAACGACGCCACCGCGGCGAGCTTGCGGTTCACCGTCGATGCGCCGCAGTGATGCGCCTGCTCGCCCAGCACGGCGACCGTCCCGTCCCGGCCCTGCGGCGGCAGCCGCAGCCAGGCGACGAACGCGGCGACGTCCTCCAGCGTGACCTCGTCCCAGGCCAGGCCACGGCCGGACAGGTAGCTGAACCAGTCCTTCAGGTCGTGGGCATACGACTTCACCGTGTTCGGCGATTTCTCCGACGAGCTCAGGAACCCCAGGAACCGGTCCACCGCCCCGACCGGGTTCCCGTCATCTTCCAGAACCGTCCATGACACCGCGTCCCACGGCATCACCACACGCTGCACGCGCACCGAATCCCCCCGTCATCTGCGTGATGGACGGGGCAAGATAACCACGTCCACCACGAGCGACACGGCGGATAGCAGTCGCGTCCTGCACGTCAAAGACAGGCGGAGGATGGCTAGAGATAACGTCGCATGACTACAAGGTCAACCAGGCGTGGCTGACCAACTCCATGATCGCCTGCATCCCGCTGGCCTGGCTGAAGCTGCTGGCCCTGGACGGCGACCTGGCGAAAGCCGAGCCGAAAACGCTCCGCCGGATCCTGCACGCCGCCGCCCGCCTCGTGCACGGCGGGCGGCGAAGATGCCTGAAATCGCCGCGGCCTGGCCCTGGGCCGACGCCATAACCGCCGCCTGGCAGCGCATCCAGGCGATCCCGCAAGCCCCCTGACCAGTGCAAACCCATCCCTGCGAGCAAGGAAGGAGAACCCGGGGCCGTGGAACCCCGGTCACCCGGCCCGCCAGCCGGGCCACCGTCATACACCGAAGCTAAAATCCCAGCCCAGAACACGGTCCGCACGCCGCTCAGCGGCAGCCATCAACCCCGATGAAAGATCAGGGCCAGCGAGGCGGCACGGTCCTCATCCCTCGCCGAGCCGCGCCGTTACCGGTGCTCCTTTGCGGCCGCTACCTGCGACTTTGCATTGTCTGCGGCGGAACGTGGCCACCTTAATGATCATTACCGGGTTTGGCATGCTGGCCGGCTTCGGCCATTTTGAGAGCCGAAGGAGCAATTTTCCTGAAGTGCCTGGGAAATTCTGTAACCCACAGGGGCGGCATCCGCGTCAATACGGTAGCCAGGCTGACAGCCAGGGTGGGGCGCAGAGGGGGCGCTGGTGGCTACCGATCGGCAGCATTGTTACGAGTGCGGCGAGCAGAACAGGGCATCGGCACATTTCTGCCGTAACTGCGGTTTGCCGCTTGATACCAAGCGACCAGCGGCGGATCAGGAATCCGGTCCGCCCACATCAGATATCCCGGCGCAGGCGCCAATTCCAGAATCAGGGCAAACCTCGCAAACGGAGAACGGCTGGCGGGCCGCGGACCGAATTGCCCGCCAGGCCGGGATGGGCGCCGGCTCCCCGCCACGGTGGGCGGTCGCGCTGCTCGCCGCGGTATTAATTCTGGGCGTGGCCGCCCTGGCGGGATGGCAGGCCGACTGGCCGAAGGCCATCTTCAGCGCGCAAAAGGCCGCCCTGATAAGCCAGGGGCCGGGATCATCGGGGGCGCCGGTCAATTCGCCCTCATCGGCCGGGTCGGCCAGCTCGTCGGAGCCATTGCCGCAAACACCGAATCCAGAAAGCTCAACGGGACTGGCAAGCGACCCCGCCTCCATCGTCCAGGCGTACTTCTCGGCCGTTAACGACAGGGACTACTTCAGGGCCTGGCAGCTCGGCGGCAGCCACCTGGGTGAATCGTATTCGGCATTTGTGCAGGGCTTCAGCACCACCGCGCACGACACGGTGACGATCCTCTCGTCGTCCGGAAATGTCGTGACTGCCCAGCTGAGCGCCCTGCAGAGCGACGGCAGCACCAAGACATTCGCGGGCACCTACACCGTCACTAACGGGGTTATCACCGCTTCTAACGTCCAGCAGACCGGCTGAGGCCGCGGCACACAGGAAGGATCAGCGTGCAGTGAATTGCTACAACTGCGGCGCGATAACGGACCCATCCCAGAAGTTCTGCGAAACGTGTGGCGCGCGGGTGACTTCTGAGCCGAGGGCCGCCCAGGCCATGGATGATGACAAGCCGCCACCGAGTTCTGTGGGCGCATCGGCTCACTTCACAGGGTCTGAGAACCGCTCCGGCGCGGAGAACCGCTCCGCCTGGGAGAGCCGATCCGGCACTTCGGCGGACATGGGGCCAGACCCGGCCGGCCTTGCGGGGAACGGCCGTGCGGCGGCCCCGCCGCCGATGACGTTGCGCGGATCGCCGATCCGGCTGGGAGACGGCGAGCAGGTCATCCGGGAGTACCGCGCGGTGCAGCTCCGGACGCAGAGCAGAGGCGAGGGCACGCTCTACGTGACGGATGCCAGGATCGTCTTCTTCGCGCGGGCCGCGGGGCGCGGCACGCAACGGGCCAGCTCACTCGTGCAGCAAACCAGGCTGGAAGACGTATCCGGTCTCCAGGCTTTCGTCACCCGCAAGACCAGTATTCTTCTTATCTTCTTTACCGTTCTGGTGTCCTTGTTTGCTCTCGGCTCGCTCATCAACCACGTGTGGACCGCATTTATCATCTTCCTTTTCCTGGCGGGATCGGGTTTTACCGCGATATTCGGCGGTGCCGCGCAGCGCGGACGGGCCGGGGTGAAGATCCATTCCCGGGAACAAGCCGTCAGTGCGATCGGGTTCGGCCACTTCGAGAATCAGCGCAGCGGTCTCGAGGCTCTCCTCAGCTTCCTGATCTATCCGGTGCTGGTGTTCCTGCGCGCCCAGACGGCCTTTGACGTCACCGTCGGGCGGCCCGGCAAGGACTCGGACCGGCTCATCTCGGAGCTTGGCGCGCTGATCCTCGACCTCCAGACAAGGGGACATCTGGCCGCTGAGTACTGGGCCGTGGCCCCGGCCGGCGGGACGGCCGCCCGCGGCCACGCCGCGAACTGAGCCGCGGCGCGATGAACACCCCGCGATCGGACGCCACGTACACCGGCCCGGCAGCGGCCCAGAAGAACGCACGGGTCACCATCTTGGAAGGCGACACCGTGCGCGGCGGCCGCCCGCCATCGCCCACATCCCCGGCCAGTTCCAGCCCGCTGGGGATGGTTCAGGGGCACGCCGAGAACATCTACTTCGACGACAGCACGCTCAGCAAGCACATCCTCTTCCTGGGCGGAATCGGCACCGGCAAGACGAACGCGATGAAACAGCTGGTCCAGACGCTGCGGAGGGAGGCGGGCCCGGACGACGTCTTCGTCGTTTTCGACACGAAAGGCGACTTCCTCGAAGCCTTCTACCGGACCGGGGACGCCGTTCTGTCGAGCAGGCCGCAGAACGTCCCGGGCGGCGTCACCTGGAATCTCTTCCGCGATCTGCTCGGTCAGGACCAGGCGGAGCGGAGCGACCAGATCTACGAAATAGCCTCGACCGTCTTCAGCGAAGAGATTTCCCGGGGCAGCGATAATTACTTCTTCGCCGCCGCAGCTCGTGACATCTTCGCGGCTGTCGTCGAGATCATGTCCGATGATGATGCCCCATGTTCCAACCACGACCTGCGGAAAACCCTCGAAAAGCAGATCGGGGAACTGCTGGAGATGCTGCAGGAGCATCCGAATCTGGCCGGCTCCGCCCGGTATCTCGAAGGTGACAAAACCCCCGAAAATGTCCTGGCCTTTCTGCAGCAGACGCTGAACAAGTCGTTCTCCGGAGTGTTCCGGAAGGCAGGCGATTTCTCGGTGCGCCAGTTCGTCCGCGCGAAACGGGCCCGGGCGTTGTTCATCGAATACGACATCGCCATGGGCAGCCGCCTGTCACCGATCTACCGGATTCTCATGGACATGGCGATTAAGGAAGCGCTGGGGCTCGGGCGGCAGGGGACCAGGGGCAACGTCTTCTTCGTGCTGGACGAGTTCGCGCTACTGCCAGAGCTTTCACACATCAGTGAGGGAATCAACTTCGGCCGCAGTCTCGGGCTCAAGTTCCTGGTCGGAACGCAGAACGTCAACCAGGTCCTGCATGCGTACCAGACCGGGATAGGCGAGAGCATCCTGTCGGGTTTCGGCACAGTCTTCGCGTTTCGCCTCATGGATGGCACCAGCCGCCAGCTCGTCCGGGACCGGTTCGGGGCCAACCGCAAGCAGATCACGACGTTCAACGCGGTCAGGGCCCAGGGCGTACAGCAGATCGTGGTCGAGGGCAACGTCATCGAGGACTGGGTACTGTCCGGCCTCACACGCGGACAGTGCATTGTCTCGCTCCCGGAAGGGCCGCCCTTCTTCTTTTTCTTCCGCGAATACCGCGCCCCCGGCATGCGTTAGCCGCCGGTCCGTTCTCAGTGCACCTGCGGGCCCACACGGGGCGGGGCGACCCGGACGGTGGGCTGGGCCAGCTCAGCCACGTGGTACACGAGCACGACGCTGGCTGCCTCGTGGCCCCATTCGGAGACGTTCTGCGCCATCTGGTGCGGCCCGACGCCCAGCATCGCCCCAGCCATGGTGAGCACCAGCACAGGCAGGAAGTCCCGGACCTTCTTCAGCGCCCGCCGCGCCATGTGCCGCAACCGCTCAGCCCGGGGCCCCGGCTCCTCCCCGGCCCGGAGTATTTCCCCCAGCCGCGTGGCCACCTGGCACACTTCGTCTCTCAAAGCGCTCACGCGTTCTTCAGCGGCATCGAACAGTTCCCGGCGCTTCATCCGGCGGTACCGTCGCGCCAGGGCCGCGACGTTCACGCGGGCATCCTGCAGGGATGACGTGTCAATCGTGATCCCGGCCCGAGCGGCATGGCTCAGGGCGTCTTCGAAGATGGGCCCCAGCAACTGGGTGAACTGCTCCGCGGTCGGCACCGCCTCCGCGAGCAGGCCGTCATCGGCGGGCCGCACTTGGCCGAACCATCCGCTCCCGAGCCAGTCCCGGAGCAGGCCACAGGCCTCGGCACAGCCCTGCGCCAGCAGCCTGTTCTGCTCGGGCGGGGAGAGCATGCTGTCAGCTGAGGTTTTGAGGGTGGCGTCGAGAATGTGCGCCTGGACCATCGCGACCCGCTCGATCGTCACCTGGTCCATAGCCATCCCCCATCGTTGATTGCACCCGCGACGTACTATTCGACCCTCATGGGACGCACGGGCCCGCACCTACGTTGACAAGGACGAAAACGCTGTGCTGTGGCTGGTTGGGACGTCGGGGTGGCAGTACCCGGACTGGCGGGGGGGTCACCCGCACCCAGCCGCAAAGGAAGGCATTCAAGTCACTCCTGGTATCCGTCCGGTGACACACGTCACCGGTACGTAAGGGAATCTTAGGGGCAAAAGCAGGAGGGGTGCCGGGTGTGACAATAGAAGGTAAGAAGAAAGTAAAGAACCACGGTACGGATTCCGTGTGTCGTGTTCACCGTCATGCGGGACTGGCATATCCGGCTCCTTGGCCCATCGCGATGGCCAGTTTCCCTCGGGGCTGCCGCCCCGGACCCCGCGTCCGAGGGCTCGGCGCCCCTAGTGTTTATTACCCCCCCGTGCTCCGCGCACGCGGTCAGCCCTTCGCCGACACCACGCCCGGGGACACCCCGGACCCCAGGACACCCAAAGAAGGGCACACACCGACCGCACACCCTCCGCCTAGCGACCCACCAGACCTGGGGTACTGGCCGCGCAAATGACCGGGGAAGGTGCAAGCATAAGCACACCAGGTACCCGCCGTAACCGGCAGATGAGGAAACAGCGTGGCTCCCTGGTACCGGTCAAACCAGGTGCTCATGACCGTGTCCTGGTCCCGCTCCTGGTGGCCTGTCTGCAGATCGTCGCTGGCCTGTGGCTAGGCCGTGCGGTCACGCGGTCTGGCCGGTCCCGGCTGACGTGGCCGCCGGAAACAACACGGACCACATGGCGCTCGTGATCCTCGCGGTGGCAACGGCGTGCAATCCCTTACACGCATATCGCCTCGCCGGTCGGCGGGGCGCGGGCGGGCGTGAAGCCCGTCGTCTTGCTTCTACCTCTCTGGGCCGGGCACGCCGTCACCCAGATTTCGGTTCATCGACCTCAGTTCCTGAAATCAGGACCAGGGTTAACGAGCAAAACTGCCAATCAAGGCCATCAGATGGCCCAGCTGACCTTCAGCCCCAGGCGTCGCTGCGCATGGCGTGTCCTTTCGTGTCGGGCGGGTGGTGGTGGCGGGGTCAGCCCCAGGCGTCGCTGCGCATGGCGTGTCCTTTCGTGTCGGGCGGGTGGTGGTGGCGGGGTCAGCCCCAGGCGTCGCTGCGCATGGCGTGTCCTTTCGTGTCGGGCGGGTGGTGGTGGCGGGGTCAGCCCCAGGCGTCGCTGCGCATGGCGTGTCCTTTCGCGTCGGGCGGGTGGTGGTGGCGGGGTCAGCCCCAGGCGTCGCTGCGCATGGCGTGTCCTTTCGCGTCGGGCGGGTGGTGGTGGCGGGGTCAGCCCCAGGCGTCGCTGCGCATGGCGTGTCCTTTCGCGTCGGGCGGGTGGTGGTGGCGGGGTCAGCCCCAGGCGTCGCTGCGCATGGCGTGTCCTTTCGCGTCGGGCGGGTGGTGGTGGTGGTGGCGGGGTCAGCCCCAGGCGTCGCTGCGCATGGCATCCTTCCCTCTGCTCCAACTTTTGAGGCTCCGTGAAGCATGCGGCCCCGGTACGAGGTGGCAAAATGTGAGGTATGTCGGAAATATCGCAGTACCGGATGCTTTCATAAGGTAGATGTTTCAGTGCAGATAGCGAGCATGTCAGAGCAAATTCCGCGCCGAGGTGTAGCCGTGGCCTGACAATGGGTATCGTTGATCGTGACGTGCCGGGGCAAGAGGCGTACGCCCTGCTACCAGGCCGATTTCGGCGCCGCCGACCTGCCAAGGAGGGCTGATGCAGCTTCCCCGCCGCCATCTAGCTCGGCGGGCAGAGGCTGTGCGGGGATGGGCTCTCTGGACACTGCCGAACTGGCTCGCCAGCCTCGTAGTGGTCACGGTCACTGCGTACGCTGCCGCTATCGGGGCCGCTGCGATCAGCCTTCGCTTCAGCCCTCATGACCTGATCCTGTTCGGGCTGCTGGTCTCATGCGTCGCGATCACGGTCGAGTTGACGCGGCAGGAGGGCCATAGGAAGGGCCTAATCAAGGACGTCTACAGTGCCTGGGGCCTTCCCGCGGCGATCCTGCTCCCGCCGGTTTATGTGCTGGTCATGACCGCAACTTACTACGCCTTCCTGCAGTGGCGGGTCCGGCAGATCGCGATCTACAAGCGTGCGTACAGCGCCGCGGTCGTCGGCCTTTCCTTTGTCGCGGCGGGTGTAGTGTTCCGCTGGCTGCGGCAGGTGCTGTTGCCAGCCGCGCCGCACGGAGCCGTAGACAACCTGGCCTGGTGCCTCATCCTGGTCACCGCCATTCTGGTGTACTCCACCGTCAACAAGGTTTTCATGATCGCCGCCATCAAAGGCTCCGATCCGACGGCGGACATCCGCGCGTCCTTCTTCAGCCGCGAACCGCTGTATAACGACCTGGCCGAGCAGTGCATCGGTGCCCTGGTCACATACGGCGTGGCGAGCAACGTCTTCCTCGTCCCGGTCGCCTTGCCCGTGGTGGCCCTGTTGCAGCGTTCCCTCCGGCATGCCCAGCTGCTGAACGACTCGCGAACAGACGCCAAGACCGGATTGCTGAACGCGCGCACCTGGGAGAGTGAGGCGGAGGCCGAAGTGGCCCGCGCGGTGCGGGCCCGGATGGCGCTCGCCGTGGCGGTCCTCGACATCGACTGGTTCAAGCAGGTCAACGACACCTACGGTCATCTGTTCGGGGACGAGGTGCTGAAGGAGATCGCCCGGTGCCTGCCCGGCGTGCTGCGAGAGTACGACTCGGCCGGCCGGTTCGGCGGGGAAGAGTTCGTGCTGCTCCTGCCGCACACCCGGGCGGTGGACGCGTTCCGTATCGCGGACCGCGTGCGCGACCACATCTCGGGGGTGTCCCTGCGCACCTCGGACGGCCAGGCGGTTCAGGTCACCGTTTCGGTCGGGGTGGCGGCGTTGGACGCCGGCTCACGCCGTGAATTGAGCGAACTGCTCGCGGCCGCGGATGCGGCGCTGTACCGCGCCAAGCGGGACGGCCGGAACCAGGTGCAGATGATCAGTACCACGCGCGGCCTGAGTGCTGTCGGCGCCCGCCCGGCCGCCAGTATGAACGCGTTCGGCGGCGTGCCCGCCGCCCCGAGCGCGTGGGATGTCCGCCCCCGCGGTGACGCCCGCCCGGCTGGCGACACCGATGAGGTCACGGCCAAGGTATGAGCACCGCCCCCGGGATGCGGCAGAGGTATCGGCGCCGCCGAATCCCTGCTGGCCGGGAGCACTAGGCTTGCGTCGTGCCTAACGGACGTGCCAGGCGCCGCGTGAACGCGATCTTGCTCGACGCGGGCGGTGTCATGATCTTCCCGTCGCCGGAACTCCTGCTGCCGCCGCTGTACGCCGCTGGTGTGCAGCCCACCGTGGCCGACCTGGAGCGGGCGCACTACCGGGCGATGGCCGACTGCGACCAGCCCGGCCGGGAACCGCCGGGCGGCCAGTGGTGGCGTGAGTACCTCCAGGATTTCGTGACCGCCTGTGGTGTCCCGGCCGCTGACGCGGCCGCCGTCGCGGGGGGCATCGCGGGTCTGACGGACGGATTCTCCTGGACACACGTGGGTCCGGGTGTGGTCGATGCCCTGCGCGGGATCGCCGCCCTCGGCCTGCCGGTCGGCATCGTGTCCAACTCCACCGGAGAGGTCGAGCAGGCACTCCGTCAGCTCGACGTCTGCTACGCCCCCGGTGATGGCGCGGGCGCCGGCGGGCGCGGCATCGAGGTGGGCGTCGTCATCGACTCGGCCGTGGTCGGCGTGTCCAAGCCCGATCCGGCGATCTTCGCCCTGGCCCTGGACGCGCTCGGTATGCCCACCGCGGACCGGAGCACGGTGGTGCACGTGGGGGACAGCCTGCGCTACGACGTGGTGGGCGCGCTCGCCGCCGGCGTCCGGCCCGTCCATCTGGACCCGCACGGCTATTGCCCTGCCCCGGACGGTCACGAGCACATCCGCCGCCTGGACGAAATCGTCATCCTGGCTGCCACCGCCTCACTGGCCCGCCCGCCTCAGACCCGCGGAGCCGGATCCGGGCAGCCTTCTCAGTGAATACAACCGAAAACGCTGCCCAGACCATGGACGGCACGAGCCTGCGGCTGGTCAGTGCGGGCAAAACTGGCGGTCAGGTCGCGAGGGCGTCGCGCTCGCGGCAGCGGAGGGCACGGGCCACGTCGTCGCGGCCCTCGATCAGCAGGCGGCGCAGCGCCGCCGGCGGCCGGGTCCGCGCGATGTACTCGTCCGTGATGCGGATCGTCTCCGCCGAGACCGGGCAGATCGTGTAGCCGATCGCGACGGACCGCTGGGCCATGTCCGAGCTCCACTCCCGCCAGATGTCCGCGAGCACACCGAAGTACGGGTCCCGGTACTTCTCGGTCAGCGAGCGCTGGTCCGGATCGGCGAACCCGCCCAGGACCGCACGAAACGTCGCGTTGGCGAGCTTCCCGCTGACGATCTCCTCCCACACCGCGCGCTTCACGTCCGGATCGGGCATGGCGGCCCGGCAGGCGGCGGCCTGCCGCTCACCGGCGTCGGTCGCGTCCCGGGCCAGCTCCGCCTCGATCTCCGGGAATCCGGCCCGCCCGCGGCTGACCAGCCGGTGCAACAGCATCCAGCGGAGGTCGGTGTCGACGGCGAGCCCCTCGAACATGGCCGTTCCGTCCAGCAGGCTGGCCAGCAGGGTGAGGTGCCGGTCGGAGATCGCGACCCCGGTCAGCGCCTGGACGTAGGCGAGCTGCTTATCGCTGCCAGGCGCCGCCGCGATGAGCAGCTCGTGCAGCGTGTCGGTCATCAGTTCCAGCCCGGCGGGCTCCCAGGACGGGTCGGCGAAGCGCCGGACGGCCTGGGCTGCCTGGCGGAGCAGGGTCTGCGTCACGCTGATGTCGGTCACCGAGCCGACGCCGAGCAGCACCAGGCGCACGTAGTCCCGGGCCGCCATCTCCGCGTCTCGGCACATATCCCACGCGGCCGACCAGGCCAGCGCCGCGGGCAGTGGGTCGCGGAACTCGCTGATGGCCTGGATCAGCGTCCCGAGGGAGTGGTCGTCCAGCCGGATCTTGGCGTAGGTCAGGTCGTCGTCGTTGACGAGCACCAGGTCGGGCCGCTGGTCTCCGGCCAGTTCGGGGATCTCGGTCAGCGCCCCGGTGATGTCGGTCTCCACCCGCCGCCGCCGTACCAGCCCCTCCGCGCCCCGGTCGTAGAGCCCGACCGCGATCCGGTGCGAGCGCAGCACCGGATACCCGGGGACGGCCTGCTGGCGGACGGCGAAGGAGGTGAACCGGCCGTCGGCGTCGGTCTCGTACTCGGGCCGCAGCGTGTTCACCCCGGCGGTCTGCAGCCACTCCCGGGACCACTGGCGCAGGTCCCGGCCCGAGGTTTCCTCGAGCGCGGCGAGCAGGTCCGCCAGCGTGGCGTTCCCCCACGCGTGCGCGGCGAAATAGCGCCGGACGGCCGCCAGGAAGTTGTCCCGGCCCACGTACGCGACGAGCTGCTTCAGCACGGACGCGCCCTTGGCGTAAGTGATGCCGTCGAAGTTCACCTCGACCGCGTAGATGTCGGGGATGTCCGCGGCGATGGGATGGGTGGACGGCAGCTGGTCCTGGCGGTACGCCCAGGCCTTGTACAGCTGGGCGAACGTGGTCCATGCCGACGTCCAGCGGGTCGCCTCGGCCTCGGCCAGCGTGCCCGCCCAGGTGGCGAAGGACTCGTTCAGCCAGAGGTCGTCCCACCAGCGCATCGTGACCAGGTCGCCGAACCACATGTGCGCCATCTCATGCAGGATCGTCTCGGCGCGGGACTCGCGGGCGAAGTCGGTGACCCGGGACCGGAAGATGTAGCTCTCCAGGAAGGTCACGCAGCCCGCGTTCTCCATCGCGCCTTCCTTGAACTCGGGCACGAAAAGCTGGTCGTACTTCCCGAACGGGTACCGCACGCCGAACGCCGCATGATAGAAGCCGAAGCCCTGCTTGGTGACCTCGAAGATCTCCTCCGGATCCAGGTACTCGGCCAGCGACTGACGGCAGTAGATCCCGAGCGGAATGTCCTCGAAGGAGTCGCGCACGATGTGATACGGGCCGGCCGCGACCGCGGTGATGTAGGTCGACATGACCGGGGTCGGCGGGAAGTGCCACCGCGCGGCGGCCTCACCGGCGGGCCCGCGCTCGCTGGGCGCCATGTTGGACACGACCTGCCAGCCGTCCGGCGCGTTGACGGTCAGTTCGTAGGTCGCCTTCAGGTCGGGCTGGTCGAAGCAGGCGTAGATCCGGTGCGCATCGAAGGTCTCCAGGTCGGAGTACATGTACACGCCGCCGTCGGCCGGGTCGGTGAACCGGTGCAGGCCCTCGCCGCTGCGCGAGTACGCGCATTCCGCGACCACCCGGAGCTCGTTCTCAGCGGCCAGGCCAGCGAGCGTGATCCGGTCCCCGTCGAAAGCGTCCACGCTGACCGGCGCCCCGTTGAGGGTGATCTCGCGTACCTCCGGCGCGGTCAGGTTGATGAACGTCCCCGCCCCGGGTGCATTGCAGCGGAACGTCACCACGGTGACCGAGGGGAACGTGGTCTCGCCGCCGGTCAGGTCCAGCTCAACCTGGTATGACGAGACGGTGATGAGGTCAGCCCGGGCACGGGCCTCATCCTGGGTGAGGTTGGCTGCCACCTACGGATCCCCTTCGTCGTGCTGCGGCTACGGTTCGCCTGCTCCCCCGGAGCGCGTCGCCCAAGCATCCTCCCACGCGAGTGCGGAATGAGCCGCGCTGGTACCGGGTTGTGGCGGGCGTACGCTGGTCTGGAGCCCGGATCGCGGGCCCGGCCAAGCTTCGTTGAGCCGCATGATGAGGAGCGCGCATGGCCGAGGAGACCACCATTGTCGACTTTTGGTTTGACCCTATCTGTCCGTGGGCCTGGATCGCTTCGCGGTGGATGCATGAAGTGGAGAAGGTGCGCCCGGTCACGACCCGCTGGCACGTGATGAGCCTGTCCGTGCTGAACGCGGACGAGGAAGGCCTGTCCGACCAGTACAGGGAACTGCTGGCCACCGGCTGGGGCCCGGTCCGGATCTGCATCGCGGCCGAGCAGCAGTTCGGCCCGGAGGTGCTCGGCCGGCTCTACACCGCACTGGGAACGCGTTTCCACCATGAGAAGGCGCCGCGCGATCGCGCGACGTACGAGGCTGCGCTCGAAGAGGCGGGCCTGCCCACCAGCCTGGCCGACGCCGCGGACTCCACCGAGTACGACGATGCCCTGCGGGCCAGTCACCACGACGGTGTGGACCGGGTCGGCTACGAGGTCGGCACGCCGGTCATTTCGGTGAACGGCATGGCGATCTTCGGTCCGGTCGTGTCGCCGATCCCGCGCGGCGCGGCCGCGGCCCGGCTGTGGGACGGCGTGCAGCTGATCGCCGGCACCGACGGCTTCTTCGAGCTGAAGCGCTCCCGCACCCGCGACCCCATCTTCGACTGACCCGCAAATTTTGCCCGAACGGACGGCACTGAGAGCCCTGCCAGCGGCCAACCAGGGCCTCGGGCCCCCGGCCCGGTGAGCGGCCGGTGTGCCGGCGAGTACCGCCGCGGGGCGCGGAGCGCAGCGGGGGTTCCGGGGGGTCGCCCCCCGGGCCAGCACAGCATCCTCCGGGCCAGCACGGTACCTTAACGTTCGTGCGCGTATATCTAGGATCTGATCACGCGGGATTCGAGCTCAAGGGCCGCCTGGTGGCCTGGCTGTCCGGAGCCGGGCATGAACCGGTGGACTGCGGGCCCCCGGTCTACCAGGAAGACGACGACTACCCGCCGTACGTGATGCGCGCGGCGGACAGCGTGGTCAAGGATCCCGGCAGCCTGGGCATCGTGATCGGCGGGTCCGGGAACGGCGAGCAGATCGCCTCGAACAAGATCCCCGGCGTCCGCGCGGCGGTGGCCTGGACGGTGGAGACCGCCCAGCTGGCCCGCCAGCACAACGACGCCAACGTCCTGAGCCTGGGCGCCCGGATGTATCCCGTCGACGACGCGATCGCCTTCGCCAAGGTCTTCGTGGAGACCCCATTCTCGGGTGCCCCGCGGCACGCCCGGCGGCTGGCCGAGGTCGCCGAATACGAGAAGACCGGCAAGCTCCCGCCCCTCTCGTAGCAGTCGGCCCGGACAGTCCTCAGTGGCGCTTGCGCCGGGGACGCCCGCCCACGCTCTTCGGGGTAGCCATGGGACGGCCTCCGGTGTCCTCCCGCGACCGTCCATCCGCCGCGGGCCGCTCCCCGCCGGAGTTACCCGTCGCCCGGGAACGCGGCGGCGTCCCGGCCGGCGGCGGCGCCCCGGCCCGTTCGGCGGCCTCCTGGGCGGCCTCTTCATGCTCGGCCTGCGGCCGCGAAACATCCCGCGCCCGCATCGCCGCACTGAGCGTGACCTTCATTCCTGACATAACGTCCTCCAGCGCCCAGTGTGCCACGGGCGGCCGACAATACCGGGCTGGCCGTCAGGCGCCCTGGTCAGAAGCCGTCAGGCGCCCTGGTCAGAAGGAGGCCAGAAGGCACGCCAGAAGCAGGTCAGAAGATGATGGGGCACCACGGGGCGGGATCCCAGGCCATGGCGGCGGACAGCCGTGCGAGCTTGCCCGCGCGGTGCTGGGTGACCCGGCCCGCGGCGGCGAGGGCGCCGAGGCGTGTCCCGCCGAGGTAGGCCGCGCCGAGTTCGGTGATGCCCAGCGACAGGTCCGCGGCCCTGTCCACGCGCTCGCAGACGGCCTGGCCGGACTCGTCCGCCATGAGCCGCCACGGGCCCTGGTTCGCCGGGAAGATCTCGTCGTGCACGTCCAGGACCACGTCCACCGGGCACGCGTAGTGGCGGAACGAAAGCGCCGCGGGCAGGTCGGTGATGCGGGCCCACAGGCCGTCGGTGACCACCGGGCGCAGCCGCCGCGGGTCGGCCAGCTGAAACAGCAGTGGGTCGTCGACGGGGCGGATAGCGGCGCGGATGGTGGTGACCAGGTCCCGGCTCAGCAGGTCGGCCCACAGCGCGGCGCTGGCGGGCGGGTCGGCGGCGACGAGTTCCCGGACGTCGAGCTGGCCGTCCGGCAGGAACAGGTCGTCATCCCAGCGGCCGACCCCGGAGTAGAGCGCGTAGCCACGCGGGCCGTCGTCGTCCTCGGCCAGTATGCACCGCAGCGGCGACGCGTCCTTCCGGTTCGTCTCGGGATCATCCAGGACCCGGTTCCACCACTGGTCGTTCCGGGCGAAGAAACCCGGGCGCGTCTCCAGCACCGTGTCGTAGACCTTGCCCAGCTCCGCACGGGCCACTTCGGGTTCGGTGATCCGCAGCCGGATTCCCGGGTCGGTGGGTGCGTCCGGGGCCAGGGCTCCCTCACTGCGCCGGATCGTGAACGTGTCGTGCCAGGACGCGCGTCCATAGCCATAGCGGCCGTAGATCCCGGACTCCGAGGCCCAGAGCACGGCCAGCGCCTCGCCGCGATCCCGGATGTCGGCCAGCTGCTGGCGCATCAGCCGCCGCAGGATGCCCCGCCGGCGGTGGGACGGGAGCACGCCGACCCAGCTCACCCCGGCCACCGGCGCGAAGGCCCCGGGCAGGCGCAGGCGGAAGCTGAAGGCCGCGGCGATGCCGGCCGGGGTGCTGCCGTCGAACGCGGCGAGGGTCCGGTCGAACTCGAACCGCGAAAGGATCTTAGGCCGCTGCTCCGCTGTCAAGGGCGCGCCGTGGAACGCGTGCTGGTCCACGAGGTGAAATTGGTCGAACTCGTCAGGGGTGATGGGCCGGATCGGATAGGACTCCGTCATGTTTGCCTTGCTACACCTGCCGACGGCGAATGGCCAGCCGTTTTGGCCGCCGGAAGCCCGTACGGGACCAGGGCTGACGCCGTCGGCCGGGGTGCGTCGGCCGGCGATCACGCCCGATTACGGATACAGTGCCGCCATTATGATTTCCCGCCCCGCGCGTTTCGCGCAGCGCGTCCGCCGTGGCCTCCGGGCCCGTGGGCAGCAGGTGCGTGCGGTGCTGAGCAGGCAGTTCATCACGCGGAACCGGCGGCTGGCCTTTAGTCTCGCGCTGGCCATCGTGGCGATCGGCGCGGCGGCCGCGCACCTGTCGGTGTGGTGGTTCTCGCCCGGGGTGATCATCCTGCCGATCCTCGCGGGCGGCATGCTGCTCTGGGTCCGCGCCCTGCGCGTGCTGTTCGTGATCGCCGCCGCCACCGTTGCCTACGACATCACCTTGGACCGGGCGGGCCCGGGCATCGTCGCGACGATCGTGGTGACCGCGGTCTTTGCCGACGTGCTGGCGCGGACCCGGGCGAAGCTCGGGCTGCAGGGCCTGCGCGGTGACCAGATGCTCATCGAACTGCGCGACCGGATCCGCGAGCAGGGCAAGCTCCCGCCGCTGAGCGACGGCTGGCGCTCGGACGTCATCCTCCGCCCGGCCGGCGGGGCCTCGTTCGGCGGCGACTTCGTCGTCTCCTGCTCCGACGGCAAGAGCCTCGAGGTCGCGCTCGTCGACGTATCGGGCAAGGGCATCGACGCGGGCACGCGGGCGCTGCTGCTGTCCGGGGCGCTGGGCGGCCTGCTCGGGTCCGTGCCGAGGACCGACTTCCTGGCCGCGGCCAACGCGTACCTGCGCCGCGGCCGGTGGCAGGAGGGCTTCGTCACCGCGGTGCACCTGTCGCTCGACCTGACGTCGGGGGAGTACGTGGTCGCCTCGGCCGGGCACCCGCCGGCCGTGCACTACGAGGCGGCCAGCGGCCGGTGGCGCGTCACCCGGGCGCGCGGCATCGTCCTGGGCGTCGTTCCCGACCTGCAGGCGGTCCCGACCAACCCCGAGGAAGGCGTCCTGCGCCGCGGGGACGCTCTGATGCTCTACACCGACGGCCTGGTCGAGGCGCCCGGGCGCGACATCGACGACGGCATCGACAAACTCCTCGGTGAGGCGCAGCGGCTGGTCACCAAGGGGTTCCGGGCCGGCGCGGCCAACCTGGTCACGACCCTGCAGCGGGACGTGGGCAGCTCTGACGACTGCGCCCTCGTCCTCATCTGGCGCTCCTGATCACCGGCTGAATGAACTCGCTACCAATATGGTCGCCAGTGCGCCGGCCTTCCGAGCCGACCTCGCAGACGTGCTCGGCGTGCGGCGTTCAAGGACAGCCCCAAGCCGCTGCACGTCCGCGAGGGGCAGCGCGGCGCGTGCGGGGCGCGGCTCACCGGACGGCTCCGCGGCGCCGACTGCGGGCGCCAGGGCGCCGGTCCGGACAGAAACGGGAATTGCCATCAGTTCATAGCGCTTAGTAACACCTTTGGACGGAATACGCGGCAGTTTCCCGCTGCTATCGCCCGCGCGCGGAAGTGCGCCGCTACGCCCGGCAGCGCATACACCGGCAGCCCACTAAGGCCGGACGGATGGGGTAACCGGTCATCCGCGAGTGCATTGTGCGGCCGTCCGCTATCGCGCACGCTGCGTTGACCGTTTCTCCGCGGCGCGTCATTGCCGCATGACAATAAACCTGCGTCCGTACTGTATCGGATATGTATCGGTCCGGTTTCCATTCGGTGTCGCGCCGATGCCGGATGCGCACCGAACGCCGCTGCTCAGCGGCGGCTCCCCGGGGTGGTTCCCAGCGGGATCAGAGACTATCCAAGTTGTATCACCATGCGCTTTGCTTATGCAAATTATTAACGGGACGTGCCTGCTCAGCCCTTGTGGCCGTGCGGAAACTCTGATGAGGTTGGCAGGAAAAGCGCGCGGGCACGGCGGCGAAACATGCCTGGCTGCAGGGGTAAACGTGGTCCCGCGTGGCGCGGCGGAAACGCCTGCTGGCCTCACCCGATAGCCCAATCCCCGACGCGCGCGTCAGGTGACGCATGCGTCATTGTTTGCATTAATTACGCGGCACCCGTGAAAATGTGACCATGGCTGGCAACGCGAGCGGTACTGAGCGTGCGCGCGGACAAGCGCAAGCCGGGGCGACGCCCGGGGCCGCCGAGCAGATCACGCGGGAGGCGGCGGCCAAGGCGTCAGCCGAGAACTTCCCGGTCGCCATGCGCATTTTGCCGGCCCGGTACCGCCGCCACCTCATGGCGCTGTACGGCTTCGCGCGGCTGACCGACGACATCGGGGATGAGATCACCCCCGCGGCCCGGTCCCGGCTCCTCGACGACCTCGAGGCCGACGTGGCGCGCATCTACGGCGGCGACAGGCCCCCGCACCTGGCCGCCCTGCGCGAACTGGCCGTCACGGTGGCCGAATGCGGGATCCCCGCGCAGCCCCTGCTCGACCTCGTCCAGGCCAACCGGCAGGACCAGATCGTCACCCGGTACGAGACATTTGCGGATCTGGCCGGTTACTGTCGGCTGTCCGCCAACCCGGTCGGCCTGGTGGTGCTGCACATCTTCGGTGCGGTGTCCGCGGAGCGCGAGCGGCTCTCGGATAACATCTGCACTGCTCTTCAGCTCGTGGAGCACTGGCAGGACGTGGCGGAGGATCTCCGCAAGGGCCGGATCTACCTGCCGCGGCAGGACATGGAACAGTTCGGCGTGACGGAGGAGGACCTCGCGGCGTCCGTGACGGGACCTCGCGTCCGCGCGCTGATCGCCTATGAAACCGCCCGGGCGTCCGCCCTGCTGGATGAGGGAGCGCCCCTCGTCGGCACGCTGCGCGGCTGGGGCCGGCTGGCGGTCGCGGGCTACCTGGCGGGCGGCCGGGCCGCGCTGTCCGCGATTGCGCAGAGCGGCCATGACGTACTGAGCATGACCCCGCGGCCGGACAAGCGGGAAACGGTCGCGAAAGCGATCCACGCGTACGTGCGGGGGAGGTGAGGACAATGGACACCGCCGAGGCCTACCGGGCCTGTGAGGAAATCACCTGGTCGCAGGCGCGTAATTTCGCCTACGGCATCCGGCTGCTGCCCGCGGGCAAGCGGCAGGCCCTCGCCGCCCTTTACGCCTTCGCCCGCCGGATCGACGACATCGGCGACGGGACGATGGCGCCGCGGGCCAAGCTCGCGGCGCTGGAGGAAGCCCGGAACGAGGTGCTCGGCATGACGCGCCCCGGCGCGCCCGGCGTCCCGGGGGCCGCCGAAGACGACCCCGTTCTCGTCGCCCTGAACGATGCCGGCAAGCAGTTCGCCATACCTATGCAGGCCTTGGGTGAACTCATCGACGGCTGCGTCGCCGACGTCAACGGCACCTTCTACGCCACCTTCGACGATCTGCGGTACTACTGCCGCTGCGTCGCCGGGTCCATCGGGCGGCTGTCTCTCGGCGTCTTCGGCGCGCCCGACATGCGGGTGGCCGAACCGCTGGCCGACTCGCTCGGGGTGGCCCTGCAGCTCACGAACATCCTCCGGGACATCCGTGAGGACTACCGCAACGGCCGCGTATACCTCCCGGCTGAGGACCTCGACCGCTTCGGGTGCACGCTGAAGCCGGCCACCGAGCCGGATCCGGCCGCCGAGCCGGCCGCGGATCCCGCCGAAGAGGCGCGGCTCGCATCGCTCATCGAATTCGAGGTGAACCGCGCGCGGGACTGGTACGCGACCGGCATGCAGCTGCTGCCCCTGCTCGACGGGCGCAGCGCCGCGTGCACGGGCGCGATGGCCGGCATCTACCGGAGGCTGCTGGACCGCATCGCGGCCGACCCGGCCGCCGTACTGCACGGCCGGCTGTCGCTGTCCCCGCGGGAGAAGGCGATGGTGGCCGTGCGCTCGCTCGCCCGCCCGCTGCTGCCTGCCAAGGGGCAGCGGTCGTGAGCGCCCCTGCCCGGGCCCTCGTCCAGGCCGCGGCTGGACCGCGGCGCGTGGCAGTGATCGGCGGCGGCCTGGCCGGGATCACCGCGGCGATCGCGCTGTCCGAGGCCGGGGCCGCCGTCACGCTGCTGGAGGCCCGGCCGAGGCTGGGCGGCGCCACCACCTCGTTCAACCGCGGCGCGCTCGTCGTCGACACCGGCCAGCACGTGTTCCTGCGCTGCTGCACGGCGTACCGCGGGCTGCTGGCACGGCTGGGGATGACCGGGTCGGTCCGGCTCCAGGACCGGTTCGACGTCACCGTGCTCGCACCCGGCGGCACGGCGCAGCTCCGCCGCAACGCGCTGCCGGGTCCGCTGCACATGGGCGCGGCGCTGGCCCGCTACCCATTGCTCTCCCTGGCCGAACGGGCCCGGGTGACCCGCGCCGCCCTCGCCATGCGCATGCTGAACCTGGCCGACCCCGCGCTGGACGCTCAGCGGCTCGGTGACTGGCTGGCGGCGCACGGGCAGGACGAGCGGGCCCGGCGCGTCCTGTGGGATCTGTTCACCGTATCCTCCCTGAACATCGACGGCGACGACGCGTCGCTGGCGCTCGCCGCGACCGTGGTGAAGACCGCGCTGCTCGGCAGGAAGGACGCCGCGGACATCGGCGTCCCGCTCGCGCCGCTCGGCGAGCTGCACGGCACCGCGGGCCTGGCAGTGCTGCGCCGTCTCGGCGCCGAGGTGCGGCTGGGGGTCAAGGCCGCCGCGGTAGAGGTGGCCGGCCCTGGCTATCTCGTCCGCCTGGCCCGGGGCGACGGGGACGAGGGCGCGAACGGCCATGGCACCGGGGGCAGCGACGGAACCGGGGGCAGCCAGGGCACCATCGCCGCGGACGGCGTGGTCATCGCGACCCCGTCGTACACGGCGGCCAGGCTGGTGCCGGCGGCCGCGGGTGTGCCGTCCGGGACGTGGCAGGATCTGGGCACGTCGCCGATCATCAATGTGCACGTGATCTACGACCGGCGGGTGACCCGGCTACCGTTCGCGGCGGCCGTGGACTCGCCTGTGCAGTGGCTGTTCGACCGGACCGAGATCTCCGGGTTCGGCGCGAGCGGCCGCGGCCAGTACCTCGCGGTGTCGCTGTCGGCGGCGGAACCGTACGTGGACGTGCCCGCGGCCGAGCTGCGGGACATTTTCGTGCCGGCTCTGGCCGGACTGCTGCCCGGCGCGCGGGACGCGCGGGTCAGCGAATTCTTTGTCACCAGGGAGCGGCGGGCGACGTTCCGCCAGGGCCCGGGATGCGGGCGGCTGAGGCCGCAAGCGGCCACCGCGCTACCCGGCCTGACGCTCGCCGGGGCATGGACCGATACCGGATGGCCGGACACGATGGAGGGTGCGGTGCGCAGCGGACTGAGCGCGGCGATAGAGCTGAGACGGGGACTCGGCGGACTGGGCGGAGGCAGCCCGATGCCGGATGCGGGACTGCCGGTGGGAGCGCCCGCGTGACCGCCGTCATGCCGGCCGGCGTGGGGCTGGCCCGGGACATCGTCGGCCCGGCGATGGAGGCGGCTGTATCCCGGCTGTCGCCCGAGGTCCGGGCGGTCGCCGCCTACCACCTCGGGATGACCGACGCCCAGGGCAATCCGTCCGGCGAGGGTGCGGGCAAGGCCCTGCGCCCGGCGCTCGCCCTGCTGTCGGCGCGCGCCGCCGGGGCGCCGTCCGAGCGCGGCGTGAGTTCGGCCGTGGCCGTGGAACTCGTGCACAACTTCTCCCTGCTGCACGACGACATCATGGACGGCGACACCGAGCGCCGGCACCGGCCCACCGCCTGGACGGTGTTCGGTGTGGGCGCGGCCATCCTGGCCGGCGACGCGCTGCTCGCGCTGGCCCAGGAACTGCTGCTGGAGGACAACGCGCCGCACGGGCTATGGGCCGCCCGGTGCCTGTCCGTCGCGGTGCAGCGGCTCATCGCCGGGCAGGGCGCCGACCTCGCCTTCGAGAAACGGGACGACGTCGGCCTGGCCGAATGCCTGGAGATGGCGGGCGACAAGACGGCCGCGCTGATGGCCTGCGCGTGCAGCATCGGCGCCATCCACGCCGGGGCGGCGCCGTCGCTGGCCATGGGGCTGGCCGGCTTCGGGGCCCACATCGGCCAGGCGTTCCAGCTCACCGACGACCTGCTCGGGATCTGGGGCGCGCCCGAGGTCACCGGCAAGCCGGTCCAGTCCGACCTGCGGGCGCGCAAGAAGTCGCTGCCGGTGGTCGCGGCGCTGGGCAGCGGCACCCCGGAGGGCCGGGAACTCGCCGGGCTGCTCTCCTGCCCAGAGCAGCTGACCGAGCGGGACCTGGCCTATGCGGCCGGGCTGGTCGAGGTCGCGGGCGGCCGGCGCTGGGCCGAGGCCGAGGCGGACTCCCAGCTCAGCTCGGCGAGCAAGTGCCTCGCCGAGGCCGACATTCCGGACGACGTGCGGGCCGAGTTCATGGCGATCGCAGAGTTCATCACGGCCCGGCAGTGGTAATGGCCGCCCGGCGGGCAACCGGGCTGGCGGAAGCGGAAACGGCGACGGACGGGGCCTCCTCCCCGGGAAGAACCGGGGCGAGAACCGGGGCGAGAACCGGGGATGAGGCACGGGGTTCACCGGGATCGGCGGGCTCGCAGGGCAGGAAGGAGAGAGCGGTATGACGGTCACGCACGCGCGGAGCGAGATGGCGGACGGCGGCCCGGTGGGCCCTGCGGGTCCTACGGGCCCGGCGAGCGACGCGGCCCGCGAGGCCCTCGCGCGCGCCCGTGACCACCTGCTCAGCTTGCAGGACGAGCAGGGCTGGTGGCAGGGCGAGCTCCAGACCAACGTCACCATGGACGCCGAGGACCTGCTGCTGCGCGAGTTCCTCGGGGCCGGGGACGCCGTGCACACCGCCGCCGAGGCGCGCTGGATCCGCTCTCAGCAGCGTGACGACGCCACCTGGGCCAACTTCTACGGCGGCCCCGGCGACCTGTCGACCAGCATCGAGGCCTACGTCGCGCTGCGGCTGGCCGGCGACGAGCCGTCCGCGCCGCACATGGCGCGCGCCGCGATGTGGATCCGCGCCCAGGGCGGCCTGGAGGCGAGCCGCGTCTTCACCCGGATCTGGATGGCCATGTTCGGCGAGTGGCCCTGGGACGACCTGCCGGTCATCCCGCCGGAGCTGATCTACCTGCCGGCCTGGTTCCCGCTCAACATCTACGACTGGGGCTGCTGGGCCCGGCAGACGATCGTCGCGCTGGCGATCGTCTCCTCGCAGCGCCCGGTCCGCAAGCTGCCGTTCGGCATCCCGGAACTGCGCACCGGCGTCACTCCGCAAAACCGCCCCGGCGACCCGTGGGCGAACATCTTCGACCGCCTCGGCCAGGCCATGCACGCCTACGAGCGACGGGCCCTGATCGGCCGCGCGGGCCGTCCCGCCCGGGCCGTGCGGCGGGCCGCGCTACGGCGCTGCGCGGACTGGGTCATCGCCCGGCAGGAGCGCGACGGCTGCTGGGGCGGCATCCAGCCGCCCTGGGTGTACTCGCTGATCGGCCTCAACCTGCTCGGCTACCGCCTGGACCACCCGATCATCGCGCGCGGCCTGGCCGGACTGGACCGGTTCACGGTCAGGGAAAACTCGCCCGACGGGCCCGTGCACCGTCTCGAGGCGTGCCAGTCGCCGGTCTGGGACACGGTGCTGGTGATGGTCGGGCTGGCCGACGCGGGCCTGCCCGCCGATCACCCGGCCCTGGTCAGGGCGGCCGAATGGGTGATCGGCGAGGAGATGCCCGGTCCCGGCGACTGGCAGGTGCGCCTGCCGGATCTCGCGCCCGGCGGGTGGTCGTTCGAATTTGACAACGATTGCTATCCCGACACCGACGACACCGCCGAGGTCATCCTCGCGCTGCGCCGGGTGGCATTGCCGGGGTCACCGGACGGCCGGCCGGCGAGCGTGCGGCCGGCCATCGACCGGGCGGTGCCCTGGCTGACCGGGATGCAGTCCAAGGACGGCGGGTGGGGGGCGTTCGACGCGGACAACACCCGCGAGATCGTTACCAAGCTGCCCATCTGTGACTTCGGCGCGGTGATCGACCCCCCGTCCGCCGACGTCACCGCGCACATCGTCGAGGCCCTGGCCGCCGAAGGACTCGCCGCGAGCAAGGCCGTCCGGCGCGGCGTGGTCTGGCTGCTGCGCCACCAGGAACCGGACGGCTCCTGGTTCGGGCGCTGGGGCGCGAACTACATCTACGGCACGGGCGCGGCCGTCCCGGCGCTCATCGCCGCCGGGGTGCTGCCGTCGGCGCCGGCCATCCGCCGCGCGGTCGCGTGGCTCGAAGCCCACCAGAACCCCGACGGCGGATGGGGTGAGGACCTGCGGTCCTACGACGACCCGGCGCTGGCCGGGCGCGGCACCTCCACCGCCTCCCAGACGGCCTGGGCGCTGCTGGCGCTGCTGGCGGCCGGCGGCGCGGTGCGCGCGGTGGAACGCGGGGTGGCCTGGCTGGCCGCGACCCAGCGCGCCGATGGTTCCTGGGCCGAGCCGCAGTTCACCGGCACCGGTTTCCCCGGTGACTTCTACATCAACTACCACCTGTACCGGCTGGCGTTCCCGGTCAGTGCGCTGGGCCGCTACGTGCGGGAAGCCCTGGACGGATCCGCCTCTTACGGGCAGGCCCCACCCTCCGGGCACATACCGGGAGGCACGAGATGACCAAGCCGATCCACTCACCGCCGCTCGCAACCGGCGGCGCGCCCGGCGCGCCCGATGCCCCCGGCCAGGACGGCGGGGACGGCGAGGGCGCCCGCGCCCTGCGGCCGGTGCCGCGGGCCGGCACGACGCGGGCGCCGTTGCTGGTGTGCGCGCCACTGCTGTTCGAGGCGCGTGCCGTTCGCCGTGGCCTGCGCGACAGCGCGCGGGCCGGCGGCGGAGCCAGCGGCGCCGACGCGCACCCGCCCACCGTCATGCGCACGGGCTACGGCCCCGCACGGGCCGCCCGTCACGCGGAGAAGGTCCGCCAGGGCCCGTTCGGCATGCTGGCCATCACCGGCACCGGCGCGGGCCTGGCGCCGGATCTCATCCCGGGCGACCTGGTCGTGGCCACCGAGGTGGCCAGCGTCGGTGACGCGGGCCCCGGTGATGGTGCCGCGCTACGCTCGCCGTCCGCGCCGCTGCTGGTCGGCGAGCTGCGCCGGGCGGGCCTGCGGGCCCGCGCGGGCCGTATCGCCACCGTCGATCGCCTGGTTCGCCATGCCGAACGGGACCGGCTCGCACGAGCAGGGATGACGGCGGCCGACATGGAATCGGCTCAGCTCGCCGCCGCCGCCGATGGCCGCCCGCTGGCCGTCATCCGGGCCATCTCCGACACCGCGGACCGGCCTTTGCTGCACCCGGGCGCGCTGACCGGGGGGCTGTCGGCGCTGCGCTCCCTGCGCGCGGCCGGCCCGGTGCTGGACCGCTGGGCCGCCGCGTGCGGCTCGCGGCGGGTGCTGCTGGCCGGGCCGCGGTCGTTCTGCGCCGGGGTGGAACGCGCCATCGAGATCGTCGAGCGCGTGCTGGCCCAGCGCGGCTCGCCGGTCTACGTGCGCAAGCAGATCGTGCACAACACCCACGTGGTGCACGATCTGGAGCAGCGTGGGGCCATCTTCGTGGACGAGCTCGACGAGGTGCCCGACGGCGCGCCGGTGGTCTTCTCCGCGCACGGCGTCTCACCCGCCGTGCGGCGGGAGGCGGCGCGCCGTGAGCTGTCTGTGGTGGACGCGACCTGCCCGCTGGTGGCCAAGGTGCACAAGGAGGCGCTGCGCTTCGCCGCGGACGGCTACCTGGTCGCGCTGATCGGCCATCACGGCCACGAGGAGGTCGAGGGCACGCTCGGCGAGGCGCCCGGGTCGACCGTGCTCGTCGAGACGCCGGAAGACGTCGCCGCCCTGCGGCCACGGGACGAGGACAAGGTCGCCTACCTCATGCAGACGACCCTGGCCGCGGACGAGGCCGAGGAAGTGGCCGGTGCCCTGCTGGACCGCTTCCCCGCTGCTCGCGGGCCGGGCAGCGACGACATCTGCTACGCCACCACCAACCGCCAGCAGGCGGTGCGCGCGGTCGCGGCGGATGCCGATCTGGTGCTCGTGGCCGGGTCGGCGAACTCATCGAATTCCCGGCGGCTGGTGGAAACCGCCGAGCGGGCGGGAACCCCCGCTCACCTGATTGACGGCCCGGGGGACATCCAGCTCGGCTGGCTGGCTGGGGTGTCCGCCATTGGGCTGACCGCAGGCGCGTCGGCGCCGCCGGCCGTGGTCAGCGAGATCATCGACGTGCTCGGCGGGCTCGGTCCCGTCGAGGTGGACGAGCGCGTCACCACGACGGAGTCAATCCGATTCAGCCTGCCCAAGGAGGTACGGCATTCATGAGCGTGTCCATGCGCCAGAGCATGCGCATCGGGTCTTACCTGATGAAGCAGAAGCTCACCAGAAATGAGAAGTTCCCGCTGATCGTCGAGCTGGAGCCGCTGTTCGCCTGCAACCTCAAGTGCGCGGGCTGCGGCAAGATCCAGCAGCCGCACACCGTCCTCAAGCAGCGCATGCCGGTCGAGCAGGCCGTCGCTGCGGTCGAGGAGTGCGGCGCGCCGATGGTCTCGATCGCGGGCGGCGAGCCGCTGATGCACCCGCAGATCGACGAGATCGTCCGCCAGTTGCTGGACCGCAAGAAGTTCGTGTTCCTGTGCACGAACGCGCTGCTGCTGCCGAAGAAGCTCGACAAGTTCAAGCCGTCGCCCTACTTCGCGTTCGTCGTGCACATCGACGGGCTCAAGGAGCGGCACGACGAGTCGGTCTGCAAGGAGGGCGTGTTCGACGAGGCCGTCGCGGCGATCAAGCTGGCCAAGTCGCGTGGCTTCAAGGTCAACACGAACACCACCTTCTTCAACACCGACACCCCGCAGACCATCATCGACGTGCTGACCTACCTGAACGACGACCTCGGCATCGACGAGATGCAGATCTCGCCGGCCTACGCCTACGAGAGGGCCCCGGACCAGGACCACTTCCTCGGCGTGACCGAGACGCGGGAGCTGTTCCGCAAGGCGTTCGCCGACGGCCGCCGGAAGAAGTGGCGGCTGAACCACACGCCGCTGTTCCTGGACTTCCTCGAAGGCAAGCAGGACTTTTCCTGCACCGCCTGGGGTATCCCGTCCTACTCGCTGCTGGGCTGGCAGAAGCCCTGCTACCTGATGAGCGACGGGTACACCAAGACGTACAAGGAACTAATCGAGACGACGGACTGGGACTCCTACGGCCGGGGCAAGGACCCGCGCTGCGCCAACTGCATGGCGCACTGCGGGTACGAGCCGTCAGCCGTGCTGGCCACCATGAGCTCGCTCAAGGAGACGATCCGCGCCGCTCGCGGCATCTGAGCACGATCCCGCCAGCGCCCGGGCGTTCGCGTGCCCGGGCGTTCGCGTGCACCGGGCATTTGGTGTCCCCGGGGCATCTGTGTCCCCGGGGCTTTCGTGTGCCGCCGGGCTATGGCCGAGGCTTCCTGTGCCTGGGCTCTGCGCTGTCCGCGTCCATTACCGATTCGTGTCCAAGATCGGGGATTCCCTGGAGTTGACCCTCAGTATCCGCTCAGGGACGGCCGCCACTATCTGAGGCGGCGCGGGGATTCCTGCCCGCGCCCGGCGCGCACTGCGCCGCCACTGCGGACCGGCCTCGCCGACGGCGCGGGCCCGGCATCGGTAGGAGCCCAGATGTTCCTGACATACATCCGGCGGGAGCTGCGCCGGCGGATGCGCCAGGCGATCATCATCGCCGTGGGCCTGGCTCTCGGCATCGGCCTGGTGATCATCGTGACCGCCGTGTCGTCCGGCGTCAAGAACGCGCAAGCCAGCGTCCTGCACGCGCTGTACGGGCAGGGCACCGACATCACCGTGACCAAGGCCCCGGCCGCCATCTCGCCCGGGTCGTTCGGCTTCGGCGGCCAGACCGGGACCCGCACCCGGCCCGCGCCCGGCACCGCCATCGACATTGACACGCTGCGCGGCGGCGGCCTCGGCACGATCGGCTCATCCTCGGTGACCACCGTGTCCAAGCTGAACGGCGTGGCGGCGGCGGCCGGCGGACTCACGCTGACCGACACGAAGATCACCGGCACCGTCCCGGCCATCAACAGCACCGGCGGCGGCTTCGGCGGTGGGGGAGGGGCCGGTGGGGGAGGCGGCAGCTTCCGTGGCTCGTTCACCCCGACCTCGTTCGGCGTGGACGGCGTGGACATCGGCAACGGCGAGCTCGGCCCGCTCAGCGCAGGCAAGCTCAGCTCGGGCCGCACGTTCACCTCGTCGGACGCCAGCTCCAACGTCGCGGTGCTGGACTCCAACTACGCGGCGCAGAACAAGCTGAGCGTGGGGTCCACGATCACCATCGCCAAGACCAGCTTCAAGGTCATCGGGATCGTCAGCGAGCCGTCGGGCCAGAACAACTCCGACGCCTACATCCCGCTGGCCCGCGCCCAGGCCCTGGCCGGCCTGAAGAACGACCTGAACACGATCTACGTCGCGGCCAACAGCGCGGCCAACGTTCTCGCGGTGTCCAAGGAGATCTCCGGCGCGGTCCCGTCCTCGACGGTGACCAACTCCAGTGACCTGGCCAACGAGGTCACCGGCTCGCTGGCCAGTACCTCCAGCCTGGCCAACAACCTCGGCAAGTGGCTGGCGATCGCGGTGCTGGTGGCCGCGTTCCTGGTGGCCAGCCTGCTGACCATGTTGGCCGTGTCGCGGCGGGTGCGTGAGTTCGGCACGCTGAAGACGCTGGGCTGGCGCAGCCGCCGGATCACAGGGCAGGTGATGGGCGAGTCGATCGCGATCGGCATCATCGGCGGCGTGATCGGCGTGATTCTCGGTCTGGCCGGCATCGAACTGGTGAACAAGCTGGCCCCCCCGCTGTCGGCCTCGGTCGGGTCGACGACCGGCTCCGCGACGCCCGGCGGTGCCCGCCAGTTCGGCGCCGGTGGCGGCGGCTTCGGCGGCGCCGGCGGTGGTGGCGGTGGCGGCGGCTTCCGGCGTGTCACCGCCGCCCACACGGTGGCGGTGCACCTCACCGCCACGGTGACAGCCGAGGTGATCATCCTGGCTGTGCTGCTGGCCATCGCCGGCGGCCTGATCGCCGGATCGTTCGGCAGCTGGCGGGCCGCCCGGCTCAGCCCGGCCGCGGCCCTGGCCAAGGTGGCCTGAGCATGCGGTCCACCCGAGCGCCACGGCGGCGCGCCCGGTCACAGCGGCAAACTTCGGCCACTGCGCCACGACGACGTGGACACTACATCGGTTCGCCCGGAACGTGGGGATGCGGTCATGTATAAGCTCAGCGGAGTTACCAAGGACTACCCGAAGGGGCGCGGGACGGTTGCCGCGCTGCGGGGCGTGGATGTGGTCGTCGAGGACGGCGACTGGCTGGCGATCCAGGGCCCGACCGGGCACGGCAAGTCCACCCTGCTGCAGATCCTCGGCGGCCTGGACCGGCCGACCTCCGGGGTCGTCGACCTGGACGGCCAGGATCTGGCGCAGATGCGGGAGACGGCCCTGACCCGCCTGCGGGCGGAAAAGATCGGGTTCGTGTTCCAGACTTTCAACCTGATCCCGACCCTGTCGGCGCAGGAGAACGTGGAGACGGCGCTGGTGCCGCTGGGCATCCCCGGCGCCGACCGCCGGGACAAGGCGGCCAGGGCGCTGGCGGACCTCGGCCTGGCGGACCGCGCACAGCACCTGCCGTCGGAGCTGTCCGGCGGCCAGCAGCAGCGTGTCGCCCTAGCCCGTGCCCTGGTCAAGGAGCCGAAGGTGCTGCTGGCCGACGAGCCGACCGGCAACCTGGACGAGGACACCCGCGATGAGATCCTGGTCCTGCTGGAGAAATTCTGGCGGGAATACGGCCTGACCCTCATCGTGGTCACCCACGACAGCGTCGTCGCCCGCCGTGCCCAGCGCATCGGCGTGATGCGCAACGGCCGCCTCACCTTCAAGCAGTCGGCGAACCACGCCAATGTCCCCGGCACCGCCGTCCCGGCCCCGCCCCCGGAGCCCATGCCCTGACTCCCCGCTGAGCCCAGCCCGGCTCCTCCCGGCCAAGCTAGTCCAGTCGGGCCTCGTAACGCAGCAGCGCGGGCAGCCCGTCCGGGTCCCCAAGTTCTCCGGGAAGTTCCGCGTCGGGACTTCCCGGAGAACTCAAGACCAGCGTCAGACCCGGACGAACTCGATGCCGGCGATGTCGCAGAAGTCGCGCCAGTCGGCGGCGTGGTGGCCCAGGTTCATCACCTCGTGGTGCGGGCCGCCCGCGCGGAGCCAGCCGTTCAGGCAGGCGCGCAGGCCCGAGGCGGGACGGAACTGCCCGTATGGCATCTCCAGCGCCGGAAGTTCCTGGCTGTCCAGGTTCTCGCCCTCGGCGCACACCAGCCGGAACCTCTCGCCCTCCAGCGAGACCAGCGTCGCGAGCGTGGCCGGGCCCGGCTGAAGCTGGAACTTGAACGTGGGCGGGTCCGCCAGCCGCCCGATGGCGAGCGACCGCTTGATCAGCTTCACTGGCCGGTCCGAACGAGCCACTTTCCAGTTGCCCTCGCCCATGTGGCTCTGCAAGATCGAGTCAGTCGGGAAGTCCATCGCGTACATCTCGGTGAAGTGCGCGTCCCCGATCAGAAGGTGCCCGGCGTAGACCAGGCACGCGGTGAGGACGTCGCCCTCCGCCGCGTAGCCGAAGCCCTTGGCCATCAGGCTGGACGCCGCCGCCAGCGGCAGCCGGGTGAACCGGCCGTCCTCGCCGATGGCGTCGAAGTGCGCGGTGTAGGCCCCGAACCCACGTTCGTTCAGAATCTGTTCGAGGGCCGCCTGCATGCGCGCGTGATCCTCGCGTTCCTCGGGCGACAGCCGCGGGTCGATCTCGAAGTTCTTGTCCTCGAACGCCATCACCTCGGCGATCTGCGCGCCGGTCACCTGCTCCATCCCGCGGTACAGGTCGCCGGGCGCGACCGCGAGGATTTCCGGGCCGAGCGTCCTGATCAGGGCGCTCTCGTCGACGCGGATGTCGCCCATGTCGTTCATCGCGTAGCCGAAGATCGCGGTCTTCAGCGACTTCCACGCGGTGACGGCCGCGGCGGCCCGCGCCCACCGCCCGACGTCGGCCCGGAAACTGTCGCTCTTCCAGTCGTCGGTCAGGACCTGGAAGCGCTTGCCCGCCCGGACCATGGCGTTCGCGGTGTCCTGGGCGCCGTGCACACCCTGGTTGTAGGTCATGTCCGCCATGTCCCAGGCGGGCGTGACCGACGGCTCCGGCTGGATGTTGGCCAGGCAGACGGGCAGCCGTGACTCGCTCAGCAGCCGCGCCACCCGCATGGCCGGCCCGTACGTGAGCATGACGACGAGCACCCCGTCCAGGTCGGAGTCCTCGAACTCGCGCATCGCGCGCTCCGCGTCCTGGCGGTACTTGATCACCTTGCTGGGGATGAATTCGGCGACGTCAGACAGATGACTGGCGATCTGGCCGGCGTACCCCTCCTGGCGCTGGGCGATCCCGGGGATCATGTCGTCGTACAGGTCCTGCATGATGCCGAGGATGCCGATGCGCGGCTTGCGATCAGCCATCTCAATCTCCTTTCGAAACGTACTTAGCGGGACGTGCCCTGGCCGCGCGGCTCTTTCGGTCCCGAAGCCCGGTGCTGGCGGTGCTGGTCTCCCCGCGGGCTGGTGCCCGGCGGCGGGCGTGACGGCGGCTCCGTGCTAGCCGCCGTTCGGTGCTAGCTGCCGTTCAGTGCTGGCCGTAGTGCTCCTTGTAGCGCTTGTGCAGCGCGTCTACCTGGTCCGGCGGCAGCGGCTCGGAGGTGCCCAGCAGGCGCGCGGCGTGCACGGTCCGGGCCACGTCCTCGCACATGATCGCGGCCTTGACGGCGTCCCGGACGGTCGGGCCGATCGTGAACACGCCGTGGCTGCGCATCAGGACGGCGGGGGAGCGGTGGCCGGTCAGCGTGGCGACCACGCCACGCCCGATCTCGTCGCTGCCGATCAGGGCGAACGGCCCGATCGGGATCTCCCCGCCGAACTCGTCGGCCATGGCCGTGATCACGCAGGGGATCGGCTCGCCCAGCGCGGCCCACGCGGTCGCGTAGGTCGAGTGGGTGTGCACGATGCCGCCGACCTCGGGCATGTGGCGGTAGATGTAGGCGTGCGTCGCCGTATCGCTGGATGGGCTGTAACCGTCGCTGACCGTGTTGCCATCCAGGTCGCACACGACCATCGACTCGGGCGTCAGGTCGTCGTAGCCGATGCCGCTGGGCTTGATGATCATGAGATCAGCGCCCGGGACCCGGGCCGACACGTTCCCTGAGGTCCAGGCGACGAGCCCGTTGCGCGGCAGTTCGGCGTGCAGATCGGCCACGATCTCGCGCAGCTCGGCGACGAGTTCCGTGGCCGCCCCGCCGCCGTTCGCGGCAGCACTCATCAGAGGCCTCCCGTTTCGTTGTCGAGCGATCCGGACGTGGTGTCGCCGGAATCGGGGTCATCAGCGCGGGAGCCGAGGACCCGGTCGCGGAGCGCGCGCAGCCGGTGCATGCTGTTGTTGCCGCCGCGGCCGAAGTAGTCGTGCAGCGTGACGTACTCCGCGTACAGCTCGTCATACACGGCGGCGTTCGCCTGGTCGGGGTGGTAGACCTCGCGCCGGAGCTTTCCCATGGCCTGCGCGGCGGCGGGCACGTCCGGGTACGCGCCGGCCGCCACCGCCGCGTGGATGGCCGAGCCGAGCGCGGGTCCCTGGTCGGAACCGATCACGCTCAGTGGGCGGCGCAGGACATCGGCGTAGATCTGCATCAGCAGCTCGTTCTTGAGCAGGCCGCCGGCCACGATGAAGTCGGTCATCGGGACACCCGCCGAGCCGAACGATTCGACGATGACCCTCGTCCCGAACGCGGTCGACTCCAGCAGCGCCCGGTAAATCTCGGCCGGCCGGGTGGCAAGCGTGAGCCCAACGATGGCACCGGACAGGTGGTGGTCGACGAGCACCGACCGGTTGCCGCCGAACCAGTCCAGGGCCACGAGCCCGTGCGCGCCGGCCGGCTGGGCGGCGGCTTCCTCGGTCAGCAGGTCGTGCGCGGAGATGCCCCGCAGGGCAGCCTCGTCCCGGTAGGAGCCGGGTACGGCGTGCTCGGTGAACCACGCGAAAATGTCGCCGACGCTGCTCTGGCCGGCTTCGTACCCCCACTGACCGGCGATGATCCCGCCGTCGACCACGCCGCACATGCCCGGGATCTCGGCCAGGCCGTCGCTGTTCATCACCTGGCACGTTGAGGTGCCCATGATGACGACCATCTGGCCCGGCTCGACGGCGCGCGCGGCCGGCGCGGTGACGTGCGCGTCGACGTTCCCGACCGCGACCGCGATGCCCCCGGGCAGCCCGGTCCATTCGGCGGCCTCGGCGGTTAGGGAGCCGGCGCGCGTCCCCAGGGCCGAAATCGGATGCTCCAGCTTGTCGGCCGCGAAGCTGGCGAAGTCCGGGTTGAGCGCGGCCAGGAAGTCACGCGACGGATAGTGACCGTCCTGCCAGATGCCCTTGTAGCCAGCGGTGCAGGCGTTGCGCGTCTCGGTCCCGGTGAGCTGCCAGATGATCCAGTCGGCAGCCTCGATCCAGCGGTCCGCCCGGCCGTAGAGCTCGGGGTCCTCTTCCAGCAGCTGGAGAGCCTTGGCGTACTGCCACTCGGACGAGATCTTGCCGCCGTACCGCTCGATCCATGGCTCCTTGCGCTCGTGGGCCAGTGCGTTGATGCGGTCCGCGTGCGGCTGGGCCGCGTGGTGCTTCCACAGCTTGGGGTACGCGTGCGGCCGTCCCTCAAGCCCGGGGATCATGCACAGCGGCGTGCCGTCGGCGGCGGCGGGCAAGACCGTGCACGCGGTGAAGTCGGTGGCGATGCCGATCACCGCCGCCGGGTCGATGCCCGCGTCCTTGACCGCCGCGGGCACCGCGATGCGCAGTATGGCCAGGTAGTCGGCCGGGTCCTGCAGGGCCCAGTCCGGCGGCAGGGGCTCCCCCGTGGCGGCCAGCTCACCGTCCATCACCCCGTGCCGGTATTCGTGCACGGCGGTGCCTGCTTCCGCCCCGTCGCTGACCCGGACGACGAGCGCGCGCCCCGACAGGGTGCCGTAGTCGACGCCAATGACGTACCGGTCCTCGTTGTTAGCGTTCACAACCAACTCCGCCTCCATTGGCGCTTCCGTTCTCCGGCTTCTCGCTTTCCTGGCCTCAGGCTCACGGGTGTCATGCCCCGGTCCGGGGCCAAGATTCCACTGAGCCTGCCCGGCGCGGCTTCGGCGGCGGCGCCGAGCTCGCGCGCACCACGACTTCCGGCGTCACCCGGAGGTGGGCGCCGGTCCCGGGCCCGCCGGAGATCTGATCGACCAGCGCACTCAGCGCCTGCCGGCCAAGTTCGCCGAAATCCTGGCGGACCGTCGTGAGCGGCGGGAGGAAGTAGCCCGCCTCGGGGACGTCATCGAACCCGACCACGCTGACGTCATCCGGGATGCGACGGCCACGTTCGGTCAGGGCCCGCACCAGGCCCAGGGCCATATTGTCGTTGCCGCAGAAGACGGCGGTGAAGTCATCCATCGTGGCCAGCTCCCGGCCGGCTTCGTAACCCGAACGCGCCGTCCAGTCACCCGAGATGACCTCCGGTTCCCGGGCGCCCGCCCCGCTCAGCGCCTCGCGCCAGCCCTCGACCCGCTCCTGGGCGTCCAGCCAGGTGCTGGGGCCGGCCACATGATGGACGGTTTCGTGCCCCAGGTCGAGGAGATAGCGGGTGGCGCGGCCCGCGCCGTCCGCGTTGTCCACGGCGACCGACGTCAGCGGAGCCCGGGTCCCGCAGCCGACCGCGACGAGCGGCAGATCGGCGGGGACGTGGCTGAGGGCCGCGACCGCCGACGTCAGCGGCGCGATGACGATGATGCCCTCGACCGCGTGCCCGCGGAGCCGCTCCACGGTGTCCAGCATCGAGCGCCGGTCCAGGGCGGGCAGGCTCGCGATGACGACGAAGTATCCGTGCTGGGCCGCGCGCTCGATCCCGTTCAGCATCATGGCCGGCCCGTACAGCGGCGAGTCGATGCCGATCACGCCCAGGGTGTGGGTGCGCCGCGTGACCAGGGCCCGGGCCGCGGCGTTAGGCCGGTAGGCCAGTTGCCGGATTGCCTCCAGGACCTTCACTCGAGTATCTGGCCGGACATTGGGATGGCCGTTGAGTACGCGGGAGACCGTCTGGTGGGAGACCCCGGCGAGCTGCGCGACGTCGGCCATGACCGGTGGTCGGCCCAGGGTGTCGGCGTGGCGGCCGGCCGTGCCCGCCTTGGCCCGCGCCGGACGGTCCGGACCGGGCCTGACCGGGTTACGCGGTGACGACGCCACCTCGTGCCTCCCTTTGCCGCCAGCGGCACGGCGGAATGGTCCGCCTCCGCGCCTGGCTCAGCCGGGCGCCTCACGGACCGGAGCTACTGGTGAATTTTGATGATGTTATCGCTCACATTTTCGGTCGGTCAAGAGGTATATCACCGCAAGTGATACATCAGTAACATCTTCTTCGTTTACTCAGCCTATATGTGCTGGCCACGGCGTCGCCTGGAGAAGCTGGCCGAAGTATCACGATGCCACGTGCCGCGTGAGAAACTCACACACCGGCCCGACCCATGTGCGGTTGCCTGTTCACGGAAGGTAACAGCAACCGGCGGACCCAGCCAGGCGGAAAGCTCCATCGAACGGAAGACCCTGCGTACCGGGCGGGCTAGCGGTCGCCCATGGAGCGGCGCAGGCGCAGGTACGCGGCGCGCGCGGCGGCCTCGGCCTCCTGGATCGTCGCTTCGGCCTTGCGGCCTCGCTCGCTCTCGCGGAACTCGCGGACGGTTTCCTGCGCCTTCCGGGCGGTCTCGCTGTCGCGCAGATCGCGCACGGCCTCCTGGGCCCGGCGCGCCGTCTCGCTGTCCCGCAGGTCGCGGACGGTTTCCTGCGCCTTCCGGGCGGTCTCGCTCTCCCGGAAGTCCCGGATGGCCTCCTGGGCCCGGCGTCCGGCGTCGCCCGTCCGGACGTCGCGGAGCGCGGCTTCGGCCCGGCGCGCGGCCTCGCTGCGGCGCAGGTCCCCGAGGTCCCGACGCGGTCGTCCGCCCCGGGCTGGTCGCCCGGCAGGCCCGGTGACCCCGTCGTGCGCACGTTCGCCCCAAGCAGATCGGATCGAAGACATCAGGTCGTGGAACTGCCGCGCAAACTTCCCCATCGGGTATCCCTTCACATCCCGTTAAAGCAACTTACCCCCTACTGATATCCAAACGTGCCCAGGCCTGGCCCTAGCGGCGCGAACGACTGACCAGGTCGGCTCCGGCCCCCGGCGGAAACGGCCTTGGGCGCCCGGACCAGGATCAGGCCGCCCGGACCCTGACCGGGCGTCCGCACCCTGATCAGGCGCCCGGATCAGGAAGGCGCCGGCCCTGGATGCCGGCCATGACGACCTCGACGACGTCCCGGACGAAACGGTCCGTGAGCGGCAGATGTCCCAGCAGCAGGCGGTGCTGGGCCGCGCCGAACAGCAGGTCGAGGACGACCTCCCGATCGGTCCCCGCCGGGATCTCGCCCCGCGCGATGGCCCGGTCGAGCATGATCCGGTGCTGGCCGCGCAGCGGCTCGAGGACATGTTCCCGGTAGGCCGCGGCCAGGTCCTTGTCGTGCTGAGCCTCGCCGATGAGGTCACCGAGCATCCGCCCAGCCGGGGTGCGGGTCACCGCCCTGACCCACGCCCGCAGTTCGGCGCGCAGGTCGCCGCGGAGCGTCCCCGTGTCGGGCAGCGGCTGCTGCTGCTTGAACTCAGCTAGGAACGCGTCGAGCGCGAGGGCGCCCTTCGACGACCAGCGCCGGTAGATGGTGGCCTTCCCGACTCCGGCCCGCGACGCCACCTCTTCGATGGACATGCCCGCGACGCCCCGTTCGGCCAGCAGTTCGAGCGCCGCCGCCATGATCGCGCGGTCGGCCTGCTCACTTCGCGGCCGCCCCCGCTGGGGCGGAGCACCCGGTCCCGCCGCGCCCGGTCTCCCCGCCGGGCCCGCCGCCGGACCCGCCGCCCCCGCAGCGCCCGGTTCCCCGGCCACGCCCGGTTCCCCGGCCACGCCCGGTTCCCCGGCCACGCCCGGTTCCCCGGCCACGCCCGGTTCCGCCGCGGCGCCCGGTTCTCCCGCTACGCCCGCTCCCGCCGGAATACCAGTGCTGTCTGGCCCGTTCATCTCACTGGACATCCGAAACGAACCGTTCCGTATTTGATTGCCTGAGGGACATCATGCCACCGTCACGCATGCCGGAAGGGCCACGTCGATCACAGTCACCACGATCAGCGCCTCCGCGTGCCTCGTCTGCCCGGAACCGAACCGTGCACTCCGACCTGGCCCCGGTTCTTGCCCCGGTTCTTGCCCCGGTCTGGCGCCGCGGTGCGATGCATCGCATCCGGGACACCGGCCTGCTCCCGGGACGGATCGCCGAACGCGTGAACCATGACACCGCGGCCGGCCCGGCGGTACACGCCGACGGTATCCCGGCCAGCCGCATCTCCGCCGACCACGCCCTGGTAGCCGCAGCGGACCGAACCTCGGCGCCCCCGGCGGACCGAACCTCGGCGCCCCCAGCGGACCGAACCTCGGCGCCCCAGCGGCCCCAGCGGCTCCGGCGGCCCCAGCGGCCCCGGCGGCCCCGGCGGACCGCACGTTGGTCCGCCGTCTCCCGGACGACCGCGCGGTCTCCCCGCCCGCAGGCACGCCGTCCCCCCGCACTTCACTGGCGGCCAGGCCCGCCCCGGCCCCCTCCGCCCCGGCCCCCCCCGCCCCGGCCCCCTCCGCCGGGACCCCATCCACGTTCGCCCCGCGCAGGGTCACCCCGGCCCCGGACTCCCCCCGGCGGAAGGCCGTTCGCCTCGCGCTCATCCTGGTCGCCTCATTCATGATGGTGCTCGACTTCAGCATTGTGAACGTGGCCCTGCCGTCGATCGAGCGCGAGCTGAATCTGTCCGCGTCCGTCGTGGACTGGGTGGTCACGGCCTACGCCATCGCCTTCGGCGGCCTGCTGATCCTCGGCGGGCGTGCTGCTGACATGCTCGGCCGGCGCCGGATGTTCGTGATCGGGCTCGTGGCGTTCTCCATCGCCTCGCTGTCCGGGGGCCTCGCCCGGGACCCGGTGCTCCTGCTTGCCTCCCGTGTGGTCCAGGGGGCGGGCGCGGCCGTCGTCATGCCCGCCGCACTGTCTCTCATTACCACGGGATTCCGCGAAGGCCGGGAACGCAGCCGGGCGCTTGGACTGTACGGGGCCACCGCGTCGCTGGGTTTCGTGGCCGGGCAGGTCCTCGGCGGAGTGCTCGTCGAGCTCACGAGCTGGCGCTCCGTGTTCCTCGTCAACGTTCCGGTCGGGCTGATCGCCGCCCTCGTCGCCCCGAAAATCCTCGGCCACTCCGCCCACCTGCGGGACGCGCGCTCCGGCCACCGGCTCGACGTGCGGGGCGCGCTGCTCATCACCGTCGCGGTGGCGCTCGCCGTGTTCGCCGTTTCGGAGGGTGACACCTTCGGCTGGCTGTCGCCGGCCGTGCTCGGCGCGGGCGTGGTTGGCCTCGCCGCCGGTGCCGCCTTCGCCGTGGCGGAGACCCGGCACCCCGAGCCGCTGATCCGGCTGACGATGTTCCGGCACGCGGGCCTGCGCCGGGGGAGTGCCCTCGCGCTGCTCATGGGCCTGTGGAACGGCGGGGAAATGCTGGTGCTGTCCCTGTACTTCCAGCAGGTGCTGCACGAGTCGCCGCTGGTGACCGGACTGGCCATCGCCCCCCAGGGCATGGCCGGATTTACCGCCGGCCTGTACGGCACCCAGCTCGCGGCGCGTTTCGGCGGGGTCCGCCGCTTCCTCACCGTGACCGCGTCGGCGTCGGCCGCCGGCTTTCTCGTGCTGACACAGCTTCCCGCCGCCGGGTACAGCCCGCTGCTGCTCGCGGTGATGCTGATTGGCTTCGGCACCGCGGGGACCGCCTTCGGCTCGATCGTGATCGCGAGCCGCGGCGTGCCCGACGCCGACCAGGGCGTCGTCGGTGGGATGATCAACACCAGCCGCCAGATCGGCGCGGCCATCGGCGCGGCGCTCCTGCCGGCCGTGGCGGTAGGCATCGGCCACGGCACCGGGGTGACTGGTGATCGCGCGGCCATGCTCGTCGGCGCGATCGCGTCCGCGCTGGCCATGCTGCTGGCCTGGCGCGCCAGCCGGGCCGGCGATCCGGTGGCTGAGCGCGGCTGACCGAGCTTGCGCCCGGGTGGCCGAGCCCGATTTAGCCGAACGAAACTGGCCGGGGCTTCTCCGCCGGGCCCCGGCCGCAGCGGTCAGGAGCGCGGACGACGGTACAGCCGCGGGTGACCATGCTGGGCAGCATGAACATGGACATCTCCGCGACCGTGCCGCGGCTGCCGGATCGCGGCGCGACCGTCCTCGGTTCCTCCGCTCGCTTCGCGCCGGGCAGACGTCCTGGCCCTCACCGGCGTCACCTGGCCCGCGCCAGCACACTGAGCCTCCCGGATCGCGCGAGATGCCTCCAGCAGAGGCGTCGTGCGCTCATTCACAAAGTTGTCTGCTCCACCTTGCGTAACCCGGAATTCACCGCCCGTTCACTCCTAGCAATGCCGGTGCTGCGGGTGATACCGTCCGCCTCGTGGAGGCCCGTGCGCGCGAATACATCCTCCCGGACTCCGGTGCAATACTGCCCGACCGGGTGCGCGATGAGCTGTCGACGGCCTTCCGCGTGGAGGAGGACCGTCACGCCAGCCGGGTGCGGCGGACGTGGCTGGACACGTTCGACTGGCGGCTGTACCGGGCCGGGCTCACGTTGCAGCATGTCATCACGCAGGCTGGGCGGATACCCCGGGGCGAACTGGTGCTGACCGGCACGGGCGGCCAGCGGCTCATCGTACCGACCGGGCTGGCCCGCTGGCCGGCCCTGCCCGGGGCCCTCCCGCCGGGTCCGCTGCGGGACCGGGTCGCGGCCGTGGCCGGCCTCCGGGCCTTGCTGCCCACGGTCAGTGTGATCAGCCAGGTGCGCGAGGTGCGGCTGCGCAATGAGGACGACAAGACGGTCGCCCGGATCTCCATCGACGGCATGTCGCTTCTCGTGCCCGGCTACGCCTCGATCCCGGCCCGGCTGGCCGTGACCGAGGTTCGCGGCTATCTAGCCCAGGCGCGACGGGCCGGGCGTATTCTCGCCGGCGCCGGCCTGGCTCTCAGCCGGCAGACCGCGCTGGGTGCCGCGCTCAGCGCGGCCGGGCGCTGTCCCCTCGACTACACCGGCAAGGTCGACGTGGCGCTGCGGCCGGACATGCTGGGCGCCGACGCCGTCCGGGCCATCCTGCTACAGCAATTGGACAACCTCGAGGCGAACGTCGACGGCGTGCTGCACGACACGGATACCGAGTTCCTGCACGACCTGCGCATTGCCGTGCGGCGCACGCGGTCCGGGCTCAAGCTCCTCGGCGATGTCCTGCCCGGCGAGCTCACCTTGCGGTTCGCCGCCGAGTTCAGGTGGCTCGGTGACCTGACCACGCCGCTGCGGGACCTGGACGTGCACCTGCTGTCCTTCGCCCCGATGGCCGCCCGGCTGGTGGCGGCCGATCCCGCTGACCTGGACCCGTTCCTCGCCTACCTGGGGCGGCGCCGGACCGCCGAGCGGCGGAAACTAGGCCGGGCGCTGCGCTCGGCGCGTTTCGCCGCCACCGTCGGCGACTGGCGCAAGGCGCTGCTCGTCCCCTACGACAACCGCGGCCTGCCCGCGGGGCCGCCCGCCGCCGAGCTGGCCGCGGACCGGACCAGACGTGCCCACGGACGGGTCATCAAGCTCGGATCGGCGATCACGGCCAGCTCACCGCCGGAAAGCCTGCACACCCTGCGCAAGCGGTGCAAAGAACTGCGGTACGTACTGGAGTTCTTCGCCTCCCTGCACGATCCGGGGGCCTACCGTGCGGTCCTCGGTGACCTGAAGCGCCTCCAGGATTGCCTGGGCGAATTCCAGGACAGCCAGGTTCAGCGCGAGGAGATCCAGTCCCTGGCGGCCGCGATGCTGGCGCAGCAGGCCGCGCCCGCGGCCACGCTGCTGGCCATGGGCGAGCTGGCCGCCCAGCTGGGCACGCGCCAAGGTCAGTCGCGCGCCGAGTTCGCGGAGCGGTTCGCCGGGTTCGCGGGGCCCGCGGGACGGCGCCGGATGGCGGTACTGACCGACCGGACAGTCCATGAGCCGGGACAGCGCGTGAGCCGGGAAACTGCGTGAGCCGGGACAGCGCATGAGGGTGATCGCCACCTACAACATCAAGGGTGGTGTCGGGAAGACGACGGCGGCCGTCAACCTCGCCTACCTGGCCGCGCAGGACGGTCTGCGCACGCTGCTGTGGGACCTGGATCCGCAGGCGGCCGCCACATTCATGTTCCGCGTGCGGCCAGGGGTCAAGGGCGGCGGGAAGGCCCTCATTCGCGGGACCCGCCCGCTGGACAAGGCCATCAAGGGCACCGACTTCGACCGCCTTGACCTCCTGCCGGGCGACTTCACCTACCGGAATATGGACCTGCTGCTCGACGCGGCGAAGAACCGGGTCCGCCGGCTCTCCCGGCTTCTCGGCCCGCTGGCCGCGGATTACGACGTCGTTATCCTCGACTGCCCGCCCAGCGTCTCGCTGGTGTCAGAAAACGTGCTGCACGCCGCGGACCTGATCCTCGTCCCGCTCATCCCCGCCACCCTGTCGCTGCGTACGCTGGACCAGCTCACCGGGTTCGTGGCGGACTTCGACGGCCCGCGCCCCGACGTGCTGGCGTTCTTCTCGATGGTGGACCGCCGGAAGCGGCTTCACCGCGAGATCGCCGAGCGGCTGCCGCTGGAGCGGCCGGACATCGCCGCGGCCACCATCCCCGCCCTCGCCATCATCGAGCGGATGGCCGCCGAGCGCGCTCCGGTGCCCGTCTTCGCGCCGCGCAGCCCGGCTGCCCGCTGTTACCAGAACCTATGGGAATTGGTACGCAAGCGCGCTCCGGTATGACCCGGCGGCCGCTGTGTCCAACTTGTTACATTTCGGTGCGTTAAATCGTTGTTAACGTTAACCGGCCTTGACGGTCTACGGGAACCGTGCCGCAGGGGCCACCCAGCGAGGCGACGCAGCCGCCGCTGGGGCCCTTGCGTGCGCGGTTATGGCGGTTCGGCTCCGCCGTCCAGCTGACGGGGGCAGCTACACCGGGTCAGTTGACTTGGAACGAGCGCTTGGACAGGCCGGCCATATAGCCCTTGATGACCGTCTCCACCGGCTGGTCCTCCCGCTGCGCGGCGCCCAGCGTGATGAACAGCGGGATCCTTGGGCTCGGGACTCGAAGCCAGGATAACCCCTGGCCCGACCAACTTGAAGCTTCAATCGCCCAGGCCATCATGAGCCGGGTAGTGCCCGGTGACCAAATCCTTGCCGGGCGCAAGCCTCGTCCTCCACACGTCCGGGCATGACCGAACGGACGGGCCCGCGCCTTCCTTTCCCGGTGCGGTCGCGCCCAGGCCCGTTCGGTATTAATAAAAACTTTGTGTTTCGTGATGAAGTTGCAGGCCAGCACATATTCCGTTAAGGGCGAATTCACGTCAGAGTGTCTGCATGACGAATACGCGGCCGCGTTTGGGCGGTATCGAGGTCCGCTCGATTGACTACGTACCGTTGAATGAACGGCACGGCCGGATCTGGCATCTCGGCCCGCTTTGGTTCATGTCCAACGCGCAAATCGCCACGCTGGCGGTCGGCCTGATCAGCATCAGCGAGGGCGCGTCGCTGTTCTGGTCGGTGCTGGCCATTGTGCTCGGCATCCTGGTCGGCACGCTATTCATGGCGTTTCACTCCGCGCAGGGGCCGCAACTCGGCCTGCCGCAGATGATCCAGTCCCGCCCGCAGTTCGGCTATGTCGGAGCGCTGCTGGTCTGGCTTTTCGCCTACGTCCAGTACGCGGGCTTCAACGTCTTCAACACGATCCTCGGCGGCGAGGCGATGAGCACCACCGCCCACGGCAGCACCAAGCTGTGGGTCGTCATCGTGACCCTGGCCGCGTTCGTGATCGCGCTCGTCGGCTACGACCTCATCCACCGCGCCGAGCAATGGCTGACGTACCTGATGATCGTCATCTTCGGCATCTTCACGATCACGCTGTTCTTCATCCACTACCCGGCGGGCACGTTCGCGATCGGCACCTTCAAGGCCAGCCCGTTCTTCGGCCAGTTCGGCGTGGTGGCCGGCTACCAGATCAGCTGGGCCATCTACGTCTCGGACTACTCGCGGTACATGCCGCCCAACGTGACCGTGCGCAAGACCTTCCACTGGACCTACTGGGGCTCGGCGATTGGCGGCGGCTGGATGATGATCCTGGGCGCCGTGCTGGCCGCGTGGGCGGGCAAGAACTTCGACGGCACCGGCATCGCCGAGCTCAACGCGGTCGGCAACCACGTCTTCGACGGCTTCGGCGCGGTCGTGCTGATCGTGGCCGCGATCGGCCTGACGTCGGTCACCGCGCTGAACATGTACGGCGGCTCGCTGACGCTCATCAGCGCGGTGGACTCGTTCCGGAAGGTGCACCCGACGCTCGCCATCCGCGTCATCACCGTCGGGCTGACGGCGGCGCTCTCGCTTATCGGCGCGCTCGCCGCGTCCAAGCACTTCCTCAGCAACTTCAACAACTTCCTGCTGCTGATCCTGTACTTGTTCATCCCGTGGACCGCGGTCAACCTCGTCGACTACTACATCGTGCGGCGCGGGCACTACGCCATCGCCGAGATCTTCAACCCGCACGGCATGTACGGCCGGTGGGGGTGGCGCGGGATCCTGGCGTACCTCGTCGGATTCGCCGCCATGGTGCCGTTCTTCAACGTCGGCACGCTGTACGAGGGCCCCGCGGCCAAGGCGCTCGGCGGCGCGGACATATCGTTCTTCATCGGGCTGCCGGTGGCCGCGATCCTCTACTACGTCTTCGCCCGGTCGATCGACGTGGCGGCGGAGACCCGGGTGGCCCAGGCTGAAATGGACGAACTCGAGGCCGCCGCGGCCGAGCACGAACTGCCCTGACCGTTGTCCCCCGGTCCCCGCCGGGGCCGCCGCCGGTCCCCGCCCGCGGTCGCCCGGGGATGGGCCCGGTGAAGCCTGGCCCCGCCCCGCCCCGGGCGGGCCGGGGCGGGCCGGTTAGCCGCGCCCGGTGTCGTCGTCGTCCAGCGCGTACGCGCCCAGGCGGTGGCGCCGGGACCGGCGCCGGTACCCCTTGATGGGATGAAGGAGCGACCGGAAGAAGTCGACGTCGACGCTGAGCTGGCTGATCGGAATGCCGAGGGCACGCTGCGGCTCCCTGCCCTGCTGATCGCGCCGGCTGGCGGGCCCGATGCGGTTCCACGGTATGCCGAGCACCCGGTTGGGTTCCTCTTCGTTGCGGGTCACCGGGATCATCTCGATTCCGAACAGGCCAAGGTGCGGTCTCACCCGGCCAACCGGCCGGCAGGCGCCGGGCGTGAACTCAGCAACTCCGTGTGCGCGGCGTTGCCCGGTGCTGTGGTAATCCCCGCTTATGGTTCCAGGCTACGCCCCGGCCGCCCCGGCACGCACGGTCCGTGCGTGCCGGGGCGGCGGCTCTTCAAGCTCGCAGGAAATACGCGAGCGTAGATTGGCGCCGGCGCAGGGCACGTGGTTAAGCTGACGAATTGCCGCCCCGGACCCTGGTGGCTCGGCCGCCCTACCGTGGCGGCTTGTCCACCTCTACCAGATACAGATGAGCTTCCTGCTCCCCGATACAGATGAGCTTCCTGCCGATGTTAGAAGCCGGAACCGGCGATCTTGATCGGACAAGGCTGATGCGCCGCAACGTGGCGGCTGCACTGCGGTGCGCAGCGACCTCACCAACCCTGTGCCTGCTAAGGGGATGACCATGCCCGAGCACCCGCGTCAGGTCTGGGGCCCTTGCCCGGAGCGGTGGGCGGATCGGCTTGCGATCGTCGTTCTGCCGGAACATTTCGGCCTGCCCGACATCGACCAGATCCGCGAGCAACTGCTGTCCGTGCTCAACCGCGGCGCTCTGGTCCTGATCGTGGACCTGAGCGGGACGGTCTCATGTGATCATGCGGGCAGCGACGCCCTGGCCCGCGTCTACCAGCGAGCGGTGTCCAGCGGCACCGAACTGCGGCTGGTGGTCACCAGCGAGATCGTGCGGCGGGTGCTCACCGTCAGCGGCGTCGACCGCATGGTGTCCCATTACCCGTCGCTGGAGTCGGCCCTCGCCGCCAGTGCGCCCCCGCACGGCCCGCTGGTTTGACATGCTGGTCTCGGCCCGGCAGGACGACGCGGGACAGCATCTGGGGGCGACGGTGAGCCTGTCGCTGGCCAGATCAGTGTCCTGGGCCTCGCTGGCCGAAGCCGGGAGCGTTTCGCCCGCCGCCATCGCCGCCATCGCGGCCAGCGCGGCCGCTGGTCGCTGTGCGGACCTCATGCGCTTGATGACGCACCGGCTGCTCGGCGTGGGCCTGCTCCTGCAGACGGCGGAGGGCCTTGCGGAGGGGCCGCTGGCGCGCCGGCTCTCGCAGGCGATCGCCGAAGTCGACGCCATCATCCGCGACACCCGCACGGCCGCTTTCGAGTCGGGAATGTTCCCCGCGAGGACAGGCGGACCAAACCGGTAATCCGTCCCGGTGGCCCCGTCAGCCGAGTGGCGAGTGCACCCCGCGGAGCCGGCCCGTCAGCACCGCGCGGGTACGTTGGCATCGTGCCTGACGAGCAGGCCGGCGACGTCATCAGCGGCGGCCGTGATCCCGATCGCCGCCCCGCGGGCCCTGCGGGCCTCTGGCGGCGGCTCGCCGGCGTAGCGGCTGCGGTGCTCATAGCCGGCTGGATCACCTTCCACCTGACCCTGGGTGGTCCCGACATTCTCCCGCCCCAGGGCGGCCTGGCCTACAAATTCGCCGTTCCGGGGCAATAAATCAGTCAGCTGCCAGCCCCAGCTTTTTCGGGTCCGGCTCTTCCCGGTGCGTGCGGGCCGACAGTGACCGTCACCCTCCACGACCAGCCACCCGATTGGGCACACTACGGGCACGGCAAGGAACGCCAGCCGCCATCCCTCACCCGAGTGGTTCCCGGGGCTGGCTCTGCTGCGGCTCCTGCCGTCCATCGCGCGGCTCTGGGCCGGGGCGCCGGACGGTCCACGCCAACGGTGCACGGGGAACAGGCACCAGCCATCGTGCGCGGCTGCGGAGACTGCGCCTCGCTAGGCTAGGGGCCGCTATCGTCGGCGTAGTAATTGACTACTGTGACCGCCATCAATGCGCCGACGCCCCGACTCGGCCCAAGCGGCCCAGGCCTCACCCTGGCGCAGCGCCCCCGCCGCGCCGATGGCACCTTTCGCGGTACAGGAGAGAAACAGGCAGCTATGACTGAACCGTCTGGCGTCCGGTGACGAGCCCGCTGGCGGCGGATCCGCCCGGGTTCTGCGCGCGGCTGCCTGCGGTGGGGCGCTTCTGATGCCTGACCCATCCGGCGAACAGCTCCAGGAGCTGGGGCGAGCACGCCGTTACCGGCGGCTCATGGAGGCGTTTTCCTCGCCGGACAGCTATGGCCTGGTGCTCCTTCTCATTCTCGTGACCTATGCCTTGTCGGCAGCGCTGGCGGCGTCATGGGAGGCGTCTTTGGTGCTGGCCGTGCAGATCGCCACGGTGTGGGTGACGCTGCGGGCGTCCCGGGCGCGCCGATCGGTCCGGGTGATCGCCAACATCGCCCTTGCCGCGGCGGCCCTGGCGGCGGTCGCGAACCTCCTCTTTCATGATCAGATCCACGGCGGCACTGTTGCCGCCTGGGCCAGCTGCCTGCTGTACCTGATTGCGCCGGTTTCGATCATCCGCCACCTCGTGGTCAGGCGAACCGTGGACAGCGAGACGGTCCTGGGGGCGATCGCGGCGTACCTGATGGCCGGGATGTTTTTCGCATTCCTCTACCATCTGGTGGGACTCAGTCAGACGCAGCCGCCGTTCTTCGGGTCCCAGGGCCCCGGCACGCTCTCGCAGGACCTGTTCTTCTCGTTCACCACGCTTACCACCACCGGGTACGGCAACCTTGTCCCCGCCGGGAACCCGGGCCAGACCTTCGCCGTGCTCGAGATGCTGAACGGTCAGCTGTTCCTGGTTACAGCGGTGGCCAAGGTCATCAGTGCCTGGCGACCGGGTCAAGGAAGGGGAGGACTGCGAGGGAACTCCGGCGACGAATGACGGCGCGCACGTCTGGTCCGCAGGCCGCGGTCCATCAAGGCATGCGCCACCGCAGGCCTGCCCAGCGTGCCCTTCCACGTCAGACACACCGGGGCCGAACCGTCGCTGTGGCTGATGGCTTCTACCGGGAGCACCCTTCTGACGGCCGCCGGTCACTGGCTGCTGCCAGGACGTACCGGGCAGGAGCAGCGGCGAGCGTCCACTACGGGACGGCGATCTGGCTGGGCAGGCTGCTAACCAGCCAATCCACAGAGGTGTCAGGCTACCCCGGGCTGCCAGGTCAGCACCGAGATCTCGGCGTCGCGCAGATGCTGGAGGACGCGGTTCTCGTGCCCGTACCCGAGCGGACTGAAAAAGAACGTGTCGAGCGGGAACCAGATTCCCACCCACACCAGCACCCACCCCGTGGTGTCGAACACCAGGTTGGTGTTGCCGGTAGTGCCCACCAGCCTGCCCGCGAAGATCACCATTAGGTATCCGAGCACGACGATGGGGGCGCCGACCCACAGAGACCGAAGCCCGGCCAGCCGGACCGCGCGCCGCTCGCGCTCGTTGTAGCTGATGCGCTGGTCGCAGTAGCGACGCAGGGCCATGCTAAGCCGGTCACCAAGGCCCTGGTCGAGCTCCGAGGGGGGCAACGAGAGCTCAAGCCGAACCGGCGCCCGTGTCCGCTGCGAGCGGAGCAGGCTGATGCAGTACTCGACCCCGGTGAGGTAGTTGCGGTATTCGGAGAACAGGTCGGTCTGGGCCAAGGCGAACATCTCCTCGGCGCGGTTGAGCCGCAGCTCGATCACCTGACCCCTCCCGCGGCCCATCGCACAACTCTAGCCAACAGACCGACCGGTAGGCATTGGTGAGGCTGGCCTCGGCAAAGGTCCCGCTTGCCCTGTTGTCGCCGGGGTTGTGAGCCGAACGACGCACGTCTCCGGCGTCTCGCGTGATCTGCCCGGCGCGGCATCGAGGCGTACCAGGAAACAGGCTCTGACCTGCACCGGGACCATGAGAGCGGGCGACGGGAATCGAACCCGCATGACCAGCTTGGGAGGCTCCGGGCACACGCGATGAGCTGCGGCGGCCACTTCGTGCCCTGCTCCTCCCCCATCCTCCTCGTAGCAGCCACTCCTTGGTCGGGGCCGACGTGTCAAAGCCGGCTTGGCGACCGCGTAGCGGCCCGGCCTTGATGCGATGACACGGAGGACTCGGCCGAGACCAGCGAGTGGCGAGGAGGATCGAATTAGTGCGGCGCGCCCTGAGGCGATGTGCGGTGATCATCTCCCTCCGTGCTGCGCCGTGCCGTGACGAGAGCCGTCACCGTGCTAGCGCGAATCGGTCGCCCGAGTCGTTCATAAATGGCCTCGTGTTCACGCTCAAGGGCTTGACGTTGGCCCGGTGAAAGCCGAGCGTAAAACGACATCGTACGAACGAGAGCATTGAGCTCGTCAGAAGTGTGCTCGATGAGCTTTGGCATGACTGCCACCTGAACATCACCGAACAAGCGGCCGGCATAATCTTGCCCTATGTCGTAGCTGCCGAGCCAGGCCCATACCTCTGATACGTTGCCACGGCGTTGCTCCATCCCAGCGAGCGTGGCGTCGAGATCCCTGTAGGCCGGCCAATTAGCGGCAATGTCCGGGGCGACCTTTCTCATGGCAGCGAGTGCTGCTTCCTGATCTCGCTTGCTGCGCGGCTCCTCAAGTCCAAAGTATTGCACGAGGGCGAGCGTTCCACCGGGAACAAGTACGTCAGCGGTCTTCTGCCAACTAACCTCAGGGTCAACCCAGTGAAACGCGGACGCGGAGAACACGGCCTGAAACCGCTCGCGGGGAAGCAATGCATCCTCAAACTGAGCGTTCACAAATTCCACCTCTCCGGCACCTTCCAGGTTCTGCCTGGCCAGTGCTATGAGGTTCTTGCCGGGTTCGAGTGCTGTGACGTGCAGGCCCCGAGCGACAAGGCCGCGCGTCAGTTGGCCGCTTCCACACCCGACCTCAAGCACGTGATCACCGCTCCCGATCCCTGCGACCTGAAAAGCTTGGTCGACGAGTTCGTCAGGATAGGTCGGACGGCGGCGGTCGTACTCGGCCGCCATCTCATCAAAAACCTTGCCGTAACGACGTGCAGTAGATTCTGGTAGCCGTGTCATTCATTGGCCTCCGTTCATGCTCGTTACTGTGATCGCCACGTCATGGTCGCGGCCAAGTTCCGGCGCCTGATTTCCCCCGCCTTGGTCGCAGGCGACAATTTCCTGGTGAGCGGACGCGGGTCTGGGGGCTCTTGGAAGTTACGTACTGGTAACCGGGATCGTGTCGTCGGAGGATTACCGTGCGTGCTGTTTTCCTGGCGGTGGCCCGCGTGCTGCGCCGTGTTCCCCTGGTGCTGGCGAACCGGATGTGACGGTTGATCAGCTCCGGGGTGTCGTCATGCCCGGCGCACCAGACCCAGGTGGATCGCATCATGGCCGTGTCCGTTTTCGCGCACCGGCGAATTCGTTCGCCCAGCCCTCGATGAACAGCCAGCGCTCGTCGGTGTGGTCACCGGCGCCGCCAGCTACCGTCTCGGCCAGCACCATGGCCGTGGCGGCCTGGTTGCGGGTCCGTACCCGGCCGGGTAGCCAGGTCACCGTCGGCTCCGTCACCGACATCTACTTGCCCCGGTGGTTTGCCCGCAATCTTCCCGCCATCCATGTACCTCTGATCGGCCTGGTCTTCCGTGCGGCTGGGGGTCCTGGACGAGGGACTCGGCTCTTGCCTTGATCCCGCGCAGCATCCTGCGGAGCATGGCGAAGTCACCGAATTCCATGAGAAGCACGCTCAGCAGTGCCGTCGGCGGGTCTCGCCAGTCGTACACGGCGCGGATGCGGGTCACGAGGCGGGTGCCGCCGTCGCCTGTCGCGGTCAGCTGCCACGCCCAGGTGCTGTCCGGTTTGGTCCACAGCAGCCACTTGCCGGGTTCGAAGGAATGAACCTTGAACGCTGTGCGGTCGGTGGGGATGGCCACAGGCGACATCGGTACCCACTGGCCGACTTCCAGGCGCTGCAAGCTGGGCATGATCGTCGTGGCGCTGGGGCGGCACGCGCCAGTCGCTGAAGGGCGTCCCCGCCAGCGCGCCCAGATCCGCGTGGAGTAGCGATCCGTCCGGAACCGCTGCCAGCGAACGGGCCGCGCTGATCTACCAGCACCAGGCGCGCGGCGCGGACAAGATCATCACCGACAGCATCGACGCTCACGTCGGAGCCGAGCAGCAGCGCAACGATGACGACGGCCCAGCAACCGCACTGGGGCCGGTCGGCTAATGGCCCATTAATGGCCCGGACCCACATCAACGCCCTAGCGCAGCGCCAGTCGAACACTCGAAAATCGCCTACGACCAGCGCAGGCCCGATAAGAGCGGGCGACCGGGATCGAACCGGCATGACCAGCTTGGAAGGCTACGGGCGCAGGAGCGCTGATCAGCTGGAACGCAGGTCAGGCGGCATGCCCGTCTGTCCGTGACCGTGAATCCCCGCTGTTTACCGTCCCATCGGGCACGTAACGGGCACGCCGCAAAGTAACGGGGCGAGCCAAGCTGCGCTGCGTACACTGAGGTTTGTGAGCATGCAGCGCGAGGAACTGCTCCGGCTCGTCGAGGAGCTTCCCGAGGAGGAAGTCCCGGCGGTACTCGATGATGTCCGCCGGCACCTTCGGGCTGTCAAGGACCGGTCCTGGCCTCCGGCTTGGTTCGGAGCCGGGGAGGGCCGGACAGATGACGTGGCAGCCCGGTCTGAGGATCTGCTTGAGGACGGTTTCGGTCGTCCGGCGTGATCGTTTGTGACACAGGGCCGTTGGTGGCAGCGGCGCTGGCAAAAGACGCGGATCACAAGGCCTGTGTCGCGCTGTTCAATGGTCTGCACGCGGCCGGGAGGCAACTGCTGGTACCGGCAACCGTGGTCGCGGAGGTCGGATACCTGCTGGCCCGGGAATCCGGCGCGACTTGAGTCCCTGTTCCTGCAGTCACTGGCGGAAGGTGACTTCGCGCCGGTGGAGATGACCGCGGCTGACTATGCGCGGATGGCGGATCTGGTTGTCAGATATGCCAGCCTGCCGCTGGGCACCACCGATGCGTCCGTGATCGCCGTAGCTGAGCGGCTCGGACTGACCGAGGTAGCCACGCTGGACCGGCGGCACTTCACGGTGGTCCGGCCGAAGCACGTTGACGCCCTGACACTCCTGCCCTGAAAGCTCCGTAGAGCGGGCCGTCTGGCTCAATCGACCGGGTCGTATGTTGTTGTGGTCAACCTGGTGGTCAACCGCCGACTTCGGCCAGTCTTGCCGCTGCTTCGGAGCGGGTGTCGGGGTCGAACGCGTCGTCGGCCACGATGCTGCGCAGAGCTTCGGCGGCCTGGGCCTCGTCCACTTCGGCCAGTTTTGCCGTCGCCTCAAAGCGGGTGTCGGGGTCGAACGCGCCGTCGGCCACGATGCTGCGGAGAGCCTCGGCGCCCCGGGCTGGATCGTCTTCGGCCAGTCTGAGCGCCGCCTCAAAGCGGTCGTCATCTTCGTCTTCGTACATGGCGGTGTCGGCTTTCTTTGAGAGGGGTCTCTCCATATGCGCTCTCCGTTGATGGACGAAGGGCCGTTTGCCGTGCCCGTTCCATGTGGCCTGCGCAGGGAGCATAGCCATGTGTCCGGTCCAGCCTGTTATTGTCTAGCTCGCGTTCCGGGGTATGACATCCCGTGAGATGAAGCCCACGCTACACACATGCATGCACCGCAGGAATGGGGCATGCACCCGTCTTAAAGGGGGGTTTTCCCCCAGGTGGCCAGGCATCCCGAACTGATCAGCGAGTGATCTTCTGGATGCGAACTATCGCGTGTCGGTCAACGGCGATCGTTTACGCAGGCGGGCAGGTCATTCTCGTTGGTCTGGAATCGGCCGTCGTCGGCCCGGGACCGAAAGAGCGGGCGACGGGAATCGAACCCGCATGGCCAGCTTGGAAGTTCGGTCCCGCGCCTGGCCGGTGACCTGCGCGGACGATGGCGCAGGCCATCGGCGGGTGAGTGCCCGTGAGTAACCGTGAACACCCGCCGGGCACCCTGGCGTATGGCACGTGCGTGGCACGGCGCAGCCAGTTCAGGCTCTCCCTCAGCCTTAGGTCGAGGAGGGCTCGCGACACGGCTGCGGGACACGGTGACGCGGCGCGAAGGATCCTGCGGTGACGAGGCGGACGACGGGTACCGGTATAGGATTTGCTATAGTTGTGGCGTGGCGGAGGCCGGGTGAGACATCTACCAGACGGACGAGGTTGCCGCCTGGATGGACGACCTACGGCGGTCCGATCCGCAAGCCGCGGAGAAGGTCGAGGCCGCCGTTGATGTGCTCTCGGAATATGGCCCGACGCTGGGGCGTCCCCTTGTGGATACTCTCAAGGCCTCGGCGATCGCGAATCTGAAGGAACTGCGGCCGAGGCAGACAACGATTCGGGTGCTGTTCGTCTTCGACCCGTGGCGATCGGCGATCTTGCTGATAGCGGGCGATAAGGCGGGCCAGTGGAAGACGTGGTACGAACGCGCGATCCCGCAAGCCGAGGAACTGTACGCGGTTTACCTGAAGGAGCGAGCGGAGGAGGAAGGCCGATGACCAGCTTCTCCAAGTGGGATCGGGACGCTTACCGGAGCCGCGTGGGCGTGGAGGAGGCGGCCCGCCGCCGTGGCGCGATCATGGCTGAGCAGTGGGGTTACCAGCTCGCCGAGCAGCGTAAGCGTCTGGGTTTCACCCAGGCAGGCCTGGCGGAGATCATGGGCGTCACACCTGGTCGGGTTTCGCAGATTGAGCATGGCGAGGTCTCGACAGTCGAGGCTCTCGCCGGGTACATCGCCGCACTGGGCGGAAAGCTGGAACTGGTCGCGGACATTGGCGGCCACCTGCTCAAGATGCCTGCCGACCCAGCCGCCTGACCTGCATCGGCAACTGAAAGAGCGGGCGACCGGGATCGAACCGGCATGACCGGCTTGGAAGATCGGTTCGTGGCCTAACGGCTGGCCTGCCTGGATGCAGATCCAGGTCACCGCGGGGGAGTGCTCGTGAGTGACCGTACCCGACCGCCAGCCGCCGGGGTGTATGGCACGTGTGTGGCACGCGGCTGAACCACCGTTTGCTAGTAACATCTTGCGTTAATAACGCATCGCGTTATCATTAATGTGTGCTGAGATCCTTCCACGACAAGGAGACCGAAGCGATCTGGCACCGGAAGCGGTCGCGGCGGCTGTACGGGCCGGTGCAACGGGTCGCCTGGCGCAAGCTGGCGATGCTCGATGCTGCCGAGACGTTAGCGGACCTGATGGTTCCGCCAGGCAATCGTTTGGAGAAACTGACCGGCGACCGGGGCGGGCAGTACAGCATCCGGATCAACCAGCAGTGGCGGATCTGCTTCCGCTGGTCCGACGCGGGGCCGGAAGACGTCGAGATCGTTGACTACCACTGAGAGGAGGAAGCATCGTGACTGAAACGGTCATGCCACCGGTGCATCCGGGCGAGATCCTGCTCGAGGAGTTCCTCAATCCCCTCAGCGTGAGCCAGTACCAGCTGGCGAAGGAGATCGGCGTCCCGGCCCGGCGGATCAACGAGATCGTGCACGGTCAGCGCCGCATCAGTGCCGACACAGGGCTGCGGCTGGCTCGTTACTTCGGGACCTCGGAGCGGTTCTGGATGAACCTGCAGACTCGCTATGACCTGGAGATCGAGAAGGACCGGCTTGGGGCGGTCCTTGATGAGATCCATCCGCTGAGCGCCGCAAGCTGACCAGCGGGCACCGTGCCGACTGCGGCGCAGGCCCCCGGCTGGTTATGCTCCCTCGCCACTATCGGAGGAGGGACCGGGCAACGCGCTGACCTGGACCGGGATCATGAGAGCGGGCGACAGGGATCGAACCGGCATGACCAGCTTGGAAGATCGGTCGCGCGACTCGCCCGTGATCAGCGAGAACGACGCTCCTGGTCACGAGAAAGGGAAAGCGCGGGAGTGACCGTGGCTAACCGCTGGACACTGTCACCTGTGGCACGTGTGTGGCACGGCGGCACCTCCTGATTGTGACTCACAAGCTGCCGCCGCTCCGGGCCGTCACCTTGGTAGGCTCCGATCCCTCACCAACCTGGAGGTGGCGCGCGAATTCTTCTGGTTCGTGCTGGCGGCTGCCGTATTCGCGGACCTCGCCCCTCTCTCGTTGAGTTCGCGCAGGTGTCTCAGAGAGAGATGGTGGCGATGAAGCCGTGCCCGGTGCCGTTAGCGTCGATATAGAACCCGCACACGGTCTTGCCGTCCTCGCTGATGCCCAGGGGCAGGGTCCCACTGGGGCCGGCTTGGGGGTCACCAACAGAGGTGAAATGCGTACCGGCTTCCAGCCAGCCCTGGTAGACGGTGCCGGCCGCGTTGCCGTAGTACCCGACCAGGATTCTGGTGTTGCTGATGCCGCTGGAGGTACTGCCCCCTTCGCCAGGGCCAACGGATCCGGGGGCCTCGAACGAGCTGATGACCCCGTTGGTGTCGGTGAAGCCGTGGTATATGCCGTTGGCGTCGATATACCCGCCTGTGACCACGCCCGGATCATTCTCGGCACTGAGCCAGGTACCCTGCCCCCGCCCCGTCCCCGCCTGCGGGACATCGACCGTCGTGAAGGTTCCGTTCTTGTCGGTGAAGCCGTGCCAGATGCCGTTGGCGTCGACGTAGCCGCCGACCACTGTCCCGCTATCGTTGATCCCATAGGGCAGGGTCCCTTGCTGGAAGCCACTCCCAGCCAGCGGATGGTTGATCGGGCTGAACCTTCCGCTGGCCGAGCGGACCCAGCCGTGAGCGGCAGCATTGGAATCGGTGTAGTACCCGACAACCGTGCCGGGGTTGTTGAGCGACCCCACAGTCGTGACTGCCGACGTGCCCGGGTAGTTGAACGTGACCAGCCGACTGCCGTCCTTGATGTAGCCATGGGGGCTGTTCTGGTTGTTCTGGTCAAAGAACGTCCCGGCCAGAACGCCATGGTCGTTGACGCCGTTGACCAGCGTGTCACCCGCCGCGCCGGGAACGTCCACCGTCTGGAAGTTGATCGAGGAGGCCTTTTCCGGCGATCGAGATCGGCCGTCGTGCCCTGGTGCGCTGCTGGTCATAACTATCCCCTTGAACGTCGCGGCATGCCCGGTCAAACTCAGAGAGCATGCACTGATGATCTGGGCGCCAAGAACGGCCTCCCGGCTGCCAAGTCCTGGCGCCAATTATCGGCCTCGCGCATCGGCTCCTCCAGGAGCTGGCGGACTGGACCGTGAGCAATCCGGCTTGCTGCCCGGTCAGCTCCCGGGACGCCCTGGCTAGCTGCCCTATCGGCGGCTTCATCGCCGCGGTCGAAGGTCACGGCCACACAGAGGGGTTGCTGGGGACTCATCACCTGGCGGAGTGACGGGCGCGCTCGGAGGGACTCGAACCCCCAGCCTTCTGATCCATAGTCATCCGTACGGGCATCCGGACCCGTTCAGATCAGTCCGTGACCTCGGTTGCTTCCTGCCCGCTGTTCATGTACGTCCGAAGTCCCCGGAAGGTTGTTTGCCAGCGTGGCTCCCAGGCGTCAGCGCGGTGAACGCCGTGCGGACAACCATGATCGGGTCAGCGGGCGCCTGGCCCGGCGACCCGACGAGGCGTCTCAGGTCTCGATCGTCGCATCTTTCTGCACCATCGGCGGAGGACCGGCGGATGGATCGGCATCGTGAATATCCGGGATCACATAGGTGGCGATGTACCGCTCGTGTTCGGACTGCGGGTTCTGCATGAGGTCGGCCAGCAGCGGGGCCACGCGGTCCTGGTCAACGCCTTCCCAGATCAGCACCATTCCGGAACCGCTCCAAATACTCTGTGTAAATGTCGGACAGCATTTCGCGGAGGCGGATGAACTCAGGCATACAGCTACCTCTTCCGCCTCGTCCGGGGCCCCACATGTAGGAGGGAAAGCCAGATCTTTCGGCTGGTCCTCGGGCGCGGCCTCCCATCCCGCCGGGCTGTGCACCGTCGCCGCCTATGCTGACGGAGCCGTGTCCAGTGGCACGGCCGTGGCCGCCGTCCCCTCCGGGGCCTACGCCGCCTCGGCCTCCATAGCCACCGATCGCGGTCAAGCGGACACCGATGGCATGGGCATTTCCGCCCCGGCCGCCGCGGCCGTTATTCGGGTCGTCCCCGAGGCCGAGTTGGCCGACCACCGGGCGGACCGGAAGAACTGGCTCATGTCGATGCTTGATGTTTCGGCAACTGGCCCGGCCCGCTACGCCTGGGAACCCGTCAACCCGGGCCACCCGGGCCACATGGAACACGCCCGGAGGCTCCTGCATGTGGTCGCTGACCGTGCCCGGTGGCAAGCCGCGCTCGCAGAAGCAAGACGATCGCCGGTCGCCGGGCAGCAAGATCACGCTTGGTCCATTGAAGTCCCGGGCTGCTCGCCGGACGGTTGGTATTCCCGAGGCGATCATTCCCGGCGCTCCGCGAGCACCTGGCCGTCTTTGTCGGCCAGAGCCGACCGCGCTTGTGTTCCCGGGTGCGAAGAGTGTGCCGGCGCGTCAACCGGTCGGCCCCGGCCCGGACCGGGTAGGTCTTTCACCTCGGGATTCTTGATGGAGCGGGCGACCGGGATCGAACCGGCATGACGAGCTTGGAAGATCGGTCACGCGCTCGTCCGGTGACCTGTATGGACGTTGGTGCAGGTCACCGCGGGTGAGTGCCCGTGAGTGACCATGAACGCCCGCCGGGCACCCTGGCGTGTGGCACGTATGTGGCACGGTCTCAGGGCAGACACGCCGCTTAACTGGCGTCGGCCCACCTGGTCCAGGGACTGGGTGCCTACTGGGTCACTGCCGATGGCTCCATCGTTGCTGCGTCGCCTGCCGGGTGAGCCCAGCCGGACCCGCGATCTCGGCCCAGGAGGGCCCGGCCTTCCGGAGGCCTGACGGCTCCCTGATCGCTTCGTTCAATTCGGCGACGAGCCCAGTCATGTCGGCCAGGGCGTCCGCATCACTGGCCGCCACTCGCTGGGCGTAGGCGCGTATGACACGAGGCGTACTCGTCGTTCTCGACGGGCCGTCGCCGCCGGTTCGGTCTCAACCCGTTCTTGACGCCTGATCGCCCGGGACGGTTGCCTGCACCGGATGGGTGGTCTGCCGTGGCGGGGTCATTTGCCTGCCCCTTCCGCCTCGGCCGGGAGAGGGGGAACGGCCTGGGGCCTTCACCCCGCCTTTAGTAGCAGGTAGGCCGCTCGGATGCTCACGTTACGATCGACCTCTGAATTGGTGAAGTGGACCTTCATCGTCAGGAGTCTGACTGGTCTTGAGGGAAAGCCGGGTACCTTCTCACTATACGGTTGATTGCCCATACGATCTACACGAACTGTGATGTTCGGGAAGCGTTGCCATCGCAACCAGGGACGCCATCCCGCAATGGCAGCAAAAAAGCAGAAGAACGCGAGAGCGAACGTCGTATAAGCCATCACCATCTGTAGGCTCGTACTCAAAGAGCGTTATGCAAAACTCCCCCTCCTCAAGCCCCTGACCTGCAAAGATGCGTGAGAGAAGCCGGGTTTTGCATAAGCCTCAAAGAGTAGTGGGTCTCTTTAGTGAAGTAGGCGATGGCAACCGCAGCAAGGACAGCGCCGACTGTGAGGAATCCGGCTCCTAGCCAGAACCAGACTTCACGGGGGCGCATCCCGACAGTATTACTCAACTTGCGGCAGGTAGCGGCCTGCATTCTGCTGGCTGATCGCTGGAGGGCGTCGGCCAAGCACGACAGCTGCATGTCAGGTGCATGACATATGTGTCTTGATCTGCGTGCGCAGGTGCGATGTGTGGCCGGCGTGCGGCGGGCGGGCCTCCCAAGGCCAAGCCCGCCGCTTACGCCGGGCCAGCGGCGCCGCCAGGCGGCGCCTCGATCAAATACGGCTCTATTCGGCAAGCGCTGTGTCGTTGCTGTGTCGTTGCCTATGCGCTGCATCATGGCAAGGTCCAGATGACATGCATGGCGATCGGAGCGCGGCGGTTCAAGCGGCCTGGTCGTAAGGTGATTGCCGTGATCAGCGCAGTCGTCTTCGATGTTGGCGAGTGCTTGGTTGACGAGTCTCGGGAGTACGGCACCTGGGCGGACTGGCTAGGTGTCCCGCGGCATACGTTCTCAGCGGTGTTTGGTGCGGTGATGGCGAAAGGCCAGGACTACCGGGATACGTTCCAGGTGTTCCGGCCGGGCTTTGAACTGGACAAAGCTCGGCAAGAACGGGCTGACGCTGGCCAGCCTGAGTGGTTCGGCGAGGATGATCTGTACCCGGACGTGCGTCCGTCGCTGATCCGGCTTCGAGTCGATGGACTGTGGGTGGGCATCGCGGGGAACCAGACGGTACGGGCGGGCGGCATCCTCCGCGACCTGGACCTTCCGGCCGACATGATCGCTACGTCGGACGATTGGGGTGTCTCCAAGCCAGACCCGGGCTTCTTCCGGCAAATGCTGGAAGTGACCCCGGGCAGCGCGGACGAGATCCTCTATGTCGGTGACCGGCTCGACAATGACATCCGGCCCGCGGCCAGCCTCGGATTGCGGACGGCCCTGATCCGCCGTGGCCCATGGGCGACGATTCAGCAGGATGACCCGGACGCGGAGCGGGTGCCGACGATGCGGATTGACTCCCTAGCCGAGTTGCCTGGTCGAATCGCGGCGTTCAACGCTGAAGCTTGCTGAGGGTGGCCTGCCAGCCGTAGAGCTGGTCATCGAGAGCCTGCACGCAGTCTTGCTCTGACCAGGGCTGGAGGGCTTTGCGGACGTCGAGGATGCGGTCCATGCCAGTGGCGTACCAGGTGATGTCGAGCTGCTGGAGGGCCTGCTCGGCGTAGTCGCACGCGGCCTCTGGGTTGCGCTGGGCGGCTTCGACGGCGGCCAGGTCTCCGAGGATGACGGTGCGCTGCTTGTCGTCGGCGGGCGTTGCATTGTTGAGCGCGGCGGTCAGCGTTTCTTTGGCCCGGGGGAGATGCCCAGCCTTGAGCTGGGTATTGCCCTTGAACGCCGCCAGACGCATGGGAGAGAACCAGGTGAACCAGTCCGGCGAAGCGTGCTCGCTGCCCGCGTCCAGGGCCGACTCGGCGTGCTCGATCAGACCTAGCGCCTCGCGGGTGTGACCGCTGATCGTCTCGCACTCAGCTTCCACAGCGTCCAGCCAGGCCAAGAACTCGGCGGAGGCGGGAGCACGACGAGCGTAGGTCCGGGCGGCGCGCATCCGGTCGGCGAACTCGTCGGAGCGTTCGGACCAGCCAGGCACGAACGCCGCATGCGCCAGGATCGCCGAACCGAGCAACGCGTCGTCGGCTTCCCCGGCTGCCTGGAGCGCCCGAACGAACGTGGCGTCGGCGTCGTCGGGCTGGCGTAGGTCGAAGAACTCGATGCGCCCGGCCAGTAGCAGGGCCTCAGCCAAGGCGGTGGCGAGGATGGTGTGGCTCACGCCGTTGGTCTCACCGAGCAGGTGGGCCCCAAGGCGGGTGTGTTCGATGACGGCTGCGTGCAGGTGGGTAGGCAGCACGCTCGTGTACAGGCGCCGGTAGGAGACGGTGATCGCCGCGTAGTCACCGGCCACGGTCGACGGTTGGATCACGCCACGGTTCTTGGCCAGGGGGAGCGGCGTCCGACTGGTGTTCTTGGGCATCGGGGCCTGAGCGGAGGCTGCTGCGCCAGGACCGGCCGTGGACACGTCCCACGGCGGAGTGAAACCGAGCTCTTCGATCGGAAGCTGTAGCACGTGGACCAGAAGCCGCTGATGGTCGGCCCGCGGCCATGGGGGAGAGGCGGACTCCCAGCGCCGAATTTGACGGTCGCTGATTTCCAGATGTCCGAGTCCGAGCTGCGGCGCGGCGCGGGTGAGGGCGTCGGCCAGTGCTTGCTGGGAGGCGTAGCCGGCATGCTGACGGGCGGCCTTGAGCCGAACATTGCCAATGGGCTGAGTCATGGGAACCTCCGAGCGTCCACCGCAGTGGAGTAAACGATGTGACTCCGTGAGGACTAACGTACCGCCGTTCTCGCTCAGTGTCCTATTGAAGACCTATTAACGTCCTACAAGCGGCCTGTCGAGGTCCGGTCGTCTCCGGCACTCTTGAGATGAGGCTCAAGGAGGCGACCGTTCGGGTGAAGGACACTGGCGCGGAGTATCTCCAGTTTCGGCTGATGGCCGAGCCGCGTGCTGCCTGGCGCGCTCGCCGCGTGGTCGGGTCGGTGCTGGACGGGTGGCAACTCGGCGGGCTGGCTGATGACGTAGTGACCTGCGTGTCTGAACTGGTGGCCAACGTCCACGAACACGCCGCCACCCCAGCGATCGCCGAGCTCTTCCTGTTGTGGGTGCCCGGTGCCTTCCTAAGCGCCGAGGTCCGCGACCAGGACCCACGCATGCCACGCCGTCCCCCGGCTACCAACTTCCGAGTGTCGCCATTCGCGTTAATCGAAACAGACAACGACGAGCTGGAGATCATGCAACTCGCTGAAGCGGGCCGGGGCCTCGCCGTGGTTGAGGCACTCTGCGATCGCCTGTGGTGGCGGCCGGACAGCAGCGGCGGAAAGGTGGTCCGTTGTCACTGGCGACTCAAGGCCGCTACTGACACCGCTCAGAATCACCCTGAGCCCACGAACCGTTTACAGGGCTGACCCGAACGACCCGAACACACCGCCTTGGCGTTGGCAGCCCGAACAACCCTTGCCGCGAGCTGAAACCAGCCGAGGCAATTTCTTGACGCGACCGGCCTCGATCTGTGGCGGACTTGGTCCGTCGCTGCTTCTCGGCCATCACCCGCCGGGCACCTCACATCACTACTCATTCAGCCATTGGGTGACTTCTCGCGCTGCTCCCTCATCCCTTCCAGCCAAGGAGATCGAGTTGGACGTATCGCGACGGACCCGCGTCGAGCGGCTCGCCATGCCGCTCGCCCGTGAGGTCGTCAAGGACCTGGCCATCGAGCACAGCGCCTGCATCCGCCCGGTGCAGCTGCGCCGGACCAACCTCGACACCGGTGCCGTCGAGCAGGTGCTCGTGCCCTGCGGGCACACCCTCGCCTCGGTCTGCCCGGCCTGCGCCCAGCGGGCCAAGACCCTGCGGGCGGCCCAATGCCGGGAAGGCTGGCACCTGGAAGCCGAACCGGTCATCGACCCCGGCCCAGCCACCGAGGACCAGAAGTGGTGGATCGAGAAGCGCGCCGAGGCGCAAGTGATGCGCGACCAGGCCGACGCGGCCGACCAGGACATCACCGACCTGGACGAGCTGAACGGCGAGCTGGACCAGGAGATCACCGCCGCGGGCATGCGCGGCAACGTCTTCCCGGCCCGGCCACAACGACGGCACCGGTCGACCCGGCGGCGGCAACACACCCCGGACCTGCCCCGCCGGAAGATCGCCGCCCGGACGATCGGCAAGACCTACACCACACCGGACGGCAAGACGTTCCAGCCGTCGATGTTCCTCACCTTGACCTGCCCCAGCTACGGGCGCGTCCGCGAGGACGGCACCCCGGCCAACTCGGCGCAGTACGACTACCAGCAGGCCGCCCGCGATGCGCTGCACTTCGCCGCGCTGTTCGGCCGGTTCATCCAGAACCTGCGCCGCTTCCTCGGCTACGAGGTCCAGTACTTCGCCGCCGTCGAACCGCAGCGGCGGCTGGCACCACATATTCATCTGGCCATGCGCGGCACCGTGTCGCGCGCGGAGCTGCGCCGCGTGCTCGCGGCGACCTATCACCAGGTGTGGTGGCCGGATACGTCCGTCGTCCGCTTCGACGGCGACCAACTGCCCGTATGGGATGAGCAGACCAGCACCTACCTCGACCCGGCCACCGGCGAAATCGTGCCCACCTGGGACGAGGCCCTCGACGCCATCGGCGACCAGGACGAACCGCTGCACGTCGCTCGCTTCGGGGAGCGGTTCGACGCCCAGGGCGTGCTGGCCGGATCGAAGGATGCGACCCGGTGCATCGCCTACCTGACCAAATACCTCACCAAACAGGTCGCGGACTGTCACCAGGCCGAAAGCGACGTCTAGCGGTCCCACATCGAGCGGCTGGCCGAAGCGCTGTGCTTCGAGCCGTGCTCGCCGCGGTGCGCCAACTGGCTCCGCTACGGCATCCAGCCCAAGAACCCCCGCCCCGGCCTGGTCCCCGGCGCCTGCAAGGGCAAGGCCCACCGCCGCGACCACCTCGGCTACGCCGGGCGCCGGGTCCTGGTCTCGCGCAAGTGGTCGGGGAAGACCCTGGCGGATCACCGCGCTGACCGCAAGAACTGGCTGCTGGCCACTCTCGGCCAGGCCGAAGCCGACCCGGCCCGCTACTCCTGGGAACCCGTCATGCCCGGCGACCCGGACCACATGGAACACGCCCGGCGGCTCCTGCACGTTGTCGCCGACCGTCAGCGATGGCAAGCCTCGCTCGCCGAAGCCAGACGCCGGGCAGGTATCGAGTTGGCCTCCGATCTTTCGGCAACCGGGAGGGCGGCATGAAGGCGCAGGCCAGCAGCGCAGCCTCGGAACGGCTGCTCACTCTGTCGGAGGTCGCCGCGATCCTCGGTACCAGCAAGCGTTTCCCGCGACGGCTGATCGCCGAACGGCGGATCGAGTTCGTCAGGGTCGGCCGTCACGTCCGCATCCGCGCGTCGGCACTGGATGACTTCATCGCTTCCGGCGTCGTCGCGCCGATCACGACTCGGAGCTACAACCAAGGAAAGGTCGCCTGATGGCTGACACCAAGCGGGGGCGGCAGTTCGGCAATATCCGCAAGCTCTCATCGGGGCGCTATCAGGCGCGCTACCGGGGACCTGACGGCAAACTCCGCCCGGCTCCCTCCACCTTCCAGCGCAAGACCGACGCGGCGCGCTGGCTCAGCCTCAAGGAAGCCGAGATCTCGAAGGGGGAGTGGATCGCCCCGGAGCTGGGGGCGCAGGAGTTCCGTGATTATGCCGGGCACTGGATGCGTGATCGGGTGCTCAAGGCTCGGACGGCCGAGCTATACGACGGCCTCTTGACCAATCACCTGTACCCGGCATTCGGTGATCTGGGTATGGCCGACATCGATGAGGTGACTGTGCGTCGCTGGCGCAAGGAGCGCCTGGTGGCTGGCCCGAAGGTGGAGCGCCCGTTTGGGCCGGTGATGGTGGCCAAGGCCTACCGCCTGCTCCATGCGATCTTCGAGACGGCAGCCGAGGATCGCATCATCTCGCGAAACCCGTGCCGGATCGCGGGAGCGGGCAAGGAGGAATCCGACGAGCGGGCCATCGTCCCGCTGCCCATCGTCTTCAAGCTCGCGGAAACCGTTCCGGTGCGCTACCGCACGCTTGTCCTGCTCGCCACCTTCGCGGACATGCGCTGGGGTGAACTGGTCGGCCTCCGGCGCGAGAACATCGACCTGGACGGCTGCGAGATCCGGATCACCGAGACGCTGGCTCAGCTCGACAAGGGCGGCCTCCGGCCGGACACGCCCAAGTCGCGGGCCGGTCGGCGCACCGTCGCCTTCCCGGCAGAGATCGCCCCGGAGATCCGCTGGCACCTGGAACGGTTCGCTGAGCCGGGTAAGCGGGGGTTCGCCTTCGTCGGGCCGAAAGGCGGCCAGCTACGCCGGTCGAACTTCCACCGGACCTGGGACAAGGCCCGGACCTCGGTCGGCCTGCCGGGCCTTCATTTCCATGATCTCAGACACACGGGCGGCACCCTATCGGCCGCGACGGGCGCCACGCTCAAGGAGCTGATGGCCCGGCTCGGGGCACTCCAGCGTCCGCGCAGCGATGATCTACCAGCACGCCACCCGCGACCGGGACCAGGCCATCGCGAGGGCTCTCGGCACGTTCGTGCGCGAAGTCCGCGGCCCCGCAAAGGAGCCGGACGACAAGGCCGAACGCGGTGAGGAAGGCGCGTGACGCGGCATCGCTGTGGCACGTATGTGGCACGAACGGTCCGCGATTGCTCGGACCAACGCGAACCGGGAGCGACAGCACCGCCTCTGACCTGGGCTGGACCATGAGAGCGGGCGACCGGGATCGAACCGGCATGACCAGCTTGGAAGGCTGGGGCTCTACCATTGAGCTACGCCCGCGTGACGGCGGCGGAAGCCGCAGATCCCGCCGTGCCGTCACCGGGTAGCGTACCGGCTCCGGGGGCGCCCCGGGCGGCGGCGCGAGGCCGGAGCGGGCTGATGTCCGCGCGGCGGATGTGTGGGCCGATGCGCGCCCGGCGCTGAACACACTGGCCGGGGCGAGTCCGGCGGTACAAAGTGCGCCGGCCGGATGACGCATGCGTGGTCGCATGAGCGGCTCCCGCTGCGACGAGCACCTGTCCACGCTCCTGATCTTCTCCGGCGAGGAGGTGGCCGGCGCGCTGCGGGCCGCTCAGCTCGCGCCGCTGGAGCGCCTCCGCCCGGCGCAGCAGGACCGGCTGGCTGAGACGCTCCTCGCCAGGCTTCAGCGCGGCTGCAACGCGAACGAGGTGGCGGTATGCGTGCACGTCCACCCGCAAACCGTGCGCTACCGCCTGCGTCCTGTGGAGGACCTGTTCGGCGACCAGCTCCGGGATCCCGACCGCCGCTTCGAGCTGGAGATCGCGCTGCGGGCGCGCCAGATGCTCCGGCGTAAGCGGCCCTGACCGCCCGTGCCCTCGCCCTCGCCCTCGCCCTCGCCCTCGCCCTCGCCCTCGCCCTCGCCCTCGCCCGTGCCCGTGCCCTCGCCCTGGCCGCCCCGTGCCCCTGCCGCCCGCCAGTCCCCCCACTGCCCGCCACCCCCACTGCCCTCGCTCACGGACAGTCCGCGCGGCGCGGCCCCTTGAATCATCTCTTAGAACAATCAATCCTGATCCTTGACCACCTTGCGGTTGTGTACCGAACGTCGCCTATCGGAGCGGGGCCTGCGACCAGCCCCAAGCCAGACCGGCTACGGAGGTAGCAAGCAGAGGGGCCTGGATGAGAAGTGACAACGCGCCACGGCTCAGCAGAGCTGCGATGACCCGCCGGGTCCTGCTGGCCGCCGGCGGCCTGGTTCTCCTCGGCGAGTGCGCCGCCGGTCCCGGCGCGGGCACCTCCCTGACCAAGCCACGGGGGCCGCAGCTCGTGCCACCCTCACCGTCCGTCCGCGAGGGCGCGGGTCTTTCCCAGACCGCCGCCAATGCGGAGGCGCGCGCCGTGGCGGCCAGACGCCTGAAACGGCAGAAGGCCGCGGCCACGGCAGGCGGTCCCGAAACCATCGCCCCGGCCAATGGCCGGCCCCTGTACCACCTGACCGACGGCCCGAAGGTCATCGCCTTGACCATCGACGACGGCCCGAGCCCTGTTTATACTCCGCAGATCCTCCGCCTGCTGCGTACGTACGGCGTCACCGCGAGTTTCTCGATGATCGGCCGGAGCGTCGTCGCCTATCCCGGACTCGCCCGTGAGGTGGCCGCGGCCGGTCACGTGATCGTCAACCACACCTGGACGCACGCCAACCTGACCGTGCTGGCGCCGTTGGCCGTGGCCGACCAGATGAACCGGGCCAGCGACAACATTGCGAAGGCGACCGGGACCAGGCCGGCGATGTTCCGCGCCCCGTACGGCGCGTGGTCACCGACGGTGCTGGCCAGATGCCGGCAGATGCGGCTCATGCCGCTGGACTGGTCGGTGGACCCTCGTGACTGGGCCCAGCCGGGGGTCAGCGCCATCGCCACGAACATCATGCGCAACACCCGCACGGGCTCGATCATCCTGGAGCACGACGGCGGCGGGAATCGCACCCAGACCGTCGCCGCGCTCACGTACGTGCTGCCCCGCCTGCTGGACCAGGGCTACCGCTTCCGCACCCCGTTAGCCGGGGCGCACCCCGTAAGCCGGGTCGGCTGCCCGGCGGTCCCGCGCCGCGACTTCGCTGGACTGACTACACTCGCTTCAGAAGCGGGCTGTAGCGCAGCTTGGAAGCGCACTGGCTTTGGGTGCCAGGGGTCGCGGGTTCAAATCCCGCCAGCCCGACCGCCGCCAGCCCGGCCCCTTGGCCGACCGCCAGCCCGGCCCCTTGCGTGACTGCTTGCCCCCGGAACGACGGCCGCCACCCCGTCAGCCAAAAAGCCCACCCCGAAAACGAGCCACCCAAAACAAGAGCAACCCGTTACCGAAGGCCGAAGGCCGGCGCTCAGCGGACGGCGCGCCCCGCGACCCGCTGCCGGGCCGAAGGTTCCCGGTGGAGCGGTCCCGACGTGCGGAGCAGGAAGTCCGCGTACGTGTCCGGTGGTGCGTCGGGCTCGGTCAGGTACCGGTCGTAGGAAAGCCCGCGGTACATCAGGCGGCGCTGCGCCTCGTTGCATTCGGCAACGACCGCCGTCAGCCGGCGGGCCAGCCGGAGTATCCCTCCAGGAGAAGGATTCGTGACGCTCATGTCTCCACCCTCCCTCTGGAATCCGTTCCGGAATAGTGGCAGGAGTGAAATATATGGGTGACATCCTGCCAACCGGGCGGTCATACTCGTTCCATGCTGAAGAACGTCGCCGTCGTGGTGCTCGACCGCATCGAGGCGTTCGAGCTCGGCGTGGTGTGCGAGGTGTTCGGAATAGACCGCTCCGATGACGGCCTGCCGGCCTACGACTTCGCGGTGGTGGCGGGAGAGGTGGGCCCGATCCGCTGCAACGCGGGTTTCACCATCCACACCCCGTATGGCCTGGACCGCTTGGAGGAGGCCGACCTGATCGCGGTACCCGCGATGTCCGACCGGCGGCTGGGGCGGGCGGACCTGATCCCCGGCCTTTCCCCGCCGGCGCAGCCTCCCCGCACCGGCGCCCTGGCCCACGGCGCGGCGGAAAGCGGCCGGTTTCCCGAGGCCCTGCTGGCCGCCCTGCGCCGCGCGGCGGACCGCGGGGCCTGGGTACTGAGCGTGTGCAGCGGTGTTTTCGTCCTCGGCGAGGCCGGCCTGCTGGAGGGGCGCCGGTGCACCACGCACTGGCGGCACTCGGCCGAACTGGCCCGGCGCTATCCCAGCGCGATTGTCGATCCGGACGTGCTGTACGTGGACGAGCAGCCGGTCATTACGAGCGCGGGCACGGCGGCGGGCATCGACGCCTGTCTCCACCTGGTGCGCAAGGAACAGGGCTCGCGGGTGGCCAACGGGATCGCGCGGCGCATGGTGGTGCCGCCGCATCGCGACGGCGGGCAGGCCCAGTACATCGACCGCCCGCTGGCCGAAACGTCCGGCGGCAGCCTGGGTACGGTGCTCGACTGGATGGCGCTCAACCTCGGCCGGCCGCTCACGGTGGGCGACCTGGCGGCCCGCGCGCACATGTCCCCCCGCACGTTCGCGCGCCGCTTCGCGCAGGAGACGGGCACCACGCCGCTGCGCTGGCTGACCTCCCAGCGCATCCTGCTGGCCCAGCAGATGCTCGAAGACACCGACGAGACCGTGGACGCCATCGCCGAGCACGTCGGCTTCGGCAACGCGGCGACGCTGCGGCACCACTTCCGGGCCTGGCGCGACACCACACCCGACTCCTACCGGCGTCTCTTCCGGGGGCCCGCCCCGGACGGCCTGCGCACGGCCGCCGCCCCGGACGACCCGCGCACGGCCGCCGCCCGGGACCGGGTGCCGGTGCCGGCCGGATAGTTCAGCAGGCCGAACGGGCCCCGGCGACCGTCGCCCCGCCGTGCGGTGCCGCACGGGTCCTGGCGAATTGGGCCGTACCGTCCTGGCGTCGTAATTTTCCGGGCGGCGCGGCCGGTAGGATTATCGGCCGTAGACCTGGCTGTAGCCGTGAGTGATGATCCGAGTTCCCGCGTTCCCGGTCGCCCCCCGGCGGCAGGCAGTGGAGGGAACCCATGCAGGGAACACAAGGAGTGACGCCGACGTGAAAACAGACGTCGAGGAACTAAGCCCGACACGCGTGAAGCTCAGCGTAGAGGTGCCGTTCGACGAGCTGAAGCCGAGCATCGACAAGGCGTACCGCGAAGTGGCCCGGCAGGTCCGCATTCCCGGTTTTCGTCCGGGACGCGTACCGCCGCGGATCATCGACCAGCGGATCGGCCGGGCGCCCGTGCTCGAGCAGGCCGTCAACGACGCCATTCCCGAGCTGTACGGCAAGGCGGTCGAGGAGTCGGAGCTGTTCGCGCTCGGCCGGCCCGAGGTGGAGATCACCAGCCTGGACGACGGCAAGGAGCTCTCCTTCACCGCCGAGGTCGACGTCCGGCCGAGGTTCGAGCTGCCCGACCTGGCCAGCATCTCGGTGACCATCGACAACGCCACGGTGACGCCGGACGACGTGGAGGAGTACCTCAGCAGCCTGCGTGAGCGGTTCGCGTCGCTGAAGGGCGTGCAGCGCCCGGCCGAGGGCGGCGACTTCGTCTCCATCGACCTGTCGGCCACCGTGGACGGCGAGCCGGTCGAGGACGCCCAGGCCAGCGGCCTGTCGTACGAGGTGGGCAGCGGGTCGATGCTGGAGGGCCTCGACGACGCGGTGACCGCGATGACGGCCGGGGAGTCGAAGACGTTCAGCTCCGAGCTGGCCGGCGGCGAGTACGCGGGTGACGAGGCCGAGGTCACCGTCACCGTGCACAGCGTCAAGGTCAAGGAAGTGCCCGACTTCGATGACGATTTCGCGCAGCTCGCCAGCGAGTTCGACACCATCGGGGAACTGCGGGCCGACACGCGCCAGCGGCTTGAGGGGATGCGGCGGCAGCAGCTGGCCATCCAGGCCCGCGACCGCGCCCTGGCCGCGCTGCTCGACCAGGTGGACGTGCCCCTCCCGGACAGCATAGTCGCGGAGGAGGCGCACCGCCTCGAGCACTCCATGCGCGACCAGATCCAGCGCGCGGGCGCCGACTGGGGCTCCTACCTCCAGATGATCGGCAAGACCGAGGACGAGTTCAACACCGAGCTGCAGGAGCAGTCCCGCCGCAGCGTCAAGGTCGGGCTGGTCCTCGACCAGGTGGCGCGGGAGGAGGACCTGGGCGTGGACGACGCCGAGCTCTCCTGGTTCGTCACCCAGCAGGCCCAGCAGATGGGCGTCGAGCCTGAAGCGCTGGCGCGGCAGATCGCCGAGGGCGGCCAGATCGGCGCCGCCGTCGCCGAGGTGCTCCGCGGCAAGGCGATGGCCCTGCTGGCCAGCCGCGTGAAGATCCAGGACGAGGGCGGCCACGAGCTGGACTACGCCACCCTCATCGGCCAGGACGCTGACGACGCCACCGCCGCTGACGACGCCACCGCCGCGACGACGCCACCGCGGACGGGGACACCGCCGACGCCACCGCCGCCGACGACGCCACCGCGGACGGGGACACCGCCGCCGGGGACAGTGCCGCCGGGGACAGTGCCGCCGGGGACAGTGCCGGCGAAGACGACGCCGCCGCGGTGGTCACGGGGACGGGGGCACCAGCTGCGGAGACAATTGCCGCGGAGGCACCTGCTGTGACAACGGCCGCGGAGTCCAGCGCCGAAGCGGGGGCCGGCACAACAACGGACGCCGAGGCCGGCGCCATGGACACGGACGCAGACACCACCGGAGCTGGCGACGAGGGCGCCAAGGCCTAGTCCGGCCTGTCCGGGACGACGACCGCCGGGCGGAGCCGCGAGCAGATCGCGCCCGCCCGCGGTAACCGCGTGCGCCGACAGCGAAAACCGTGCCGTCGCGGCGTACCGCGCTCGGGGCGAGCGCTATCGTCCAGATCAGAGACATCAGACGGCAGTTAATGAGAACTGCGACGTGCCGGAGCCCTCAGCGAGGCGGATGAGGCATATCGCGCCCAGTCAATCGAGGAGAACGCAGTGACCACGGATCCCAACCTGGAGGTGCCGTCGATCGTGCAGGCGACCTCCCCGGAGGTGGCGTCGACCGTGCAGGCGGCCTCACCCGATGGCGCCGTCCAGCCGTTCGGCGACCAGCTCTTCCAGCGGCTGCTGCGGCACCGGATCGTCTTCCTCGGCCAGCAGGTCGATGACGACCTCGCTAACCGGATCTGCGCCGAGCTGGTGCTGCTGGCGGCCGAGGATCCCAAGCGGGACATCAGCCTGTACATCAACTCGCCGGGCGGCTCGGTCAGCGCCGGCCTGGCCATCTACGATGTGATGCAGTACGTGCCGAACGACGTCGCGACCTACGTGATGGGTATGGCCGCGTCGATGGCCCAGGTGCTGTTGTGCGCCGGGACCCCGGGTAAGCGCTTCGCGATGCCGCACGCGCAGATCCTGATGCACCAGCCGTCCGGTGGTCTCGGCGGCACCGCGACCGACATCAGGATCCAGGCCGAGCAGATGCTGTACATCAAGCGGACGATGGCGGAGCGCATCGCGTTCCACACCGGCCAGACATTCGACCAGATCGAGCTCGACTTCGACCGCGACCGCTGGTTCACCGCCGACGAGGCCAAGGACTACGGCTTCGTCGACCGGGTGGTCCGCAGCGCCACCGAAGTGCCCTCGGCCGGTCCCGTCTCATGAACGACCATTACGGAACGAAGGAGCCGAACGTGAGCGAGCTCAGGGCCGCGAGTGCCCGGCCGGCGGAGGCCAGGTACGTCCTCCCGTCCTTCGTGGAGCGGACGTCGTACGGGGTCAAGGAGATGAACCCGTACAACAAGCTCTTCGAGGAGCGGATCATCTTCCTCGGCGTGCAGATCGACGACGCCTCGGCCAACGACGTCATGGCCCAGCTGCTGACGCTGGAGGCGATCGACCCGGACCGGGACATCACGATCTACATCAACTCGCCGGGCGGGTCGATGACGTCGATGATGGCGATCTACGACACCATGCAGTTCATCCAGCCCGATATCCAGATGTGCTGCATCGGGCAGGCCGCCTCGGCGGCGGCCGTGCTCCTGGCCGCCGGGACCAAGGGCAAGCGGATGGCGCTGCCGAACTCCCGCATCCTGATCCACCAGCCCGCCACCCAGGGCGGCGGGTACGAGCAGGTCAGCGACCTGGAGATCCAGGCCCGCGAGATCATGCGGATGCGCGCGGCAATGGAGGTCATCCTGGCCCGGCACACCGGCCAGGAGGAGGAAGTGATCCGCCGCGATATCGAGCGTGACAAGTTTCTCACCGCGGAGGAAGCCCATGAATACGGCATCATCGACGAGGTTCTGACGACGCTCAAGCGCGGCGCGGCCGCCGCCGGGGTACTGTCGTCGTAACCGGAGGATTTGCCTCTTCCCCGGCATGCCCCTGAAGGGGTTTGATAGTTGTGCCTTAGGTCCTCCCGGGCCCGAGGCGGTAACGTCAAAGCCGGAGCGCACGAAGGCCTGGCGGGACATGTCTGCCGGGGCTGGCCGCGAGGTCGCCCTGGCGGCCCCATGTAAAGGAGTATCTGGGTGGCACGCATCGGTGACGGTGGGGACCTGCTGAAATGCTCGTTCTGCGGCAAGAGCCAGAAGCAAGTCAAGAAGCTCATCGCCGGGCCAGGCGTGTACATCTGCGATGAATGCATCGATCTCTGCAACGAGATCATCGAGGAAGAGCTGGCCGAGCCGTCCGAGGTCAAGTGGGACAGCCTGCCGAAGCCGCGGGAGATCTACGAGTTCCTCGACGCGTACGTGATCGGCCAGGACAAGGCCAAGAAGGCCCTGTCGGTGGCCGTGTACAACCACTACAAGCGCGTTCAGTCCGGTGGCGAGCGGCCCGGCGACGACGGGGTCGAACTGGCTAAGTCCAACATCCTGCTGCTCGGCCCGACCGGCTCCGGCAAGACCCTGCTCGCGCAGACCCTCGCCCGGCTGCTGAACGTGCCGTTCGCGATCGCCGACGCCACCGCGCTCACCGAGGCCGGTTACGTGGGCGAGGACGTCGAGAACATCCTGCTCAAGCTCATCCAGGCGGCTGACTACGACGTCAAGAAGGCCGAGACCGGGATCATCTATATCGACGAGATCGACAAGATCGCCCGTAAGAGCGAGAACCCGTCGATTACCCGGGACGTCTCCGGCGAGGGCGTCCAGCAGGCGCTGCTGAAGATCCTGGAGGGCACCACCGCCTCGGTGCCGCCGCAGGGCGGGCGGAAGCATCCGCACCAGGAGTTCATCCAGATCGACACGACGAACGTGCTGTTCATCTGTGGTGGCGCGTTCGCCGGGCTGGAAAAGATCATCGAGCAGCGGTCCGGCCACAACGGGATCGGCTTCAACGCCGTGCTCCGCGCGCACAAGCCGGACAATACGGATGATGCCTTTGCCGAGGTCATGCCGGAGGACCTGCTGAAGTTCGGGATGATCCCGGAGTTCGTCGGGCGGCTCCCGGTCATCACCAGCGTGCACAACCTCGATCGCGAGGCGCTGATCTCGATCCTGACCGAACCGCGCAACGCGCTGGTCAAGCAGTACCGGCGGCTGTTCGAACTGGACGGCGTGGATCTGGAGTTCACCCCGGACGCGCTGGAGGCCATCGCCGACCAGGCCAACCTGCGCGGCACCGGGGCGCGTGGCCTGCGCGCGATCATGGAAGAGGTCCTGCTGTCGGTCATGTACGAGGTGCCGAGCCGCAAGGACGTCGAGCGCGTCGTCATCACCCGCGAAGCCGTCCTGGAACACGTGAACCCCACGATCGTCCCCCGCGGCGTGACCCGGAGGACTCCCCGCGAAAAGAGCGCATAGCGTGATTACCGGGCACTCACCGGGCCAACGGCCGGTGTTATCGGCGAGCACCGCCCGCGGGTTGCGGCGAGGTGCTCGTGACCGGCCCAGCGACCCGAGCCTCCGGCCCGGTGAGCGGCCGGTGTCTCGGCGAAATACCGCAGCGGGGCGCGGAGCGCAGCGGGGGGTTCCGGGGGGTCGTCCCCCCGGGCCAGCACAGTGGTCACGGGTAGACCCTGGATTCCGTAGACTCCCTGTGTGACAGCACGATCTATCGAACTTTCCCCGCAGTACTCGCCGGCCGAGGTGGAGGGGCCGCGTTACGCGTTCTGGGAGAAGGCGGGTTATTTCGTCGCCGACCCGGAGCGGGACGCCCCCCGGTTCTCGATCGTGATCCCGCCGCCGAACGTGACCGGGGTCCTGCATATCGGCCACGCGCTCGACCACACGATCATCGACGCGATCGTGCGCCGGCGCCGGATGCAGGGCTACATCACGTTGTGGCTGCCCGGCATGGACCACGCGGGGATAGCCACGCAGAACGTCGTCGAACGCGAGCTGGCCAAGGAAGGCCTGAGCCGGCACGACCTCGGCCGGGAAAAGTTCATCGAGCGGATCTGGCAGTGGAAGGCGACCTCCGGCGGGAAGATCCTGTCCCAGATGCGCCGCCTGGGGGACAGCGTCGACTGGACCCGCGAGCGGTTCACGATGGACCCGGGCATGTCCCGTGCCGTGCAGACCATCTTCAAGCGGCTTTTCGACAACGGTCTCATCTACCGCGCCGAACGGATCATCAACTGGTGCCCGCGCTGCCTGACCGCGCTTTCCGACATCGAGGTGGACCACAGCGACGACGAGGGCGAGCTCGTCTCCATCCGCTACGGCGACGGGCAGGACGCGATCGTGGTCGCGACCACCCGCGCGGAGACCATGCTGGGCGACACGGCGGTGGCCGTGCACCCCGGTGACGACCGTTACCGGCATCTGGTCGGCCGCGCGGTGGAGCTGCCGCTGACCGGCCGGCGGATCCCGGTGATCGCCGACGAGCACGTCGACCCCGCGTTCGGCACCGGCGCGGTGAAGGTCACCCCGGCGCACGACCCCAACGACTTCGAGATCGGCCGCCGCCACAACCTGCCCAGCCTCACCGTGCTGGACGAGCGTGGCGTGGTGACGGTGCACGGCCCCTTCCTGGGGCTCGATCGCTTCGAGGCCCGCCCGGCGGTGGTCACGGCGCTCCGCGCGCAAGGCCGGATCGTGGCCGAGGTGCGCCCGTACGTGCATGCCGTCGGCCACTGCCAGCGGTGCGGTACGACGGTCGAGCCGCGGCTGTCCCTGCAGTGGTTCGTCCGGGTCGCCCCGCTGGCCAAGCCCGCCGGCGACGCGGTGCGCGACGGCCGGACCCGGATGTACCCGCCCGAGATGGCGGCGCGGTATTTCGCCTGGGTCGATGATATGCACGACTGGTGCATCAGCCGCCAGCTGTGGTGGGGCCACCGCATTCCCGTGTACTACGGCCCGGACGAACAGATCCGCTGCGTCGGGCCGGACGAGGAACCGCCCACGGGGGAAGGCTGGCGCCAGGACACCGACGTCCTGGATACCTGGTTCTCCTCGGCCCTGTGGCCGTTCTCCACCCTCGGCTGGCCCGACGACACCGTCGATCTGCGCGCCTTTTACCCGACCAGCGTCCTCGTCACCGGCTACGACATCCTGTTCTTCTGGGTCGCCCGGATGATGATGTTCGGCCTGTACGCCATGTCCGACCGGGACCCGGCCGACGCCGTCCCGTTCCGCCAGGTCGCCCTGCACGGCCTCGTCCGCGACGCCACCGGCAAGAAGATGTCGAAGTCGCGCGGCAACGCGGTGGACCCGCTCGACTGGATCGAGCGCTTCGGCGCCGACGCTACCCGGTTCACCCTGGCCCGGGGAGCCAACCCCGGCAGCGATGTCGCGGTCAGCGACGAGTGGGCGGCGGGCTCGCGAAACTTCTGCAACAAGCTGTGGAACGCGGCGCGGTTCGCCCTGGGCCACGGGGCGCGGCTGCCGCGGGCGCTGCCGGATGCCGCCTCGCTGTCCGTGCCCGACCGCTGGATCCTCTCCCGGCTGTCCGCGGTGACCGCGCAGGTGGATCAGGACCTCGAGAGGTTCGAGCTCGCCAAGGCGTGCGAGACGCTCTACCACTTCGCCTGGGACGAGTTCTGCGACTGGTACCTGGAGCTGGCCAAGATACCGCTCGGCAGTGCCCACGCCGGCGCCGGTGATCCGGCCAGCGCCGGAGCGGCCGCCGACCGCGAAGCCGGGCCCGCGTCCGGGCCCGCGTCCTTGCGGGGTCCGGCCGACGCGGCGGCCGAGACCACCCGTGACGTACTCGGGTTCGTCCTGGACTGCCTGCTAAAGCTGCTGCACCCGATCATGCCGTTCCTCACCGACGAGCTGTGGACGGCCCTGCCCGGAACAACACAGACCGGGATGGAGTCGGTGATGGTGGCCCCCTGGCCGCGGCCGTCGATCTCCGACGCGGCCGCGGAAGCGGAGATGGCGTCCGTCATGCGGCTGGTGACCGAGGTCCGCCGGTTCCGTTCGGATCAGGGCCTGCGTCCCGGCCAGCGGGTCGCCGCCCGCCTCGCCGGGATCGAGACCAGCTCGCTGGCCGGTCACGAGGAGCGCATTCGTTTCCTGCTCCGGCTTAGCCCCCCGGACGCCGGATTCACGCCGTCGGCCGCTATCGAAGCTGAAGGCGTTACGGTGGAGCTCGACACGGCCGGCGTGATCGACGTCGCGGCGGAGCGGCGCCGGATGGAGAAGGACCTCGCCGCCGCGGCGAAGGAGGCCGGGCAGGCCCGCGCCAAGCTCGCCAACGCCGGGTTCACCGCCAAGGCGCCGGCCGAGGTGGTCGAGAAGACCCGCCAGCGTCTAGCGGCCGCGCAGCAGGACATCGGCCGGATCTCCGATCGCCTGGCCCGGCTGCCGGGGTAAACCGTCCGGACCGCCCGCCTGTCCGGGATCCGCCCGCCTGTCCGTGATCCGCCCGCCTGTCCGTGATCCGCCCGGCCTTTCCGGACCTCGGCAACCTGACGAAGGACCCACCCGCCGCCGCAGGCCGGCACCGTAGCCCGCCGACCTCGTCGGCTCGCTCATCGCTGTGACCACAGTGACCCATGGGGCAGAGCTCCCGCAGTGCCCTAACCTGCCCGACGTGATGTGCTGGCAACAGTTTGTTGCGAATGCCGGGTTTGCGCGTCACTATGTAATCGACGGAAACCAGAGAGCGACGGCCTGAGCGCTGGTCTGCGGATGGAGGTCCCGTTGGCGGAAACGGCGGTGCGGGCCGGGCCCGTCCGGTCCCCCAGATCTCCTCCGCAGGCCAAGCCGCCACCTTCCGTGAGGTCTTCCAGGTCACCCGGGAGAACGGCGCGGCCGGCGGCTTCATCGTTTCTGTGCTGCACGCCCGCAATGCGCGGCCAGCCGCACCAGTCACGTCCGAGGGGGGCAATCTCCATGATCCCGGACATGGACGGGGTCCTCTGGCCATTAGTCCCAGTCGATGCTCATGAACCTTCCCTTTCTCGGGCACCTGCGATTTCCGCTGCTCCAGGCACGCCTGTCAGCCCCAATCGGTCCGCATGGCCTTTCCCTTCTGGCAAAACGGCGACACGCACGATATGCCCTTATGGGCGGTTTGTCACACATGAAGTTATTCCGCCTGTATATAACAGTTTGGACGTAAAGCGCATTAGACGAAGTTTCCGGAAAAACTTTTACGGCACATTGCAGATGGGATGAGGTCGACCGTCACGTTCGCTCCGCGAGGCCGCCGATGGCAGGCGGCGTCGATACGGCGCTGGCCGGTATGGTCACTGCCGCGTCTGGCGCGCGCGTACGTGATCGCCGTGCCGGTGGCGGCGATCATCGCCATTGGTGTCGCTGCGGCGCACACGCACTGGCGCGTCTCCCAGTTCGGGGTCTTCTTCCTGCTGCTGTCCAGTGCGGCGGCGATGGTCGAGGCGACCCGGGACGTCAAGTTGCCCCGCGACACGGTGACCCGTGACTTGCAGGAAGTCTGGTACCTGAGTATCGCCTTGCTGTTGCCTCCCATCTACGCGCTGCTGACCCCGATTCCGCTGACGATCATGAAGCAGTGGCGGGTGCGCCGTAATCTCGCGCACCGGCGAGTGTTTAGCTTCGCCTCGAACGCACTGGGCTACGGCGCGGCTTCTTTCGAGTTCCACAGCGGCTTCCAGCCGCTCCTCGGTCCTCTTCCGGGCAGCAGCGCGCACACAGTCGGCTTGCTGGGCGCCATCATCGCTGCCGCAGTCACGGGGTGGGCGATCAACCACTGGCTGGTCGTGGGCGCCGTCAAGCTCACGGTCCCGGCGGCCCGGGTCCGGACCCTGATGCTGACTCGGGAAGCCGTCACCACCGACACCGTTGTGACGTGCCTGGCGGCGCTCGTCGCGTTCGGCTTGTCGTTCAGCCTTGCGGTCCTGGTCGTCGCGGTCCCCGTCGTGCTGATGCAGAAGCGCTTCCTGATGCATGCCCAACTCGTCGCGGAGGCCCGTACCGACGCCAAGACCGGTCTGCTGAACGCGGCGGCGTGGCACCGCGAGTCGGCCACCGAGCTGTCCCGCGCTCAGGGACACTATCCGCCGGCCTCGGCCGCGATCATCGACATCGATCACTTCAAGGCGGTCAACGACACCTACGGTCACCTGGCCGGTGACCGGGTGCTGCGGGTCGTCGCCGACCGGTTCAAGGCCCAGCTTCGCGAGGGCGACCTGATCGGGCGGTTCGGCGGCGAGGAATTCGCGATCCTGCTGCCGCGCACCACCGGGTCCGAGGCCAGGCGGGTGGCCGAGCGGCTGCGCGGGCACATCGCCCACGCGCCGATCGCCGTCAGCGACGGGCGGGATGAGCGCATCCTGGTCAGCGTCACCGTCTCGGTCGGCGTGGCCGAGCTGGCGAGCGCGCGGCGGGACCTGGACGAACTGCTGGCCGCGGCGGACGCGGCGCTGTATCAGGCCAAGGACGCGGGCCGGAACCGGATCTGCGTCATTACGCCCGAGATGGCCGGCGCTACGGTCCCGGCGCCGCGGGGGCCGGGGCCGGCCGCCACCGCGCCCCAGTAGCCTGGACGGGTGAATACTGCGACGTCCGCGAGCCTGCCGTGATCGATGACGCGACGCTGCACGAGGTCGAGCGTGAGATCGTCAGCCGGCGTCCTGAGTCGTCGATCGAGCCGACGCTCGACCGGATCGCCACCCTGGTCAGCCTGCTTGGCGATCCGCAGCGCGCCTTCCCCGTCATCCACATCACGGGCACCAACGGCAAAACCTCGACCGCACGGATGATCGACGCCCTGCTGCGCGAGCGCGGCCTGCGGACCGGCCGCTTCACCAGCCCGCACCTGGTCTCGATGCGCGAGCGGATCTGCATCGACGGTGAGCCGCTGGATCCGGAGCGGTTCGTCACCCTCTACCAGGAAATCCTGCCGTACGTTCAGCTGACCGACGAGAGTCACGGGGTGCCCCTGTCCTTCTTCGAGGTGCTGACCGGGATGGCCTTCGCCGCCTTCGCCGACGCCCCCGTCGATGTCGCGATCGTGGAGGTCGGTCTCGGTGGCACCTGGGACGCCACCAACGTCGCGGACGGCGTGGTCGCCGTCGTCGGCCCCGTCGCCATCGACCACACCCAGTACCTGGGCGACACGGTGGAGGAGATCGCCGCGGAAAAGGCGGGGATCATCAAGCCGGGCGCGCTCGCGGTGCTGGCCCAGCAGTCGCTGCCCGCGGCCGAGGTCCTGCTGCGCCGCGTGTCCGAGGTCGGCGCGACCGTGGCCCGCGAGGGCATCGAGTTCGGCGTCCTGGAACGGGACATCGCGCTCGGTGGCCAGCAGCTCACCCTGCGCGGCCTCAACGGTCCCTATCCAGACGTTTTCCTGCCCCTTTTCGGCCTGCACCAGGCGGGCAACGCGGCCTGCGCGCTGGCCGCGGTGGAGGGGTTCGCCGGTGTCGGGGACGCCGGGCCCGACGGGCCTGCCCCCCTCGACCCCGAGCTTGTCCGTCAGGCGTTCGCGGGCCTGCGGTCGCCGGGGCGGCTGGAGGTCCTGCGGCGCAGTCCGACGGTGATCGTCGACGCGGCCCACAATCCGGCCGGCATGGCGGCCAGCGCGGCCGCGGTGACCGAGGCCTTCAGCTTCACCCGGCTCGTCGGCGTGCTGGCCGTCAGCGCGGACAAGGACGTGACTGGGATACTCGACGAACTCGAGCCCGTCCTGGACGACCTCGTGGTGACGCGCAACTCTTCCGACCGCTCGATGCCCCCGGATGAACTGGCCGGGCTGGCGGTCGACGTCCTCGGCGCGGACCGTGTCCAGGTCGCCGAGCGGATGGACGACGCCATCGAGATGGCTGTGACCCTGGCCGACGAGGCGCCGGAGACGGCGCTGCCCGGCGGCGGGGGAGCGCTCATCACCGGCTCGGTCATCACCGCGGGCGATGCCCGGCAGTTGCTGCGCCCGGGTGCCGGTACCGGTGATGCACCGAGACCGGACACCGGGCCGGGCCGGCACTCGTTCACGGCGGCTGATCTTTCGTGACCAGGCCCGCCTCCGAAGAAGTCGGCCCCGCGAACCCGGGCCCTGGTCGGCCGAACGCCGGTCAGGCCAGCCCCAGCGCCCGTCCGGCCCGCCCGGCCGGTCCGGCGAATCCCGCGCCCCGGCCGGGCGCCGGCCGCACTCGCCGCCGCCCGATCCTGCGCCGGCTGTGCGCCTCGGTGCTGGTGTTTGAGGCCATCGTGCTGATCCTGGCCGTGCCGGTCGCGATCACAACCGAGCACCTCGGGCACGGCGTCGCCGGCGGTGTGGGCGGCGGCCTGGCCCTCGCCGCCGTGGTGCTCGCGGGCCTGGTCGGCCGGGTCCGATGGGCCCTGATCGCCGGCAGCGTGCTGCAGGTCCTGATCATCGTGGCCGGGATCGAGGTTCCGGCCCTCTATGTTCTGGGCGTCATCTTCGCGGCCTTCTGGTTCACCGGAATCTTGATGGCTAACCGGCTGGAGCAGGCGAGGACGGGCTAGTCTAAGGACCGTCGCCCTGGGTAATTAGAGGGGAGCGGTTAGTGATAAGCAGCTCACGTACGTCCGACTCCGCGCCCCCGTCGCTGCCCGCAGTCGCCGCTCCACCCCGATCCGCCCTCGCGACCCGTGTCTGCCGCCGCTTGGCCGCCGATGCCGCCGCTGCCGCTGTCGTCGCGACCGTCGCCCCGCTGTGTTTCCTGCAGGCCCCCAATGCGATCGCCGGGGCGATGGCGAGCGTGGGAACGGCCGCGGACGGCACGCAGAGGCCCGTGGCGATCTTGCGGGCCGCCGGGCTCGCGCTGCCGGCGATGGCCGCCGTCGGCGGGGTCGCGGCGCTGGCCGCCACGCGCTTGCGGGCCTGGCCGGTACTGCTGGCCGGCTTGCTCACGATGGCGATCGCCGACGGGCTGGGCGTCTCCGCCCGCACCGTCGGCCTGATCGGAGCCGACCGGGTCCTGCACGGGCTCGCCGCGGGTGTGGCCATGCCAGCGGCCCTCGCGCTGGCCTGGGAGCGGTCGCGGGGCACCCGGCAACTACTCGCGGCATTGTGGGCGGCCATGGCGGTCACCGCCCTGGTCGCGGCGACGGCCGTCGTCCGTGCCCGGGTGTCCGGCGGCGACTGGCGCGCTGCGCTGGTGCCGTGTCCGTGGCTGACGTGGGCCGCGCTGACGGTAGCCGCGCTCTACGCCGTCCTGGCCGACGGCCCCCGTACTTGGCCGGGACCGCCGCACGGTACCGGCCGGCCGAGGACGCGGGCAGGTACGCGGGCAGGTGAGCGGGCAGGTACGCGGGCAGGTACGCGGGCGGATGCCACACACGAACGGGCCCAGCTCGCGATCCTGGCCGTGCCCGCCGTCGGCCTGAGCCTTCTCAGCGTGGCCGTCACCTACCGGCGGCCGGACGCGCTGCTCGTCACCGCCTCCGTAAGCGTCCTGATTCTCTACGCGGCGGCCGTCATGGCGTCCGCCGACAAGCTGGTCGGCGGGCGCCTCTGTTTCCCGCTGCTCGGCGCGGTCACCGGCCTGGTGGTCGGGCCAGCCGCGGGCGCTGTCACCGGCCTGCGCGCCCTGGGAGCGGCAGCGGCCGGGATCACCGGGCCGTCCGCCCCGGATCTGGGGCACCCGAACGGGCCGTCCTGGCTGCCGCTGGCCGCGACGGCGATATCCGCTGCGGCCGGGGCCGCGATCGCGCTGGCCATGCGGCGCTGGCCGCGCGCGGTGGTACTGGCCGGCCTGGCCGTCGCCGGGGAAGGGCTCGTGGCCGCGTACGTCGCCGGGCCCTTCGCGACTGGCACGGTGCTGGCCGGGGTCAGCGTGCCGCTGGCCGCGGGTCTGACCGCGGCGATCACGGCCGCACTGTGCACCGCGACGGCGGCGTCTGCGCTGTCCGGGGTGAGTCTGCTGCTGGCCGGCCTGATGACCGGTTATCTGGCGGTCGGGTCCGTGCAGGTTCGGATGGTGATGCGGCTGGCCGCCGCGCCGCTGGCGGCCCGCGGGGCCCTCGCCCGGGCCGCTGGCCTCTGGGAACTGGCCGGGGCGGCCTCGGTCGTAACCGTGATGGTGGTCATATTTGTCGCCGGCCGGGCGCGGCGCGTCTGCGTGGCCGGCCGCGGGCGCGGGTAAGCTTTCGTGCCGTGGGTCATCTCCCTGATCTGCTCGCGACAACTAATCAGTTGCCCTGCGAGAAGGAGCATCGTTGCCGGAACGTACTCTTGTCCTCATCAAGCCAGATGGCGTCCGCCGTGGGCTCATCGGCGCGGTTATTTCCCGGATTGAACGCAAGGGCCTGAGCGTCGTCGCGTTGGAGCTGCGGACCCTGGAGCGGGAGACGGCGAACACCCATTACGCCGAGCATGCCGGCAAGCCGTTTTTCGACCCGCTGGTCGAGTTCATCACGTCTGGGCCGCTGGTGGCCCTGGTGGCGGAGGGTCCCCGGGCCGTGGAAGCGTTCCGCGGGCTGGCCGGCGCCACCGATCCGGTGCGGGCCACCCCGGGCACCATCCGCGGGGACCATGCGTTGGAGATAGGTGCCAACGTCGTGCACGGATCCGACTCGGCGGACTCGGCGCAGCGAGAAATCAAGATCTTTTTCCCCGAGCTCGCATAATCCTCTCGGCCGGGCCGCAATGGAAGGTCTCCCGGCCGGGATTCACATATGAAGATCCTCACTGCCGAGGGCTCACATATGAAGCGCGCGGCCCAGGCGGCGTGACCTTAGGAATTTCTTCACAAATGCTTCACCTGGCCGGCCAGGCTCCGAAGCGCCCGATCGGGAAGGTTGCCAGTCCCCCATGAGCAATGCATTGGCGGTCCTCGGCCGCGACATGGCGGTCGACCTTGGCACCGCGAACACGCTCGTGTACGTGCGTGGGCGCGGAATCGTGCTCAACGAGCCCTCAGTGGTGGCGCTCAATACGAACAACGGCCAGATCGTCGCCGTCGGCATCGAGGCGAAACGGATGATCGGGCGGACGCCGGGCAACATCGTGGCCGTCCGGCCGCTCAAGGACGGCGTGATCGCCGACTTCGACGTGACCGAGCGGATGCTGCGTTACTTCATCCAGAAGGTGCACCGGCGGCGCCACCTGGCCAAGCCGCGAATCGTCGTGGCCGTCCCCAGCGGCATCACCGGGGTGGAGCAGAGCGCGGTCAAGGAGGCCGGCCATCAGGCGGGCGCCCGCCGCGTCTACATCATCGAGGAGCCCATGGCGGCGGCCATCGGCGCCGGGCTGCCGGTCAACGAGCCGACCGGCAACATGGTGGTGGACATCGGCGGCGGGACGACCGAGGTCGCCGTGATTTCCCTGGGCGGCATCGTCACCTCGCAGTCCATCCGCATCGGCGGGGACGAACTGGACGAGGCGATCATCAGTTTCGGCAAGAAGGAGTACTCGCTGATGCTGGGAGAGCGCACGGCCGAGGAGATCAAGATGGCGCTCGGGTCGGCGTTTCCGAGCGCCGACGAGCCGCACGCGGAGATCCGCGGCCGGGACCTGGTCAGCGGCTTGCCGAAGACGATCGTGATTTCTGCCTCCGAGGTCCGGCGGGCCATCGAGGAACCGCTTAACCTGGTCATCGACGCGGTGAAGACGACGCTGGACAAATGCCCGCCCGAGCTCGCCGGTGACGTGATGGACCGGGGCATCGCCCTGACCGGCGGCGGGGCGCTGCTGCGCGGGCTCGACCAGCGGGTCCGCGAGGAGACGGGCATGCCCGTCCATGTGGCCGACAACCCGCTGGACTCGGTGGTGCTCGGGACCGGGAAGTGCGTCGAGGATTTCGACACGCTGCGCCAGGTCCTCGTGCCCGAGACCCGCCGCTGACGCAAAGGGGGCGCCGCGGCTGCGGCGCCCACGAGGAGTCGCATTGCACGACACCCGGCGAGTGCGCCTGGTCCTCGGTGTTCTGCTGATCGCCGCGGTGGCGCTCATCACGATCGACTTCCGCGACGGCGGCTCGTCACCGGTGCGCGGCGCGGGCGCCGCCATCTTCGGTCCCGTGGAGCGGGTGACCGGCGATGTCACCAGCCCGGTCTCGTCACTTTTCGACTGGGTCACCGGCGGCCCCTCGGCGGCCAGCAAGATCGCGGCCTTGCAGAAGGCCAACGCCCAGCTGCGCGCCGAGCTGAGTACGGCGCAGCTCAGCAAGACCGACGAGGCGCAGCTGTCCTCCCTCCTGCAACTAGCCGGCCGGGGCGGTTACCGGATCGTCGCCGCCAGCGTCATCGCGGCGGGGTCGGACTACGCGAACTCGGTCACGCTCGACGTGGGCAGCCGGGACGGCGTGCACGCCCAGGAGACCGTCCTCAACGGGGACGGCCTGGTCGGGACGGTGACCCAGGTCAGCAAGGACACCTCGACGGTGCTGCTGGCCACGGACGCCTCCTCGGTCGCCGGCGCGGCGGATGGCGGGCAGTAACCAGATCGGCGCGGTCACCGGCACCGGAGAGTCGCTGTCCGGGCCGTACGTGCTCAGGCTGCGGCTGTTTGACGCGAACGCGGTGCTGCAGCCCGGGCAGAACGTGGTCACCTTTGGCTCGGTGCAGAACCGGCCGTACGTGCCGGGCGTGCCGATCGGACAGGTCACGAAGGTCCAGGGCAACGCCGGGTCGCTCACCCCGACGGCGCTGGTCCGGCCGTTCGTGGACTTCACCTCGCTCGGCGTGGTCGGCGTCGTGATCGCCGGTCCGGCCCAGAACCCGCGGGACTCCGTGCTGCCGCCGAGTCCTAAGCCCGTGCCGACCGTCACGGTGACGGTCACGCCCGGCGCCACCCCGTCCGTCTCCGGCACGCCGTCAGCCCCCGTCGGCCCGACGACCCCGGGCGGGTGACATGCGGCGGCTCCTGATCTCCGTTGCCGTCGTCGCGGTCGCCCTGCTCGCCCAGGTCACCTTCGTCAACCGGCTCGTCCTGCCCGGTGGGGCCGGCCCGGACCTCGTCCTGCTCGCGGTGATCGCGCTGGCCCTCACCGGCGGTCCGCTGGCGGGAACGCTGACCGGCTTCGCGGCTGGCCTCGCGCTGGACGTCGTGCCGCCCGCCAGCCACACGATCGGCCAGTATGCGCTGGTCTTCTGCCTGGTCGGGTACGGTTGCGGCCGGCTGGCGGCGCTTGGTGAGGAGTCGCCCATGCTGTACGTGGGCATCTCGGCCGCGGCCGCCGCCGTCGGCGCGGCTCTGCACGCCGTAATCGGCGTGATGCTCAGCGATCCCGAGGTCACCTGGGCCGCGGTGCGGCACGTGCTCCCGCCGTCGCTGATCTACGACGTGATCCTGAGCCCGTTCGTGCTGTACGCCGTGGTCCGGCTCAACGGCTGGGCCGCCCGCCCCGCCCCCGGGGAGAGCGCGGCGGCCGCGTCCGCGCCCGCGAGCTGGACGGCCGCCGCGGCGGGGGTCACCGCCGGCGCGGTCCGGCAGGCGAGCACGTCGGGCTCACCCCGGCTGCACCTGGCTGATCACCGTGGCAGCAACGCCTGGATCGGGTCCGCGCGGACGGCCGACGGCACCCACCTCGCCAGCCCGGCCAGCCTGCGGCCCGGCACACGTGAGCCGAAACTGCGCTTCAAGGGGCTGCATGGGGCCGGGGCCGGGCCGACACCGGGCGGCCGGCCCGGTGGGGGCGGCGGGCCGCGGTATTCCGGCTCGAAGTCGGCGCCGAAGATGGACTTCAGTGGGGGCCGGCCCAGTGGGGGCGGCGGGCCGCGGTATTCCGGCTCGAAGTCGGCGCCGAAGATGGACTTCAGTGGCGGCCGGCCCAGTGGGGGCGGCGGGCCGCGGTATTCCGGCTCGAAGTCCGCGCCCAAGATGAACTTCAGTTCCGCTGGGCGCCGTGACGGCCTGGCCGCCCGGGGATCGGGGCCGACGTCCCGCACCGGTGCCGCGCCGCGGTTCCGCAAGCGCAGCAGCACGGGCACGATCGGCACCGGCGGGGCGCTTGGCCGCGCGACACCCCGCCGCGGCACGTTCGGCCGCGGCCGTTCGTTCGGCAGGAGAAGGTCCCTCGGGGCCGGCTCATTGGGCGGCCGCCCACTGGGCGGCCGGTCCTTCGGCCGGCGTAGTTCGGCGCCGCGGCTGGGGATGGGCCGCGGCAAGCTCCGCGCCCGGGTGCGGCGGTTCTTTGGCAGGAGAGGGGGAGGTTACCGGTGATGTCGGCGTCCCGGCGGCGCATGATGGTGCTGTACGTGGTGGTGGCCTCGCTACTGATCACCCTGGGCGGGCGGCTCTGGTACATCCAGGTGATGAACGGCACCAGTTACGTGAAGCTGGCGTCGGCGAACCAGACCCGGAACATCATCGTCCCGGCCGTGCGCGGGCAGATCCTCGACGACGTGGGCAACGCCCTGGTGACCAAGCGCACCGCGCTGGTGGTCTCCGTGGACATGATGACCCTGTCCCAGCAGCCGGACGGGGGTGCCGCCGTGCTGCACCGCCTCGCTCCCATGCTCAACATGCCGTACCAGCTCCTGCAGGAGAAGGTGCGGCTGTGCAGCCCCACGGTGGCCCAGCCGTGCTGGGCCGGCTCGCCCTACCAGCCGATACCGGTAGACCAGAACGTCAGCGACCAGACGGCGCTGCAGATCATGGAAGAGCAGAACCAGTTCCCCGGTGTGACCGCGCAGACCCAGGGCATTGCTGAATACCAGCAACCTGACGGTGCCGACCCGGCTCAGATCCTGGGTTACCTGCTGCCTGCCACCACTCAGCAGCTGAAAGCGGACCATCTGCCGTCGGGGGTCGGGTACTCCAGCGCGGATCTCGTCGGGCAGAGCGGGCTCGAGGAGCAGTACAACAACCAGCTCGCCGGCAAGACGGGCACCAACACGGTGTCGGTCAACGCGGCCGGGGACGTCACCGGGACCGTGGGGGGCACTCCGGCTCAGTCCGGTGACAATCTCGTCACCAGCATCAATTCCGCCATCCAGGCCGACGCCCAGCAGGCCCTGAACACCGCCATCAGCAAGGCACAGGCCTCCGGCAACGACGCCAACCAGGGCGCCGCCGTCGTCATGTCCACCACCGGTCGGGTGGTGGCCATGGCCAGCTACCCGGACTACAACCCGAGCGTGTGGACCAACGGCATCTCCCAGTCGCAGTTCAACGCGCTGTTCGGCGCGCAGGATGGTGCCCCGGCCGTCAACTGGGCCACCCAGGGCCAGTACGCGCCCGGGTCCACCTGGAAGGTGGCCTCCACCGCGGCGGCGGTCGCGGACGGCTACTCCCTCGACGGCTCCTACAACTGCCCGGCGTCGGTCAACATCGGCGGGCACACTTTCATCAACGACGGCCAGCCGAGCCTCGGGGCGATGTCGCTCTCCCAAGCCCTCATCCAGTCCTGCGACACCGTGTACTACAACCTCGGCTACGAGATGTGGCAGCGCGACAACCCCGGCGCCAACGTCGTGACCAGCCCGAAGGCGCCGATCCAAAAGATGCAGCAGATGGCGCTGGACTGGGGCTTCGGCAAGCCCACCGGCATCGACCTGCCGGACGAGTCCACCGGCACGGTGCCGACCCGGCAATGGCTGTACTACTACTGGAAGGACAACACCTATACCGGCCAGGAGTGGTGCAAGTACGGCAAGGCCGACGGCAGCTACGTCCAGCAGATCGAGTACCAGGACTGCCAGTCCGGAAACGTGTGGGAACCAGGGCAGGCCGCGATCGCCGCGATCGGCCAGGGCTACGACCTGGTGACCCCGCTGCAACTCGCCAACGCCTACGTGGCCCTGGCCAACGGCGGCACCCTGTACCAGCCGCGCATCGGCGAGGCGCTGGTCAGCCCGTCCGGCCAGCAGGTGCAGCCGATCACGCCGCCGGTCGCCGGTCATCTGCCGGTCTCGCAAAACACCCTCGCGTACATTAGGAACGCGCTGGCGGGCGTGGTGACGCAGGGCACCGCGGCCGGCGCGTTCTCCGGCTTCCCGCTGAACCAGGTCTGCGTGGCCGGCAAGACCGGTACCGCTGAGGTCATGGGGAAGGTCGCCACCTCGGTGTTCGCCTCGTTCGCGCCGTGCCGCAACCCCCAGTACGTAGTAGTCATGATGATCCCGAATTCCGGCTATGGCGCAGATGCGTCCGCGCCGGCCGTCCGCCAGATCTGGGACGACATCTACGGCCTCGAGGGGCACAAGGCCGCGGTGCCCGGCGGCAGGGTGCCCTCGTCGCTGCCGCAGATCTCCTCCACCGGGCAGATCGCCGCTCCGAAGGGATACACAGGATGAGCGCGCAACGCCCCGGCGCCAGTTTCGGCCGGGCAGGGGTCGTGCAGCGCGGCTACGGCGGCGGGCGGGGCCCGCGGGCCGGCGCGTTCCGGACCCGGCCGCGGTCCGTGCTGACCCGGGTGACATCACGGGACTCGTTCCTGCGCCACCTGGACTGGGTGCTCATCGCCGCGGTCCTCGCGCTGTCCGCCCTGGGGGTGCTGCTGGTCTGGTCGGCTACTAAGCCGACGCTGGCCGCCGCCGGTGCCAGCACCCGGACGTACCTGGACAAGCAGGCCGTCTACGTCGTGATCGGGCTGGTCTTCATGGTCGGGATCAGTCTGATCGACTACCGGCATCTCCGCGTCTACGTCCCGGTCATATACGGCGTGGCCGTCCTCGGTCTGCTGGTGGTCCTCACCCCGCTCGGCGCCACCGTCAACGGCGCCAAGGGCTGGATCGACCTGCCCGGCGGCTTCCAGATCGAGCCGTCCGAATACGCCAAGATCGCGCTCATCCTGATAACGGCGATGCTGTTCAGCGAACTGCGGGAGGGATCCCGCGACCCGTCCGCCGGGCGGTCGGGCCCCCGGCTGCGGGACGTGGGCATCGTGATCGCGTGCGGGCTGCCGCTCGTTGGCCTGGTTGTCATCGAGCCGGCCCTCGGCATCTCGATGGTCCTGGCGGTGGTCCTGGCCGGGCTGATCCTGCTGTCCGGCGTCCGGATGCGCTGGGTGATCGCCCTGACTGCGGTGGCGGCCGTCGTGGTAACCGCCGTGCTCAGCCTGCACCTGCTCAAGGGGTACCAGCTCACCCGCCTGACCGGGTTCCTGCACCCGTCGTCGAACGCGGCGGGCTCCGGCTACAACGAGATCCAGGCCAAGATCGCGATCGGGTCCGGCGGGATGTTCGGCCAGGGCCTGTTCCACGGTCAGTCGGTGTCCGGCAGCTACGTTCCGGCGCAGAGCACCGACTTCATCTTCACCGTGGCCGGCCAGGAACTCGGCTTCGTCGGGGCCGTCGTGATCGTCGCCCTGCTCGGTGTGGTCGTGGTGCGCGCGCTGCGGATCGCCACCCGCGCGGACGACCAGTTCGGCATGCTGGTGGCCGCGGGCATCGCGATCTGGTTCCTGTTCCAGGCGTTCGTCAACATCGGCATGACCGTCGGCATCATGCCCATCACCGGGCTCCCGCTGCCGTTCATCTCCTACGGCGGCTCGGCCATCTTCGCCGATATGATCGCCGTCGGCCTTCTGCTGTCCGTGCACCGGAAGCGCCCGGTCTTCGAATAGTGGTGCTGGCCCGGGGGGACGACCCCCTGGAACCCCCCGCCGCGCTCCGCGCCCGCGCGGTGGTACTTCGCCGATACACCGGCCGCTCACCGGGCCGAAGACCCGGTTCGCTGGGCCGGTAACGAGCGCCTCGCCGTCAGCCGTCGTAGTTGACCGCCGGGAATATCCGCGCGGGCTGTAGCGCTGTGAACAAGTGTCCTTACCTTTTGCGTTCCGTATGGCCCTTGTGCTCTGGCCTAAACGCGATTCACGGCGGAACGGTTGTTCCCGGTAGGTAGGCTGGTCCAATGCCAGTAGAGTCGGTATACCAGCGCCTCGAGCCACTGCTCCCGCGCGTCCGGAAGCCGATCGCCTATGTCGGTGGCGAGGTGAACTCGATCGTCAAGGACTGGGACGCCACGGACGTGCGCTGGGCGCTGCTCTACCCGGACGCTTACGAGGTGGGACTGCCCAACCAGGGCGTGCAGATCCTCTACGAGATCCTTAACGAGCAGGACGGTGTCCTGGCCGAACGGACCTATAGCGTCTGGCCGGACCTCGAGGCCCTGATGCGTGAGCACGGCCTGCCCCAGTTCACCGTGGACGCCCACCGGCCCGTGGGCGCCTTCGACGTGCTCGGGGTGAGTTTTTCCACCGAACTGGGCTACACGAACCTGCTCACGGCGCTGGACCTGGCCCGGATTCCGCTGCAGAGCGAAGACCGGGACCCTGCGGACGGTACCTGGTACCCGCTCGTGATCGCCGGCGGTCACGCGGCCTTCAACCCCGAGCCGATCGCCGACTTCCTGGACGGCGTGGTCCTCGGTGACGGTGAAGAGGCCGTGCTGGCTATTACCGCGAAGGTGCGGGACTGGAAGCGGGCCGGCCGCCCCGGCGGCCGGGACGGCCTGCTGGCGACGCTGGCCGCCCAATGCCATCTGTACGTCCCGCGCTGCTACGACGTGGACTACCACCCGGACGGGCGGATAGCCCGGGTCGTGCCCAACCGCCCCGGTATCCCGCCGGTCGTGGCCAAGCACACCGTGCTGGACCTCGACAACTGGCAGTACCCGACCAAGCCGATCGTTCCGGTCGCCGAGACCGTGCACGAGCGGTACAGCGTGGAGATCTTCCGCGGCTGCACCCGGGGCTGCCGGTTCTGCCAGGCGGGGATGATCACCCGGCCGGTGCGGGAGCGGAGCATCACCACGATCGGTGCCATGGTCGAGAAGGGGGTGGCCGCGACCGGCTTCCAGGAGGTCGGCCTGCTCTCGCTGTCCAGCGCCGACCACAGCGAGATCAACGAAATCGCCAAGGATCTCGCCGACGCCTACGAGGGTACCAACACCGGCCTGTCGCTCCCGTCCACCCGGGTCGACGCGTTCAACGTGACGCTCGCCGACGAGCTCAGCCGGGGCGGGCGACGGTCCGGCCTGACGTTCGCGCCCGAGGGCGGCTCGGAGCGGATGCGCAAGGTGATCAACAAGATGGTCACCGAGGAAGACCTGATCAGGACGGTGACCACGGCGTACTCCAGCGGCTGGCGGCAGGTGAAGCTGTACTTCATGTGCGGCCTGCCGACCGAGACCGACGAGGACGTGCTGGCCATCGCCGCCCTGGCCCGCAAGGTGATCCAGGCGGGACGGGAGGCGACCGGGCGCCGGGACATCCGCTGCACCGTGTCCATCGGCGGCTTCGTGCCCAAGCCGCACACGCCGTTCCAGTGGGCCGCCCAGTGCGACCACGAGGTCGTCGACGCGCGGCTGCGCAAGCTCGGCGCCGCGCTGCGATCCGACCCGGCCTACGGCCGCGCCATCGGTTTCCGTTACCACGACGGTGAGCCGTCGGTGATCGAAGGGCTGCTGTCCCGCGGGGACCGCCGGGTCGGCCGGGTCATCCTGGCGGCGTGGCGAGATGGCGCACGCTTCGATGGCTGGAGCGAGTACTTCTCTTATCCGCGCTGGGCCACGTGCGCGGACAAGGCCCTGAACGGCGAGCCGGTGGACCTGGCATGGTACACCACCCGCGAGCGGGACCGCAGCGAGGTAATGCCCTGGGATCACCTCGACGCCGGCCTCGACCACGATTGGCTGTGGCAGGACTGGCAGGACGCGCTCAGCGGGGCGGCCGAGGTCGAGGACTGCCGGTGGACCCCCTGCTACGACTGCGGGGTCTGCCCCTCGATGGGCACCGAGATCCAGGCCGGCCCGACCGGCGAGCGCCTGCCGGCCGGTACCCGGCTGCTCCCGGTCCTGAGCGTGACCTGACATGTCTGCGTCCACAGTCCGCCCCGCGCCCGTAGCGCCCGCGCCCGTAGCGCCCGCGCCCGGAGCGCCCGCATCCGGAGGCCGCCCAGCGTCCGCGGCGCGGCCCGGCCACGGACCTCGCCCCGTGCCCGGCGGCCAGCCGGCCGCGCCAGCGGTCCAGCACCTTCTGGTCACATACGCCAAGCGGGGCCGGATGCGCTTCGCCAGCCACCGCGACGTGGGCCGGGCCTTCGAGCGTGCGGTGCGCCAGGCCGGGATCCCGATGGCCCGGTCGGCCGGGTTCAACCCGCACCCCAAGATTTCCTATGCCAGCGGCACCCAGACCGGGGTGGCGAGCGAGGCGGAGTACCTGACCCTTGCGCTGACCGTGGCGCAGGATCCGGCCCGGCTGCGTTCGGCACTGGACACGGCGCTGCCGGACGGGATAGACGTTATCGAAGTCAGGGAAGACGCCGGCGGCACGCTGAACAGCCGCCTGATGATGTCGGAGTGGCTGGTGGAACTGCCCGGGATCTCACCGGAAGCCGCCGCGGCGGCGGCCCGGGAGTTCCTGGCGGCCGCCGACGCACACGTTGAACGGCTGACCAACAAGGGTGTCCGCCGTCTGGACGCCCGCGGCGCCGTGCTGACGATGGACGCCGGATCGCGCGCCTCCGCTGACCACTCAGACGCGTGTGCGATAATCCGAATAGTTATTCGGCACACGGAGCCTGCCGTGCGGCCCGAGGACGTCCTAGTCGCGTTGCGGCAGATCGCCGACCTGGCGCCCGCCTCGCCGCCGGCCGTGACAAGGGTGGCCCAGGGCGTGCTCGGAGACGACGGTGTGGTGGGACCGGGTCAGCCGCCTGCGATGGCGGGACACGCCGGTGCGCCAGCACGGGCGCCGCAGGCTCAGGTGCCGCAGACTCAGGGATCCCAAACTCAGGGATCCCAAACTCAGGGATTTCAAACTCAGGGATTTCAAACTCAGGCATCACCGACTCAGGCGCCGCAGGACCAGGCGCCGCACCACCAGGCGCTGGGGGCGCCGCACCACCGGACGCCGCAATACGGGGCGCCGGAACAGATGGACGTGCCATGAGGGCGCCGGTGCGCCCCATGGGCCGCGGACCCGTGCTGCAAGCCACGCTGGTCCGCTTTTCCGCGAGGCGGCCCGGCCGCTCTGCGGCTGCGCGGCACGCGGGACAGTCTTCGCGACCCCGCGCAGAACTGAGACAGGTAACGAACCTGGGCGCCGTAGCCGCCGTTGTGGCCGGCTCCGTCCAGGGATGTGGAAACGATGTGTTCCCGCGCGGCGCGCAGGACCCCTCACGGGTTCGCGCGCCCGGGAGCTTGACGGGAGATTGCCCGGATGCTCGAGAACGAGCCGAACGACAGAGAATTCAATGATGGGTCAGGCGGCTCAGACAATGGCGCGGTAAGCGCCGGGACTGGCCGCGGTGGCGTCTCAAGCCGCCCGGTCGGGCCGCCCGATCCGATTGCACCGGAGCGGCAGGCGCCGAGCGCGCCCGCGTTGACCGGGACGTCGGGGCCCGGCGCCCCAGGGGCCAGCGCCATTGCGCCCAGCGTGTCCGGGCCCAGCGTGCCCGGGCCCAGCGTGCCCGGGCCCAGCGTGCCCGGGCCCAGCGTGCCCGGGCCCAGCGTGCCCGGGCCCAGCGTGCCCGGGCCCAGCGTGTCCGGGCCCAGTACCTCCGTACCCGGTTCCTCCGGGCCCATTGTGCCGCCGGCGCCCGGTGCGTCCCTGCCTGCTGTGTCCTTCCAGCCGCCGCAGGTCCTTTTCCAGCCGCCGGCGGCCACCTCGCCGGCCCCGGCTACCCCGCTGGGCCAGCCCGCACCGGGCCCGGCATCAGGCGCGGGACCGGATCACGACACCGACGAAGAAAGCAGCGGCCGCCGGCCCGCCACCCGGCGCCGTGGCGGGCGGGTCAGGTCCGCCACGGACGATGGGCCCCCGGCGGCCCGGACGGGCGGCAACGGCGGACGGCGCGGCGGCAGCGCCTCCGGGGCCAGCCGCGACGCTGACGAAGAGACGGACCCGGCGAATTCCGGGCCGGCCAGCCAGGCGGCGGGGAGCGCGCCAGGTGGGCCCGGCGTCACCGAGCCAGGTGCGCCAAGCGGGCCGGGTGCGCCGGGCGCGCTGGAGGGCCTGGACGACGACGCCGACGATGATTCCGAGGACGGTGCCCAGCCGGGGCGCCGCCGCCGCCGGAGGGGCGGCCGCAGCCGTACCCGGGCGCGGGGCGGCAACGGCGCGGACGACTCCGCCGCCGAAGCAGGCGACGGGGAGTCGGCCGCAGAAACCGGCGCAGGCCCGGGCGGCAGGTCGCGCAGCGGCGCGAACGCGGCTGACGAGAACGATTCCGCGGACGCCGACGCGGATGGCCAGGACAGCGACGAGAGTGACGATGAGAACGGGAGCGCGCAGGGGCGCCGCCGTCGCCGGAAGCGGCGTCGCGGTTCGGCGGCCGACACCGAGCGCGCGGGCACCGAGGACGACCCGCCGGACACCGTGGTGCACGTGCGAGAGCCCCGGTCGGCCGCGGCCCGCGCCGAGGACGACGTCCGCTCGGTCAAGGGGTCGACCCGGCTTGAGGCCAAGCGGCAGCGGCGGCGCGAAGGCCGCGAGTCCGGCCGCCGCAGGCCCCCGGTCGTCAGCGAGGCCGAGTTCCTGGCGCGCCGCGAGGCCGTCGAGCGGACCATGGTTGTGCGCCAGCGCGGGGACCGGACCCAGATCGCCGTGCTCGAGGACGACGTCCTCGTCGAGCACTACGTGAACCGCGCGAGCCACCAGTCCTACGTCGGCAACGTTTACCTCGGCAAGGTTCAGAACGTGCTTCCCTCGATGGAGGCGGCGTTCGTCGACATCGGCAAGGGCCGCAACGCCGTGCTCTACGCCGGCGAGGTGAACTTCGACGCCAGCGGGCTCGAAGGGCAGTCGAAGCGGATCGAGTCCGCGCTGAAGTCAGGGCAGTCCATCCTCGTCCAGGTGACCAAGGACCCGGTGGGTCACAAAGGCGCCCGGTTGACCAGCCAGGTGAGCCTGCCTGGCCGTTACCTGGTGTACGTGCCGGGCGCGTCGATGACCGGCATCAGCCGCAAGCTGCCCGACACCGAGCGGACCCGGCTGAAGAGGATCCTCAAGAAGGTCATGCCGGAAGACGCCGGCGTCATCGTCCGCACGGCCGCCGAGGGCGCGACCGAGGACGAGCTTGACCGCGACGTGGCCCGGCTGGCCGCCCAGTGGGAGAACATCGAGCGCAAGGCCAAGACGGCCAGCGCCCCAGAGCTGCTATACGGCGAGCCGGACCTGACCGTCCGGGTGATCCGGGACGTGTTCAACGAGGACTTCAGCCAGCTCATCGTGTCCGGTAACGACGCGTGGGACGAGGTTGACGAGTACGTCCGCTACGTCGCGCCGCACCTGGCCGGCCTGCTCAGCCCCTGGGATGACGAGGGCCGGGACGCCTTCGCCGAGTACCGCATCGACGAGCAGCTGACCAAGGCCATGGAGCGCAAGGTGTGGCTGCCGAGTGGCGGCTCGCTGGTCATCGACCGCACCGAGGCGATGACCGTTATCGACGTGAACACCGGCAAGTTCACCGGCCAGGGCGGGAACCTGGAGGAGACGGTCACCCGCAACAACCTGGAGTCGGCCGAGGAGATCGTCCGGCAACTCCGGCTGCGGGACGTCGGCGGCATTATCGTCATCGACTTCATCGACATGGTTCTGGAGAGCAACCGCGAGCTCGTGCTGCGCCGGCTGCTGGAATGCCTGGCCCGGGACCGCACCAAGCACCAGGTCGCCGAGGTGACGTCGCTGGGCCTGGTCCAGATGACCCGCAAGCGGGTCGGGCCGGCCTGCTGGAGGCGTTCTCGGTGCCGTGCGAATCCTGCAACGGGCGCGGCGTGCACGTGTCGCTGGACCTGGCCGACCTCGCCCAGCCCGGCCAGGGCAGCTCGGGCGGCGGCCACACCCACACGCACAGCCGCGGTGGCGGCCGCGGCGGTGACCAGAAGCCGAACGGCAACGGTAGCGCGAACGCCAGCGGTGGCAAGGGCAGCGGCAACGGCGGAGCAAACGCCAGCAGCGGCAACGGCGGCGGCGGCAGCGGCCGCAAGGGCCGTGGCGAGAACCGGGGGCGCCCCGGCCAGGTCGCCGCCCCGTCCGGCGAGGTGGCGGCCGCCGAGAGCTCGCCGGCCGTCATCCCCACCCCCGCCGACGTCATCCCCAAGCCGGCGGATATCGTCGCCACTCCGGCGGACCTGACCGTCAGCCAGTTTGGCGCCGGGCTGGAGGTACCGGAAGTGGGCCTGAACGGCGCCGCGACGTACCCCGCCGGCGCCCAGCCCCCGGCCGAGCCGACGGCGGCCCACGCCCCTGACGTCCACGCCCTGGACGCAGACAGTCCGGACGCCCCGGACGCGCACGCCGCGGCCGCGGACGCCCAGGCGGAAACCCCGGACGCGCAGGCCCCGGAAACCCCGGACGCGGACGCCCTGGAAACCCCGGACGCGCAGGCCCCGGAAACCCCGGACGCGCAGGCCCCGGAAACCCCGGATGCGCAGGCCCCGGAAGACGTGACCGGACCCGAGCCAATCTCGGCGCCGAACCCATGACCGGCACTGTGGCCATGAGATTCTGCGCAATGGAGAAGCTCTGGTAGCCTTGGCTGTCGGCGCATGGGACGTGTCCGTTGAGGGCCCCCGGAGCGCCAGTTTGGACATTCAGGCGAGCCCGTCGTTGCGACACCGGTCCCCGGGGCGATAACCGGGAGACCCGCGAGGGCACGCACGAGGGAGAGAGAGTTCTCGGGTGTACGCGATTGTGCGCTGCGGCGGTCGGCAGGAAAAAGTGTCGGTCGATGACGTCCTGAACGTCGACAAGCTTTCCGGCGACGTCGGCTCGAGCGTCACGCTGCCGGCGGTCCTCGTGGTAGACGACGACCATGTGATCAGCGACCCCGCGAAGGTCAGCGGGTACCGGATCACGGCGGAGATCGTCGGAGACGCCGCCGGACCCAAGATCAACATGATTCATTACCGGAACAAGACCGGCTACCGGCGCCGTCTGGGCCACCGCCAGAAGTACACCCGGGTCCGGATCACCGGTATCGACGCGGCGGAGAAGGCGAAGAGCTGAGATGGCACACAAGAAGGGCGCTTCGTCCAGCCGGAACGGCCGCGACTCCAACGCTCAGCGGCTTGGCGTCAAGCGTTTCGGCGGGCAGCGCGTGAACGCGGGCGAGATCCTTGTCCGCCAGCGGGGCACGCACTTCCACCCCGGCATCGGCGTCGGCCGCGGCGGTGACGACACCCTGTTCGCACTCGTCGCCGGGACCGTGACCTTCGGTTCCCACCGGGGCCGCCGCGCCGTGAGCATTACGCCGGCCGAGTCCGGCGAGCACCCGGCGGCCGGCGGCTAGTCCACGGCCCAAGCGACACTGACATGCGAAGGCGGACCGGCCACCCGGTCCGCCTTCGTCATGTCCTGGGCCGCGATCGGGAAAGAGAGAGGAGGGGACGTCGTGGCGGAATTTGCCGATGAGGCGCTGCTTCGGGTGACCGGCGGGAACGGCGGTCACGGCTGCGCTTCCGTCAGGCGCGAGAAGTTCAAGCCGCTGGGCGGCCCCGACGGCGCGAACGGCGGCCGGGGCGGTGACGTCATTCTCGAGGTCGACCCCGGTGTGGCCACGCTTTTGGACTTCCACCGCCGCCCGGTCCGGCGCGGCGGCAACGGCCGGCCCGGTGAGGGCTCCAACCGCACCGGCGCCGAGGGCGCGGACCTGGTTATCGGTGTCCCCGACGGCACGGTGGTCAAGACCCAGAACGGCGAGGTGCTGGCCGACCTTATCGGCGCCGGGACACAGTTCGTCGCAGCTGCGGGCGGCAAGGGCGGTCTCGGCAACGCGGCGCTGGCCTCACCGCGGCGCAAGGCTCCGGGGTTCGCGCTCAAGGGCGAGCCGGGGGAGGAGCGCGAGCTCGTCCTGGAGCTGAAGAGCATCGCCGACGTCGGGCTGGTCGGTTTCCCCAGCGCCGGGAAGAGCTCGCTGATCGCCGCGATGTCCGCCGCCCGGCCCAAAATCGCCGACTACCCCTTCACCACCCTCATCCCGAACCTGGGCGTCGCCGAGGCCGGGGAGGTGCAGTTCGTCATCGCGGACGTGCCCGGCCTGATCCCGGGCGCGAGCCGGGGCAAGGGGCTCGGCCTTGAGTTCCTCCGGCACATCGAGCGCTGCACCGCGCTGGTGCACGTCATCGACTGCGCCACCGAAGAGCCCGGCCGCGACCCCCTCACCGACCTCGACGTCCTCGAAGCGGAGCTGGCGGCCTACGAGGATGCGACCGGGGCGGACCTGACCCGCCGGCCCCGGCTGGTCGCCCTCAACAAGATCGACGTCCCAGCGGCCCGGGAACTCGCCGACATGGTCAAAGAGACCCTCACCGCGCGTGGCCTGCAGGTCTTTGAGGTGTCCGCCGCCGCCCGCGAGGGCCTGCGGGAGCTCGGCTTTGCCATGGCCGGGCTGGTCGCCGCCGCGCGCGAGGCCACACCGGCGCCGCAGCCCACCCGCCGGGTCATCCGGCCCGCGCCTGCCGCCGGGCCCGACTTCGAGATCATCCGCACCCCGGAGGGGGCGTACCTGATCCGGGGCGAGAAGCCGCGCCGCTGGCTCCTGCAGACCGACTTCAGCAACGACGAGGCCGTTGGCTTCCTCGCTGACCGGCTCGCGCGGCTGGGGGTGGAGGAGGCGCTGGGCGAAGCGGGCGCCGAACCGGGCGACGAGATCCTCATCGGCGACCTGGACGACGCCGTGGTCTTCGACTGGGACCCCACGGTTCCGGCGGGGACGGGGGGCGCCGGCCGCGGCCCGCGCGGCAGCGACCGCAGGCTGCCCGGATGACCCGGCCTGCACGCGCCGACATCGCGGCGGCGGGCAGGATTGTGGTCAAGGTCGGATCATCCTCGCTGACGACGGCGGATGGCGGTATCGATGATGACCGCATCGTCGCGCTCGCCGATTGTCTAGCCGAACGGGCCAGGGCCGGGACTCATCTTGTCCTCGTCTCCTCCGGTGCGATCGCCGCCGGGATCGCCCCGCTGGGACTGCCTAGCCGGCCGCGGGACCTGGCCACCCAGCAGGCGGCCGCGAGCGTGGGGCAGGGACTGCTGATCGCCCGGTATGCCGCCGCGTTCGCCCGGCACGGGCGGCGCACCGGGCAGGTGCTGCTATCCGCCGATGACCTGATGCGCCGCGCGCACTACCGGAACGCGCAGCGGACCCTGGACCGGCTTCTCGACCTGGGCGTGCTGCCGATCGTGAACGAGAACGACACCGTCGCCACCGATGAGATCCGGTTCGGCGACAACGACCGGCTGGCCGCGCTGGTCGCGCACGTGACCCGGGCCGGGGCTCTCATCCTGCTGTCCGACGTGGACGGCCTGTACGACGAGGACCCGCGCCACCCCGGCGCTCAGCGGATCACCGAGGTCCGCAGCCACGCCGACCTGGACGGCATCCGGATCGGCGGCAGCCGCGGCCCCGGTACCGGGGGGATGGCCACCAAGGTGGACTCGGCCGTGATCGCCACCGGCGCGGGCATCCCGACCGTGGTGGCCAGCGCCGCCGAGGCCGCCGCCGCGCTGGCCGGGGAGCCGGCCGGCACCTACTTCGCCGCCACCGGGCGCCGGCCGAGAACCCGCTTGCTCTGGCTGGCGCACGCCGCGGCCGCCCGCGGCCGCCTGCGGCTGGACCGCGGCGCCGTGGAGGCCATTGTGGCGCGGCGGGCGTCCCTGCTGCCCGCCGGGATCACCGGCGTCGACGGCACGTTCGACGCGGGAGACCCGGTTGACCTGTGTGACGGTGACGGCCATGTCGTCGCGCGCGGCCTGGTCAACTACGACGCCAGCGAGATCCCCGCGCTGATGGGCCGCTCCACCCGGTGGCTGGCCCGCGAGCGGGGCCAGGAGTACGAGCGCGAGGTCGTGCACCGCGACGAGATGGTCATCCTTGCCCCTTCGTCCAGCGCGGACGGTCACCGGGCGCGGGCGACCCGGGCCTCGTCCCAGACTGGATCGCCGGACGCGTAGACCAGGTCGCCCGCCAGCAGCCGCATCGGCGTGGTCTTCCTGGCCCCGTTCGTGCCGATCAGGGCCGCCTCCGCCCCGCTGCCCACCCGGAAGGACACGTCATCCAGCAGCGCGCGGCCATCGGGCAGGACAAAACTGAGATGACCGACCTCGACGTGACCCACGACAACGGACCCTGGGACCGGTCAGTCGCCGCCGTTGCTGTCGCGCCGGGGGCCGCCGGACCCGCCGCCGAACCGGCCGAACAGGCCTTCACTCGCGCGCATCGCGCCCTCGGCGGCGCCGCGGAACATGCCGACCAGCGGGTCCTCGGTCCGGTTCCACGACTCCTGGTAGGAGCGGGCCGCGGCGCGGATTTCCTCGGCGATGGTCGTGGTCGAGTCGCTCTCCCGGCGCGGGTAGTCCCCGGCCAGGATGCGCTCGTACTCACCGCTGGCTATCCACCGGTTCAGCTCGGCGAAGCGCACCACCGCGAACGGGTGCGTGTTGCCCTGCAGCTGCAGGATCTTCAGCAGGCCGTCCCGTACGTCGGGGACCGCGTTGTACTCGTGCGCCTGCTCCATGAAAGCGTCCGGGTTCAGCTCCGACATCCGCGCCCCGCCGGCCAGCTTCATCAGCACCCGCCGCGCCGCGTCCACGTCCTGGCTGGCCAGCACGCCGGCCCGGTCGCAGGATAGCTCGGACTTGCGGTACCACTCCTCCAGCGCCCAGATGATCCCGCGCAGGCCCATGTAGCCGATCGGCATCCAGGCGATCCGGGCGGCCAGGTTGATCAGGTGGAACAGCATCGTCCGGTAGACGGCGTGGCCGGACAGGACGTGCCCGAGCTCATGCCCGACCACCGTGCGGAGTTCCTCGGCGTCGAGCAGGTCCACCAGCCCGGTGTTGATCACGATGAACGGCCGGTCCGAGCCGAGCGTCATCGCGTTGACGATGGGGTTCTGGGTGACGAACACCTCGGGGATCTGCGGCAGGTCCAGGATGTAGGCGCCATCCCGGACCATGTCGTTGATCTGCGGGAACTGCAGCTCGGAGACGCGCACACTGCCGGACAGGAAGTTCAGCCGCAGCGAACGCTCGTTGAAGAGCCCGGACAGCTTGCGCAGCAGCACGTCGAACCCGGTGAGCTTGCGCATAGCCACCAGAGCGGAACGATCGGCGGGATGCTCGTACGCCCGGGAACTGATTCCTGGCAGGCGTACACGCGCTCGGTCGGGCACTGGAGTCATATCTCGTATGTTAGCGCCGTCCGCGAGGAACGGCGCCCACCGGAAAGCAACAGAAGCGGGCCGCCCGCCCGCAACCAGGAACAGTTTGCCCCGGCCGGCGGCGAGCGCCCCGCCCCGGCTTATACCATCCCGTTATGGACGCTGGCCGGGACAGTCGGCGGATCGGGGTAATGGGCGGCACGTTCGATCCGGTCCATCATGGGCACCTCGTCGCCGCGAGCGAGGTTGGGCACATCTTCGAGCTCGAACGAGGTCATCTTCGTTCCCACCGGCCAGCCCTGGCAGAAGGAAGGGCGCGACGTCTCGCCGGCCGAGGACCGCTATCTGATGACGGTGATCGCCACCGCGTCCAACCCGCGGTTCAGCGTGAGCCGGGTCGACATCGACCGCCCGGGGCCGACCTACACCATCGACACCCTCCGGGACCTTCGCGCGGCCGCGGCCCCCGAGGACGAGTTCTTCTTCATCACCGGCGCCGACGCCCTCCACGCCATGCTGTCCTGGCATGACGTGGAGGAACTGTTCGCGCTGGCCCATTTCGTCGGGTGCACCCGGCCCGGGCACCCCCTCAGCGAGGCCGGGCTGCCGCACGGCAAGGTCAGCCTGGTGGAGATTCCCGCCCTCGCCATCTCCTCCAGTGAGTGCCGCATCCGTGTCGCCGACGGTGAGCCCGTGTGGTACCTGGTCCCCGACGGGGTCGTCCAGTACATCGCGAAACGCCGTCTCTACCAGTACCCCGGGGATCAGGGGCTCAACGGGACGCGGGTAAAGCCGTAACGTGGAGGGGTAAGAGGGCTCCGTAGCCCCACGGCTACGGAGAGCCTGGGCCCAGCAACTCCCGGAGACGGGAAGCCCGGACGTAGAAGCACTGCCGAGGAGGGCGAAAAGCACACGTGACCGCGACCCCCAGGGCCGTCGAGCTCATCGAGATCGCAGCGATGGCCGCGGCTGACAAGCTCGCCACCGACATCATCGCGTACGACGTCAGCGACCAGCTTGTCATCACCGACGCGTTCCTGCTCTGCTCAGCCGCCAACGACCGGCAGGTCCGGTCGATCGTGGACGAGATCGAGTTGAAGCTGGGCCAGGCCGGGGCCAAGCCCGTCCGCCGTGAGGGGGAGCGGGACGGGCGCTGGGTCCTGCTCGACTACGTCGACATCGTCATACACGTGCAGCACGCGGACGAGCGGGTCTTCTACGCTCTCGAGCGCCTCTGGAAGGACTGCCCCGTCATCCGGCTTCCCGAGCCGGTCACCGCGGGCCCGGCGGGCCCGGCCCGTGAACGGGGTCGCGCGGGCTCTCCGAACGGGGACGCGCGCTGAGCGCCCCGGTGCCGTCGGCCGCGCCGGCCGGGGGATTGTCCGACGCCGCCCAGCACGCCACCCGCCTGGTGCTGTGGCGGCACGGGCAGACGGTGTGGAACTTCGAGGACCGCTTCCAGGGCCAGACCGACATCCCGCTCAACGAGACGGGGCTGGCCCAGGCCGAACGGGCCGCCCGGCTGCTCGCCGGGCTGCAGCCCGACGCCATCTTCTCCTCCGACCTGAGCCGTGCCGCGGCCACGGCGGCACAACTGGCCAGGATCACCGGCCTGCCGGTTACCCACGAGAAGGACCTGCGCGAGCGGCACGGCGGGGTCTGGGAGGGACTGAGCGGGCCGGAGATCCGGGCGCGCTACCCGGCCGAGTTCCTGACCTGGTCACCGCCCGAGGGGGAGACCGCGGCGGGGGTGGCCGACCGCGTGTCCGGGGCGCTGGGGCGGATCGCGGAGAGCCTTCCCGCACGGTCGCTGGCCGTGGTCGTCAGCCACGGCGCGGCGATCCGCCTCGGCATGTCGAAGTTCCTGGGCCTGCCCGAGGACCTGTGGAACATCCTGGGCCCGCTGTCGAACTGCTCCTGGTCGGTCCTCGGGCAGCGCCACGGCGCCTGGCGCCTGGTCGAGCACAACGCCGGCACCCTCCCCGAATCTGTCCTCTCCGACGACCGTTAACCTGTCCTCTCCGTTGCCCCCTCCCCATCCGTGATCCGGGGCCACTTTTCCGCGGCACAGGGAGACGCGTAAATCCTGCAAGGGCGTTGCTGCCAGTGGCGGGGCCTGGATGAGGCCGGGGCGGTCATGGCGCTGGTGCTGGCGGTTGCGGCAGTTCACCGGGACGCTGCTTGACGAGCACCCGAGACAACTGGCCTGAGGACGGGCCGCGCGCCCGAAAATCCATCGGGGCCCCCGGCGGGGGTCTGGAGCTCTGAGGTTCGTGACGGTATCCAGGAGCATGGCCGGCGCACCGGGGCGGAGTCCGCCGGATTGGGGGCTGCGACCCCAGAAGTGACCTTCTTCCCTAGGCGCAACCGGCGTCGCCGAGAGATGCTGGCCGGGGTGAACTAGACGCTGTCCGGACCGCTAGACCGCTGCCCGGACTGTAAGACGTGCTCTGAGTTGCGACGTCGGGAGCGGCCGGGAGGCCGAGGCCACGGGATCCCTTCCGGAGTTTTGCAGCGTGCTGGTGAGATGCGCGCAAACGAGAAAGGTGGCCGCGATGGCTCTGGCACAGGTCATCCGCGCAGATGAGGTTCCCGCGCTTATCCCGGACGGGGCGACCATGGCGGTGAGCGGGATCGTGCTGTCCGGCTTCGCCGAGGAGGTGGCGATCGCCGTTGAGCAGTCCTTTCTCGAAAAGGGCCATCCCCGGGGCCTCACGCTGGTGCACGGCGCCGGCATCGGCAACGCCATACCGCCGGTCGCCGCGGAGGACTTTGCCGGGACCCACCACTTCGGTCACGAAGGGCTCGTCGCCAAGTGGATCGGCGGCCATACCGGCGTGGCGCCCAACATGGCGCACCTGATCGAGCAGAACCGGTGCCAGGCCTACTGCATCCCGCAGGGCGTGGTGGTCCAGCTCTTCCGTGAGATCGCCGCCCACCGTCCCGGCATCATCACGACGGTCGGCCTCGGGACTTTCCTGGACCCCCGGCTCGGGGGAGCCAAGATGAACGCGGTGACGACTGCCGACTACGTCGAGCTCGTTGAGCTCGGCGGCACGGAGTACCTCCTCTACAAGTCGTTCCCCATTGACGTCGCGCTGATCCGGGGCACGACCGCCGATGAGCGGGGCAACCTCGCAATGGACGAGGAGGCGCTGCTCCTGGAGCAGCTTCCTCTTGCCCAGGCCGCCAAGAACAGCGGCGGGATCGTCATCGCCCAGGTGAAGTACCTCGCGCTGGCGGGCTCCTTGCACCCAAAGCACGTCCGCGTCCCGGGGCCCCTCGTGGACTACGTGGTGGTAGCCGCACCTGAGCACCATCCGCAGACCGCCAGCAGCCAGTTCAGCCCGGTCCTGTCCGGTGACGTCAAGGCCCCGCTGGGAGGTATCCCGCCTCTCCCGATGAACGAGCGACTGGTCATATGCAGGCGGGCGGCCATGGAGCTGATGCCCGGCGCCGTGGTCAACCTCGGGTACGGCATCCCTGACGGGATCGGCAGCGTCGCTGCCCAGGAAGACGTGACCGCGGTGTTCACGCTCACCACGGAGGTCGGCGCTGTCGGCGGCTGGCCCGGCTCTGGCCTGGACTTCGGGACCTCGTCCAACGCCGAGGCGTTCATCGAGCACCAGGCGATGTTCGACTGGTACGACGGCCGCGGCATCGACCTCGCCTTTCTCGGCCTCGCCCAGGCCGACATGGACGGAAACGTGAACGTGAGCCGGTTCAGCGGCAGGGCCGTCGGCATCGGCGGTTTCGTCAATGTTGCCAATGGCACCAAAGCCGTCGTCTACTGCGGATCCTTCACCGCCGGCGGCCTCAAAGTGGCCACCGGTAACGGAGAGCTGCGCGTGGTCCAGGAAGGCAGGCAGAAGAAGTTCCTCGAACATGTCGAGGAGATCAGCTTCAGCGGCCCCTACGCGGCTGGCTCGGGACAGCGCGTGCTCTATGTCACCGAGCGGGCCGTATTCGAGCTCCGCGACGGGAATATGACCCTGATCGAGATCGCCCCGGGCGTTGACCTGGAGCGTGACGTGCTGGGCCAGATGGATTTCGCTCCGGTCGTGGCCGAGGACCTGGCGCTCATGCCGACGGAGATCTTCTGCGAACGCTGGGGGAAGCTGCGGGCGATCGTCGAGGGCCGCACGCCCCCGCCCCGGCACAACGACGGACCTGAAAAATAGCGGATCCCGGCCGCGATCCGGTCGGGGCGAGACGCAGGCACTGTCCTCGCACCCTGGGCCCGGCGGGCGTCCGAGGGCGGTCTCACGTGGATTGCCGCCTTCCAGGAACCGGCCCTCTTGGCGACACTCGGCCTCCCGCCGATCTATCCCGCCGATTTAGCCGAACGGACCTGGGTACGGGTCGCCCGCACGATCGGCAACTCATAGGTGTCGGTCCCGGGCGGCCGACTGCGCGGCCGGTCCTGCGCGGCCGGTCCTGCGCGGCCGGTCTTAGGCGGCCGGCAGGCAGCGGACGCCCTCGACGCTGCCGGACAGGACCGCCGGCCCGGCCGAATGGGGGATCACGACCGTGCTGCCCCGCCCGATCATGAGGGAGGAGCCGTCCTCGGTGGCCAGGTGGCCGCCCCCGGCGATCACCACGAGCACGCTGTAGCTCTGTGACAGGTGCCGGCTCACCTGCGTGTCGACACGTTCGGCGAGGAAGAACGGGTCGGCTTCGCCCGGCAGCAGCGAGCCGATCGCGCTGTTCAGCGATCGGCCGTGCAGTTCCCTGAGCCGCTCCGGCGGGCAGGCGCGCCGGTCGATACACGCCAGCGCCTCGTCCAGCGGCAGACCGAGCATCGCGTCGCTCTCCGGCAGGGAGAACGGGCTCCACTCCAGCATGATCGACAGGTCGGCGGGTTCCTGCAGCTCGACGACGAGGACCCCGGCGCTGATGGCGTGCGGCGTGCCGGCCGGGCACAGCACGGTGTCGCCCGGCGTCACCGGCACCCGGTTGGTGGCGGCCAGCATGGCCTGGACGTCCTGGTTCCGGGCCCAGCCGGTCAGCTCGGCGGCCTCGACGTCGCGGCTGAAGCCCAGGTACACCGCGGCGCCCGGGTCCGCCTCCAGCACGATCCACGCCTCCGTCTTGCCGTGCGCGCGGCCCAGATGCTCGGCGGCGAAGCTCCGGTCGGGGTGGACGTGCACGGGCAGCCGCTGCCCGGCGTCGAGCAGCTTCACGAGCAGGCCGGTGTCGGTGCCGTACCTGGCGACGTGCGCCGCGCCCAGCCACGCCGCCGGGTCGCTGGCGACCGCCTCCGCCAGCAGGGTGCCGTCCGGCAGCCGGGTCATTCCGTCGGTCCCGGTGCCGAAACGTGCCGTGACCGACGCGATCCAGTCCTCGGGCCGGTCCCCGTGCCCGCTCGTTCCGCGCAACCGGTCGATGCGGCCGTCCCCGCGGTAGAACATGGCCGGCATGTTGGGCCCAAGCACGATCGGCTGCACGAGACTGACCTCCAGGGAACGACGGCGCCCCCGAAACCATAGCCGGGCGGCGCCCGTGGTACACCTACCTACGCCTTCGTTTGGTGGTTCAGGGTCACTGCGGGGCCGCCCGCCGCCGGGAGAGACCGGCGGCAGCGAGCCCGGCGAAGCAGACCAGTCATGAACGGAACGGCGATGATCCCGGACAGCCAGAGCCAGCGGGGCAGCGTGCGGCTGGGGATCCGCGGGGCATCATCGTGGTGCGGCCGCGGGCTGGCCCTCGGCGGCCTGATGCTGGCCGGGCTGGCGTTGCTGCTGGTCCCGTTTCTGTCGCTGTTCCTGCTCGGGCTCGGCGCCCCGGCCCCAGCCCCGGCCCCCAGTCCCGACCGCTCAGATAGATTCCGGGGAAGATAATTCCGCTTCGGGGCATAACCTCCCGCGGCCGGCGGTTAGGCCGGACCGGAAGGGAGTTGCGATGCCGAAGGCAGTACGGTTCGACGAGTACGGCGGGGTCGACGTCCTGAAGGTGATCGATGTGTCCCGGCCGGTGCCAGAGCCTGGCCAGGTGCTGGTTCAGGTCAAGGCCACGGGGATCAACCCAGGCGAGGCCAAGATCCGCGAGGGCTTGCTGCACGCGAGGTTCCCGGCCACGTTCCCGTCCGGCGAGGGCAGTGACCTGGCCGGGATCGTCGCCGCGACCGGTCCGGGCGTCACCGGGTTCTCGGCCGGCGACGAAGTGATTGGCTTTACCAACAACCGGGCCAGTCACGCCCGGTACGCCCTGGCCGAGGCGGAAAACCTGACCCCCAAGCCGGCCGGCGTGCCCTGGGAGGCCGCGGGATCCCTGTTCGTGGTCGGGGCTACGGCGTACGCGGCGGTGCGGGCGGTGGCGCTGACCGAGGGCGAAACGGTGGTCGTGTCGGGCGCGGCCGGGGGAGTCGGCTCGATCGCGGTCCAGCTGGCCCGGCGGGCCGGGGCCACGGTGATCGGCCTGGCCAGCGTGGCCAACCACGGGTGGCTCCGCGGCCACGGGATCATTCCGGTGACCTACGGCGACGGCGTGGCCGATCGGGTCCGGCAGGCCGCCGGCAAGGTGGACGCCTTCGTCGACACGTTCGGCGGGGACTACGTGCAGATCGCGCTGGACCTCGGCGTCCAGCCGGCCCGCATCGACACGATCGCCAACTTCGAGGCCGTCGGGAAGTACGGGGTCAAGGGCGACGGCAGCGCTGCGGGAGCTAGCGCCGGCGTGCTCGCCCTACTGGCCTGGCTGGTCGCGGCCGGGGAACTGCAGATTCCCATCGAGGCGGCCTACCCGCTCGATCAGGTGCGGGACGCCTACCGGCGACTCGAGCAGGGCCACGTCCGCGGCAAGATCGTCCTGCTGCCCTGACCGGCCGGGGCGTCACGGCCGGTGCGCCCTTGCGCCACCGGCCCCGAACGCGGGGGACGGCGGCGGTCACGAGCGGCCTGGCGCTGCGCCGTCAGCGTCAGGCCGGCCGACCGGAGCCGGCCGGCGAGCACCGGGCCCATGGCCGTCGCCGGGGTGAGCACCCCGGCGCGGCCGGGCAGCCGGTCCCGGTCGAGGGCCAGGCAGAGCGCGCTCTCGCCGAACATCACCGCCGTGGCCTGATAGCCGGGATCGCCGCGGGCCTCGACCCGGGCCACGTACCGTCGCCCGGCCGAGGTGCGTCCGTAAATCTTCATGCGGAAGTAGCCGTTGCGGCGCGTCTTTTCGCTAGGGCCCTCCCCGGGACCCGGCAGGACCCGGCCGACCAGCAGCGACCGGATGCGGGGGACGGCCAGGCCCACGCCGACCGCGCCCAGCCCCGCGGTCACCACGGCGGCCCGGGCGGGCGCGGCCCGCCCGGATCCGAACCCGGTCACCTCCCGGTAGCGGAACCGCCGTCCGTAGGCCCAGTCCTGCAGGGCGTTGCTGCGCCTTACGACGCGGGCGTTCGCGCTGGCCATGATGAAGGGGCCGACCCAGATGCCCAGATCGGCGTCGTAGCGAACCCGGTTCAGGTCCCGCTCGCGGCCCAGTTGGGGTTCCGCCGCCCGGTCCGGGCTGAGTGCGTACGGGTCCCCGGCCGTCCGGCGCAGTTCGGGGTGGGCCCGCATCTCGTCCAGCTGTCCCATCGCCGACGCCAGCGTGCCTCCGCTGAACCCGCCCCTCAGTGCCGTCACGACCAGCGTCGTGTCCTCCAGGTCGCCCGCGTTCTGGCCCGCGTCTTCCCCGCCGTCGTCCGCGCGGGCCGCTTCGTGCAGTACCTGCACGCCCAGGTCGGACGGGATGGAGTCGAACCCGCAGCTGTGCACGATGCGCGCGCCCGTGCTCGCGGCCAGGTCGTGGCACCGGTCGATGCTCTCCCGCTCGAACAGCACCTCGCCGGACAGGTCCGCGTAGTCGGTGCCGGCGCTCGCGCAGGCCTCCACCAGCGGAATTCCCTGGTGACGGTACGGCCCGACGGTAGTCGCCACCACCCGCGCCGAGCGGGCCAGCGCGGTCAGGGACGCGGGGTCGGCCGAATCGGCGACCAGCAGCGACCAGTCCCTGGCGCCATCGCCCAATCCGGCACGGACCTTCGCGAGCCGCGCCCCGGACCGGCCCGCGAGCCCGATCCGGGTGCCGGGCGGAGCGTGCTCGGCGAGGTAGGCGGCCACCAGGCGCCCGGCGAAACCGGTGGCGCCGAACACCGCCACATCCAGCTCATGGTCTGCGTCCATCCGCTCATGGTAGAGAACCGTGCGGATCGTCTCTAACATCAGCACCATGTCCATCAGCGATGAGAAATACGTAGGGCATCTGACTCCGCGAGATGTCGCCGATGACGGATAAGGCCGCTGGGGCCTGCCCGCCGTAACCGGGGGCCACGCCCACCCGACGGTCGAAGGCGGCGAGGTCGGTGGGGCGGTGCGGCGCAATGCACGCGCCGTCAGGTAGTAGTTCCCCGGTGTCTTCGAAGATCACGACGCCATTGCAGAGCAGGCTCCAGCCCTGCTCGGGGTGGCCGACAATGGTGTGCGCTGCTTCGCGGTCCGGAGCTGAGGGCGCCGGGCAGGGTGGTGCGTGTGGGCACATATCAGGGTCTCTGGCAGTGGTTCATCGTGTGTGTTCTCGGTTCGTGTTAGTGTGCCGCAGCTCATGCTGCGATAAGACCCTTTCAGTCAACCCAGGTGGCGGCCCGACGGAAATGGCCAATCCGAACAAGGCCCATCACCAGGGCCGATCACTCCGGAAACTTCAGGCACCTGCGGGCACGGTTCTTACCAACACCCCCACTAGGGTGAGTGCGCCGGTGTTCACGGCAGGATGACCTGCGCGCGACCCGGCTCCGGGCACCGACGGCCACGTACCGCGGGACTGGCTCCGCGCCCAGATGAAGGTAGCGTCGCAGGTGACGTCCTCCGCCCGAGCCTGACCACATTGGCGATCACGCCGTTGCGGGTGCGCGTCATCCGGTTTGGTGATCATTCAGGGGGCTTGGGTGCCGCTGCGGCCGTAGCGGTCCTCGAGGCGGACGACGTCCTCCCGCCAACCGGGGATGGCAGTGGAAGCCTCGACGAGAACTGTGTCGGAGAGTGCGCGCACCCGGTGCAGCAGACCCGGCGGCACGTGCACCGCCTCGCCCGGTGCGACCGGGATGGTGCGAAGGCCATCCTCGCTCATGCCGATGTCGAACTCGACCCGGCCGGAGAGGACGGCGATCGTCTCGTCCTTGTCGCGATGGCACTGCAGAGACAGCGACTCACCGCCGGCCACGTGCAGGGTCTTGCCCACGTAGGAGCCCTCGACGATCGCGAAGATCTCCTCGTGACCCCACGGCTTGTCAACGCGCTGGACCGGCTGGGCTGATGGTTGTTCGGTCATGTGGTCCTCACAAGTCGGCCGGTGGCTGATCGCCAACGCCGACGATGGTGTCGCATGAGCCACGAGCGTGCTCTTCTTCGTTCCATCAGGGTCCCACGCGGCCTTAGCATCGAGCGGTGCGGCTTGCCCGAGGGCGGAGTAGGTGACCTGGCTGCCGCGGTCTTCAATGAGTTCGCCGCGCGGATGCTCTTCCCAGTACCCGAGAGTTCTTGACGTTTCTTCGAGGACCCGCATGATCCGGGCCGTCTCCTCGGCGGACAAGTCTTCGGAATACACCTGTGACCACGCGCACTGCTGCCGAGAGTAGTAACGCGTGCCACACGAGATTCATCGAGGGTGAGCCGCCTGGACATTCCCGGCCCATGTGTGCAGGGGTAGGCTGGGCGCCAGAGTTCCTTATGCCCGGCCAGATGTGTGCCGGGGCGGACTCCACCGCCGCGGACCGTTGCGCGCAGACGGCGGCAAGGGGTGACAGGCATGGAGCTGCGCCAGCTTCGATATTTCGTGACTCTGGCCGAGGAACTGCATTTCGGCCGGGCGGCCGCGCGGGAGCACATCGTGCAGTCGGCGCTGAGCCAGCAGGTGCAGCGGCTCGAGCGTGAGCTGGGCGTCCGCCTGCTGGAACGCAGCACCCACCAGGTCTCACTGACGGCAGCCGGGATGGCGCTCCTGGCCGAGGCGCGGCAGATCCTGGCCCTCGCCGACCGGGCCGCCGCGATCGCCCGCAGCGCGACCGGCGCGGCTCCCGCGCTGCGGGTCGGCATCATCGACGCCAGCTACGACTCGATGCCGCAGATCCTGCACGAGGTCCAGGCCCGCTACCCTGGCCTGGTCATCCACCAGATCGAGGCCGGGGTGCCCGAGCAGTACCAGCAGCTCGCCGAGGGCCGCCTGGACGTCGGTATCGGCCGGGCCACGCTCGCCCCGCCCCAGGTCGCCTCACATCTGTTCCGCCGCGACCCGCTAGGGGTCCTGGTCCCCTCCGGTCACCGGTTCGCCGCGCTAGAGGGTGTGCCGGTCGCCGTGCTGGCCAGGGAGCCGCTGCTGCTCGCCGAAGAGATCCGGGCCCCGGAATTCAACCAGTTCACCGTCGAGATGTGCCGGGCCGCCGGGTTCACCCCCACCGTGCATGAGGGCACCGTGGAAAGCGTCCGGGCGGCCGCCGATCTCGTCGCCCACGGACGCTGCCTGTACTGCGTCCCCTCCTCCTGCATCTCCGCGCTCCCCGGAACCACCTGGCGGCCGCTCACCGAACCGGCCTCCTACTACCCGTGGTCGGTGCTGTGGCGCGCGACCGAGGACTCCGCTCACGTGCAAGCCGTCGTCAGCTGCGCGCGGGCCATGTCCCGTCGGCTGGGCTGGCTGGTCACCACGGCCCACACTCTTGATCTATCACAATCACTCCCATCATCCGCGGAGTGTGGTTTATCGCCTGGGGGGTGATGAGCAGGCCAGGTAGTCGCTGTACGGCCGCGCGGCGACCGGTTCACACCGGACGCTGATGGACATAGCACCATCTCCAGTGCGATCCCAGCTCCAGACTGCGGGCGACCGGGTGGTCGGTTTCCTGGTAGTGCGCCCTGGCGTGCCGGTTGGGTGAGTCGTCCGAACAGGCCACCCAGCCGCAGCTCAGGCAGACCAGGAGCGCCTCCCAGTGGTCCCCGCGGGCCCGGCAGGCCCGGCAGGTATCCGACCGGGGCGTGACCGGCTCGAGCGGGTCGAGGTGCTCGCAGCGCGGCGCCGACCCGTTCAGGCTCTTCGCAGACGCGTCCGGAGCGATGCTCTGGCCTGGGATCATGGCACGGCCCTCATCGTTACAGGAATGCCCAGCACAGTCGGCTGGTCACTTTCAGTAAAACCCGGCGACACGATATTGGAAATAAGCAACCTGAGCCGGCCCATCACCAGAACCGATAACCCGGGGGTAACTGTCCGGACATTCGCCGGCACCAGGCGAGGTGTGTGTCCCGGCCGATCCCACCGCCGCGGATCGTGGCGCTCTGATGGCGGCCCCCGCGGCAGAGCCCGCACGATCATGCCGCGCGGGGCTGTGGCCCCGGGCTGGGCGGCAGATTCGGGCCCCCACCCGCCGGTCCCCGTAGGACATCTGCAGCGCTCGCACCTGGACCGTGACGTCCGGCGCCGTATCGTTTTCCGGTACCGCCGCCGCGAGCTGGCTAGTCATCGCGCGCCGCCATCCGCTGCGGCGGGACCAGGGCGTGCACGAGCGCGTCGACGACGGTGGCTTCGGCTACGCCGGCCGGGATGGCCGCCCCGTACGGGTCGGAGTACCGGTGCCGGGCGAACCAGGTCAGCGTCTCCAGCACGAGCCGCGCGGTCGCCGCCGCGTCCGGCGTCGTGCGCAGCAGCCCAGCCTCGGCGCGGCTGGTCAGGTATTCGGTCAGGGCCGCCAGGACCGGCCGGCGCAGCCCCGTGTTCAGCAGGTCGGCCAGCTCCGGGAGCTCCCGGGCGGACCGCTCGATCATGTCCGCGGCTTCGCGCGTCTGGGTCTCCAGCGCGAACGTCTCGCGCAGGATGGCCTCGAACTCGGCCGCCGGGTCCCGGACCGTACGCTCGGCCAGCGCCCCGGCCAGATAACCGAACGGGACCACCGAGGCCACGTACTCCCGCGCCTCCTTGATCGTCACGGTCAGCGGCGCGGGCGAGAGCGGGAGCTCCCCGCTGGGCAGGTCCTCCAGCAGCAGCGCGTGCCGGATGGCGAGCACGAACAGGCCTTCCTTGCTGTCCACGTAGCGGTAGATCGCTGCTTCCGACAGCCCCAGCTCGGCCGCCACGTCGCTGATGTGGGCGGAACGGTACCCGTCCCGGGTGAAAACCCGTACGGCCGCCGCGATCAGCTCCGGCAGCCTTTCGGACGCATTCCGCTTGCCAGGCACAACAGCAGCATACCCGTAAGTAAGTGAATGACTCACTAACAACGGCGCAGAACGCCCGGGAGCTCGTCCGTCGGAGTCTTGATCGACGGGGACTCTGCGCGGTCGTTTCCGCCGCCGGGGGGACGCCGACCTGATCACGCAGCATGCCCGCCAGCTGCTCGTAGTGCCGGACGGCGCGGGCCGTCTCGCCGAGGCGTTCCCAGCAGCTCATCAGTTCCCGGTGGGCGGACTCGTTGAGCGGCTCGTGCGCGATGACGCGGCGGAAGGCCGTCACGGCCGCCTGGTAGCGGCCCGCGGCCGCCTGCAGCCGCCCGATCGCGAGCAGCGCCGACTCGAAGGCGCGGCTCAGCTCCTCGCGGCGGGCGTGCGCCCAGTCGCCGGCCGCCACGTCCGCGAGGAACTCACCACCGTAGGCCGCGACGGCCCGTTGCAGGTCGGGCAGCGCGGCGCCCGCCGGGCGCGCCTGGCGGGCGGCGGCGAGCGCGGTCGTGAACGTGTCGACGTCACAGTCCCGAGGGCGCGCCGGGTTGACGGCGTAGCGGCCGTTCGCGTAGATGACCCAGCCGGGGTCGCCGAGGGCGCGGCGCAGTTCCCGCAGCGCCGTGTGCAGCGCGTTGCCCAGTTGCTGGCGTGACGCGTCCGGCCACAGGGCGGTCCCGATCTGCTCCCTGGTCAGCGGCGCCGACGTGGCGAGCAGGAAGAGCAGCTCGCGTGGTTTCGCGTAGCCCCAGTCCGCCGCGGTCAGGGCGGCGGCGTCCCCGAGCTGGCCCCCAGCCGCGCCGAGGCCCCGGATGACCAGCGTGACCTCCGGGGTATCCGCGGCTTCGGGGGTCACCGGAACTTCTGAGACGGCCGGAGTTTCTGGGCGGGCCGCAGTTTGGGGGGCGGCCGGGTTGTGGGGAGTGCGCAGGTTATGGGGAGTGCGCGGGTTATCAGGGACGGCCGGGTTCGCCGGGGTATCCGGGCCGGCCGGGCTCGCCGGGGTACCCGGGGTGATCGGTGTACCTGGAGCGGCGGAACCAGCGTCCCCCCGGTCCGGCGCCTCCAGCTCGTCCGGCTGCGCGAGCCGCCCCCGCTGCCAGGCCGCCGCGAACGCCGCCTCGCCGAGCACGGCCCGCGCGCCGGACACGGCCTCGTCGTGCTGTGCCCGCTCACACGGCGCGATCACGGTGCCGATTGTCTCCCGGAGCGACTCGGCCGCCCCCAGCAGCGCGGCGGTCCGCGCGGCTCCCGCCGTACCCTGCGCGGTCCCATCGGCCGGGGTGACCTCGTCGGCCGCGAGCGCCACCGCCGCCAGATCCTCCAGCACGCTGGACATCCGCCACCGGTCCCGCAGCTCGCGATGGACCTCGAGGCTGCGGCGCAGCAGTGTGGCGGCGGCGCGATCGCCGCTGCTGGCCCCCAGCAGGCCGAGCTGCTCGAGCGACCAGGCGATCCCTTACCGGAACCCGATGCTCTCCGATAGCGACCGGCTTTCCCCGAGCAGAGCCGCGGCGCGGCCGCCGTCGCCCTGATATCGCGCGACCGTCCCCAGGCTGAGCGGCGACCACGCGGTCCCTTCCACGTCCGCCAGCTCGCGGAACTCGCGCAGCGCCGCCGTGCATTCGACGGTGGCGCGGCCGAAGTCGCACTGCAGCCAGGCCGCGAAGCCCAGGTAACCGCGCGCGCTGGCCATTGCCCACCGGTCGCCGGCCGCCTCCGCGACGGACAGGCTCTCCGCGTGCAGCTCCATCGACCTGGCGTAACGTCCCTGCTCGCGCGCGACGCTGCCCAGTACCTGCAGCGCACTGGCGATGCCCTGCGGGGCGGCCAGGTCCCGGTACAGCCGCAGCGCCGCCTCGAGCCGCCGGCCGCCGGCCCGTAGTCGCATTGCAGCAGCGCCAGCCGGCCGCTGCCGAGCAGGGCCTTCGCCTGCAGCTCCGCGGGCGCGTCCCGGCCGGCCACTACGGCCTGGTCCATCCACTCCCGGACCTCGTGATAGTGCTTCGGGTCCGGCGCCCAGGGCCACCCGAACAAGGGCTACCTGCTGTTCCCGCCGTACGGCCAGCAGAACTACCGCAACGAGAACTTCCCGCACTCGGTCCAGACCCAAGTCACCGGCCTGAACGACAATGGCGTCACGGTCGGGTTCTGGTCGGACATGAACAACGCCAACCAGGTCAACGACAACTTCGGCTTCTACTCCCTGGACGGCCAGCACTTCGACAGCGTCAACTTCCCTACCTCTGACAACGCCACGCCGCCGGTCAACCAGCTGCTCGGGGTCAACGACAGCGACGTCGCGGCAGGCTTCTACACCGACGGCCGGGGCAACAACCACGGCTACACCTACAGCATCCGCGACCAGAGCTTCACCACCGTGACGGTGCCCGGTGCCGCCGGGCTCAGCCTGACCGCCGCCGCGATCAGCAATGACGGCGACGTGGCCGGCTTCTACACCGACGCGGGCGGCGTGACGCGCGGGTTCCTCCGGTCCGCCCACGGCCAGTTCCGGACCCTGAGCGTCCCCGGCGCGTCAGCGACCCAGGCGCTCGGAGTCAACGACCGGGACCAGGTTGTCGGCGTCTACACCGTGGGCAGCGGCAGCACGGCCACGATGCACGGCTTCACCTGGGCGCCGGGCCGCGGCTTCCAGACCGTCGATGACCCGCACGGCATCGGCACCACCACTGTGAACGGCGTCAACGACCATGGCCAGCTGGTCGGCTTCTACGTCGACTCGGCCGGCAACACCGACGGGTTCCTGGCCAGCCCCCGGTAGGTCGGCCCGGAAGGGATAACCGCAAGGGTACAGCCGCGCAGGCGGCCGGGTACGCCCGGCCGCCTGCTTCTTACCGGCGCGACATGTCGGCTGGCCTCCTCGGTCCACCGCTGCCCGGCGCTCAGACGGCCAGCGCCCGGGCCGATCAGGCCGAGATCGGCCAGGTTTCCATCCGGTAGCCCATGTCCCAGAACATCCACTCGTAGCGGCTGCTGGCCCGGAAGTACCAGCGCAGGCTCGCGCAATCGGCGTCGGACAGGCCCGCACCCACCCGGTTGGTGAGGTCCAGCACCTCCTGGACGTACTGGCCGTAGTCCGCGCCGCTATAGGTGTCGATCCACCGCTGGAAGCGCGGGTCCGGTGACCCCCGGCGCCGCAGTTCCTTGCCGACCTCCCAGTAGATCCAGTAGCACGGCAGGACCGCGCCGACCCCCTCGGCGTAGGACCCGCCGCGGGCCGTCGCCAGGAGATAGCTGGTGAAGGCGAGGGTGGTGGGCGCCATCTCGGCCCCCTGGACGATGGCGGGGTCGATGCCCAGGTCGGCCAGGAGCGAGTCGTGCAGTTGCTGCTCCACGGCGACCACGCCGATGAAGTGCCGGGCGAACATCTCGGTGTCGCTGGCGTCCGGGGCCCGGCTGACGATGGCGGCGAGCGCGTGCCCGTATTGTTTGAGGTACAGCCCGTCCTGGACGACGTAGAAGGCGAACGTCTCTTCCGGCAGGCTGCCGTCGGCCAGCCCGGCGAGGAAGGGATGCGCCAGGATGGCCTCGTAGATGCCGGCGACACTCTGCCAGAGCTCACCCGTGAAGCTGTCGGTCATCCGTGCCGCTCCTTGATCGCTCATCGGCCGTCCATAACCGTATTACGGTCGAGGTGTGCAACGGGGCCGCCACGGTCCCCGTCCGGCATGATGAATTTCTTTCCCAGGGTGTCGAATCTGGCCACCCGCCTTCGTGATGAGGGTGAGGCAGCCAGACAGGCGCCCCGCCCGAAGGGAGAACGATCATGACCCAGTACCTCCTCGCCGTGCACAGTGTCGAGGGCGAGCCCATGCCTTCGCAGGAGCAGATGCAGCGGGCGTACAAGGACGTCGACGCTCTCAACGGCGAGCTCCAGTCGTCCGGCGTCTGGGTGTTCGCCGGTGGCCTCCAGCCGCCGCCCTCGGCGACCGTGGTCCGCGCCCAGGGCGGCCAGGTGATCACCACCGACGGCCCGTTCGCCGAGACGAAGGAGCAGCTCGGCGGCTTCTGGATCATCGACGTCGCCGACCTGGACGCGGCGCTGAAGTGGGCCCGCAGGGCGACCGTCGCATGCGCCGCCCCCGTCGAGGTCCGGCCGTTCCAGGAGATCCCGGAGGCTTAGACGTGCCGGCCCTGGACACCACGGCCGTCGAGCGCGCCTACCGGGAGAGTTCCGGGCGGGCCGTGGCCACCCTGGTCCGCCTCTTTGGCGATATCGACCTGGCCGAAGAGGCGGTCCAGGAGGCCTTTACCGTCGCCGTGCGGCGGTGGGCGGCGGCGGGTGTGCCGCCCAACCCGGGCGGCTGGATCGTGACCACCGCGCGGAACAAGGCGCTGGACCGGCTGCGCCGGGAGTCGTCCCGGTACGGCCGGGAGGCCCAGGCCGCCCTGCTGCGGCTCCAGCCCAGCCCCGGGGATCTGGCAGAGCTAGCGGAGGTGGAACCAGTGCCTGATGACCGGCTGCGGCTCATCTTCACCTGCTGCCATCCGGCGCTGGGTGCCGAAGCGCAGCTCGCGCTCACCCTGCGGCTGGTGGCCGGGCTGCAGACCCCGGAGATCGCGCGTGCCTTTCTCACCCCGGAGGCGACCGTCGCGCAGCGGCTGGTCCGGGCCAAGCGGAAGATCCGCGACGCGAAGATCCCGTACCGTGTGCCCCGAGACGCCGAGCTGACCGCCCGGCTACCGTTCGTCCTCACCGTCGTCTACCTGGTCTTCAACGAGGGCTACACGGTCTCGGTGGGGGACGCGCTGATCCGCTCCGAGCTGTGCGCGGAGGGGATCCGGCTGGCCCGGCTGCTGGCCGACCTGATGCCGGACAAGCCCGAGGTGCTGGGCCTGCTGGCGCTGCTGCTGCTGACCGAGGCCCGCCGTCCGGCCCGCACCGCCACCGACGGGTCCCTGGTCCGGCTGGCCGACCAGGATCGCAGCCGGTGGGACCGGGCCCTGATCACCGAGGGCCAGAACCTGGTGCGCGCGTGCCTGCGCCGTAACCAGCCGGGGCCGTACCAGATGCAGGCGGCCATCAGCGCGGTGCACGCGGACGCGCCAACGGCCGCTGATACCGACTGGCGGCAGATCCTCGCGCTCTACGATCAGCTCGCCGCGATCACACCGACGCCGGTCGTTGCGCTCAACCGCTGCGTCGCGGTCGCCGAGTTGCACGGCCCGGGTGTGGCCCTCGGCCTGCTCGACCGGCTGGACCTGGACGATTACCACCTGTTCCACGCGACCCGGGCCGACCTGCTCCGCCGGCTCGGCCGCCCGGCCGACGCGGCCGCGGCCTACGACGCGGCCATCACGCGCGCGGCCAACGGCGCCGAGCGGTCGTTCCTCACCTGCCAGCGCGACGCGCTCCCCACGACCTCATAGACGCCGTCGAGGCCCCGCCGTCCCGCCCCCGCCCGTCGAGGCCGCCGCCGTCCAGCCCGTTCCCGTCCACATGAGGCGATCACGGGGCGGGCCCGGGTCAGGGTCTCACGGTGCCTCGACCTTGCGCACCCACTCGGCGGCGAACGGCGGCGCCTGCTCCGGCGGGAGCTTGCTCGTTGCGTAATAGAACGGGTGATGGGTAGTGGCCAGGATCGCGACCAGTTCCGCCATGAACCATCTCTCCTTGCCGGGCCCGGTAGCCGGTGAGAGACTACACGGCATCAGCGTACAGTTGTCCGTTTAGCGGCGACTAGGGGAACAACGCCCCGGGGCCTACGCTATGTCGCAGGGACCACGACGCTGCGCGGAGCGCCGAAGAGCGCCGGGGAGCGCGCTGGGAGGTGGGCATGGCCGGACGCGGGACCGGGCCCGATTTCGTCGAGGCGCTGGCGCGGGGCTTGGACGTCCTGGCCTGTTTCGACGACCGCCGCCCGCGGATGAGCCTGACCGAGATCGCCGTGGCCACCGGGCTGGCCCGGCCCACCGCGCGCCGCCTGCTGCTGACCCTGGCCGAGCTCGGCTTCGTCCGGCTGGAGGAGGGGGCCTTCATCCTCACGCCGAAGGTCCTGCGCCTGGGGATGGCCTACGTCGGCTCGCTCGGCCTGTGGGACGTCGCCCGTCCGCACCTGGAGGACCTAGTCGGCCAGACCGGCGAATCCTCCTCGATGGCCCAGCTCGACGGGTCCGACATCGTCGATGTGGCCCGCGTCTCGGTGCCGAAGATCATTACCCTCCGGGTCGTCATCGGCACCCGGTTCCCCGCGCTGCAGACCTCGCAGGGCAAGGTGCTGCTCGCGGCGCTGGACCCCGAGGCGCTGACCGCGACGCTGGCCGAGCCCAGCCGGTCCGGGCTGCCGCCCGCCGCATCCCGCGACCGCGCTCGCATCGACGACGAGCTGCGCACCGTCCGTGCCCGGGGCTGGGCCCTGGCCGACGAGGAACTGGCGCCCGGGATCCGTTCGGTGGCGGTGCCGGTCCGCGACGGTGACGGCGAAGTCCGGGCGGCCATGAACGTAACCGTGCACGCCGCCGAGACGTGCGTCGCCACGCTGGTCGACGAGCACCTCCCGAAGCTGATGCGCGCGGCCGGGGAGGTTTCGGCGGACTGGGCGCTATGGCAGTCGCGCCCGCACACCATTGTGCCCGGCGACCGCGGCGTGCCCGGCGACCGCGGCGACCGCGGGGTGCCCGGCGACCGCGGGGTGCCCGGCGACCGCGGCGTGCCCGGCGACCCTGGCGACCCCCGGATGGGCACGCCCCCGTCGTCGGCGGTGATTTGACAGTGCGCGGGGTCGGCGGGCACATTGACGGACAAGTGTCCGTATAGCGGCGGCCCCGGCGCGCCAGGACAGCAGTGGCAGGGAACGTGGCAGGGAACACAGCACAACAGCGGCAGGGAACAGGAGTGCCCGTGGGACCCACCGACCCCCCCGACCCCCAGGAAGAGCCGGCGAAAGGGCCGCTGTCCGGGATCCTGGTCGCCGACTTCTCCCGCATCCTGGCCGGCCCGTACGCCACCATGATGCTCGGCGACCTCGGGGCCGAGGTGATCAAGGTCGAGAGCCCGGCCGGCGACGACACCCGCGAGTGGGTCCCGCCCAGACGGGACGGCGTCGGCACCTATTACCTCGGGGTCAACCGCAACAAGCGCTCGATCGCCCTCGACCTCTCCGACGCCCACGACCAGGCCGTCGCCCATGCGCTAGCGCAGCGTGCGGACGTGTTCATCCAGAACTTCCGCCCGGGCGGGCTGGCCCGGTTCGGCCTGGACTACGAGGCCGTCGCCCGCCGCAACCCAGCCATCATCTACTGCTCGATCAGCGGCTTCGGGGCCGGCCAGGGTGCGAAGCTGCCCGGCTACGACGTGCTGGTCCAGGGGGTCTCCGGCCTGATGAGCCTGACCGGCGCCCCCGACACCCCGCCGTTCCGGTCCGGGATCTCCGTCTTCGACGTATTCACCGGGCTGCACTCGGCGGTCGGCATCCTGGCCGCGCTGCACCACCGCGACGTCACCGGTAAGGGCCAGCACATCGAGACCAATCTGCTGTCCACGGCGCTGTCGGCGATGGTCAACCAGACGTCCGCGTACGTGGCCGGGGGCGTCGTGCCGCACCGGATGGGCAACTCTCACCTCAGCCTGTTCCCCTACGAGCCGCTGGCCACCGGCGGCGGGGACCTCATCATCGCGGTGGGCAACGACCGGCAGTTCCGTAAGCTCGCCGCGGCGCTCGGCGCGCCGGAACTGGCCGACGACGAGCGTTTCCGCAGCGTCGGCCTGCGCAACGACAACCGCGAGGAACTGCGGCCGCTGCTGCTGGAACGGCTGGCGGCCAAGTCGGCCCAGGAGTGGTTCGGGATCCTCACTGACGCGGGCATCCCGTGCGGGCCGATCAACGACGTCCGCGGGGGGGTCGAGCTGGCCGCGAGCCTCGGCCTGGAACCGGTGGTGATGACGGGCGACGTGCCGACCGTCCGCAACCCGATCCGCATGTCCGCGACGCCGCCCCGGCACGAACTGCCCCCGCCGGCCCTGAATGCCGACGGCGACGACATCCGCGCCTGGCTCGGCTTCGGCTCCCGGGAGGAATCCACCGATGACCAGTGACCAGCCCGGCCGGCCCGGCCAGCCGGGACTGGCCGTATTTGCCCTAATTGCGGCTTTCACCTGATCGAATCTGCGTAAGGTGAGCTCATGCGAGCCGCCGTCCTGCGCGGGCACCGGAGTGCCCCGGAGGTAGAGCAGTGGCAGCCGCCGGACGTGGGGCCCGGTGAGGCGCTGGTTGAGCTCAGGGCGGCCCCGATAACGCCGCTGGATCTGCTGTGCGCGAGCGGCACGTCCTACTTCGGCCCTCCGGAGCTGCCGTATGTGCCGGGCGTGCAGGGCGTGGGCCTGGTCCTCAACTCCGCCAGCGTGCCCGCCGGGACGATGGCGTGGTTCTCCACGCGGGCCGGGATGGCGCCGGGGGACGGCAGCCTGCGCGAGTGCTGTTCGGTGGCGGAGGCGGACCTGGTGCCGCTCGCGTTCGACGTGAAACCAGAGCTGGTCGCGGCCCTGGGCCTGTCCGCGGTGGCCGCCTGGACGGCCCTGACCTGGCGCGGTGAGCTGTACCCGGGGGAGCAGGTCATCGTGCTCGGCGCGGGCGGTGCGGTGGGCCAGGTCGCGGTCCAGGCCGCGCGGCTGCGGGGCGCGCGGCGGGTGATCGCGGGCTGCCGGTCCGAAGGCGCCGCCGAGCGGGCCCGGCGCTGCGGCGCCGACGCCGTGGTCCGGCTGGACACCGAGGACGTGGCCGAACTGGCCCGGCGCTTCACCGATGCCAGCGACGGCCCCGCCGACCTGGTGATCGATCCGCTGTTCGGCGCCCCCGCGGCCGGGGCGCTGCGCACCCTCCGGCACTACGGGCGGCTCGTCCAGCTGGGCAGCGCGGCCGCGGAGACGTCCCCGATCGACAGCTCGACCATCCGCAGCCGGTGCCTGCGCCTGCTGGGCTACACCAACAACGAGCTCACCGCGTCGCAGCGGGCGGACGCGCTCAACGCCGTGCTCTCCTACGCCGGCGCGGGCCAGCTCAGCGTCGACTTCGAGTCGGTGTCGCTCGACGGTGTCTCGCAGGCGTGGGAAAGGCAGGCCCGCGGCGAGGCCCCCGTCCGCATCGTCGTGACCTGTTAGTTGTCTGCCTGCTAGCCGTCAGGCTCACCAGCTGATCCTCGGCCGCACCCGCCACCAGCGCTGGCTCGTGTACTCGCGGGGAGCCCGCGCCGGGGCGACTCCGTCGAAGAACGGCAGCGGATGATCACGCAAATCGACCTGCTCGACGTCGAAGTCCTCGCGGGCCTCCAGTTGCTCGGTCACCCAGGAGACGACTTTCTCGCTGAAGCGGCCCTCGCGGGTGGTGCCGGAGATAACCTGAATGAGCATGTGTGTCCCGTCCCGTATGACGTGCTGCCGTGAGGATGCCGCTGGGGCCGCCCGCATCCGTCACCGCCCGTTCAATTGCGGCGTTGTGCCATCGAGCGCGACAATAGCACAATCGGGGGGTACTCCCCACTTAGGTCTCTATGCTGGAGTCATGGTGACGTTGCCCTCGCCCACGGATGCTTGGCTTTCGTGGTGACCCAGCCGCTGCGCGCGGACGCCGAACGCAACCGCTGCCAGCTCATGAACGCCGCCGTGGCCGTCTTCGCCGAGCGTGGCCTCGACGCGCCGCTGGACGAGATCGCGCGCCGCGCGGGCGTCGGCAACGCGACCCTCTACCGCCGTTTCGCGACCCGCTGCGACCTGGTCGCCGCCGTCTTCCTGGGCGCGATGCAGGAGATCGTCGACGCCGCCACGCAGGCCCTGGCCGAACCGGACCCGTGGACGGCCCTCACCGGCCACCTGGTGTTCCTGTGCAAGCTGCAGGCCGCCAACCGGGCGATCTCCGATCTGCTGACCGCCGCGGTCTCCGGCATGCCCGAGCTGGAGCGGCTGCGCGCGAAGGCCCTGGACGCCCTGACCCAGCTGATCGACCGGGCCAAAGCGAGCGGTGACCTGCGCCAGGACTTCGGCCACGAGGACGTCGTGCTCATCCTGATGGCCAACGCCGGGCTCATCGAGCGGACCGCGGGGACAGCTCCCGGCGCGGCTCGGCGCCATCTCAGCTACGTGCTGGACGGCCTGCGCTCCACGGCCCTTTCCCCGGCCCGTGCCCCGGCGCCCCCGTCGCCGGGGCAGGACCAGGTGGTCCTGGCGATGCGCGCGCTCGGCCGCCGCCACGGCTGCGCCTAGGGACTCAGCCGTAGCGCGAACGGGAACTCAAGGCCGGGACTTACGCGGGCCGCCCCTGCCGGGGCTCGTCTGGTGGCATCGGCACCCCCGCCATTATCGCCGCGGACCTGCGGCCGCGTGCGTTCGGGTGGCCACGGGGCGGTTCCCGGCGGTCGGCCGGCGCGTCGTGCAGGGCCCGGGACGTGCGGGGATACACACTTTTTGGGGCACCCGATCGCGTTAGCCATGGAATCGTATGTGTCACAGTGGTAGGAGACCAGGCAACGGCGGCGGACTGGGCCTTCCGCCGGCGGTCAGCGGACGGAGCTGACCGGGTTGGAGACGCTGTCGGCGAAGGGCGAGCTGAGCGGCTATGGAGCCTCTGACCAGTGACGATCCCGCCGAGATCGGCGGTTTCCGCCTTCGTGCCCGGCTCGGGGCCGGGGGCATGGGGCGGGTGTACCTGGCGTCCACGCCGGGCGGGCGGCGCGTCGCGCTGAAGGTCGTCCGGCCGGAACTGGGCGACGACGCGGACTTCCGGTCGCGTTTCCGCCAGGAGATCGAGGCCGCCCAGCGGGTGCGCGGGCTGTATACCGCGGAACTTCTCCGCGCCGATCCCACGGCCACACCGCCGTGGCTGGTGACGGCGTACGTGCCCGGGCCGTCACTGCAGCAGGCCGTCGCGGAGCACGGGCCGATGCCGCCGGAGACGGTCATCCTGCTGATGGCCGGGGTCGCCGAGGCTCTGCAGGCGATCCACGCCGCCGGTGTCGTCCACCGTGATCTCAAACCGTCCAACGTGCTGCTGGCCCCGGACGGGCCGCGCGTGATCGATTTCGGGATCGCACGGGCCGCGGAGGCCACGAATCTGACGCAGAGCGGCGTGGCCATGGGGTCCCCCCAGTTCATGGCGCCGGAGCAGATTCGTGGCCTGGCCATCACGCCCGCCATCGACGTCTTCGCGCTCGGCGCGGTGGCGGCCTTCGCCGTGGGCGGCCGGGCGCCCTTCGGTGACGGGCACGTGGCCGCGCTGATGCACCGCGTGCTGAACGAGCCGCCGAACCTGACCGGCTGTTCCGGGCCGCTGCGCGCCCTGATCGAGCGCTGCCTGGCCAAGGACGCGCCGGACCGCCCCAGCCCGGCAGAGATCATCGAGTCCTGCCGGGCCCAGGCCGCCGGGAACCTGGGCGACTTCACCGACTCGTGGCTTCCGCCCGCGATGGCCGCCGTCGCGGCCCGCGCTCCCGGGATGCAGGGGAGCGGCTCCACCGCCGCGCACAGCACCTCCCGTCCACGCCCCGCCGGTGTCAATGGCCCCACGGGTCCCGCCTACCCCGCCGGTCCCGCCTACCCCGCCGGTCCCGCCCACCCTGCCGACCCCGCCCACCCCGCGGGGTCACCCGGGCCCACTGGGCCTGGTGGCCCCGCCGCGCCGGCCTGGCCGGGTGGCCGGACGCCGGTGCCGTCTTCACTGACCACGGCGGCGGGGCTGATGTATGCCGGAGCCGGCCTCAGTGCGCTCGGCACTATCGTCGGCCTGGCCACCGTGCACGAGCTGCAGGTGATAGCCGCTCAGCAGTCGGCGGCCCGGGGCGCGGTCGGCGCCGCGGTCGCCATCCTGCTGATCCACGGCGTAATCGGCACCGCCCTGTGGCTCTGGCTGGCCCGGGAGACCAGACGCGGCCGGCGCCGCGCCCGGGCCTGGGCCACGGCCATCTTCTGCCTCGCCACCGTGAGCGGGATCAGCGTCGATGCCCACGCGCCGTCGACCGGCCCGACCCAGGCGTTCAGCGGCATCGAATGGGTCATCGGCCTGTGCGCCGTCATCCTGCTCTGGAACCGGTCCTCGCGGTCCTGCTACGCCGCGCAGCGGCCCCCGGCCATCGCGCGGCCAACCGTCAGCCATACGCCCGTCGCCCCGTCCCCGAGTCTTCGGCCGCGCCAGGCCCCGCCCGGCCAGCCGAACACCCGGCAGCGGCGGTAGCCGGCCCGGCTCCGTCGCGCGGGGCCGGCCCGGCCGGGCTCCCGGCCGCGCGTCGCGGCTAGCGAGACACAGCTTCGCAGGCAGGAGGAACTTTCATGCCCGAACGGCCGCCGCCTGATCAGATCCGGAGCGTTCCGCACGCGACGGGGGAGTCGCGGGCGAGGGGCTTTACCTCAGCTGGTGGAGCGCTTGCATGGGCATGCGAGCCAGGCTCCCGCTGTTCGCCCAGGTCACAAAGAGTGTCACCAAGATCATGCCGCCAAGTATCCGGCCACAGCTAATGCTCAGCGAACCTCCAGGAAGCCTGTCTTCGAACAGCGGGACCGGGCAGCGGCCGGGGGCTGCTAAGCTCGGACGCGACTGCAAGGGGCTATGGCGCAGTTGGTAGCGCGCCTCCATGGCATGGAGGAGGTCTGGGGTTCGAATCCCCATAGCTCCACTGGCTTTCCGGACCTCGATCTTAAGATCAAGAGACTAACCAAGCGACTACGGCGCAGCGGCTATGTCCGCTGTGCCGTTTCCATGTTCTGTGTCGCCGCCGAAGACGGTGTTCATCACGTTCGCGCCGCCCCGGATGGCGGGCACGATCACGTGCCGGTACACGGTCTCGGTGACGTGGGTGGACTTGTGGCCCACGGTGTCGCTGATGTCCTGCAGCGGCACGCCGTTGCTGCTCATGATCGAAACCGCGGTGTGCCGTCCTTCGTGGGCGTGCCAGTGACCGATCCCGGCTCGCCGCGTCAGCTTGCCGAACCGCCAGTTCAGGGCGTCTTTGCTGTACATGCGCCCGTCCTCGTGACAGAACACGAGGTTGTTGTCGTGCCAGGCGGCGCCAGCCGCGAGCCGTTCGGTGGCCTGCCGTTTCCGATGCGCCACCAGCGCGGTCACGGCGCGCAGGGGCAGGAAAAGGGAGCGCCTGGACTTGGGCGTCTTGACCTCTCCGGTCCGGCTCGCCGACTGCCACACGTGGATGACTCCCTGGTCGAGATCCACGTGATCCCACGAGAGCTTGCGCAGCTCCCCGGGACGAAGGCCGAGGGTGATCGACAGCACGAACAGCGCTTCGAGCCGGCGGCCCTCGCTGACGCGATCGTCCGTGCCGAGTTCCGTGCAGCAGGTACGGCAGGTGACCGCACCCAGATCGGTGCCGATCTCGGTGATGGGAACCTGTTCGCGCGGCCGCGTTCCACAAGCCACCTCGCCCGCCTCCGTGGCCGCGTGGGTCGCTGCGTACCGGCTACGGCTCACCTTGACCGCCTTGACGTACCCGATTGGCTGGCCGGTCGCGGCCCTGAGCACCTTGCCGGCCTGCTCCTCGCTCATGGCCCGCGACGGGCGCCCTGGCTGCCCTTGCGGCAGGTCGACCAGTTCGGCGACGTTCCGGCCGATGAGGTCGTACTTCTGGGCGCGCCGGATTGCCCTGGTGAGCGTGCTCTTCATCTTCACCAGCGACGCCCTGCTGAGCACCATGCCGGCGTCCCGGAAGAAGCGGTCGGCGTCGGTGGCTTTGAACTCCTTGAGCTTCATCCCGCCGATCGCCGGATAGATCCACTTCTCGGCCTGGCCCCGGCAAGTGGCCACGGTGCGCGGGTCCAGCTCGAGTGAGTCGATCCAGTCCGCGACGCACTGCCGGACGGTATAGGCCGTGGGGGTCTGGATACCGGCGCTGAGTTCCTCGTGCAGCGCATCCAGTTTCTCCTTGACCTCGGTCTTGGTCTTGCCGCGCACATATCGCCGACGGCGCCTCCCATTGCCGTCATACCCGAGCGAGATCGTGCCGACGTAGCACTTGTTGGTCTTGTCCCACGAGATGCCATCGTCGCCGCGCTCACGGCGTCTCTTCGGTCCAGATGGTGATCGTGCACTCATAGCCTCAGCTCCTTCCGGTTGGCTGCTCTTCCTCCGACTTTACGTCAAGACGTCCCCAGACGTCCCTAAGTTCAGGCAGCGTCTTCTCGTGAGGCGATGAACTCAGCGAGTTGCTCGTCGGTGATCCGACGGGACTTGCCGATCTTGATGCTGCGGAGCTGGCGGGCGCGAAGCAGGTAGTAGACCTTGTCCCGGCCGATGTTCAGCATCTCCGCTACCTGCTCAACGGTGTAGGCCTGCAATGAGCGATCACCTCCTCTGGTCGCGGGTCTTCCTGCGGCTTCTCCTCTCGTTGCATAACGGTCGGTAGTTGTCTACGTCTTTGTCTATGCGCCCATTTGCCCGCCATTACGTGCAGACGCGCGCGTGGCCCGTAGACGTAGACAATCACTCACTGTCACCGCCTACCGCGTGCCATCGTCCCCGGCTGACCTGGATCACCTGGCCGCGGTCGGCCAGTTCGCGCAGCCGTAGGTAGATCCAGGGTCGGCTCATGCCGGTCGCGGTCATGAGCTCGGGCACGGTTGTGCCCTCGGCCGGGGCCAGGGACAGCGCCGCCCACAAGATGGCCCCAGGGGCGTCGTCCGTGCTGCCGTGCTCATCTTGGACGTCCGGCGGCGAGCCGTGCGGTTCGGTTATCTCGCCGCTCGTCGCGGCGGCGGGCTCGTCATGGTTCCGCTCCTCGACCGCCTGCCGCGACACCTCATCGAGGTGCGGCCGGAGGTCGGCATGCAATTCGGCGGTGCTGGCCACGACCTCATCCGTGATCAGGTAGGCGCGGGCCCGCCGGGGCGTGTCGTGCTCAGCGGCCGATACGAGGAACTTGCCCGGCGCGTCGAGCGTGTGCGCTTGCCAGCCGGAGGCCAGCATCCCTTGGCCGAGGATGAGGTCCACGTCCTTGCGTTCTCGGACCCGAAAGCAGATCCGGACGTCCATCTGGGAGCGCACTGCACCGTGTCCCATGGCCTTCTGCGTCGGCCGCTGGGTAGCCGCGATCAGGCTGACGGCCACGGCGCGCCCGCGCCGGGCAATCGAGTCGGCGTGCTTGACCGCTCCCGGGGCGTCGTCCACGAGTTCGGCGTACTCATCGATGAGGATGACGAGCGCCGGCATTTCGGGTGTCGGTTCGCAGACGCGCTGGCCCTGGTCAGCGAGCACCGCGGCTCGTGCTTCGAGAACGGCGACCGCATCGGCCAGGAGCGAATCGGCTTCGCCGGGCGTGGTCGCCAGCCGGTCGAGGCAAGAGATACACGGACCGAGTTCCATCCCCTTCTTGAGGTCGATGCCCCACAGGACCACGTCACTGCAAGCGGACAGGTTGCCGATCAGCACGTTGAGGCCGCCGCTCTTGCCCGCGCCGGTCGCCCCGCCGAACAGGACGTGGCGGCGAAGGAACGAGACCCGGCACGGAACCGCGTCCTCGAACGGGCCGAGCTCGATCGGTTCGGTAATCGAGGTGACTGACGGGCCGGGCCACGGGATCGCGTCGGCGTGCGGGTCGGCATCCAGCACGCGCAACTCGCATCGGTTGGCGTAGTTGTCGGGCGTCGGATGGACGCGGACGGCGCCCCGGAAGGTGCCGAGGCCGGATTCGATGGCGGGAATCTTCGCGATCACGTCGTGGATGGTCTGGCCCCGGGCCAGCCGGAACCGGGCACGCCAGCCCCACAGGTCCACCATGGCCGACATGACCTGCGATCCAGCTAGACCAACGGCCCGCGCGATCTCCGGCCAGGACTCGAGGGTCCGCTCAAGACGGACTTTGGCCCGGCGCCGGCGGCTGGTCCACCAAGGAATGGCACAGGTAAGGCCCAGGATGGCGCCGAAGGCGGGCATCGGTGGTGTGGCTGGCCCGAGCGCGGTCGCAGCCGTGAGCCATCCGCCGGCCACTGCAGAGACAGCGGCGACGTAAGCGCGCTCCCCGGTCCTGTCCAGGAAAGACCAGTCCTTGCGCAGCCGTCGCGGCGCTGGCAAAGCCAGGACGGCCAGATCGGTGAGCGTGACGGCCATCAGCCACAGCCACCATCCTGGGTGCGAACGGTGCAAGGTTGCCGCCGCAATCACGAGGCCCGCAGCGGCCACGACGGGAGCCAGCTCCGAGCGGTATCGCCACACGGCGCGGACGACGATCGCGCCGGCGGTCTCGGGTAGCGGCTCGTCTGGGCTGAGGAACATCGTCGGCTGGAAGCCGTCGCGGCGCAGCTGGTGGGCGCGGCGGCGGAGCCGGTGTCGCGATGGCCGGTTCGTCATGGCCGCTCGCGGTCGCGGGGTCGAAGCTGGTCCTGGGCTTCGAGTTCGTCGCGCAAGTAGTAGAGGGCGTCGTCTTCACCATCAGCGTGGGCGCTGAGGGTGGCCCGGGCCGCGGCGATCAGGTTATGCAGGTTGGCCAGGGTGCGGGCCAGGCGGGCGCGGAGCCGGCCGACCTCCGCGTACAGCAGCGGGATCGTGTCGAGTGCCCTGGCGAGCGTGCCCATGGCCGAAACAGCGTCGTCGTGCCGGCTGGCCACCTCCTGAAGATCAGCGTCCGGGTCGTTCCTGGGTTCGGGCGTGATGATCACCTCCTCCGGTCGTAGTGGTCAGCCCTGGCCCGTCAGGGCGTGGATGATCGCGGTCACGGTGGTGCGGATCTCGGGCGCGAAGCCGGTGGTGGCCAGAAAGAAGCCGAACAGCACACAGATCACCCCGTGCCAGACCTTGAGCCCGGCGTACCGGTACAGGAGCCACACCATGACGCCGAGCACCAGGACGAGTGAGAGCGAGATGACCAAACGCGCCTCACCGCCCCCCGAAGTCAGTCGAGTCTCTGCTGGCCGCGATGATCGCGTCGAAGCGGCCGGAGGCCCTACGGAGCTGACCGAGAATGCGGGCCTTGACCTCATCCGTGAGGGGAGTGTCGGGCCGGGCGGCCAGGTCCGCCAGCGCGGGGACGAGCGGCGCGTACTTGCGGGCCAGCCGGACGGCTTTTTCGCCGGTCGTGTGGATCAGCCCGACTCCGTTGTCGGTGAAGTCGGACAGCTTGATGACGCGTGCCCACGGGCATGCGGCCAGGCTGTCCTTGACATGCTCGCGGTACCGCCCGTCCGCATCGCTTTCGGACGCATAGACCGGGTTGGTCACCGCGGCCACGAGTTCCGCGAGCCGCGCCCCGTAGGCCGCGATCAGCATGGCGAGGGCGCCCGGCCGCCCAGCGGTCGACATCTGGTCGGCGTGGTCCTCGACAGCGTCGTGGAGCAGAGCCGCGCAGATCATGTCTGGCTCCCGGACGCTGTAATGGACCATGATCCGGAGAGTCACGCGGAGCAGATGGTTGATGTACGGCTCGCGCTGACGGCGATCGGAGGCGTGCAACCGGGCCGCGAACCGCAGTGCCCGTATCACCTGCCCGTGGGCGACCGGGTCGGCGAGCCGGGCCGTCTCCAATGCGAACCGCTCCCGTAGCCCCTGCTCGCCGTACATGGTGGTGATGGCGTGCAGGGGCATGACCGAGAGCAGCTGCCACTGGCTGGCCAGGCTGGGGGCCGCGTCGGCCCGGGTCGTCCAGGTGGCGAGGTGGCCGCAGTCGCGGCACTCCCAGCCCATCCGGCTCTCGGTGGAGCCGACGCGGATCTCGTACTCGGTGATGCCCCACGACCCGCACGAGGGGCACGGCTCCGCGGCGGTCCATCCGGCTGGATGAGTCATCGGCCATCCCCTTCCGAGCCGTGGCCGGCCAGACAGGAGCATCGATGCGCGGTGTTGTCCTCCGGCGGACTCGGGCGACGGACGTACACGCCGAGCAGGAGCCGGGCCAGGGCGGCGGTTGGCCGCCGCGCCCGGCTGGTCATCTCGGCGTTCGCCGGCTCCTGGCGGATGCCGGCGACCACCACGGCGAACAGGAGCACGGAAACCACGGCCATCGCGGCGGCCACGAACAGCAGAACAGTAAGCATCAGTTCTCAGCTCCCTTCTTTACGGTGCGGAGGGCCTGGGCGAAGGTCCGGGCACCGGCCCGCGCCTGCCGTGCGGCCAGACGGCGTGCCACGCGGCGGCTGGTCCGTGTGGTCTTGCGCCGCCACACGATCCGGGCCCGGCACTTGCGGCACAGGTGGTGCGACTGCTCGGTGACCGCACCGCAGGGACACTGACGGCGCCGGTCGTCGGCGAGCGCGGTAAGAAGATCGGTGTGCATCGAAACTCCTTCCACTCGGCGCCGTCGCCCGGTGTCCCGGATCGGCGCGGTGCGTTGTTATGCACCGCAGAATGCGCCGGGGGAGCAGGACGCAGTGACTACGCAGCGGGACCGCGAGTGGACGTGCCGGGACGTCCCTACTAAGGTGAAGCCGTCCTTTTACGTCCTGCGCGGGCATGAGTGGTGGAATGCCGAACGAGAGGCTGCGAGCGCTCCTGCTAGAACGAGGAGTAACGCCCGCCAAGCTTTCTGAAGCCGTGCAGGTGGACCCGAAGACCATCGAACGCTGGATCGTCGCCGGGCGGGTGCCCTACCGCCGGCACCGTTACTCGGTCGCCGCGTTCTTTGGTGTGGACGAGTCCTACATCTGGCCTGGTGCCCTCGACCAGGAGCAGGTCGCGGCCGCGGCGCAGAGCGAGATCGTCGCCGTCTACCCGCACCGCTGGGCAGTTCCGCGGGAGACCTGGGAGCATTTCTTCGCCAAAGCCGAACAAGACATAGGCGCCCTGGTCTACTCGGGCATGTTCATGGCGGAAGACGTCGGCGTGCACCGGCTATTCGCTGACCGGGCGCGTAATGGCGCGCGGGTCCGGATACTGCTCGGTGACCCGGACAGCCCACACGTGGCCGAACGCGGCGCGAGCGAGGGAATTGACGAGGGAATGGCGGCCAAGGTCCGCAACTCCATCGTCCTCTTCCGGCCGTTGCAAGCAATCGAGAACGTAGAGATCCGGCTACACGGCACGACGTTGTACAACTCAATCTACCGCGCCGACGATCAGCTGCTCGTCAACACGCATATCTACGGGACGATGGCCAGCAACGCACCCGTCTTCCATCTGCGCAGGGTGGCCGGCGGCGACATGGTCAGCACATATCTGGAGAGCTTCGAGCGCGTCTGGGACGGCGCGACACCATATGAGCGCGACACCATATGAGAGGGCGTAAGCGTGGGCCGAAGGATTGACTACTACGACGATCCCGAGGCGCCCAAGGCCAACAGCCTCGTCCCCTCGGTCAACGTCGTTGTGGTCAACGACGCCGGAGACATCCTGATGATCCGGCGATCCGACAACGAGAACTGGGCCGTCCCTGGCGGGGCGATTGACCTCGGCGAATCAATGACCCAAGCGGCGATCCGCGAGACGAAGGAAGAGAGCGGAATCGACTGCGAGGTTACGGGCCTCGTCGGTATCTACACCGACCCGAAGCACATCATCCTTTACACCAGCAACGGGGAAGCACGTCAGGAATTCTCCATTCTCCTCACAGCTCGTTCCACGGGGGGCACGCCTGCCCCGAGCGACGAATCGACAGAGGTTCGCTGGGTAAAAGCATCGGAGGTTACCCACTACGAAATGGACCGATCCATGCGATTGCGAATAGAGCATTATTTGGATCGGCGAGCGGCTCCTATTCTCCTCTAGGGCTGAACTAGGACGTCACGCCGCCATAGCTCGGGCTTGGTGAGCATTTAGACGGAAGGTTGTTCGGGTAACACTCGCAACAAGGCACGACTCAGCCTTGTGCGTGAAGCGGGTGACCAAATCAGATGGACCGTAGCGCTGCCTTATCTCTGACAGCCGCTCATGCACGGACACCAAGCACCCGGTGGGAGTTGTCGTCATGTCGCAGTAGGCGAGGGCATCGCTGAGCTCTGGGGCGGGCGCCGGGAACTCCTCTGATAGTTCTCGATCGAGGCCCCGCTCCCCCGCCTCGATGACAGCGCAGGAGTGATTGCCGACCAGCCGGCACAAGGTCGAGTCAGCGGCGTGCACATCACGCAGGTACCGGGCACCGTCGAGGGGATGGAACCCCGTGTCCGCCAAGTCGGGTGAGTAGCCGATGTCATGCAGCCATGCGGCGGCTTCGAGAAGGTCGGCGTCGCCACCCAGGATGGGGGCCAAGGTCCGGGCTCGTGCGGCCACCCCCTGGACATGCGTCCAGCGGCGCGGCAGGGGGATTTCAAGGAGCTTGCGTGCGAGTTCTTCGGCCCAGAAACCTTGATCCATGCACCACAGGCTATGCGCCGTCACAGGGACACACACCGACGCGGTGTGTCGTCTGGGGACGTCTGACTGCGTCTCAGGAAAGATGGGGTTCGAGTCCCTCCGGGCGCGGCCAGCGCTCGCAGGCCCATACCTATCCCGGATGGGGCTTTTTTGCTAACGGATCTGCTACGGCAGTACCGGGTACGGCGATGGACCAGGCGAAGATGTCGGCGGCTTGGACAAGCTGTTCGTTAACCACGTGCCGGAGACGCGCAGGGATGATCAAGGGCGACCTTCGCCACGCCAGCGCCCTCTCGAGCGGAAGCCCTAACGGGCGCGCCGCCGCCAAGTCAGCAGGCCGCGCCCGCAGGTCGGCGGTACCGGCCGTCACGCTGCGCCCGGCAGGAAACCGGACCAGCTGTTTGTCTATGCGGCAGCGTTGGAACCTCCGCCCTCCACTTCCTCGCCTCCGCGCAGGAAGATGTGATCATCATGGCGCGTCCGCGCGAAAACGGGCATCATCGTGGTGTCATTCCACTGACACCGAGTGTGGGGCATAGATGGATCCGATCATGTTGATCGTGGCCGCGCTTACGGCGGGCGCGGCTGGAGGGTTGGCTTCAGAAGCCTCGATAGCCGTCAAGGATGCCTACGGCGCGCTGAAGAGCAGGGTGCGAAAGCGGATTGCAGACCAACCAGGCGCTGAATACGTCCTCGCAAGGCATGAGGAAGACCCGGAGGCATGGGAAGCGCCGCTTAAGGAGGAACTGGTCAGCGTAAAGGCTGACCACGACCCCGAACTGGTGGCCGTCGCGAGGGCACTGCTTGGCCTGGTGGATGAGAGCGGAGCGCGGGCCGGGAAATACACCGTCGACGTCCGCGGAGCACAGGGCGTGCAGCTTGGCGACTACAACACGCAGTCCAACGTCTTCAACCTTCCACCAACTAGCCGTGGCTCCTAGGGCGGAGGGTCGAGTGGACGAGGCTGAAGAGCGACAGAGGTATAGCCAGCTGATGGGGAGGGCGAATGGCGCTACGGCTGGTCTTCGTTCACGGTATCGGGGGTCCGCGCGAGGCGGAGGTTGACCGCGAATGCTGGATTTCTGCCCTGGCGGACGGTGGCCGCCGGGCCGGCCATTCCCGGGCGGCGGAAAGCCTTGGAGACGGCAGCCTTGGGGATGTCGTTTTTGCCTACTACGGCGATCTATTCGAGCGCGCCCAAGCGCAGGGGCCCGGCGGCAGCGCCCTCGACGCGGCTGAAGCGGCCATGCTCGTCGAGATCCTTGCGGAGATCGCCGAGCAACACCGCGATAACCGGGACGGAGTGGACCAGGCCAGCGTGGCGATCGCGCTGGCGATGTTGCGGCCGGACGGGGAGGCGCAGGGCGCCGCTGGCCTGGTCCGGCGAGCCACAAACGCGGCGACGACGCTGCTGGGTGCCGGTCCATGGGAGAAAGCCGGACAGTGGACGGCAAGCAAGCTCTTGATCCGGGACCTCGCCCAGGTCGCCAGGTACCTGGCGCGCGGCGAGCCTAACCAGGACAATCGCACGCTCGACGCGCGAATCCGCGACGTGGTGGCGGATGCCCTCGGCCCGGGGCCGGCTGTGGTGGTCGCCCACTCGCTCGGCACTGTGGTGACCTTTGAGACGCTGCATGCTTACCGTGGCGTTATTCCGTTGTGGGTGACCCTCGGTTCGCCACTGGCAATGCGTGCCGTCGTCTGGCCGAGGTTGCGGCCAAGCCCGCCTGCCACGCCGCCTGCGGTGCGGCGATGGCTCAACTACTGGGACCGTGACGACATCATCACGGCGCGGCCCATCCTGGAATCTGACTTCTGCGCCAGTGACGCCGGCGTCCGTCCTGAGACACACGCGTGGATTCCGACGGCCTCTGGGTTCACTCTGCCGTCAAGTACCTGGCCAAGGCGGATGTGGCGGGACCGGTCATTGAGGCCCTCGAGCAACGCCGGCGGCCGGCATGAGCACCGGCGGCAGAAGCCCGGTCGGTCGGCGTCATGTCCTCGTGATCGCCAGCCAGTGCCTGAGCATGGCGCGGCTGACGTTTCTGCAGGAGGCCGCGACCAGCCTGAACCACGTACTCCGCAACCCCGACGCGGGGGCATGCGAGCCTGGTCTTCCCGACGGCGTATCGCTGCTTTACGGGGAACTGGACGTGCGGGACATCGAGGACAAGGTGCGGGCGGCGATCGCCCTGGCCGCGAGCAGCGGCGCCACCCTCGTGCTCGCGCTGCTCGGCCACGGATTCATAGCGGGCATGGATCCCGCGCTTTACTTGATGGGACGTGATTCGCGAGAAGAGGTCAGGGACACCGCCGTCGATGTCCGGCGACTGCTCGTCGAGGCGGCCGACCGGCCGGGTGTCAAGGGCGTGATCGCGATCATCGACACCTGCACTGCGGCCGCCGCCGCGCCGCCGACGGCGGAACTTGCTACCGGCGCTCGCACCGGGCAGACGAGGCTGGCGCTGCTGATGGCCTCGGCGGTGGGTCAGCCGGCCTACCAGATGAATATGTCGCGAGCCCTTGCCGGATTGCTGCGTACCGGCGTGCCCGAAGCGGGCTCCCGCCTTCAGTTGGGCGATGTCAGCGGCGAGCTGAAGGGTACGCTGCCCGGACAGGACGTCGTCAGCTTCTTCTATGACGGCGACCATTCCGCCGAACTGACCTGGCTTTCCCACAACATTCAGCTCGCCTCCGGCATCTCGTCGTCGGGGTCCGCCGGTACGGAGGAGCTGCGGTCCGCTGTCCGCGAGCTCTATCCGGACCAGGCGGTACCTGCGGGATGGGACGCAGCCGCGCTGCGGGAGTTGCGTGACAAGCTCAGACAGGAAACGGTGTCGCCCGCCAGCATCAGAACGACGCGAATCGTCGACAGTCTGATCGTCGCCCGGCAGACCGTCTCCTTTCTCCGGACCTTTATGGCGGCGAAGCTGAGTAGTGAGGCTATACGACGGGCCCTCACCGCGACCGGCGCCCTCAACGGATCATGGCAGGCAAACGGCACAGACTCGGTGCCGCTCACTGAAGTCGATGCGGTTGAATCCGTGGCCCTGACCTATCCGCGCGCCGAGAGAACCTGCCGGGCACACATGACGCGCTTCGTGGTGGCCCTCGCCGACGACGCCGGGATTGATCTTGAAAGCCCGGCATTGCGTGACTGGGCTTCTTCACTAGACGCCCTCGTTGCGTTTAACGACGCCGTGGCGGCACGGATAAGCCGACACGTCGAGCGACGGCTCCGCCTGATCGTGAGCCTTTACGCGCTCGCAGGGGAATGGCCGGAGGAACTCGGCGGATGGCTGCTTTATGACGGCAAGGTCTGCGAGCACGACTACTTCGCGTGCCAGCCCGATCAAGCCGGCGCCGAGGAAACTCTGATCACGGTGGTGGACTGGGCCGAAAAACACGCCAATTCGCTCGGCGTGCCGCTGCAGCGCATCGAGGTCGCAATGCCGGCCAGGATATTGCTGTCCTGGCGACCAGAAGAAATTTGCTACGGGGGTCCCCGGCTTGGCCTGAATTACACCGTGCTGAGCCGCTGGAGCCAGCGACTGGATCCGCACCCGGAAATGCTCCGCGTCAACCGCAACGCGGCCAGACGCCTCGCCCAGATCGCCGCGCAGACCGCAAGCAGCCCGCTCGAATGGTTGGGCACCTCCCAGGTCAGCCAGCCGGCCCGGTTGCGCGCCGACCTCGGTGCGGGAAAGTACGCACCGGCGATCGGCCTGCTAAACCCCCCGGGCCAGGATGACGCGCTTCTTGAACTGCTCCTAGGGTTCGTGCCGATCGTGCTGTGGCCGCAGGCCACCAGCCTCAAGCCCAGGCACTGCAGGCTGGTTAAAACCAGCTGGCACCAGCTTCCCGAAGGTTTCCTCACGGCGTACCGCGCACGCTGGACCAGCAACAGGGCCGTTCCCGTTGCCAATATCCGGGCCGTCTGGGACGACGAAGACTGGCTCAGCTTCTGCAGCGCCATCGACTTAAAGTAGGGCACAGATCTAGGAGTGAGTGATGGCCTGGGGTTCTTACTATCGCGGCGACGGCAGCATTCACCGGGAGCAGCTGGGCGCGCCGCCGTCGTGGCGGACCTTCCCCCGCCGACCGCTGGGCCTTAAGTTCCAGCCGCCCAAGGGGCTGCCTGACGCGGTCAACGCCGCGCTGAGCCTGCGCCGGCCCCTGCTGGTGTCCGGCCCCCCGGGGTCGGGCAAGTCGACGGTGATCGAGTCGGTTGCCGAGGAACTGGCACTCGGCACCGTCCTGCGCTGGCATATCACCTCCCGCAGCGCGCTCGGCGAGGCGCTGTACCGCTATGACGTGCTTGGCCGTATCCATGAGCAGCAGCTCAAGAGCGCCGCAGGAGCCGTCGGCGCGGTGGACGACATCGCCCCGTTCCTCCGGCTTGGACCGCTCGGTACGGCGCTGGTGCCAACGGAGCGGCCCCGCGCGCTGCTCATCGACGAGATCGACAAGAGCGACCTGGACCTGCCCAGCGACCTGCTCGACGTGCTCGAGCGCGGCGAATACGAGATCGCCGAGCTCACCAGGTACAGCGATCCCGAGCTTCGAGTGCGCATGTGGGACAGCGACGAGAGGTACACCGTCGTGCGTGGCAAGGTGCAGTGCACGGAATTCCCGGTAATCGTGATGACCAGCAATGAGGAGCGGGATTTCCCTGCGGCATTCCTACGCCGCTGTATCAGGTTCTCGATGCCCGCGCCCGGTGAAGACGACATCCGCAAGATCGTCCGTGCCCACCTTGACATGGACGTCCCCGCGAAGGGGCCGACGGCCAAATTGGTAGCGGGATTCGTCAGCCGCCTGGACAAGGGCGACAACCTAGCGATCGACCAGCTCCTCAACGCGGTGTTCGTACTGTCAGGCGACAGCGCCCCGGAAGGGGCGCAGCGCGAGGAACTGCTTGCTATCTTGCTCAAAGAACTGACCCGTGCCTGACGCTGAACTGCGCGGCTGCGTAAGTTCGGTGCTGGCGCTCGGCCGCGGCCTAGACGCCACCTCGATCGCGGAGGCGCTGTGGCTGGCGGCGGTCACTTCGGTGGACGGCGCCGCCAACGGATCCCCGGCCCGGGCGAACACCGGAACGTCGGTGGTGCCAGACGACGACATCCCAGCCGCCGAACGACCGGGTGCGCCGAGCGGGATGCGGGTGCGGGGGCGCCGGGTCGCGCCCGGCGCGGAGCCGCTTGCCAAGGGCAGGCAGGTCCGAGTGGAGTACTCAGGCGCGCTGCCGCAGCAACTGGAGCTTGTCCGGTCCCTAAAACCTTTCAAACGCCTCTGGCGAGAAGGACGGCGGCTGCAACTGGACGTCGAGGCTACCGTGCGTTCCTATGCGCGCACATGGCAGCTGGTACCGGAATTCAGGCCCGCGCCTGAGCGATGGTTCGAGACATGCCTGGTCATTGACGACTCGCTGTCAATGGCGGTGTGGGAGGAGGCGGTCACTGGGCTGTCAGCGGTGCTCGGTCAGCTTGGCGCCTTCCGTAGCATCCGGACCTGGCGGATGTCGCTCGCCGAAACCGGCCCCGTGCTGCACAACAAGGGCGGGCAGCCCTCCGGTGCCGACCAGTTGCGCGACCCAGGCGGCCGCCGTCTGATCATCATCATTTCCGACGGCTCCGCAGCCGGCTGGTTCCGCCCCGAGATATGGCAGACGATACGGAAGTGGGCGGCGTCCACGCCGACCGTGCTAGTGAGCCCGCTGCCCGCCAGGTTGTGGCGCCGCACCGGCTTGGACCTGCCGACCGTGCGGACTCGAACCGCCGCACCGGGCAGTCCAAGTGCTCTGCTTAGATATTCGCTGCCCTACCTGCTCCGGGAGCCCGATCGGGTGGGACAGCGGGTGCGGGACTGGCTACCCGTGCCTGCGGTCATGCTCAGCTCGCATGGGCTCGGTCAGTGGGCCGGGGCGCTGATGAGAACCGATCCGCGCGGCTGCGACGCCCTACTGATCCCCTCGGCCGGCCGTCCCGACGCCCGCCGGCCTGCCTCCGACCTTCCCTCTGACCAGGAAGTTACCGCGGCCTTCCTGCGCATGGCCTCACCGGAGGCAGCCAGGCTCGCCGTCTTGTGCGCCCCCTTCGCGGCGGTCAGCCTGCCGCTGCTACGGCTCATCTGTCAGGCCCTTGTGCCCACCGCATCGACCGGGGATCTCGCCGAGGTCATCGTCAGCGGACTTTTCCTGCCACCGGTCGAGACGGAGGACGGCGCGGTACTACGGTTCCGCGACGGCGCCAGGGACGCGCTCGCGGAACTGCTATCTGAGTCCGACGCATGGCACGTTTATGACACGCTCAGACAGCACATCACGCACCATTCGAATCAGACGGCGGCCTTCGCGGCGGTGGTTCACGATCCGCCAGGCGATGACGCGCCACCGGTCGACCTCGCGCCGCTCGAGGCGGCATCACGTGGTGCACTGGAATTCCTTGGCGTGCTGCCCGGCAGCACTAGCCCCACAGCCCCGGAGCAGTCGCTTCCGGCCGCCGATACCGAGATAGACGCCCTTGCCTTGGGCGCCCCTGACCGCGGGCAAGCGCCGCCGATCGTGACGGGTGACATCCCGCAGCAACCGGCCGGTTTCCAGTCGCGTGCCAAACTGCTGGCGACGCTGGACCGGGCCAGGCCACGCGTGTCGGTGGTTCACTCGGTCTCCGGAATGGCCGGCGTCGGGAAGACCCAGCTGGCGGCCGCCTACGCGCGGGACAAGTTGGCTGCGGGCTGGCGGCTGGTCGCCTGGATCAACGCCCAGGACTCGGAGAGCCTGCTGGCGGGCCTGATCGATGTGGCCGCGGCTGCGGGACTGCCCGAAGGCGGTCCCGGGGCCGACGCCGTCGCCGCGGGACTGGCCGTCAGGCATTGGCTTGAAGCCGACGGGGACCGGTGCCTGATTGTGTTCGACAACGCCTCCGATCCCGATGCGCTCCGCCAGTTCCTGCCTGCTGGCGGCCGGGCCCGGATACTGATCACGAGCACACGCCGGTCGATGGCTGACCAGGGTGTCAGCGTGGCAGTGGACGTATTCGCGACCGATGAGTCAGAGGCCTTCCTGGCGAACCGGACCGGTCTGACGGATCCCGCGGGAGCTGCTGAACTGGCTGGTGAGCTGGGCAACCTGCCGCTAGCGCTTGACCAAGCCGCCGCGGTCATCGCCGCGCAGCGGCTGTCATACCAGGAATACTTGGAACGGTTGCGGAGATTGCAGACGACTGTCTTGCTGGGTGCGCCCGAGGACCCGTACCCGCGTGTCGTGGCCGAGACGGTGCTGCTGTCGCTTGAGGCGGTCCGGACAGATGACCGGGCAGAGCTACCCATCGCGATCATCGAGGTTATGTCGGTACTGTCGTCGGCCGGAGTTAGCCGTGAGCTGCTCTTGGCGGGCGCGTTCGCCGACGGCAGCCTCGGAACTGCTGAGCCTGCCACGGAGAATGCCTACCTTCTCGACGACGCGCTGGGCCGACTGGCCGACCGGTCGCTGCTGACCTTCAGCGTGGACGGCGGAACGGTCTTCCAGCACCGTTTGATCATGCGGGTAGTGCGGGATCAGCTGGCGAGGCAGGGGCGGCTGAACGCGGTGGGCCAGCGCGCCGCGTCCCTGCTGAACGCGCGAGCGCGAGCGCTTGTCGGGTCACCAGACCGCCAGGCCGTCAGGGACATCCCCGAACAGGTGACGGCATTGCTTGACAGCACGGCAGGGTTCGCGGGCAACGCCGACGACGAATTCACGCGGACGCTGCTCGAGGCCAGGTTGTGGGCGCTGTATTACTTGAATGAACTGGCTGAGAGTCCGCTTCATGCCATCGCGATCGGCGAACCGCTGACCGCGGACCTTGAGCGGGTGCTTGGACCCGATCATCCCGATACGCTGACCTCGCGGAACAACCTGGCCAACGCCTACCGGGCAGCGGGCCGGATTACCGAGACGATACCGGTGTATGAGCGGACCCTGGCCGGTTCCCAGCGGATGCTTGGTCCCGATCACCTTGACACGCTCCGTTCGCTGGTCAACCTCGCCGTGGCCTACCAGGAGGCTGGGCGGCTCAGCGAGGCGATCCCGCTGTATGAGCGGGCCGTGCTTGGCTTGGAGCAGGTGGTGGGGCCTGATCATCCAAGCACGCTTGCTGCGCGGAATAACCTCGGCGGCGCGTATCAGGAGGCCGGGCGCTTTGGTGAGGCGATACCGTTGCACGAGCGGACGCTGGCGGACCGCGAGCGAGTATTTGGACCCGATCATCCCGACACGCTGACCTCGCGGAACAACTTGGCCAACGCTTACCAGGCGGCGGGACGGATTACCGAGGCGATACCGCTGTATGAGCGGAATCTAGCCGGTTCCGAGCGGGTTCTTGGTCCAGATCACCCCGACACGCTCGTCTCACGAAACAATCTCGCCAACACCTACCTCGAGGCGGGCCGCGCGGCTGAGGCGATACCGTTGCACGAGCGGACGCTGGCGGACCGCGAGCGAGTACTTGGACCCGATCATCCCGACACGCTGACCTCGCGGAACAACTTGGCCAACGCTTACCAGGCGGCGGGACGGATTACCGAGGCGATACCGCTGTATGAGCGGAATCTAGCCGGTTCCGAGCGGGTTCTTGGTCCAGATCACCCCGGCACGCTCGTCTCACGAAACAATCTCGCCAACGCCTACCGTGAGGCAGGTCGGGCCCGCGATGCCATCGAGTTGCACGAGCAGGCCCTGACCGCCTTCGAGCAGGTGCTTGGACCTGATCACCCTGACACGCTGACCTCGCGGAACAACCTGGCCGCCGCCCGTCATGATCTAGGCCAGACAAACTAACACCCGGCGCCACGCTCCGTCGGATGGCAACAGCGGTGTGTCGATTTGTATTTCTCATCTAGCAAGACCGTATATCTCTATATCTCTAAGTCGTTGGCAGTCAGAGGTTGTTTGTCTTGCGGCCTACGGCCACCCAGATGTGGCCTCGCCGGGGGCTGTCCAGGCTGGGAACGGGCGCACGCCACTTGTACGCCTCGGTGACCGCGGGTCTTATGGGCTCAAGGCCCTCCAGGCAACTCGCTATATCGTCTTGGCTGTGATGGTAGAGCGGCGCCGCTTCGTACTGTCTCGTGAATTCCTCTCCGAAAGCTCCTTCCAGCTGTCCGACCGAGAGGACGACATAGCTGCCGTACGGGATACGGTCGATGACCAGCGCCATTATCTTACGCGCCTCTTGAGGCTCGTAGAAGTGCAGGGTCATTGTCGAAACAATACACATCGGCTGGAAGAAGTCGATGAACTTACGGATTCGCCAGTCGTGAAGAACCTCATCCGGGTACTCAAGGTCGCCTGCGACGGCTAGTGCATCTTTTGATTTCGCCAGAATGTTCTGTGCGTGAGACAGAACAAGCTCATCATTGTCCACGTAAACAGTTCGTGCATCTGGCTGGACTTCTTGCGCCGTCTCATGGGTATTCGGGCTCGTTGGCAGACCACATCCGAGGTCGATGAACTGTGCGACGCCCCGCGATGCCACATAGCGGACCGCCCGGCGCTGAAACTGCCTGCTCTCCCTGGCCAGTTGGCCAGCACGCGGATAGACCCTGAGAAGTTTCTTGGCTTGCTGCCGGTCGGCAGCGAAGTTATTTTTACCGCCGAGGAGATAATCGTACACCCGGGGTATGCTCGGCTCGCCGGCTGATCTGAACGGCTGAATTGGGCTTCTCAGCTTGACGCGTAGCCGATCAGTGGATTCCGCTTGTACATATACTGGCTGGACGCCATCTTCTCTTGCCTCAGCAATGTAGAACAACTTGTCCCAGACATTGTGTGCCTGGATTTTATATTGAGGGAAGTCGAGTCGCAGTGCGTCCAGCGCAGAGCTCATGGGCAAGGGATTCTTGGTCATGCTTCATCCCCGGATGCGGCAGGCGGCGGGGAGAGGCGCAGGACCCGCGCGACCTTGTCAGCGGTCACCCCAACATGGCCAATCGGGGCGATCCGCTCAGCCCATGACCACCAGAACCACAGTGCCCCGTCGTCCGCCGGCGCCGCATACACGTTCTCCGAAAGCTGCGCCGTCGCCCGGCTGACCACGCGCACGCACGGAGGTCCCCCACCCTCCATGACGGTGGTCACGAAGCCGCGGCTGGACAGATCGGCGCCGAGCGCTTCAAGGCTCTTCACCGCACCGTGCACCGTGACGGTGGTCCCGAAGGTCATGCCACTGCCCACCTTCCGCTTCATCCGATCGTCTGTAAGAGCCGGAGCTGTCCCTGTTCCAGCTCCGTGATCAGCCTGACGCGGAGGGTCGAACTTCTAAACAACGCGAAGGGACTTCTAGGGACGTCTTCTGATAGCGTCGCCGATGTACTCGCTTTTAGGGAGCGGAACGGTGAACGAGCCCCTACGGCGCGCTCTGCTACGGGCGCGACTGCGCGAGGACGACGTTGCGGCCCGCCTCGGCGTCGATCCCAAGACCGTGAGGCGCTGGCTGAACGGACGCGTCCCCTACACGAGCAACCGCCTGGCGCTGGCCGACCTGCTGGACGCGGACGAGGCCGACCTGTGGCCCGGAGCTGGCGGACCACTCGCCGTGGGCACCCGACCAGAGGAGATGGGCGCGATCTACCCGCACCGCTGGGCGATGCCACGCGAGATCTGGGCCCGGTTCTTCGAGTCTGCCGAGCACGAGATCGGCATCCTCGCCTACAGCGCTCTCTTCCTGGCCGAGGACGCCGGCATTCTCGCCACTCTCGCCGAGAAAGGCCGTAGTGGCGTCCTGGTCAGGATCTCGCTTGGAGACCCCGATAGCTCGCACGTCGTCCGGCGAGGCGATGAGGAAGGTATTGGCGACGCCATGCCCGCGAAGATCCGCAATGCACTCACGCTATTCGGCCCGCTAGCGGAGGTCGATAATGTCATGATCCGTCTTCATAAAGCGGTGCTGTATAACTCGATCTACCGGGCTGATGAAGATCTCTTGGTTAACCAGCATGTTTACGGAACTCCAGCCGCGCATGCTCCTGTTTTCGGCCTTCGCGCGATGGGTGAAAGAAGCATGGCCACGACTTACGTCGATAGCTTTAATCTAGTTTGGGCAACGGCAACGACTATAGCTAAACGAAGCGAGTGACAGCGCTTAGTGTGCGCTCGGGAGAATTGACTTAGCACCCTATTCCAGCTCGATCTCCCTGTCGGCGGTGGGCTGGGAAGAGCGGCTTGGTCTGGTCGGCTCGGGGAGGCTGAACACCGCGTCGCACTCGATGGCCGCGCGGTAGGCGTGTTCGACGGCCCGCAGGCGGGCGGCGATCCGGGTCTCGCGGGCAGCGATGGCGTGGCGGTTGCGGCGGCCATAGGACCCTTCAGGCAGGGTCTGGCCAAATCGTTCTACTTCGCGGATGTGGGCTTCGCGTTCGGCGGCGTGCGCAGCGATGGCGAACATGACGGTATTCGCAGTGGTCGCGTCGAGGACAAGGCTGACCGTCTGGCTCTCAGGGTTGCGGTTCGCCAGAGCGACGGTCCGGGGACCATCGGTCTCCGGCCAGGCAGGCTCGGGCTGCGCACGGCCGTGTCTGCTCCGGTCGTGAAGGCTGGCCAGCATGACATCAGCGCGATCAAGCTGATCGCAGGCCGCGCCGAAATTCTCGCTTATAGGGCCAAGATCGGCGCCGCGGGCCACGCAGTATTGCATGAGCCGGGCGGCCTGGGGCTGATCGGGATAAGTGCCGGAGCGGGCGTGGACGCGCAGCTGAGTCTTGAGCGCTGGGCTGATCGCTCCGGTCGCGGCGAATTGGACCAGACCCCGGGTGAAGACCGGCCCCTGAGGCCGGGCGGCCAGCCAGATGGCCAGCCGCCGGGCAGTGACGTGATCGACGCTGGTACCCCGCCCGTCGGCTGCGGCAATGCCGTCGCCGATGAGACGCTCATAGAGAGGCAGGTCCGGGAGCGTCCCTTCCTCGGGAAGCCGGTAGGGATGGTCCCCCGGAGGTGCTGCGCCGTTATCTGTTCTGCGCATCTGCCTCGCTGATCAGTCGGCTGCGAAGCTGGGTGGGGCCGCAGCCCGTCGTTTCGGTGTTCAGCTGGGCGGCCACGGCGGGCAGAATGCGCGCCTGGCATCCGGCGAGCTGCTGTAGCGCGGTGGTGATCAGGTCGCAGGACATGGTCAGCTCCAGGGGTAGGAGGTGCCGCTGCCGGAAAGCCATTCGGCCGGCACGCGGTCGGGAATGCCGGAGGTCCGCTGCCGAGGTTCGGGGTAGGTGGCCGTCTCGGCGATGGGCTCGGCCGGACCCTGGCTGAGGCGGCGGACGCGGCGGTAGGCCGGGTTCTTCCAGGCGCGGGGCAAGCGGGCAATAACGGGGGCGCAGCCGCCGCGTATGACCAGAGCGAACCCAGCGGGCAGCTGCCGGATCATGTCCGGGGTGGCGACGTCGTGGCGAGTGGCGTGGTCCTGGCCTCTGACCTTCCAGGACGCCTGCCCGCAGAGCTTGGCGACGGCGTCCAACGTGGTGGTGTCGGTGATGCCAGGCAGGAACACCTTCACCGAGCTGGTGTCGAGGACGACCTGGCGGCCGTGGTCACCCCAGCGGCCGGTGAGCTGCGCCTCGCCGTGGACGACGGCGCAGACCTGGATGCCTTTGCCGCCGGAATCCGACAGCCAGGACGGCAGCGGGACCGGGCAGATCTGGGTGACCTCGTCCAGGCCCATCAGCAGCGGCGGGTCCAGGCGGCCGGACGGGGAGGCCTGGCCCATCTGCGCGGCAACATAGTGAACCTCCGAGGCCAAGGCGGCGAACAGCGGCGCGACCGGAGCCTCCTGGGATACCGCTTCGGCGATCATGTGCAAGGTGCCGGCCTCGCGGAGAAAGCCAGGGATGTGGAACCCGGTCCCGGGAGCGGGCAGCACCGACGCGGCCAGGGCCGGGTCCGCCATGAACGACAGCGCCCTCGACATGACCAACCGGACCGCGGCGGTGGTCTTCTGCGCCTCGGAACGGAACTCGGACAAAGTGATCGCCCACTGGTGGGCTCCCGCGCCCGCCAGAATCCGCTCAGGCAGATCCGGGTCGGCGCCGGATACCCAGGCGGCGACCGCTCGCAGGTCATAGCGGGCCAAGGCTGCGGCGTGGAAATAGCCGCGCAGGTAGTCACTGGCTTTCGAGGACCAGAACCCACCGTCTTCGACGCCCTTCTGGGAGACGGCGAAAGCGAACGCATCCGCGCGGCGGATGGCAGTGGCCGGATCCTCGCAGCCCTCGACCGGGGACCAGGAAAAAGTCGACGGCACGCCGCCGATGTCCTGCGGATTGAAGACGTGGACGGCACCAAGCCCGGCGCGTACCGCAGCGGTCAGCGCGTAGACGTCCGGTTTGGTGGTGGTAGCGATGACCGGACCGGGGTACCGCAGGATGACGTCAGCCAAAAACGCGGTCTTGTACGTCCGCGGCGGCGCCATCACCAGCAGGTGCTCCTCCAGCGGAACGCGCAGACCGTGCCGGTAATGGGCGCGGCCCAGGAACACCGCGTACTGGCACGGATTGGCGAAGCGGTAGCACATCGGAAGCGACGGGCGGATACGGCTGGAGCGACGCACCGCGGCCAGGCGGCCCCAGCGCAGCCACAAGCTGAAAACGTGGGCGAAGCCCTTGCCAGGGTGCAGCCGCAGGTGCAGGCGGACGCGCAGTTGGCGGACACGGTTGCCGGGCAAGTGCCGTGTCGGCAAGAACGCCCACTTGGCGCACACAGCCACCAAAGCCGCAATGGCCAGGAGAATGGCGAGCTTGATCACCATGGCGCGCCTACCTTCCTGCTGACAACGGCGACGTTAGGCAGGGCAGTGCAGGCCGCGCCGTGCGTTGCAGAGCAGAGGCTCGCGAGGTTGTTCGCGCAACGGGCGTATCCGAAAGGTGGTTGGACCGGACCTGGCCGGGCCAGCGCAATAGCGAATGTCATGCCTGGCAGGATGCGGCGAAGTGTCGGGACGCCGTTACTGCACACCAGGACCGCGGGTGGACGTGTCTGGACGTCCCACCAACGTGTAGCCGTCCTTCTGCGTCCCTCGGATCCGGTGAGATCCCGAACGAACGGTTGCATGCGCACCTGCTAGGGCAAGCGGCGCCGACGCAGGGAATACGGGGTAAACGTGAGGCTCAGGATTACTTTCCGGGCGGCCAGATCGGAACCTTGATGCGATGAAGGAGCGGAGCCTCCCGCTCCCTGGCGGATGCTGGAAGTTGCCAAGTATCCGTCTCCACCAGGCAAGGGAGGCCCCCAATGGAGACAGCGTATGACGGCCGGCAGATTGTCGGCATGGATCTGCATCGCCGCCGGTCGGTGCTGGTGCGGATGACCGAGGACGGCCGGCGGCTCGGGATGGCCAGGATCACCAACAGCCCGCAGGAGCTACAGGCGCAGATCGCCCGGGCGGGGACATCGCCGAAGGTGGTCCTGGAGGCCACGTACGGGTGGTACTGGGCGGCGGACACTTTGGCCGGGGCCGGGGCCGAGGTGCACCTGGCGCACCCGCTCGGGGTGAAGGCATTCACCTACCGCAGGGTCAAAAACGACGAGCGGGACGCCGCTGATCTTGCGGACCTGCTGCGGATGGGCCGGCTGCCGGAGGCGTGGATCGCCCCGGCCGGGGTGCGGGAGCTGCGGGAGCTGACGCGTTACCGGCAGAAGCTCGTGCACCTGCGGACCAGCTGCAAAGACCAGGTGCACGGCGTGCTGGCCAAGCTCGGCGTCCCGGTGACCTGCACCGACATCTTCGGGACCGCCGGATCGGCGTGGCTGGATCAGCTGGGCCTGCCGCAGCCCTATGCCGGGAAGGTGACCTCGCTGCGGCACCTGACCGGCGAGCTGACCGGCGAGATCACCATGCTGTCGGAGGTGATCGCGGACCTGCTGGCGCATCACCGCGGCTATCAGGTGATCCAGCAGCTGCCCGGCATCGGCCCGGTGCTGGCCGCGGTCATCATCGCGGAGATCGGCGATGTGACCCGGTTCAAGACCGCGGCCCAGCTGTGCTCGTGGGCCGGGCTGACGCCGCGGCACCGTGAGTCCGATACCAAGGTCACCCGCGGGCACGTCACCAAGCAGGGCTCGCGGCTGCTGCGCTGGGCGGTCATCGAGGCCGTCCAGCGGATCCCCCGCGACTCGGTGATCGGCACCGTCAAAGACGCCATCACCGCCCGCCGCGGGAAGGAAGCCAAGAACATCGCCAAGGTCGCCGCCGCCCGCCGGCTCCTGACCCTGGTGTTCTACGGCCTGCGCGACGGGCAGATCCGCTGCCTGTCGCGACCCCCGGCGGCGCAGCGCCCGTGACCCGGCCCAGCGGACGGCTATGAACAGCTTCCCCTGGCCAGCGGCCAGGCGCGAGGTCGCCTCTGTGTCTGCCCTGCCGCCGTCACCTGGCGGTGCGGGCGCCCTCTTGATTGACCCCGCCTGACCGCTTCCCTGACGCGGACCGCCCCATGCGCCCCGGCCCCGGCCGGGACACGCGAAGGGATGACTGCAGCCAGCGGCACTGCCCGCACCGGAAGACACCGGACATGGGACGGACCTCAATAACCTAATACCCCCCGGCACGGCCCCCGGCTCCCGTTTCCCGCCGCCTCATCATCGGGCGCCCGTCCGGTCACCTCAAGGACGCCTCCGGCGCCGCCCCGGCGGCCGGGCTCCGCCCGGTCCTTGACCTGCCCGGCCGCTCGCCACGGGCATGGCAGCGATCAGGGAAACAGGAGACGCCAGTCACTCACGCCCGCCGACAGCCAGAACCCCCGTCAAAACCCCATTGACACGGCCCCGCTCCTTCAGGGATGACATGGAGAGACGACTAGTCAAATCCGTTTAGGCCCAGAAAATTTACGGTGACCCGCACATATCGCTGGCTCGGCATGTTTAACCGCGATGTCAGTTGGTTTGCCTGACCGCATACCGATCTACCAGTTACGTTGTCGCCATCTAACTGAGCGCGTGGCGGCGGCGCTGGTCCGGCTCCCGCGAGCCTGAACAGATCGCGTTGGCCCCGACAGGAGGGCGGCAGGTACTGCGTCATGGACATCGAGGCCAACCTAAGCAAGTTCCTCAGCGATCGAAAGCCTGATCGCCGTTACACGTCATTCGACTACTGCTTCAACTACTTTCAGTCTTTCCGCTCGGATAGAGTGGCGGAAATCGCAGCCGAGAAGAACATGCAGCTCTCTTGCCTCCATCTCGGAATGTTCTTGGCTAGCTGGGGCATGTTCCGCGGCTCGACCGTGGCACTTGGCAGGAGCGCGAAACAGTTCGAACCTGTCATCGAGCTGATCGCCCATACACCAACGAATCTCTGGGAGATCGACGCTCATTGCTACTCCCAGGGTCCGTGCTGGCAGTTGATCGAACAGCATCAGCAGATCCGCAAAGCGATGCGCGATCCCGCCAGGCCCCGGCGATACCCAACTTCCACCCTGGCGACGAAGATCATGCTCGGGGTGTTCGGAAACGTCCCAGCCTATGATGACTTCTTCAGGCGAGGCCGTAGGAGCGAGGGAGGAATAGGAAAGCTCGGCGAACGGTCACTGCTCCAGCTAGGCCAGTTCTACCAAGAGCATGCCGAGGTGATCGAAGCGCATCGCATCCGCACCCTGGACTTCCAGACCGGGAAACCGACGACCCTGACATACACGCGCGCCAAAGTCATCGACATGATTTTTTTTATACAAGGCGGTGGTACCGGGAGTAAAATGTAAAGAAAGGGAGCAGTAAGTAAGTTTCAATTGCTGTAAGTGTTAGCCAGTTCTTCGATGCTGAGGGCCGCTGCGACGGCTGGTATATCGATTTCATCCGGCCGTGGCGGCCGACTGCCATCGGCGCCGTGCCGCTGCAGGAGCCGGCGGAACCGGAGCGGTTCGCCGTGCGCGACGGCGAGTTGCTGCTCGCGTTCGCTGACCGCGGTCCGCCGCGCGTCTCGTTCCTGGCGGAGCTTGATAGTGAGGATGTGCACGATGTCGTCGTGGTCCGCGGTCGCGGCCGCAGGTTCCCTGGCCGGGCGGCCGGTTTGCTGGGCGCGTAGTTTCTTGATCCGCCGCCGCAGGGCGTCGTTGCCGTAGAGGAAGTCGAGGCTGACCCGGCAGCCCGGGCGACTGAACTTGCGGATCGCGGTGTCGGCGCGGGTGATGGCGGTCTGCCGCTTGGCCTGGGCAGCTCGACCCGATCGGCCTTCTGGCCGGCCAAGAGGGTACTGTCGGCGACAGGCCAACCTCCGACTCCTGGCCGCGGTCGTTGCTGATGCCACTCAATGATCTTTGACGGGCGCCACGCGTGGGTGCGACCTAGCGTCATGTCCGGCTCGGGCATCTGTCCCCGCATCCGGTCGGAGCTGACTGTCGAGACCCGCAGGCCCAGGTAGGCAGCAACGTCTGAGGTCGTCGACCGCTCGGCAGACGGGTCTGAGTTCGCCCGGTCGATGCCCACTCCTTCATGGTGACAGTGAACCGTGCTCCGCGTCAGAGTGGCCGCGCCGCTGGTGGAGACCATGATCACGATCTCAGTTTGGGTCTCATTCATCTATGTCCAGGGCCTCAGCACTGTCAGTTGGCCGCTCGCGAACAAACTCATCTTCCCAAGAAGACTTTCTGGACATGCCTGACGATGTGGCGGCCCACCCAGGTGAACATCTCCTTGGCCGCGAGGTCGCTGCTCCAGACCACGCCTGCGGGCGGGATCGTCACCTCATAAGAGAGACCGGCCGGGCTATGACGCCACGTGCCGACTACGTTGGTATCCCGCGACTTCTCGGTCCGGAGAGCATCGATGCCGAGATCCGGGATGACAGCGCTGAAGCGGATCGCCGAGGCGTGATAGGGGCGGCTCGTCTCGAGGCGCTCGGCCCGCAGGCGGGCCAGTCGCGGGCCAGCGTCGAAGAGAAACGCCCCCTCGTCCTTGTTCCACTGGATGAGGCCCTCATCTACGAGACGCCCGAGCCCATCGTCAACCTGCTGCCAGGTGAAGTCCCAGTCGTGCCGCTCGCCGGGAATCAGGTCGTACGAGCCGGAGGCCGGGATGCGGGTCACCGACTGGCCGAGGAAAGCCGCGTAAAGCAGGCCGAGTTCCGCTCGGTTGCGGACGAGCGGGATCCGCAGGACGGTGCGGAACGCCGATTCGTCAGCCTCCGCGAGCGGCGCGTCGTCCGTGCTGGTCCCGGTTAGGGACACAACCACGTCCGCCGCACCTGCCTCGACGGACCACTGGTAATCCGCCGGATACTCCAGCTCGTCGCCAAAGGTCGTGAGCACCGACTCCAGCCCACGCGCCAGTTCCTCCGGCGTCAGCGGCGCCCCGGTCACCGCGCCGGGCTCGTCGCGGAGCGCCGTCATGACCGTACCCTCGTGGTAGTTGAGCAGGTTCCCTACCAGCCCCGACGCGAGTTCCACCTCATCCGAGACGAAGAACGGCGACATCCACGTCGTCAGGCAGCACTCCCCATCCGAGGTGAGCCCCCAGCCGCCCACCACGGTCATATCGTCGCCGCTGCCGTCGTCGTCGTCACCGAGCTGGCCAGCATTGCGGTCGTTGCACCACCGGGCCTTGGCTGCCGGGTCGCCGGACACCGGCACGTAGCTGCGGATCATCCAGCCCGGCCCGGACCCGCAGTCGCCTCGCCGCACCGAGACCCGGATGGCCGGATCCACGGGCACGTCCGCGTGCGTCTGTGACGGGTGCCAGGTGAAGTCCAGACCGCCGGTCTCGTCCGCTGCGGAGACGTGGTGCGGCAGTGCATACGGCCTGCCGATCGCCAGCAGCGGCACGATCGGGCTGAGGCCGGCCTCCACACTCGTGGCTGCCGCGATCAGGAAGCTCTCGCGGATGCCGAACAGCTTATCCGGCTCGGGCCGTAGCCCAGAGAACGGATGCCCCGAGATCGCCGCCTCCCCGAGGCCCATCGCGTCAAGCCGCTCCGAAAGCTCCCGCGCCGCGATGAACTGCTCAGCGGCCAGCATCTGCGCCCACTTGTTCGCCCAGTGATCGATCCCCTCGTGGACGTACAGGCGGCATGCCAGGTCAAGGCGCCCGTCGTCGCGCAGGACCAGCGCTGACTGGGTGAGCTCGGCGTTGAGCGTCGCGACCGCCAGCAGCGACTCATCCGTCACTGGCACGCTGCGGCGGACCTCGGTTGCTATCCGGATGGTCACGCCCTGCTGGACGTCGTCCGCGCTGCGCAGGGTCGCGGTGATGTCCTGTGCCTGCTGGTAGGGCCACCAGGTGAACCCATCGGGCCGCGTATCTGCCCAGTCCGAGTCCGTAAATACGCATTTGCGGTAGATCTGGTCCAGCACCCGCGCGGCCGGGTTGCGCCCTTCACCAGTCTCGCCCCAGGCCAGGCCGTGCGGGCCGCGGACGAACGTCGCGGCTCGGTCCGTGCCGACCGCTAGGCCGAGGCCCGCGCCGTAGTCCTCCGGCGAACGCTCGTCCGATGGCAGCAGCACGCGCCGCCCGAGCAGCGCCTGCCGCGCCAGCGTGAGCAGGATCTCCCGCATGACCAGCGGCAGGTTCGCGACCGCGCCCGCGAACGCGGCCGGCAGGTAGATGACGCATGCCGGCGCCTTCTCCGTCATCGTCCACCCGCCGATGCTGTGTGTCGCGCCGGGGACTTCTGTGTCGAGCCGGTTCAGCGCGTTGATGGCCCGCGCCGCGTTTCCCACCGGGTCGCGCGGGACCCACACGGAGATCCGCAGCCCGTTCCCAAGGTCGGGATGGTCGTCGAGGGCCGTCTGTACGAGAGCCGTCGGCACTTTTTCGAGGACCTGCGTGATCACCTCGTACGGGTACTGCTGCCAGCTGAACGGCATCTCGCAGGTCAGCGGCGGGTCGTCCTCCGCTGCGAACCACGCGCTGGTCCCCTCCTCGAACATCTTTTCCAGCAGTGCCCGGAATGCCGCCTGCAACTCGTCCGCCAGCCCGGAACTGGGCCGGTCCGCGCCGGGCAGGACGACGCGGTTGTAGAAGGAGACAGCCTCGTGCCAGTCGGCGCGTTCGTCGCCGGCCGGGAATCCGGTGTAGAGGCTGTAGACGCCCGACACCGCTTCGGCGACCAAGCCGTCACGTATGTGGGCTGTCGCGACGGCGATCTGCTCGCGGACGCACCACAGGGCGAAGCTCTCAAGCTCGGCCTGGTTATGCGGCCCGACCACGAGGGCACAGCTGACCTGCAGCTGCTCGTCGTACTCCACCGAGTCGTCGCGCTCACGCGCCACCGACCAGCGGACCGTGGTCGCGTTCGCGTTGAGGTCGAGGCACAAGGCCCGGGCAGCGTTGCCGTTCCCCACCCAGGCGACGGGCGTGAAAACCCGCAGCACCCCGAGATCCGGCGTGCCGGCCGCGCCCTCTGTCACGTGGAAGACTGTCGTCGCGGGCCCGGACTTCCACGCCATGACCGGCGAGTCGTGGTCATTCATGGTCCACTCCGGCTCCGCACCGAGGAGTTCCAGAAGACGGCCGCGCAGCGCCGCTGCGGCGAATCGGCCGCTGCCGAACAGGCAAGGCCGCTCCGTCACCCGCTGCGCCTGGGCCCGTTCGGCTGAGGTGGCCGCGTGCCGGATCTGGCTGACGATGCGCCGGCCGACCCAGGCCAGCACTTCCACCGCGGCGTTCTCGCCTACCCAAGCGAACTGGGCGGGCGGGATGATCACCTCGAATCGGTCCACGTCGGGGTCCTCCGGGACACCTGCGACCTGCATCGATCGCACACCGGGGAACCGGGTCGTCTCCACCCGCTCGACCTCGAGCCGTGCCCGCGTATGCCTGGCGTCGAAGACCCAGCAGTCCTCACCTTCCCGCCAGATGACACCCTCTTTCTCCAGGTACTCCAGCGCGAGGCCAACCTGCGGATCCGGGAAGAGGGGGGTGATGGAGAGCCAGCCGGGGGCGTTCGGGGAATGGATCAGCAGCGCCGCGTACACGAGGGCAAGCTGCGGGCGGTTGTAGGCGGCGGGGACGTCCATGGCGGTCTCGAAGCCCTCGCGGCCCACCTCCGCGAGCGCCCCGCCATCTGGCTTGCCGTCGCCGGGGCCCCCGAGCGTTACGAGAACCCCCGCCTCATCCGCTTCGGCCGACCACTGGCAGCCTGGCTCAATCCCGAGAAGCTGGCCGAAGGCCGCGTGCACCGAGTCCAGCCCCACCGCCAGTTCCTCAGGCGTCAGCGGGTCGTCGCGCACGGTGCCCGGCTCAGCGCGCAGCGCGGCCAGGACAGCGCTCTGGTCATCCCGCAGCAGGTATCCGAGGAACCGCGCCGACTCTTCCTTGTTATCCCGAACTAGCCGTCGTGTCTCCCCGGTGGTCAGGCAGCACGCGCCGGCGTTGGTGAGCCCCCAGCCGCCCATTACCGTGATGCCAAGTGCCTCCGGGGCGACCAGCAGTTCGGTGTTCCGGTCGTTGCACCAGCGGGCTCTGGCTGCCTCATCCCCGGTGACCGGCACGTGGCTGCGGACGATCCAGGCGGGTGCCGAACCGTCGTCGCCGGGCCGGGCCTCCACCCGGATGGCTGGGTCGACGGGCACGGCCCAGCGGGTGTGTGACGGGTGCCAGGTGAAGTCGAGGCCGCCGTCGTCCCGCGCCGATATGTGGTGCGGCAGGGCGTACTGTCCGGCGGCCGCGATCAGCGGCACTTGCGGGCTGGATTCCGCCGCATGGCCGGGGCTGGAGAAGGCGGCGTCGCGCATGTACTGCTCATGGAGGCCGAAAAGCTCGTCAGGTTCCGGCCGCGGGCCGGAGAACGGGTGGGCCGAGGCGGCGTCCGTCCCGAGCCCGGCGAGCTTTGTGCTCAGCTCGCGTGCGGTGACGAACTGCCCGACGGCCAGCGCCTGGACCCACTCTGGCGTCCCGTGCGCCAGCCCGTCGATCGTGAGCACCTGGCAGGCAAGGACAAGGGCGCCGTCGTCGCGGAGCACCAGGGCTGATTCGGAGAGCCTGGCGTTGAGCTTTGCGATCGTCCTCAGCGACTCGGGCGTCGCGGGGACGTCTTTGCGGACCTCGGTGGCTACCCGGATGGCTACGCTCCCGCTGCTCTTCTCATAGGGGACCGCGGTGATTTCCTGGGCCTGCTTGTAGGGCCACCAGGTGAAACCTTCCGTTGCCGGGTCGGCCCACTGGGTGTCCGGCCCGACACACATCTCGTAGATGCGGTCGAGCTGCCAGGCTGGGTTCCTTCCCTCTCCCGTCTCGCCCCAGGCCAGGCCGTGCGGCACCCAGGACGCGCCGAGGCCGACCGCGTTACTTCCGTCTTCCGGCGAGAGCCTGAGCACATCGGCCGGCAGGAGGATGCGGCGGGCCAGTAGGGCCTGGCGGACCAGGGTAAGCAGGATCTCACGCATGACGGCGGGCAGGTCAACGCCCTGTCCGCCGTCGGCGAGGACCGCGGGAAGATAGACGACGTACGTCGGCTCGTGCCCCTTCGCGAACCAGGCGCCGACGCTGTGTGTCACGCCGGGAACCTCGCTGTCGAGGAGGTTCAGCGCGTTGACGACGCCCAGCGGGCGTTCCGTGGGCAGGAGCGCCGGGGCGGTCATGGCGATCAGCAGCCCGTTCCCTATATGCGGATGAAAGCCGGGCAGCGTCTGTACGCGGGCCGTCGGCGGCCCAGCCTCGGCCCGCACCGGCGGATGCCCAGGCCAGAAGAACGGCAGTTCACAGTCGAAATAGGGACTTGAGGTGTCTTCGTCCTCGCTGTGCCACGCAGTTTCCCTGCCGTCGCGCATCTCCCGCAGGATCGCTTGCAGTGCCAGTTTCAGCTCGCTGGCCAGGGGCTCACCAGGCAGGTCCTTGTTGGGCGTGACGACACGGTCGTAGTGGTAGACGACCTCGTGCCAATCCTCGGCTTTCCGGTAAGGTCCGCCCTCATGGTCGAAGAACAGGCACGGCTTGGCCGCGACCGAGTCCGCGATGTCGCTCGTCATCTTGGCCGTCGCTGTGGCGATCTGCTCGCGGATACACCAGAGCACGAAGCCTGTTAGCGTCTCCTGGTTGTGCGGGCCCACGACGAACGAGCAGCTGACCTGCAGGATCTCGGTGTCGTCGCCGTTGTAGTGCCCGGGCGCGATTGTCCACCGGTTCGTCGTCGCGTAGAGATTGAGCTCGTTGCAGGACCCGAGGGCCGCATCCTTGTCCCCGACCGTGGCGACTGGCGTCACGACCCGGAGCACCCCGAGGTCAGGCGTGTCGTCCGTCCCCGCCTCGACGTAGAAGAATGTGGTCACCGTACCGGATGTCCAGCAGATGACCTCAGAATCGTGGTCACCCTCGGTCCACTCTCGCTCTGCCCCGAGGAACTCCAGGACGCGTGCCCGCAGCGTCGCCGCAGCTTCCCGGCCGCCTCCGAACGTGGTCATCTATCCTCCTGTGGCCCTGACGCGCGGCACTCGCTCTCGTCCTTGGTTAGGACTCGAAACCGTACAACCGAAGCGTCACGTCATGCCGCGACCCGGCCTTACAGCAGCGGCCTGAATGAACCAGCCGTGGTCACCCGCTCTCTGGTCCTGCAATTTATGACTTGCCCACTGATTGGCGTCCGATTACGGTCGAACCACTCAAATGGGTTCAGTTCAAGCTGTTCACGAATCAACTTGTCATGCAATGGAGGGTTAACCACACACTCCTGAGCAACTCACGCGATTAACCCGGCATACCGCTAATCTACGCCGTAGTCAACAAACTACCGTAAGCAAGGTGAGTACCTCATCCAGGTGGCCCGCGAGGACGTCGCCCGCCTCCCAGTCGCTGCAGCTTGGCCATGCGTGCCGACCGATCGCGTTCTGGCATTCGCCGCTGGCTGAATTCACCGTCAGTGCTGATAACAGCGCTGCGGTGCCGCTGTTAACTTACCTGGGCCCCTAGCACCGAGGGAACAAGAGAAGCCGATTAAGGATAGTGAATGACAATAGCCGCGCGGGCCGGTCGCCCTGCCGTTCTCCGACGATCGGCGCCGATTTCACCTCGTTCGTCCAGCGCTGCGAGGGCGTCGATGAGCGCGCTGTGCACCTCTTGGACGAGGGAACCGGTGATCGTGTGCTGCGTTTCTGCTTGGCGATCGGGCAGATACGTCGCAGGAGAGGCCCAGGCGCGGTGTTGCGTGTTGGGGCTCAGTATCGCCGAAGTGCCGACCGGATTCATCCCGGTCCTCGGGTGCAGCAAGCTGTCGCCACCGATAACCCTGACTTGGCACGCTGGCCCTGGGTAGCGGGTGCGGCGTTCACCTGGACCTTATGGCGTCTTGGACCAGGGCTGAGGCTTCCTCGATGCCGTGGACGGCCCGTTCGGTGGCGCCGTGTGGTGACAGGAAGATCAGGATGCAGCGTGTGACTGGCTCGTTGGTGGCGGCGGTGAGCGCGGTGGCGTAGGCGGCCATCTGCGGCCGGTAGAACGCGATTCGCTGGTCCAGTGCGGTGGCGGGCACGGCGTCGGTCTTGTAGTCGATGATGACGAGGCCGTCGTCCCGGTAGAGCAGGTCGATGAATCCTTCAAGTACGCGATCACCCACCGTGGTGCCGACGTAGGTCTCGCGCCAGTGCGGGCGGGACGCTGCGTGCCTGATGGCTGGTGAGTCAAGGGCGGCCCTGGCCAGCTGTGTCACGATCGGAGCGTGTTCGGTCACGCTTTCGGCGAGGACCTGGGCGGCGACGGCATCGGCGAGGCCACTGCCGGTGGCCAGGTCGACGGTTTGCAGGACGCCGTGCACGGCCCGGCCGACCGCGGTGCCGTATCGGCCCTTGTTCCAGGGCGGCAGTTCCAGGTCGCGGGAGTCCTTCGCCAGTCCGGGATCGGCAGGTTCGCCCAGCGGGCCGGCGGCCGCCGGCTGGGGCAGGCCGGCTTGTGATCCTTCGAGCGCTGAAGCGCTCATTGCGCCGGGCCGGGCCGCCCGTTCACGGATCCGCGTGATGGTCCGTTGCCAGTGCTGATAGGACGGCGGCCCCGACGCGGGACGAGGCCGCGGCGAACCGGCGGCCCGGTCGTCGGCCTGAACCGCGTCGAGCCGTGTCTGGTTTGGCGCGGTTGCGCTCGCGTCCGCGAGAACCTCGGCGCTGGTGCGGTTGCCGCTGCCGCCCGGTGCGGCGGCGCGGTTTTTCCGGTGCAGGGACACGATGAGATGGTCGCGGGCGCGGGTGCAGGCGACGTACAGGAGCCGGAGCCGTTCGTGCTGGTCCATCTGCTCGTCGAGCGGCTTGGCGTGGTCGTAGTCGCCGGTCTGGACGTGGCTGCGGAGTTTGAACGCGCAGCCGCCGTCGCGGGGCCACAGTACCTCGACCGTGCCGCGGGACCCGCCGGGCTGGCTGGTCATCCCGGCCAGGATGACGACCGGGAACTCAAGTCCCTTAGCCGCGTGGATGGTCATGATCCGCAGGGTGTCGGCGTCGGTCTCCGGCAGTACCGCTTCGGTGGCGCGGGCTGTTTCCTCGCCCTGGCGCCCGGCCCAGGTCAGGTAGGCGCGCAGCCCTCCGCTGGTGGCTTCGGACCAGGCGCGGGCCTGGTCGATGACGAACCGCAGACGCCGCCAGACGTCCCGGGCCCGCGGGCCGGCGACGGCAACTTCGAACATGCGCCGGTCGCCGGCCAGGCGGCCGAGCACCGCGCTGGGAGCGAGCCAGATCCGGTCGTTGTGCAGTCGCCGCAGGTAGGTGACCGCGTCCAGGACCGGGTGCCCGGCCGGGACGTGCTCGGGGAGCGGCGCGAGAATGTTCCACCGGCCGCCTGCGTGGTGCCATGTCCACAGGTCGTCATCGCCGCAGCCGAAAAGGGGCGACCGCAGCGCGGTGACCAGGGCGAGGGAGTCACTGGGATCGTCGGCCGCCCGGGCGGCCATCAGCAGGTCGCGGACCTCGCGGGTCCGGTACACCAGCGAGCTGGCCTCCGCGCGGTACGGGATACCGGCGGCGTCCAGGGCGTTTTCCAGGTACGGCAGCGTCGTGCGGGCGGGCACCAGTATGGCTATGTCGTTCAGCCGGACATCCCGCCAGCACGGCCCGGTTTGCCCGTCGGCCGGGTGCCGCTGATCGGTGACCTGCCACCGTCCGGCGATGGCGCTGTGCACGGCGCGGGCCACGTCGGCTGCTTCGCGGGCGCGCAGTTCGGCGGCGGACGGCTTGCCGGGGTGGATGCCGGCCCCGAGTACCACCACGGCCGGGCCGGCGGGCGTGCCTGGCCGGCATGCCTGCAGCGGTATGTAGGCGGGCTGAGTTCCGTCTTCCGCGCTGATCAGCTGGCCGAAGACATGGTTGATCCACGCGAGCACCGGTTCGGTGGCCCGGAAGTTGGCCGCCAGGATGACCGGGTCGCCGATCCGCTGCTGGGCCCGCAGGTAGGTGGCGATGTCGGCCCGGCGGAACCGGTAGATGGACTGCTTCGGATCCCCGACCAGGAACAGGCTGCCGGGCGGTACCGGCACGTCGGCCCAGTCGGCCGCGCCGCCGGCCCGGCCGGCGGCGATGCGGACAGCCAGCTCGATCTGGATCGGGTCGGTGTCCTGGAACTCATCCAGCAGCAGCCGCCGGTACTGCTGGTGCAGGGCATCCCGCACGGCGGCGCCGTGCCCGGCGCCGGTGAGCAGGTCCCGGGCCAGGACCAGCAGGTCGTGGAATTCGAGTTTCCCCTCGGCGCGGCGCACCTGAGCGGCTTCCGCGGTCGCCTCCGCGATGCGCCTGGCCAGCTGGCGCAGCGCGGCATCCACCGCGCTGGCCCGCATCTGGCTAGCCGCGGTGACGAGCGCGGCGCATTCCGTCTTGAGCTGGTCCAGCCCGTAGGCCAGCCAGCTGGCCTGCCGCCCATGGCCCCATTTCAGGTCCGCAGCTTCGGCCAGTACCGCGACCCGGGCCTCGTCGCCGGCGGCGGCCTGCAGCCGGCCGGCCCAGCCGGCCAGGCAGCCGAGCCGGGGCAGGAATTTGTCGTCCCCATCAAGGCAGAGGCCGGCTAGCTCCGTCAGGCGGCGTGCCTCCGCGCACAGCCCCGCGGTATCAACCGGGGGCAGGGCAGCCACCGGCGTGGTCAGGACCCGGGATGCGAGCAGGTCCCAGTTGTCGTTGAAGGCGCGTGCCATGGACCGCAGATCCTCCAGCCGCATGCCAGCGGCCAGGGCCAGCAGCAGCGCTTGCTCCAGTCCGGGATCATCGAGCAATGCGCCGCGCAGCGCGGTCCACCGCTCGTCGAAGGCGACACTGGAGGCCACCTCGTCGAGGACCTCGATCAGAGGCGGCAGGCCCGCCTCGACCGGATGCTCGCCCAGGATGCGTTCGGCGAAGGAGTGCAGGGTCCCGATCGCGGCCGCGTCCAGGTCCTCAAGAGCCCCGGCGGCGCGGCGGGCTCGCTCCGAGCCCGGGCCTGCGCCGGTCAGCGCGGCCTCGAACGCGACCCGCAGCCGGTCACGGAGCTCAGCTCCTGCCTTCTCGGTGAAGGTCACGGCCGCCACGTGCCGGAGCGGGACAGCCGAGTCCGGGTGCAGCACGACAGCGACCACCCGGTCCACCAGCGAGCGGGTTTTCCCCAGCCGGCCCCCGCGTCGACGAACAGGGTCCGGTCCAGCTGCCCGGTGATCTGCGCGCGAGCCGCCGCATCAGGCGGCACCCGTCTCATGGCGCCACCGGGACCAGATCTGGTTCAGTCAGGGCAACGTAGCGGGCCAGCCTGGGGTCGCTGCGCTTACGGCGCCAGCCATCCCTCAGCCCGGTGACCCCCAGGCCGTCAGGATCGCAGTACGGGCACTCGATGAATCCGGCCCAGCTGTCGTCGGCGGCCGGCCGGTGCGGGAAGAGCCCACCGGCGATCCCGTCGGTGATAGCGGCGACCGCCGCGCTGAACGCCTGGTCCACTTCGGGGGTGAGCGGCACGGCTATCCGGATGCCCCGGTCCTTGCGCAGGAACCAGTACTCGGCCGACACGACAGCCGCCGGCATGCCGAGGCCGGCGCGGGCGGCGTGCGCGTAGACCGGCAACTGGAGTTTCGTGCCGCCAGCCGTCGGATCGATCTCGTTGATCTTCCGGAACGTGCGGGCGCTGCCGGTCTTGTAATCGACGACCACCAGCGCATCACCGGCGCGGTCGACCCGGTTGGCGCTGCCACGGAACCGCACCTGGCGGCCATCAGGCAGCAGGAACGGCACAGCGGGCCTGCCCTGCATCCCGAAGACGAGCTCGGACCGGACCTGAACCCGCCCCTGTCCGGCCCGGAGCCGGTCGTCGTCATCGAGCAGCAACTGCAGATCGGCGCATATCCGGCCGAGCTCGCGGCGCCAGAGCACCCGATGCCCGGTCACGCCCCGGGCTTCGAACTGCAACGCTGTCTGCGCGGCGATGCGGCCCAATTCGGCGCGCTGCGCCGCCGTCCACCGCTGGCCGGGCCCCGGCACCGCCGCCTTCAGCGACTGCCCGGTGAAGAACCGGTCCAGCACCTGATGGATCAGGGAACCCGATTCCAGCGGGCTGATCTCGATCAGCTCTTCCGGTGCCTCAACCGGCTCCACCCGCAGCAGGCGCTGCACGAAATAGGCGTGCGGGCATCGTGCCCACGCCTCCAGTGCGGTCGGTGAGACGACCCGGCCAGGACCGGCCGGATCGGGGACGCCAAGCCCGGACACGTCACCGTCGAAACGGGTCAGCCGGTCGCTGGCCCGGGCACCAATCATGGCCACGGCACGCGCCACGGCCACATCTCCCCCGAGCGCGTCCGCCACCCCGCCGCCGTGCCTGGCGATGGCCGCCCGCAGACGCCATTCCTGTTCGCTGGCCAGTACCGGCGTGCGGGCCAGGCTCGCCGCATAGGAGGGGGAACCGGCCAGCCACCGGCCGCTGACCGATTCCCACTGCGATGCGTGCAGCCCCGGCTGCCCGGCCAGCGCCCGCAGCGACGGCAGCAGCCAGCGCGATGGCAGCCGCGCCGTGCTACGGCGCAGGTCACCGCGCGGGAACGACGCCACCCGCTCCGGCGCAGCCGCCAGCGCGGCAAGCAAATACCGGTGCTGCCGATCGAACCTGTTCCGCAACGGCGCGAGCTGCCCCGCGGCCAGGGACCGCACCCGTTCGGGCAGCAACCCGTCCTCATGCAGCCGCCCGGGCACCATCCCCTCGGCCAGCCCCACCACGAACACGACATCGGCGTCCAGCCCGATCGCCGACCCCAGCGGCCCCACCAGCACCCCCGTGCCGAATCGCCCCTGACGCGGCAGGTCATCGGCCAGTTCCAGCTCCAGCGTCAGCCGCAGCGCGGTCAGATCAGCGGCCGGCTCGATCACGCCGAGCCCGGACAGCCCGGCCATGACCTGCCGCACCTTCACCGCCGCCCGCGCCTCCTCCTCAGGCAGCCACCGCTCGTCCTCAGCATCGCCGAGCACGGCACGGAACGTCTCAGCCGCCCACCGCGCCAGGTCCGGCCACGACCTCAGCTCGCCTGCCCGCTCAAGACGGTCCTTCAGGCCGGCGACGAACCCGCGCAGCGCATCCGCGGCCCCGGCGTCGCGTTCATGGCGGTCGATTAGCCCCTGGCGGGGCGCCTCCCAGTTCCGCTCCGCCGCCGCAGCCGCCCGCTCCGCCGCCGCGTACCCGCGAAGGCGGGACTCCCAGTCACCGTCCGCGACCACGCCCGCGGCGCGGGAGATGCGCTCCCACCGCGCGGCCGGCACCCGGTACCCGCCCGGGCCGCGGACCGGGGCCTGCGCAAGCAGCGCGAGCACCTCGTCGCGGCGCCACCGGTGATCGGGCAGGGCCAGCAGATCCAGCAGGGCACGCGGGAAAGTCCGCTCGATCACCGGCCGCACCGCGGCACCGTTCGTGGTGATCCCCGCCGCATCCAGATGCTCAGCCAGCAGCCGGGCATACGGCTCCGCCGAGCCGTACAGCACGGCGACCCGTTCGGCCCGGACCCCGGCCAGCTTCCCGGCGACCAGCCGGACCACACACCGGACCTCATCATCGGCGTCGGACGCATGCACGATGCTGGTCGCCGTCGCCGGAGCCGTCGCCGCCGCAGCATCACGGTCCCCATCGACGCCGATGCGCCGCAAAGTCTCCAGCACCCCGGCGTCGGCCCGCGCGTCACCGGTCAGGCCAGCGATGACCCGGATGCCAGCACCGGCCAGCTCACCCAGCATGGCCGTCGCGCTCAGCGGCAGTTCCTGCGGCACGAACAGCACCACCGCCCCGATCTCACCGCCCAGCCGCGGCCCGCCGCGCAGCAGCCCAGCCGCGGTACGGCGCAGGTCCACCAGGTCATACCAGCGGGCCGCCAGCAACCCGGCCACGACACGATGCAGCCGCACCAAATCCGACGCAACCGGCCCGCTGCCAGCGATAGCGTCCAGCGCGGCGTCGTCCACCTCCCGCAGCTCGCGATGACGATCAGCCAGGGCCTGCACCGTGACCGGATGCGCCGCAACCGCAGCGAAGACCCCCGCGTCCCCGGCCAGGGCCCGCCGCCATGCCGCCGCAAGGACCGCGCTCGTCGCCGGCCGCCGCCCAGCCCCCGTCAGCGCAGGCGCGGCGATCCGCTCAGCGAGACGATCTACCGTCAGTACCGACAGTCCCGCGACACCGCCCCGCCCCGCCACCCCGCGCGCGAGGACCCGTCTCGCCACGACGCCGCACAGATTCGCCGGCACCAGCACGCTCACCGGCGCAAGCGGATCACCGTCCTTGACTTCGGCCACAGCCAGCCCCAGCGCCTCATACGCCGACGCACCGTATGACGTCCACACCACTGGCATGCTTCCCCCCGCGCCCTTATGGTGCATTTCCTGCCGAATTACCCGCAGCCGCATAAATGCCGAACTATGACACCGGGAATCGGCAGGCCTCCCCGCAGTCACTTGGTGGCCCCGTACCGGCAGCGCGCAAACCTTTACTTGGCAGGGCTGCCGCAATAATTACATTACGGGCCCGCAGCGCCTTATGTGAATTCGACCGGGCAGGAACAACAATCAGTGTTCGCTGGCACAAATGCGACAAGGCGGATATCAGATCAGTCCGGACGAGCACGCCTGGCCCAGATAATGCTGGTCAGAGTATATTCACATAAAAATCATTACATAGCCCATCTTTTCCTGGCGAGCTACGATTATTATGAATTCGTCGCCGCTTGATGTAGTGGGCCTTGCCTGTTCGGTTTGCGCATTGCCGTGGCGGGCATGACGATCAGTACCATGCAGGTCTGAACTACTCCATGTACCAGGAAAGGAACTATCCCGGAGCCTGGAGGAATCTGTGCGTAGAGCATTCCAATGCGTGCCCAGGCCTTGATACGGGCTCATGCGGCCCTGTGAGCCTTTAGGCCAATTTATGGCATAAGAACAGGTATCCCCACGTTCGGTCGTCCGCTGTGGTGGCAGCGGATGCGGAGGAAGGCGAGTGCGGACGTGAACGGACCTGGCGATCAAGCTGAACTATTGGCAAAGATCAATAATCCCAGGCAGCGGCAAGAACTGGAGGCCGCGATCGCTAACGGCGAGCCGATCCCCGATTACGCCTGGGAACCAATCCCGGAAAACTGGTATGAACCAGTTGACCTTTCATTCCGGCCAGAGACCTACTGTCCGGAGGAACCCGCACTTGAGAAAATCGTCAGTCGCGTCAAAGGGGAGCAGCGCCGGCAGTGGGCCCAGACTCTGCTGTCCGATCGGAGGCTCGAGGAACTCAGGGCGCGGATCGGCGATGGCACATTCGCGGAAGACCTCTCTGACGCAGACCTCAAGGAATGGGGCCGCATCCGCCCGGAGAACCTCGGAGGTGAATTCCTGCCAGCGCTCGGGCCGGATGAAGTAGAAATCGGACGGCTGGTTATGGCGAACGCAACCGCGGATGTCGAGTCGATCCGCGCACGCCGGACCGCGGACGGAATCGTAGTATGCGTAGTAGGCGAGTATGACGCTGAATTCGGAGACGGGCAACGAATTGATGGTTCTGAAAGGCTGATTCTCGGGCTTGTTCACAATATGTTCGCAGCTGGTAGCGAGGACACCGCCAGCCTGATGCAATACGTGGATGTGTCATCAGCCCTCTATCCTGATATTCAGAGCTATTACGTGAAAAAAATCGGCGGATTGATCCTGAAGATCGCACGTAATCCCTGGCCAGGTTGGCAAGTTCGACACCCAGGGTTTCGGCGTAGCATCGCCAATGGCTGCCGTGAGTCGACAATGTCGGAGAAGCGCGCCGGGGCCAGGTCCTATCCGCGAGCTAGACGCGACGCCGTTCGCGTCGGCCTGGGCATGAATCCCGGCAAGCAGCCGTGCGGGGACGCCTCCGCGCGAACCGGGCGCACTCCGCTGCGCAAGGCGACGCCCGAGCAGTGGGCCGCGTTCAACGACCCCGTCCACCGCGAGGCCGCCAGGATGCGTGGCGCGGGGGCCATTGCGGCATTGTCGCCCAGCTCGCCCGCCGGGATGGACTGGGAGAACAATCCCACCGCCGCCTACGAGGTCTGGTCGCTGACCACGGCGCATGTCGCGAAGCTGCAGGGCGCCGTCGACGCCGCAGGCGGGGGATCGAGGGCCCGGTGTGCCCTGCGGGCCGCGGAGAATAGGGGCGTCGGCGTCCCCGAGGCGCAGGCAGCGGTCGACAAGGCCGAGGCCGCCTCCGGATGCGCGTCGGCAAAGGCCCGGGCATCAGTCCTGGGCACCAGTGGCAACTGGACCTTCACGAGCCTCCACCACGCCGGGAACCAGGCCATTATCCGGGCGTACCAGATCTTGTCCGGCGAGAAGACGCCCGAGCAGGTTCTGCCGATGGAGGGCAAGAGGGGTCACTTCTACAAGGCCATCGTGGGCGACACTGATTCGCCCCTGGTCAACGGCAGGCTCCCATGACAGGCTGCTGCGCTGACCGATCGCGCAGGCGGGAGGCTTGTCCGGGGCGCCGATTTCCGGGGCTGCCGCAGTCCCTCTCACCTGCATAAACACAGGAAGAGTCCATGTCGATCAGCACGAGATCCCACAACTCGGAGTCGGCATTATGACTGCGGGCGATCTGAGTGATGCGGGAATTGCGGCCGCAATGGGGGCAGGTCCCGCAGAGTTGTGGCGGAGGCTTTTCGCGGCGGCGGATGCCCTCAGGACAGGCGCGCATGCGTCCTGGTGTCAGCCCTCTAGCCCAGAGGGCGTACTCGTCTTTCCCCATCCGGTCTACAGCGATAGGGCCGAGGAGATCCAGCGTCTCCTGTGTCAGGGACACGGCAAAGTCGTGATGTAGGACTGTGACCTGCGATGTCGTGATTGGGGCTGATGTGCCCGGCGTGTCTGCGGGAGGCGGGCGGGGCCCGGGCGGAACGATGGAAGTTCCTACGCTCGCCATCGACTGCCCCGAGGGACTCCCGCCCGCTCATGACATCTTCCCTGATAAAAGGTGCCGCCCGCACGCGGTACCTGCTCGATCTGCTGTCCCAGGTCCCTGACCCGCGTAAACGGCGAGGCCGACGGCACCAGCTGGCCGGGCTGCTGGCCGTCGGGGTCGCGGCGGTGATCGCGGGCTCGAGGTCGTTCGCCGCGATCGGGCAGTGGGCCGGGGACGCCGGCCCGGACGTGCTGGCCGCGCTCGGCGCGGACCGCGGCCCGGCGGACGAGTCCACCTACCGGCGTGCGTTCGCCCTGGTCAGCGCGGACGTCCTCGACCAGGTTCTCGGCGCCTGGCTGTTCACCAGGGCCGTGCGGGCCGCCGGGCGGCTGGTGATCGCGGTCGACGGCAAGGCCGTGCGGGGCGCGAAGGGCAAGGACGGGAAGGCCCCGCACCTGGTCGCGGCCCTCGCGCACGGCATCGGCGCGGTCCTCGGCCAGGTCGCCGTGAACGCGAAGAGCAACGAGATCCCCGCGGTCCGGGACCTGCTGGCCGCGTTCGCCGGCCTGGCCGGGGCGGTCATCACCCTGGACGCGCTGCACACGCAGCACGACACCGCGCAGCTCATCCTCGGCCGGCACGCGGACTACGCGATGACCGTCAAGGGCAACATGCCCACCCTGTTCCGGCAGCTCAAGAAGCTGCCCTGGCCCAAGGTCCCCTCCGTTTCCACCGTGACGAAGGACCACGGCCGACGCGCCCGCCGCACCGTCAAGGTCATCCTGGCGCCCGCCTGGATCGAGTTCGAGGGGGCCGCCCAGGTCGCGCAGCTGCGCCGCACCGTCACGAAAAAGGGCAAGAAGACCGTCGAGGTCGTCTACGTCATCACCAGCGACCGCAGGGCCGATCCCGCCACCCTGGCCGCCTGGGTCAAAAGCCACTGGGAAATCGAGAACAAGCTCCACTGGGTCCGTGACGTCACGTACCAGGAGGACAAGTCCCTGGTCAGGACCGGGAACGCGCCCCGCGTCATGGCGTCCCTGCGCAGCTTGGCCGTCAGCCTCCTGCGGCTGGGCGGGCACGACAACATCGCCGCCGCCAACCGCCACCACGCCCGCGATCCCCAGCGGACGCTCAAGCTACTTCAAGCTGCGTGAATGCGACTTTGCCGTGTCCCTGCATCACAGCCAGTCAGGCTTAGGTTCTCGGAGCGCATTACGCCAGACACGCGGCCAGATGCGCAAAGCATGTCGTCCTGCCGTTATCGGCGGTCCCATGATCCCCAGCTAAGATCCGACGATCGGTTAACGCCGACTTCCGCACCGCTACTTCGGCCCTGCCGTGCTGGACTAGGCCCCAGTTGTGACCTGGGATTTTATGGAGCTGGGGGACCCATTCCGCACGTTCTTCTAGGGCCGGCGAAGAGGCGACGGGCTTGCCTGGCGGTTGTCATCCAGGTGGCGCCGCGCGTAGGGAGCGGAAAATACCGGGTTCGAATCTGCTCAGATGATCACAAGCAGGCACAGGAAGGGCTTAACCAGGCACTGGCCGCAAGAACGGCCTATCGCCAGATCGGCGGGATGACCGCTCTATCGGCCCCACCGCCGACCCGGGAGTTGCTGGGCCGGACACCATCTGGGCTTCGAAGTCACCTGATCCGAGGGGCGAAGAACCGGTGCGGAAACCCACGTTAACCAGCATGCATAAACCAGCCTGTCACACAAAGCCGTATATCGACTTATCCCGATATGCAACGCATTAAGCCACATTGACGATTCCTGTAACGGGGGTAAGCTATTTAACATGATCCAGATAAAGGACGACCGCTCTAGCCGCAATTCACCGGGTACGAGAAGTAGTTACCTTGAATCAGCAGTATCCGCTGAGATGGTCACCTCCCATGTTGAAACTCTGATCGAGCGCCTTACCGGCATTAAGAAAGCCGAGCCAGACGCTGACGGTGATTACCCGATCCGCTATCGCAGCGCGCTCTACTACGTGAGAGTTGTCGGCTCGCGTGTACCCGTGGTGCAAGTTTTCTCCGTTGCTGTCGATGGAACTCAGTTGACCGACGCGCTTTCACGTGACCTCAATGCGATCAACGCGCAGTTGCATTTCTGCCGTATATTCTGGGTGCTTGATCAGGTACTAGTCGAATCTGAACACCTCCGCCCCACGATCACTGCAGCCGACTTCGATGAATGCGCCTTCAATGTTGCGGAAGCTACCGATGCTTTCGCCAAAGGACTAGCTGACAGCCACGGGGGACGACTCACGTTCGACGAAGCCAAAACGCCGGAATACGCCTCCCCAGCGGACGATGGGGTGGGATTTTACCTATGAGCGATGACACCGGCACCGCACGCAGCTTCGCGGCGTCTCACCGCATCTCGTGCCGCACTCTCCGTCCACGGCGCCCATACTGCACGAGCTACTTTCATGGGGGACGCGCTTGCTCTGACGTTACCGGCTATTGGCTGTAATGTTGTTAAGGCGTCTTGCGGCCAGTTTGAGCCGGTAGCGACGCTACTGCTGTACATGGGTTGCAGATGGTCGGCGATCTTGTCATGATCGTGCATCAGTGGCCGAGCACGGGCCGTACAGTCTCCAGACTCAGATTTCTCCTACGCCGACTTTGAATGCCGCCACGGCGGCTTCGTCATTGGCAGCCTCCATATCATCGCGCAACGTATTTGCCCGTTTCCGCATCCAGCCGGAGCCGACATACCGGGCGTCACAAGTGGCTCGTCCACTAGAAATCTTGCAAATAGCGGTACAGCCCACACAAAGTTGGGACGCTGCCTACGACCCCCCTAGCACCTTCATCGCCGCCGTCCTGGGATCGCCGTAGAAGATCGGATCGACCTGTTCCATGATTTCGGCGCTCACGTCGAGGAAGCTACGTTTGTTCTCAATCGGGATCAGAGCGCGTTTCGCACCGGTGTCCTTGGCGACCTGCAATGGCTCGGTAAGCGAGCGCATGGGCTTGATGTTCCCCTGTACACTCATGTCGCCCAGGATGAGCAGCGCCGGGCTCACGGGTACTTTGCGTAGGGCCGAGTAACACGCGACGAAGAACGCGACACCAAGCTCGGCCTCGACACGGTTACCGAGAAGGTCGATTACCTCGACGTGTAGGTCGGATATGTCAAGGTCGCGAGCGACTGCAAGATCTGTCTTTTTCGCCTGGAGGTAGCTGAACGCGCGCTGGACGGATTCCTTTATGGCGCCGCCGACACCGCCAGCGAGCTTCAGCTTTCCCGTCCCGCTCGAGACGGAGATCTCGACACGGTAGAGACCGACCGTTCCGTCAGCTGTGACGCCCGCACTATAAGCGGTCCCAGGCGACAGCGGATCTGTCGAGATGAGATCGCGTCCGCCTTGTTCGGGGACGCCAACAAACCTTTCCTCGCCCGTCTCCTGCAGCGTGTAGCTAAACGATGTCTGGTAGTACTCGAAGGAACCCATCTTCTTGAGCTGCTCCTTCACGCGTCGGCGGCCTTCGAGGGCAAGGTCGAGAATCTCGCCGAGCTCGTCCTGCGTGACCTCCCCGTGCGGGAAGAGGATCTTGACGAGGCCCGACACGGTCTTGCGCACCGCCTTACGATCTCGCGCGTTGAGGTGCGCACCAAGCGAGAAATGCCGGTCGAGGATCTCTGTGAAGTTGTGCTTCCGCATCTCGCGGAGCGCCTCGGCGAAGTAGTCGACAACGAACCCGTAGTGGTTAGTGAAGAGGTCGTTCCGCATCTTCGGTATCTCCCAGCCTGGGAGGTAGAAGTGGATGCGGTCGATGAACGCCATGTCGTCGCGAATGACGTCGGGCATCGGTGAAAAGAGGTGGCCTGTCTGCACCAACACGTCAACAGGCTGGTTAGTATTGCCGAACATTGCGATGCTGGCGTCGCCGGACATGGCCTCTTGCCCGCGCTGGAAGGTGCCGGACTCGCAGTAGGTCTTCATCGTCGTGATGACCTCTTTCGGCATCTTCTGCAGGTCAGCAACCTCGTCGAACCCGACGACGTCCCAGATCTGCACCATGCCCTTCTGACGGCCCGAGATGTGCCCGAAAAGGTTTGCTACCGTCGTGCCGCCTGTAAGCAGTGCGGAGTATGGCGAGACCTCCTGAATGACGTAGCTCTTGCCCGTGCCTCGAGGCCCAAGCTCGACAAGGTTATAGTTCCGTTCTGCGAACGGGACGAACCGCACCAGGAAGAGCAGCTTTAGCCGACGTGACATGTCGCCTGGCTCGTAACCTGTGCTGCGAATGATGAGGTCGAGCCACTCGTCGGTCGTGAACTCGCTACGGATCCTCCGGTACTCTTCGAGGTCGAACGTGGCGATTTGGATCGGCGTCAGCTTGTCGATCCAGAAGGGGTTCTTCCCGCGTGACTCCTCGTCGTACTCGAACCGCATGTCGACCTGCGCCCAGATGCCACCCATCACGAGCCGCTCGTAGTCGCGGATGTAGTGCTCGGGAACGTGTACGTTCTTGTGCCCGAAGTTCGTGACCTCGGCCCAGTAGTCCGAGTCGACGAGGCGGACCTTAACCTTGTCGATAAACGTGTGGCGACCGCGGTCCTTCACTATGGCTTGAGCCTTCATCGACTCGTCTGAGCGGATGTAGTTATCCGCGAGCGTGTCATTCACGACCTGCAGCCCCATTTGGATCGTGACTTCGTCCGAGGACGCGCAGTATTTGCCGAGAAGGAACTCCAGGACGAAAACTGGCACGTTGGCGCCGACCTTCACCTTCCGAACGAGGTCCTTGCGAACCACCTTGCCCGCGAAGAGGCGATTAACTTTGTCGTCCAACAGGTCGCGCGTGAGGGATGCTGAGTTGCTCATTGCACTCCAAGTCGGATCGGGATGTCGGTCGGCGATCGAAACAGCTCCGCATCCGTCGCGGGATCCTGTACAACGACGCGCACAGACTCCGCACCCTCATCGCTCAGCAAGAAGGCGACAGTGACCGGCTTGTCCGGCTCAAGTTTCACACACCCGGTGGCGCGATCGAACTCGGCGTCGACGGCGATCCCGACCGCGCCGACCTGCTTGCCTTCCGTCATAAGTAGTGGCCGTACGAGAACGCCTGTGGCTCCAAACGCCATCTGCTGCTCTCCGAAAGAGAGCATGACACTGAAGATGCGGTTCGTGATGACCTCGGGCAGTCCTGTCGCCGCGATGGGGTCGGCGGGCGTGTGCGTCGATACCGGTACCTTCGTGCGGACGGTAAGGACGGGAATGACGAGCTCCTGAAGTGACGGGCCACCATGGTGGAATGCCAGGTCACCGCCCGCCCTGAAGACGCCGCACCCTGCGGGGAACACAAACTCCAGGTCAGAGGCGTACCCCAACGCAGACGCCGCGACACGGACGCATCCGGGTGGTGTCGTACCCCCGCGTCCGATCCAGCATCGCCGGTGCAGCTCGACCGTAAAACCGCCCGGCGCGTCGGTCCTCATGGATTCGTCACGATCCGACGCAAAGAACAAGTGGCCGTGATCTGCGCTGATGACAGAGTGCTCGACGCCTGCCCTCGCGAGCTTCCGGATGGCGCGGGCGAGGTTATCGATGACTGTGTCCATTATCTGTCGAGCTTGGAACGTGAACCCGGCCTCGCCCGCGTGGTCGATCTCCTGGGAGCGGACGACAACAACTTGCGCGCCATCAAGTTTCTTGGAGAGCTTCGAGGGCTGCAGGCTCAGGAGCTCATCAAGCGTCATGTCGACCAGCTTGGGCACTCGGGCAGCGGCGAACTTCTTGCGGCTCGGGAGGTCGGGAAGAAACGCGTCTTCGATCCGTGCACCAAGTTTGCCGCTCTGTTCGACAACCGCGTAGCTGCCGGCGGCACCTGGCTGTAGCGCCGCCATGCCCATGGGTGTAATGCTGGGTAGGGCTCCGACCGCAGGGCGGACCGATACCTCAGAGGACTTGGGAAGCCGCTCCGCTAGCTCGATGCCCATTTCGAACCGCATCGCGTCGACAAGGAAGTAGGCAACAGGCTTCGGTTGCGCCGCGACAACCTCGCTGAAGACGTGAGTCTGGTTCAGCACTCCCGCGACGGTCCAGCTCGCCTTCACGATCACTTTGGTGAAGCCGTCCGCCATCGCGTGGCAGGCGTCGTCGTAGGCACGTCGAACCACACCGAGCGACCGTTCGTCGGGCTCCTCATCGAGATTCCCCACCCAGGCTTCAAGGCGACGCTGCGCTTGATCGAGTCGGTACCATCCGTCCTTGGATGTGTACGCCATCAGCCAGGCACCTGCGTCTCCGTTGGCCCTGTTCACCTCCGCGCGCACCTGTATCGCAATGCTTCCAAGCTCCGTCATGCGGCGCGACGCTTCCCACTGAGCCTTGCGCCCGATGTCCCGGTCAAGCCAGAAGCTGTGTTCGCGCTCCGTGACGAGCGCCAGCGCTTCGTTGAACCGTCCGCTCGCGATTAGGTCGCCGCAGTGATGCAGCAACGCACGCTCCTCGAAGCGGAATGTGTCGATCGCGCCAAGCGCCCCGGCGGGCAACCTGGCGTTGCGCAGTCCGAGCTCGTCTTCCACTCGATCTGCGAGGCGGGCGTAGGCGTCGGGGTAGCTCGTTCGCAGACATCGTGCGAGCTCTCGCACTGCCGACTCCGCGTTCTTAGAAGGCGGCGCAGGAATGCCCTCAAGCGAATCGGGCGGCGCATAGGACAGGTCACATCTAAACTCGCCTGCCAGTACATATCGAAGGGTTACCGCTCGCAGCTTAGGAAGAGCGGCATCTTCTGGTAGCTCCAGCCCAAGTCGCGAGCTAATCAGCTTCACGAGCTCGCGCGTGGCGTCCTTGCTGCCTATCTCCCCGTCTCGGGCTTCACCGACGATCCAGGCAGCGAGCAAAGCATCGTTGCTACGTGTGTCGTGGAAGATGCTCTTCAAGATCGACGGGGGTTCTGGCCCGCCGCTTGCCGCTGCACGCGCAAGATCCTCGTAGTTCACCTTGCGGTCGAACGGCAACATTTCGTCCACGACGCCGACCGTGTACTTCTGGAGAAGAAGGTTCCTCGCCAGTTGCTTGAGCTGAGGCTCCCACGTCGTGCCTGCCTTCTCGAGCTCCATCAGCGGCGACCAACGTCGGTCTCGCGCGCAGCCGTCCAGGTAGACGACGACGGCGGTCGGCGAGTCACCTCTCACAAGGGGCTCGACGACGGCGCGCAGCTCGAACATCGATCCGGCGTACTCGGCGAGGGAAGCGCTGACTCCGCCGACAGAGATCGACGCGGGCTCATTGCCGGTGCACGTGCCTCCACGAACCTCGCTGACAAAATGCGCGAACTCACCGCGCTCGTCGTACCAAACGACGACTTTACGGCTTGTGATCTTGTCGGCGAGCTGTTTCGCAATGTAATCGTGGAGCGGAGGCATCAGCGGTTTCCTCCTAGGTCTGTGTGAGCAGCACGCCGACGGCCGCCGCGCGCTCGACTACCCCCGCTCATGGCCGGAGCCTCGAGCAGGCTCGTAAGCGCAGCTTTCACCGCGGAAGAAGTTCGCTCCATGACCAGCTCAATCACTGAGCGGGTCGGGATCTCTCGTCTTTTCCACCTGCCGTCCGCGCCCTGCACCCAGAAGATCTCCTCAAGGCCATGAGCGATGGCCAGGCTTCGGTCCGCCGCGCATTTCGGCACGACGCGCTCAGGCCAGAGGTGCATTGCGAGGTGTGTCCAGTCAAACTTACCGTCACACAAAGCATCCCACGTAGACTTGACCTCCTTCTGCCATTGTCTATGATGTGGCACTAGCCTCCACAGCGGCGCGAAGTTAATGATGACGCCGTCGTCCAAGTTCGGCTCCCAGAGCGGCGCCACGCGCTTCACTTCATCAAGGAAGGTGCGCAATTCCTCAACAAACGTCTCCTGTGTAGCAAACGTCCCGCGCTCGGCCGCCGTCGCCCTATCACCTAGGTCGAGCGCCATCGCATCGAGCCTGCGCTCCTCGTGCGCAAGCTTAGGAGCGACATAGTCGTTCTGCACCCGAAACATCGTGTCTTTCGTGAATCCCTGAATGTAGAGCCAGACCGAATAGCCGGCGCACGGGGTGGCGAGTTGCCAATAAATTGGCGCTCTACGCCGCGCAATTCGATAGCGTTCGAGGTGATCTTCGAAGAAGCCCGAGCGAAGGAAAGTGGCTAGGAAGCCGTCTACATGATTTTCTGTCGGCGCTAGCTCGAACGCAGCACCGGTCCGCGTAAGGACTTCCCCTACCCGTTCAGCCAGATCCTCTGGATGCCCGGTATCGTCCACAAAGATTGCGCTCTCTGAAGTAACGGCGTTGGCCACGACCTTCATCGCTGGGGAACGCGGCGCCATCTGTGCAAGCAAGTCGTCAAAATGGTCAGTGCGCTCCTCGACGTGCTCGCTAAACCGGCCAAAAACCACGCCAACGGCCCAGGAGATCGTATCCTTCGCCGTGGGAAGATAGAAAGACGGCTCAGCAGCCGGCTCGGGCCACGATGCGTCCTCAGGCCCGAGACCAAACGTGCCGTAGACCAAAGCATCAAGCTCTGATAGCAGTATATTTACGTCGGAGCTCGACAGATGCCATTCTCGGCTCAAAACAAGGGGAGCGGGTCCGATGAACGAAAGCGATGTCTCATCTAGCGTATAGCTATGTCGGGCGGCACAAGCAATAATCTTGCCAATTCTCTCCAATTGGTCCTTCTCGGTGGCCGAGAAATCTGGCACGGGGATTCGGCCGATCGATCCGCTCTGCTTGTGCAATCCGCATGTGTCCCGAACGAACGCGCGAACAACTCCACTGTTGAGATATGCGAGAAGATAAAAGATATTTTCGTCCTCCTGCGGCAGGATCGCCTTTCCCTCTCTAGTAGGAATAAATCCACGCGGCAGGACCGCCACATTAAACGATGCCGACTGCTTGGGGAAAGAAAGACCTGCTCTGAAATAGTCGGCGCTTCCGGATTGGTCATAGGGGCGCCAGTTGTCACTACTGTTCATTGAGACCCAAAGTCTACCGTTTGGCATTCGCCAGTCAGCCACGCCGCGATCTTCCCGCCACCACGGCGAGAACTCACCGCCATTTGAAAGAGGCTCCCAGTGCCACTCCGTTTCTGTGGATTGCGGGATTTCCACCCAGGCCAGGTAAGTGCGTATGGCCTTATTTGAGCCAAGGCCACGAGGCAAGGAGGCGAGTTCGGATAGTGATTTCCATTCGGACACCCGCCGAAGGACGACTGAAGGCAGCGCGTATGCGAGGAGGCTGTCCGGCAAGTTCACGAACGCCTTGGTGGATACCCACTTCCATCTCTCGGACTTCGCTAGCTCTGTCGACTTATCTGCAGCGTCACGGAGATCCAAAAAAGCTATGTCTTGCGACCCTTTCAACAAGACATATGCGGTTGTTTGAACGTTGGCATCCAACACACCCCACCCAAGATCGCATAGCGCATGGAGCGCAATCTCTCCTGTCAGTAGCTCGCGCCTGAACGACATAAAGGATGTCTGTGTCAAGAATGTCCGATCCGTAATGCATCCTATCGCTTCCGTTCCTAGCTCAACTGCCCGACGTACGAAGGCGGAATAAAGATTCCCGCAATCCTGTCGCGTAAGATAGTCGGCTGCGTGATCGGTTATCGCTCCGAAAGGCGGATTCATCAAAAGGACGTCGAACCGCTGTTCCGAGATCTCAAGAAGGCCTAGCCCATTCACTGTATCGTCGGCAAAAAGACGTCTCCGAGTATCAGAGCCACCCTCCTCGTCAGCGACGAAACGAGAAAGCGTAGCGCGAATTTGTTCCTCCGGAGGGGCGAGGAGATCCATCTGACCGTTGTTCGTTTGCTGCGTCATTATTGACTCAACGCGGAGCAGCACACCGAGATCTCCCGCAAGCTTGAGCTTTTCTACGAGATCGGTGAAGACACGCCCTAGAACGACATCGTCCAGACGCGCGACGAAGTCCGCCACAATGCGGTCGTCGGCGATCAAGGGCTCAGCGATCACGACCTTGGATCGGCGGATCTGGGAGCGGTCAGCGCGATCAATACCGAGATCGCGATATGCGCGCTGCGCTCGCATCCATAGGGCGAGTTGCGCGATCTGAGCGCAACGCGGGTCGATGTCGACGCCATGGAGGTTGTGCGCCAGGACAAGCCCTGGGATAGCTTTCCGGAGCGCGTCAAGGCTCGGGTAGTCGGTCGCGAGGGTTCCGTCTGTGGCATCGCTCTTCGGGCTGTCTGGATCGGCGTACGCTTCCTCGTAGATTGTCAGGAGCAGGTCGAAGGCATAAAGCAAAAAGTGACCACTGCCACAGGCTGGGTCGAGCACGCGAATGTCGCGCGGATCCTTCTTCGGGCGCTGCGTGAACTCCTCGCTGGGCTTTCGCACCATATATTCGCAACGTTTGCCGAGTGCTGTCTTGGTGCCGCACATCTCATACCAGATTCGGCCGAGCGTATTGTCCGTAAGGAACTGGACGACGTAACGAGGTGTGAAGAATTGGTTGCGGATGGCAAGCTCGCGGCTATTCCGGGGTGTCTGCGATCCTCCCTGCTCTGGGTCGCGCATCGCAGTGCGTTCTTCCTTTGCGTTGAAAAATTGATACACCCAGCCGATAGTCTCATCTATGCCCCAGACGTCTTTAAGCTCCGCGCTGTTCAAGACTTCGAGCAGTTGCTCAAAAGTTGGGCGCTTCGGCCAGAGTGCCGATGCGGGATCGCGGCGATCGAAGAGGACCTTCACCTCGGTCGACAGTTCATCAAATAGTGACTCTATGTAAATACGGTACCCCTCGCTATCGGGAAGCAGGAGGAGTCCGGGCGCCAAGCCGGAGAACTCTAGATACCCTGAGGACTGCTCACCCTTTGTAATGCACTCCTGTAGGAGTTCACGAGCTTCAAGCATCTTAAGCGCAACAAAACGGTTCAGGGTAGTGAACGCCGCGTCGCGGACATAGTCCGCCACTGCCTGTGCGGCGTCCATTCCGGCGGCTCGCTTGTGTTCTATGGCGGCGGTGACTCTCTCGCGCTGGAATACCTCACGTGGCGACAGATGCGCGCCGACCTTTGGCGCAACGGTCCCACTCCGATGTATGTCGAAATTGCCCTCCAGTTGTGCCGCGAAGTCGTCCTCCAAGATTGTTCGTGCTCGTTGGGTGGCGCGTTCGATGGCGTTGCGCGTGTCTCTATCCAAGGTTTGCTTCCTCGTCGTCCTTCTTGTCACCTTCGATTTCAAGGAATCGACTGGCAATCCAGCTGATCCGCGTGGGCCCGCCCACACCCCTTCTGGTTGGATGGTTGCTCAGGATGTGTTTGGCAAGTTTCGGGAGCAGCGCCACGAGGAGAAGGTCTGCTGAGTTCTCTTCGAACTCGTAGCGCGTCTCGCCACGTGCTCGAAATTTAACCTTGAGCCCAACGAGATTCTCGTGTGATATGGTCGCAACTTTCTCGGCATCGCCAACTTGGTTGGCAATTCCTGCTGGAGTCACGAGACGCAACTGCTGCAGCTCTTCAAACAATGGGCCCGCATTACGCCCAAAATCGACGCCGGGAAACCAGCGACGGATACGGGCTACAAAGTCGTAGACATCAGTGAATGCGTCTGTCTGATCGGCGTGCCGTGCGTCGGTCGCCGCAAGAAGTTGACTAATCGTGCCATCTCCTGTGCGGCTCAGATGACCAAGGTTGACTAGGATGCTCTTCTCGAGTTCCGAGAGAACACCACTCAAAGGTTTATATCCTAGATCGTGCTCGATTTCATTCCATACATGGGCCATCATGCTGCAAACCTGAATTTCGCAGGGAACGCCATCAACATTGGCGTACGTCCCGACAAGGTCCGAGGAAGGAAGATAGACTTCGAAGTGAGTCGCTCGATAGAAGCTTTCTGGATTGTTTTGATGCTTGTCGCGCACATCTGGAGTTACCTCGGCTCCGCTATTACCCCTAAATCGATGACAAAGAGCAGCGGAGACCTTGTCCTCATCATTTCGTTCGTACGTCGCGATCCGCACCGCGGCGAGGTCTCGCACTTGCTCGAAGACCGAGTCAACGTTCGACATTTCTTTCGATCCGGTGATCCGGTACCTTCGCAGCTTGTTTTCTAGACTCTTGGGACTCTTAGCACGGAACGTCACCTGTGCGCGTATGGCGTTGCCCTCGATGATTTCATTGCGACAGATCTCAGCGACGCGGGCGCACAGCTTCAGGTATCGGTCGTACTCGCGCTGATAGCGAGCGACCGCCTCAAGGATGTTGGGTTCCGAGATCGTCATGGCTTGTTCGATAGCCGATCTACTGGATGATGATCTTTTTGCCGGCACCGATAAGATGCGTGCACTCCTCGCGTATACCGTCCAATGCGGCGTCGAGTTGCTCCGCTGTCTCGATGCCGTCTGCGAAGTAGCTGCTGACGTTCAGGATGACGACGCGTTCGCCATCGATGATTCGCCGTAGTTCGGTGATGGCCGCCCGGAGGCGGCCGTCGCATGCGTCTCGATCTGCTCGGAGTTGGGGGATAGGGACTCCATCGGTGTCGCGCTGCCGCCCTCGCTCAAAGGGCTCGATCAGTCGACCCTTCTGATCGTCATCGATTTCGGCCCAGCCGGGTGTCTTTACCAGCTGGTCGAAGGCAGTGTCGTAAGCGCCAACGCGCGCATCGAGGGCACCCTCAAATCGACGCTCATACTCCGACTCGATCGCCGTTGTGTACTGCTCGATGGACGGCAGCTCCTTGAAGAATGTCTCGCGCGCCAGCAGGTCGTCCAGTGCCGTGGCGCCGACGCGAAGTTCATCGACGATGTCGGGTTCCTGACGCAGAAATGACCACAGCGTGGCTTGCGCCTGACGGGCGCGCTCAAGGTCGTGCAGGCATGGCTCGGACAGGGTCTGGTCAAGCTCCACGGCACGCTTCACGGCGTCCTTGATGGCGCGGTGGCTCGCGTTGAACGTAGCGATCGCGTTGTCGTCCGAGCCGCGCAGGATCGCTTTCATGTTGCCGAGAGCGCCTTCCAGCGCGGTGCCGCCAGGGAGCCGGTTTGTCGTGAGCGTCGAGAGCGCGGAGGCGACCATGTCCTCGTTGCGTGTGATCTCCTTGCGTAGCTCCTGTACGATCGCCGCAGTGTTCAGTTCACGGACTTCGCTCCCGAATGTGTCGCGGAAGGCCTCGGAAGCCTTTACCAGTTCTTCGAACTCGATGCCCTTTTTCGGACGGAAGGATGCCTGGCGGAATACGTTGTTGTTCGAGAAGGCGTCACGCGCTTCGACACTGGTTACGACGTCGAGGGTCTGCCCCTTGCTGGTTGCCTCGAGCTGGCCAGCTCGCAGCAGAGACAGGACAAGGAGGCGCACGGTTTCGAAGTCCCAACCGAAGGGTTCCTTCGCGAACTCACCTTCGAGATACCGCCCGCTAGCCGTGTCACCGTAGTTCGCTCGTTCCTCAATACGATCGCGGACCTCCTTGAGAGGACCACCTTCGACCCGGAACACGGCGCTGCCCTTCTCGTCGCGCAGCAGGCCCAGATTGCCGAATACCGCAGGTAGTCCCCGCAGGCTCTCGGCGGTGAACAGCGCATCCGTGCCTTTCTTGAGGTCGGCGGTCTTCGCCGCGGCCTCCTTGAAGCGATCGAAAATCTCGGGCAGTACCTGGCCGAGGATTTCCGCAGCAGACTTGTTGACATCGACAGCCTTGTCGCCCGGGCTACGGTCATTGCCACGGAAGTACACGCGCCCCGATAGGCACGCGGAGCGCAGCATCCGTCGCAGCTCCTCACTGTGACGTCGCTGGCGAACGCGTTCCTCAGCGATGAGGGCCGGTGTGTCTTCGCCCTTAGTTTCGCGCTCTTTCCGCGCGAGCATCTCCCTCGAGCGGAAGAGCTCGACGGTCTCGCGGTCGATCGCGTCGTTCAGAGCTACAGCCCAAAAGACGTGCTTGCGCTCTTGCTGGCTGCGGGTGCGCAGCTCCGACGAGAGTGATTCGAATGCTGTTCCATCGTCGGCGAGAAACAGCTGGAACACCATGTCGCCGCTCGTGACGTCGCGGCCTTGGAGCGCGAGGCCTGCCTTGAATGTCTTGGTGTCGAAGAGCGTGTGCGAAGGCTGCGGCTGCCAGAACGCCGAGACAACTTCGGCGTAGAGCCGATGTGAGTCGCCAGGTTTGGGACTAATGCCGTTGCGAAGACGCTCCCAGTCGTCCTCTGCGGGAGTCGGGATGCGGTAGCCATCGTCACCGCGGCGGACCTTCTGAGTAGCCTCGAGCTCCCGCAACGCCTCCTTTACCGAGGCGAGCTGCGAGTCTCCTGAGACGCTCGGACATAGCGCGGCCGCGATGTTCTCGGCGCTGCGGTGGACGCTTTTCACATACTGGAGGAGACAGATGACCTTGGCGACAGGCTGCGCGAGCGGGTGGCTCAGCTCCTTCGCGATGGCGGCGATCTTGGCGCGTATCTCTGAGCCGATATTCCCTTCGACGAGGTCGTATACCTGGTCGAGGCGAACGAGCGCACCGAGCGGCGCACTGGCGAGGTCGACAGCCGGATTGATCAGTAGCTGCTGCGCGAGCTTGATGATGGTCCGGTTGGCGCCACCGACATGCCTGCTCGCGCCGCCTTGCGTGCGAAGACCGGAGACGACCTGGATTATGAGGTCGATCTGATACGGCAGCAGCGGGTACAGGTCAACGAAGGTGTCACGGGTCAGTTCGGGCAGCCGGATATCGGCAGAGATCCTTGTGTGCTCAATGAGGCGCCCGCGAGATTCGTCGAAGAGCTTCCCGAGTATCGCCTGTGCGGGGGCGTTCTTCGAGAGGACACGTCGGCTCGTTACTTCAGAGATGTCGGACGGCTCCAGGTGTACCTGCAGGGGAAACCGGTCCATGAGTCGTGCGAGTTCGATCTTTTTGTCGTCTAGACCGCTGACGAGCTCGCCTAGTTTCTCCTGTGAGGTGACGACGACCCAGTGCTTTCCCCGGCCCTTCACCCCGAGGCTCTGCACGATGGCTTGAAGGTCAAGCATCTTCTGAACGTCGCGTGCGACGAACTGACCCACCTCATCCACGACGAACATGAGCGCGCGCCCAGGCTGACGGCGCTCCATCAACTCACTAGCGCGCTCGGCGAACTTGGCGGGTGTGATGTCCGCTTTGTTCTTGACGGCCTTTATCCAGGAATCCGCCATCGGATAGGTCTCCGGGTCAAGGCTATGCTGCACGCGGCTTGCTTCACTGAGCGCGAAGGCAACCTTACCCTTTTCGGCGGACCAGTCCTTCGCGTAGATCTTCTGGTACTCTTCCTCGAACCTGGTGAGCTGCCCCTTCTTCTCGAGTCCGATCTCCAGCTCCGAGAGATCGAGGTCTTTCGCGTATCCGAGGCTCTGCAGGAACAGTCCGTACATGATCTCGGTGAGGGTCTGATTGCCGCTGCGGATGCCCCGATCTGTCGAGACGTCGAAGATGACTGCGTGTGTCGGGATCTTCTCGTTTATCGCCTTCAGCAGCACCTGCAGCTTGTCGCCACGCGCCCGTCTCGCGAACCGCTCCCCGGCGGGTTCCCCGGCGACCATCCGGTTCGCAATTGACAAGCCGAGCATCTTCGCGAAACTCGACTTACCTGACCCGAAGAAGCCCGACACCCAAACCGCGATGCCTTCATGTGGTTTGTTCGGAGTTTCACGGTAAGCATCAAGGATGTTCGTGTAATGGGTGCGGATAACGTCGGTGACGACGTACTCGCTGATCTCATCTCTGATGATCTCTTCGTCGGTCTGGTCGACCTTGATGACCTCCTCGATACGTCGATGGATGTCCTTATCGAAGAGCGTCGCGATAGGCTGAGTGGTCGTCATCATGGAATCCTCATCAGAAAATCTTTGGGCGGTAGTTGTGCTCGGCGTCGAGTACTCCCATGAAGCACAGGCCCGCCGCCCCGTCGAGGCCGCCGGGGTAGAAGAGAACGGTCGGGACGTGGACGCGGCCCTTCAGTTGCTCAAGTAGTGAGAACGTCCGGTACACCGGGAACAAGGAACCTGCTCGGAGGATGAAGACGATGTCTCGCAGGGGATCGGGATCCTTCGGCATGCGCGCTGAGACGAGGTCAACGAGTGGTTCGTACTCCGAAAGGACTGCGTGTACGGTCTCGACGATGGTCTCGACACCCTGTTCGCGCTCGGCTGTGAACCACTCCTCAAGTGGGCGCTGTGAGCGCATCGCCTCGTCCAAGCACTCAGCGAGCGAGATTCGCTTGATACGCTTGCCCTTCTGCGAGAGGCGTGTCTCCAGTAGCGTCACCTGTGTGCGCAGGGCGAACTCATCCTCAGGATCGTATCTCAGGAGCGCGTAAGGCATGTCGTGGTACGCGCTTATTCGCTGCCTTGGGTCGGACAGCTCGAGAATTGGCTCAAGGTTTTCCCTGATGCGGTGTTCGAGATCGCTCATGCGACCATCCTCTCCGCGTAGCGACGTGAGCTTGCACAGGGCAGCGTCAGCTGCACTAGACTGCCCGCGACCTGGTACTCGAGTTTGCGGAACTGATGCAGGCGAAGAAGCTCGTCTTCGACGTCCGAAGGGCGCATCAGGAAGAGGCGCCAGTCGGGCGCTGCGATAATCTTGCCCGGACTTTGCTTGTCTTCCATCAGGGCGTGCAAGAGATAGAGGAAACTGCGCTCGGGCAGGTGATACGAAGCGAATTCCTTGACGACGCCGCCGCGAAGCAATCCGAAGTCAGCCGCGATCGCTAGGAGACCCACTGCAACTCGCTTGGTCGTCGCTTCCGACCATGCGTGCTCGGTCGTTCCCCCGTGCTTGCCGATGTCGGCGAGGTACGACGCGACTTCCTGGGACCGTACCCGAAATGCCCCGGATTCATATGCCGGGAAAAGCCAGTTCTGCAGGAAGTCGCGCACCAGGAATTCATCGCGGGTCATGTGCCAAAGTAGCAGAGGCTTCCACTCGTCGAGGCTGCAGCCAGTCTTCGCCAAGTGGACGAGTGCCCAATCGCGGCCTTGCGGTTCGAAGCGGCGGTTGAGAACTTTCGCCACGTCTCGAAGCCATGTCGCGCTCCCGGATCCGATGAGATTCTTCGAGCGCAGCCGGTCGAGGTTCTCACGCTTCGAGCAGCCATCGTCCCACTCCGAGAATACGGTGTACGTCTCCTCGATCATCGCACCTTTAATGACTGTGAAGGACGATGCCACATTTGCGCGCGAGGCCGACCTCACCCGTCTGCCCTCCTCAGGTAGGGGACAGCGAGCGCACTGGTCTCGCCACGCGCGAATCCCAGCGCCAGCAGCGCCACATCGGCGTCCGTGCCTGAGAACTCGCCAGGCAACGGCACGGCACGCCCCTCAGCCGACCGGCGTAGCCTTGAATAACTCTCGGCGTCCCGGTCGCTCACTACATCGAACGTGCGGAAGATCAAAGTGAGGTCATGCTCTTCTAGCGTCTCGAGCCTCTCGAAGAATGGCGTCCATTGAGGAGCATTGTCGAGCCAGTGATCCCAGCGTGCGTCGAACTCCGCCTCAATTTCCTCAGGAAGGCGCCATAGCGTGACACAACCGGGCGGATCGAAGACGTCCGCACATCGGTGGGCAGCGACGGCAAAAACAGAGCGCGCCTGTGCGAAGTGGTGGGTGCGCGGGAAACCGCGTCGGAGCGTGACAGCCCCAAGGCTCCCGAGCTGCCCCTTCGTGTTCCACCATCTTGCAAGATCCATCTCGCCGAAGCGGGCGACCAGGAGCCGCAGCTTCAGTAGCTGATCGAAGTCGATGGCCGAAGCCGTCATTCAACGGACCCCCTTACTCGCGTCGCGGCCCTCCGTGTCAGCTCCGCGTTTGCGGACCACCTGCAACCTTGAAGAGCTTGAATTTCCATAGATGACCTACCCTGTGGGCGGGTAGCCTCCGGAACCTCAATCCATCGGCAGACGGAGTCTTTTCGCCACGCCAAGGCGCCGTCGAAAGACTTTACCGCGCCGCTCGGGACAGCACAGCCAGCACCATGGCAAGAGCGTTCCCTGCGCCTCCGACCTCGTTGGCCGAATCGCAGACCCAGCACCTCAGCACTTCAGTACCTCGAAGGCCGGAGCAGCCCGCGGCGACGGACCGATCTCAACGCGCACATGCTGGTGATGGCGTGCGGGGCGCGGGCAGCGTCTGGTGGGATCGCTTGGACTTCGGCCACCGCCTGAGCCCGGCGCGGGGTCATCATGTCTATGACCGTGATGGTCCGGGTAGCCAGTTCACTCGGTGACCGCAAAGTCCGTATATATCGCCCACGGACGAGCCGCATTCGGTGAGTAAGCATGAGCAGAGCATAACAAGGGGTGGCTCGTGGCCGGAGGGCTGAATCGCTCGCCGTCAACGGGTCGATAAGCCGATGCGGCGGACCTGTTACCGGCTGTAGGCTCTCGGCATGCTGTTGCGGCCCACGGGCAATTTCACGGATAAGTACGTCGCCCCAGGGTTTTCTAGTTTTACTGCCGCGACCATCCCGGATACGTCAGCTGTCAGCCGGGAGCAAGGGCACTGGCTAGGTAACTTTATCCTGAATAGCTGGGCTCGCGTCACTATGGACGATGATATGAGGCGCACGCTGTTCAACTTCCTGCGCCGTACGGAAGCTGCGTTCCGAGAGTACGAGGAAGCCAGGCGATTGACGCTGACGCACCTCGCTGACCGGCGTCCCAACGCCGTTTTTGAGTACATCAACGCCATCGGGCACTGGGAACAGTTCCTATCGCAAGCTGACCGAGCGTGGGCCGTTCTCGTCAAGGGCGAGAGGATCCTTTTTGTCAAGGATGATGGCTCCGTCGTCCAGCGCCTGAACTTGCTGTGTAACCGTACCAAGCACATAGAGTCGGCCATCAAGTCTGGGCAGCTACCCCCCGATGGCACTCTGCCGGTCTGGCTGACCAACGACGGGCTGCGGACGGTGGACGCAGAGCTGACTTTCGCGGAGATCGCGGAGATCTTGACCGACCTGGCCAAGTGGGCTGATGCGGTACAAGATCCGCTAACGATGCGGGAAACGATCCGAGTCTCGTACGGCCTCAGCGAAGAGGAAAGCGACTCATCCGCCGAGCCGACCAACAAGTGACACTGCCTACCCGGCGCGGTCGCTCGAATCTTCGAGGCGTCCGTGAGACACGGGCTAGAGCCGGTCGGCGTCGCAGGCGCGACCGAGACGGTGATGACTTTGCTGCCTCTGCGGGTGATAGTCGGTGTGCGGTGCCCTCGTTCCAGGCCGAGGTGCCCGATTTCGGCGCCGAACGCTACACAAATCTTGTCACCAATCGTTTCTGGCTTGAAGCTTAGGCGCCCCCAGGCCCTGCGAGCGGAACACGCAGCCGCCACTTGGCCACTGTAGTCACCTCGGCGGCACCACTATTCGAAACGCAGGTTCGCCGGCCTTTCACTCCCCGGACTCAACGCGACCCACTCAGAATGTTCACGCAGGTCAAGGACTCCCCGTTCGAACTCAGTCCGACGGTGACAGACATCCGGAACGGCCCTGGATTTCCCTGACTCGGAAGAGGTCACGAGTTCAGGTCTTGTACCGCCCACCAGAACGGCGGGTTCGGCAAAGGAAAAGGCGCTGGGCCGCCCGAGAGGGTCAGGCCAGGACATCCGGGCCTGACCCTGTCGGGCGTCCTGAACTGTGTTAGGCCGCTCGGTCGAGGATGCGCTTAACCTTGCGGCGGTCAATGTTGAGTTCCCGAGCTATGGCGCGCTGGCTGTGGCCCGCCTCGTGCGACGCATGGACGGCCTGCTCCAGGGTTTGGTGCAACCGTGAGTTCCTGCGATGGTAGTTGCACCAGCGGTAGTACAGCCTGATCATGGACCTCTGGCTCAACCTCACCCATCTCAGTGCCGCGCCCGGTTCGGACAAGCATCATCAGCAGCTCGTTCTCTGGGGGTCAGGACCGGGACAAATGGGGCGTCTTCACGGATCATCCTGGTAGAGCCATGATCAACTACTCGCCGCCGCCACGCGAGGTGTTGCACATGTGGCGGGTTCGCGCGGGTCAGGCTTCTGATCAGCAGCGATGACGAGCGCGCACCTGCGAGATGTGTTGCAAAACTTCTCCGCAGGACGCTCCAGTGCCACGTCGCGCGACAGCCAGAGGACCCGGGGAGAAAGCTCGAACGAGCCGACCAGTGCCAGCGCGGGCCACGCGCTGACCAGTGCGCCGACTGGGCCGTGTCCCACGCCGTGCGCCAAGTTGGCACCGACCGTGGCCACGATGCCGCCACCCAAGCTGAAGACCGCCAGCCGCGGTACCGGCTGGCCCCGGCGGCTGGCGTCCAGCACCACCATGGACGCCGCCCAGATCAGCCCGTCCACTGTGAACGGCAGTAGCCGGGCCGTCACGCCGGACTCCCCGTGCGATCGCACCAGCTCGAACGCATGCTGGTACGAGATGATGGCGGAGATAACGGCCACCGCCATCACCGCGAGCGCCGACGTGATCCTGATGAGCCGGTCCGTCACAGACCAAGCTCCTCACGCCAGCCGATGACGAACAGGTCGTTGTCGCCGTACCCGGCGGCGAGCCGTTCCGCGAGCACCATGGCCGTGATCGCCTGGTTCCGGGTGAACGAGCGGCGGGGGAGACCAGAACACGGTCCACCCGCCCTGGCCATCAGCCGCCGCGTATGAGCTGTACCGCGCGGTCGCGATGACGCGCCCGTCGTACTCGGCGCACATGAAGTCGTCTTCGATTCGAGCCGCCATGAAACCTCACCTTCGGCAGTGAGGTCCGGAAAGCCAGTGACAAACCAAGTGACAACGGCCCCGGTTAACGCCGGACCGGGTCAGCACCAGCCAGACGGCCTTACGGCCCTGACCTGCTCTGACGCGACCCAGCGCGACCTGCTCAGACGGGACGAGCGTCCATGGCATGGAGGAGGTCTGGGGTTCGAATCCCCATAGCTCCACCAGGACCAGCTCAACGCGTTATTTCGAACGCCGGGTTTCAAGATCAAGAGACTAGCGTTGCGATGACGGGGCTGCACGGCGCGACAGAGCCGGACACAAGTGGCCTTCTGGCCTGCGAATATGACCGGAATCGGCCGCCGCCCGTCTTCGTGGCACGGATGATCTGGCACATCGTCCCTGCCGGTAGCACCGAGCCGACGGATGACAACCAGGTCGCCGCGGCCACCGGAATGAACCGGGCCTACGTCAACCAGTTGTGCCGGCGTCTGGCGGCAGAGGGAATCATCGTGCGCCAGCGCGCAGGCGGGCAGTCCCGAATTCTGGCGCGCGGCGGCCAACAGGGCTGGAGTCGGTGAGATCGGCCGGCTGAACCCCGCACCACCAGGATCGGCAACTGCGGGGTTCAGCACGGCGCCCGCTGCCGCGAGCTGCTGGGCCGCTGGCAGATGGATCAACTCGCCATCGACGATGGCGGCGGGGTGATCAGAGGTTCGTGACGGGAACATAGACGCTGGTCGTAGTCCGCCGCGAGTGCTCCTAGCGCGGCTGGCCCGTCTCCGGTGAAGCAGGAGCCGTGCATGACGGCGAGCGTGGCGGGGTTGAGGTCGGCCAGTCGCCGGATCGTGGGACCGGTGTCTGGTGTCAGGCAGCTGGCCCTGAAGGCGTCCTCTGCCTGGGCGGCGGCGCCGATGATGTCGCCGGTCGTGATCGCCGGGCCGTTGCCCAGCTGGGTGAAGAGGTCCCCGCACAGTAGCGTGCTGGTGGTTTCCTCGTACAGGACCCTGGCCTCCCAGCCGTGCGGGACATGTGGCGTGTCGATATGCCGCACCCGGTGCGCGCCGAGCTGGAGGACCTGGCCGTCGGCGAGCGGCACGGGCGGCCGGTCGGCCAGGTCGTTCAGCGACACCATGCAGCCGAGCGCCCCATGAGCGACTTCGGCCTGAGGCGCCGCGGCGAGCAGCTGGTTCATGGCCCCGCACTCGTCGGCTTCGACATGGCCGAAGGCGATCCAGCGAAGCCGGTCAAGCGGGATGATCGCGGCGATGGCCTCGGCGAGGAGCGGGAAGGTGGCTCGATGTCCGGTGTGGAACAGCAGCGGCTGCTCGTCGTCGATGAGGTATTGGTTGAAGGTGAGGCCGGTCGGGCCGACGTCGGGCACGAAGGTGGAGAACCGGTAGATCCCCTCGGCGATCTCGCTGGTCTGGGTGTCCATGGCGCGCTCCTTTGCGGGTTCAGGCGGCCGGGTCCTGGGGTGAGGTGGCCGGGCTAGAGGGGCAGGGGGTGGCGCAGGATGCCGGTGCCCTGGCCGCGTCCGGACAGGATCCGGCAGAATTCTATGGCGTCCATGTCGACGTGCTCACCGCCGGCCCCTGAGCGGTACTCCCCTCCGGCCGGGCCGTCGAGGGAGACGGTGAAGGGCTCGCCGTGGGTGCCCGCCCATTCGGCGACGAGGTCGGCGACGATGCGGCCGTCGTGGCCGGGGTCGAGATCGAGCATCTTGCCGGTAGCCGTGGCCAGGTCGATCCGGTGCATCCACCCGTCGCGGGTGAACCCGATGTCGAACAGGTAGGACAGCGGCTGGCGGCCGACCGGGGCGGGGAGGTTGAGCAGGGGGAGCCTGGCGATCGGGCGCGGGAGGCGGGTGCGGGCCCGCAGGGCCCTGGCCGAGGCGACGTCCCACTCGGTGATGAGCTGCTCGGTGCTCAGCCCGGCGCGCTCGCGGACCTGGAGCTGGTTCATCCCGTCCCACCAGTACTGGCCGCCGATCTCAGCGATCAGCGGGCGTCCCTTGCGGACCTGGCGGGCGAACTCGCGCGGCGATGCCTGGCCGGCGGCGGACCCGACGACGTGGGCGGCCAGGGCCCGCGCGTCCCACAGCGTGCAGTCGGTGGGCCTGGCCCAGTCGCCGGGGTCGAGGCTGCGCAGCAGCGCGGCGAACTTGGCGTTCTCCACCGCCGCGATCTGCATCGCCTCGCCGTGGGCGATCCTCGGCACGGTGGTTACATCCTTGATGGTGGCCTGGCTCATGGTCGTTTCCCTTTGCGGGTGCTTTGCTGCCGGTGCCGGTCGACATCGGCTAGGAACATCTCAACTGCCCGCTGGGCTAGGCGGACCCAGCGATCGCCGCCCGGGTCGTTGGCCACCTGCTGGTGGGCGAGGCCGTTCACCAGGGCGCTGAAGACGTCGAGGTCGGACGGATCGGACACGCCGGCCGCGCTGAGTCGCTGGCGGGCGATCTCGTAGAACTCCACGGCGAGGGCGTAGGACGCCGCAGAGGGCTCGAAGCCGGGGATTGTCCGCTGGAAGAGCATCTGGTGGCGTACCACGTCCTGGGTCGAGAACCGCACCAGTGCCTCGGTGAACTCCACGAGCGCCTGGCGGGGGTCGTCGCCGAGGGACAGGGACCGGACCCTCTCCAGGAGCTGGCGGTTGCCGTCGGCGAACATCAGGTCGTACAGGCCGAGCTTGGAGTCGAAGTAGGCGTACAGGGACGGCTGGCGCAGGTCAACGCGGTCGGCAAGGTCCCGGAGCGAGATCACGGCGAGGCCGTCGCGATGGGCCAGCGCCCAGGCCTCGGCGAGGATCGCGGACAGCTTCGCCTGCCGGCGGCGCTCCCGTGGATCGGCTTGCTGTCTCTCGGTCATCTGCACGGATCGCTTCGCTTCCTATCATCGATCGATAACCTATCGCTGATAGTTCCAGCTGGGTATGGGCCTGTCAAGCCCCATGAGCCCGCACCATGCCACGGCGGACGAGGCAAGACGGACGACGTTGCCGTGGGCAGTGAGCTATCCGGGATCCAGGAGGGTTGCCACCCGGGACGTCCGGGACCTGGAGGAGCGCTGGATAGGAGTGCCGCCGGGCGCCACGCTCAGGCTGTCCTGGCCGCCGTCGTCAACTCCGGCATCGACGCCGCGCTGGGGTACGGCACAAGCGAGATCGGCCCCAGATGGCGGCAGCGAATGCCGGTCGCCATCAGCCGGTGGCAAACGCTGCTGACGAAATGGTCGGTGGCGCTGGTCACCGTGCCGATCCTGACCGGCATCCAAGAATGCCGTCGTCCTGGAGGGCGCCGACCGGCTCTTCGCGTGCCGCGCTGAGCGGGTACGGTCCACCCTGCCGACCTGGGCAGTTCGCATGCATCGCCTGGGTCTGGCCGAAGTGAACGCGCAGGCCCGCGCGCCGGGGTCGAGGAAGGTGATCTCGAAGGTGTGGTCGGTGATGGGGCCGGGCTGGCGGATGAGCTGGTAGAGCCGCGACTGGGGAGCGCCGGGATAAACCGGCCTGGAGAAGGGACATGAGAACGTCCTGCATCGAAGGAGTAGCGATCCACGGTGACCTCGAGTCATGCGCCGGTGTCCGTGAGGACGCAGGCGAAGCGTTGACAGAGGGAAACGTAGGCTGGGTTATTGAGCCGCGAAATCATCAGTCCGGGGTGCCGACGCCGTCCCAGTGGCCGGAAGGCAACATCGCTGGCCGCGCTATCGCGAGCTGCCAGCGGACCCCGCGCGGTCAAAGAGCCTGCGCATGCGTTGAGTCTTCAGGTGCGAGAACCGGGAGATCCCGCGGTTGCCCGTCTGGCTGTGATGGCAGGGCGGGCCGCTCGGGGAATGCTAAGGCGGTAAGCCCGAGATGAACGACCGCGGGAAGTCTGACAGCCGCGTAGTACCTGCGAAGCTGGCGAACAAGACCGGGCAGCCGGTGGCGGAGCTGGTGGAGGAAAGGCGGCTGACCAAGGGGAACACGGGCCAGCAAAACGCGTTGCGGACTCAGGGCCGTGATATTGACGCGTCAAGTGCGCTGGAGCGTGTGCGCCGAGTTGCACGGAAGGACAAGGGAGCGCGATTCACGGCGCTGCTGCATCACGTCGACCTCTCCCGCCTATGGGCGGCCTACGCGGCGATCAGCCCGAAGGCCGCTCCGGGGGTGGATCAGGTGACGTGGGCCGCCTACGGGCAGAATCTCCGGGGGAACCTCGAAGACCTGCTCCGCCGGGTCCACAGCGGTGCCTACCGGGCGAGCCCCTCTCGCAGGGTGTACATACCGAAGCCAGACGGGCGGCAACGACCGCTCGGCATAGCCACCTTGGAGGACAAGATCGTCCAACGGGCGGTGGTCGAGGTGCTGAATGCCATTTACGAGGAGGACTTCCTCGGCTTCTCATACGGGTTCCGGCCGGGGCGCAAGCCCCACGACGCACTCGATGCGCTGGCGGTCGGGATCGAAAAGAGGAAGGTGAACTGGATACTCGACGCGGACATCCGTGGCTTCTACGACGCCATCGACCACGAGTGGCTCCGCAGGTTCGTCGAGCATCGGATCGCGGATAAACGGGTCCTGCGGCTCATCCAGAAATGGCTGAACGCGGGAGTGGTCGAGGACGGGTCGTGGTCGGCAAGCGAGGAGGGAGCCCCGCAAGGGGCCAGCGCATCCCCCCTGCTCGCCAACGTCTACCTGCACTACGTCTTTGATCTGTGGGCCCGGCACTGGCGGAATCGGCAAGCTCATGGTGATGTGATCATCGTGCGTTTCGCCGACGACATTGTTGCCGGTTTTCAGCATCGTTCTGACGCCGAGCGGTTCCATGCGGACCTGGTGGAACGTTTCGCCAGGTTCTGCCTGGAGCTCAACGCCGAGAAGACCCGCCTGGTCGAGTTCGGGCGGTTCGCCGCCGAGAACCGCAGGCGGCGCGGCCTCGGCCGGCCCGAGACGTTCTCATTCCTCGGCTTCACGCACATGTGCGGGAAGACCCGGGCGGGACGGTTCGCGCTGCGGCGCAAGACGATCGCGAAGAGAATGGCGGCCAAGCTGCGCGAGGTGAACGCCTTGCTCATGCAACGCCGTCACTGGCCCATCCCGGAGCAGGGACAGTGGCTGGGCAGCGTGGTGCGCGGGTACATCGCGTACTACGCGGTTCCCGGCAACATCCATGCCGTGTCGGCATTCCGAAAACAGGTCACGCGGCACTGGGGCCGGGCGCTGCGGCGCCGCAGCCAGCGCCACCGGGTGACCTGGGAGCGGATGAGCCGACTCGAAGCACGGTGGCTCCCTCCCGCCCGCATCACGCATCCCTGGCCGAACATCCGATTCGACGCCCGTACCCAAGGTAGGAGCCCAGTGCGCTAGCAGTGCTCGCTGGGATCTGTGCGGGGGGCCGCCTGCAAGGGCGGTCCCTACCGCGATTGACCGTGCCGTTGCCGTGGCCGTCCACATCGCCTCCGTGCGCGGTGCCTCTGTACCCTGGTCTGCGATAGGGCGCACCTGGAGGCTGCGTCCCGCCAACCTCGCGGGTTTCCCCGCCGGGGGAGAGCATGCCTACAGGCCGGCTCGCCCGCCACCCACGCGGCTGACCTGCGGCGCAGGCCCGTTTACCAGTGAGCCCCGGGCAGGCCCGGATCCCTCTGGCTGGCGAGCTGGATTGTGGCCCTCACCTTGCGAGGACCTGGAACGCCACCGACTATCGAGATGCGATCCTGCGCGGCGCAATGGTTCGCATCGGGCCCACCAGCGCAGGGTTCGCGATAACCGTGTCGAGAACGAGGAAGCTGACTATGGCAGAGATAATGCTCGTGATCGGGAGCGAAGCTCGCACCACCGATAGTAAGGTCTCCGGCGATGTGAAGTCCGTAGTCGTCGAGCGCAGCACCCGGACGGTAACTCATCTCGTGGTCGAGCCGAAGGGCCGGGAGGGGCTGGCACGGCTTGTCCCACTGGACCACGTTGACGCCCCAGCAGGCAAGATCCGGCTCCGCTACACCGAGGCGGAGTTTAAGGATCTGGTCGCCGCTGAAGAGACTCTGGCGGAAATCTTCAACGCGGGCCCACTGGAGCTGGTTACGGAGGGGTGGCGGCCAGCGGACGACGGGCCGGTCGTGGACGGCGGGCAGATCTCGCCGGTCCGTGCGGAGGTACTGACGGGAGAAAGGGACCTCGTTCCTATACTCCTGCCTACCGAGGACGAGGAGCGCCGCGGCGATCACGTCCGTGATGCCGATGACGGCGAGATCGGGCAACTACGTGCGCTCTGCATCGACCCCCGCACACACCAGATGACCCACGTGCACGTACTTCTCAAAGAGGGGCATTTGTGGCGTCACAAGGAAGTGGCTATCCCCTCCGGTAATGTGTCCGGATTTACCGGCGGCATTCATCTCAACATCTCCAGGCAGCAAGTGCAGGACCTGGCGCAGGGGGACATCGATCACTCGAGCGAGTAGACCCGCCCAAATGCAGGAAGGCACACTACTTACCGGTCAGGAGGTCTCAGCGCAACGTGGCTTGAGTCGGCCACTGCTGGGCGAGTTCAGCAGTGGAGTTGCATAATCGCGTGGGCGGCGCCGTCAAGCCGGATGGCGCGAGCTGTCTGGGGACCTGGCCTCCGGGAGGAGCTATGACCGACACCAGCTTGGCGACCGCCGACCTGGTCGATGCTTACGGGCCGGAAGTGCGGGTCTGTGACGTCCAGTTCCGCCAGTTCGGTGGCCGGCGAATCTTCTGTGGGTCGGTGCGTACGGTTTCCTGCCACGAGGACAACGGCCTGCTCCGCGATCTGCTGCGGACGCCCGGCCGGGGCGGCGTCCTGATCGTGGACGGCGGCGGCTCCCTGCGCACAGCACTCGTCGGCGACCTGATCGCCGGAGCAGCGCAGGCCAACGGCTGGGCGGGACTGGTCGTACATGGGGCGGTCCGTGACAGCGCGGCGTTGTGCGGCCTCGATCTCGGCATAAAGGCACTGGGCACCATCCCGCGTAAGAGCGGGAAGACCGGCACAGGTGCTGTCGACGTACCCGTGACGTTCGGCCACGTCACGTTCCAGCCGGGGGACATGCTGCACGCCGACGACGACGGGATAGTCCTGCTGCCGTCTGCCACCCGGGACGCGGTTCGGTGAATATCAAACCCGCGTGAGGACATCCGCGCCGAGCTGGCCCCCAGCAGCACGCGGACCTACCGCGCCTACAAGGGACAGGCGCGCGGTCAGCGCCGTCGCCGGGGTGGACCGGTGATGCGCTCGTTCGGGAGATGGCGAATCCCGGCCTCCTGGTGGCGCCGGCTCGCGGCCGGGGCATACGATCACATGGCTCAGCAGGGCATATCGAGTGCGGTTTCCTCGAGGCAGCGCGAGTCCGAGGGTTCGCGAAGTCGCGGAGAACTCCCGAAGCGCATGGGCTG